>NZ_JAUZVD010000002.1:0-700102 GCF_031844385.1 Microbacterium sp. ARD32
TGGCTAACGCCTTCACCCTCGGACGGTACGAGATCATGGTCCGCCGGATCAGCGAAGGACACGAACGTCGTACGGGACATCCAACCCTTAGGCGTCGAAGGAGGCGCATGCGACCTCGAGAGCGCCCTCCCTATGCGCGTACACGCCCGATCAATGGCGGGGCCAACGGGGGTGTTGCGGCAGGAATGTGGATGTCTCTGGCATGCTGAGGGCGTGAATGCTGATGCCAAGCGCAGCCCGATTGACCTCAGCGACGACCAGCGCCTCGCATTGAGGAGGGCAGCCCGCAACGGTGAGTATCACCTCATGCTTGGTGCGGGCGCGAGTCTCGACTCCATAAGCCCTGCGGGCGGTCAGCTTCCTGGCAGCGGCAAGTTGATCGAGCAACTCTGCTCCGAGTTCGGTGTCATTGCAGAGGTAGACGACTGGCTGTGGCGCGTTTACGATCGCGCTGTCGAAAAGGCGGGCGAAGACGCCGTCTACAGCTGGTTTAGGAGCCGGTTCTGGAATGTGAAGCCGCCGTACTGGATGGCGTACTACGCGCGGAGTCCCTGGAGTTCGGTCTGGACGCTGAACGTCGATGATACCTACGAAGCAGCCCATCTGTCGGTCGCGACGGATACGACGCGCTCGCTGCAGACCCTCAACTGGGACGATGCATACCGGCAGGGCCGGGCGCTTAGTGTCATCCACCTTCATGGTGTCGTCGATCGAGCCGAGACGCGAAAGTTGGTCTTCTCCCTCAGCGAATATGCTGGCTCGGCAGCGGCCCGAGCCGCCTGGCCCGTCAACTTTCGCGACTCCTACGGAAACTCGCCATTCGTGATCCTCGGAGCTCGACTTCGTGACGAACCCGACATTGAGTCGGTTATCGCTCGTAGAAGTCCTACGAACCCTGCGCCGAGCTTCTACGTAGCACGGACGATCTCGCCGGCTACGCGTGATGACCTAATCCGTTGGGGCCTGGTTCCCGTCGAGATGACCGCCGAGGATTTTGTCCTCGAATGGGCGGAACTGACTGGGCTCGACCTCGAGCACGATCTCGAGAATGAACTTGAGCTTGGCATGCGGGTGGGTCAGCAGTTCGAGGAGTTGCGCGCTGACGTACCAGCCAAACTCCAGACCCAACACGACTTCCTCGGCGGGGATGAGCCTCTCTGGGAGGATATCCAGCGCGGTCTGCCCGCAGAACTCGGCTGGGTGACTCAGGCGAAAATGGACGCAAATCAGATAGGAAAGTCGATCTCGTCCGCCTCAGTTCTGGCGTACACCGGACGCCGACTCACAGGGCGCTCGACGGGCCTTCTCGTACTAGCGCAACACATGCGCGGGGCTTCGTGGCGCACTTTCTTCTTTCGAGAGTCGGGGCGGATCGATGTCGACGCAGTCCTGGGGTTCGCAGCCGACGGCAAGTCGATTGCGCTGATGTTTGACGGAATGGCGGACGTGGCTGATGACATCGACCGCTTGGTGACTGAGGCTCGCGCGGCGGGCCTGAGCGTCGTATGCCTCGCGGTCGACCTGCTTGAGAACGAGGCAAAGATACTCGGGAGGGTGCGACCAGCGAACCTGGCTCACGGTCGTATCGGCAACATTGCTGGGCGTCTGAGCGGCTCTGACGCCGCCCACCTCGTCGATGCGCTCGGTCGCGTTGGTCGTCTGGGCGTCCTGGAGAGCAAGACCGATGCCGGGCGGTTGGCTCATTTCAGGAACAGAGATCTCTTCGACTCGATGGCACAGATCGAGAACGCGCCTGGATTCGGCAACCGGCTCGGCGAGTTGCTTGATGACGTCTCTGGCGGCAAGTTGAAGGTCGTCCTTTTCGCCGCCTATGCGGCGTTGGTGGGACATCAGCTACTCGTCATCGACGCGGCGCGAATGGTCGGCACAGAGAGTGACGCGCTCGTCCGAGCCGTGCAATCCGATCCGCAGCTTTCAAGCCTGCTAACTACTGACGGCGTCCGGCTTCGGGCTCGGCACAGATGGATGGCACTGGAGCCGGCTGTTCAATCCCTTGGCACTGATGCGGCAGCGAGCATTGTTCGAGACGGTGTGCGTTCAGTCTCTGCCCGGCTGAGCCAGCAGAGTTTGCGCGAGCGTAACCCGACATCGCTACTTGTGGGCGCGCTTATGTCTCAGAAGAATCTACGCCGAGCGTTTCCAGGGGCCGATCTGGACGCCTGGTATGGCTCGTTGCTGGACGTGTTCGGTGAGTGGAGCGGTCGATACTGGGAGCAGCGTGCGATTCTCGCGCGTCGGGCGGGCCGGACCGACGTCGCCAATCTCGCGAAGGCGGAATCGTTCGCTCTTCGCGCCGTTGAGATTGTCCCCGATATCTACAGCCTCACAACCCTTGGCACCGTTCTGCTTGAGAAGGCCGCTCTGGCTCAAGTAAGCGTCGCCGATTACTACGAGCGGGCCTTTTCCGCCTTCGAACGCGCGGCGGGCATGGACCTGATGGGTAGCAGCTTGGTGACGTGGATTGCCTATCTTCGTTACTCCCTTCGCGTGCTGCGGAGGCTGTCGCGCACTGCGGTGACGGATAGCACCACGGAAGAGTCCATCCTGCTCAAGCAGAGAGTGGAAACTGACTGGCGCCGCATCTACGCGCAGCTGGCCGTCGTTAGGGACGCAGGCGCGACGGTCTCGAGAGACTTGGCCGGCCTGGCACAGGAGTTCGAATCGGTGGCCAAGACGACGTCTGCCCGCTAAGGGTGGATGGCAATCTGCGCACCCACCGGCCCATTCCCTGACCAAACTCAAGGAACCTGATGGTAACGACCACTCGCGGTCTTTCGTCTCGCCAGCTCCCTGAATGACCGGGTGTGATCTGACTACTGGCCGGAAGGATAGCGCCCCTCTTCCAGTGGATACCTGAAGAAATGAGTGGCTCCGCCGGCCGTCGGACCCGTGACCTCGTCCGGGTCAAGAACGAACTCAATCGCCACAGATCTCCCTCGGCTATCGGCCTCCCGCTGACCTCTTCTTCGCGACGCTGCTAGCCCGTGAATCACCCCTCGTTGCGATGACCGCTGGAACACAAGACGTGGCGATGGCCGACTTTATGAGCGTCGTCGACAGGCGCGTCCGGCCACTGGTCCCGCCAGGCGCCGACCCGACCTGGCCCAACTGAGCGTGTTCGGAGGATCGAGTCATGAGACGTCGAACCGGGCGTAGAAGCGATCGAGCGCTCCATCGAGGATCCGAGTTACAAGTCCCGCGGCCAATGCGATGTCATCAACATTCGCGCGCGTTAGGCGCACGTGACCTTCTGGCGGATGGGTGATCATCCGATACTCGGTAGACGCAATTGACCCATGAACGAGTTCACTCAGTTGACTCCAGAACCGCGCTACCCCTCCATCGATGCCCGCATGGAGTGGTTGCCTTTCGGTCGCGGCGATGAAGTCAGCGGCCTGTAGGAACCGGGGGGTCGGCAGCGTTCCGAGCGCTTTGTTGAATGCTGCGTCAAGGTCAGCGATGTACGTCTTGGCGTTCGCGGCCGTAGCCTTTAGCTCGTCAGCGATGGACCTCTGCGGGTCTTCCTTGAGCATCACTGTCGCACGCGCCTTGCTCCTCATGGGCGCATCACGAGCGAGCCTCCAAGCCCGGGTGAGCCGTTCTCGCTGATCATCGGGGTCGACAAGCCAAATCGCTCTGATTGCGTTGTCGACCATCGCGCGCATGAGAACGTAGTCGGACGGGACATGGTGGACGGGAACATCCCACATGCGCTCCAGCACATCCGCCGAATCAAACGCGTAGTTCAGCATCGCCGCGGCCTGCGGAAGCGTGCTCTCCTTTGCCAGGACCAGGCCTAGGTCAGCGGCGAAAGCTGACCCGGGTTGAGGGGGCCCGGCTTCGATCACATCCCGGAAGGCATCACGAGTGTCCAGCCAGTGACGAGAAAGCTCTTGGAGCCTGGCGATCGGGTCATCCATGTGGCCGATCCTTGCACGTGGGCGATCGCTCCCGCACGACTTCGCACTTGGGCAAAGTACGCAGTTCATGCCGCCCAGCATGTATACGGGTGGATCAATGCGCTCGCTTCCACCCGGGGTTATCCGCGTCAGGTCGGCCAATCACGACGCTCGCATCGCCCTTCGGGTATCTGTCGCCAGTCAGGCACGGCAAACGAACCCCTCCGAGCGGTGGCCGCTCGGGTGAGGGACGACATCAACATTTTGCGCTCTGGAAAGTGTCACGACAAAGTGAGCCGGATTGGGGCGAACGAGGCACCCGAGCGTGACATCTAGTGTCATCTCACCGCGTTCCCGACAATTCTTGTGATTTGCGTCCGACAGGCGTCCCGTCCCCGGTGCGCAGCCCGTCGAGCAGCACATCGACGAAGAACGCCGGATCGCCTCCGTCGGTGCGAACCGCGTACTCGATGCCGCACACGAGGTGGATGAGCCGGTCGGCGGTCAGGTCCGCCCTGACGAGGCCGGCCGAGCGCGCCGCGTCGAGAATGCGCTCCGTCAGCATCGCGAACTCGTGCTTGAGCGATGCGGTCTCGGGGTCGCTGTCGGATGCGGCCAGCAGGACCACATGCAACCCACCGTCCTCCAATTGCAGCGCGACCCCTCGGCGCACGAGCAGTTCCAGCGCTCGCATCGGATCGCTCTCCTCCGCGGCCTCGCGCGCGAGCTCCCGATACCTGTCGAGCCCTCCCGCGGAGAGCGCCTCGACCAGCGCATGGGTCGTCGGGAAGTGTCGATACACCGTCCCCACGCCGACACCGGCCCTGCGGGCGACATCATTCAGCCGCAGCGCGGTGGGGTCACATCCCCGCGCGGCCTCCAGAATACGCGCACGGCTGCGCATCGCATCAGCGCGCACAGCGGGAGTCATAGTCCGATTCTGCCACGAAACGGATACCTCATCCAGATTGCCGTACACTCAAATGGATCACCTATCCGTTTCACGTTCGGAGCATCCATGTCCTGGAACCCCCACCACCTGCCCGATCTGCACGGCCGCACGTACGCGATCACCGGCTCGACGGCCGGCATCGGCTACTTCGCATCCGAGCAGCTCGCGGCAGCCGGCGCAGACGTCATCCTCGCCGGCCGCTCACCCGAGAAGCTGGCTCGCGCCAGCGCCGCCATCCGCACTCACGTGCACGATGCATCGGTCGGCACCGTCGAGCTCGACCTCGCATCCCTCTCCTCCGTGTCGAGCGCAGCCGACGCGCTCTCAGACCGTGGCCGGCTCGACGGCCTGTTCCTCAACGGGGGCTCGATGGGGACGAACACCTCGACCCTGACCGCCGACGGGCTCCCGATCATGCTGGGCACGCACGTCGTCGCCGGCTTCGCTCTCGCGACGCGGCTGCTGCCCGTGCTCGACGGACGCATCGTCCACGCCTCGAGCGGGTTCGTGCGCAGGCTCCGAATGGAGGTCGACGATGTTCGCGCGCCGCAGCGCGGCTTCTTCCGCACCTACACCCAGGCGAAGACGGTCACCGAGCTCTTCGCCTACGAGCTCGAGCGCCGACTGCGGCAGGATGGGCATCCGGCGGCCTCGCTGGTGGCGCATCCGGGCGTCGGTGTGGATGCCCGGACCCCGGCGCGCAAGGGTGTCTACGACCCGCGGACGCAGCGCAGGCGCAATCCGTTCTCGCCGTGGGCGCAGGGGAAGGATGCCGCCGCGTGGTCGGCCGTGCGCGCCCTGACCGACCCGGGGGCGTCCGGCGGCGAGTACTACGGGCCGGAGAACGGCCGGCGTGGGCTTCCTGTCCGGCTCGAGCCGCTCGCGCACACGGCGAGCGCCGATCGCGACCGCGTCACCCGCGTGTGGCAGCAGCTGGAGCGGCTCGCCGCGCCCGTCCTGGCCGGAGGCCGCGGCGGGATGTGATCACCGAGAAGCAGTGCGTTCGGGCTCCTCCACAGCATCCGGCAGCGCCTCGAGCCGACGCAGCGGCGAGCACCACACCCACACGACCGTGCCCAGGCTCAGCAGCCCGCCGACGAGCATGCCGCCCCGCGCGCCGAGCCACTCGCCGAAGAACCCGCCCAGCAGCGCCCCGAGCGGGATCATCCCGTACGTGATCGTGCGCGTCGACGCGTTCACGCGGCCCAGCATCCGCTCCGGCGTGCGCAGCTGACGGATCGTGACCAGCTGCACGCCCGACATCGCGGCGCCCGCGCCGATGAGGAGCAGCGCACCGGCGAGCAGCGCCACCGACATGGCGGCCGTCCAGGACGGGTCGGGCACGGCGAGCAGCAGCAGCGAGACGCATTCGACGACGGTGCAGCCCATCATCAGCGGCCCCAGTCGCACCCGGCGGGCGAGCGGCGTGGCGGATGCGGCACCGATAAGCGCGCCGACCGCACCCGCCGAGAAGAGGATGCCGATCTGTGCGGGCCGCAGCCCGAGATCCCGCACGGCGTACAGCGTGAGCAGCAGCGTCGTCCACTGCGAGAAGGGGTTGAACAGCGCCGAGAACCCGACGTTCGCACGCAGATAGGGATCGCGCAGGGCGTGCCGCGCCCCTTCGGCCAGCTCGGCGAGGAACCGGCGCCGCTCACCCGCCGGCCGGGGTTCCCGCCCGCGCATCGACAGCAGGGCGACACCCGACAGCAGGTAGGTCGCCGCGCTGCCGGCGATCGTGGCCGCCGCCCCGACCAGCTGCAGCAGCACGCCCCCGATTCCGGGCCCGCTGACCTCGGCGGCGGCGAAGGTCGACTGGATGCGCGCGTTCGCGCTGCTGAGCCCGGATGCGGGGACGAGCGAGGGGATGGCCGACTGGTAGCCGACCTCGAAGACGACGGTGAACGCACCCCAGAGCGCGACGGCGAGGAGGAGTCCCGGGAACGAGAGCCATCCGGCCAGCGCCGCCACGAGCACGCCGACGGCGACCGCGCCGCGGGAGAGCTCCGACATGATCAGCATCCGCCGACGCCGATACCGATCGATCACCACGCCCAGCGGCAGGGCGAGCAGCAGGAAGGGGACCCATTGCACGGCGCCGAGCACGCCGAGCTCGACCGCCGAGGCATGCAGCACCGAGATGGCGATCAGCGGGATGGCGAACTCACGCACCTGGTCGCCCAGCGACGACGCACCGGTCGCGAACCAGAACAACCGAAAGTCCGCACGCGACGAAATGGGTGTCTCGACTGACATGCATTAGATTCTGACCGATGATCTAATGGAAGCACAACCCATGAGGCGTTAGAATCTCTGCATGACGACCGGCCGGACGCAGTCCTTCTCCCAGCTCGGCGGGCACCGGATGCTCGATCTGGTGAACACCGTGCACTGGCGCCTGTCGCCGGATCGGCGCAGAGACGCCCTGGCCGATTACGGCGACATCCTCGACTGGGCGCTGCAGCTCGGCATCCTGAACGACGCCGAGACGGAATCGCTGCGCGACGCACATCTGCGCGACCCGCGTCGCGCCGCCCGCGTCGTCGACGAAGTCCGCGCGCTCCGCGACGCCGTCTACGCCGCCCTGTACGAGAGCGCCGACCCCGGTCCTGTCGTCGACGCCTACCGCGCAGCGATCTCCGAAGGCGTGCTCGCGCCCGGCGCGAGAGGGTGGCGGTGGACGTTCCCGCTCGACCTCGACCTTCCGCTGCGGCGGATCGCGCTGGATGCCGTCGATCTGCTCACCGACGATCGGCAGACCTCCCTCGCCCAGTGCCAGGACGCGGAGTGCGGCTGGGTGTTCCTCGACACCTCGCCGCGACACAACCGGCGCTGGTGCGATTCCGCCGACTGCGGCAACCGCAACCGGGTCCGCGAGTACTACAACCGGCGCCGGGACGGCGATCGCGAGCGCGCAACCGGGGTGTGATTCTCGCGCCGAGGGGAGATAATGGCCCGCCATCACGGAGAGGACGGATCATCATGAAGAGTCCCGCACCGATGGCGCTGACGGCCGCGCTGGGCCTCGGGCTCCTGCTCGCCGGCTGCACCGGCACCGCAACCCCCGCGCCCACCGAGACAGGCCCCGCCGCGTCGGATCCCGCCGCGCCCGCCCCGTCCTCCGCCGCACCGGCCTCCGGCACTCCCGCCCCAGGGCAGGGGACGGATGCCGTCGACGAACTGCGCGACGGCACGTGGCAGGTCGGCGACGCCGGCGACGTCGAGTTCTCCTCGGCCGGCGGCGCACTCGCGCTCACCGACGTGCGTGCGGCGGAAGGATGGCAGCACCGCATCGCGGACGAGAAGCCGGGCGAGATCGAGGTGCACTTCACCCGTCCTGACACCGAGTGGAAGTTCGAGGTCGAGCTCGAGGGCGGCACGATGCAGATCTCGAAGCAGCTCACGCTCTCGAACGCCACCGGCGGCAGCATCCGGGTCGGCAGCGCGGCGACGCTTCAGTTCAGCGCCAAGGATGCCCTGGCCGTGACGAACGTCGCTCCCGCCGACGGCTGGACGACCGTCAAGCGCGACGAGCAGGCCGACGACATCGAGCTGAGCTTCCAGAACAGCAACGGCGACGGCGAAGCCGAGTTCGAGGCCGAGACCGGCACCGGCGGCGTGCGCGTGGAGATCAGCCAGAAGCTGAGCGGCCCCGTCGGCTGAGCGGGGCTGACGGTCGTGTGCCGGTCAGCGCCGCCCGAACAGCGCGTGCAGCAGCGGCACCGCCGAGGCGCACATCAGCACGATCCCCAGCGGGGGGACGGCTGCAAGCAGCAGGGTGCCGCCGATGAGGAGCCCGCCGAAGAGCACGGCGGAGACTGCGCGATGCGCGACGCGGATGATCCTGTCGAGCCGGTTCTCGAGCGTGGAGACGTCGAAGACGAGGGCGCCGGCATCCAGCCGGTCCAGCGCCGCGTCGACCCGCGACGGCAGCCGCCACAGCGTGCCGGCGTTGGATGCCGTCTGCGCGCCCAGATCGCGCAGCAGGCCACCGCTCTCATCGCGCAGCAGCCGCGCGGCGTAGGGCTGCACCGGCTCCCAGATGTTGAACGCCGGGTCCAGCGCGCTGCACAGCCCCGAGGTCAGGGACACCGCGCGCATGAGCAGCAGCATCCGCTCGGGGAACTGCACCGGCAGCGAGCGCATGGTCTCGCCGAACTCCGCCCCGAAATCGGCCAGCTCGCGGGGGTCGACGTCACGCAGCTCGTTGAAGCCCATGCCGCCGAACCGGGCGAACAGCACGGTGAGAGCGCGCTCGAGCTCGGTCGTGCGCGCCGACGGCAGCAGCACGCCGATCTGCTGCGCCGCCGCGACCAGGCCGCGGCTGTCGCGCCCGGCCACCGCGATCACGAGCGTGCGCAGCCCGGCACGGATGCTGTCGGGCACCTCGGCCATCATCCCGAAGTCGATGAAGGTGAGACGCCACGGGCGCGCCCGGGTCGCTGAACCCGTCGAAGGGGCGTCGCCGTCCGCCGGCGTGACGAACACGTTCCCCGGGTGCGGGTCGGCGTGCACGAAGGAGTGCGTGAACACCTGGTCGAGCATCACGTCACCGAACACCTGCGCCACCTCGGCCGGGTCGATGCCGGCCGCGCGCAGCGCCTCGATGTCGTTGATCTTGATCGCCGTGACGTCCTCGAGCGTCAGCACCTTTCGGGTGGTGCGCTCCCACACCACCGCGGGGGCCGCGACCCGGGCATCCGATGCGAAGCTGTCGGCGAACCGCTCGGCGTTCGCCGCCTCGTGCAGGTAGTCGATCTCCTCGTGGCAGGTCTGCGCGAACTCCTCGACCAGCCCCGGCGCGTCCACGCGGTCGCGCACCATGCGCACGCGCTGCGCCCAGCGGGCCACGCGGCGCAGCGCCGACAGATCGACCGCCACGATCTCGTCGATGCCCGGCCGCTGCACCTTCACGACGACGCGGTCGAGGCCGGTGTCGGCGGCGTCGGCCGGGGTGAGCGTGGCGCGGTGCGCCTGACCGAGGGATGCCGCGGCCACGGGCGTCTCGTCGAACGACGCGAACGCGCGCTCCAACGGCATCCCGAGCTCGGCCTCGGCGGATGCCCGGATCTCGGCGAACGCCACCGCGGGCACCTCGTCCTGCAGACCGGCGAGCTCGGCGGTGATCTCGGGCGGCAGCACGTCCAACCGCGACGACAGGAACTGCCCGACCTTGATCATCAGCCCGCCCAGGCCGACGGCGAGCGCGCGAAAGCGCCTGGCCAGGCGCAGCATCCGCGCGTCGCGCGTGCGATCGGCGACGGATGCCATGCCCAGGCGCGGCAGGATCAGTTCGAACCACCACACCTGAACGAACGCGCGCGCGGCGAAGGCGAGGATGCGCCGGTACCGGGCGCGATGCGCGGATTCCGGAGCACCGGGCCCCTGAGCACTGGATCCCTGAGCACTGGGCCCCTGAGCACTGGGCCCCTGAGCCCGTCGAAGGGCCGCCGGATCCGTCATGGCGCCCTCTTCTCGATCAGTCACCCTTCGGCAAGGATGGCGTACAGCCTACGCCGGGCGTCTTCGAGCACGGCGACGCCGTCGGCCACCTGCTCGGGCGTGCCGGTGCGGGCCAGCTGCGCGGTCGCGCTGGCCAGCTCCATGCCCGCCTTCGGCAGGGCGCCGAACTGGCCGTGGGAGCGTCCGCCTGCGGTCTCCCAGGGAGCGGGCTTCTCAGCGGCATCCTCCGATGCCGAGACTCCGGCCTCCGAGAGCGAGTACGTCTTGCGACCGCCCTGCTCCTCGGCGGTGATCAGGCCTTCGTCGGCGAGCTGCTGCAGCGTGGGGTAGACCGACCCGGCGCTGGGCTTCCACGCGCCGCCGGAGCGCTCGGCGATCTCGGTGATGATCTGGTATCCGTGCATGGGCCGCTCGGCCAGCAGGCTGAGCACGGCCGCACGCACGTCGCCGCGCGCCATGCGCGGGCCGCCGGAGCGCTGCTCGAAGCTGCTGCGCAGCTGATCCATCGCCTCCCAGACGCCGGCCAGCGGGTTGCCCGACCCGTTGCTCGCGCCGAATCCGAAACCGCCGGTGGGGAATGATCCGTTCATGATGCCTCCTCAGACGTGAACGATGCTTAACGATATGTCGCTATGCGTCGTTCGGCAAGGAGTTCGGCGGTCTCCACGGCATCCTCACGGCCGAGCACGACCGCCCCGCTGCGACCGGTTCTTCCCCTTCCGCCGTCCAGGTCGCACTCGGTCACGCTATGCGCGCCGGATACCGGGACGAACTGCGACCTGGACCACCCGCAAGCGCCGACCGCCGCGCGCCTGGCGCGGAGAAGTGCGCTTCGCGCGGAGAGAATTCCGGATGCCGTCCGCTTCACGCGCACATCTCCGCGCGAAGCGCCCGGGCAACCGGCGTCGCCACGGTTCACTCCCCCGCGAGCAGCTCCCTCAGCTTCGCGACTTCGTCCGCCGGCATCCCGTACCCGTGCTCAGCTGCCGGATACGCCCCGGATCGCACCTCGTCGGCGTACGCGCGCACCCCGGCCACCGACACACTCCGTACGTCCGCATACCGCTTGACGAACTTCGCCGCGGGCCCGTCGTAGATGCCGAGCAGGTCGTGCCACACGAGCACCTGGCCATCGGCATCCGCTCCCGCGCCGATCCCGATCACGGGGATCCGCAGCCGCTCCACGAGCAGCGACGTGACCTGCGACGGCACCGCCTCGACGACGATCAGCGAGCACCCCGCCTCCTGCAGGGCGAGCGCGTCGTCGATCACGGTCTTCGCAGCCTCGGCCGTGCGGCCCTGTGCGCGGTAGCCGCCGAGAGCGGTGACGCTCTGCGGGGTGAGGCCGACGTGCCCGACCACCGGGATGCCGGCGGCGACGATCGCTCGCACCCGGTCGACGGTGCTGCCACCGCGCTCGACCTTGACCAGGTCGCACCCGGCCTCCTTCACGAAGCGCTGCGCGGTCTGCACCGCGAGGGAATCGGATGCCTCGTACGACCCGAACGGCAGATCTCCCACCAGCAGCGGGCGTGACAGGCCGCGGCGGACAGCGCGAGTGAGCATCAGCATCTCGTCGACGGTCACCGGCACGGTCGAGTCGTAGCCGAGCACGGTCATCGCGGCGGAGTCGCCGACCAGCACCAGGTCGACGCCGGCCTCGTCCGCGATCTGCGCGCTGGGATGGTCGTAGGCGGTGACCATGACGATCGGCTCACCGGCATCCTTCTTCGCAGCCAGCTCACCGATGGTCAGCGCGCGAGCCGATCCGTGCGCGCTCATGACGCGGCTTCCGTGAGCAGCTGATCCACGGCGTCGTCGATCTGGATGATCGTGTTGCGACGGTCGACGTGCACGACGCGCGGCTCGTACTCGGCCAGGTCCTCCGCGGAGTAGTCGCCGTAGGAGATGACGATGATCGTGTCACCGGAGTGCACCAGCCGGGCGGCAGCGCCGTTCACCTGGATCGTGCCCGTGCCGCGCTCCCCGGCGATCGTGTAGGTCTCGAAGCGCGAGCCGTTGTTCACGTCGACCACGCTCACCTGCTCATGCTCGAGGATGTCCGCGGCGTCGAGCAGGTCGGCGTCGATGGTGATCGAGCCGACGTAGTTCAGGTCGCTGCCGGTGATGGTCGCGCGGTGGATCTTGGACTTGAGCATGGTGCGTCGCATCAGGATTCGCCTTCCTCGGCGGTGATTGTCAGGACGTGGTTGTCGATCAGCCGGGCCGCGCCGACGCGTGCGGCGACGGCGAGCAACGCGTCGCGGTCGACGCGCTCGAGCGGGCTGAGGTCTTCGGCGGAGCGCAGTTCGAGATAGTCGGGCCGGATGCCGGCATGCGACAGCACTCGCGCGGCGGCGGCGACGATGGTCGCGGCGTCGCGCTCGCCGGCCTCGTGCACGGATGCTGCGGCATCGAGGGCGCGGTTGAGCGCGGCGGCCTGCCGCCTGGCATCCGCGTCGAGGTAGACGTTGCGCGAGCTCATCGCGAGACCGTCCGGCTCGCGCACGATCGGGCAGGCCCGGATGCGCACGGCGAGGTTCAGGTCGCGCACGACGCGGCGGACGACCAGCACCTGCTGGGCGTCCTTCTGGCCGAAGTACGCGTCGTCGGGGGTGACGATGCCGAACAGCTTGGTGACGACGGTGGCGACGCCGTCGAAGTGGAACGCGCCGCGGGAGGCGCCGTCGAGCACCTCGGTGATCCCTTTGACATGGATGCCGGTGCTGAAACCGTCGGGGTACACCTCGGCGGCATCGGGAGCGAAGAGGATGTCGACCCCCTGCTGCTCGGCGATCGCGGCGTCGCGCGCCTCGTCGCGCGGGTAGGACGCGAGGTCCTCGCTGGGGCCGAACTGGGTGGGGTTGACGAACAGCGAGACGACGACGAGGTCGTTGCTCTCCCGTGCCGCACGCATGAGCGAGAGGTGTCCTTCGTGGAACGCACCCATCGTCGGGACGAGCCCGACGGTGCCGCCCTGCCGGCGGGCCCGGGCGACGCCGGCGCGCATCTCGGCGACCGTGCGGACGATGTTCATGCTGCGGCCTTCGACGCCGCGAGGGCACGGGTGCTGCCGCAGAGCTGATCGAACAGCGCGACGAGATCGGGGGTGCCGGTCGCGACCGCGGTGCGCTGGCGGGCGACGGTGTCGTCGTCGCCACGGGCGATGGGACCGGTGAGCGCGTCCGCGGCACCGGCCGTGACCCAGTTCCCGACGGTGCGGTCGACCAGCGGTGCAAGCAGGTCGCGAGCCTGATCGGAGCGGATGCCGGCGGCGCGCAGCGCCTGCTCGGCGGCGTCGAGCACCGTCAGCAGCAGGTTCGAGGCGATGGATGCCGCCGCGTGATAGCCGGCGCGGTGGGCGTCGTCGATGCGGAAGGGGCGGGCGCCGAGGGCCTGCGCCAGCCGGGTGGCCGCGTCTTCGGCATCCGGAGTGCGGCCCGCGATCGCCGCGCCGATGCCGTGGAACACCTCGGGTCCCTCGGCGCCGGTGAAGGTCTGCAGCGGGTGGATGCTGAAGTCGACGGCATCCAGTGGCGTGGCACCCGAGACGTGGCCGAGCAGCGACGCGTGCGGGCGGGCTGCTCGTGCGGCGGCCACGATCTCGGCATCCGGAACGCAGAGCAGGGCGATGTCGGATGCCGGGATCGGCTCACCGCGGCGCAGCGGGCCGGCGACGGCACAGTCGGCTTGGCGGAGGGCGCTGGCGAGCACGCCGCCGAGACGGCCGTTGCCGATGACGGCGAGGGTCGCAGTGCGGGGTGCGGAGGGTTCGGGGGAGGCGCTCATTCCGCGATGAGTATCCGCCCGGGAGTCGGTGGGCACCAAATCCCGGAGCAGTCCGCGAACCGATGGGCGGTCACAATCGAGCTGTTCGCTAAAGAACATCTGCCTTGACTGCGCAATCTGATCTTGGCCGTCGTCGCGGGCGGGTGGAGTGAACCGGACATCGCGACGCGTGCGGGTCTCAGGACGGTTGTCAACCGCCCTGCGTCAGCGGTACGCGCAATGCCAGGCTGAGGGCTCCATCCACGATCAGGAGACCATCATGTCCGACCCCACGCCGTTCCCCACCGATCCGCTCGAGCCCGAGGGGATCGATCCCGACCTGAGCAAGGACGACCCGCGTCAGCAGTCCACCGGAACCGACGAGGAGCGCCCGGACGATCATGTGCCGACGTTCGACGAGCGACAGCAGGCCCGTACCGCCGCTCTCGATCAGAACCATGATGAGGAGTACCCGCCGATCGCCTGAGACGCTGGGGCCGCCTCACTGCCTTCGCAGGAACTCGTCGACCTCCGCGGCGGTCGGCGCGGTGGTCGGCCCGCGGCGGGTGACCTTGATCGCGGCGGCGGCGTTGGCGCGCCGGCAGGCGTCGACCCAGGTGGAACCGGCGGCGATCTCGGCGAGCAGGGCGCCGGTGTGGGTGTCGCCGGCGCCGTTGGTGTCGACCGGGGTCTGCGGAAAACCGGGGATGCCGCTGGTCTCGCCGTTGGCGTGCACCGCGCAGCCCTCGGCGCCGTCGCGCACGACGGCCACGGCATCCGTGCGCAGGAGCGGCGCGAGCGCCTCGGCCTGGGCGGAGATCTCGTGATCGCCCGGCGCGACGGATGCCCCGAGCGTGGCCAGCAGATCGGTGGCCTCCTCGGCGTTGCTGGTCCAGACGTCGGTGTGGGCCAGCATCCGGTCGCGCACTTCGGCGGGGAGCGAGGCGAACGCGGCGCCCGGGTCGAGCACGACGAGGGCAGCTTCGGGAAGGGTGTCCAGCCAGTCGAGCAGCGGGTCGCGGGTCTGCGCGACGGCCAGTGAGTAACCGGTGATGCAGACGAGGTCGCCGGGCCGAACGTCGGCGGTCGCGAGGGATTCCGCGGTGATGTCGCGCTCGGCGCCGAGTGTTGTGACGAAGGTGCGTTCGGCCGTGGGTTCGATCATCACGATGCAGACGCCGGTGTCGCGGGCGGCGACCGGCGGGGCGGATGCGGCGATGCCGTCGGCCGCGAGCGCGGCTCGGATGAGATCTCCGTGCGGACCGGTGCCGATGGCACCGGCGTGCACACTCTCTGCTCCGAAGCGCGCGGCCGCGAGCAGCACGGTCACCGCGCCCCCGGCGTACTGGGTGTCGGAGGCGGCCATGACGTTGTGCCCGCGGGCGGGCAGGTCGGGCACCTCGACGATCAGGTCGACCAGTGCCTGACCGGTGTGGATGACGCGTGGGCGCATGCGGTCAGCCTACTGAGCGGCATGGCGCGCTCATGCCCGCCCGCGCTCGCGCCTACGCCCTGTCGTGCAGCGTGATCAGGTAGCCGTCGGGGTCGGCGAAGGTGAAGGTGCGACCGAAAGGCCCATCGATCGGCGCAGCGGCAATGGTGTGCCCGTCGGCGACCAGCGCGTCGTGGATCGCCTGGACGTCGGTGGCGTGCATCCAGATCGCTGCGCCCACGCCGGGCTGGGCCGCGGAGGCGAGATCGGTGCCGGGCAGGATGTCGCGCACCGCGAACGCGATCGGCTTGGTGTCGAAGACGACGGCGTGCGGCGGGCCAGCCGGCGCGCGGACGAGGCCGAGATAGCGCTCGTAGAACGCCTGGGATGCGTCGAGATCACGCACCTGCAGAGAGATGAAGTCGGGGCCGGTGACGGGCATGGTGTCCTCCTGGATGACGTGTCAGTTTTCTGACACGGACGAGGATATGTCAGAATGCTGACATGAGTCAAGGTGGCATCGATCTGGAGACGTCGCTCGGATACCTGTTGAAGGAGGCGGCCAGCGCGCTGCGAGTGGCGATGGAGACGGTGCTGCGCCCGCTGGGGATGACGATCACGCAGTACTCCTGTCTGGAGCTGCTCGCACAGCGTCCGGGTCTGTCGAATTCCGAGCTCGCCCGCGGCGCCTTCGTGACCCGCCAGTCGATGAACGTGCTGCTGCAGGCGATGGAGCGCGACGGCTACGTGTCCCGCCCCGCGCAGGCGGCGGTCGGCAAGGTGCTGCCGACCAGCCTGACGCCGCGCGGACGGCAGGCACTGCAGGCGGCGAGCGCGGCGGTGCGATCGGTGGAGAAGCGGATGCTGCGCGGCATGACGGATGCTGAGCAGGCGGCCGCGCTCGCGAGCCTGCGGAGCATGATCACGGGGCTGCGGGACGACGGCTGATCGGCGCCGGTCATCGACAGGCGGTTGTGCAGGCGCCGACGTCGGTCGATGTCGGAGACCACCCCTACAGTGACTCCCAGCCGGTCCTCGCGGACCCACGGAGATCTCCCCCGAACTCCGATCCTCACGCCCTGAACAGGGCGGTATTCGGCGTGCGCGCAGACCGGCTCCCTGCGGCATCCGTCGCGGGGCAGGCCGGTGCCCCGCGCACCTCTCCGAAGGGGAATCATCATGTCCGTACCCAACCCGCCCGCCGGCGCTCCCGCGCCGCAGCTTCCTCCGCCCGTCCCGCCGGTGGCGCCCCCGCCGGCCGCACCGAAGAAGACGAACGTCGTCGCGATGATCGCGATGATCGTCGCGATCGTGGGGTTCATCTTCGCGTGCATCCCCGGCGCCCTGATCGTCGGCTGGATCCTGCTGCCGATCGCCTTCGTCCTCAGCATCGTGTCGCTGTTCCTGAAGGGCGATCGCAAGTGGATGGGCATCGTCGGCCTGATCGTCGCCGTCGTGGGGACGATCGTCGGGTTCATCGTGTTCTTCGCGGTGGTCGCCACGTCGTTCAGCAACGCGGTCGACGAGGCGTTCGGCAGCGGCGAGACCACGGTCACGCAGCCGGTCGACGGTGCGGCGGATGCCCAGGAGGCGGCGGATGCCGAGGAGCCGGCGGCCGCTGATGCGGATGCCGCGCAGGGCACCCGCGAGAACCCGTACCCGCTGTCGTCGAAGATCAGCAGCGACGACTGGACCGTCGTGGTGAACAGCGTCAACGCTGACGGCAACGCCGTGGTGGCCGACGCGAACCCGTTCAACGACGAAGCTCCGGCCGGTTCGCACTACGAGATCGTGAACTACACGGTCACGTACACCGGTGATGACAAGGGGCTGGCCGCCGAGGTGCAGGTCGGCCTGGTCACCAGCGCCGGCAACGTCGTGAACAGCTACGACAGCCTGGTCGTGCTGAAGGACGGCTTCGGGCTGGACGAGCTGTACAACGGCGCCAGCGCCACGGGCTCGGTGGCGTTCGCCGTGCCGGACGGCGACCAGGCGCTGATCCGGGTGACGCCGGGGATGTTCGCCGACGAGGTGTTCGTCACGCCGTGAGTCGCGCGGGTGCGGCCGGCCCTCGTCGGTCGCACCCGTCGGTCTTCGGCGATGTGCGGGTCAGACGAGCTTCTCGAACACCATCGTCGCCTGGATTCGATCACCGCCGCCGAAGCCGGTGCTGCCGGAGGATGCGGTCGTGATCGTGTGCAGGCGATAGCCGAGTGCCGCCTGCCGGTTGATCACCGCTTCGAGCTCGACGAGGTTGCCGGACCCGCTGCCGAAGAACTTCTCCTTGAGAACGACCTGCAGCACGACGTAGCTCATGCCCTGCGGAGCAGGGCGCGGCTGCGCGCCGGCCTCGGCATCCGCGCGGGCTCGGTTGATGAACCCATCCAGTCCCGGTTCGTGCGGCGCCGGCGGCTGCACCTGATCGGTCCACTGCTGTCCGTCCCACCACCGCATGGTTCCGGATCCGTCGTCGTACCAGCCTGCCTGCGCGTCTGCCATCAGATGCCTCTCTCCGACCCGTTCGCGGGGTCTGTTTCGTGCCACGGTAGCGGCTGGAACGAGCGTTCAGCAGTAGGCGCAGACGCCGCTGATCGGAAGCGGCATGCCGCAGTCGGGGTTCGGGCAGGTCGAGGGCTCGGCGTCTACGCGAGCGCGCTGCCTGGATCCGCCGCCACCGCGTACCCGGTTGTACGGCAGCGTGATCTCGCCGAGCGTTCGGTCGGTCTTGCGGTGGGAGATGAAGCCGACGTGCACCCAGGCGCTGGGTCGCTCGGCCCCGCGCTCGATCATCGCGATATAGGTGCGCGACGGCGTGATGTAGAACTTCTCGAAGTCGCGCTCCGACGCGAACTCGCGCACGCGCGTTCTGTTCTCACTGCCCGATAACCTGGACGTCCTGGTCCATCGCAGTGGAGGTTCAGCCAAGTGAATGTGTGGGGCGTACACAACGACTCGCTTACGACCGAGCTCGTCGATGACGGATTCATCAGCATCGGGTGGGACGGGCTGCCATCCCTCGATTCAATCCCACACGGACGTGAAGGCCTCAAGCTCGCGTTGGGCGCCCTGTACCCCGACGCAAAGCCGCGCTCCATTGCTGGTCAGGCCGGCGTGCTTGTTCGCTTTCGCGATGAGATCGCTGACGGCGATGTGATCGTTGCGCCGTACAAGCCCGACTCGACGATCAATATCGGAATCGTCAGCGGTCCGTACTACTTTGAGGCATCGGCCGACACACATCGCCACCGCCGGCGAGTCGAGTGGAAGAAGGTCGGTCTGCCCCGCACGGTGTTCACGCAGTCAGCGCTCTACGAGATCGGCTCCGTCCTCACGGTATTCCGCATCCGGAACCACGATGAGGAGTTCCTCGCTGCTCTTGGCAGCGCTGCGTCTTCTCCCGAAGAGGTCTCTGAGCAGGTCAGCCACGCAGCCGAGTCACAGGAAGAAGAAGACTCCGACAACACACCTCGCGCCTCTCGCATCGCCCGCCACACGCGAGATTTCGTGCTGGAGACATTGCATCGCAACATCACCCACCGCGAATTCGAAGAGTTCACGGCAGCGCTCCTTCGCGCGCTCGGGTATCAGGCTCGCGTCACCCAGTACTCCCAGGATGGCGGTGTAGACGTGATCGCGCATCGTGACCCCCTCGGTGTGGAGCCGCCTCAGATCAAGGTGCAGTGCAAGCACCGCACCGGCACTACCAGTGCACCGGAGGTGCAGCAGCTGGTCGGCACACAGGGCCCGGGAGAGCTGTCCCTCTTCGTCACACTCGGTACATACTCGCGAGACGCGCTGGCCATCGAGCGTCAGCGCCCCGGGCTTCGCCTTCTGACCGGTGAGGACCTCGTCACCCTCGTACTCGAGAACTATGCGGCACTGCCTGAGGAATGGCGAAGCATCATCCCGCTCACCAACGTGCTGGTCGTCGCAGACAGCGTTGGCAGCTAAACAAGACCCGGCTCGCGGAGCAAGCCCCCGTTCGCAGGCCGCGATGTCGACATCCATCGCTAGGCTGACTGCAACCCTCGCCAGGACTCGGAGAAGCACGTGAAGAAGCAGATAAACGTCGTCGGCGCCGCAGTTGTTCGCGATGGCACTATCCTGTCCGCACAGCGGAGTCCCTCGATGTCGCTTCCCGGTATGTGGGAGTTCCCCGGCGGCAAGATCGAGGCAGGCGAAACCCCCGAGCAGGCACTTCGTCGCGAAATGGAGGAGGAGCTGCTCTGCAAGATCGAAGTCGGCAAGCACGTTGAGACGACGAGCCACGAATACGACTTCGGAGTCGTGAACCTCACGACGTTCTACGCGACTTTGGTCCAAGGAGAGCCGAGCCTCACTGAGCATTCCGAGATTCGGTGGATCCCCGCGGCGCAGTTGGATTGCGTGGACTGGGCGCCAGCCGACGTCCCCGCAGTCCAACAGATCATGCGCGATTTCGCTGCATAGGGCGTTAGATGGACGCGACTTCACAACTGCAGCTCGACAACACCTTCGGCTTCCTCGACCGATCTGTCCAGTCCGATCAGCTCTTCCATCCGCTGCTCATCGCCAACGACGGCGCGAACACGATGCTCCGCGCCATCCGTCACGAGTTGCGTCGCTCTCTCACCTTCACCTTCTCGACCGCGTTCGTCACGACGAGCGCCGTCGCGATGCTCAAACAAGCGTTGTTAGATTTCCCAGGCAAGGGCACGATCATCACGTCCACGTACCTGGGCTTCAACTCGCCGGCCGCATTCCGTGAACTACTCAACATCCCCGGTGTCGATGTCTTCGTCTACTCGAGCGAACACGGCGGCTTCCACGCCAAGGGTTACCTCTTCGAGCAGTCGAACAGCACCACGGCAATCGTCGGCAGCTCGAACCTCACCGAGTCAGCCCTGCTGACAAATCAGGAGTGGAACCTCCGATTCTCCGCACTGCCTGACGGTGACATCGTTGATCAACTACGTCGCGCAGTCGACGCGCAGCTCACATGTTCGAACCGACTCACCGAAGAGTGGGTCACCGCGTACGAAGCGACGTACGCGCCTCCCCCTCCACGCCCATCGATCATCAGCGTCGATGGGAACCGGCCGGGAGCCACACAGCCGCCCATCGTCGCGAATACCATGCAAGCCGAGGCACTCGTCGAGATCCAGAAGCTACGCGAAGCTGGCGAGAGACGCGCGGTGGTCATTTCAGCGACGGGCACAGGAAAGACGATCCTCTCCGCCCTCGACGTTCAGGCCTTCGCGCCAGAGCGGATGCTGTTCATCGTTCACCGTGACCAGATCCTGGATCGTGCGATCGAAGAGTTCCGTCGTGTGCTCGGTGCTCCCGTGGATGACTTTGGAAAGTTTGTTGGGTCGAGGCGCGAACTTGACCGCAAATACGTCTTTGCCACTATTCAGTCGCTGACGAACGCTGACAATCTCGATTCGATCCCGCCCACATACTTCGACTACGTCCTCATCGACGAAGTTCACCGCGCCGGTGCAGGCTCCTACCGCAAAGTTCTGGACCGTCTGAAGCCCGAGTTCCTTCTTGGGATGACAGCTACGCCCGAGCGCACCGACGGGTTCAACGTCTTCGAGCTCTTTGATTTCAACGTTCCCTACGAGATCCGCCTCCAGCAAGCGCTTGAAGAGCAGATGCTGGCACCCTTCCACTACTACGGGGTCACTGACTTCGTGAAGGACGATGAGGTCATCGACGACGCGAGTCAGCTCGCAACGCTCGTCGCTCCCGAGCGCGCCGATCACATCATCAACGCCATCGAGACATACGGCCACGTCGGTGCTCGCGTGCGTGGGCTGGTGTTCTGCAGTCGTAAAGACGAGGCGCACGAACTGGCACGGCTCCTGAACGCACGCGCCGTTCATGGCCACCCGCTCCGCACCCTTGCTCTGACCGGCGACGATTCCAGTGACACGCGGGAGGCGGCCGTCGATCGGCTCGAAGCAGGCGAGCTCGATTACATCATCACCGTGGATGTCTTCAACGAAGGCATCGACATACCGACAGTGAATCAGGTCGTGATGCTGCGTCAGACCAAGTCCAGCATCATCTTCACGCAACAACTCGGTCGAGGTCTGCGCAAGGCCGCGGGCAAAGACCATCTGATCGTCATCGACTTCATCGGGAACTACACGAATAACTACCTGATCCCGATCGCACTGTTTGGCGATAACAGTCTCAACAAGGATTCGATCCGCAAGAAAATCATGGACTCGCAGGAGGCGGGCGCGATCTCGGGCCTGTCTAGCGTCAACTTCGACAAGATCTCGCGGGAACGGATCTTCCGTTCTCTGGCCGAGTCGAAGCTCGACGGTCTCAGGAATCTCAAGAAGGAGATCCTTAGCCTCACGAGCCGTCTCGGCCGCACCCCTCGTCTGCTTGAATTCGCCCGATACGGCACGGCAGACCCCGTTACGATCGCGACCGCACATAAGAACTATTGGGAGCTTCTTCACTCCACCAAGCAGGTCCCCAAGGGGCCATCCGTCGCGGAGAGCTCCGCGCTGACATACTTTTCCCGCGAGATCCTGAACGGGAAGCGACCGCACGAGTTGCTCATTGCTCAGAGACTCATGTCCACGCCGGTGCCTCTAACGACTGACGAGATTGCGCGCCTGTTGCTGGACAACAGCTGCACCAACGACGCTCCGACGATCGATTCGGCCGTTCGAGTCTTGACACAGGAGTTTTACAAGCCGGCTAAGCGCGTTCCTTTCGGCTCGCCTCTGTTCGAACGTCTCGGCAGGGAGGTGCGGCTCACAGCGCACGCAACCGTGCTCCTTGCCGACGCGACATTCAAAGATCATCTTGCGGACATCATCGATACAGGTCTTTACATCGCCAGACACACGTATTCATGGGCGAGCACCCTCAAGGTTGGGAAAACATACTCCCGGAAGGACGCGTGCCGCTTACTTAACTGGCCAACCAACCAGGAAGGCGCCATCTTTGGGTACAAGACCGATCTGTCGACGATGACGTGTCCAATCTTTGTGACCTACGAAAAGCACGAGGACGTCTCCGAAACTACCGACTACGGCGACGAGTTCCTCAACGAGAGCACGCTGCATTGGTTCTCTCGTTCGGGACGAACACTGCGCTCCGCGGAACTCACCCCGATAATGGACAACGCCGTCGACATGCACCTCTTCGTGAAGAAGGAAGATGGGGAAGGTGCGGATCACTACTACGTCGGACCAGTGACCTCCTCAGCACCCAAGCAGTCCGTCATGTCCCGTGCAGCCACCAGCGTTGTGACCATGGCATTGGCTCTCGAATCCCCGCTCGAGCAGAGCCTGTACGACTACTTCACGAGTTCTGGGCTCACGCCAGACGCCGCGGCGTCCTCAGGCGCGGAATAGCTCCCTGCTACCCTCCCTCCCATGCCCTCCCCCGCAACGCTGCAGGCACTCCGCACCTTCGTCGCCGAGCGCGATTGGGACCAGTTCCACTCGCCGGAGAATCTCGCAAAGAGCATCTCGATCGAGGCGGCAGAGCTGCTCGAGTTGTACCAGTGGGGCCAGGCACCCGACCACGAGCGCGTAGAAGAAGAGCTCGCCGACGTGCTCACCTACTGCATCCATCTGGCCAGCCGCCTGAACCTCGATATCGACGAGATCATCCTCAGCAAGCTCGAGAAGACGCGCGCGAAGTACCCCGTAGATCTCAACCAGGGCCGGATCCAGAAGCGCGCCGAGTCATGACCTTCAGCATCCAGCGCATCCCGTTCGACAGGAACGACGTCGACGACTGGGCCCTCACCAACGAGCCGCTCACCAACTGGCCCGTCGTCTACGTGCTCGACGGCGCGGGCCGCAACCAGAAGCTCTACGTCGGCGAGACGACCAGCGCGCACAAGCGCATGCGCCAGCACCTCGCCGGCCCCAAGCGCCACCAGAACCTCACCGACGTCCGCGTCGTGATCGACGAGCGCTTCAACAAGTCGGTCTGCCTCGACCTGGAATCGCACCTGATCCGCTGGTTCCACGGCGACGGACGCTACGAGATCCTCAACGGCAACGACGGCCTGACCGACGCGCGCTACTACGACCGAGAGCTCTACCGAGAGTCCTTCCGCGATGTCTTCGAAGAGCTCCGCAAAGCAGGGCTGTTCAGCCGCAGCATCCCGCAGATCGAGAACAGCGACCTCTTCAAGCTCTCCCCCTTCAAAGCCCTCACCGACGACCAGGCCATCGCCGTCGAGGACATCGTCGAGGGGCTGCTCGCCGACCTGCAGCATCCGCAGAACACCTCCACCCTCGTCGTCGAGGGCGCGCCCGGCACGGGCAAGACGATCATCGCGATCTTCCTGATGAAGCTGCTCGCCGACATCCGCGACTTCCGCAGCCACGACGACGTCGAGCCCGACTCGATGTTCGCCGAGCTGTTCACTCCCGAGAACGCCCGCCTGCTGCAGGATCTGCGGATGGCGCTGGTCATCCCGCAGCAGTCGCTGCGTCAGTCGGTGAAGAAGGTCTTCGCCAAGACACCCAAGCTCGACCCGGCGATGGTGCTGACGCCGTTCCAGGTGGGGGAGTCGGATGCCGTGTTCGACCTGATCCTGATCGATGAGACCCACCGCCTGAATCAGCGCGCGAACCAGGCTTCCGGCGTGCAGAACAAGAAGTTCGGCCTGATCAACCAGCGCCTGTTCGGCGCGGATGACCCGACCTACACCCAGCTCGACTGGATCAAAGCGCGCAGCCGGCATCAGCTGCTGCTGATCGACGGCGAGCAGACCGTGCGCCCGCACGACCTGTCGCCCGCGACCCTTTCCGCGGAACTCAGGGCGGCGAAGACCGCCCACCGCCACTACCCGCTCAGCACCCAGATGCGGGTGCGGGCCGGTGCCGACTACGTCGAATACATCCGGATGCTGCTGCGCGGGCTTCCTGTGGCGAGACCCGACCTCGGCGACTACGACCTGCGGTTCTTCGACGACCTCGGCGAGATGCGCCGCGCGATCCGGGACCGCGATCGGGAGGTCGGCCTGTCCCGCCTGGTCGCCGGGTACGCCTGGGACTGGCGGTCGCGCCGCGACCCGGCATCCTTCGACATCGAGATCGACGGCGAGCGGATGCGATGGAACAGCACCGACAAGGACTGGATCAACTCCCCCGGCTCCCTCGACGAGGTCGGCTCGATCCACACCGTGCAGGGCTACGACCTCAACTACGCCGGCGTGATCATCGGACCGGACTTGCGCCTCTCGCCGTCGGGCGAGATCGTCGCCGACCGCGATGCCTACCGCGACAAGAAGGGCAAAGAGAACACCGGGCACCTGAAGGATGCTTTCACCGACGACGACCTGCTGGTCTTCATCCGCAACGTCTACGGAGTGCTGCTCACCCGCGGGATGCTCGGGACGTATGTGTACGTGTGCGATGAGGGGCTGCGGGAGAAACTCCGGGGACTGCTCGGCTGACGAAGTCAGAAGTCATGAGCGAAGTCTGCCATCCCGCACGTGCTGAGCGACGGTTCAGCGATGCCCGACGGGATCAGTGCTGCGTGTCGTATTGGTCGCGATTGATCTGCACGGCATCCATGTGCTCCTGCGCCCACGCCCTCAGCTGGCGCGTGGTCTGGTACAACGAGGCGCCGAGGTCGGTGAGCGCATAGTCAACGGTGACAGGGACAGTCGGAGTGACTGTTCGCGCGATCAGACCGTCGCGCTCCAACGCCCGCAGAGTCTGGGTGAGCATCTTCTGGCTGACCCCCGCGATGAGGCGGGAGAGCTCCGAATACCGCATCGACACCGGCTCTCCGGTACCGCTGGGGCTGTCCCCTCCGAGAGCGCAGAGCACAAGAACGACCCACTTGTCGGCCAGTCGGTCCAGGAGCTGGCGGCTCGGACACACCGCAAGGAACGCATTGTAGGCACTCTTGGCGCGGTCCCGTTCCTCCGCTGCGGTTGTGGTCGCCACCGCGATCGCCTTTCGCCTGGGGAGGTAACGCACTTCAGAGTGCGTACTTCCCGGAAGAGAGTTGCTCTCCGAAGATGGTACCGAACCACCTGGGCATCCGCCCATGATCCGAATGAGGAAGGCACCATACGATGACCGCAACCCCGACCACGCTCCCCGGCGGCACCTGGAACCTCGGCGATCGAACCATCGCGCGATTCGGATACGGCGCGATGCAGCTCGCCGGCCCCTGGGTCATGGGCCCTCCAGCCGACCGCGACGGGGCGATCGCGGTATTGCGCGACGCTGTCGCACAGGGCATCACACACATCGACACCAGCGATGCGTACGGTCCGCGCGTCACCAATGAGTTGATCCGCGAGGCGCTGCACCCGTATCCGGAGTCGCTGCTGATCGCGACCAAGGTCGGTGCGAACCGCGACGACGAGGGCGGTTGGCCGACGGCACGCACGCCCGACGATCTGCGCCGACAGGTGCGAGAGAACCTCGAATCTCTGGGCGTGGAGCGCCTCGACCTGGTGAACATGCGGATGGGAGACGCCGAGGGGCCGCAGCCCGGCTCGATCACCGAAGCGATGCAGACCCTCGTCGACCTGCAGCAGGAGGGTCTGATCGATCAGCTCGGGGTCAGCAACGTCACCGCCGAGCAGGTCGCCGAAGCGCGCAATGTCAGTCCGATCGTGTGCGTGCAGAACATGTACAACCTCGCCAACCGCGCAGACGACGCACTGATCGATGAGTTAGCCACAGAGAGCATCGCGTACGTGCCGTTCTTCCCTCTCGGAGGATTCACTCCCCTCCAAGCCGATGCGCTCACCACCGTGGCGACTCGATTGGAGGCGACGCCGATGGCCGTCGCCCTGGCATGGTTGCTGCAGCGCTCGAAGAACATCCTCCTGATCCCCGGCACCTCTCAGGTCGCCCACCTTCGCGAGAACATCACCGGTGCCGCCGTCGCTCTCACGGAACAGGACGTCGCCGACCTCGACGCCATCAGCTCCTGAACCACGGCGCCGGCGGCGACGTCCGCCGGCGCTGATCACGATGAACGGGCTCAGTCGCGGATCGGCGCCGCCGGGCGCTCGTTGAGCGCGGCTTCGAGCTCGGCATCCGTCGCGGGCGCGATCCTGGCATCCGACGGCGGGTGGTCGGTGCAGTAAGCACCTTGACCGGGATGGTGCGACCGGGTACGCCGGCCGCACCGTCCGGCCTCACGCCGCCTGCACGTCGAGCACCCACGTGACCCCGAACCGGTCGGTGAGCATGCCGAAGCCCGGGCTCCACGCCGACGCCGCGAGCGGCTCGATCACCGTCGCACCCTCGGCGAGCCCGTTCCAATAACCGGTGATCTCGTCGAGCGTCTCACCGCGCACCGACTGGAAGAACGTGCGGTCGGTGACCGTCACGCCGTTCTCGCGGGTCGTCGTGCCCGCCATGGCGCCAGGGTCCTCGGCATCCGCTCCCGGGATGTCGTACGCCATGATGCGGAAGCCGTCCTCGTTCTCGAGCTGACCGAACACGATCCTGTCGGCACCGGGTGCCTCCTGCGGCATCCCGAAGTCGCCGTAGGTCGCGGCCACGAGCTGCCCGCCGAACACGGTCCGGTAGAACTCCAGCGCCTGGCGTGCGCTACCGCGGAAGTTCAGATGAGTGGTCGTCTTGATGGTCATTGGCTGTCCTTCTTCCTGGTCCGGAGCCGCTCTAACGGGCTCCACAGGAGAAGACAATGGCCGCAGAAGAGGTCAGTTTCGGTCCTCTACCTCGGCGACAATGAATCCATGACCGGAAGCTCTGCGCGGATGCTGGCACTGCTCTCGCTGCTGCAGACGCAGCGCGACTGGCCGGGCCAGGTTCTCGCCGACCGCCTGTCGGTGACGGTGCGCACGGTTCGCCGCGACGTCGACCGGCTCCGCGAACTCGGCTACCAGATCGAAGCCATCAAGGGTCCCGACGGCGGCTACCGGCTGGCAGCCGGCTCCGAGTTGCCACCGCTGCTGTTCGACGATGCACAGGCGGTCGCGATCGCGGTGGCCCTGCAGAGCGTTCCGTCCACGGGCGTCGAGATGGCTGAAGCCGCCGAGCGCGCCTTGGCCACGGTCCGGCAGGTGATGCCTTCTCGTCTGCGGCACCGCATCGACGGCATCCGCTTCATCGACGCAGAGGAACGCGGCCGTGTCGACCCGGCCGTGCTCGAAGCGGTGAGCAGCGCGGTCCGCAACCGGCAGACCCTCCGTTTCGACTACGGCAAAGAGGGTGCCCCGCCCCGGCGCACCCAGCCGCACGCCCTGGTCGCCCGGAACAGCCGCTGGTATCTGATCGCCTGGGACCTCGACAAGGACGACTGGCGCATCTTCCGGCTGGACCGCCTGTCGCCCCGCGTACCACCAGGCCCGGAGTTCGTCCCGCGACCACTCCCGGCGAAGGATGCCCGCACCTATCTCGCCGCGCGCTCGAAGGGTTCGGATGCCGAGGATCGCTGGCCCTGTGTCGGGCAGATCGACATCGAGCTGCCCGCCCGCGAGGTCGCACCCTGGATCAGCGACGGTGAGCTCGAGGAACTCGACGCACGATCGTGCCGAGTCACCATCGGCTCATGGTCGTGGACCGGCATCCTGGCGACTGCCGCCCGGTTCGATGCACCGTTCAGCATCGTCGGGCCGGAGGCGCTGGTCTCGGCGGCCGCAGAGCTGGCGGACCGCCTGCGGCAGGCCGCGCCCTCCCGAGCGTGACGTCGCCGGCATCCGCTCCCCGACGGTCCGCACGCCTTAGCGACCGCACCCTGCTCATGCAACCCCCTCGCCGGTACCCACCCATCGCGGCATCGTTGACGACTCGAAGACAGACGAGACGGAAGGGTGCACCGATATGACCGACGTCGCTGACGACCGCAAGAAGGTCGCGGACCTGATCAAGCAGTTCCGGTTCGCGATGCTCACCACGCAGGATGCCGATGGAAAGCTCGTCTCCCGGCCCCTCACCGTGCAGGAGGCGGAGTTCGACGGTGACCTGTGGTTCCTCGTGTCGAAGAGCTCGTCACCGGTCGCCGGCCCGGCCATCGACCGCGAAGCGAACGTCGCCCTCAGCTCCGACGACTCGTGGGTCTCGCTCTCGGGCACCGCGCGGATGGTCGAGAACAGGCAGAAGATCGACGAGCTGTGGAACACCGTCGTGGAGGCGTGGTTCCCCGGCGGGCCGGACGACCCGGACGTCGGAGTGCTGAAGTTCACCGCCGAGTCGGCTCACTACTGGGACGTCCCCGGCGGAAAGATCGCGGCCGCGTTCAGCTTCGTGAAGTCCAAGCTCACCGGAGAGCGCGTCGACGGCGGCGACAGCGGCACTGTTCAGCTCTGAGGAGCACGACGAGCGGTGAGATGCCCCGCCCGGGGACCCCAGACCCGGGCGGCTCAGGTCCGAGATCCCCAGACTCGGGCCTACGGAAAGCCCGGGCCGGCAGCAGCCGGCCCGGGTGCTCCCGTTGAGGGCGGCGTCACGCCGCGGCCACGGCATCCGTCCGATTCAGCACCTCGATGACCTGCTGCTGGTCTCCGCGGACCTCACCGAAGCGCAGGAACTTCACCCGCTCGACCAGGATCTCCGCGGCATCCGGCTGAGACCGCAGCAGCCCCATCACCTCGTCGACGTACTCATCGAGAGGCATCGCCGATGGGTCGTCCTGATGTCCCGGAATGATGTCGCTCTGCACCGACGGCGGCACCAGCTCGACCACCTGCACGCTCGTGCCCGCCAGCTGCAGTCGCAGCGACTCGCTCAGCATGTGGATCGCGGCTTTGGTGGCGTTGTACGTCGGCGTCACGCGCAGCGGCGCGAACGCCAGACCCGACGAGACCGTCATGATCGCGGCATCCGGCTGCGCCATCAGCTGATCGAGGAACGCGGTGATCAGCCGGATCGGCCCGAGCAGGTTGGTCGTCACGGTGGCCTCGGCCGACTCGAGCACGCCTGCAGGCGATGTCCAGTCCTCGGCGCGCATGATGCCCGCCATCGGGATGAGCACGTTCAGCTGCGGGTGGCGCCGGATGACCTCACTCGCCGCAGCTGCGATGGAATCGGCATCGGTCGTGTCGATCCGGACTGTGTCGATGCCCGGATGCTGTGCCGCGATCTGCTCGAGCAGCTGCGTGCGCCGCCCGCCGACGATCACCTGGTTGCCGGCCTCGTGCAGGCGCACGGCGAGGGCGAGGCCGATGCCGCTGGTCGCGCCGGGGATGAAGATGGTGTTTCCGTTGATTCGCATGGTCCGAGTCTCGGCAGGTTCTCGGATGCCCGGCAGAGAGCGCTCATCGAGGGATCGGCGATCCCTGGATGCCTCGGCGGCGGGCGCGCATGATGGAGTCATGGATCGCCCCGCCCTCGCCGAGTTCCTGCGCCGACGCCGCGAGCAGCTGAAGCCCGAGGACGTCGCCCTGCCCGCGGGCGTACGTCGTCGCGCTCCCGGCCTGCGCCGTGAGGAGGTGGCGCAGCTGGCGCTGATGTCGACGGACTACTACACCCGTCTCGAGCAGCAGCGCGGACCGCAGCCGAGCACGCAGCTGCTGGCATCCCTGGCCCGAGCCCTGCGCCTCACCGCCGACGAACGCGACTACCTGTACCGGATGTCGGGGCATGCAGTGCCCGACCGGATCGCACGCATCGAGCACATCGCACCCGCCCTGCAACGCGTGTTCGACCGCCTGCAAGACACCCCGGCGCTGATCATCTCCGGCCTGGGCGAGACGCTCCTGCAGAACGACCTGGCCGTTGCCCTCCTCGGCGACAACGTCGGCCTCGCGGGTCTCGAGCGCTACGAACCGTACCGCTGGTTCCTGCAGCCCGAGACGGCCCGGGCGCACTATCCGGCGGAAGATCACGGCCGCAACAGCCGCGCACAGGTGGCGGGACTGCGGGCGGCGTACGGCGCACTGGGACCGAAGTCGCAGGCCGGGACGCTGGTGGCCGAGCTGAGCAGGCACAGCGCCGAGTTCCGTGAGCTGTGGGACAGGCACGAGGTCGCACAGCGCTTCGCCGACCACAAGACGCTGCTGCACCCCGAGGTCGGCGCCATCGAGGTGGACTGCCAGGTGCTGTTCACCGAAGACCGCGGGCAGGCCCTGCTCGTGCTCACCGCGGCGCCGCGCAGCCACGACGACGAGAAGCTGCGCCTGCTCGGCGTGGTCGGGGCGCAGCACTTCAGTTCAGCCCGGAACGCATGATCCCCATTCGTGCGCTGGTGCTGCGGGTGCGATGTGTGGCCGACGGCAGCTGACCAGCTGGTTGCGGAAGCCGGCACGGTCTCGCTGGAGGGCCGGCGTCCGGTCAGGCCGGGCTTTTCCGCCGAGCCCTCACGAATGTCGTCACGGCAACACTGACCGCTGCCACGCCAGCGAACACCACGCCCGCCATCGGAGCACCCAATCCCGATATCGCCAGCGCCGCGGCTCCGAATGCGACCACCTTGACCGCGACGACACCGGCCACCGGCAGGACGACGCGAGCACGAGGAGATGCGAATGCACCCCACAGCACAGCGAGTCCGCTGACCAGCACGAGCGCGATCAGGACCCTCGCCCACCACGGCACGTCGAGCGCCGCTGCCCACCAGGCGACGAAGACGAACATGGCGAGCTCAAGAGCGAACGCCACCAGCGCGTTCAGCATGACGAGCTCACGGACAGGTGACGCGTAACCCTCCCACTCCGCGTCGACGCGCTCCACACCGGCCGGTTCACGAGATTCACGCACGGTTCCATGATGGCGCACGACCATCCTCGACGGCAGGACGACGGCGTTCTCCATCTCCGCACGCCGCGCGAGGTGGAAAACGTCGGCGAGAGAGCCGTGGCACCGACGTTTTCCATCCGCCTCGTCCACGTCGCGGCCAACGGATGCTGTGGCGCCGTCACCCCGGCATCCCTCTGGCTTCGCGCCGATAGACCCGCTTCGAAGACGCGGAGACGAAGGCGGCCGCCAGGGATCATCCCCGCGCAGCGGGGAGCACTGCGCCGCCGTGACTGCGAAAGACACGGACGGGGGATCATCCCCGCGCAGCGGGGAGAACGTCGGGCGTCTCGCCTTGGATAAGCCGGATGTCGGGTCATCCCCGCGCAGCGGGGAGCACGGGACCGGTACTCAGTGCACCCATTTTCGGGTGGGATCATCCCCGCGCAGCGGGGAGCACCGGCCGGGACGTGTCCTGGTGGGAAGCGCAGCAGGGTCATCCCCGCGCAGCGGGGAGCACCCGATCACCGAGACCAGCCCGATGACAGAGATGGGATCATCCCCGCGCGGGGAGCACGATGACGTCGCTGGGGAGCCGGCGCGCCCCGGGGATCATCCCCCGCAGCGGGGAGCACCTGTACAAGGCGGCGATGTGGGGCGGTCAGGCGGGATCATCCCCGCGCAGCGGGGAGCACGGCGTGCATCGCGCTCAGGGCGCGCCCGCTCGGGGATCATCCCCGCGCAGCGGGGAGCACGTGGTCGACCGCCTGCTGCGCCCGGAGTTGTGGGGATCATCCCCGCGCAGCCGGGAGCACCTGGATGCCCTCGCAGAGCAGCGAGGAATCAAGGGATTATTCCCGCGCAGCGGGGAGCACGTCGGTGTCGCGTTCCACCGGACCGCGTTCGCGGGATCATCCCCGCGCAGCGGGGAGCACCATAGGCAAGCGCGCCCGCGTTACGGGACATGGGGCTCATCCCCGCGCAGCGGGGAGCACACGCCGGGTGCGTTCCGCAAGGCGGTGGCGACGGGATCATCCCCGCGCAGCGGGGAGCACGCGATCGGGACACCTCAACGTGACGGCGACCGGGGATCATCCCCGCGCAGCGGGGAGCACTCTGGGATGATCCACCCATGACCGAAGAAGACCGGATCATCCCCGCGCAGCGGGGAGCACCGCACACCCCACCGCCAGAACGATACGAACGTGGGATCATCCCCGCGCAGCGGGGAGCACACGAGCCTCGCGCCGCGCACCTGGCTTGAGAAGGGATCATCCCCGCGCAGCGGGGAGCACCCACCGTCCACACTGGAACCGACTGTGGACGGGGGATCATCCCCGCGCAGCGGGGAGCACCGAGCGTGTCGATCTCCGACCCGCAATCCGGGGTGGGATCATCCCCGCGCAGCGGGGAGCACGGTGATCTTGACGTGCAGCGGCGGTACTACCGGGGATCATCCCCGCGCAGCGGGGAGCACAGGTGCTCAGGGAGCGTCAGCCCGTCGTAGCGGGGATCATCCCCGCGCAGCGGGGAGCACATGCCGCTTCGGGCTTGTTACTCACTCCCATAGGGATCATCCCCGCGCAGCGGGGAGCACGTGTAGGAGTCCGTGAACGTGCGCGGTGCAGTGGGATCATCCCCGCGCAGCGGGGAGCACTCGTACGAGATCCGTGTCACCCTCGCTGACAAGGGATCATCCCCGCGCAGCGGGGAGCACCAGTCCGGGGACGCACCGAACATAAAGAGACTGGGATCATCCCCGCGCAGCGGGGAGCACGCCGACACCACCCGCCGCGCCCTGTCTGCCGAGGGATCATCCCCGCGCAGCGGGGAGCACATCAAGCTGGATGAGCCCGACGCGCCGTCGTGCGGATCATCCCCGCGCAGCGGGGAGCACTGTGCACGGCACCCGAACCGTACGAACAGCGAGGGATCATCCCCGCGCAGCGGGGAGCACATGTTCTTCGCGACCGGGTGCTTCGGAGAACCGGGATCATCCCCGCGCAGCGGGGAGCACGACACGGCCGGCGGGACGATCCCCGCCGACCTGGGATCATCCCCGCGCAGCGGGGAGCACGCGATCCCCCGGCGGCGTTCACGCTGCTGCGTGGGATCATCCCCGCGCAGCGGGGAGCACCCAGGGGTCGCGGTGGCGTGTGGAGGCGGCGGGGGATCATCCCCGCGCAGCGGGGAGCACTGGCTCGGTATGGTCTTCGATGCTGTGGTCGGGGGATCATCCCCGCGCAGCGGGGAGCACAGGACGGCATCCTCTGTGAACAGGTAAGCGCCGGGATCATCCCCGCGCAGCGGGGAGCACACCTCGCGCATCATCTTGTCGGCGCGTGCCCAGGGATCATCCCCGCGCAGCGGGGAGCACCTCATGGGCATCGCACGCGGAGCAATCAACGCGGGATCATCCCGCGCAGCGGGGAGCACGCTGGCCGAGGTCTTCGGCTGCGTCTTCGGGTGGGATCATCCCCGCGCAGCGGGGAGCACATGCTCGCATTCGTCGACGACTGGCCCGACCTGGGATCATCCCCGCGTAGCGGGGAGCACCGCCACCGGCCCCTGCAACCACCTGGAGATCCGGGATCATCCCCGCGCAGCGGGGAGCACCGCGCCCGCGGAAGCGATCAGGCTGCTCAGCCAGTGGATCATCCCCGCGCAGCGGGGAGCACGCGATCGACCCGGGACCGCGGAACCACTCACGGGGATCATCCCCGCGCAGCGGGGAGCACTCCTGCGTGACCTCACCGACCGCATCTCCGACGGGATCATCCCCGCGCAGCGGGGAGCACCGGGCCACGATCAACGGCGCGCCGTGGAAGCGGGGATCATCCCCGCGCAGCGGGGAGCACGGAGGTAACCCGATGCCGTTGCGCGCTGCTGAGGGATCATCCCCGCGCAGCGGGGAGCACATCGTTGCCCCTTCCGATGGATGACTGATGACGGGATCATCCCCGCGCAGCGGGGAGCACACCGCGCCGGGCCGCAGCCCACCGACCAGCGCGGGATCATCCCCGCGCAGCGGGGAGCACAAGAAGGCCATCCGCACCGATCAGGCGGGGACGGGATCATCCCCGCGCAGCGGGGAGCACTCCTTGGGACGCCCGCAGGAACCGCTCGTGCAGGGATCATCCCCGCGCAGCGGGGAGCATCGTGAATGCGTGGCTGATTCGGGTCGGTCTCGGGGATCATCCCCGCGCAGCGGGGAGCACTTGATCGCATCGCGCCAGACGACGGGAAGCTGGGGATCATCCCCGCGCAGCGGGGAGCACAACAGAAGGCCGATGTTCACGGCCTTCAAAGAGGGATCATCCCCGCGCAGCGGGGAGCACCAGGTATACCGTTTCGGATCGAGTCATTTTCAGGGATCATCCCCGCGCAGCGGGGAGCACGCCACCAGCGACACCTCTGGCGCCGTCGCCAACGGATCATCCCCGCGCAGCGGGGAGCACGGTGGTGCCGTGCAGGTGCGTGCCGGGGCGGCGGGATCATCCCCGCGCAGCGGGGAGCACATCGACCCGGCCTGCACGGTGAACCGGCCCGCGGGATCATCCCCGCGCAGCGGGGAGCACCCGGGGGAGTCCATCCGCGTCGACACGTCCGCGGGATCATCCCCGCGCAGCGGGGAGCACACGAGAATCCTGGTCACGTACTGGTGGCTCAGCGGATCATCCCCGCGCAGCGGGGAGCACACGAGAATCCTGGTCACGTACTGGTGGCTCAGCGGATCATCCCCGCGCAGCGGGGAGCACTACTTGGTGCAGCGGGCCACGACCGGACAGTGGTTGGATCATCCCCGCGCAGCGGGGAGCACCACGGCCACGGCCGGCAAGTAGGCCGTCCCGTGGGATCATCCCCGCGCAGCGGGGAGCACTTCAGCTTGCCGTTCTCGACGTCGTACGCGGCCGGATCATCCCCGCGCAGCGGGGAGCACGCGGCGAAGGGCTCTCATGCGGCGACCTGCCAGGGATCATCCCCGCGCAGCGGGGAGCACGATCGGCTCCACGACCTCAGAGAGCAACATGCGGGATCATCCCCGCGCAGCGGGGAGCACGTGCACTGGTGGTGGGGCCCCCGCTCCCTCGTGGGATCATCCCCGCGCAGCGGTGAGCACCTGAGCGGAGGCTGCCGCATGCGCATCTGTGCGGGATCATCCCCGCGCAGCGGGGAGCACGAGTGGGCGCAGAACATCCTCACGATGGTGGAGGGATCATCCCCGCGCAGCGGGGAGCACCAGGGCATCCTCACTTGGGGGCAGCACTGGGGGGGATCATCCCCGCGCAGCGGGGAGCACGGCGTCTCCTGCGTCAGCTCGAAGATCTTCGCGGGATCATCCCCGCGCAGCGGGGAGCACATGGAGTGCCTGGAAAACCTAGCGCTTGATGAGGGATCATCCCCGCGCAGCGGGGAGCACTTGCGGGGCTGGTTCATGGTGGTTCTCCGGTGGGGATCATCCCCGCGCAGCGGGGAGCACAAGATCCACGAGTGGAAGAAGCTCACCGGCCCGGGATCATCCCCGCGCAGCGGGGAGCACATCCTGTCAGGCTCCCACTCGGGCACCTGCCAGGGATCATCCCCGCGCAGCGGGGAGCACGGTCCCGGCGTGGACAACGACACCCGGCAGGTGGGATCATCCCCGCGCAGCGGGGAGCACGACATTGCACCCATGACACAGCAGCGCGCGCACAGGATCATCCCCGCGCAGCGGGGAGCACGTGGACAATGGCGAAGGGTACGACTGGGACGAGGGATCATCCCCGCGCAGCGGGGAGCACCGTGGAGGCTCCCGCGGGCGGTGGGTGGACGCGGGATCATCCCCGCGCAGCGGGGAGCACTGAGCGACACCGCAACCACACCCTTCGGCCTAGGGATCATCCCCGCGCAGCGGGGAGCACTGGCTGAGCAACGCGCTCGGCTGTGAGGTGAAGGGATCATCCCCGCGCAGCGGGGAGCACCGCTCACTACGCGGCATCCTTGGGCGACGCCAGGGATCATCCCCGCGCAGCGGGGAGCACTTCTTGTCGAACAGGCCGAACCCCAGCACTCTGGGATCATCCCCGCGCAGCGGGGAGCACCCCGGAGGGGAAACTCCGGGGCGATGAAGCCACGGATCATCCCCGCGCAGCGGGGAGCACAGGCTGAGGAAGACATCACTCAGGCGCTCGAAGGGATCATCCCCGCGCAGCGGGGAGCACTCGGCCTCGTTGGCGATGATGGCGCGGCCCTGGGGATCATCCCCGCGCAGCGGGGAGCACCCGCACCGCAGTCACCGCCGCCGCGCGCACCCGGGATCATCCCCGCGCAGCGGGGAGCACACCCCGCTCGAGGCGGCCGCGCTCGCGCTGCGGGGATCATCCCCGCGCAGCGGGGAGCACACGAGCACGCTGTTTGCGATCAGCGCGTACAGGGGATCATCCCCGCGCAGCGGGGAGCACTACGTTGAGACGAACTTCAGCCGGTGGGCCGGGGGATCATCCCCGCGCAGCGGGGAGCACTGACAATCGCGGGCCGAACCGTCTACTGGGATGGGATCATCCCCGCGCAGCGGGGAGCACGACAGGGGGGTGATGGTGTGCTCCAGCTGGTAGGGATCATCCCCGCGCAGCGGGGAGCACGTTCAGTTGAGGTTGTTGGCGATGAGGATGCGGGGATCATCCCCGCGCAGCGGGGAGCACCACGCGCCCTGAGCCGACGCACGACGCGCAGTAGGGATCATCCCCGCGCAGCGGGGAGCACATGTTTACCACGGGCATGAAGGCGGGGCAGCGGGGATCATCCCCGCGCAGCGGGGAGCACACCACATGATCAGGAGTTTATCCGATTGCCCGCCGCGACCTGAATCACTTTCGTCCCACTATTCTCAGTGTCATCGACGCCCTCGGCACCGCAAGAGCAGACAGGAAACGCACCCCATGCAGTCGCATGTTCCGCCCCGGTTCAGCAGTCAGGCCAGTTCCGTCTGGGCGAAGAGCTTCACAGTTCCAGCGCAGGCGTTCACGCTGACCGGATGGCTTCCTCTCTACCAGCACCTCGACGACGCGGCTGGCATTGCGGGCCTCCTCTGGGATGAGTGGGTGCCGCGCTCGATCAAGATCTTGCTCTCGCAGACATTCGGCAGCGAAGCATCCGCTCGGCAGCTCCTGGTCTGGCTCGCGGGTACGCACGATGTCGGTAAGGCGTCGCCGGCTTTCGCTGTACAGGTCGAGGAGCTTGCGAAGCGGATGTCGGATGCTGGACTTCCCCTCGATCCGGGCCTTAAAGACGGTGACGAGCGCCGTGGCGCCCGCCATGAGCTGGTGAGCTTCCTCGCGATTCGTGCCTGGTTGCAGAGCGAGCACGGTTTCGACCGACAGCAGGCTGCCCGCATCGCAAGCATCGCCGCAGCTCACCATGGCCGGCCTGCGGGATATCCGGACATCATGCGGGTGATCGACTCGACCCACCTCATCGGGGACGGCATCTGGAAGACGACACGTCGCGAGTTCCTCGACGATGCCGCGACGCGACACCTCGACGAGGAAGCGGTCGATGCCTGGCGGTCGGCATCCATCACCCAGCCGTCCCTGGTGCTTCTGAGCAGTCTGGTCATCGTCGCGGACTGGATCGCGAGCAGTGACCTGTTCCCGTCCGCCGAGCTTGGCAAGGAGCCCGTTGCCGCTACAAGGAACCGCGTGACCGACGCCTGGCGGAAGCTTGATTTCCCGCTTCCTTGGATGCCGGATCCGGATGCCATCGACGCGGCGGCCCTGCTCACTCGGCGTTTCGATCTTCCCGAAGGCGCGACTCCGCACCCCACACAAACCGCTTTCATCGATCAGGCCCTGCGCCTCGAACGCCCGGAGCTGATGATCCTCGAGGCTGAGATGGGTTCCGGCAAGACTGAGGCCGCGCTGCTCGCCGCGGAGATCCTCGCCGGAAGATTCGGCGCCAGCGGCATCTTCGTGGGTCTGCCCACGCAGGCGACCGCTGACGGGATGTTCTCGCGGGTGCTCACGTGGGCGAAGCGCCTCGGGCTCGACATCCCGTCGAACGTCTTCCTCGCCCGCGGACGTTCCGAACTCAACCCCTCGTACGAGCGTTTGACGCGTGAGGCGTACTTCCGCTCGATCGGCGAAGATCGCCGACGCGAGCACGAGTCCGTGATCGCTCACCACTGGTTCAGCAACCCGCGTCGTGGACCGCTGTCGAACTTCGTCGTCGGCACTGTGGATCAGGCGCTCTTCGCGGGCCTCCGCAGCAGATACCTGATGCTGAGACATCTCGCCCTCGCGAGCAAGGTCGTGATCATCGACGAGGTGCACGCCTACGACGAGTACATGCGGGAGTTCCTCATCCGCGTGCTCGAATGGCTCGGCACCTACGACGTGCCGGTCATCCTGCTCTCGGCCACTCTCCCGTCTTCGCATCGGCAGCAGTATCTGTGCGCGTACGACAAGGGCAGGGATGCCCGAAAGCAGCAGGTCACGGATGCCGGGATGACGGGATCCGAGCGCAAGGCGGCTCGCCGCGCTCGGGTCGCTGCGGAGGAGCGTCGGTATGCGGATATCGCAGGCTTGATCGGCTATCCCGCCATTACCGTCAGCTCGACCGAGGGCTCGCCGGTCGTGGTCACCCCGGCCTCGTCGCGGGCGTCCCGCGACCTGCGGATCGATCAGATGGAGGATGATCCACAGACTCTGGTGGAAACACTGCGGGGCGCCCTTCGTGACGGCGGCAATGCCGCCGTCATCCGCAACACCGTGCGCCGGGCGCAGGAGACCGCAGCGCTGCTGCGTGACGAGTTCCCCGACATCGAGGTGACCCTCGCGCACTCCCGGTTCCTCGGGCTCGATCGCGCCGCGAAGGATCGAGGTCTGCTGCAACGGTACGGTCGCGACGGACAGCGGCCGCAGACGAGTATCGTCGTCGCCACGCAGGTGATCGAGCAGTCCCTGGACATCGACTTCGACCTGATGATCTCCGACATCGCGCCGATCGATCTGCTGCTCCAGCGTTCAGGTCGTCTGCATCGGCATGATCGCGAGCGGCCTGCGCCGCTGCGCGCCCCGCGCATCATCCTCACCGGGATGGACGAGGCGGGCGATGTCCCCGAGTTCGAGAAGGGCAGCGAGAAGATCTACTCCCGTGCCCTGTTGCTGCGCACGTTCGCCGCGGTTCGGGATCGCCGTGTGATCACCGTCCCCGATGAGATCGCGCCGCTTGTCGAGAAGGTGTACGGAGACGACGTCGGCTTCGTGCCGGACGGGTGGCGGGAGACGCTGGCGGATGCTGTGCGTGAGCGCCAGCAGGAGATCGACGAGCGCCGGCGGAGGGCGGGATCCTTCACTCTCGGTCATGTGCTGACCGAGGCCGATCTCATCGGATGGATCAACGGCCCCGATGTCGATCCGGAGCTCACTCCTCCCGGCCGAGGCACGGTGCGTGACGGCGACGAGACCCTCGAGGTGATCGTGCTGCAGCGGGACGACGAGGGCATTCTGCGGACGCCCGCGTGGCTGTACGAAGGCGGAGGCATGCAGATTCCCGTGAACGAGGCCCCGAAGCATCCGTTGACGCGGACGATCCTCGGGTGCTTCCTGCGCCTGCCGGCCGGAATGTGCCGAGGCAACGCCCTGGACCGGCACATCGAGACGCTCGAGCGCGCTTTCGACCTGCCCAGCTGGCACACCAGCCATGCGCTCCGGGGGGAACTAGTGCTGGTTCTGGATGCCGAGGGCCGGGGACAGCTCAACGAGTTCGACCTGCGCTACACGGCGGAGAACGGGTTCGAGTACGTGCGGCGGGATGCCTGAGCCGGCGCTCATCCGCACAACAGGAGATACCGCTACGATCCTCACTCATGTTCCCTGCATGAGCGGGGATGACCCCGTTTGACTAGCCGAAGGGCTGTGCTCCCCGCCACCGCGGGGCCGTCCTTAAAGGCGGGAGTCTCGATATATCAATGTTTGTCTAGAGGAAGGGCTACCGGGACGGATAACTTTGCCCTTGACCTTCCTATGTGCCGAGCCCTACGATCTCTCTCAAGCAACAGTGCCACCAGCCTCCGACATCGTCGTCGTCAGGACTTGTAGCACAAGGAATGACATACGTAACGGGAGGTTCTTGATGGATCAGACTCATGCGTCAGAATCATTCGATCTACTCAAGGCCCCATGGGTTCTCGTGCGCTTCTTGGATGGCAGTGACGGGGAGGTCTCCATCCGCGAAGCTTTCCGCCAGGCGGACTCTATCCGGGAGATCGTTGGCGAGCTTCCAACCCAGTCATTCGGGATCCTCCGTCTCCTGCTCGCGATCATCTACCGAGCGCACGAGGACGCCATCACCGTCGACACCTGGACACACTGGCATCGCGACGGGTTGCCATTGGCCGACATCGACGTCTACCTCAACGACCATCAGGATCGCTTCAACCTCTTCGATGACCAGCGACCGTTCTTCCAGGTCGCCGATCTGGCCACGGCGAAGGGGGAGCGCAAGGACGTCGGTCCGCTGATCGCCGACCTGCCCAGCAACAACCGCCTCTTCACCAACCGCGCGGGCGAGGGCGCCGAGTCCCTGTCCTTCGCCGAGGCTGCGCGATGGCTCGTGCACGCACAGGCGTACGACATCTCCGGCATCAAATCCGGTGCCATCGGCGATCCCCGGGTAAAGGGGGGCAAGGGGTACCCGATCGGCACCGGGTTCTGCGGTCTGCTCGGCGGGGTCTACGCACAAGGACGAACCCTGCGTGAGACCCTCCTGCTCAATCTCGTCCCACAGGGGTCGACAGCGGACAGGGATCTGATCGCCGACATCCCGCCGTGGGAGGAGGAGGAACCCGACGGTGCCGCGGAACGCCCAGGGCTGATCCCGTGCGGGCCGGTTCGCCTGTACACCTGGCAGGCTCGCCGCGTCCGACTCTTCTCTGAAGTCGATCGGGTGGTCGCATGCCTTGTCGCCAATGGGGACAAGCTCACCCCGCAGAACATGCAGACGTGGGAGCCGCTGTCCGCCTGGCGGTTCAGTGAGCCCCAGACCAAGGCCGCGAAGCAGACGACCTTTATGCCGCGCGAGCACCTGCCCGGTCGGTCGCTGTGGCGCGGGATCGGTGCGCTGCTGCCTGGCATTGCACCGGTGGTTCCGAAGCGTGATGTGCCCAGCGGGCTTGCTCCCGGTGTCGTTGACTGGCTCGCCCGGCTCGACGACGCAGGCGTCCTCGAGCCGTCGATGCGAATCCGCCTGCGTGCGGTCGGCATGGTTTACGGGCCGCAGAGCTCAGTGGTCGCCGAGGTGATCGACGATCAGGTGCTTCTCCCGCTCTCGCTCCTGCGTGAGCGCAACCGACCGCTCGCCCGTCAGGCCGAAGAGGCCGTCCGATTGGCCGATGACGGGGTTCGAGCCGTGCGCCGGCTCGCCGAGAACTTGGAGAAAGCCGCCGGAGGGAATGGGGAGTCTCGCGCACCGTGGGCGATGGAGTCGGCGTGGGCCGCCCTGGATGCACCGTACCGTGCCTGGCTGCTCTCCCTCGGCGACGACAGCGATGCTCTCGACGCGATCGCGACGTGGAAGTCGACAGCCTACGGAGTGCTTCGCGCTGTCGGCGCGGAGCTCGTCGCGCAGGCTGGCCCCACAGCGTGGGTCGGACGAGAGGTCTCCCGTCTGGGGCAGACCGAGCTCATCACCACCCCCCGCGCTGAAGGCTGGTTCCTCAGCGCGCTGTCGAAGACCTTCGGTTCGCTGGCCAGAAAGGATGCCGCCGCATGACCACCACCGCAGCAGTTCCGCTCTCAGCGCATCTTCGAGAGCATGTCGCGAGCCGCGCGACGCGCCTGCAGAAGGAGTACCGCGAGAACGTCAGCTCAGCCGTTGCTGATCTCGCCATGCTCCGTCGAGGGGTGGCGCAGCATCCCGGGCAGGACGCGCGACTCATTCCGCTGACGATCGCCGGGTTGCATAAGAACCCACAGGGCTTGCTTGATGACATCCCCACCGACGCCGAGTACGCGGCTTTCGCCGCCCTGACGCTCTTCGCTCTGCACCAGCAGTCCCACCGAACTGCGTCGATGCACCGGAACGGATACTCCTTCGGCCGCTCCGCACGCCTTCTCGGCAAACGATCGAACGCGCAGGACGCCGTGCGCCGACGTTTCACGGCGGTGGGCACGGCCTCCTCCTGGGAGGAGACGCTGCACCACACCCGCGGACTCATCCAGCAGTTCCGTGCCCACGACATCCCGCTCGATTACGGGCGCTTCGCCGTCGACCTCATGCGGCTGCGCTCACTTCGCACTGCCGACGGCGTGCGCCTCGCCTGGGGACGCGACTTCTACCGCACCAACGTCGATGACGACACCGAGCCGGATGCCGATGACGACACCGATCGCGACGGCGACGTCGCATCCAACGACTGACCCGAACACGAACAACTGGAGAGAACTACCATGACCCGCACGATCGTCGACATCAGCATCCTGCAGACCGTTCCACCGAGCAACATCAACCGCGATGACACCGGCAGCCCGAAGACCGCCAACTACGGTGGCACCCGCCGTGCGCGCGTGTCGAGCCAGGCGTGGAAGCGAGCCACCCGCCTGCTCTTCGACGACGTGCTCGACAAGAGCGACCTCGGAGTGCGCACCAAGCGCGTGGTCGAACTGCTCGGGGATCGAATCCGGGAACTGCAGCCGGAGATCGACACCGCCCGTGCGCAGGAGCTCGCAGAACTGGCGTTCGCTGCCGCCCGCGTCAAGCTGACCGAGCCGCGCGGCTCCACGAAGGACGAGCCGCTGCCCAAGGAGTCCGGCTACCTGCTTTTCCTCAGCTCGCGACAGCTCGACCAGGTGGCCTCACTGTGCGTCGAAGCGGATGCCAGCGACGATCCGAAGGCGCATCTCAAGGCCGGCGATGTCAAGAAGGCGTTCGACACCGCACACTCGGTGGATCTGGCGCTGTTCGGGCGCATGGTCGCCGAAGCCACCGATCTCAACGTCGATGCTGCATGCCAGGTGGCCCATGCGATCAGCGTTCACGCGGTTGACAACGAGTTCGATTATTTCACCGCCGTGGACGACCACAAGGCGGCTGACGACGAGGAGGACGCGGGCGCCGGCATGATCGGCACCGTCGAGTTCAACGCCTCGACGCTGTACCGGTACGCGACCATCGACGTCGATGCTCTGCAGCGCAACCTCGGCGATGCCGAGGGCACCCGCCGCGCAGTGGAAGCCTTCGTGAAGTCGTTCGTCACCAGCATGCCGACGGGCAAGCAGAACACGTTCGCGAACCGCACGCTGCCCGACGGCGTGGTCATCAGCGTGCGCAGCACGCAACCCGTCAACCTCGTCGGGGCTTACGAGGAGGCGATCGTCGATCCGCAGCGCCTGAAGCTGGCCAGCACGCGCCTGGCCGCGCACGCCAAGCAAATCGATGCCGCCTTCGGAACCACCCCGGATGCGACATGGGTCGTCCGTGTAGGGGACGCGACCGAAGAACTCGACGCCCTCGGGCCCCGGGCATCCCTGAGCGACGCGATCGAGCAGCTCGGGGCGACCGTGTCGGAGCGGCTCTGAGCGCCGCATCATGACCACTCGCACTCTGCTTCTCACCCTCGCCGGGCCGCAACAGGCTTGGGGTACGAGCAGCCGCTTCGCGACGCGCAGCACTGGACAGGCTCCGACGCGCAGCGGCGTACTCGGACTCGTGGCCGCGGCGCTCGGAATGGACCGCACCGCGACGCTCGACCACTTCCGTGGCGTCCGATTCGGTGTTCGGATCGACCGTCCCGGACGGGTCGAGCGCGACTTCCAGACCGCGCGCACGCTCGATGGGAAGACTTCGATGCCGTTGTCGCACCGCTACTATCTGGCTGACGCAGTCTTCGTGGTCGGTCTTGAGACCGACCACGAATTGCTGGGAGAGATTCACGCTGCACTGCGCCGACCTCGGTACCCCCTGTATCTCGGCCGGCGGGCATTTCCTCCCGCGGGACCGATCCCGACAAAGATGGTCGACGCCGATCTGCGCACTGCCCTGACCACCGCTCCGTGGCAGAAACCGAGGAGTCACGGTGAGGCCGCTCCGACATTCCTCGAAATGCTGCTCGATGCCGAACCCGGTGGCCCCGTCGACCTCAGCGTCGAAGACGACCCGATCAGCTTTGATCCACGCCGCCGGCGCTATGGATGGCGTGACATCCAGATCCTGAGAATCGACCCGCCCGGAGCGGAACCCGCCACGGTACTCGGCCAGCCGGAACCCGGCGCATTCGCTCTGCCCGTCCATGACCCGATGCTCCTCGTGAGCGAGGAGGAGGTCTGATGTTCCTGTCCCGCATTCAGCTCAATCCCGCTCGGCGTGACGCGCGCCCGTTGCTGTCGTCGCCTCACACTCTGCACGCCGCCGTGCTCACCGCGTTCCCCGACCCGAGTCCGCGGGCATCGGGCCGCGTACTCTGGCGTCTGGACAGCCACGAGCACCGCACGATGCTCTACGTCGTCAGCCCGGAAGCGCCTGACCTCACCCATCTCGCCGAGCAGGCTGGATGGCCTACGCGTGGCGACACCTGGCAGGTGCGTCCGTACGATCAGCTGCTCGCCCGGATCGAGAACGGGCAGCGCTACGGGTTCCGCCTCACGGCGAATCCGGTGCGCAGTGCGCGACTGCCGTCTGGCGAGCGCGGCAAGGTGTACGGACACGTCACCGTCAGCCAGCAGGAGCAGTGGCTGCTCGATCGCGAGGAGCGGGCAGGCTTTCACATCGAGAACTTCGATCCTGAAGACGAAGCGGTCTCGGCCGAGCGCGCCCTCCGCGTGGTCGACCGCCGCACACTGACATTCTCCCGCCGCGAGACGTCTGTCACTCTCCGGGTCGCCACCTACGAAGGCGTGCTGGAGGTGCGCGACCGCGATGCATTCGTGCACGCGCTCAGTTTCGGCATCGGCCGCGCCAAAGGGTACGGATGCGGGTTGATGACGATCGCGCCGGTCCGGTGACATCATGGCGATCGGAGCCAAGCCGCCCACTCTCCCTGAACTGGTACGCGCTCAGGATCGACTGACCTTCATCTATCTGGAGAAGTGCGCGATCCATCGCGACGCGAATGCCATTACAGCGACTGACGACCGCGGCGTGATCCACATTCCCGCCGCATCACTGGGCACGCTGCTGCTCGGTCCCGGTACGACGGTGACGCAGCAGGCCATGGTGCTGATGGCCGAGAGCGGATCCACGGTCGTGTGGGTGGGCGAAGAAGGCGTTCGTTACTACGCCCACGGTCGATCGCTTGCGAACAGCTCCCGTCTGCTGGACGCTCAGGCAGCCCTGGTGTCGAACCAGTCCGCGCGTCTCCGCGTCGCCCGGGAGATGTATGCCATGCGATTCCCCGGTGAGGACACCAGTGGACTGACCATGCAGCAGCTGCGCGGCAGAGAAGGTTCACGCATCCGGAAGGCATACCGGGAGCATTCAAAACAGTACAAAGTCCCGTGGAACGGGCGCACGTACGATGTGGAGGCCTACGAGGACAGCGATCCTGTCAACCAGGCACTATCCGCAGCAAACACCAGTCTCTACGGCGTGGTGCACTCCGTGATCGTCGCGCTCGGCTGCTCACCGGGCCTCGGCTTCGTGCACACCGGCCACACTCGCTCCTTCGTCTACGACATTGCGGACTTGTACAAAGTGGAACTGACTATCCCGCTGTCCTTCGAACTCGCTGCCGAGCAGCCGTTCGACATCGGCGGCGAGGCACGCCGGCGACTCCGCGACCGCTTCCACGGTGGTGCGATCCTGGATCGCTGCGTTCGTGACATCCGACATCTTCTCCTGCCCGACGACGCCGAAACCGCTGAAGACGACCTCGGCGAGAATGTCGTAAGGCTGTGGGATGGCTCGCGGCGCACGGTCGCTGCTGGCTCCAACTACGCCGAGGTGCCGTTCTGATGCTGGTTCTCGTTCTCACTGCCGTGCCGCCTGGGCTACGCGGATTCCTGACCCGATGGCTCCTCGAAATATCGGCGGGAGTCTTCGTCGGCAAGGTGAGCAAGCGCGTTCGCGAGCTCCTCTGGGAACGGACACAGACGATGGTGCGCACCGGGAGGGCGATCATGGTCTTCTCTGCTCGTAATGAACAGGGCCTGTCGTTCCTCGTGCACGGACATCACTGGGAGCCGGTCGATGTCGAGGGCATCACGCTGATGCTACGGCCTCACGACCCGGCGCAGACTTCCGGCGGCGGACGCCCGCCCGCCACTGGCTGGAGCACGGCCGCCCGCCGTCGCAAGCTGTCCCGATGATGAACATCGTCGTTGGGAACATTTCTGACATCCGATTCCCCGCTCAGGCGGGGAGCACATTGGGAGTGTCGACCAAGCATCACCTGACACTGGGGTCATCCCTCGCGACGCTCATGCGTAGTTAACGCTACGCCGAACAACCAATTCTATGCAAACAGTGTAAGGTTTTGTTTTGTTGGGTACCCATTGAAGAACGGGATGCTGATCAGGGTTTTTCCTTCATCGACCCCGATAGACTGGTGTGAATCTGCGCCTACTTTCCTCTGGAGCCCGCGTGACCACCACTCACATCCCCGACTCCGTCGCGAACGCCGAAGCCACCCCCGAGAAGGAGCAGCCGTACGCGGCGCTCGGCCTCAAGGACGACGAGTACGCCCGCATCCGGGAGATCCTCGGCCGCCGCCCCACTTCGGGCGAGCTGGCGATGTACTCGGTGATGTGGTCGGAGCACTGCTCCTACAAGAGCAGTAAGAACTACCTGCGCCGCTTCGGTCAGAAGGTCTCCGACGAGATGCGCGAACGCCTCATGGTCGGCATGGGCCAGAACGCCGGCGTCGTCGACGTGGGCGAGGGCTGGGCCGTCACCTTCAAGGCCGAGTCGCACAACCACCCGAGCTTCATCGAGCCGTTCCAGGGTGCGGCCACCGGCATCGGCGGCATCGTCCGCGACATCATCTCCATGGGCGCACGCCCGGTCGCGGTGATGGATGCCCTGCGCTTCGGCGCCATCGACCACCCCGACACTCCCCGCGTCGTGCACGGTGTGACCGCCGGCATCAGCTTCTACGGCAACTGCCTGGGCCTGCCGAACATCGGCGGCGAGACCGTCTTCGACTCGGTCTACCAGGCGAACCCGCTCGTGAACGCCCTCGCGGTCGGGGTGCTCCGCCACGAGGACCTCAAGCTCGCCAACGCCACCGGAGTCGGCAACAAGGTGGTGCTGTTCGGCGCGCGCACCGGCGGCGACGGCATCGGCGGCGCCAGCATCCTGGCATCCGACACCTTCGCCGACGGCGGCCCCACCAAGCGCCCCGCCGTGCAGGTGGGCGACCCATTCGCCGAGAAGGTGCTCATCGAGTGCTGCCTGGAGCTGTACCAGGGCGAGCTGGTCGAGGCCATCCAGGACCTCGGCGCCGCCGGCATCTCGTGCGCCACCAGCGAGCTGGCCGCCAACGGCAACTCCGGCATGCACGTCTCGCTCGACGACGTGCTGCTGCGCGACCCCACGCTCACCGCCGAGGAGATCCTCATGAGCGAGTCGCAGGAGCGGATGATGGCCATCGTCGCCCCCGAGAAGCTCGACGCGTTCATGGCCGTGGTGAACAAGTGGGAGGTCGAGACCAGCGTGCTCGGCGAGGTCACCGGCGACGGCCGCCTTGTCATCGACTGGAAGGGCGAGCGGATCGTCGACGTCGACCCGTCCACCGTCGCCGTCGACGGCCCGGTCTACGATCGTCCGGTCGCCTACCCGACGTGGATCGACGCGCTGCAGGCGGATGCGGCGGAGCTGCTCCCCCGCAGCGACGACCCGGCGGTGCTGCGCGAGCAGTTCCTGGCCGTGCTCGGCTCGCCGAACCTGGCCGACACCAGCTGGATCACCAACCAGTACGACTACTACGTCGGCGGCAACACGGCGCTGGCGTTCCCCGACGACGCCGGCATGATCCGCGTCGACGAGGAGTCGGGCCTGGGCTTCGCGATCGCCACCGACGCCAACGGCCGCTACTGCCAGCTCGACCCCTACGCGGGCGCGCAGCTGGCGCTCGCCGAGGCGTACCGCAACGTCGCGGTGACCGGCGCGGTGCCCACCGCGATCACCGACTGTCTGAACTTCGGATCCCCCGAGAACCCCGAGGTGATGTGGCAGTTCGGGCAGACCGTCGACGGTCTGGCCGACGGATGCTACGAGCTGGGCGTTCCCGTGACCGGCGGCAACGTGTCGTTCTACAACCAGACCGGTGACGTGCCGATCCACCCCACCCCGCTGGTGGGAGTGATGGGCATCATCGAGGACGTGTCCCGCCGCATCCCGTCGGGCTGGCAGGACGAGGGCCAGAACATCTACCTGCTCGGCGCGACCGCCGCCGAACTGTCCGGCTCGGCGTGGGCCGACGTGGTGCACGGTCACCTGGGCGGCCTTCCGCCGGCGGTCGATCTGGCCGCCGAGAGGAGCCTGGCCGGGCTGATCTCGGCCGCGCGCGACGAATGGCTGATCTCCTCCGCACACGACCTCTCCGAAGGCGGCCTCGGCCAGGCTCTCGCCGAGGGCGTGATGCGCTTCGGACTCGGCGCGCGCGTCTGGCTCACCGAGCTGATGGAGCGCGACGGTGTGGATGCGGCATCCGCGCTGTTCTCCGAGTCGACCGGTCGCGTGATCGTGACCGTCCCCCGCGAGGACGACGTGAAGTTCCGCGGCCTGTGCGAAGGACGCGGCTATCCCGTGCTGCGCATCGGCGTCACCGATTCCGAGCCGACCCTCGAGGTGCAGGACGTCTTCACCATCTCGGTCGCCGAGCTGCGCGAGTCCTCGCGCGCGACGCTGCCGGCCGTGTTCGGCCCGACGGTCACCGAGCCGGTCGCGGGATGAGGGCACGATGAGTCGCACCGACGAGGACTACGGCGATCTCGGCGAGCGCCGCAACCGCCGCATCCGCCTGGTCGCCTGGGTGACGATCGTCGCCCTGATCGTCGGCGGCGGCGGCGCGACCGCCTTCACCCTGCTGCTGGGAAGCTGAACGGATGCCGCGCCGCAGACGCCCATACGCCACGACCGCGATCGTACTGTGGGTCATCGGTGCCCTGCTGATCGTGCCGCCCCTGCTGCAGCTGGCGTCGGGATCAGCGGGAGCTCAGGGCTTCGCGCCGGTCGGGATCTCGATCGGTGTGCTCCTCGGCATCGCCGGAACCCTGCTGTTCTTCACCGGGCCGAAGAAGCCGCTCGACGACCCGCGCGACGAGCCCGTCGACGACTGATCCCTGGGTGTGCCTGTCGCCTGGGTGACGATCATCGCGCTGATCACCGTCGGCGGTGGCTCGACCGTGCTGAGCCTGCTGTTCCCGTGACCGGCCCACGCGGCAACTGAACCGGACCGGCTCAGCGCAGCACGGCCCGCAACGTCAGAGCAGCGCGGCCAGGAACGCCGCCTGCCGCTGCCACTGCAGCCCGAGCCCGCCCTCGTGCCCGTTGAAGTGATAGTCGACGATGTCGGCGTTCCCGCCCCAGTGGTTGCGCGCCGCATACACCGTCGACGGCGGGCAGACCTGGTCCATCATCGCCGCGGAGAACAGCGCCGGCATCGTCGCACGCTTCGCGAAGTTCACCCCATCGAAATACGACAGGGTCGTGAACACGGCATCCGCGGCCTCCCGGTGCACGGCCAGATACCGCACGATCTCCTGGTACGGGTCCCGGTCAGTCAGCCCGACGGCACGCTCGAAGTGGCACAGGAACGGCACATCGGGCATCGCCGCGAGCAATCCTTCGCTCAACCCGGCGGCGGCGATCGTCAGGCCGCCGCCCTGGCTTCCACCGGCGACGGACACGCGGGTCAGGTCGACGCGCTCCACCTGGCGGATGGCGTCGACCGCCATCACCGCATCCGTCATGACTCGGCGGTAGTAGTACTCGTGCGGGTCGAGGATGCCCCGGGTCATGAATCCGGGTGTCGACGGGCCAGACCCGTGCGGGTCCTCCGTGCCCCCTCCGGTTCCCCAGCCCGCCCCCTGCCCGCGGGTGTCCATGAACAGGTGCGCGTAACCGGATGCCGCCCACGCCAGGTGCTCGTGCGGCAGCCCGCGGCCCCCGCCGTACCCGTTGTACTCGACCACCGCCGGCAACTCGTCGGAACCATCCGCCGGCAGCGTCAGCCAGCCGGCGACGGGGTCTCCGCCGAACCCGGAGAAGAGCACGTCGTACACCGCGACCGCCTGCAGCGGGGAGTCCATACGCGTGAGCCGCACCGGCTGCGCCGCAGCACGCGCCTCGCGGAGCGTGCGCTGCCAGAACTCGTCGAAGTCGGCGGGCTCGGCGACCTCCGGCCGGTAGGTACGCAGCTGGTCGAGGGGCAGATCGAAGCGAGGCATGACAGCATCCTTCCAGAACTCGGCGCGTAAGGATCCGACGGATCCAGGGGCGTCCGGACGATGGTCACGGACGCCCCCGGATGCCCGACGGGGCTCGGGCGCTACGCCGTCGGCCGGCGTTGGCGGCGGATCAGCAGCACAGCGCCTCCCGCCACGAGCAGAAGCAGCCCGACCGCCCAGGGCAGTCGGCGCCCCTCGCTGACGCGCTTGCCGATGAAGACGAACGGGTAGTTCGTGTCGAGCAGATGCTGCAGCTCGCTCTGATCCTCGCGCTGGCCCAGCAGCAGGCATCCATCGGCCAGACCGAGCCGCTGCCAGCCGTCACGGGTCAGCTGCCGACGCCCGTCGACGACCCGCGCCGAGGTGAACAGCAGCATGTCCACACCCAGCTGTTCGGCCGCGTGCTCGATGCCGTTGAGGAACCCTCCGTAGAAATCACGGCCGCCACGAGGGAAGGTCTTCTCGTACGTGAACACGCCCAGAATCTGGTTGCGGCCGCCCGCCAGCCGCTGCGCGACCGGGTTGGCCGAGTAGCCGGTGATGCGGATGGCCTCCAGCACCCGGGTGCGCGTCTCCTCCGAGATCCGCACCCCGGCCGGTGCGTTGCCGTTGAGCACGAAGCTGACGGTCGACTGGCTGACACCGGCCACGGCGGCGACGTCAGCCTGGGTGAAGCGATGGCGGGGCATCGATCCTCCTCAATCGGGAAGCTGTCAGCGGAGCCGGGTGGCCCATATGGCTCCCGAGTCTGCGACGAGGCTGACGGATCGGTCAAGGAGATAATGCGCATTATTTATGAGCAGGATCCGTCCGTGGAGGCCTTGCGGGCACGCGGACCGACGTCAGTAATCCGCATTATCGAGAAGACCTTCGATGGATGTAGGGGCCCAGACAAGCATCCGGCCCCGCCCGTCACCCGCTCCCGAAGTCGTACCCGGCACGGATCAGATCGTGTAGCACGCCGCTAGTCGCCTCGGCCTTGGTGTGCACGATGACGTGGTGATTCCAACGGTTCTTCGCAACCTCCGTCACGCTGCGGAAGGCGTCATTCGCCATCGCACGATCGAGGGTCACCGACAGATCGAGGATGCCGTCGGCGGTCCTCTCATAAGTCCACAGCCACAGGAACTTCCGCCCCACTGCGAAACTCAGCTGTGCTTTCTCCTCACGCCGCACGGCGCCGAGACCCATGGTGAACTCGACGATCAGGTCGGCGTATGCCTGCGTGCGGGGCTTGTCGCCAAAGTCGCAGGTCATCCTGTTGGGCACAGCGGCACACCCCTCAGCCGAGCTCGGACTTGCGACCACCGGCCTCGAGCGAGTCGCCGGCGGGCAGCTCCTTGTGCCCGCCGAACTGCAGGCGCATCGCCGAGAGCACCTGGTTGGCGAACTGATCCTCATCACGCGACGCGAACCGCTCGAACAGCGCCGACGACAGCACCGGCACGGGCACGCCCACATCAACCGCGGCCTTGACCGTCCAGCGGCCCTCACCCGAATCGGACACGCGGCCGGCGAGCCCGTCCAGCGCGGGGTTCTCGTTCAGCGCGGCGGCGGTCAGATCGAGCAGCCACGACGAGATCACCGATCCGCGGCGCCACAGCTCCGACACCGCGGCCGTGTCGATCGGGAACTGGTAGAACTCCGGCTCCTCCAGCGGCGCGATCTCGGCGGAGTGTTCGGCCTCGCGCACGCCGGCGTCGGCGTTCTTCAGAATGTTCAGCCCCTCGGCGATCGAGGCCATGATGCCGTACTCGATGCCGTTGTGCACCATCTTCACGAAGTGCCCCGAGCCCGACGGCCCGCAGTGCAGGTAGCCCTGCTCCTCGGGTGCGAGATCGCCGGTGCGGCCGGGCGTGCGCTCGATCTCGCCGGCACCCGGCGCGATGGTCTTCAGCAGCGGCTCGATGTGCGAGACCGCGGCATCCGACCCGCCCACCATCAGGCAGTACCCGCGCTCCAGCCCGAACACGCCACCGCTGGTACCGGCGTCGACGTACTCGATGCCCTTCTCGCGCAGCGCCTTGGCGCGGCGCACGTCGTCGCGGTAGTTCGAGTTGCCGCCGTCGATCAGGATGTCGCCCGGCTCGAGCACCGCGGACACCTCCTCGACGACCGTCCCGGTCAGCGACGCGGGCACCATCATCCACACCACGCGAGGCTTCTGCAGCTTCGAGGCGAAGTCCGCCAGATCGGATGCTCCGGTCGCGCCCTCGGCGGCGAGTGTGACCACCGCATCCTGGTTCACGTCATACGCCACGCATTCGTGGCCGTCCTGCATCAGTCGGCGCACGATGTTCGCGCCCATCCGCCCGAGTCCGATCATTCCCAGTTGCATCGCATCTCCTCGCATCAGTACAGCGTTTCCATCGTCCTCCCGCGTCGGGCGTGAGGCAAGCCGAGCCGGCGACCCGGGAGAGCACGTAGGGTGTGGTCATGACCGGGATCAGTCGCGAGATGCTCGCCGAGCGCAGAGCGGATGCTGTCGCGCGGGCCGACTCCGCGGCATCCGCCCTGGCCGCGCTCGTGCGCGACCGGCAGGGCGCGAACGACGACGACGAGCACGACCCCGAGGGCGTGACGCTGTCGTCGGAGTGGTCTCGGCTGTCGGCGCTGTCGGATGCCGCGGCCGACGAGGTGCGCCGGTTCGACGACGCCCTCGCGCGGTGGGATGCCGGGACGTACGGAATCTGCGCTTCGTGCGGGAAGCCAATCCCGGCCGGCCGCCTGGAGGTGCGCCCGTTCGCGGAGCTGTGCGTCCCGTGCGCCGAGAAGGCGGTTTGACCGCGCGGCGGGTAAGTCGCCGACGCGGCGCGAGTCTGTCGCCGCCCCCGCTCAGCATCCTCGCCCCTGCGCAGTTGCGTAAACGAGCAGGGGCGAGGTAGTCCAGCAGGGGCGAGAATGCCGGGGCTCGATTCTCCCTGTCAGCTCAGCCACTCGTCCAGATGCTGCGCGATGAAGTCGTCGTCGTTGAGCTCCGGATAGGCAGTGCGCACCCGCGCGATCTCCTCGGCCTGACCGGGCGACAGCGCCTCCTGCGGATCCAGGCACCAGGTTCCCTTGAGCAGCCCCTGCTGTCGCAGCATCTCGTGCACGCCCGCGATGACTCCGCGGAAGTCGTTGCCGGGATCGAACACGGCCTGGTTGACGTCCACCAGGTCGGCACCCTGTCTGAGCAGGCTCGCGCGGGCGTCGGCATCCGCTGCCGCCGAACGCCGCGCACGTTCCAGCAGCCCCACCGCGGCGCGCGTGCCCACCGCCCACTGTCCGAGCAGGCCACCGGCGAACCGCAGGGTGCGCCGACCCTGCGGCGAGTCGACGTGGAACTCGGACATGAGGTCCGAGACGATCGCATCGTCGTTTCCGGTGTACAGGGCGACCTCGTCGGCCCGACCCGATTCCCCGACGCCGCGCACCAGCTCGAGGGTGCGGTAGCGGTCGAATGGCGCAGCCTTGACAGCCACCACTGAGGAGATCGCGGCGAATTCGCGCCAGAAGCCGCGATCGAGCACCGGCCCGCCGATGGCCGCCTGAAGGTAGAACCCGATCACGGGCAGGATCTCGCCGATGGCGCGTGCACGATCGAGCAGCATCCTCGGATCCGCTCCGGGCACCCGCGGGCTGACGAGCACCGCGTCGTAACCGAGCTCGCGCGCCAGCTCGGCTTCCGCGACAGCCTGGCGGACGTCGCCCGCGACGCCCGCGATGCGCAGGACATCCGGGTCGTGGTGCGCATCGAGCTCTTCCGCGGCGAGCGCCAGCACCGGCTCGAGGAGAGCATGCTGCGAGTCCCTGATCTCGAACTGGGTCGTGTGAACACCGACGGCGAGACCGCCCGCGCCGGCCGCGAGGTAGTACCGTGTGAGAGCACGCTGACGGCGTTCATCCATTCGCCGTTCCGCGGTGAGGGCGAGCGGATGCGCGGGGATCACCGCTCCTCTCGCGAGCGTGCGTGCGGCTGCGTCGCGCAGCGGCGGGATGGCCATCAGAACCGCCCGTCGCGAACGGCCCACTTGGTGGGCTTCGCCGACATCGGCAGACCTGCGGTGAGCCACGCGGCCTGAAGAGCGATCAGATCATCCGCGGAGACCGAGGGGTACCCGAACAGGGCCATGCAGCGCCGGGAGTCGTTCAGCAGCGCCGTCGGCTGCGGCTCGTCAACGAGCTGCACCTGACGGTCGAAGAGCTCGCCGAAGCGGCTCGCGATAGAGGCGACGCTCAGCATCTCGGGTCCGGTGAGGTTGACGGTGAACACGTCTGCGGTCGCGTGCGACAGGCTGCGGAGCACGATCTCGTTCGCATACCCCTGCCACACCACGTTGACATTCGCCGTCGCCACGGAGACCGGATGACCCGCGTGCACCACACTGGCGATGTCAGCGAGCACCCCATAGCGCAGGTCGATCGCGTAGTTCAGCCGGACGATCGAGACCCGCGTGCCGCGCTGCTGCGCTCCGAACTCGAACACGCGCTCGCGGCCGAGACACGACTGGGCGTACTCGCCGACCGGAGCCGGGGCGGTGTCCTCGGATGCGCCGCCGGATGCGGGCGCGACGAAGGGATAGACGTTGCCGGTGGACATCACCGCGATGGCACTGTCGCGGTATCTCCGTGCGACACGGTCGGGCAGTGCCGCGTTGACCTCCCACGCCCACGAGGGCGCCGTGGCGGCGCCGAACTTGGCGCCCACCATGAAGACCACGTTCGGGGCATCCGGCAGCGTCGAGAAGTCGTCGTTCTCGATCAGGTCGAACGGGACGACGTTCACCCCGGCACTCTCCAGGCGCGCACGCACCTGCGCATCGCCGAATCGCGACACGGCGTGCACCGCGTCATCGCGTCGCCCGGCCGCATCGAGCGCACGACGGGCGAGCATCGCCAGTGTCGGTCCCATCTTGCCGCCGGCCCCGAGGATGACAAGGTCGCCCGAGCCGTTCTCGAGGTCTTCGATCAGACCGGCACTCGGCGTGGCGAGCGCCTCTTCCAGCTCGGCCTCAGAGGTGAAGGGTTTCATGGCGATCGTTCTCGTCCTTTCGATCCGCCGACGCGATCTGCGTCGTCGCGGTTAGTGGATCAGGCACCGTTCCAGAGGGCCTCGGCGATGCGATCCAGCCGCGGGAACATCAGGCTCTCGCGCGACTCGCGATGCGGTGCGTATTCCGTCCACAACTGCGCCTGACCCCCGAGGAAGCGCGCGGCGACGCGCGCGGCCGCCCCATCGGGGGCGGGGCGGAAGCCGGCCGCCGTCGCCTCGTCGAGCACGATGCCGCAGGCATACGGGTTCGGATCCCGCTCGCTCGAGAGATAGTTGAGATATGTGCGGGTGTGGTCGGCAGTGATCACCTGCGCTCCTCGCGCCGCGGCTGCCAGCCCGCCGTCTTCGGCCAGCCACGAGACGGCGATCGCCTCCTCTGAGAGGACCTCGCCGTCATACCAGTACAGGGCGGTGCGTCCGCGCTCGCGCAGGAAGCGCGCGGCGAGCTCGACGAACCAGCCGCGCAGCGCGTCGGTTCCCGGAAGCCCCAGATCAGCCGCACGAGCCACGCTCACCGGGTCGCGACGCCACGTCTCCAGATGCGGCTCGTCGCCGCCGACGTGCACGTACGCGCCGGGGAAGATGTCGCACACCTCGTCGAGCACGTCGGCTATGAACCGCTCCACCTCGGGGGTCGGCGCGAGCAGACTCGGCCCGAGACCGAAACGCGTCGCGACGGGCATGTCCGGCGCGCCCGCGCCCAATTCCGGATAGGCGGCGATCACGGACTGCACGTGACCGGGTATGTCCACCTCGGGCACGATCATGATGAACCGCTCGGCCGCATACGCCACCACGCGCTCCAGCTCGGCGCGGGTGTAATGACCGCCGTGGGGCACGCCGTCATGGCGGTGACCATGGCCCCACTCGTCGCCCGAGCGGGGGTCTGGTTGCCCCTCCACGGGTGCAGGACGGGTCGTGGTGCCCTCGCGCCACGCCCCCACGTCTGTCAGCCGAGGCCACCCGGGAACTGGGATCCGCCAGCCCTGGTCATCGGTCAGGTGCAGATGCAGCACGTTCAATCGCCGCTCAGCGAGCTGGTCGATGAGCACCAGCAGCTCGCCGACGGGCACGAACCAGCGGGCCACGTCCAGCATGAAGCCGCGCCAGGAATAGGCGGGAGCGTCGTGACACTCCCCATCGACGCCGGCACCCCCACGGATGCGAGTGAGCGCACGGAACGCGCCGGCGGCGGCACCCGCCCGCACCTCGATCACCTCGTCGACCCGCCGGAGGGTGTACTCCTCCGCCTCGAGCGCCGGCTCATGGGGCAGGATGCACACCGTCCCGACCGGGGACCGTCGGACGCCGAGAACACCCGACGCCGCGGCCGCGATGCCGTTCCAGATATCGTCCTCAGCGCGGACGGTGAGCTCGCCGGTCATCGGCCTGCACTGTCGAGCAGCGCACCGAACGGCACCAGAGCATCCTGCACCGGCGCCACCTCCGGGTACCAGACCCGCTCCCACTCCAGCGCGATCGCGCCGGAGTAGCCGATGCGATCGAGTTCGGCGAGCACGTCAGACAGGGGCACGGCCCCCTCTCCCAGCAGAACCGGAGCGAGTTCGGTGGGGCTCGCGGCGTCCTTCAGCTGCACATGTCTCAGCCAGGGCGCCAGAGCATCCGCGGTCGCACGTGGCGACTCGCCGGCCCGCCACGGGTTCACCACATCCCACAGGGCCCCGGTCCCCGGTGCGTCGGCTCGAGCGAGGATGTCAGCGATCGCCGCTCCGGTGAGGAAGACGTCATGCGTCTCCATCACTATGGTCACTTCGGTTCCCGTCACGCGCCGGGCAGCGTCCGCGAGGCGCGCAGCGGCGACCTCGCGCGATTCGGCGACACCCTCGACTCCGCCGAACACCCGCACGAACGACGCCCCGACGGCTTCAGCGAGTCTGACGTGCTCGACCACCTCGGCGACGGGATCGCCGTCATCCCGCGCAATGCGGACGTACGAGGCGACGACCAGGGGCGATACGCCGGCAGACCGCAGGTCACGACCGAGGACTTCGGCATCGGCGACAGAGCTCTGCGGCGTGAGCAGCTCGTCGGCTGCGCAGCGCAGTTCGACCACGCCGACGCCCGTGGTCGTGGAGATGCGGGCCAGATCATCGATCGACGCACTGGGTGCACCCAGCGTACTGAATGCTCGGATGCCGCTCATGCAGCGACCTCCGATGTCACGGTGACACTCGCGCCGATCTCGGACGAGCTGTACACCGCAAGCGCGGCATCCAGTACGCCTGCGGCGTAGTCGACGCCGACGCGAGGCTCACGACCGGTGCGCGCCGCCTCGACGACGTCATGGATCTGCGCGGTGAAGGCGGCCGCCATCTCGTCCGGCTGTACGGGGACGTGCACCGTGCGCTCGCCACCGACGAACACCTGCACTCCGGCTTCGCGATCGACGGTGAGGGCCCCGCGGTCGCCGATCACGGCAATCTGCTCCACGAAGCCCAGACCCGTCCCGGTGACGGTGAGAGAGGCGTGCCCGCCACCCTCCAGCTCGAAGAGCGCGGCGGCATCCGTCTCGACCTCGCTGCCCGGCCGGGCGCTCACCGCGCCGCTCACCCGGCGGATGCGCGCGTCGGCGAACCACTGGATGCGGTCGATCGCGTGCGTGCCGACATTCAGCACGATGCCCCCACCGGCCACCACGGGGTCGAAGAACCACTCCGGCCTCGAGCCTTCGGCGTAATTCGAAGCGCGTCGCTCGACCACCAGGCGGATGTCTCCGATCGCACCGGCCCGCAGCAGATCATGTGCGGCAATGTGACTGGGGACGAAATGCAGCACGTGACCGACGGCGAGCGTCACGGACGCGGTCGCAGCCGCACCCGCGAGCATGACTGCATCGGCATGAGTGGTCGCGATCGGCTTCTCCAGCAGGACGTGCTTGCCAGCGGCGAGCGCGTCGAGCGCCAACGGTGCGTGCAGGGCGTGCGGAGCAGTGATGATCACGCCATCGATCGTGGTGTCTGAGAGCAGAGCGCGGTGGTCTGTGGCTGCGGTGGCGCCGTACTCGGCCGCCAGACGCTCTGCCGCTTGCGGCCGCACGTCGCACACCCGGGCCACGCGGTGGCCTGCTGCGCGGATCGCCTCGGCGTGGAGATTCGCGATGGTGCCGGCCCCGATGATGCCGAATGCGAAGGAATCGAAGTGCACGGGATTTTGCCCTTTCTGGTTCAACGGGCGTCAGCCCTTGAGTCCTGCCCCCGCCGCGCCACGCACGAAGTAGCGCTGCGCGAGCAGGAAGACGATGAGGATCGGAACGAGGCTCATCAGCGCTGCGGCCGTGACGAGCTGCTCGTTGCCGGCGAACTCGCCACGCAGGCTCTGCACACCGATCGGCAGCGTGAAGTTCTCCGGCGAGGTGAGGTAGATCGTCGGCTCCAGGATCGCGCCCCATGTCGCCATGAAGGTGAACACGGCGAGAGTCGCGACCGCGGGTTTGGCCAGCGGCAGGTGCACCCGCCAGAACACCTGCCAGGGGTTGGCGCCGTCCAGGGTCGCCGCCTCTTCGAAGTCCTTCGGGATCCCGAGGAAGGTCTGACGCATCAGGAAGATGCCGAACGGTGTCGCCAGCCAGTACGGCACGATCAGAGGCAGCAGGGTGTCGAGCCATCCGAAGGAGTTGAAGAGGATGAAGCTCGGCACGATCGTGATGACGGTCGGCAGCATCATCGTGCCCAGCGCCAGGGTCAGCAGCAGGTTGCGCCACGGCAGCACCATCCGGGCCAGGGCGTGACCGACCATCGAACTCGTCAGAACGCATCCGACGACGGCGGCGGCCGAGACGATGACGCTGTTGAGCAGGTACAGCCCGAACGGCGCCCTCTCCCACACTTCGGCGTAGTTCTGCCACTGCACGGGGTCGGGGATCCACGTCGGCGGCACCTGAATGTACTGCTCGAACGACTTCAGCGAGTTGCTGAAGGCCGCCAGGAACGGCACCACCATGATGACCGCACCGGCGATGACGAAGACATAGGCCGGGAGCTTGCGCAGTGCTGCGCGCCGCCGGCGATGGCCGGCTGGACGGATGCTGACGAGCGTGTCAGGCATAATGCACCCACTTCTTCTGCAGGCGGAACTGGATGACGGTGAGCAGCATGATCAGCGCCAGCAGCACCCAGGCGATCGCCGAGGCGTAGCCCATCTGGAAGTACTGGAACCCCTGCCGGTACAGATAGAGCACACTGAGCTCGCTCGCTCCGTTGGGACCGCCGTCGGTCATCACGAACACCTGGTCGAAGGACTGCAGCGTCTGGATGATGGTGAGGATGAGTACGAGGAAGGTGGTCCCCGAGATCCACGGCATGGTGATGTGACGCAGCCGCTGCCACGCATTGGCGCCGTCGAGCCGCGCCGCCTCGTATTGCTCCTCGGGGATGGCCTGCAGGCCGGCGAGGAACAGCACGGCCATGTAGCCCACGCCCTTCCAGACCGCCACGACCACCAGCACCGGGATGACCAGATCGGGGTTCTGCAGCCAGTCCTGCTTGGGCAGCCCCAGCCACTGCAGCACCTGGTTGGCGACGCCGAAGCGGGAGTTGAAGATCGCGTCCGCGACGAAGGCGACGACCACCCATGACGAGATGACGGGGATGAAATACGCGCCGCGCAGGAACGCCATGCCCTTCAGCTTCTGGTTCAGAGCGATGCCGAGAAGAAGGGCGAACCCCGTCTGCAGGGGCACGAACAGCACGGCGAAGTAGGCGGTGTTGCCGAGCGTCCGCCAGAACATCGGATCGTTCGCCAGGCGGACGAAGTTGTCGATCCCGACCCACTTCGGGCTGTTCACCATGTCGTACGAGGTGAAGGCGAAGACGAGCGAGGCCAGCAGCGGCCAGGCGGTCAGCGCGACCAGGTGCAGGAGATAGGGGGAGGCGAACAGCAGCCCCCAGCCCATTCCCCGGCGCGAGCGTCGCCGCGTCTTCTTCTCCACCCGCCCGGGAGCGGGAGCGCCTTCCGGCGCCTCCACTCCCGGGTCGATCATCGTCGCGGTCATCGATCAGCCCTTAGCGGCCTGGAAGCGGTCGATGGATTCCTGTGCCTTCTTCTGCGCGTCGGCCAGCGCATCCTCGATGTCCATCGACCCCGACAGGGCCGAGGTGACGTTCTCGCCGATGAAGTTGGTGTACTCCGACCACACGGCGTTCTCGCCCATGTCCTCGGCATCCTCCATCCCGTCGAGGAACGCCTGACGGTTCGCCGGTGCGGTGTCGGCGCCGAGGAAGGCATCGGAGCTCGCGACGGCGTGGTTGATCGGGATGCCCTCGCCCAGCGCAGCCCACGCGGTCTGCGGCTTCTCACCGGAGAAGAACTCGATCCACTTCCATGCGGCATCCGCCTCGGCATCGCTGGACTTCGCGTTGACGGCCCAGGCGTTGACGATCGAGACCTCTCCGCGGTTCCCGCCGGGGCCGGTCGGCATCCGGACCACGTCGAAGTCGACGTTGCCGGCGAGCGCAGCCTGGGCGCGCGCGTAGATGCCGAACGACATCGCCACCGTCTGATTCGCGAACAGTTCGTGCGGGCTTCCCAGCGAGCTGGTGGTCACCACGTCGGGAGCGAAGCCGGTCTTCGGATCGATCGCCTTCTTCACCCACTCCAGCGCGGCAGCCGACTCGGGACTGTCGACGGTGACCTTCGTGCGGTCTTCGTTGACGATCTCCCCGCCGAATGCGCGCACCTGCGGCCACCAGCTCTCGGTGAAGCCCGGGGAGAACGCCCGGAAGCCCCAGGCATCCGCCGTACCGTCGCCGTTCTTGTCCACCGTCAGCTTCTGCGCCGCTGCGGCGAGGTCGTCGTACGTCCAGTCGTCGGTGGGCGGCTCCACCCCGGCCTCGGCGAACAGCGCCTTGTTGTAGTAGAGCACCGGCACCTGCGCCGCCTGCGGGAATGCCCACAGCTTGTCGTCGGCATCGCGGTGATGATCGAGCCCGATGTAGTCGGCGGGATCGAGGTCGTCCGCGTACTCGGACAGATCGCGCAGACTGCCCCTCGCGGCGAACTCCTGCACGAGCACGCCATCCGACAGCCACACATCGGGCGCCTTGTTTCCGGCGACCTGCGTGCGCAGGCGCTTGAAGAAGTCCACGTAGGGCGCAGCTTCGACCTGGACGTCGATGTCGGGGTTGGCCTCGGCGAACTCGTCGATGAGTGCGCGCATGGTGCTGTCGGCTTCGCTGCCGGCCGCAGCGTAGAAGCCGATGGTCAGCGAGGTCTTGCCGTCGTCAGCGGCGCCAGCGGCGCAGCCCGAGAGGGCGAGCATGGCGACGCCGGTGACGGCGAGGGCGTACACGCCCCGGGTACGGGTGATGGGCACGGCTTTCTCCTGTCAGATGGGGATGGGATGAAGTGATGGTCAGAGCCGCGAGCGGCTGGACTCGCGGACGTTGATGGAGGGCAGCAGCCGGGTGCGCACGGCCGCGGCGGCGCCCTGCGTGGCGATCAGCCTCAGCAGCGTGTTCGCGGCGAGGCGGCCGACCTCGAACTTCGGTGGCGACACCGCGGTGAGCGGCACCTCGGCGAGCCCGGCCACCTCGTCGTCGTAGCAGATGACGGCAAGATCGTCCGGCACGCTGATGTCCTGTGCACGCAGTCTGCGGATCAGGGCCGTCGCCTCACGGTCTCCTAGGCAGAACACGCCGTCGAGGCGCTGCTCCTTGGCGATCGCCGCATAGCCCGCGAGCTCCTCGCGTCCCCACGACGGCCGCCGCATGATGGCATCGGCGAGGTTCGGGACGTCGAACGCGGCGATCGCACGCTCGAACCCGTCGAAGACATCATCGGCGGTCGCGGTGTCGCTGCGACCCATGAAGCCGATGCGCGTGCACCCCTGTTCGACCAGGTGCCGCACGGCGGCGAAGCCGCCGCCGACGACGTCCGTGACGATGTAGGAGAGCCGGTCGTCCGGCTCGGGCGTGCTTGGACGGCGCTCCACCAGAACCGTCGGCACGCCGAGGCCGCGGATCGCGTCGAGCTGTGCTTCAGCATCGCCGAGGTGCAGCGTGGGTGCGATGAGGAGGCCGGACACGCCAGAGTCGATCATCTCCCGGATCCGCACCAGTTCGCGGTCGTGATCATAATCGCTGGATGCGAGGAGCATCCGCACACCTGCCGCGCCGGTCGCGCGCTCGATCCCGGCGATGACGGTGGGGAAGTAGTAGCTGGTCGAGGGCACGATCGCCCCGACGAAGCGCGAACCCGTCTCCGGGCGTTGGGTGACGTAGGTGCCCGAGCCCTGCCGGCGCACGACCAGGCCATCGCTGACCAGGATCTCGACGGCACGGCGCACGGTGTTCAGCCCGACGGAGAACTGCTCGGCCAGGACCTTCTCCGTGGGCAGCCGTACGCCGGACGCCCACTCGCCGGCGTCGATCCTGGTGCGCAGCTTCGTGGCGACGCTTTCGAACAGCGTGCGCTCCCGGGGGAATGAATTCATTCTATTTCCTGATCCAAAACATCTTCGATTCGGTGGACTGCTGGTGACCATATTCGCGAAATGGCTGGAATGTCAATCTCGCGTCAGGGTATGTTTACCGAAATCGCGGAGTTTCGCGGCCCAAAAGAACCCAATTCATTCCTTACTAGGGGAAGACTTCAGATGAACACTGACAGCATTCGGGACCTGCGCATCGAACGAATCGAAACCTTCGCCGTGCGCCTGCCGACGAAGGGCGCGTTCTCGATCGCCGGAGGCCCGGTGACCACAGCCGGAGAGCCGACGACGCGCGTGCTCGTCAAGCTCACCGCCGGCGATCACATCGGCTGGGGCGAGGCGACGCCCACGCCGGCATGGACGTATGAGACCACCGAGTCGATCATCACGACGATCGACCGGTACCTGACACCCGCCGTCCTCGGGCTCCCGGTGTGGGACCTGGACAGCGCGCATCGTCGCTTCGAGCGCGCGATCAACCGCGGCATCAGCATCGGATCCCCCATCGCCAAGGGCGCGATCGACCTCGCCATGCACGACGTCACCGGACGCGCGCTCGGAGTGTCGATCGGCATGCTCTGGGGACAGCGACGCACGCAGCGGATCCGCCTCGGCTGGATCGTGAACGCCGACTCCCCGCAGCAGGCTGCCGATGCCATCGACGCCGGGCGTGCTGCCGGCTACGACGCGTTCAAGCTGAAGGTCGGCATCCGCACCCCCGCCACGGATCTCGCCGTCGTACGCGCTGCGCGCGAGCACGCACCGGAAGCGCAGCTGTGGATCGACGGCAACCAGGGCTTCACGCTCGACGGCGCGCTGCGTCTCGCCCGCGACATGGCCGACCTCGGCATCTCGGCATTCGAGCAGCCGCTGCCGGCGAACGCACTGCCCGCCCTCAGCCGTCTGCGCACCGCGTCGCCGGTGCCGATCGCGCTGGACGAGAGCCTGCGTCATCCGAGCGACCTGGTCACCGCCCTGCAGCTGGACGCACTCGACGTAGCCGTGCTCAAAGCGCAGCGCAGCGCCGGACTGCACCTGTCCCGGCGCATGGGGCAGTTCGCCGAGGACGCCGGGCTCTCGATCATGGGGAGCGGACTGACGGACAGCGAGCTCGGATTCGCGGCGTCGCTGCATCTGTTCGCCGCGTTCGGCGTGACGACTGCGGTCGACCTGAACGGACGTCAATTCGTCGAGTCGTCCTACGTCGCCGGTGCGCCGATCCGCGTGGTGGACGGCGTCGCGTCGGTACCGGAGGGCCCTGGTCTGGGTGTCGATGTCGATGAGCACGTCGTGCGGATGCAGGCGTATGACCCGTTCGCCTGAGATTCATTCCGAAATCAGCATGCACGGTTGACAGCGCCTCACCCGCAGGCGATGGTGACCTTCGCGGGCGCACCGAACCGCGCCCGCGGAACCGATCAGAGGAAGAGGACCAGATGAGAGACCAGCGATGGCGCCGGCTCACCACCACGATCGCAGCACTCGCGCTGGGCGCGGGGTTCCTGCTGCCGTCCACCGCCGCAGCGGCTGACAATGCGACCGCCTGGGTGAGCATCGACACCCCCACCACGGGAAGCACTGTGTCCGGCGAGACCCTCACCGTCTCGGGGCGCTACCAGCGGGTATCCGAGATCGAACTGGTCGTGGGGGCACAGACGATCCTGCCGACATCCGTCGACGCGGCTGCCGGCAGCTGGAGCACGCAGGTCGACCTGACGTCGCTGGATGGCACCGTCGAGTTCGCTGTGCGGGCTCGAGACCTCAACACCCTCTACACGACCTGGTCGCCTTTCGTGCAGATCGATGTCGACAACCCCGCGGCCGCGGTGCCGGAGGTGACGATCGTCTCACCGCAGGAGGGCGCCGTCCCGGGCAAGCATGCCGAAGTGACCGTTCAGGTCGAGGGCACGAGCCCGGCAGCATCCGTCGAGGTGGCAGTGAACGACAGCCATTGGCGTCGTGCCGCGCGCAATCCGCGCACCGGCCTGTACTCCGTGAAGATCAACGTGCAGCAGTGGCGGGGCGGGTTCATCGCCATCCGCGCTCGCGCTACCACCGCGCACGGAATGGTCGGCATGTCCGGTTCTCGATACGTCGCGCTCGGTGGAGCGCAGGCGCAACGGCCTGTCGCCGTCGAGCAGGACCGGGCACTGTGGGTCTGGGAGCGCGCCTCATACGCCGCCGTGTTCGATCGCACCGAACGCGACAAGCTCGGCGCCGTGATGGACGACACCGCCACCTTCGACTCCGACGCGATTCGCACGATCTACCTGGGCGTGGACCGCTATCAGGGCCTCGACATGCTGCGTGATTCACGAGCCAGGATCGCCGACTTTGTTCGCTGGGCCAAGGCCCGCGGCTACCAAGTGCAGGCGACCATCGCCGGTGGCACCCGCCCGCCGTACTTCGGTGCGCTCGAGCAGTACCAGCACTTCGCTGTCGCCGAGATGGAGAAGGTGCTCGACTACAACCTCGCGGTGGACGCGGATGCCCGATTCACCGGCGTCAACGTCGACATCGAGCCCTACATCCTGCCGCAGTGGAAGGAGCCGGACACGACACTGCCGACGCGCTGGATGACGGTGCTGCAGAAGCTCATCGAGCGCCGTGACGCCTCAGGTCAGCCGCTCCTGTTCGGACCGGCGATCCCCCGCTGGCTGGATACGTCGACCTGCTGCACGGCGGTCGAATGGAACGGCGAGGTCAAGCCGCTCAGCGACCACATCCAGGATCTGACCGACTACATCGCGATCATGGACTACCGCGACACTGCCGATGGCGGGGCCGGCATCATCGCCCAGGCCCGGCACGAGATCGACTACGCGAACACGATCGGAAAGCCGAACTCGGTCGTGATCGGCGTCGAGTCGAAGGACCTCTCCGGTGGAGGCGACCCCGAGACGGTGACGTTCTGGGAAGAGGGCCGGCTGGCGATGGAGACCGAGCTCGACAAGGTCTACGCCGCGTTCGCCGGCAGTCCGTCCTTCGCCGGCGTGGCGATGCACCACTTCGACTCCCTGGTCTCGCTCCCCTCACAGTGGGGCGATGATGCGGTCTGGTATCCGATCGACAGATCCACGATCCCGAAGGGGTGATTCCGGAGCCGGCCTCGCCCCCGCTCGGCTACCTCGCCCCTGCTCAGTCACGAAGCTGGGCAGGGGCGAGGCAGCCCAGCAGGGGCGAGGATGCGGGGGCCCGACGCCGATGTGCGGGAGGATTGACGCGTGACTGCTGATGCCACCCGCCTGCGCACACTGCTCCACGGCGACACCCCGGTGACCTGGGTGCTCACCGGCGACTCGATCACCCACGGACTCGTCCACACGCACGGGGCCCGCAACTACGTCGACCACCTGCACGAGCTCATCCGCGGCGACATGTCGCGCATCCAGGACGTCATCATCAACACGGCCATCAGCGGCTGGCGGATCGTGCAGCTGCTCGACGACTTCGAGCGCCGGGTGGCCACCTGGCGCCCGCACGTCGTGACCCTGATGATCGGCACCAATGACTGCTCCACCACGGGCGCGCTCGGCACCATCGAACCGGCCGAGTTCGCGGCATCCGTCACCGACTTCGTCGCCCGAGTGCGCGCACTCGGCGCCATCCCGGTGCTGCAGACGCAGCCCGCGATCGACGTGCGCAACGCGCCGGAGCGCTCCCGGATCACCGAGTTCGCGCAGGCGATCCGCGATGTCGCGACCGCGGAGGACGTGATCCTCATCGACCAGTTCGCGCGTTTCGCCGAGATGGGCGCGGGGCACGTGAACGACATCCCGTGGGGTCTGCTGGGCGACCCGTTCCACCCGAACGCCGCCGGCCACGCGCTGCTCGCGCTCGAGGTCGCGGGCGCTCTGAAGCTCGCTCCGCTGCCGGAGCGCGACCGGGTGCTGCCCGCCCTGCGCGCGCTGGTGCACGCCGCGCGCTGAGCGCGCGTCAGCCCGTCACGTCGTCGGCCGCGTCGGATGCAGCACTGCCGGATACTGCACTGTCGGATGCTGCGCCGTCGGGCGTCCCCGCCGCGCCCTCGACGTCCGCGCGGCCGTAGCCGCCGAGCTTCTCCACCGCGAAATCGAGGAGAGCGGATGCCCGCGGCGTGAGGTTCATGTCGGCCGGCCAGATCCCGACCACGTGTGAGACCGTGACCGGCGGGTCGAACGGACGGATCACGACCGGACGCCCCTCGGTGCTGCGCGGCAGCGCGTTCGGCCGCGACATCAGCAGCCCGTAGCCCAGGCCGCGCCCCACCAGCGCCTCGACCAGGATGATCTGCGTGACGCGGGCTTCGATCCTCGGCTCCAGCCCACGCGCGGTGAACGCGTCGGTGACGTTGCGGATGCCGGGCGTCGCGTCGTACAGGATGTAGGGCTCGTCGGCGAGGTCGGCCAGGTCGACGGTCTCGCGGGCGGTCAGCGGATGCCCCGCCGGCAGGTGCGCCTCCAGCTCGGTCGCATAGATCCTGCGCCGCCGGTACCCGGTGGGAAGCGACACGTCGTACACGAGAGCGACGTCCAGCCGCCCCGCCTCCAGTGCGGAGAGCAGCTCCTCGTTCGTGCCCACCATGATCTCGATGGTCACGCCCGGATGCCGCTTGGGAAACCCCTCGAGCAGCTCCGGCACCACGTTCACGGCGAAGCTGGAGTAGCATCCGAGCCGTACCGGTCCGCGCAGCTGCTGCTCGCGACCGACGCCCAGGATGAGCTCCTGCGTGTCGGCGACGATCCGGCGGGCCTGCTTCGCGAAGTCCTGACCCGTGGGTGTCAGCGTGAGCCCTCGCGCCTTGCGCCGCACGCACAGCTGCTCGCCCACGGAGCTCTCCAGGCTCGTGACCGCCTGCGACAGCGCCGACTCCGAGATGTGCAGATGAGCGGCGGCGGCGCTGAGCGTCGGGAAGTTCGGCAGGGCGGCGAAGAGCTCCAGCTGCCGCAGGCTCACATCGGCCATGACGTCCCCGTCCTCGATCGTTTCTTCAGTCAGATCGAACTATATCCGCGAATAACTGTGATTTACACGCAGTGAGGGAGATCGCACGATAGGGAGGAAACAGCATCCCACCCCTTCACCCGGAGGGGGCAGAACAATGACGTCAGGGACAACGATGACCTCTTCCACTGCCGCGGGCAGCCGCACCTCGCAGCGCCGAATCGCGTTCGCCACGATCATCGGCACCACCATCGAGTGGTACGACTTCTTCATCTACGCCACGAGCGCGGGGATCGTCTTCGCGCAGCTCTTCTTCCAGCCCGCGGGCAAGGAGCTCGCGCTGCTGATGTCCTTCGCCACGGTCGGCATCTCCTTCCTGTTCCGCCCCCTCGGCGCGTTCCTGGCCGGGCACTTCGGCGACCTGATCGGGCGCCGGGCGATGCTCGTGCTCACGCTCCTGCTGATGGGCGGGGCCACCACGCTCATCGGCGTGCTGCCCACCTACTCGCAGATCGGCATCGCCGCACCGATCCTGCTGCTCCTGCTCCGCATCCTGCAGGGCCTCTCGGCCGGCGGCGAGTGGGGCGGCGCGGTGCTGATGGCCGTCGAGCACGCCCCCGCGAACCGGCGCGGCCGGGCCGGCTCCTGGCCACAGCTGGGCGTGCCGCTCGGCTTCCTGCTCGCCTCGGGCATGACCGCGCTGATGACCGGCGTGATCTCCCCCGGTGAGGCCTTCCTGCAGTGGGGCTGGCGTGTGCCGTTCCTGCTCAGCGTCGTGCTGATCGTCGTCGGCATCGTGATCCGTCGCGCGGTCGAGGAGAGCCCGGTGTTCGCGGAGATCGCCGAGCGCGGCAAGCAGGCGGGCCTTCCGGTCGTGACGCTGTTCAGGCGCCACTGGCACCTGGTGATCCTCGCCGCGCTCGTGTTCGTCGGCAACGGCACCCTCGGCTACATGACCACCGGAGGCTTCCTGAACAGCTACGCGATCAGCGTGGGCCACCTGGAAACCACCTCGGTGCTGCTCGCCGCCGTGTTCGCCGCGGTCGTGTGGTTCTTCTCCACGCTGCTGGCCGGCTACCTTGCGGATGCCATCGGCCGGCGCAGCACGTTCCTGATCGGCTTCGCCCTGCAGGCGGCCATCGTCTTCCCGGTGTTCTGGCTGGTCGACGCCGGCGCACTCCCGGGCCTCTATGTCGCGCTGCTGTTGATCTCCACCGGCCTCGGCCTCACGTACGGCCCGCTGGCAGCCTGGTACGCCGAGATCTTCCCGGCATCCATCCGCTTCTCGGGCGTCTCGATCACGTACGCCGTCGGCGCGGTGCTGGGCGGCGCGTTCGCGCCGATGATCGCGCAGATGCTGCTGAACAACACCGGCACCACTGCCGCGGTCTCCGCGTACCTGCTGCTCGCCACCCTGCTGGGAGCCGGTGCCACGCTCTGCCTGCGCGACCGCCGTGGCATCGCTCTCGGCCCGGACAACGAGGCGGAGCAGGCGGCCGGGGCCACAGTCTTCGCGCCGGCCGCACCCGCGGGTCGGGCTGCGGGCGAGTTCGCGGGGACGCGGTAGGTTCGCGCGTCCTTCGCGCACGTCAGTCAAGGAGAAGAAGTGGTGGACAGCAGCACCAGGATCGCGATCATCGGCGGAGGGATGGGCGGCCTCACGGCCGCCATCGCCCTCACGAGGATCGCCGGAGTGCAGGTGACGGTGTTCGAGCAGGCGAGCCGCCTGGGCGAGGTCGGGGCGGGGGTCACCGTCGCCCCGAACGCCGCCCGGGTGCTCGACCGGCTCGGCGTGCTCGAGCGGATCCGTGAAGCCGGAGCCGTCCCCGACGGGCACGGCGTGTATCTGGACGCCATGGGCAACCTGGTCACCGACGCCGCCTGGGAGGACACCGCCCGGCAGTACCAGAACATCGGGATGTACCGGCCCGACCTCATCGACGCACTGGCGCAGGACGTCGCGCCCGAATCGATCCGTCTGGGTCACCGCCTGAAGTCGGTGCAGACGGTCGCCTCGGGCGTGCGGGTGGAGTTCGAGAACGGCGCGGAGGACGTGTTCGACGCCGTCGTCGGCGCCGACGGCATCCACTCGGTCGTGCGGGGCGCGGTGGGCCAGCATCCGGAACCCGTCTACTCGGGCTATCTCGTCTACCGCGGGGTCATGGATGCCTCCCGCCTGCCGGCGGACTGGCCCATGATCAGCCAGGTGTGGATGGGCGACAGCCGCCATTTCATGGCCTACCCGCTGCAGCAGCGCAGGCTGTTCAACTTCGTCGCGGGCGTCCCGAGCGACAGGCCGCTCCACGGGGCCTGGTCGGGCCCGGCGGAGGTCGGCGAGCTCGCCGCCGAGTTCTCGGGCGACGGATGGGACCCGCGGCTGCAGCACTTCATCAGCCTGATCGACAAGACCTTCTGGTGGGGGCTGTTCGACCACGAGCCACTCACCAACTGGTCGCGCGGACCCGTCACGCTGCTCGGCGATGCCGCGCACACGATGCTGCCGCACCAGGGTCAGGGCGTCAGTCAGGCGATCGAGGACAGTATGGCCCTGGCCACCTTCCTCGCCGCGGCCGACACGGTCGCCGACATCCCGGAGGCGTTCCGGCGCTACACGGCGGTCCGCATGCAGCGCACGGCGATCCTGCAGAACGGCTCGCGCCGTGCCGGCGCCATGTTCGATGCGCAGTACGAGTTCCAGAACCTGCGCAAGCGCGACGCCGACATCCGCGTCGGCCGCGACTTCCGCCGCGGCGCGGTGTTCGACTACGACGCGCACAAGGTCGCCGAGCAGGCACTCGATCGATTCAGGAAGGTCCAGGTCGCATGACTTCGATCAGCATCATCGGCAGCGGAAAGATGAGCGGGGCGATCGCCGAGGTCGCCACCCGAGCCGGCGCCGGCATCCAGATCATCAAGCGCAGCGCGACGAGCACGTCCGCCGCGCGTCCCGGACTGGAGTACGGCGTCATGGGCGACGAGCTCACCGGCGACCTCGTGGTGCTCGCCGTCCCGTACGGGGCGTACGAGGGCATCCTGGAGCACTACCGCGACCAGCTCAGCGAGAAGGTCGTGATCGACATCAGCAACCCGATCGACTTCTCCACCTACGACCGGCTGCGCTCGCCCGCCGACTCGTCCACCGCGGCCGAGCTGGCCAAGCTGCTGCCCGAGGGCGCCGCCGTGGTGAAGGCGTTCAACGTCAACCTCGGCGACACCCTGGTCAGCGGCACCAACGGCACGACCCGCACCACCGTGCTGTACGCCGGGGACTACGCGGATGCCAAGATGAGCGTCGCCGCGCTGATCGAGGGCGCCGGCATGCGCGCCGTCGACGTGGGCCCGCTCACCCGCGCCCGCGAGCTCGAGGCGATGGGCTTCCTGCAGATCATCATGGCGGCGCTCGGCCGCACGCGCTACGAGTCGGGCTTCACCCTGCTCGAGTGAGCGCACGCGTTCGGGAGGAGATCTCACGCTCGGGAGGAGTCCCGAGGCGGGATCCTCCTCCCGACGCGGAGTTCTCCTCTCCGACCGGCGATGCAGGCTGGGGCGGCGAAGGCCCGGCGGATGCTGCTCAGCGCACGCCCTCCGGCTCGATCACCCAGTGCCTCGGATCGCCCCAGCCGAGCTCGTCGTGGCCGTGCGCGGCGAGGGCGAGGCACACCAGCGTGCGCCGGTAGGCGGCGAAGGTCAGGATGTGCGCGATGTTGCCGCCGTACGAGATCATCTCGACCGGCTCGCCGCTCGCGTCGACGAAGGTCTCGTCCAGGCGGTCCTCAGCGGTGACCTCGCGCACGTGCGCCAGGAACGCGGGGCCCTCGACCTCGAGCACGCCCCGCAGCTCTCCGAGGGACTGATCCGCCTCCTTGTCGATGTCGTAGTCGCGCCCGGCCATCACGGCGTTCCACATCGCCAGCTGCCCGGTCAGCCGCGCCAGCAGCGACCGGATGGTCTGAGGGTCGTCGTCGACGTCGATCTCGATGGGCTTCTCGAGGGCGTCCGGCTCGAGCTGCTGCGCCACCCGGATCATCTCTCCGGTCAGCCAGATGTGGTGCTCGACCATGCGTGTCAGAAGGTTCATGTCACTCACTGCTCCTCTCGAAGGGAGCCGGATGCTCCCCGGTGGATGGAAATGGACGTCGTTCGCCGCGGGGATGCGGATCTGCCCCGGATGCTGCCGCCATTCGGCGGGCGGCGCCCCGAACGCCCGTGCGAACGCGCGGGTGAACGCCTCGTGCGAGCCGTACCCGGCGTCGATCGCGACGTCGAGCAGGGAGGCATCCGTGGTCAGGATCCTGAACGCCGCGCGCTCGAGCAGGATGCGCCTGCGGAACGCCGCCGGAGGCTCGCCCGCGGCCGAGCGGATCACCCGATCGAAGTGGAATCGGGAGAACCCCACCCGTGCCGCGAGCTCGTCGCCGGTGAGCGCCGACACCTCATCGTCGCGCATGGCCGAAGCCAGCTCTTCGACGAAGGCGCCGAACGTGTCGTGTGACGAGTCCATGCAGGAATCATCTCCTTCGGGCCGAGCCGCTCGCTTGATCGGGCTTGCTCACCTGCATCCTCCTGCACATGTCTCCACCGGCTCGCCGTCCAGGTCGCAATGGATGCCGCCGAAACGCGAGATCAGCGGCACCCATTGCGACCCGGAAATCGGATACGGGAACGCAGCGGCATCCATTGCGACCCGGGAATCACCCCTCCCGCGAGCTTCTCCGCAGCAGCAGCGCGCCGACGAGTCCCAGCACCAGGAACACGACGGCCAGCAGCAGCGACCAGCGCGTGGCATCCGCGAATCCGGATGCCAGGGCATCCACCGCCGCCTGCGTGTGCTCGCCGAGCGGCGAGTGCACGCCCTGCGCGCGCAGCTGAGCGATGGTCGTCCCGGCCGTCACCCGGGTGGAATCCGCGAGCCGATCCGCGCCGGAGACGCCCGCAGCGCTGAGCGCGGCGGGCAGGGTGACCGCCAGGGCGACCGACAGCGCGGCCCCGGCGAACGCCGTCCCCAGCGCGGAGCCCACCTGACGCACGGTGCTCTGCGTCGCCGACCCCTGACCCGAGATCGCGACCGGCACGTCGCGCAACACGGTGCCGGTCAGCTGAGCGGATGCCAGCCCCAGACCGAGTCCGTAGAAGACGAGGGGGATCACGATGACCCATCCGGGCGTGCCGCCCTGCACGATCAGCGTCAGCGCCAGGGCGCCCGCGACTTCGAGCGCGAGTCCCAGCACCACGACGCCGGGCGCCCCGAGTCGCGCGGCCAGGTGCCGTGCGGCGGCACCCGACACGAACGCGCCGAGCGCCATGCCCGCGAGCACCAGGCCGGCGCCCATCACGTCGAGCCCGAGCGCGTTGACCAGGTACAGCGGCAGCACGAACAGCAGCGCGAACTCTCCGATCGCCACCATTCCGGCGGTCAGGTTGCCCCACGAGAACGTCGACAGCGAGAACAGCCCCAGATCCAGCAGCGCCTGCCGCTGCACCTTCTCGCGGTGCCGCTCCCACACCACGAACAGCACCAGCGCCGCGGCCGCGATCGCGAAGCACACCGGTACGGCCGAGATCGCGGCATCCTCCGGCCAGGTCCAGCCGAACACGACCAGCTCACCGGCCGGCTCCCACCAGCCCAGGTCGGGCCCCTCGATCACCGCGAACACCAGTGCGCCGAAGCCGATCGCGCTCAGCAGCGCGCCGTCCACGTCCACTCCGGGTCGCGTCTTCGGCCCGCGCGTCTCGCGCACGGTGAGCAGCCCGGCAGTCAGCACGAGCGCGCCCAGCGGCAGGTTCACCAGGAAGATCCAGTGCCACGACGCCCATTGCGTCAGCGCGCCGCCGGCGAGCGGTCCGATCGCCGCCGCACCCGAGATCACCGCACCCCACACGCCGAACGCCGCCGCCCGATACCGGCCGCGGAACACCGCGTTCACGGTCGACAGCGTCGACGGCATGATGAACGCCGCGCCCACCGCCTGCACCGCGCGCGCCCCGATCAGCAGGCCCGCGGTGTCCGACATCGCGGCCATCAGGCTGCCGCCCATGAACACGAGCAGGCCCGCGACGAACACCCGCTTGCGACCCCAGCGGTCGGCCAGGCTGCCGGTCGAGAGCAGCAGCGCCGCCAGCAGCACTGCATACAGACTGTTCACCCACTGCGCGTCGGTGAGATCCAGGCCCAGATCCCCGATGATGGCCGGCAGCGCGACGCCGACGATCGTGCCGTCCAGCACGATCAGCCCGAGCCCGATCGACAGCACGGCCAGACCCAGCCAGTCCCTGCGAGCGGGTGCGCTCTCGACGTCTGTCGCGGATGCCGATGCCGCCGGCGATGTGGTCACGGAGTGCCTCCTGGTCAGATGAGTCGTCGTCAGATGAGTCCGGCCTCGCGCGCCACGTGGATTGCACGCGAGCGGCTGTCGACGTCGAGTTTGGTGAAGATGTGGGCGAGGTGGCTCTTGACCGTCGCCTCGGTCACGAACAGGGTGCGCGCGATCTCACGGTTCGCAGCTCCCGTCGCCAGCAGCCGCAGCACCTCGGTCTCGCGGCCGGTCAGCTTGGGCAGCGGGCTGCGCAAGCCCTCCAGCAGCCGCGCGGCCAGGTCGGGTGCCAGCACCATTCCTCCGGCGGCGGCCCGGCGGATGCCATCGAGGATCCGCTCCGGATCGACGTCCTTCAGCAGGTAGCCGGCGGCTCCCGCCTCGATCGCGCCGCGGATCTCGGCATCCCGGTCGAAGGTGGTCAGGATCAGCACGGCGGGTGCGGGATCCAGTGCGCGCAGCGCCGCGGTGGTGCGGATGCCGTCGATCCCCTCTCCCAGTCGCAGATCGCACAGCACGACGTCGGGATGCAGGTGTCCTGCCAGCGCGAGCGCCTCCTCGCCGGTGGCGGCCTCGCCCACGACATGCACGTCGTCGGTCTCGAGCACGGCACGCAGTCCGCTGCGCACGACCGGATGGTCATCGACCAGCAGTACGGTGACAGTCATCGCGTCTCCTCCTCGGATGCCAGTGATGTCGCGTCCGGTGGTGTCGCATCCGGCGCGATCGGCAGCTGCACCGAGATCGCTGTCCCCTCACCGGAGGCGCTCTCGATGTCGAGCCCGCCTCCCAGCTCGCGCAGTCGCGCCCGCATGAAGCGCAGGCCGTAGCTGGACGCGGCAGCACCGGCATCCGCCTCCCAGCCGGCGAGGTCGAACCCCGCGCCGTCGTCGATGATGTCCAGCCGCACGACGTGCTCGTCGTCGATCAGGCTCATCACCACCCGGCGCGCCGCGGCGTGCAGGCGCACGTTGGCCAGTGCCGACTGCGCCGTTCGCAACAGCGCCACCTCCACCGCGGTGGGCAGCTGCGGCAGCGACTCGTCGACGTGCAGCTCCACCTGCAGGCCGGCCTCGTCGTGCGCGCGATCCAGCATGCGCCGCAGGGCAGCGGCCAGCACGCCGTCCTCCAGCTCGGCGGGGGCGAGGGCGGCGACGATTCGTCGCACGTCGGCCAGGCTGTCTCCGGCGAGAGCCTCCACCTGCGACAGGGCGCGCGCGGCCTCGGCATCCGTACTGCGATCCGCGCCGGCGTGCGCCAGCAGACGGATCGACGACAGCGCCTGCGCCACCGTGTCGTGGATGTCGCGGGAGATGCGGGTGCGCTCGGCCACCGCACCCGACTCGCGCTGTGCGAGAGCGAGCTCGTCCTGCAGCTCGGCCATCTCGTGCTGCGCGCGGGTGAGCGATTCGACCAGGCGCTCGCGCTCGGCGGCATCCTTCAGCAGCTGCAGGTAGCCGCGCGAGACCCCGAACGCGAACACGCCGCCGATCAGCGGGCCGAACACGTTCGCGTAGCTGGTGACGCCGTGGTGCAGGATCGGCGCGACGATCACCACGGCCAGCACCAGCGCCGAGAACAGCAGACCCCACGGCAGCGGCAGCAGGTGGCCGGCGAGCAGCCACAGCAGAAACGCCACCCAGATGAACTCGGGCGAGACCGCGACGGCGCCCGCCCAGACGGCGGTGAGTGCGACCAGCCACCACACCGCGGGTGGGCGCGAGCGCGAGGGCAGCAGCGCTCCGACCGCGTGCACGGCCAGGATCGCCACCCCGGCCAGCACCGCCGCGGCGATCGGCGTGCCCGCCGCGATCGCCCGGATCACCCCGATCACGGTGAGCGCCAGCGCCATGAGGTGCTGGCCGACCTCCATCGCGCGCACGACCGTTCCGCCATGCACGGACCCGACGGCACCGGCCGTCCGCGCCGCACGCCCGCTGCCGTGCGCGGATGCCCGTTCAGCGCGAGGCAGCGGAGTCTTCACGACGTTCATGCTCCGATTCTCCCTGCCGTCGCTGCGGTTCGGCAGGCTCTGTCGTGGCGATCCCCGCGGCCCGGTCGGCTTCCGGCGCTGCCGGGTCGGATGCCAGGATGCCGACGGCGCGCGTGCGCGGTCGCCCCGGCCACCAGATCCGGTCGCCCACCAGGGCGAAGATCGCCGGCACGATCACCGTGCGCACCACCAGGGTGTCGACGATCACGCCGACCCCCACGATCAGGCCCAGCTGCCCGAGGGTGACCAGCGGCAGCACCCCGAGGGCGGCGAACACGGCCGCCAGCACGATACCCGCGCTCGTGATCACGCCGCCGGTGTGGGCGATCGCCTCGACCATGCCCGGCCTGGTGCCGTGGACCGCCGCCTCGGAGCGAGCGCGATGCACCAGGAAGATCGTGTAGTCGATGCCGAGCGCCACCAGGAACAGGAACGCCAGCAGCGGCACCTGCAGATCCAGCGCCTGCTGATCGAACAGCACTCGGCTCAGCCACGCGCCCGCGCCGATCGCGGCCAGGGCGCTTGCCAGGTTCACGATCAGCAGCAGCACGGGTGCGACCACCGAGCGCAGCAGCACCAGCAGCACCAGGAAGCTGACCCCCAGCACGAGCGGCGCGATCTTCAGCAGGTCCTGCTGATTACCCGCCCGCGCGTCCAGGTCGGTCGCCACGGCGCCGCCGACCACGGCGTCCGCCCCCGGCACGGCGTGCACGGCGTCACGGAGCTCGGTGATCTGGTTCAGGCTCTGCTCCGTGCTGGGCGCATAGTCGCTGGTGACCATGATCTTGGTCAGGCCGTCATCCTCGGTGGTGCCCGCGGGATGCGCGCGCACCACGCCCTCCACCTGTGCGGCGGCCTCGACCACGGCGTCCGCCTGGTCGCTGTCGGCCACGATCAGGATCGGCTGCGCCTCGCCAGGGGGGAAGTGCTGCGAGAGCACCTCGAGCCCGGTCGCGGATTCGGACTGCACGCGGAACTTCTCCAGCTGATCGAGCCCCACCGAGGTGCCGATCAGCCCCGTCACCATCACGGCGAGCAGCGCGACGCCCGCCACCAGGCTCGCCAGCGGTCGTCGCACCACACCGGATGCCACGCGCCGCCAGGCGCGTCCCTGCCGCGGCGCCTCGCCGGGGCGCGGCACGAACGGCCAGAACGCCTTGCGCCCGCACACCACCAGCACCGGCGGCAGCAGGAACAGCACCGCACCCAGCGCCACCAGCAGCCCGATCGCCGACGAGACGCCCAGGCCGTGCGTGCCCGGGATCACGGCCAGCACGAGAGTGAGCAGCGCGAGCACCACCGTGACGTTGGAGGCGAGGATCGCGGGTGCGGTGCCGCGCCAGGCGGCGCTCAGCGCCCTGCGGTGATCGGCGGTGGTGTGCAGCTCCTCGCGGTAGCGGGAGATCAGCAGCAGCGCGTAGTTGGTGCCGGCGCCGAACACCAGCACGCTGATGATGCCCGAGTCGAACTGCAGGTTCCACAGCGACCCGGCCGCGGCAGTGAGACGCCCGGCCAGACCGTCGGCGAGCGCGACGACCACCAGCGGGATCAGCCACAGCACCGGCGACCGGTAGGTGATGATCAGCAGCACCGCGACGATCAGGATCGTGACCAGGAGCAGGGTGAAGTCGGCTCCCTCGAACGACGAGGCGACGTCGGCGCCGAACGCCGGGCCGCCCGTCACCTGCAGGGTCATCCCGTCGGGCTCGTGGTCGGCCAGGGCGGCGCGCACCTGCGAGATCACCGCCGCGGTGTCGGTGTTGGTCTCGCCCACCCGGATCGGGGTGACCAGCACGGCCGCCTTCCCGTCCTCGCTGATCAGCGGCCCGGTCGAGTCGGCGTCGGCGTGCTCGTCGAGCACGGGTAGCAGCTCCGTGAGCTCGCCGGCCTGGGCATCCGTCAGCGCCGCGCCGTCGTCGCGGGAGGCGACGACCAGCACCGACTGGCGGTCGGCGTTCGGGAACGTGTCCAGCAGCGCGGTCACGCGGACGGATTCGGCTGCCGCGGGCGCCTGCGCGTTTCCAGCGGGGGCCTTGGCCGATCCGAACGCCCCGAACAGGACGAACATCACCAGCAGCACGGCGCCCATCCAGATCCACGCGCCGCGGCGCGAGGTGAGGCGGTCGGAGAGCGGATGCCGGGATCGCCCGGTGCGGAGTTCTTCTGCCATGACATCAAGCCCACCAGCGCGCGGGTTTCATGGCATCGCGAGCGAGGGTGAACTCCGTCTCCACCGAAAGGATGACCCGCGGGCGCGATCATGACATCCGTCACAGCGGATCTCCCCGCACGAGATTAGGCTGGGAGCATCATGGATCCCACGTTCTGGAGCGGCTTCTGGGGAAACGTCGGCGACCTCTGGTGGCTGATCTTCCCCATCATGGGTGTCGCCGGGGGAATCGGCCGTCGCTGGCAGATCGCGTCCCGCGAGCGTCACGAGCGCCGCCTGGAGACGCTGCGCCTGAAGAGCGAGCTCAAGACCGCCGAGCTGCAGGCCCGCGGCATCTCCGCTGCATCCGGGAGGCGCGTCGGCGCCCAGCCGGCCGCACAGCCGGCATCCGTCGCCCCGAGCGAGCTGCTCGAGCGCCTGTTCAAGGAGCACGACGAGATCACCGCACGTTGGCTGGACTACGAGCTCGACGTCGCCAAGCTCATCGCCTACCCGGCCATGAGCGATGGCCGACAGCCGCTGACGGCCGCGTTCCTGCGCGCCAAGAAGACCGCCGACGCCCTGCGCCCGGCATCTGCCGACGCCAAGGTCGACGAGCAGCGGGTGAGCGAGTACCTCGACGCGGTCGGCAACTACGCGGTGGCGTTCGAGGTCGCAGAGCGCGATGCCCGCCGCATCCGCGATTCCGGGTTCACCGCCGATGAGCGCAAGCGGCTCGACCGCGCCCAGCACATGCTGAAGGTCGCCCTCGACGAGTCGGCCACGCAGTCCGAGCGCCAGGTCGCCTACAAGCGCGTGCGCGACGAGCTGGACGGGCTGATCGTGCTCTCCGACGACGCGGTCGACGTGCTCGAGAAGCAGGTCGCCGGCGAACTGACCCCCGGAGGCGACGCCCCACCGACCCCCGCGCCGGAGCCCGAGCGGATGCCGCTGAAGCGCGACGACCCTGCCGTCTGACGCCGAGACGAATCAGGTCGGCTGTCGGGCGAGCGGTGTCCGACGTAGGCTCGGCCGTATGGACGACACACCGCAGGTCGGGATCGTCGGTGCGGGCGGCATCGCCCCGCCGCACATCGAGGGGTGGCTGGCGCTGGGCGCCGAGGTCGCCATCCTGCGCCGCACCGGAGCGGATGCCCTGGGCGAGCGCTACGGCATCCGCATCGTCGACACGCTCGACGAACTGATCGCCGGAAGCGGGATCGTCGACATCGTCAGCCCCACCTCGTCGCACCTGGACATCGCTCTGGCGGCGTTCGCGCAGCGACGTCACGTGGTGTGCGAGAAGCCGCTGGCCGTCACCGCCGTCGATGCACAGGCGATGGCCGATGCCGCCGCCACGGCGGGCGTGCGCCTCTTCCCCGCGCACGTCGTGCGGTACTTCGCCGGCTATCAGCAGGTGCACGAGGAGATCGGCGGCGTCGGCACCCTGCTGGAGCTGACGTTCCGGCGCACAGTCGCCGCCCCGGCATCCGCCTGGTTCTTCTCGCCGGATGCCGGCGGCGGCATCATCCGCGATCTGATGATCCACGACCTCGATCAGGCCCTGTGGCTGGCCGGTCCCGTCGCCGAGGTCTCGGCCACGCAGGACCCGCCGACCGCCGACGAGCCGCCCGTCTCGGCGCACGTCACGCTCACGCACACCGGCGGCGCGATCAGCCACGTGCGCGCGGACTGGGCGGAGCCGGGCGCGGCGTTCCACTCGAGCGCCTCGGTGGTCGGGTCGGCCGGCGAGCTGTCGGTGGACACCGACGAGGTGGGCGGCGCCGCCGAGGGGTCCCTGCCCCCGGCATCCGCCGCCGACCCGTACCGGGAGCAGCTGGCCGACTTCCTGCACGCGATCCGCACCGGCCGCGAGGCGCGCGTCACGCCCGCCGACGGCGTCGCGGCGGTGGTGCTGGTGGATGCCGCCTACGCGTCGCTCGAGGCGGGGCGGCCCGTGCGGCTCTGACGGAAGGGCGTTGCGGATCGGGGCCGACGGCGCGCGGTCAGGCCCGCGGGGGGCATCCGTATCCGCGTGGAGTCCCTCACCCGCCGAGCGGACGCACCACCAGTCCCTGCCGCTCGCGGGTCCAGACGTCGCCGGATGCCCGCTTCTCGGCGTGCGTGGTGAACCGGTAGCGGTACGCCACCACCCGCACCCACCGGGGCCGTTCCCCGGCGAACGGGTCGCGGCGCAGCATCCGCAGCGTCGGCTCGTCCGCCTCCAGCAGCCGCACCAGGAGCATCGCGAACCAGTCCTCCAGCGAGCGTCCCAGCGGCAGAAACCACATCAGCCAGTCCAGGCGCAGATGGTACGGGGCGAACTGCCGCGGGATGCGGCGCACCTCCCCCGGCTTGCCCTTGAACTCGTACTCGCGCCAGTCGGCGGCATCCGGATCGGCATCCGTCGTGCCCTCGATCACGAATTCGATGCGCTGCTTCGTGACCGTGCCGAAGGCTCCGTACGCGTTGGCGAGCTGCCAGCGGTTGAAGCTCGCGTTCATCAGCTGACGACGCGCGAACAGGTTGCGCAGCGCGGGCCAGGAGATGACCAGGTAGAGGATGCCGATGGCCGACGTGATGACGATCCAGTACGGATCGATCGGTTCGATGCTCTGCGACGCCTCGACGGGCGCAGCGACCCACGGCAGGGACCGACCATCCGGCCAGGACACCGCCGAGAACGCCAGCACGACCGTCGCCCAGTTGAGCCAGGCGAAGTTGCCGGTGGCGATCAGCCAGAGCTGCGTGAGGATCACGATCACCGCGGCGACCGTGCCGACCAGCTGCAACGCTTCGACGAGCTCAGCGACCCAAGCGGTGGGGCCCTGAGTCTGTCGAAGTACGGGCGCCCCGAGAGAGAGAAGCGGCGCGAACAGGAAGAACGGCACCACGAGCTGGGCAAAGTGGTTGCCCAGAACCTCGCCCTTGTGGAACCACCTCGGCAGCAGATGCGCCTGCCGGCTGAGCGGCCCGGGCATCGGCTGCGTCTCGTGGTGATAGGTCAGCGCGGTCAGGTCGCGCCACTCCCGGCCGCCGCGGAACTTGATCATGCCGGCGCCGAACTCCAGCCGGAACACCAGCCACCACAGCAGCACGATCACCACGGTGGGCGGCGGCTGATCCCGCGAGCCGAGGAATGCTGCGAGGAATCCCGCCTCGAGCAGCAGCATCTCCCAGCCGAACCCGTAGAACGTCTGGCCGATGCTCACCACCGACATGTACCCCAGCCAGAGCAGCAGGAACGCGATCATCGGCACCCAGGGCGGGCCGAATTGCGGGATGCCGATCACCAGCAGCACCGCGATCACCATGCCCGCCCAGCACAGGGCGGCCAGGCGTCGGTCGGTGTAGCGGATGCGCGCGAACAGCGTCGGGCGCAGCATCCGGCTTCTCGCCTTCGACGACGAAGCCCACGACAGCAGCTCCGGTGCGGGGAGCAGCCCGCGCTCGCCGAGCAGCGGGCGGAACTGGTTCAGCGTCGAGAGGAATGCGATCAGGTACAGCGCGGCGATCCCGCGCTGCACGACCTCGCGCGCGAACCCGAAGTCGATGGCCGCGAACCCGTCCATGCGCCCAGGCTACGCCCCGCTCCTCCCCGCCGCACCGGGCCTTGACAGTCGCCCCGCCGAGACCCCTCAGCAGTACCGAAACCCCTCCTGAACGACGTATCCCCGGAGGGGTTTCGACGATCAGGAGGGGTTTCGGCGGACGTGGATGCCCGAGAGGAGGAGGTGTTACTTCACCAGCCAGTCGAACTGGTCGCCGTTCTCCTCGATCCACTTGTCGACGGCGTCGGCGGGCTTGTTCTTGTACTCGTCGCTGGTGACGAGGCCCTCGAGCGAGCCGTACTGGTCATCGTCGAGCTTGATCTTCGAGAACAGCTCAGCGGCCTCGGGGAACTCCTCGGTGGTGCCCTTGTGCGCGATGAAGTTGAGCGTCTCGGGCTCGCCCATCGCACCCTTCGGGTCCTCGAGGTCCTTCATGTCCCAGTCGTTGTACGCCCAGAACGGACGCCACAGCGTCACGACGACGTCTTCCTTCGCAGCGTAGGCCGTGTCGAGGGTGGCCAGCATGCCGGCCGTCGACGAGGTCTGGAGCTCGTACTCGCCATCCAGGCCGTACTCCGGGATCATCTTCTGGGTCGCCTTGGTCAGGCCCGCACCCGGCTCGATGCCGGTGATCTTGCCGTCGAAGCGGTCGCCCTGCCCCTTGAGGTCCTCGATCGAGTTGATGTCCTTCATGTAGGTCGGAACCGCGATCGTGAGCACGGCACCGTCATAGTAGGCGCCCAGGTCCTCGAGATCGTCGGCGTACTTCTTCATGTAGTCCGCGTGCGTGACCTGCGGCCAGGCGGAGGGGTACACGTCGAAGTCACCGTTGGCGACGCCGGTGAACAGCGGGCCGGCGTCGGTCATCTCTTCCAGATCGACCTTGTAACCGAGCTTCTCGAGCTGGTCCTGCGCCAGGTAGGCCATGCTGAGGCCGTCAGTCCAGGTGGGCAGGAACCCGAGGGTGATCGTGCCCTTCTCGTCGCTCGCGCTTCCGCCGTCGCCGGGCTCGGCGGTGTCGCTGGCGCATCCCGCCAGTGCGAGGGCGGAGATCGCGCCCATCGCGATGATGCCTGTCAGGTGCCTCTTCTTCATCGTGCTTCCTTCCGTATGGTGCTTCTGCTGTGTTTCGTATGAGTTCAGTTGGCGGGTACGCCGTGAGCGGGTGGTGTCGTCAGGAACCGGGCACCTTCACCGGCTCGGCTTCCCGCAGGGCGGCAGCCTCCACCTGGGCCTGGGCATCGGCGAGCGCCCGCCGCTGCTTGCTGCGGCGCTGCGCCAGCATCCCGAGCAGCGACGAGGTGAATCCGGACGGGTTGCCCATCGCGGCCGTGACCCGGTCGAGGAAGACCGCGATGAACACGACGCCGAGGCCGGCTTCGACGCCACGCGGGATGTCGATCGACCCGAGCGCCAGGGCGACCTCCTTGCCGAGTCCGTCAGCGCCGGCCATTCCGGCGATGACAGCCATCGACAGCGCGAGCATGATGACCTGGTTGATGCCGGCCATGATCGTCGGCATCGCCAGTGGCAGCTGGATGCCCCTGAGGATCTGAGAGGGCGTCGCGCCGAACGCGTGCCCGGCCTCCACGGTCTCACCGTCGACGCCGCGGATGCCCAGTTCGGTCAGCCGCACTCCGGGAGGCATCGAGAAGATCACCGTGGCGATCACACCGGGGACGAAGCCGGCGCCGAAGAACACCATCGCGGGAATCAGATACACCAGCGATGGCATCGTCTGCATGAGGTCGAGCGCCGGCTTGAGGGTAGCGCTGACGGAGTCGTTGCGCGCCGCCCAGATGCCCAATGGCACCGAGATCAGCACGGTCACGATGGTGGCGATGAGCACGAGCGCGAGCGTCTGCATGCTCTGCTCCCACTGATCCATCGCGACGACGAGTGTGAGCATCAGAGCCGTGCCGACGGCCAGCTGCCACGAACGCACCAACCACGCGACGAGCGCGAACAGCACGATCATGACCGGCGCAGGGAGGGTGGTCAGGATGTCGGAGAGGCTGTCGACGAGAAAGCCGACGACGGTCGAGATGAAGTCGAACAGCCACTTCACGTTGTCGCGCAGCCAATCGACTACGACGTCGACCCAGTCTCCGATCGGGACGCGGAATCCTTCCATCAGTGCACCTCCCCGGTGTCGTCAGTGCCGCCCCGGGAGGGCGTTGCAGAGTTGGTTGCACCGGGCGCGGTGACGCCGGTGGAAGCGGATGCCGCGGAGTCGACAGCATCCTGCGCTTCGGCGAGAACCTCGTCGATCATGGTCGCCGGCATCGGCTGGATGGGAATGGTCAGCTCGCCGGTGGCGCCCGGGCCGGGGCCGAGCGCGGCGAGCAGGGTGACGCGCGGGATGACGCCGGTCAGGCGGCCCTCGGCGTCGGTCACGGCGAGCGGCAGCGGCGACTCGACGGACGGGATGAACAGGTTCATCAGCACCTCGTCCTCGTCCACGGCCTGCGGCACGGGCTTGAGGATCGACGACAGCGAGGTCTCGCCCTTGCGGACCAGCTTGACGGCATCCCGGTCGGTGACGATGCCGATCAGCTTGCGATCGCGGCCGACGACGTAGGTCGCCGACATGTAGGCGTCGCGCATCTGGCGCAGCGCCGTGCGCGGGCCGGCGGTGTCGGCCACGACCGGGCGCGGGCGCTCCATGACGTTGGAGGCGGTCAGCACGCGAGCGCGGTCGACGTCCTGCACGAACTGCTCGACGTAGTCGTTGGCGGGGTCGGTGAGGATGTCCTCGGGTGTGCCGATCTGCACGATGCGGCCATCGCGCATGACGGCGATGCGGTCGCCCAGGAACATGGCCTCGTTGAGGTCGTGCGTGATGAACACGATGGTCTTCTGCAGCTTGGCCTGCAGTTCGACCAGCTGCTCCTGCATCTCGCGACGGATCAGCGGGTCCAGCGCGCTGAACGCCTCGTCCATGAGCAGGATGTCGGTGTCGGCGGCGAGCGCGCGGGCGATGCCGACGCGCTGCTGCATGCCGCCGGAGAGCTCGCTGGGCAGCTTGTCGCCCCAGCCCTCCAGGCCCACGAGCGAGAGGATCTCCTCGGCCTTCTTCAGGCGCTCGGTCTTCGCGATGCCCTTCAGCTCAAGAGGGTAGGCGACGTTCGCCGCCACCGTGCGGTGCGGCAGCAGCGCGAAGTGCTGGAACACCATCGAGATGCGCTCGCGGCGGATCTCGCGCAGCGCAGCCGGCTGCGCCTTGGCGATGTCGTCGCCGCCGATGATCACCTCGCCGTCGGTGATCTCGTGCAGCCCGTTGAGCATGCGGATGATGGTGGACTTGCCGGATCCGGACAGCCCCATGATCACGAAGATCTCACCGCGGTTCACGGTGAAGCTCGCGTCGATCACGGCGGCGGTGCCGGCGTCGAGCACGTCGGTTCGGGTCTCGCCGGCCTTCAGTCGCTTGACCGCCTGCTGCGGACTGCGACCGAAGACCTTGTACAGATGGTGCGCTTCAAGAGCGATCTCGGACACGTTTCCCCTGCGCGGCCCGCCCTGTCGTCAGGGTATCGGCGAGCCGGCTTCGGTAACGTCCGGGTGATGATCCCGGCCGTTTCGACAAGTGGTGCTGCGGCGGCGCGGACGGGGGATATCGGATCTCCCGCGATGGAACATCGACCGTACGTCCGCGTCTCTTCGTTACAGCTCGGGTCGAAAGAAGGACGCGGTCGCGGACTGGTGTTGTGGTGACTGGACCACCTTTCTACGCTAACGAATGGCTGATCGGGTGGCAAATCCTTGTTATCGTTTCGTAGTCTCACCGGGGGTTAAGGGCGTGCCGCCATTTGCTTTCGAATCGCTTGAGTTGCTGTTCCGAAGCCCGAAATGCAGCAACTTGAGCGATTCGAACGGGCGCGCTCAGCCCCGGCGGATGCTGCGCGTGACGGTGAATTTCGAGGTGCGGGCGACCTGCTCGGTGGGACCCACGTCGCGGCTCAGCGCACGTCGGTGGTCGAGGTGGGAGTTGAACACGGTCCACACCTCCCCGCCGGGTCGCAGCAGCCGTGCAGCGGCCTGGATCAGACGCCTCCCGGCGCCCTCGTGCACGCTCGCACCCAGGTGGAACGGCGGATTCAGCAGCACCAGGTCGGCCGAGGCATCCGGCAGTTCCGAGCCGGCATCGTCGAGCGTGACGCGCACGCGACCGTCCAGACCGTTGGCGGCCATCGTCGCCCGCGCCGAGCGGATCGCCGCCGCTGAGCGGTCGGTGGCGGTGACCACAGCATCCGGATGCTGCAGCGCGAACGCCGCGGCGAGCGCACCCGTGCCGCATCCCAGGTCCACAACGCTGAGAGCCTCGCCCGGCCCGGGTCGCTGAGCCTGTCGCTCGTCCGAAGCGAGCGCCAGCTGCGGCAGGGCATCCCGCAGCACCCGCGTTCCGATGTCGAGCCTCGCGCCAGCGAACACACCGCCGAACGCGCAGAGCGTGAGGCCGTCATGCTGTGCGCGCACCGGGAATGGAGGATGCGACGGCACCGGCAGGGGATCGGATACCAGGATCAGGCGCGACTTGCGCTCGGCGCGCTGCGGCTGCACGACTCCGAAGCTGCGGGCCAGCACCTCGTTCTGCGCGAGCGTCATGTGCTTGACGCGACCTCCGGCGACCAGCACGACCTCGGGCGACGCCCACCTGGCGACCGCGTCGGCGATCTCCTCCAGTTCGGCGAGCGCCTTGGGCAGCTGCAGCAGCACCAGGCGCGCACCGGCGAGCAGCGACTCGTCGAGCTCGTGGGACGTGAACGTCGAAGACTCCGGATGTTCTGCGTCGGCGTCGGCGTGTTCGGCCCCGACACGCCGCGCCGCGCGCGTCTCGTCTGCGTTTTCCGACGCTGCGGCCACACGCAGGGCGTTCAGCGCCAGTGCCCGCCGTCCGGTCACGAGGTCCTGATGCACTTGGATGCCGTGCATCCCAGCATCCCTGAGCGCCAGCGTGATGGCGCCGTACTCGTCGCCGATCACGGCGATCTCGTCGCCCGCGACGCCCGAGTCGAGCGCCCACCGCACGAGCAGTTCATCGGTGGCATCCCAGGCCTGCAGGTTCGGCGCCTCCACGTCGGGGAACCGGCGCAGAGCGCTGAAGTCGAACGCGGCCATCCGCTCACTGTATCCGGCGGCACAGCACCCCTTGACACGGGCTGAACGCTTGTTTAATGTGCTGTACATGCGTTCAGCATCCGACGACCTCACGGCCCGTGCCCGCATCCGCGAATCCGCGATCCGCGCGTTCGCACGCGACGGGTTCGACGCGGCGAGCATGCGCACCATCGCAGCCGACGCCGGAGTCAGCCCGGCGCTGATCGTGCACCACTTCGGTGACAAGCGCGCACTGCGCGAGGCCTGCGACGACCACGTCGTCTCGGTCTTCACCGACGACGGCAACGACCTGATCCAGGGGCCCACCGCCGACCGCATCCGCACCGCCCTGCACGACCTCGACCGCCACGGACCCTACATCGACTACCTCGGCCGCATGCTCGGCGACAGCTCGCCCTCGGCCGACCGGCTCTTCGACGAGATCGTGCGAGGCACTCGCGCCTCGCTCGACGACCAGCGCGCGGCGGGCGTGCTGCACGAGATGAGCGACCCCGAGATGACCTCGCTGCTGGTCGCCCTGATCGGGCTCGCACCGGTGGTCATGCGCGCGCAGGTCGCCCGGGTGCTCGGACAGGACCAGCTCAGCCCCGCCGGGATGCTGCGGACCACGCTCCCCATGCTCGAGCTGCTGACTCACGGCATCTACGCCGACACCCGGTTCCTGGAGGGTGCGCGCCAGGCCATGGCGGCCGACGCCCCGGGCACCGAACCACCCGTCGAACCGCGCACCGAAGAAGGGACGCAATGAGCACCGTCATCGACATCGCCGGGCTGCACAAGCGCTACGGGCGCCGCACCGCGCTGCACGGCCTCGACCTGCAGGTGCAGCCTGGCTCGGTGTACGGGCTGATCGGGCCGAACGGCGCGGGCAAGACCACCACCCTGCGCACCCTCGTCGACATCATCCGGCCGACCTCGGGGCAGGTGCGCGTGCTCGGCGAGGATCCGCGCCACGGCGGGGCGCGCCTGCGCCGCCGCATCGGCTACGTACCCGGCGAGCTGCGGCTGGAAGGACGCGTCACCGGAGCGCGGATGCTGACCTTCTACGCCGGCGTCTCGACCCCGGTCGCCCACGGGTACGTCGCAGAGCTGGCCGAACGCCTCGGCGCGGACCTGTCGCGCCCCGTGCGCAGCCTCTCCAAGGGGAACAAGCAGAAGCTCGGGCTGATCCAGGCGTTCATGCACCGCCCGGAGCTGCTCATCCTGGACGAACCCACCAGCGGCCTCGACCCGCTCGTGCAGCGCGAGTTCCTCACGATGGTGCGCGAGGCGCGGGATGCCGGGCAGACCGTGCTGCTCAGCTCGCACGTGCTCAGCGAGATCCAGCAGGCCGCCGACGAGGTGGCGGTGCTCGCGAGCGGCCGCATCGTCGCCCAGGGAGACGTCGCGTCACTGCGACTCGGATCCGTGCGACGGGTGCGGGCATCCCTCGAAGGAGCGGATGCGGGTGGTGCCGGCGCTGCGCAGGTGCGCGACGCGTTCGAGCGGATTCCCGGTGTCGAAGAGCTGCAGGCCGGCCCGCAGGCCGACGAATCGGTCGCACTGTCGGCGACGATCGAGGGTTCGATCGACCCCTTCGTGAAGGCGCTCGCGCAGTACGACGTGCGCGAGCTGACCGTCGAGGAGCCCGACCTCGAGGAGTCCGTGCTGCGCCTGTACGGCGACACATCGCGGCGGACGGGAGAGTGAGCGTGGTGAGCATCCTGCCGGTGTTCCGGCGCAGCATCCGTGAATCCTGGCGCAGCCTTCTCGGCTGGACCATCGGCGTCGCCGCGGTTCTGCTGCTGTACCTGCCCCTGTACCCCAGCATCGGCGCGAGCGAGCAGATGAAGCAGCTGCTCGACTCGATGCCGAAGCAGCTGGTCGATACGCTCGGCTACAACCAGATAACCAGCGGCGCCGGCTACACCGAGGCGACGTTCTACGGGCTGATGGGCTTTCTGCTGCTGACGATCGCGGCCGTGCTCTGGGGGTCGTCGCTGGCCGCTGCCGAAGAGAGCGGACGCGCCGAGATCGACCTCGCGCACGGCATCGGGCGCAGTCAGTACGCCCTGGAGACCGCGCTGTCGGTGCTCGTGCGGCTGGTCTGGCTGGGCCTGTTCGCTGCGCTGGTGGTCTGGATGCTGAACGGCCCCGCCGAGCTCGACCTGGAGCCTATGCGGATCGTCGGCGCGAGCGCCGGGCTCGTCGGGGTCTCCTTCCTCACCGCCGGTGCCGCGCTGTTCGCGGGTGCCGTGACGGGCCGGAAGATCTGGGCGACCGGCGTCGGCGCGGGCATCGCGGTGCTCGGGTACATCCTGCAGGCGCTCGCCAAGCAGTCCGACGACCTGGAGTGGCTGAACGCACTGTCGCCGTACGCCTGGGTCTTCCGGCAGTCCCCGCTCGCCGAGGGCATCGACGTCGGTGGCCTCGTGCTCACCTGGGCCATCGCGCTGGTCCTGGCCGCGGCATCCGCTCTCGCCCTGCGAAGCCGCGACCTGCGGGGCTGAAGACACCGCCGGGCATGCACCTCTGTTCGCGGGTCCCAGCTCGTTGCCTCGGGGGCGCGGGAGCCCGCGATTCGGGACCCGCGAGGCGAAGACGAGCCTGAGATCAGATGGTCTCGTCAGCGGCGATGACATCCACCTGCCAGTACAGCGACTCCGGCCCATCCTTGTCGTGCGCCTCGTCCGCCTCGGCGAACACCTCGTTCACCCGCCCCATGACCCGCTCGAACTCCTCGCGTGTCAGCCGGATGTGGCGCTGCTGGAATGTGCCGCGCATCACGTCCTCGCGACCCTGCAGATAGTTCGGCGCCCACGCGATCAGCCGGCGGACGAGATCCTGGTGCTCGTCGACGATCAGCTGGGTGAACGCGGCGCCGGCGATCTCGTCCTCCACCGGATGCTCGGGGTTGCCGACCTCCAGCGCCGGGATGCGCGACACCTTCCACACCCGGTCGCGCCGGTCACGCGCGAACTCGGGCGCTTCCTCGATGAGCCCGGCGTCGGCGAGTACGCGCAGGTGGAAGCTGATGTTGTTCGCCGCCACGCCGAGCTCGGCCGCCAGGTCGACGGCGCGGGCGTGGTCGAGTCGGTTGAGCACGTTGGTGATGCGCCGGCGCAGTGGATTCGCCACGGCCTTCAGCATCGCCGAGGTCATCACCGTTCCCCGGGGGTGGGTGCTCTCGCGCCGTTCGGCCGTGCCCTCATCAGCATCCGGAGTCATCCCCATATGATACCCGCGATAGAATTTGCGCGAATTAACTTGCGCAAGTTTTGTCGCGCGCTTAGATTGATCGTCATGACCTCGCTCTGGCGCAATCTGCAGTACGGCTCGTGGCTCGTCAGCGACACCAGCAAGGGCCTGGCGAGCACGCTGTTCAGCTTCGCGGTGCCGCTGATCGCGCTCTTCGTCACGGACGACCCGGCTCAGGCCGGCATCATCGGCGGCGTCGGCATGGCGGTGTCCGTGAGCCTGCGGATGTTCGGCGGAGTCCTCGCTGACCGGCACCGCCGCATCACGCTCATGGTGGCCGGCGCTGCGATCGGAGTGGTGCTCTCGGCGGCGTTCACCGCCCTGGCCATCGGCAACGCCCTCACCTTCGCGACGCTGCTCGTGCTCGAAGTGCTGCTGGCGATTCGCAGCGGCCTCTTCGACGCCGCGGGCGAAGCCGCGCTGAAGGATCTCGTCTCGGCCGGCACGATGGGCCGCGCGCAGGCCGCGAACCAGGCGCGGGATGCCGCGCTGCAGCTGGCCGGAGGACCGATCGGCGGCGCCCTGCTCGTGGTCGGCGGGTGGCTGGTGGGCGCGGTCATGACCGTCTGCCACCTGGTGTCAGCGGTCTCCGCCGCGCTGATCCCGCGGTTGCGCGGGGCGGAGCGAGCGGATGCCGAGGCAGCGTCCGGCTCTGCGGCATCCGCTCTGCCCGTCGTCGAGCGCAACGCGCTGCGCGAGATCCGCGACGGATTCGCGTGGCTGTTCTCGCGACGCGACCTGCGCGGCGCACTGATCATCTCGACGGTCATCAATCTGGGCATCAACACCGTCATGACGACGATCGTCTACTCGCTGCAGCAGGACGGCCACTCACCCGCGGTGATCGGGTGGATCAGCGCCGGCCTGGGCATCGCGATGCTCGTCGGCGCACTCCTGGCGACGACGCTGGTGAGCCGGATCGGCGCCGGCGTGCTGATGATCGTCGGCGTGGCGGCTCTCACACTGGGCTCCGTGGCCACGATCTTCACGCGCGAGCCCTGGGGGATCGTGCTGGTGATGGCCGTTCCCGGGCTGCTGCTCGCTCCGCTCAACGCGGGCCTCGGGGGCTACTCGATGGTGGCGATCCCGTCGCGGATGATGGGGCGGGCGACCAGTGCCTCGGCCGTGCTCGGCATGGGCGCGATGCCGCTCGCACCGCTGATCGCCGGGTTCGGTCTGTCGCTGTTCGGCCGCACGGGAACGCTGCTGCTCGGCGTGGCGCTGTGCTCGGTCGCCACCCTGATCGCACTCACGAACCGTCCGCTGCGCTCGCTCCCCGCCGAGGCGGGCTGGGCGGAGCACGCGAAGCGGTTCGAGGCGCGCGGCGACGAGCTGATCGACGCGAGGTAGGGGCGCCGGGGCGCGAGCGCACCGCCAGCTCGCCCCGGCGTTCGCGGGTCCCGCATTGCGGGCTCACCCGCGCCGAGGGCGCAGAACGGGACCCGCGAACGCGAGGGGCACAGAGCCCGCGGCATCCTGAACCCGCCACCCGACCGACCGCTCGCGCGCCGGCGAGATGCAGAACGTCGGTTCCGCGGCGCTCGCGCCGACGTTTTCCATCTGGTGCGGGGTGCGGCGGATGGAAAGCGCACGGAGGGCGCAGAGCGGGCCCTCGAACGCGCGGGAAGGACCGCCGCGGCTCAGATCGTGTCGTCGCCGGCGAGCAGGTGCACCTGCCAGAAGCGCACGCCCTCGTCATCCGCTCGGTGCGCGAACGTCAGCTCCTCGATGCGCGTGCGGAGATCGTGCACGAGATCGCGGAACTCGGCCTCGGTGAGACGGGCGTTCATCAGCATGAAAGTGCTGTGCGCCTCGCCGGGATGCTGCTTGTCGTGGGCGTTCACGCGCCGCATCAGGTCGAGGTGCTCGTCATCGATCCCCTGCGCGATCGCGTCATCCAGCGCGGGATCGCCCGTGCTGCCGATGCTCATGGTGCCCGGGATCGCCTCCCACACGCGGTCGCGGCGATCCCGCGCGTGCTGCGGCGCCTCGCGGATCAGGCCCGCCTCGCCGAGCACGCGCAGGTGGAAGCTCACCTGGTTCGCCGGCAGGTCGAGGTCGGCGGCGAGATCTGCCGCTCGGGCGAAGTCGCGCGTGGGCAGCTGTCGCAGGATGCGGCGACGAGTCGGATGCGCGAGGGCCCGCAGCATCGCGAGTGACATGGCGGATGCCGGATCCCCCGGCTTCGGGTCGTCGACCATGCCCCCATGATACACACGGGTCATTGCGCACTTGTTGTTGCGCAATGACTGTTGCTGAACTAGCGTGGCCGACATGACACGCTCCTCTCGACTGTGGTCGAACTCCCGCTACGTCGTCTGGCTGATCAGCGACACCGCCAAGGAACTGGCCGGAGGGCTGGCCACCTTCGCCCTGCCGCTGCTCGCTCTCGCGGTCACCGGAGAGCCCACGCAGGCGGGCGTCATCGGCGCGATCGGCACGGCCGTACTGCTGGCGACCTCGCTGTACGGCGGCGTGCTCGCCGACCGGCACGATCGGGCCAGGCTCATGGTGCTGGGCGCGTCGATCTCGGTGGCGCTGGCGGCCGGATTCACCGCGCTGGTCGTCACCGACGCGCTGAGCTTCGCGGTACTGCTCGGGATCGAGATCGTGCTGTGCGCGCAGTTCGGCCTGTTCGGCATGGCGGGGGAGTCGATCCTGAAGGACATCGTCGCGCCCGGCGCACTGGGGCGCGCGCAGGCGGCCAACCAGGCGCGCGACGCGATCCTGCGGCTCGGCGCGACGCCGCTGGGCGGCGTGCTGCTGGCGATGGGCGGATGGCTGATCGGCGTGGGGATGCTGGTGAGCTCGCTGGTGGAGGCCGCCTCGGCGATGCTGCTGGGCCGGATGCAGAAGGCGGATGCCACGGCATCTGGCACCCCCGAGGCACAGGCATCCGGCGCGGACGGCGCCACCGACGATCCCACCGTCGCCAGGCCGAACGCCCTCGCCGAGCTGCGCGCGGGCGTGACCTGGCTGATGCGCCGCAGGGACCTGCGGCCGATCCTGTTCGTGATGACGCTGATCAATCTCGGATTCAGCACCGCGACGACGGCGATCATCTACACACTGCAGCAGCGCGGCGAGTCACCTGCGGTCATCGGACTGCTCGGCTCCGCGATCGGTGCGGCCACGCTGCTGGGGGCGCTGATCGCGACGCCGCTGGTGACCCGGGTGCGTTCGGGCGTGATCTCGGTGTGCTCCCTCTCGCTGGCGACGGTCGCCGTCGGCATCCTGCCGTTCACGGATGCCGTCCCGGTGATGATCGCCGCACCCGCGATCGCCCTCGTGCTGACCCCGGCGCTCAACGCCGGCCTGCTCGGCTACGCGATGGTGGCCATCCCCACCGAGCTGGTCGGGCGCGTGCGCAGCGCGATGACGGTGATCGTGAGCGGGGCGATGCCGCTGGCGCCGCTGATCGCCGGGGTCGGGCTGTCGCGACTCGGCGCACCTGCGACGTTCGCGATCGCGGCCGGATGCTGCGTGGCCACGGTCATGCTCGCTTTCGGCACTCCCGCGCTGCGAGCGCTGCCGGTCGAGGCGGACTGGGCCGATCACGCGACGCGATTCGAGGAGCGCGAGCCGGCCGTGGTGAACGGTTCCGGCAGCGGCGCTTGACTCCTGCGCAGGGGCAGACATGAGAACGGAAGCGGCATCGCAATGCAGGGCTGCGGCAGGTCGACGATCCGGTCGGAGGGATTCTCGCGTTCGGTGTCGGATCCGGGCCGCCCTGTTCGTTGAGTTGGTGAATGGTTCCCGAAGCGGGAGCCGAGACCGAGGAGAACAGCGCACATGAAGCTCAAGACGATCACGCAGATCACTCTGGACGGGGTGACGCAGGGCAATGGCGGTCCGACCCCCGAAGACCGCGCAGGCGGGTTCGAACGCGGCGGATGGGCGAGGGGAGCCGGTGATGACTCGACCCGCGATCACATCACGGAGACGTTCCAGCGGGCGGACGCCTTCCTGTTCGGGCGCCGCACCTACGACATCCTGCACGAGTTCTGGGGCACCATGGACGACCTGAAGCGGCACCCCATCGGCGTTGCCTTGAACTCGAAGCCCAAGCACGTGGCATCCACAACGCTGACCCGGCCGGAATGGGCGAACACGGCAGTGCTCGGGCAGGATCTGCGCGCCGCCATCACCGAGCTGAAGACGAACGGCGACGGCGAACTGCAGGTGCACGGCAGCAGCAGGCTCATCCAGTGGATGCTGCAGGAGGGCCTCGTCGACGAGATGGAGCTCCTCATCATTCCCGTCGTGCTGGGACAGGGGGCCCGCCTCTTCGCCGCCTCCGGCCCCGACATCGCGATGGAGCTGATCGAATCGCGCTCGGACTCCAAGGGAGTCATGATCCAGACCTATCGGCCTGCCGGCCGTCCCGCATATGCCACCTTTTGAGGAGCCGTCGCGATGAACCAGACACCCCGCACCATCCACGAAGTCATCAACCGCTACAACCAGGCTTTCCGCCTGCACGACCCGGCGCTCTTGGAAGACCTGATCTCCGACGACTGCGTCATCGAGGACACCAGCCCGGCACCCGCCGGAGCACGTCATGAGGGCGGTCGCGCCAGCCTCGCACGCTGGGCGGGATTGGCGGGCGACCCCGATCTGAGCTTCTCGCCCGAACCAGCGGAGATCGTCGGCGAACTCGCCGTGGCGCCCTGGATCCTCCGCTGGGGGCCGGGGACGGACGACTGGGTGCGTGGTGTGAACCTGATCCGGGTGCGCGACGGGCGCATCGTCGAGGCGCGAGGATATCTGAAAGCCTGAAACCGAGGAGAGGACCTGGAATGCAGTATCTCGTTTCCGTGATCGACAACAGGAGCGATCCAGGCAGCCAGGACAGGCGGCCGGCGATCAGCGCGTTCAACGAGCGCCTCATCGCAGACGGCCACTGGGTGTTCGCCGGCGGCCTGGCGGACCCGGATTCCGCAACCGTGATCGACAACCGGGGTGCGCGGCCGGTGTTCAGCGACGGACCGTTCGTGGAGTCGAAGGAGTACCTCGCGGGCGTGTGGGTGTGGGAGGCCGCCGACCTGGATGCGGCGCTCGCGCTCGCCGCGGAGGCCTCGAGGATATGCGATCGGAAGGTCGAGGTGCGGCCGTTCGCGTGAATGGTGTCGAGGATGCGATCGCCGCGGCCTACCGGGGCGAGTGGGCCCGGGTGGTGGCCGGTCTGACCAGGCGCTTCGGCAGTCTCGATGTCGCCGAGGATGCCGCTGCCGAGGCCTTCGCGGCGGCGGTGGCCCGATGGCCGTCAGACGGCGTGCCACCCAATCCGGGGGCCTGGCTGATGACCACGGCGAGTCGCAAGGGCATCGACCGGATTCGGCGCGAGAACCAGCGTGACGGAAAGCACCGGGAGGCCCAGGCGATGTTCGATCCCACACCATCCGAATCCGTCGGCGCGATAGACGACGACCGTCTGCGGCTGATCTTCACCTGCTGCCATCCCGCGCTGGCGATGGAGAGCCGCGTGGCGCTGACGCTGCGCATGGTCGGCGGTCTGACGACAGCCGAGATCGCCCGCGCATTCCTCACCTCGGAGAACACAGTCGGGCAGCGGATCACCCGCGCCAAAGCGAAGATCAAAGCATCCGGCATCCCGTACCGGATGCCTTCGGCGGCGGACCTTCCCGATCGAGTCTCCGGTGTGCTCACTGTGCTGTTCCTGGTCTTCAACGAGGGCTACCTCGCGACCGGCGCGGGCACCGACCCGGTGCGCGCTGAGCTGACGGCCGAGGCGATCCGGCTCGCGCGTCTGATCCACGGCCTCATCCCTGACGACGGCGAGGTCACCGGCCTGCTGGCACTGATGCTTCTGAGCGACGCACGACGCCCCGCCCGGATCTCCGATGATGGCGAGCTGATCCCCCTCGACGAGCAGAACCGAGAGCTGTGGGACCGCACGCTCATCGCCGAGGGGCACGTGCTGGTGCGCGAGCGCCTGGCCGCCGCGGCTGACGGCGAAGTTCCCGGTCGGTACCAGATCCTCGCAGCGATCGGCGCGGTGCACACGACCGCCCGAGAGACGGGCGACACCGACTGGTCGCAGATCCTTGCGCTCTACGATCAGCTCGCGCGCATCGACTCGTCGCCCATCGTCGCCCTCAACCGCGCCATCGCCGTCGCCGAACTGGACGGCCCGGAGGTCGCGCTCGCGATCGTCGACCGGCTCGAGGGGGCGTTGAGCGGCTATCACTCCTTTCATGCCACGCGCGCCGATCTGCTGCGACGACTGGGGCGCGGCCAGAATGCCCGCGCCGCGTACGACCGTGCCATCGAGCTCGCGGGCAACACGGCCGAAGCCGCGACTCTGGCGCGCCGCCGCGACCGGCTGGCGTGAGCGGAGCCCGCAGCCGCTGGATGGAAAACGTCGGTGAAGCGGGCCGCCGGCCAGCGCTTTCCATCCTGCCGCCCAGGACCGGGATGGAAAACGTCGGTGCGACGGCCCCGGAACCCGCGCTTTCCATCCCAGCATCCGCTCCGCAGGGCCCGAGCGACTCAGCGCAGCGGGTCGAAGGGCTCGATCGCCGGGTGGATCACACCGGTGGTGATCTGCTCGGCCAGCAGCTTGCCGGTGGCGGGGCCCAGCACGATCCCCCACATGCCGTGACCGCCGGCCACGTACACGTTCGGCGCCTGTGTCGCGCCGACCAGCGGCAGGCCGTCGGGAGTGACCGGGCGCGAACCCATCCACTCGTCCTGGCGGTCGTCGAGGTCGATCCCCTGGAACAGCTCGCGTGCCTGCGCGATGATCGCCTGGATGCGGCGGGGCTGGAACGGCTCGTCGGGCGAGCGGAACTCCATGGTCCCGGCGATGCGGAAGCGCCCCTGATACGGGGTGCACGCGATGCGCTGGAACGGGAAGTACACCGGGTGCTCCTGCGGCTGCGCCGTGGCCACCGTGAAGGAGTAGCCACGGCCGGCCTGCACGCGGGTGCGCACGCCGAGCCTGCGGGCGAGCTTCGGCATCCATGCCCCGGTCGCGATCACGACGGAGTCTGCCTCCATGCGCTCGCCGTTCGAGAGAGTCACGACGGGGCGGCGCGTCGAGGACACGTCGGTGACCTCGAGTCCGGTGATCAGCTCAGCGCCGCGCTCCACGACCGCCCTGCCGAGCGCCTCGACGAAGGGCGCCGGCTCGAAGAAGCGCTGGCCGTCCAGCCGGTAGACGTGGGTCACGGCATCCGAGAGCACCGGCGCGAGCTCACGCGGGTTCTCCAGACGCTCGAACGGCACGTCCTGCCCGTGTCGGATCACGCCCTCCACCTCGTGCAGGAATCCCTTCGAATCGGACTCCTTCTTGAACCCGATCACGAACGGCCCCTCGCGGGTCCACGACTGCACTCCGCCGTCGAGCAGCTCGTCGAAGGCCCCCAGCGCCATCTTGTCGATGGGGGTCAGGGATGCCATGGTGCGGTCCCACGCCCGGTTCGTGCCGTGCGCGGCGAAGCGCGCCAGGAACGACCACAAGCCGGCATCCACCCGGAAGGGCACGTGCAAGGCGGCATCCGGGTCGAGCAGGGCCTTCGGCCCGTAGGTCCACAGCCCGGTGTCGGCGAGCGGGATGGTCTTGCCCGGAGTCAGCCAGCCCGCGTTGCCCCACGACGAGCCGGCCGCGACGCCGACGCGGTCGATGACCGTCACCTCGACGCCGCGCTCCTGCAGGTGCCATGCAGTGGCGAGGCCGACCATTCCGGCCCCTACGACGATCGTGCGCGTCATTGCGTCCTCCTGAACCACGGTGGAGTCGGGCGCGACGAAGCCGCGCTCTCCCCCGATTATGCGGATCTCACGCGTTCAGAGGGCAGGATTCGACGGATTCTGCATAGAATTGGCCGATCACTCGCAGATTCTGCGATCCAAGGGAGGAAGTGCGCATGTCGGCATCCGATTCTTCGACCACCCGCCGCGCGGCGATGGAGGAGGCCGGGCTGGATGCCGTGGACCGCACCATCATCTCCGAGCTCAGCCGCAACGGGCGCCTCTCGAACACCGAGCTCGCCGCACGGGCGGGGATCGCCGAATCGACCTGCCTCAAGCGCGTGCGGGCACTGCAGGCGAACGGCGTGATCGTCGGCTTCCACGCCGAGATCTCGCCCGCCGCGATCGGCCTGCACCTGGAGGCGCTGATCACCATCCGGCTGCACGCGCACGCCCGCGGCGACCTGCGTCGCTTCCAGGCGTACATCGAGGGGCTGTCGGCCACGCAGCGGGTGTACTTCCTCGCCGGCGACCGCGATTTCCTGGTGCACGTGGCGGTGCCGGATGCCGCGGCCCTGCGCGAGCTCGTCTCGGACACCCTCAGCCTGCGCCCCGAGGTCGCGTCCACGTCGACGAGCCTGATCTTCGCGCACGCCGCCGGGTCGCGCGTGCTGTAGCTGGGGATGCCGGGCGTGTCGCGGGTCCGAGATGGCCACCTCACGCACCTTGAGCCCGCCAAGTGGGACCCGCGAGGAGCGCAGACGCACGCCCGGGCGTGTCGCGGGGCCGGAATGACCACCTCACGCACCTTGAGCCCGCCAAGTGGGACCCGCGAAGAGCCCGGACCGCGAAGAGCCCAGAGCCCCGGAGGGCCGGAGCCCGTGTTGCGGGGCGTCAGTGGGCGACGCGGACCTCGAAGCCGGCATACGCCAGTGCGCTGCGCTGCGGCTCGGCGACCGCGGCATCCGTGAGCACCAGCGGGAACAGCTCCGGCCCGCCGACATGCGCGAACGCCGCGCGACCGAGCTTGGCGGCGTCGGCGACGACCACGGCACGCGCCGCGCGCTCGGCCATCAGACGGTTCACCGCGGCCTCGGCCTCGTCGTGCGTGGTCGCTCCGTCGTCCGCCGACAGCCCGTTCACGCCGATGAAGGCGATGTCCAGACGGATGCCCGCCAGCAGCTGCTGCACGAACGGTCCGACCAGCTCGAAGCTGCGCGCGTGGATCACGCCGCCGGTGACGACGACCTTGAACTCGGGACGCATCGCGAGCTGGGCGGCGATGTTCACTGCGTTGGTCACGACGGTCACGCCGTCTGCACCCAGGTCGTCGCGCGCGGCGAGCGCTGCCGCGATGGCCGTGGTCGTCGTGCCGCCGGACAGGCCCACGACGTCGCCGGGCGAGACCAGGGATGCCGCCAGCGCGGCGATCCGCTCCTTCGCCCCCGTGCCCAGGTGGCTGCGGTACCGGATCGGCAGGTCGTAGGCCACCGACTGCGCGACCGCTCCGCCGTGCGTGCGGGTGAGCAGGCGCCGTTCCGCGAGGCTGTCGAGATCGCGCCGGGTGGTGGCGGCGGACGCACCGAAGCGGTCGACGAGCTCCTCGACTGACACCTCGCCCTGCTCGGCCAGCAGATCGAGGATGGCGGTCATGCGGGCGGCGCGGTTCATGACGCCGCGTCCGCGAGGGCGAACAGGCGCAGCATCCGCGCCGCCTCCTGCGCCACGGCCTCCCGACCGGGGGCGACGTACTTGCGCGAGTCGACGAGCTTCTCGTCGGCGGCCAGCGTCTCGCGCACCGCCCGCGTGAAGAAGCCGTTCAGGTGCGTGGAGACGTTGATCTTGGTCATGCCCGCCTGCACCGCGCGCACGATCACGTCGTCGGCGACGCCGGATGATCCGTGCAGCACCAGCGGCACGTCGCCGCCCTGCCGACTCATCCCGCGCAGCGCGGCGCGCAGCCGGCCGATCAGCTCGAGGTCGAGGGATGCCGAGCGGTCGAGCATCGCGTGCGAGGATCCCACCGCCACGGCGAGCGAGTCCACGCCGGTCGCCTCGACGAAGGCGTGCGCCTCGTCCGGGTCGGTGCGCACACCGGGGGCGTGGGCGCCGTCCTTGCCGCCGACCTCGCCGAGCTCGGCCTCGACGTAGACGCCGGCCGCGTGCGCGCGCGCCGTGATGTCGGCGGTCGTGTACACGTTGGTCTCATAGTCGAGCCGACCGCCGTCGTACATGACCGAGCCGAATCCGAGCTCGATCGCCTCGTCGACCAGCTCCGGCCGTTCGGCGTGATCCAGGTGCACGGCCACGGGCGTCGTCGACCGGCGCGCGATGGCGAGCGTCGCCCACCCGATCGGCTCGAGCCCGCCGTGATAGTCGGCGCAGTTCTGCGAGATCTGCAGGATCACCGGCAGCTGCGCCCGTTCGGACGCCGCGACCAGCGCCTCGGCGGTCTCGAGGTGCACCACGTTGAAGGCGCCGAGCCCGGTGCCGGCGGCAGCGGAGGCGCGCATCAGATCACGAGCGGAGACGAGGGTCATCGGGACTCCTTCGGGTCGGCCGGCTCCTGGCCCGTGACGGGGCGGGAGGTGACGGGGCGGGAGGCGACAGGGCGAGAGGTGACGGTCAGCGCGTGCTCGAGGTCGGGCCACGAGGGGTGGATCTCGCCGGCGAGCGGCATGAGCACGGCGGCGGCCGACCAGGCGGTCGCGCGGCGCAGGATCTGCTCGGGGTCGCGGATGCCGGCATCCATCAGCACCGCGCAGGCCGCCACCGCGGCGTCCCCCGCGCCGGTCGGGTTGCCGGCCAGCGGAGCGTCCAGTCGCGCATGCAGGATGCTGAGAGCCGGGCTCTGCGCGGCGGCATCCCGATGCGTTTCCCAACCCGCGGACACGGCCAGCATCCCCTCGGCCCCCAGCGACAGCAGCACCAGCTCCGCGCCGCGGCGCAGCAGCTCGCGCGCGCCGTCGATCGGGTCCTCCAGGCCGGTGGCGTCCTTCAGCTCCTGCTGGTTGGGCTTGAGCACGGATGCTCCGGCATCGGCCGCCACGAGCAGCGCGGGCCCCGAGGTGTCGACGATCACGGTGGCGCCGGCGTCGCGTCCGAGCCGGATCAGCGAAGGCAGCAGCTCGTTCGGGGTTCCCGGCGGAAGGCTGCCCGAGATCACGAGCACGTCGGCGGGCGCCGCGCCCACAGCATCCGCATCCGCACCACCTCGTGACACTTCGGGGGCCGACACGCCAGAAGACGGACGGTTCCCACGAATCGGTCCGACATCTGGCGTGTCGGCCCCCAGAACGTCACGCCTTTCCCCGGCGAGCACCGCCGTCACGGCATCCGTCAGCGCCGTCCACTCATGAGCGGACGGCGCTGTGCCGTACTCGTTCACGATGGTCGTGTCGCCGAGCGCCTCGTCGACCAGTGCGATGCTGCGGCGCGTGCCTGCCGCGACGGGCACCAGGGTGTGCGGCACTCCCGCGGCTGCGAGCTCTGCGGCGAACTCGGCACCGGTCGCTCCGCCCGACGTCGTGACCGCGAGCGCGGCGGCACCCTGCGCGTGCGCGACTCGGGCCACGTTCAGGCCCTTGCCGCCGGCGCGAGCCTGCCCGGCATCCGCTCGATGGGTGCCGCCCACCTGCAGGGCTGCGACGTGCCAGGTCAGGTCGAGGGCCGGATTCGGAGTGACGGTGACGATCATGACGTCACCGCCGGGCGTCCGCGGTGCACCTGCACGACGTGGGAACGGATGCACGACGCAACCGGCGATCCGGCCGTGCAGCTGTTCCCGGGTCGTGCATCCGTGCCCTGAAGCCTCACGTTCATCGCCGCACCGCCTCGCGGGCGCGCAGCGCCGAGCCGAGGATGCCGGCGTTGCCGGACAGCTCTGCGGGCACCAGCACCGGGATGCGATGGAAGCTCAGCCGGTCGGACAGTCTTGCGCGCAGCTCGTCGAACAGGGCGCCGCCGGCACGGGACAGCCCGCCGCCGATGACCACCGCCTGCGGCGCGATCACCGCCGTCAGCTGCGCGATCGACAGGGTCAGCGCGTCCAGCGCCTCGTCCCAGATGCGAGCCGCGGTCCCGTCGCCGGAGGCCGCGCGCGCGATCACCTCGCGCGCACCGTCCACCTGCACGCCCGTGGCCTCGGTGTACCGGCGCGAGATCGCACCGGCCGACGCTCTTGCCTCCAGGCATCCGCGGGCCCCGCACGTGCACGGCCACTCCCCGATGGGCGCGTGGCCGATCTCGCCCGCGTACCCTCCGGCAGTGTGCGGGCGCCCGCCGATCAGCAGCGCACCGGCGATGCCCGTGCCGATGATGAGCACGACGGCGTCGGCGTAGTCGCGTGCACCGCCCAGCACGCGTTCCGCCCAGCTGGCCGAACGCACGTCGTGGCCGAACGCGACGGGCAGGCCGAAGCGCTCCGCGGCGAGGTCCCGCAGCGGCGCATCGCGCCAGCCGAGATTGCTGCTGAACACGGCCACGCCGCGGTCGTCGTCGACGATGCCGGGCACGACCAGGCCGACCGCCTCGGGCACGATCTGCGGATGCTGCTCCCGCAGCTCGTCGGCCAGTTCGGCGAGCCGATCGATCAGGGCGCCGGCCGGGTCGGCGGCGCTCACCGGAGTGGGCGTGCGCCGCAGGCCGACCGCTGCACCGGAGGCATCGAACAGGGCCGACTTGATGTCGGTGCCGCCCACGTCGAAGGCCAGCACGGGTGCACCCGCGCCGATGGTCGCCGCGCGGGTCAGTCGCTCGCCGGAGGCATCGGCGACGACGTCGGGAATGCGGTCGTGCTCGGCCATGTCGGGCCTCAGTCGTCCAGGATGACGGACCGGGTCAGGTTGCGGGGCTGATCCGGGTCGAGCCCCTTCGCGACGGCGCGGTCGAGCGCCACCCGGTGCACGCGCACCAGCTCTGCCAGCGGGTCGATCGAATGCTGCACGAAGCGCGCCCCGGTCGCCTCGACCTGCGACTGCAGGCCCTCGGGCGCGGCGCCGAACTGCCACGTGACGCGGCCCGGCGCGGCGATCGCGATCGGACCGTGACGGTACTCCATCGAGCTGTACGACTCGGTCCACGACTGCGACGATTCGCGCAGCTTCAGCGCGGCCTCGTGCGCGAGACCGAAAGTCCATCCCATGCCGAGGAAGCTGTACTGCTCGGCATCGATGAGAGCCGGGTCGTCGGATGCCTGGCCGTCGAGCACCTGCTGCGCGTCGGCGATCGCGGCATCCAGCGACTCTCCGAGCGAGGCCCGGAACAGCGCGAGCGCGGTGGTGGCGAAGCGGGTCTGCACCACGGACTGCTCGTCGGCGAACGGCATCGCGACGACGGCGTCGGCCAGGTCGGACAGCGGCGAGGTGTCGTCGCCGAGCACGGCGATCACCGGGATGGTGCCCTTCACGCGCTCGGTCAGCTCGAGCACCTCGGTGGTGGTTCCGGAGCGGGTCAGCGCGACGATCGCGTCGTAGTCGCGGCCGAACGGGAACTCGGATGCCGTGAACGCGTCGGTCTCGCCGTGGCCGGACGACTCGCGCAGCGCGGCGTAGGACTGCGCCATGAACCAGGAGGTGCCGCAGCCGACGACGGCGATGCGCGCGCCGGATGCCGGCAGCAGCGCCTGCTCGACGCGCATGTCTGCCGCGCGAGCCCAGGTCTCGGGCTGCGAGGTGAGTTCCGCGCGCATGTGCGCGCCGGTGGCGTTGGTCATGTCCGACTCCCGGATGCAAGTTTATGATTGATCTACGTATGTATCAATCACATTATGGCATCCGGCGGCAGGGTTGTCGAGGCGCTCGAGCGCGAAGCGCAGGAGAACTCTCGAAACACAGGGGCAGATGCTGATCAGCATCCGGCATTCCGTGCGATCTCCTGCGAATCCGGATGCCGTGGTGCCGCGTTCAGCGCCCTTCCGCGGCCTCGGTGTGGTGACGGATGACCTCGGCGACGACGAAGTTGAACCACTTCTCGGCGAACTCCGGATCGAGGTGGGCCTCTTCGGCGAGCGCGCGCAGCCGGGCGACCTGCTGCTCCTCGCGGCCGGGATCGGATGCCGGCATCCGATGGTCAGCCTTCAGATGACCGACCTGCTGCGTGGCGCGGAAGCGCTCGGCGAGCATGAAGATGAGTGCGGCGTCGATGTTGTCGATGCTGGCGCGCAGGCGCAGCAGCTCGGCACGGGCTTCGTCGTCGGACATGATCCTTCGAGGATAGCGGCCGCGCCGGATTCGAATCGCCCGAATGGCGGTATCCGGCGCCGGAATCGAGCAGGTCAAGCGATTCGAAACGCATCCGCGCGCTTAGAGTGAGCGCATGAGCTCCGAAGAGTCCGTGCCCGCCGAGGGCATCGAGAGAGTCGAGACAGTCGAGGGCGTCACGAGCCCCGCTGCGACCCGTGTGATCGAACCCCCCACGCCGAGCCGCTCGTTCTGGACCCGCATCGACCGCCCCTTCGTGTTCGGTTTCCTGATGACGATGGGCGGTCTGGTCGCGGTCCTGCTGGCGATCACCCTGACGAACCTGTCGACGGTGCTGATCTACATCGCCTTCGCGATGTTCGCCGCCCTCGGCCTGGACCCGGCCGTGCGGTTCCTGGAGCGACGCGGACTGTCCCGCGGGCTGAGCGTGCTGGCGGTGATCCTGGGGCTGGTGGTCGTGCTGGCGCTGGTGCTGCTGATGATCGTGCCGGTGGTCGTGGAGCAGATCACGTCGTTCGTGAAGTCGGTGCCCGACCTGATCACCGACTTCATGCACAGCGACGTCTACGCGTTCCTGGAGAAGCAGTTCGGCGACCAGTTCGAGCAGCTCGTCGCCGACGCCCAGAGCTTCCTGACCGACGGGAAGACGTGGCAGGTGATCGGCGGCGGTGCACTGCAGGTGGGCAGCTCGATCGCCACCGGCATCTCGGGGTTCATCGTGGTGCTGGTGCTGACGCTGTACTTCCTCGCCGGCCTGCCCTCGATCAAGACCGCACTGCTGCGCTTCGCCCCCGCCCGCGACCGCGCCGGCGCCCGCGGCATCACCGACCAGATCACCGATTCGGTGGGCGGCTACGTGCAGGGCATGGTGATCCTGGCCTTCGCGAACGCGATCGTCACGCTCGTGCTCTATCTGGCGCTCGGCCTGCCGTTCCCGCCGTTGATGGCGACCGTGGCGTTCCTGATCACGCTGATCCCGCTGGTCGGCTCGGTGCTGTTCTGGGCGATCGGGTCGGTGATCGCGCTGTTCGCCGACCCGCTGCACGCCCTGCTGTTCGCGGTGATCTACCTGGTCTACATGCAGCTGGAAGCGTACTTCCTCACCCCGCGCGTGATGAACAAGGCCGTCTCGGTGCCGGGCCCGCTGGTGGTGATCGGCGCGCTGGCCGGCGGCACCCTGCTCGGACTGCTCGGCGCGCTGGTGGCCGTGCCGGTCACGGCATCCATCCTCATCATCATCAACCAGGTGTGGCTGCCCCGCCAGGACGCCCGGGTCTGAGCGTCCTGCGCACCGCGTCGTTCAGGCGCGCGTGCACGGATGTCGGCTCGGATCACAGATGTCGGACGAGATCGGCCTTTTGGGCTGACATCCGTGATCTCGGCTGACACCTGTGCACGGCGATCACGCGGCTCAGTCGAGCCCCTTCTCCTTGAGCCAGTCGGCGGCGATGTCCTCGGCCGAGGCCTGGTCCACCGTGGACTTCACGTTCATGGCGACCAGATCGTCGGCGCTCAGCGCCTTGCTGACCGGGTCGATCACCTTCGCGATCTCGTCGGCGATGTCACTGGATGCGATGGGCACGACGTTCGAGGCGAGGATCATGTTCTCCGGGTCCTTGAGTGCCACGATGTCCTCGGTCTGGAACGCGGGGTCGGCTGTGTAGATGTCCGCGACCTGCACCTGACCGGCCAGCAGCGACTCGAGCGTGCTCTGCGCTGTCGCCGAGAAGCCCAGGTCGACGCCGTAGATCTCCTTGGCGCCTGTCGGCCCGTAGGGACGCTGCTCGAGCTCGGGCGCACCGCCGAGCACGGGCTTCGTGCTCAGCTTCGACAGGTCGGCGATCGACTCGAGTCCGTTCTGCTGCGCGAACTCCTTGGTCACGGTGTAGGTGTCCTGGTCGCTCGCCTCGGCGTAGTCGAGCGCCTGCAGGCCGTCGGGCAGCGCCTTCTGCAGCGCGGCGTAGACATCGTCGGGGCTGGTGGCGGTGGCGTCCTGGTCGAGGTACTCGAGCAGGTTGCCGGTGTACTCCGGGAACAGGCTGATCCGGCCGGACTCCACGTCGGGCATGTAGGCGTCGCGCTGACCGACGTTGAACTTGCGCTCGACCGTGAACCCGGCGTTCTCGAGCGCCTCGGCGTAGATCTCGGCGATGATCTCGTTGGAGTAGTACGCCTGCGAGCCGACGACGATCGTGTCGCCGCCCTTGTCGCCGGAGTCGCCGGAGGGCTCGTCGAGCGGGTTGCTGCTGCCGCATCCGGCGAGAGCCAGCGTCGCGGCGAGCGCGACGCCGGTGACGGCGGCGAGTCGGGAGGTGCGTGCGGTGATCATGATGTGCCTCTCTCTGGAGTGGTTCATACGGCGACGGATGCCGAGCGCCGGGTGGCCCGTCGCTCGGCGCGGGCGGAAGTGGGTTGCGAGGAGCGGATGCCGGTGGGCACGACGACCCGTTGCAGCAGAGCCAGCAGCAGATCGACCGCGAGGGCGAGCACGGCGACCAGAAGCGCCCCGGCGAGCACCTGGTCGATGCGACGCAGCGGGATGCCCTGGATGATCGGCCAGCCGAGCCCCCCGAGGTTCACGTAGGCGCCGATCGTTACCGTGGCGATCACCTGCAGGACGGCGGAGCGGATGCCTCCGACCAGCAGCGGCATGCCCAACGGCAGCTCGACCTTGGTGAAGATCTGCCATTCGGTCATGCCCACCGCGCGCGCCGCGTCGACGGTGCGGCGGTCGATGGCCTCGAACCCGGTGTACGCACCGGCGAGCAGCGAGGGTATCGCCAGCAGCACGAAGGTGACCACGGCGGCCAGCGGTGTGCGCAGCACGCCCAGCAGCAGCACCAGCAGCACCAGCAGTCCGAACGAGGGCACGGCGCGCGCAGCACCGGAGATGGCCACAGCGATCTCCCGGCCCTTTCCGGTGTGACCGATCAGCCAGCCGGCGGGCAGCGCGATGACGGCGGCGACCACCATCGAGACCGCCGTGTACATCAGATGCTGGCCCAGCAGCGCCGGCAGCGCGTACTGCCCCTGCCACTGCGCCGGATCCAGCAGCCAGGCGATCGCATCGGCGAAGAGGTTCATGCGGCGGCCCTCGTGGATGCGCGGGGGCGACGCTTCGACACGCTCAGCGACGCGTCGCCCGAGCCACGCCCGGATGCTGAGCGCGCGAGGCGAGGCGAAGGGCGGGTCCACGGCATCAGCATCCGCCCCAGCAGCACCAGCAGCCCGTCGATGATCAGTGCGATCACGACCACCGCGACCACGCCCGCCAGCACCTCGGCGATGATGCGACGCTGCAGGCCGTTGGTGAACAGGTAGCCCAGATTCTCGGGCGCGCCCACCAGGATGCCGACGGTGGCCAGCGCGATCGTGCTGACCGCCGCCACCCGCAGCCCCGCCAGGATGACCGGCCCCGCCAGGGGGAGCTCGACGGCGAAGAAGCGACGCGGCGCGGCGTAGCCCATCGCCGTCGCGGCCTGCCGCACGTCGGGGTCGACCGAGTCGAGACCGTCGGCCACCGCGCGCACGAGGATCGCGATCGCGTAGATGGTCAGCGCCACCACGAGATTCGGCTCGCTGGTGGTGGAGATCCCGAGGATCGAAGGCAGCAGGATCAGCAGCGCCAGCGAGGGGATCGTGTACAGCAGGCCGGTGAGCACGATGACCGGACCGCGCACCAGGCGGTATCGCCAGGCCACCCAGCCCAGCGGCACGGAGAGGATCAGGCCGAGCACGATCGGGATCGCGCTCTGCCGCAGGTGCGTCAGCGTGAGCGTGAGGATGAGCTCCAGGTTGTCGCCGACCCAGGTCACGCGGAGTCCTCCGCGGGATGGGCGCGCTTCACTTCGACTCGCCGGCGCTCGCTCAGTACAGGCGCCGGGCTCAGCGAGCCGTCGGCCTCCGAGGCAGGATCGGCTTCACGGAGCACGCCCTGCGTGCGCCCCTCCGAGTCGACCACCACCGTGCCGCGAGCGGTCTGCTTGAGCGACAGCGCGCGCCGACCCCGCTCGGCGCCGATGAACGCCTCGACGAAGGCGTCCGCCGGGTTCTCGATGATCTCGCTGGGGCTGCCCACCTGCACGACCCGCGCGCCCTTGTCGAGGATCACCACCTGATCGCCGAGCAGGAACGCCTCGTCGATGTCGTGCGTGACGAACACCACGGTCTTGTCGAGCTCGTGCTGCAGGCGGATGAGCTCCTGCTGCAGATCGGCCCGCACGATCGGATCGACCGCGCCGAAGGGCTCGTCCATCAGCAGGATGTTCGGGTCGGCGGCGAGTCCGCGGGCCACGCCGACGCGCTGCTGCTGGCCGCCGGACAGCTGGCCCGGATAGCGGTCGGCGAGCTCGGCATCCAGTCCCACCGTGCTCAGCAGCTCCCGCGCCCGGCCATGCGCCTCGGCGCGGCCGGCGCCGTTCAGCCGCAGCACGGTGGCGACGTTGTCGAGCACGGTGAAGTGCGGCATCAGCCCGGAGTTCTGCATGACGTAGCCGATGCTGCGGCGCAACTGCACGGGGTCGCGGTCGTGCACGCTCTCGTCGTCGATCGCGATCGTTCCGCCGGTCGGCTCGACCATGCGGTTGATCATCCGCAGCAGGGTGGTCTTCCCGCATCCGGACGACCCGACGAAGACCGTGGTCTTTCGCGATGGCAGCACCAGGCTGAAATCGTCGACCGCGAGGGTCCCGTCGGGGAACCGCTTCGATACCGAGGTGAATTCGATCATCGATTCGCGGCCCCTTGGGTCGCGGTGGACGGTGTTCCTGCGAGTACAGCTCTCATGCACGTACCTCCTGGCGTCTCTTAGAGCGTAGGGGAACCCTCCGACGCTGCGGGCGGTTCCACTGGCTTTTCGGAGCAGCGGGTCAAGCGGATTGCCGTCCGTACCGCTCCAGCAGCCGCAGCCAGATCTCGCTCATGGTCGGGTAGGCCGGCACCGCGTGCCACAGCCGGCTGATCGGCACCTCGCCGACGACGGCGATGGTCGCCGCCTGCAGCATCTCGGCGACATCCGCACCGACGAAGGTGACGCCCAGCAGCACCTCGCGCTCGGCATCCACGACCATGCGCGCCCGACCGGCGTACCCGTCCGCATGCAGGCTCGCTCCGGCGACTGCGCCGAGGTCGTGGTCGACCACCTCGACCTCGTGACCGGCCGCACGCGCGGCATCCGCTGTGAGACCGACCGATGCCACCTCCGGCTCGGAGAACACCACCTGGGGCACGGCGGCATGGTCGGCCGTGGCGACGTGCCGGCCCCACGGCTGGTCGGCGATCACCTCGTCGCGCGAGCGCGCCGCGATCACGTCGCCCGCCGCGCGCGCCTGGTACTTGCCCTGGTGCGTGAGGGGCGCGCGGTCGTTCACGTCGCCGACCGCGTACAGCCAGTCGACGCCGGGCACGCGCAGGGTGTCATCCACCTCGATCGGCTTCCCGGGCTCCAGGCCGACCGTGTCGAGTCCGATATCGCCGCTGCGAGGTCTGCGCCCGGTGGCGACCAGCACCTCGGATGCCGTGATCCGCTCCCCGTCGCCGACGGTGAGCACCACCTGCTCACCATCCCGGCGCACGGCCGTCGTCGGCGTGTTCAGGCGCACGTCCACCCCCAGGCCGCGCAGGCCATCGGCGACGCGTTCGCCGGCGAACGGCTCCATACCGCCCAGGAGCCCGCTTCGGGAGATCAGCGTCACCGCCGACCCCAGGCCCGCATAGGCGGTGGCCATCTCGACGCCCACCACCCCGCCGCCGATGATCGCGAGCGACTCCGGCACGTGCTCGGCCGAGGTCGCCTCGCGGCTCGTCCAGGGCGCGGCGTCGGCCAGACCAGGGATGCCGGGGATGACGGCATCCGAGCCGGTGGCGATCGCGACCGCCTGGCGGGCGCGCAGCATCCGCTCGCCGTCGTCGGTGGTGACGGTCACCTCGCGGTCGCCGCTGAGGCGGCCGTGCCCGCGCACCAGATCGATCCCGGCACCGCGCAGCCAGTCGACCTGGCCGCCATCGGACCAGTGCGAGGTGAACGAATCACGCCGGGCGAGCACGTCCGCGGGCAGCAGCTCGCCGCCGGTGACGCCCTTCACGTGCTGCGCGGCACGCAGCGCCTGAGCCGGCCGCAGCAGTGCCTTCGAGGGCATGCACGCCCAGTACGAGCACTCGCCGCCGACCAGCTCGCTCTCCACGATCACGGCGGTCAGCCCGCTCTGCACGGCTCTGTCGGCCACGTTCTCGCCGACCGGCCCGCCGCCCAGCACGATCAGGTCGTATTCGTCGCTCATGCATCCAGTCTTGCGCGGCATCCGTCCCGTGTCACCGGGCCAGATGGAAAACGTCGGCGCGAGGGCCCCGGAACCCGCGCTTTCCATCCACCACAGCCCGGGCCAGATGGAAAACGTCGGCGCGAGGGCGCCGGAACCGACGTTCTGCATCTCGCCGGCGCGCGAGCGGGTGCCGCTGATTCAGCGCGCGGGCAGAATCGCCGTCGGCGTGGGGGCGGGTGTAGTGTGCCGCTCCTCGCGCGGAGCGCCGGTGCGCTCATCGAGGTCGATCGCGCTGATCGTGCTCGAGCGCTGTCCGGCCACCAGCAGCACTCCCTCGTGCACGAGGTGGTGGCGCGGCCAGTCCACACCCGAGTCGGCGAGCGCGAACGGCTCGACGGATTCGCCGCCGCCCTTCACGCGCAGCGCCGAGATCGTGCTGCTGCCGCGCAGCGCGGTGTAGAGCGTGCCGCCATCCCGCGAGACGGCCAGTTCGGCGGGGAAGTCGAAACCCACGCGCGCGATCGGCGAAGCGGTGGTCGCGGATACCAGTCCCCACCGGCCGTCGCGGGCGGATGCCAGGGTGAACACCTCGCAGGAGTACTCGGTGACCACGTGCAGGTGTCCGCTGGGGTGCAGCACCATGTGCCTGGGGCCGGTGCCGCGCGGCAGCACGACCTCGTGGTCGGGAGCCAGACCGGCACCGGAGGGTCGCCAGATCCGCACCAGGTCGAAGCCCAGGTCGGTGGTGGCGATGCGCCCGTCCGGCAGGAACGTCGCGGCATGCGCGTGCGAGACCCGCGGCTGCTCGCCGAACGGCGTCGGATACGGGTCTTTCGCCGGATGCGAATCGAGAGTGTCGCGAACATCCGGTTCGCCGAACAGCGCGGCGCGAAGAGCCGCCGCCTTGTCGGGCCCGCCCGGCACGATGGCGCCGTCGTCGCCCAGTCCGTACCGGATGACGCGTCCGTCGCCGTAGCAGCTGGCGATCAGCATCCGCCCGTCCCGCGAGACCGCCAGGTGGCAGACGTACCTCCCGGCATCGACGGCCGGCCCGAGCGGCCGCAATGCCGTCTCGCCCGACCGCGCGAATGCCTGCACGGCCCCTTCGCCCTCCAGCGCCGCGTAGACGACGTCGAGGGTCGGATGCCGCACCAGCCACGACGGCGATGCCACGGCGGCCGCCGTGCCGCGATAGCGCAGCGAGGAGGGCCCCGCCCCGTCATCCACCGAGAGGAAGCCGATGCCCTCGGCATCCCCCTCCATGTCGTCGCCGTACCCGCCGACCCAGAACCGCGTCATGCTGCTCCCTCCACGAATACCCGCCTGACCGCGCCGATGCCCGCCTCGGGGCGCGTGCGGGTCAGTCGACCAGATCGTGGCGGACGATGACCTGCTCGCGCTCGGGGCCGACGCCGATCACCGAGATGCGGGTGTTGCTCATCCGCTCCAGGGTGAGCACGTAGTCCTGCGCGGTCTGCGGCAGGTCCTCGAACGTGCGCGCGGTCGAGATGTCCTCGGTCCAGCCGGGGAAGTACTCGTAGATGGGCTTGGCGTGGTGGAAGTCGGTCTGGTTGACCGGCACGTCGTCGAAGCGCACGCCGTCGACGTCGTACGCCACGCACACCGGGATCTGCTCCAGCCCCGTGAGCACGTCGAGCTTGGTGAGCACCAGGTCGGTGATGCCGTTCACCCGGGTCGCGTAGCGGGTGATGGGCGCGTCGTACCAGCCGGTGCGGCGCAGGCGTCCGGTGGTGGTGCCGTATTCGAAGCCGGTCTTGCGCAGCCACTCGCCCATCTCGTCGAGCAGCTCGGTGGGGAAGGGTCCGGAGCCGACGCGGGTCGTGTACGCCTTCACGATGCCGACGATGCGGTCGAGACGGTTCGGCCCCACACCCGACCCGGCTGCCGCGCCGGCCGCGGTCGCGGTGGAGGAGGTGACGAAGGGGTAGGTGCCGTGGTCGATGTCGAGCATGGTGGCCTGGCCGCCCTCGAACACCACGACCTCGCCGCGCTCGAGCGCCTCGTCGACCAGGTGTCCGGTGTCGGCGACCATCGGTCGCAGCCGCTCGGCGTAGGAGAGCAGTTCGTCGACGATCTCGTCGCAGGTGATCGCGCGCCGATTGAAGACCTTCACCAGCAGGTGGTTCTTCTGGTCGAGCGCGCCCTCCACCTTCTGGCGAAGGATGTTCTCGTCGAACAGGTCCTGCACGCGGATGCCGACGCGGTTGATCTTGTCGGCGTACGCGGGACCGATGCCGCGGCCGGTGGTGCCGATGTTGCGCTTGCCGAGGAAGCGCTCGGTGACCTTGTCGAGCGTGCGGTGGTACTGGGTGATGATGTGGGCGTTCGCGCTGACCTTGAGCTGGGACACGTCGACGCCGCGAGCGGAGAGCGCCTCGAGCTCCTGGAACAGCACCTCGAGATCGACCACGACGCCGTTGCCGATCACCGGGGTGACGCCGGGAGTGAGGATGCCGGAGGGCAGCAGGTGCAGCGCGTACTTCTCGTCGCCGACGACGACCGTGTGCCCGGCGTTGTTGCCGCCGTTGAACTTGACGACCCAGTCGGTGCGCTCGCCGAGCAGGTCTGTCGCCTTGCCCTTGCCCTCATCGCCCCACTGGACGCCGACGATCACGATTCCTGGCATGGGTGTACCCCCTGGTACTGCACGCTGTTCGCCGGGTTTGCACCGGCAGATGAGCTGGCCCGAACGGGCGAGCACAGTCTATCGGAGGGCCGAAAACCTCGGCGGGAGCGGGAACTGATCGCTAGATGTACTGCTCGGGGACGTTAGTCAATCGCGTGAAAGGCGGCCGGTTACCGCAGGCCGTGTGGGGCCGGTGCTGGTTGTAGTAATGCAGCCAGCCGTCAAGCTCGCCACGGCGTTCGGCCTCGGAGGTGTAGCACCGGGCGTAGGCCCAGCCGTCGGCCAGGGTGCGGTGGAAGCGTTCGATTTTCCCGTTGGTCTGTGGACGATACGGGCGGGTCCGCTTGTGCGTGATCCCGAGCTCTGCGCAGGTGTCTCTCCATAGGTGTGAGCGGTAGGCGCCGCCGTTGTCGGACAGGACGCGTTCGACAGTGACGCCGCGGGCGTTGAACCACTCGACGGCCCGCACCAGGACCGCGATGGCGGTGATCGCGGTTTCGTCGTCGTGGATCTCGGCGTAGGCGACGCGGGAGTGGTCGTCGATGACGGTGTGGACGTAGGCCTTGCCCATCAACGGTTCGTAGTGCTTGTTCCTGGGCTTGCCAGGTGTGGCCGCCCGGTTCTTCTCTCCTTGTCGGCGGCCGACGTAGCGCCAGCCTCCGCCGTCGGGGACGTTGCCGAGCGTCTTCACGTCAACGTGGAGCATCGCGCCGGGATGGTCGTGCTCGTAGCGTCGGACGGGTTCGCCCGTGGCGCGGTCGACGTGCGAGAGCCGGTTCAGGTGCGCGTCGGTCAGGATCCGATGGACCGTCGACGGTGCGATTCCGAGTCCACACGCGAGTTGCACTGGTCCTTCGCGGAGGCGGAGACGGAGCTGGACACAGCGCTTGGTCGTCTTCGCGTTGGTCTTGTTGGGCGAGTGGTGCGGACGGGAGGAGCGGTCCTGCATCGACTCGCCGACGCGGTAGCGGTCAGCCCAGCGCTTCACGGTCGGCCACGAGACCTGGAATCGAGCGGCGACCTCGCTGATCGGCCAGCCCTCGTCCACGACGAGACGACCAACGATCAGGCGGTGGCGTGGGGTGAGCGCGGCGTTGGCATGCGACATGGCATTCCCTTCGGGTGCGGCCACCATCCCGAAGGGCGCTGATCAGAGGTTTTGGGCGTAGTGGCGCAATGCATGGGCGGCAAAGTCTGCGGCTGCGGCTCCGCCGAACGCGGGGTGGAAGTCTGGGTTGGTGGCGTAGAGGTTGGCCATGCCGGTGAGCATGGCGCGGGTCTTGTTGAGGTCACCGGCGTTCTGTGGTGTGCCCGGGATCTGGGCGAACCACGAGTCATGGGTGGCTGCGTGTTGTTGGGCCTGGTCGCTGGACGGGGAGACACCGGATTGGTGGAGCTCGCCCCAGCCGGCCAGCAGTTGTTCAGCATCGGCTTGGAATTGGCGTTGCTGGGTGAGGTTCTTGGCGTGCCACCACCGATTGGATTGCTCGAACACGTCGCGGCCCCACTGCTCGGTGACCTCGGCCTCGTACCGGTCATTGAAGCCTTCGAGCATCATGTCCATCCGCGGCTGTAGGCCTTCGCGTCGCATCTGGAGCGTGTGTTCGACCGAGACGATTCGCCGCTCCAAGGCGTCTCGCTCGTGCTCGAGGTGTGCCAGGTGCTCCTCGAGTGCGGTGATCTCGTCGGCTGGGTTCGCGTCGGTCGACAGTGCCTCGCTGATGGCAGCCAAGCTCAGCCCCGCTTCACGCAGGAGCAGGATCCGTTGCAGGCGTGCCACCGCGGTGGGGCCGTAGTAGCGGTAGCCGTTCGCGCCGATCCGATCCGGAGTCAGCAGCTCGATCTGGTGGTAATGCCGCAGCGTCCGGCCGCTCACACCAGCACGGTCAGCGAGTTCCTGGACAGTCCACTCCACGAGCACGGCCCTCCTATCAGCGAGTTGGCATTTCCAGACCCAACTGTGGCAGGGCCACCGCCAAGATCTCGGCGGCCGGCGTGGCCACCGCCGAGGCTGCCGACTGCCCAGTGGCATCCAGGTAGGCCGTGGCGATCCGGCTTCCCGCTGCGTAACCAGCCCCGGTGGGAACTCCGACTGGTGTCGCGCCGAACAGGCGAGCGCTCGCGTCGCCCAACACCCACGCCGCGAAGTCCTGCATTCCGGTCACGTCGAGCCCCTCACTGACGCGGCGCAGCACGGCTTCGCTGGTGCGGGTCTCCTGGCTGACGAAGTGTGTGAAGCCCTGCTGGCCCACAAGGTCCACCGCGAAGAGGTCCGCGAGGCCTTCGGCGACCACATGTTCGCCGACGGTGACCGTCTGTGGATTCCAGACCACACCGCCGGGCGAGTAGCGCACGTTGTGGTGCAGCTCGTGCAGGGCAATGCCTTCCAGGCGATCCAGCACCTCGTCGGTCGGCCAGATCGTGATGGCGATGTAGCCGCTGATCCCGCCGAAGGCCGACAGGCCGCGGATCTCATTCGTGAAGTGCTTGTTCGTGGGGTCGCCGAGCACGAGCAGCACGGTGAGATCGGGCAGCGTCAGTGTCGGATTCTCCGAGCCCAGATTTCGTAGCCCCGTGTCGAGCGCTCGCTCGATACGGCCCCACGCATCGGCTCGCTCCAAGGTGTCGATTGCACCCAGGATCGCTTCCTTCGCGGCATCGGATCCGAACCCGAAGTTCTGGGCGTGGACTTCGGCCAAGTCCGGCCCACCGGGGATGAAGAAGTACATCCCAGCCATCGGCTGCCAGAGTCTGCGAGCTGCATTCTGCCAGTCCTCCGGAGGGCTGCTCACCATCGCCCGCATCCGGGCTGCACTGTCGATCATCGTCACCGTCATGCCAGCGATGCTAAACATTGACGTTGCGTCAAGGTCAACCCCGACGGTCAATCAACGTCCCCGGTCAGTGCAGCTAGAGTTCGCTCATGAGAAGCGTATGGCCGTTCGCGCGCATCGCGGCATCCGCTCTGGGATTCGCGGCGATCGCGGCCCAGCTGGCACTCACGCTGAGCATCGCGCTGCAGGCGACCACCGAATGGGGCGCGCATCTGCCGACGGTAGGCGTCAACTTCTTCAGCTTCTTCACGATCCTGTCGAACCTGAGCGCTGCGGTTGCGCTCGCCATTGCGGCGATCTGGGCGTGGGCGGCAGGGAGGGATGCCAAGGCCGAGCCGCGCTGGCTGGCGGTGCTGCTCGCTTGCGTGACGACGTACATGATCACGACCGGCATCGTCTACAACCTGCTGCTGCGGGGCATCGAGTTGCCGCAGGGGTCGACGGTGCCGTGGTCGAACGAGGTGCTGCACGTCGTGTTCCCGCTGTTCCTGCTGGCTGACGCCCTGTTCGCGCCGCTGCGACGCGCCCTGTCGTGGCGGACGCTCGGCACGATCGCCGCGTTCCCGATCGCCTGGGCGGTGTACACGCTGGTGCGCGCGAACCTGGTGGTCGCTCCGGCCACCGGAGCCGACTACTGGTATCCGTACCCGTTCCTGGATCCGCACCTCACCCCGGGCGGGTACCTCGGAGTGGCCGGATACATCGTCGGCATCGCCGCGGCGATCGTGTGCGTGGGCGCGGGACTGATCTGGCTGGCGCGCCGACGCGCGGCATCCTCCGCGGCATCCGGGCGAAGATCCGCTCCGGCCTGATCCCGTGACTTCCGCGTCTGCGGGACCGGGTGCCCTATCCTTCAAGTCGAGGGAGATCGTCGGAGGGGACGCCTTTGTCGGATGAGGAGTGGGCACCGCGCCCGCGGTCGAACGCGCCCGCGGCGAAGCCCGCGCCCGCCCGCCCGGCGATCGTCGTTCCCGGCTACGCCGACCTGGTCGAGATCGCGCAGGGCGGTGATTCGATCGTCTACCACGCCCGGCAGGTGTCGCTGAATCGCGAGGTGGCGATCAAGGCCGTGCGCATCTCCGACGCCTCGATCGCGGAGCGCTTCCGCCGTGAGGTGGAGATCACGGTGCGGCTGGGGCGGCAGCACCCACACATCGTCACCGTGCTCGACACGACGACGGCAGAGACCGGCGAACTGTGCCTGATCATGGACTTCCACGATCTGGGATCGCTGCACGACCGGCTGCAGGAGAACGGCCCGCTGTCGGTGTCGGAGGTGGTCGAGGCGGGCACGGCGGTGGCGGATGCCCTGGCCTTCGCGCACCGCGCGGGCGTACTGCATCGCGATGTGAAGCCGCAGAACATCCTGGTGCTGCCGACCTCTTTCGTGCTCAGCGACTTCGGCATCGCGCGGCACACGGATGCCGATCGCACGGCGTCGCTGGAGCGGTTCTCGTACCGGCACGCGTCGCCGCAGGTGCTGGATGGGCTGATGCCGACCGAGGCGGACGACGTCTGGTCGCTGGGCTCGACGATGTTCACCCTGCTGGACGGACGCGCGCCGTTCGCCGGCGACGACCCCGACGATGACACGGCGCTCGCGTACCTGCGCCGGGTGCGGCTGAACGAACGGCGCACCCTGCGGCGCGACGACCTGCCTGACGGCCTGCGCGACTTCATCGACCGCGCGCTCGCTCCCGAGCGCGAGAACCGGATCGCCACGGCCGAGCAGGCTCTTGCGATGCTGCGCGGCATCCGCACCGAGGGACGCAGCTGGCAGCCGGATGCCGTGGGCGAGACCGCCGCGGCGGATGCCGGGGGCGAGACCGCCGCGGCGGATGCCGGGGGCGAGACCGGAGCGCCGGATGCCGAACCCTCGGCCGACACCCATCACGCGGACACCCGCCCAGACGAGGCGGCCCCTGCCGACGAAGGCCCTGCCGGCGAAGCCCCTGCCGACGAAGCCCCTGCCGACGAAGGCCCCGCCGCAGCCGACGACACCCGCCACACCGACGATGCAGCAGGCGCCACCCACACGGCGGCAGCAGCATCCGGCATCCGATCGAAAGAACAGCCAGGCGCTCCCGGACCGGCCGACGACCGGCCCGTGGCGCGCTCCGCGCTCGCCGATCTCGAGCGCCCGCAGATCCTGCGCGCCTCGGGCAGCGACGACGACGCGACCGGAACGCTCGTCACGGATGCCGAACCGGACCAGGCGCGCACCGAGCCGTCGGGTTCGAAGAGCACCTGGCGCCGCACAGTGATCTTCCTGGCGGGCATGCTGATCGCGGGGGGAATCATCGGAGCCGTGGTGGCCTTCCTGCCGCACGCATCCCCGGGCGATGCCCCTGCCACCGCTCCCTCGCAGGACTCGGTTCCGACGGCACCCGCGCTGCCCGATGACGACGGCACGCAGCCGACCGTGTCGAACCCGGACTTCGCGCCACAGGATCTGGTCGTGACCGACCGCGGCACGTCGGCGCTGCTGACCTGGGCGCCGCCGACCGGAGAGGTCACCTCGATCGCGGTGGTGCAGCTGACCGACGGCGAATCGCCCGTGGTGCTGGCGAATCTGTCCGGCAGCGCGACCGAGTTCACTGTGGAGGGTCTCGATCCCGACGCGAAGTCGTGCTTCGCCGTGGCCGGCTACGGCACGAAGGACGGTGCCGTGGCCGCCGGCTCCACCCCGCAGTCCTGCACCCCCTGATCCTGCCCTCCCCGACGAGAGACGCGCCCCACCCGGGGGCGCGGGTCAGGAGAGGGGGATGAGGGGCCAGGCGAAGCGACGGCCGCGGGCCGCAGTGCCGCGCAGCGCGCGCTCGACCTGCAGCGCGGCGGACCAGTCGGCGTCGGATGCCGCGGGGCTGGACGCCGGAGAGCCGGGACCTCCCGCGCCTGCGGGACCGAACGCCGCGGCCTGTGCGCGGGCGGCCAGGGAGAGCGCGAGCTCGCGCACGGACGCAGCATCCACCTCCGCCGCGCCCGCGGCACGCCGGCCCGCGGCACCCCGGTCGATATCGTCCGCACCCACCGCCGCGCCCACCGCGTCGGCCACCTGCTCGGGCACGGCACCTGCCGCCGCCGGTCGCCCGGCCAGGGTGAGCGCGTCGAGCACGTGCGCCCAGGCGCCGAGTGCTCCCCCGCGGCGCCAACGTGCGCGCCGGCGTGCGCGACGCACGACCAGCACGACCAGCACCACGAGCAGCCCCACCACCAGAACGCCCACCAACGCGACCAGCAGTCCGCCGGCACCGCCGCCAGATGGCATTCCGGCGGCCGGCGCCGAGGACGCCTTCTGTCCGGCCGCCTGCTCTTCGGGATGCGTCGCCTCCGGCGCAGGCGTCGCCCCGGTGGAGGAGGCGGGCGGGATGTGCTCCGTCCGGATCGATGAGTCCGGCGCCGCGTCGACGGCGACCCAGCCGACGCGCGTGAGGTACACCTCGGCCCAGACCCGGGCATCCGCTCCGGTCACGGTGACGCGCGACCCGGTGTCTCCCGCATCCACGTCGTCAGCAGCGTCCACGGAGAAGCCCACGACGAGCCGGCTCGGCAGCCCCACGGCACGGGCGAGCACGGCGAACGACGACGCGAACTGCTCGGTGGTGCCGACCTGCCCCCCGTCGCCGGCCGAGGCGAACAGGAACTCGACGATCCGGCCGTACGATGCACCCGACGGCGCGCCTTCGTCGAGCACCCGATCCGCGCGCACGAAGTCCGCGAGCGCGGTGACCTGCTCCCAGCGGCCGGACACCCCCTCGACCACGGCTTCGGCCTGATCCACGAGCTCGGCGGGCACTCGCGGCAGTTCCAGGTAGCGCCCCGCGTCGGACTCCGGTGGAACACCGGCCTGTGCGATCGACGTGTCGGATGGCGCGTCGACGGATGCCGTCACCGTCAGGCGTTCGGGTGCAGAGCCGTCCGCGGCGACCAGGGAGCCGGTGTCGGGATCGATCAGCACCCCCGCGCCGTCTCCGTCGCGCACGGCGCTGGCTCGCCCCACGCCGGGAATCCAGGAGCTGTCGAGAGCGCCGCGCTCGAACCGGAACGTCACCGGCGTGCGCCACTCTCCGACCGGCAGGTCGGGCTCGGCGACCACGCCCACGGGGCGGAGCCCGGCGTCCAGCGTCCACGAAGCGCCGTCGAAGTCGGGCAGCACCGCCAGGCGGATCAGCTCGGGCACGCCCTGCGCGCTGGCCAGCGTGAACAGCGCGCTGTCGGCCTCTGCATTCCACCGCGAGACATCGGGCAGGGGGTTCACCGCCTGCGCCGGCAGCGGAGGAGGCGGCACCAGGGTGCGGGGTTCGAAGCGCGTGCCGCCGACGAGTGCGGATGCCGAGACCGCCAGCATCCCGACCAGCGCCGCAGTCACCAGGCCCAGCAGCCAGCCGATCCGCGACGTGCGACGCGCAGGTCGTCGATCGGACTGCCATGCCGGGGTCGTGATCCAGCCGGCCAGCACGAGCAGCACGGATGCCGCGGCCACCACTCCCTGCGGATCGCCCGCCCCGGCCGTCAGCAGGGCGCCGGCGGTCTGCAGCACGATCGCGCCGATCAGCGGGGCGATGCGCGCGCGGCCGGGCGCCGTGGTCGCCAGCGCCACGGCGAGGGAGGTCAGCCACACCAGCAGGCCGGCGGGCATCAGCAGGTCGACGTCACCCGGCGCGGGCCTGGCCGCGGTGAGCAGTCGCGGGATGGCGTCGATCAGCGGCGACAGGATGCCGCCCAGCGCCCAGTCGCTGCGTACCCCCGCCCGTGCGGCATCCGGCTGCGCGCCCAGGGCTGTGGCGGCGATGATCGCCAGCAGCCCCACGCCCACTGCGGTCCACAGCGAGGGGATCTTCACCCAGCGTGCCAGCACGACCAGCAGGTGCGGCACGATCACGCAGCCGACCAGCACCAGGACGGTCCACCACTCGGCGTAGCCGACGGCGATCGGAACGGTCGACACGGCCAGCACGCCGATCGACCAGACGACCGCCAGCGCGCGGGTCATCGCCCCGCTCCCGCCGTGCCGACTCCCGCCGTGCCCGCTCCCGCGACACCGGCGCGCCAGCCGTGCGCCAGCTCCTCGGCGCGAGGACCGCGCAGCACCAGCACCGCACCGGATGCCGACAGCAGCCGCTCCGGGGCGGGGTCCACCACTGCGACGACGCCCGCCGGCGCGGCCGCCGCTGTGAGTACGAGCGCGGCCGCATCGGCATCCGCTCCCGAGACGACGGCGACGACATCGGGCGAGCTCACCTGCAGGCGGGGCCGCTCCGACGAGGCGTGCGGAATGAGCGTCGCGAGCGCGGCGAGCGCGGTCGGTGCGACCCGGGCGGCGTCGACGCGACCGGGCTCGACGGGCAGTTCCAGATCGAGGGCTCCGGACACGGTGACCAGCCGCGCGGGCGAGCGGGCGACGGCCGCGGCATCCAGCAGGCTCGCCGCCAGATCCACCGCCTCGTCCAGCCCGCCTTCCCGGTAGGAGCCGGCCCTGTCGTCGAGCAGCACCGTCAGGAACGGCTGCGCGGGGTCGGCATCCTCCCGCACCATCAGCTGCCCGCGTCTGGCGCTGGTCGCCCAATGCAGCCGGCGCAGGTCATCGCCGGGCACATACTCGCGCATGCCCACCAGGTCGGTGCCGCCGTGGGCGATGCGCTCCTCGGCGCCGGCGTGCCCGCGGCGCATGCCGGGCGGCACGGCGATCACATCGAGCACCCGCGGCTCCACGAGCACGCTGGCCGCCTCACCGTAGGCACGGCGCACCCGGATCAGGTCGGCGAACGAGCGCCGGTCCAGCGTGAGCGGGCCGAACTCGATCAGTCCGCGCCGTTCGGTGGGGATGCGCACGGTGGTCGTGGCGTGCTCACCCGCGCTCAGCGGTGGGAAGTCGAACACCACCGGCGCGCCGTCTACCCGGTCGGTGCCGCTGAGCGACACCCGCCACCGCCGCGCGGTGTTCTCCACCCGGATCGTCGCGCGGCACTCGTCGTAGCGGGCCACACGAGCCGGCTGCACGGTGCGGGACACGCGCACCGGCGTGGGCACGGCCACGGTCGCCACTGCCACCAGCAGCGCGGCGGACAGCGCGGCCGCCAGCCCGATGATGGCAGGGTACGCGGCCCACAGACCGAGCGCCCAGCAGAGCAGCGTGCAGACGACGACCGTCCACCCGCGCGCGGTCAGCCGTGCGGTCATGCCGGAGTGGGTCGCGGCGCCTCGACGCGGGCCAGCACGTCGGCGAGCACGTCATCGGGCGAGATGCCGTCCAGCTGCGCCTCGCGAGCGAGCACCAGGCGGTGCGCGAGCACCGGCACGGCCAGCTGCTGCACGTCGGACGGGATCACGAAGTGGCGCCCCTGGGTGGCCGCGCGCACCTGGGCGGCGCCGACCAGCGCACGCAGGGCTCGCGTGGACGCTCCCAGCCGCAGCCGGTCATCGGCACGGGTGGCGGCACCGACGGCGCGGATGTAGCTGAGGATCGGGTCGGCCACGTGCAGCGCCGACAGCAGGCTGATCTGCTCGGCCACGGCATCCGGCCCCGTCACCTGGGGCACGTCGTCGATCCGGCCGGCCGTGCTGCCCGGTCGCAGCACGGCCACCTCGTGCTCGAGGTCGGGGTAACCGATGCGCAACCGCATCAGGAAGCGGTCCAGCTGCGCCTCGGGCAGACGGTAGGTGCCGTCCATGTCGACCGGGTTCTGCGTCGCGATCACCAGGAACGGATCGGGCACGCGCTGCGCGACGCCGTCGGCGGTCACGGTGCGCTCGGCCATCACCTCCAGCAGTGCCGACTGCGTCTTCGCGGCGGCGCGGTTGATCTCGTCGGCCAGCAGCACGTTGGCGAACACCGGCCCGGGGCGGAACGAGATCTGACCGGAGGCCGGGTCGAACACGCTGGTGCCGGTGACATCGGCAGGCAGCAGGTCTGGCGTGAACTGGATGCGGCGGGAGATGCCGCCGATCGCCGCGGAGAACGCGCGGGCGAGCGTGGTCTTGCCGGTGCCGGGCACGTCTTCCAGCAGCACGTGCCCACCGGCGAACAGCGCCACCGCGGCCTGTTCGATCACGCTGCGCTTGCCCTGCAGCGCCCCGCCGACGGCATCCACGATCGCGTCGTGCAGCAGTCGGAAGCGCGAGACGTCGGCCTCGGTGGGCGCGTCGGCGGCGAGTTCTGGCGCCGTGTCGGTCATGCGGTCTCTCCGTTGCGTGTCGGGGCGTTGCGGTTCGGGATGGTCTCGGATGCCGTGCGGCCGGCGTTCAGTGCTGTGCGGCGGCGGATGCGGCGCAGCATCCACGCCGCGGCGAGCAGACCCACGCCGGTGGCGAGCACGGGCTCGTTCGTGTCGCCGGACGGCGTCCACGGAACGGGGATGACGGTCACGTCCGGGTCGTCGGGATCGAACGAGACGGGCTCCGTGCAGACCCGCGGGGACAAGGTGCAGTGCTCCCACTGGTTGCGGTTGGGGGCCTTCGCATTCTCGGTCGCCGAGGTGACCGAACCGCGCGTCACGTACGCCGAGACGGTGGAACCGCCCATGGTCGTGCCGCTGAACGTGCGACCTCCCGTGGTGCAGTCGAAGTCGCTGGTGGACTCTCCCCCTGTGGCCGTGATGTGCGCGGTGCAGGTGCCGGAGGCGCTCCACCCCTCGGGCAGTGAGACCGTGACGCTGTACGGGATCGCCTCGTCGTACAGGCCCGGTTTGGTGAACCTGATCTGGGAGATCACGTCGTCGCCGTTCTTCGGCGCCGGGGGCGGCGGAGGCGGCGGCGGCGTGGAGCCGACCTGCTCGCTGGCGGATGCGGTGGACTCGGGCCCGGTGCCGGCGCTGTTGCTCGGGGTGACGGTGACCGTCACCCCGATGAAGCCCGGCTCATCTCCGGGACCGTCGCCGCACAGGAACTGCTTAGCGGGGCGGCACACCAGCTCTTCCCTGATCGACGTGGAAGTGGTGGTGACCGTCTTCTTCTGCCCGGCACCGGTGTACTGCACCGTGTAGGTGACGGGTGCGCCGTTGGCCGGTGCAGCCGCCCAGCTGGCGGTGAACGAGTAGGAGATGGGGGTCAGATCGTCATTCAGCGTGATGCTCGGCTTGCCTGGCGCCCCGGGCAGGCCGACGATCGTGACCGCGTCGCTGGCGGCCGAATCCGCCGAGGTGGAGCCGAGCAGGGTGCGCACCGTGTACGTGTGCGAGCCGTAGTCGACGTTCGAGAAGGTGAGCGAGCGGCTCGTGCCGGCCGAGGTCCACGATCCGCCGGCGGGACGGACGAGGTACTCGTCAGCGCCTCCGGGAGCCGCGTTCCAGGTGACGGTCACCGTGCGGTCGGATGCTGTCGCGCGAACGTTCGTGGCCGCCGCGGCCTGCGGTTCGGGATCCGGATCGGGCTCGGGGTCGGTGGTCGGGGTGGGATCCGTGGTCGGCTCGGGGTCGGTGGTCGGGGTGGGATCCGTGGTGGGTTCCGGGTCGGTGGTGGGAGTGGGGTCGGTGGTCGGCTCGGGGTCTGTCGTCGGGGTCGGGTCGACGGTGGGTTCCGGGTCGGTGGTGGGAGTGGGATCCGTGGTCGGCTCCGGGTCCGTGGTCGGCGTCGGGTCAGTCCCCGGCGTCGGGTCAGTCCCCGGCGTCGGATCAGCACCCGGCGTCGGATCAGACCCCGGTGTCGGGTCCGTAGTCGGTGTCGGATCAGACCCCGGCGTCGGGTCCGTGGTCGGTGTCGGATCAGCACCCGGCGTCGGATCAGACCCCGGCGTCGGATCCGTGCCCGGTCTCGGGTCCGTGTCCGGCGTCGGATCAGTGCCCGGCGTCGGATCGAAGTCGGGGATGGGATCGGGCAGCGGGTCCGTGCCCGCCCCGGCATCCTGAGTCGGGTGCGGGTCGTGCGTCGGTCGCGGGTCGTGCGTGGGGCGCGCGTCCGGGCGACCATGGTCGCCGGCGTGGTCGCGATCGCGTTCGCCCTTGTCCCCGTGATCGTTCCTGCGGCTGGGGCCGGGCGCCGGGATGGTGACCGGCGGCGTCTGGCCGACGCGCGTCTCGGGCACATCCTTCGCACCGAGATCCACCATCCCCGTGGCTCCGTCGGGCTGCACGATCACAGCCCTGCCGTCATCGCCCGTCGTGACGAACAGTCGGCCCTCGTCGGCGGTGAACACCGGGTCGCCGCCACCAGGGATGACGATGTCCGCACCGGCGCGCTTGCCGTGGCCGTCCAGCACCATCACGACACCCTTGCCCAGACACGGCACGTAGACGCGGTCGCTGAACACCTGCGGGCTGCCCGGCCGCGCGCATCCGCGATCCCCGACGTCCACCTGCAGCAGCGAACCCGACGAGAGCAGGAACACCTGCCCGGTGTCGGTGACCGACGCGGGCACCAGCGTCGCCGGCGAACTCTGCGCGGCAGCGACCGTACCCGACAGCGCGGGCACCGTCACGGCGACATCACCACCCGACCCGACCTGCACGACCGCCCCGCCGTCGGCGGCGAAGACCGTCACGCCCCGCTCATGCGGGACGAGTCTGCTGTCGGCTCCGGAGCCGGCGACCGGCCGCTGGGCGTCGGTGCGGAACCGGCCGGATGCGCCGGAGTACTTCAGCTGGGTCAGCTCGCCGCTCTCGGTGAGCACCCACACATTCCCCTTGCCGTCGACGGCGGCATCGGCGATCGGATGCTCGGTGCGGAACGGCTTGCCGAGATCAGCGAGAGTGAGCGGGTCGACCGCGCGCACAGTGCCCGGGTCGTCGTCGATCACGACCGCCTGCCCTCCGCCGACCAGCACCCGCTCGTCGCCGGAGGTGGCACGGCTGCCGCTCGCGACCAGAGCCGTCAGATCCACCGCGGTGACCACGCCGCTGTTCTCGTCGGTGACGATCAGCTCACCGTCGCGCTGTGCGATCGCGAGAGCCGCATCGCCCTCACCCACCACGAGTCGGCGCTCGGCGACACCCGTGGAGGGGTTGACCTGCACCACGGCGCCGTCCTGGCCGGGCAGCCAGGTCTGCCCGTCGGACATGTTCACCGCCAGGGCCGCGACACCGTTGCCGACCAGTGCGCCCACCACCAGCAGCGCTCCGCCGAATGCGACGCCGACCTCGACCATCCCGCGATCACGGCCGTGCAGCAGGCGAGACCTGATTCCCCTCATGATCGCTCCTCCAACGCACCAGATATTAGCTGTACCACCTGGATCTGCCCACCCGCGACCAGCAGCCCGCGACCCGTGCCGGCCATCGGCTCGTGCGAGTTCATCGGCACCTGAGCGCCCACCAGAGAGCCGTCACCCATCTCCGGGGCGATCAGCATCGCCCGCCGCGAGCGCTTCACGGCCGAGGCCAGCGACGGGATGTGCTGACGGCTGCGCAGCTCATCCGGGTCACCCGCAACGACCACCGCCACGTCCGGAAGGCTGAGCAGGGCCGTCAGGTTCTCCAGCGCCCGGCGCTCGTCGCCGTTCGCGTCCCAGGCGCGCTCCCACTCGTGCACGTCGTCGACGAGCACCAGCATCCAGCCTTCCCCATCGACCCGTGTGGCCGCGTCCTGCGCCCAGGCGGCCGCCTCGGCGGCATCCGTGATCATCCGGTCAGCGACCGCCGGCATCTCATCCGACCCGCCGCGCGGTGCGATCAGCACCACCTCCGCCGGGTCCTCGGCGCGGCGGGCGAGCTGCGCCAGGCCGATCAGTGCGGAGGTGCGGCCAGAGCGGGCCCGGCCGGTGAGCAGGATCGGCCCGTCGCACAGACGCAGCGACACCGGCGCCACCACATCCTGCTCCACGCCGAGCACGAGCTCGTCGCGCTGCGGGCGCGGCAGCACGCTCTGCGGCAGCCGCGTGGGCATCACCGGCACGGCGGTGGCGGCGACCTCGTCGTAGCGATCGCCCAGGTGAGTGCCCAGCTCGTCCAGGCGCTCCGCCTGCAGGGGCGTGCCCGCGCCGCCGAGCGTGGCGACCTGCACCTCGTGCGGGCCGAACAGGCCGCGCCCCGCGGGGGACTCGCGATCGAGCACCCCGGTGGGGACACCCAGCATCGCGTAGTCGTCCTCCACGCTCATGCGCATCACCACGCGGCCGCCGAACGCGGCGAGGATCTGGCTCGGCACGCCCGTGCGCTGCGGAGCCGTCGCGGTGATGTGCACGCCGCAGCGACGCCCCTCCTGCAGCACGGTCAGCAGCTGATCGGCGTGCTGACGGCGCATCGCACCGCCGCCCTCCAGCGAATCCAGCACGGCGGGCAGGTTGTCGATCAGCAGATGGATGCGCTGCACGTGCACACCCGTCGCAGCCAGCGCGTCGAGATCGGCGACGCCGTGGGATGCGAGCATCGCGTTGCGCTCGGTGACGGTGCGGTGCACCATGCGGATCAGACGCAGCATCCGCTCGGTGGACTGCTCGACCACGATCGAACCCACCGACCCCAGCCTCTCGAGCACGGTCAGCCCGCCGCCACCGGCGTCGATGCCGTACACGCACGCGGCTGCACGCTCGGCGCCCGCCGTGACGGAGGCCGCCACGGTGCGCAGCAGCTCGGTCTTGCCCGAGCCCGACGCGCCGAACACCAGCAGGTGACCGGTGCGGCCGTAGTCGATGCTCCACGGCACCTGGCGCTGCTCGCCCGGCACGTCCTGCAGGCCCAGCAGCACCGTGCCAGGTGCCTGCTCCACAACCGTCGCGTCGGCACCGGAATCGGCGATGGCCGCTTCGTCACGGGCATCCGCTCCGATCACCAGACGCCCGGGCTCGACCACGGCCAGCGGCAGCTCCTCGGGCAGCGGCGGGATCCACGGGCGTCGCGGCGCCTGCATGCCGCTGCGCAGGAACGCCGTGGTGACCGTGGTGACGATGCGCTCCAGGTCGGAGTGCTCGTGCGGGCGACCCGCATCCACCGCCCCGCCGTCGATCGCGCGGGCCGTGAACGGCGCCACCCGCACACGCTCACCGGCGTCGTGCAGCTGCTCGGTCCCGCCCACATACGCCACCTGCACCATCTCGCGGGTGCCATGCCCGGTGCGGCGCAGCAGCGCCCGCCCGGGGGTGCGGCGCGACAGGTTGGCGGCATCCGGAGCATCCACCACATCAGTGGAATCGTCCGGCGAGGCGACGCGCAGCGCGATGCGCAGATCGGTGTTCGCCTTGATCTGCGGCGTGACGACGCCCGCGGGGCGCTGGGTGGCCAGGATCATGTGCATGCCCAGCGACCGGCCGCGCTGAGCGATCGAGACCATGCCGTCGATGAAGTCGGGCACCTCGGCCAGCAGAGCGGCGAACTCGTCGACGCAGATCAGCATGCTCGGCGGGGCGATCTCGGGGTGCATCCTCTCCAGGGCGGGCAGGTCCTTCGCGCCGTACTCGGCCAGCAGATGCTCGCGGGTGGTCAGCTCGGCATGCAGCGAGGTGAGCGCCCGCTGCACCAGCGCCGGTGTGAGATCGGTGATGTAGCCGACCGTGTGCGGCAGCTGGGCGCACTCGCGGAAGGCGGCGCCACCCTTGTAGTCCACCAGCAGGAAGGTGATCCGGCTGGGCGGGTTGTTCAGCGCGAGGGAGCACAGCAGCGACTGCAGCAGCTCGCTCTTGCCTGCGCCCGTGGTGCCGGCGACCAGGCCGTGCGGGCCGTCCTCGCGCAGATCGATCGAGCACACGCCGTCGGCGCCGACACCCAGCTGGGCGCGCAGGCCGCGGCTGGAGGCCCAGCGCTGCGCGATCGCTTCGGCATCGTCCAGGTCGGCCAGATCGCTGCTGAGATCGGCGATGCGCACCCGGTCGGGCAATGCGGATTCGCCGGCGAGCACGGCCGCCTCGTCACGATAGCCGCCCAGTGCGCGTGCGGAGCGCCAGGCCGAGGCGAGATCGAGCGCGTCGAGGCGGGTGATCGCGTCGACGCCGCCCCGATCGGCGTGCTGGATGCTGCTGCGCGGAAGATCGATGGCGGCATCCGTCGCGGCGGGCACGCGCGCCAGATCGTCGCCCACCCAGATCAGGTGCAGACGGCTGTCCTCGGCGATGGCCGCGACGCCCTCCAGGGTGCGGCGCGGCACGCCGGCGGCGCTGTCGATCAGGCAGACCACGTGCTCCACGCCGCCGACGGTGCGCGCCAGTTCCTCCAGCAGCGCCTGCCCGTCTCCGGCGCCGATGGCGACGGATGCCAGGCCTCCGGCCAGCGGCGCGGCATGAGGCAGCCAGCGCAGCCAGCTCTCCATGCGGGCGTGCTCCTGACCCAGCACGGCGACGACGCGCACATCGTTCGGGGAGTGCGTGACGGCCAGTCGGATCAGGGCGGCCCGCAACCAGGCATCCAGCTGCTCGCCCTCGCCGACGACGGCGGTGAGCGGGCCCAGCGGCACGGTCACGGGCATGTCGGGGAGGGTGGCGCGCCGGGCGGCCTCCTCGGCGGCCTCGGCGCGCAGCGCGCGGTCGCCCTGCTGCTTGGCGTCGCCGGTCACCAGTGCCGGGCGCGGGCCGATGCCCGCGCGCAGGTGCAGGAAGTCGTCATCATCGCTCTGCCGCACCCACACCGCGCGGTCGGCACTGGTCGCCCGGTCGCTGACGACACGGGGCTCGGGGTCGTCATCGACGGCGTTGGCGCGCTGGTGCTGCGCGGCCTGATCGAGCGTCGTCAGGATCACGGCGAGGTCCTCGCGCCAGATGCGCGTCTCCTCGGCGAACTCCCGCTTGGCGGTGCGGCGCTGCATCAGGTGAGTGACGACCATCATCATCGGGAAGCCGATCATGAACACCAGCGAGTAGGCATTGCGCATCGTCAGGAACATCACGCCGCCCATCAGCAGCGGCATCAGGATCATCGGCCACGGGAACGGCTGGCGGTGCGGCTGCGACGGGGGCGTGGGGAACTGCACCTCGGTGCCCGCGACCGCCGTGCCGAACCGCGGCGAGCGCCAGATGCTGCGCTGTGCGGTGGAGTCGGCGGCTCGACCCGGCTGCAGGGCGATCACAGTGGATCCGACCGTGATCGGCTCGCCCCACGAGACGGGCTGCGGGCGCACGGCCGGTCGTCCTGCGACCTGCGTGCCGTGCGCGGAGCCCTCGTCGCTGATCACGGGTTCCGGTCCCAGGATGAGTCGGGCGTGCGTGCGGGAGACCAGGGGGTCGTTCAGGCGCACGGTCGCATCGGCGCCGCGACCGATCGTCGCGACTTCCGAGCGGAGCGGCACCTGCGTGCCCGCGTCCGAACCGGTGAGCACCTGCACGATGGCGCGGGGAGCGGATGTCGGGGTCGGACGGTCGAGCCAGTCGGGGCCGACGGATGCGACCTCGATGACGTCGCCGTCGCGCAGCGGCGCTTCGGCAAGGGGCGTCTGTGCCGGCCACGGGACACCCGCAGTGACGGGGGCGAGCAGCACGGAGGATCCCGCGATGTGCCGGCCCAGGCCCGCGGCGAGATCGGCGACCGATCCACCGCGCTCGGCGGTGACGACCACGTCCACCGGCTGCAGGCCGCTCTCCGTCGTCGGCCGCACGCTGACTCGCCACATGGTCTCTCCTCTCTCTGCGGGTTGTCTTCGACGCTATGGCGGTCGGGCGGGCAGACAAAGGCCACGAGGGGTGGAAACTTCCGCCGCGTGCCCCACTCTGGTGTCCACTTCGCGGGGCCACCACCCTTCGCGGGTCCCACCTCGCGGCCTCCACCCACGCGGACACCACAATTCGGGACCCGCGAAGGCCCGGAGATCGCATCCCCCACCACCGCCCTTCACTTCGCGGGTCCCACTTCGTGGGCTCGCCACACGCGAAGGCAGCAATTCGGGACCCGCGAAGCACACGAGGGCAGGGCACGACGGGGGCGGGGCACGACGGGGGCGAGGGGGCAGGGGGCGAGGACACAGCGAAGCGGGACCGGTGCGTGTGCACCGGTCCCGCTGGGAGCTCCGATCAGCTGGAGGCGCGCTCCTGGTCGTCGGCCTGCTGCGCGACGATGGTCGCGTTCTCCTGCAGCGCGCTCACCACGTTCTGCAGCGCCGGCACGTACTGCCCCTGCCAGTCGCTGGTGAAGCGCTGCGCGTCGGGACCGTACCAGGGGGTCTGCTCCAGCCGCTGCGTCAGCTGAGCCGTCAGCTGGTTGATCGCGTCGGCGTCACTGTTCATCAGACGGGAGAGCTCCCGGCCGGCCTGGATGTCCATTCCGTAGACAGTGCTGCTCATCTCTTCATTCCTCTCGATAGGTACTGCTGGTTGTGTGTTTCAGTGGATGTTCAGTTGTGAAGTCAGGCCTCTTCGGGCTCGGACGCGTCGCCCCCGGAGCGCCCGCGCAGGCCGTTCAGAGCGGCGGCGCCGATACCGGCGAGGCCGAGCGGGGCTGCGAGCATGGCGGCCGGGGCCGCGGATGCCGCATTCGACGCATCCGCGGTGCCGACGCTGAGCCCGGTGGCGCCTGCTGCCGCCGTGCCGAGCGAGGCATGTGCGGCCACCGGTGTGGCGGTCACCGCGGGGTTGCCGGATGCCAGGACGTCGCCGTCGCCGGATGCCGAACCACCCCCCAGCGCACCTCCGGTCGACCCGCTCCCAGCAGAGCCGCCGCCGAGTGAGCCACTGCTGGAGCCGCCCAGCGCACCGGAGGAACCTCCGGCATCTGCCGACAACCCGCCGGAACCGGCCGACGAACCGCCTGCGATGCCGGCCCCTGCGGAGCCTCCCGATCCGTGGGCGCCCGAGATGCTGCCGGAGCCGAGCGATCCGCTCGAAGAGCTCCCGCCGCTCGACGCGGTGGGTCCGTGTCCGCCCACGTCGCTGCCGGAGCTGCCCAACGACGACCCGCCGATGAACGATGACGCATCGCCGGCCGACGAACCCGAACCGCCGATGGCCGCGCCGCCCAGTGACGACCCAGATCCGAACGACGACCCGCCGATGGACGACCCGCTCCCGAAGGACGACCCTCCGCCCACCGCGGACCCGCCGCCGAACGACGAGCCGGCCACAAACGACCCCGCCAGCGCTCCGCCCGCCAGCGCTCCGCCGGGCACTGCAGCCGCACTGCCGCCGCCGATCGCCGCGCTGACGCCGAGCCTTCCGGCATCCGTGTCGATGCTGATGGTGATCTGCGCCCGGTCTCCGCCGCCGACCGCCGCCGTCTGTCCGAGCGCCGAATCGGTCGCTCCCACTCCCGCGGGGGTGGCGACGTGTCCGCCGGCGCCGGTGGCCGTCGTGGGCATGCCCGACGGCGAGATCGCGTACTCGGGCGAGCGCAGTGACGGCGGGTTGGCGCACGTGGCGGCGGGCATCGAGATCGGCTTGTAGGCCGAGGCCGGGATGCTCACCGACGGCGAGTCCTCGCTGGCCGCCTTCTGCACTGCGGATGCGATCCGCAGCACCTTCGCGAAGCGCTCGAGCGCCTGCTGGGTCTTCTCGACCCAGGGGATGACGGTGCCCTCGAGGTACGCGGCGTAGGCCGCGGCCCATCCGGTCCACGACATCGCCTTGAGCGCCGCGACGACGATCTTCAACGCGGTGGCGATGGTCTTGGCCAGGTCGGCGCCCTCCTGCGCCTTCTGCGCCATCTCGTCGAGCTTGCTGACGTCTGCTCCCTGGAATGACATGTTCCCCTCCTTCCTGTTCGTGTCGATGTGTTGCTGTCGATGTCTTGCGATGAGTTGAAGCTATGAGCATCCGGCGCGGATTTCCACCTGATCAGGGGTGGAAACTTCCGCCGCGGTCGGCTCTCAGCTGCTGACTTCGTCCTGCAGGTCTGCGCGTCGGCGCAGTTCGGCGGCGTTCTCGCGCAGCGAGTCGGCCGCGTTGTGCAGCTCGGGGCGCAGCGAGCCGTCCCAGTCGGTCTTGAAGCGCTCGGCGGCGGGTCCGATCCACAGCACGGCCTCGAGCAGGGACGACATGTTGTCGACCACGCCCTTCAGCTCGCCGGCCTGTGAATCCATCTGCCGTGAAGCGTCCCGCGAGTACTCCGGGTCGATCCCGTAGAAGCGTGAACGGTCGTACATGTCGCATCCTCCTCTGCCGCCCGGTCGTGGGCTCCGCCGCCCCGGTTGGGGAGCGATGGCCTCGACGCTAGGTGAGGATGCCGGGCCGCGGCCAGCGCGGAGGGGGTGGAAACTTCCGCCTCTCGACGGCGAGATCAGGGCGCTGAAGCGGCGGAATCAGGATGCTGCGGAGCCGACCCGCGGTTCGCGTTCGCGGGTCGGCCGTCGCGGGTCGGCCGTCGCGGGTCAGGCGTCGCGGGTCAGGCGTCGGGACGGATGCCGTTGCCGCGCGCCTGCGCGACGAGCACGGCCTGCAGGTCGGTCATCGTGACCAGGCCGATCTCGGCGATGCGGCGCGCGACGGCGAAGCGCAGGTTCTGCACGCGCCCCTCGCCAGAGGTGAACGGGTCGTCGGCGGGCCCGAAAGCCAGCCTGGCCACCGAGCGGATCGCGTCGTCGACGCGCTGCGCGCGCTCGAGGTTCCACGCGTGCCCGCGCCAGGCCAGCACGCGCTCGTAGATCTCGCGGTTCGAGGGCGGGCGCGGGTAGTCGTCGGCGCCGCTCAGCCACGGCTCGGTCAGCGCGAGCGCCACGTACCACTCCCGCGACCAGCGCTCCAGCTGCGGTGCGGCCGCGGTGGCGTCGTCGTCGCCTGCGGGCAGGGGGATGCCGCTCCACGCGACGTGCTCGGTGTCGTCCTGCACGGCTTCGACGTCGAGCGTCACCACCAGGTCGATGAAGGTTCCCGCACCGGTCTGGCGTCCGCGGTAGATGAGCAGCTGGTTCTCGCCCTCGTCGAGCAGCGCGGACATGCCTTCGGACAGACTCACCCGGCGAGCGCCGCCGGGTGCCTCGAACAGGCTGGAGAGCTGCGCCGGGGTGGTGGCGTGCCAGCGCAGCCGGACGACCTCCTCGCCCACCTGCACCTCTCCGCCCAGGCGGGACACATGCGGCGCCACGTGCGGCAGCGCCAGCGCGGTGATGTGCACGGCCGAGTCGTCCGTCGGCAGCGCGGCATCCGGTGATCTGCCCATCAGCAGCGTGTCGCCCGAGCCGAGCACGACTGTGGGCACTCCGGCACCGCGCAACGTCACTCTCAGCACACTCGCCCCTCCGCGCACCAGCGTAGCGTGCGGCCGTTCGCGCTCAAGGGGTCGCGGGCGGATCCTCGGTGAAGTACTCGTAGGCGGCGAAGCCGAGGATGCCCGGCACCCTCAGCATCCCTGCCGCACCGTGCTCCTGGAAGGCGATCTCGCTCATGTCGCGGACGATGTCGCCGTAGCGCGTCCCCTGCATGGAGTCGTTGATCTGCGTGCCCACCATGGTGCCCGCCGACCACGCGGTGCCGAGCGTCATGTCGACCTCGGGCCCCATCGCCTTGAACGCGAGCGGAACGCCGTGCTCGATCGCCCCTGCGACATCCCGGTCCTCGATCGCGGAGACCAGCCCGTGGGCATCCGCGACGGTGCCGACCACGTCCAGTGCGCCGAGTCCGATGCGCTCGAAGCCGGGGCTCGCCTTCTCGGCGCGAGCGATCGCCCCGCCGATCTCGAGCCAGTCGTCGCCGTGTCGCGGCAGCTCTGCGAGCACGCGACCCAGCATCGCCTGGCCGGGCAGCGCGGTGAGCACATCGCGCACCTTGTTCAGGCGTCCCTCCCAGTCGGCGCGGGAGGCGGGAGGAGCGGATGCCGGGGGCGAGCCCACCGGGGTGCCATTCGCCACCGGGGCTCCGCCTGTCGCCGGGGTGGCGCTCACGCCGTCGGTGCTGGTCGCGAGCTGCTGATCGGCCTCGCGCACCAGCTGCAGCCCCGCCTGCCTCAGTTGCCCGGCGACGGTGACGATTCCGGGAAGCGCCTGGTCACGCCAGTGCGACCGCATCCGCTCGCCGTCCGGGCCGCACCACGTGAGCCGGGTCTCCAGCGCGATCGTGGTGCGCCCGGCCACCGTGATCAGCTGATGCGCGCCCTCTGCGCAGGCGCTCGCGGTCGCGTGCAGCTCTTCGACGTCGGCGCCCCATACGTTGTTCGACATGCGCCCATGCTGACCGCGCGTCGGTCGCCGCGCCAGCCCGCGTGGGCGGAAACTTCCGCCCTCTGCGGCTTCTCAGACCTTGATGTGCGCGCCGGTCACCAGCGGTTGTGGACCTCCTCGACCCATCCGAAGATGCCCTCGAAGGCGATCACGTCGCCGTCGGCGGTGCGGAACGTGCCGCTCCAGTCGCCGAAGCACTGGTCGGTGGAGGCGGAGAGGAGGCCGAGGTTCGTGCGCGTCTGCTTGTCGTAGACCGGCGCGAACACAGCATCCAGCCCGCCGCCGGTGATGCGCCACGGGCGTCGCCAATCGCTGATGTCGTAGTCCCAGTCGAGCTCGACGCTGATCTTGTGCAGCCGGCCGTCCACGACAAAGGCGTTCTCGGTGGAGCCGGTGCCGTCGGTCCATTTCGCGCCGACCTGGATGCCGATCACCCGGCCGTGCGAGCGGCCGGAGCCCGCACCCCAGTTCCAGTGGATGTCGTAGGGCCAGCGTCCGCGGCCGTGGTCGAGCACCGCCCAGCAGTCGCCCTCGGGCAGCACGTGGGTCTCGCCGTCGAGCGTGAGCGTGCCGGATGCCGGACGCGCGACGTCCTTGACCGTGTACTGGAAGCGCTTGCTGCTCCATGGCACGACCACGGCCAGGCGCTCATGCCCCTCAGGCAGCCGGGCGATCACGTCGATCTCGACGCCGGGAATGCGGGCGCGCAGGCGGGTGCCCGAAGTCACCTCGTCGATGTCGACCTTCAGATCCTTGGCACGCGCCCGGCTGGGGCCCTGCTCGGCGCTGGGCGGCAGCTCGACGCCCCGCGGCGGGATGTTCGTGACCGATCGGTGCCAGGTGCGCTCGGTGGCGCGATCGAGCACCCACACCTCGTGCACGGCGGCATAGTCGATGGATGACACGGTCAGGCCGATGACGTGCGTCGGGGTGGTGAGGCACCAGTACTCCCAGCGCTTGTTGCGTCCGGTGAAGCGGATGCCGTCCCGCGCGATCCCTCCGGTGTCGACCAGCGGCGAGCGCGCCCAGCCCACGGCATCCGGATTCAGCGTCCCGTCGGGACGGGTCAGCGAGACGGTCGCGGTCAGTTCGCGCTCGTCGATGGGGTTCTCGGGCACGTCAGCACTCCTCTGTGGTCGTCGTCCCAGAATGCCAGCACCGACGTTGCCCGGCCTTCGGGCGAACGCCCGAAGCCGACCGCTCGAGAGGTTGTTCCACACCCCGCCGGTTACCCTGTACCGGGGGATCTGCGGTGGTCGTCGATTCCCTTGCATGAGGAGATGAGAGATGACCGACTTCCCGGTTCCCGGCGCCGCTTCCTCCGCGCCTCCGCCTCCGCCGGTGCCCGCAGCACCGGCATCCGTCCCGCCGACAGTCTCCGTCCCGCCGACAGGCCCGGCCGGTCGGGAGGACTGGGATGCCGATGGCGTCGACGCCACGCGGCCGTCGGCTCCGCCGAGACACGGCGCTTCGACAGGCTCAGCGACCCAAGCGGGCGCAGGCCCGGCGACCCAGGCACCGCACGCGACACCGGAGGATCTGGCGCGCGCGCAGCGCATCCTGAAGGTCATCTCCGACTCCTACTCCACCAAGATGGTCGGGCAGGATCAGCTGCGCAGCAGCCTGCTGATCTCGCTGATCGCCGGCGGGCACATCCTGCTCGAATCCGTCCCGGGGCTGGCCAAGACCACCGCCGCCAGCACGCTCGCCGACAGCGTGAAGGCCAGCTTCAAGCGCATCCAGTGCACTCCCGACCTGCTGCCCAGCGACATCACCGGCAGCCAGATCTACGACGCGGCCACCGGCACCTTCCGCACGGTGCTCGGCCCGGTGCACGCCAACTTCGTGCTGCTCGACGAGATCAACCGCTCCAGCGCCAAGACCCAGTCCGCCATGCTCGAGGCGATGCAGGAGCGCCAGACGACCATCGGCGGCGAGATCCACGCCCTGCCGAAGCCGTTCCTCGTGATCGCGACCCAGAACCCGATCGAGCAGGAGGGCACATACGAGCTGCCCGAGGCGCAGATGGACCGCTTCCTGCTCAAGGAGATCGTGGAGTATCCCAGCCCCGCAGAGGAGTTCGAGATCCTGGGGCGCATCGACTCCGGCGTGCTGAACCCCGACCGGCATGTGCCCGGCGTCATCTCGCTGGAGGACGTGCAGGATCTGCAGGACATCGCCTCGCGCGTGTACATCGATCCGGCGATCCGCAACTACATCGTGCAGCTGGCCTACGTCACCCGGAACCCCGCGCCGTACATCGGCGAGGAGCGCGCCCGGTTCATCAAGTACGGCGCGAGCCCGCGTGCGAGCATCGCGTTCCTGCAGGCCTCGCGTGCGCTGGCGCTGCTGAACGGCCGCACGCACGTGCTGCCCGAGGACATCCGCTCCCTGCGTCATCTCGTGCTGCGTCACCGGGTGCTGCTCACCTTCGAGGCGGATGCCGAGGGCATCCGCGGCGAGGAGATCATCGACCAGATCTTCGCGTCGGTGCCCACCCCGTAACCGCTCGTCACGCTCAGGGACCCAAGCTGTGGCAAGTCTGATCACCCAGGTGAAGAGCAAACTCTTCATCCGCTCATCGCAGAAGTCGATGCACGCGCTCGACGGCGCGTACGCGTCGCTGCTGCGCGGGCGCAGCCTGGACTTCGAGGACCTGCGTCCGTACGAGTTCGGCGATCAGGTGCGCGACATCGACTGGCGCGCCACGGCCCGGCACGGGGAACCCCTCATCAAGCGCACCAGGGCCACCCGCCGGCACACCGTGCTGTTCCTGGTGGATTCCGGTCGCGGCATGAAGGCGCTGGCCGAGGACGAGCAGTCCAAGCGCGAACTGGTGGTGCTGCTCGCCGGCGCGCTCGGATACCTCACGGTGCGCCACGGCGACGACTTCTCGACGATCTACGGGGACGCCGATGGCGTGCGCCGCCTGCCACCTGCGGGCACCGAGGCCGCGCTGGAGCACGCGCTGCGCACAGTGCGCGACGCGATCGACGACGCCACGGCTCCGAACGACCGCGATGCCCTGCTTCGCTACACCGCCCGCAACGTCTCACGACGCTCGATCGTCGTGATCGTCACCGACGAAGCGCCGCTGACCGACGACACCGAGCGCCTGCTGCGCCGGCTGACCGTGCAGCACGACGTGCTGTGGCTGACGGTGCGGGATGCCGACATCGTGGTTCCCGGGGGCAGACGCCCCAACGCCTTCGACCGCGCGGTCGATCCGGATCTGGCTCCCTCCGACCGGCTCCGCCGCCGGGCCGATGGCGGACCGGACATGCTCGTCGCCGTCCACCGCCGCGATGTGGACAGCGGCTGGGGCATCCCCGACTTCGTGCACGGCGACGCGGAGGTGATGGCGGAACTGTCCGCCCTGGAGGCCGCCGACACGGCCCACCGCGACGAGGTGCTGCGCCGCCTCGAGATCACGCACGCCGAGTTCGGCGGGCAGGCCACCGCCGTACCCACCCTCCTGACGATGCTGAACAGGAGGTCGCATGCCCGCACCTGACGAGCTGTACCCGCCCGCGCAGTACGGCTGGGGCTGGATCCTGGTGGCCATCGGCATCCTGCTGCTGCTCGGCGCCGCCGCCTGGCTGCTGTGGTTCCTGACACGACCCAAGCACAGCGTCACCCTGCACGGCGCGCCCGCCTTCACGCCTCCCACGGCCGACGTGCTGGCTCAGCTGCGCACCGAGTACCTGGCCGAGGTGCAGCACGTCGAGGATTCATACCGCTCGGGGAATATGCGTCCGAAGCAGGCGAATCTCGAGCTCAGCAGGATCGTGCGGCAGTTCGTGAACGACTACTCCGGGCTCGAGGCGCCCGTGCTCGCGCTGGACGATCTCGTCGCCCGCGGGGTCGACCCGGCCCTGATCGACGCGATCCGCCGGCACTACTACCCGAGCATCTTCCAGCGCGGGCCGGCCATCGATCCGATCTACGGCGCCGAGGCAGCGCGCAAGGTGGTCACGACATGGCACTGAACACCTGGTGGATGATCCTCGTCGCGCTCGGCGTGCTGCTGGCGGCGGTGGCCGTCGGCATCCTGCTCGGCCTGCGCGGTCGAGAGCGGTCGGAGAACGCACCGGCCGCGCTGGTCTCCCGCGCCGAGCGGCTGCGCACGCTCCCCTCGTTCCGGGCATCCGTTCGGCGCCGGATGGGACTGCTCAGCGGCATCCTGGCCGTCGGGGCCATCGCCGTACTGCTCGGCGGCGTCGTCGCGGCGCGCCCCATGTCGGCCAAGACGATCCAGCCGATCAACAGCAGCCGCGACATCATGCTCTGCCTGGACGTGTCCGGCTCGATGTCCGACGTCGACGTCGAGGTGCTGAGCGTGTTCGAGGAGCTGCTGAAGGGCTTCCAGGGCGAGCGCATCGGGCTGACGATCTTCAACAGCTCCCCGGTGCAGGTGTTCCCGCTCACCGACGACTACCCGTTCGTCAAGAAGCAGCTGCAGAGCATCCGCTCCAGCTTCGATTACGACGACGAGACGCCGGAGCACTGGGTGGGCACGCTCAACGGGCCGGGCGCCTCGCTCATCGGCGACGGGCTGGCCGCCTGCACCATGCGCTTCGACCATGCGGAGCAGGACCGCAGCCGCTCGGTGATCCTCGCCACCGACAACGAGGTGGCCGGCGCCTCGATCCTTTCGGTCGAGGAGGCCGCGCAGTACGCCACGTCGAAGAACGTGCGCGTCTTCGCCCTCAATCCGGTGCAGGGCAAGGATGCCGAGGTCAGCGCGCAGCTGGAGAGCGCCGCGCAGTCGACCGGTGGGCAGTCCTACGCGCTGCGCGACACCACGACGGTGGGCGACATCATCACTGAGATCCAGAAGCAGGAGGCGACGGCGCTCAAGGGCCAGGCGCAGGTGGTGCGGGTCGACAGCCCGAACCTGGCGATCGCGCTCATGCTGGTGGCGATCCTGGGGTTCCTCGTGCTGCTCGGGGCCCTCGCGCCCAGGAGGCTCGGATCAGCGCGAAGCGATGGTCCGAGTGGGCGTGGGGAGAGGGTGCGACTGTGATCCTTCAACCCGTTCTGCATCCGGTGCTGCTCGTGCTGCTGTGCGCGGTTCCCGCCGTTTTCATCGTGCGCGCGCTGATCCGTCGGACGCCCCCCGGCCGCCCGATCTGGGCGCTGCGGCTGGGCATGCTGGTGGTCGTCTTCGCGATGCTGCTGCGGCCGGGCATCCCGGGCGGCACGTCGCAGACGCTCGCGACGAACACCGACGTCGTGATCGTCGTCGACACCACCGCGAGCATCGTCGCCGAGGACTGGGCTGGCGACGAGCCGCGCCTTGCCGGCGTGCGTGCCGACGTGCAGTCGATCGTGGACGAGTATCCGGGCGCGCGCTTCTCGCTGATCAGCTTCGACGCGGCGGCGCAATTGCGCCTGCCGCTGACCACGGATGCCACGGCGCTGATGTCCTCGCTGGATGTCATGCTGCCCGAGATCACCGATCGGTCGCGCGGCTCGTCGATCAGCATCGCGAACCGGATGCTCACCGACACGCTCTCCGCCGCCGCGAAGTCGTCGCCCGACCGCAGCCGCATGGTGTTCTACCTGGGCGACGGCGAGCAGACCATCTCGCGCGACCCGGAGTCGTTCGCGTCGGCCGCCAAGTACGTCGACGGCGGCCTGGTACTCGGCTACGGCACCGCCGAGGGCGGGCCGATGAAGAAGACCACGGGGCGCCCTTCGACAGGCTCAGGGACCCAAGGTGGCGGCTCGGGGACCCAGGGTGGCGACGGAGAGTACATCGAGTACCAGGGCCAGAAGGCGCTGTCAGTGATCGACGAGGGCAACCTGAAGCAGATCTCCGAGCAGCTGGGCGTGCAGTATCAGCATCGGTCGGTGGATGCCGTGATCACCCTGCCCGAGGCCCCCACCAGCACCACCGATTACGCCGCCTCGGGCGAGGTGGGCAACGTGATCGAGCTGTACTGGGTGCTCGCACTCGTGCTGGTCGCGCTGGTGGGCGTCGAGGTGGCACGGGCCACGATGCTGGTCACCCGTCTGCGCGGTCTGACCCGCCCGTCGCCCGATCGAGGAGGCGCGTCATGACCAACCCCACGCAGGCCGACGCGGCGGCGGCTCTTCTGGCCGCCAACCGCCGACGGCGCAGCATCCGCCGCTGGATCGCGATCGGCACCCTCCCGCTCACGCTGGCCGCGCTGCTGCTGGTCGGCAAGCTGCTGAGCATGTACGCGTTCGCGCATCAGTCGATCAGCTCGTTCGTGTCGGGCGGATACGCCGAGTCGGAGGCGGCGGCGCGCAACCTCGACGTCCTGAACTGGTTCGAGCCGTTCAAGGCGCCCTACGACATCGGCACGGCGCTGGCCGGCGCCGACGAGCTGCCGCAGGCGCGCACCGAGCTGGAGCGGGCGCTGCCGCTGGCCGAGGGGCTGGAGGTCTGCTACGTGCGCATCAACCTGTCGCTGGTGATGGAGCGTCAGGGCGATGCCGCCCAGGCCGACGGAGATGCGGCGCGGGCCGCGCAGTTCTACGGTGAGGCGCTGCAGGTCACGGCGGAGACGCCCGAGGCGTGCAGCAGCCCCGACGCGCAGGATCAGTCGCCCGATCCGAACCGCGACATGAGTGACACCCTCGACGAGAACCAGAAGCGCCAGCAGGAGAAGCAGCAGCAGAGCCAGCAACAGGATCCGGATCAGAGCGACCAGCCCGACCAGGACGACGAGCAGGAGCCGCAGGACGAGCCCTCGCAGAGCGACCTGGACGAGATCGAGAAGAAGCTGAACCAGGGCGCTCAGGAGCGCGAGGACCAGGTCGACGGCGACGGCGACGGTCAGGGCGGCGGAACGGACAAGCCGTGGTAGACCGGCAGCGCAGCAGGTACGTGGGCGGCGCCGAGGGCGCTCCGCCGCTTCCCCCTCCCGGCGGCTATCACGGGGCGCGCCGCACGACGGCGGGCCTGGATGCCGAGGCCGGCCTGAGCTCGGCATCCGGAGATGTCACCTACACCGCGACCGAGCCGGCCGAGAAGCGGACGGTCAACGCGCTGGGACTGGCCGCGATCATCGCGGCGGTGCTGTTCGCGCTGGTCATGCTGCTGATGATGGGCGCCGGCGTCACGGACGCCGTGTACGGGGCGTCGATGATGGTGGTGCAGTTCGTGGTGCTCGGCGTCGTGATCGCCGCGCTGTTCACGGCGCGCGGACGAGTGCTCGGGGCGATCGCCCTGGCGGTGACGCTGGTGTTCAACGTCGCGACGGTGGGTGCGATGGGCGCTCTGCGCTCGGCGGCGACGCACGCGTACGACGGGACGAAGTCGGAGCAGCAGAAGCACGAGGAGGCGTACCCGGGCATCAAGGGCGTCCCGGCGAAAGATGCCCTCGACGGTCCGTCGCTGGAGGATGTGCAGTCGCAGGGCGATCAGGTGATGGCCGCCGTGCGCAAGCGCCTGACGCAGGAGTTCGGATTCACCTGGGTGCACACCGGCGCGGTCGATGTCAGCCCCGAGCGCAACGGCTACGGCGGCGAGTCGATGCTGCAGAAGTACACCTCGACCGTGTGGACCACCGAGCAGCCGGTGCACGAGCTGCGCCGCAAGCGCCAGGTGATGCGGGTCATCGACCAGGTGCTCGTCGAGAGCGGTCTGTCAGAGCTCTATCCGCTGAACGAGCCGGGGGTGCTGGGCATCTCCGACGACATGCTGGACAAGCTGTACGGCTCCGACGACCCGGCGCGACAGCACACCTGGGAGTACTACAGCGACACGTACCCCGAGCCGCTGCGCTTCTACGCGTACGTGTACGACCTGTCGAACGATCCGACCGGCGAGTTCCGCACCCAGCGCGAGGCGTTCAGCGACCAGAGCGGCGAGCCGCTGGAGGGCGTGCAGCTGGTGGTGTTCGCCCGCCAGGTGCTGCCGGAGAAGGATCGCGCCGCGTATGAGCAGAAGCTGAAGGACTACCCGGGGTTCTGAGGGGCGCGGTCTGCAGACGGACGCATCCCCGGACGGCTGCGTGCAGGCTTCCTGCGCGCCATAACTCCGGAGATCTGTGGCTGATGAGCCCCGGACGGCGCTTCGGAGCCGGTTTCCCCAATGAATCTCCGGAGTTATGGCAGGCCGAGGGTGACCACCAGCTTCTTCGCCGAGATCCCTTCGCGGAGGCGTCGCAGGCCCTGCGGGATGTCGGCGAGGCTGCTGCCGACGATCTCGGCCGGTGGCGCGGCGGCGTACCGTCCAGAGGCCAGGGCCGCGGGCAGGAAGCGCGTGTAGACGGCCGCGCCGACGGGCGTGTCCTTCAGCGCGGCGCCCCAGATGCCGCGAACGCGCACACCGCGGCGCCCGACCAGCGACCCCAGCCCGGCAGCCGGCGCCGTGGCCGAGGAGACGACACGACGGGTGCCGGGCACGAGGGATGCGACGCGCATGACTCTGCGGAGCGAGTGCCGGCCGATCGCGATCGAGCCGGCCAGCGGCTGCTCGCCGATGGCCGCCACCAGTTCGCCGACGGCGGCCGGGCTGCGGCGGTCGACCACCTCGGCAGCACCCAGTGAACGGACGTAGCCGAAGTTGTGCGGCGATGCCGTGGCCACCACCCGGTAGCCCGCGCCGCGGGCGAGCTGAATCGCGTTGCTGCCCACTCCGGTCGAGCCTCCCCAGACGAGCACGGTCTCCTCCCGCTCGATCGCATCGACCCCCGGCAGCGCCAGGTCGAGCGTGTCCGGCTGGAACAGCCCGGTGGCGGCCGTGGACAGCTGAAGGGGCAGCACCGCGGCCTGCGCGAAAGACAGCGAGTCGGGGATCGGCGAGACCATCCGCTCCATCAGCACCACGTACTGCTGGAACGCCCCCTCCGCGGCTCGGTTGCGGGAGCGCTCGAGTCCCAGGGCGTGGCCCACCACCCGGTCCCCGACGCGCAGTCGGCTCACCCCAGCGCCCACTTCGACGATCTCGCCGGCGGCGTCCCCGCCGATCACCGTGGGCAGTCGCACCCAGGGAAGGACCGCGCGGTAGGCGACCCGGGGGATGCTGTCGATGATGTTCAACCCCACCGCCCTCGCCCGAACGACCACTTCCCCTGGTCGCGGAGGCGTATACGGCGCAGGACCGATATCGAAGCGCGCACCGTGCCTGCGCAGCCAGAGGGCGGTGTTGCGGGGGTGTTCGGACGAGTGACGAGGCGGCATTCCGCCAGAATAGGCAGTGTCTACTTCATAGTCAATGTCTATTTTCTTCGGTAGCCTGTATCACGTGCCCCCGTTCCACCACGGCAATCTGCGAGCCGAACTGCTCGATCGCGGCGAGCTCCTGCTGCGTGAGCGCGGCGTGGAGCAGCTCTCCCTGCGAGAACTGGCACGTGAGGCGGGCGTCAGCCATGGCGCTCCCCGCAATCACTTCCCCGACCGAGCCGCGCTGCTGGAGGCGCTCGCCGCACGAGGCTTCGACCGCCTCGCGGATGCCGTCGAGCCGACCCTGCTGCGCGATCCCGGCCCCGCGAGTCTGCACGCGGCCGGCCGCGCGTACCTGGACTTCGCGCAGGAGAACCCGGCTCTGCTCAATCTGATGCTCACCGCCAAGTCCGAGTTGTCCGCCGGGCCCGTGCACGAGGCCGCAGCACGGATGTTCGGCATCACCAGCGCGCTGGTGCGGGCCGCTGTCGCACCCGGCATCCAGCAGCCCGAACGTCTTCAGAACCTCGCCCTGGTGCTCTCGTCGATGCTGCAGGGCATCGCGAGCCTGATCACCTCGCAACGCATCCCGGCCCACGACAGCCGGCCGCTGCTCGACGAGGCGATCCGCGTCTTCCTCGACGGAGCCCGCGGCGCCGCGCACGCCGACCGACCGCGCTGAGCGTCGGCTCCGACGGGCTCGGCCCGGCCCGAACTCACCGAGTCACGTCGTCTCGTCGCCGGAATCGCCCGGGTCGCGTGCATCGCCCGGCTCCACCGGCTCGACGGGCTCGTGCGCATCGCCGGGCAGCTCGGGCTCGTCCACCGCGGCAAGGTCATCCACCGCCGGCCCCTCCAGCAGGCGTCCGTCGGCATCGAAACGCGAACCGTGCAGCGGGCAGTCCCAGGAGCACTCCGCGCTGTTCCAGGTGACGATGCCGCCCAGGTGCGTGCACACGGCGGAGAGCCGGCAGGTGGTGCCGTCGACGGTCGAGACCGCGGTCGGCTCCTTGTCGTAGGAGCCGACGAAGCCCTCGCCCTCGCCGGGCTCATCGTCGGGCAGCGGCCGCAGCGCCGACGTCGCCCAGCCCGATGCGAGCTTTCCTGCCACCTCGGCGTTGGCGGCCAGGCCGTGCGCGATGTCCTGCGGAAGCGTGATGCGGTGGTGCAGCGTCTGCGCCCACGGGATGCTGCCGTCCAGGATGTCCGCGGCCATGCTGAGCGCGGCCGCCACCGCATTGGTCATGCCCCACTTGTTGTAGCCGGTGGCCAGCGCCACGTGGTGCCCGGTGCGCGGCATCCATCCCACGAACGGGACGAGGTTCATCGACTCGTAGTCCTGCGCCGACCAGGCGTGCGTGCGCTCGGCGCCCGGGAAGTGCTGCGTCGTCCACTGCCCCAGGTCATCGACCAGCCGCTGCGTGTCATCCTCGCGGCCCACGGTGTGCCCGTTGCCGCCCACGAGCAGCAGCTCTTCCCCGTCGATCGGCGCGGTGCGCAGCGAGCGTCCGGGGGAATCGATGGAGAGGTGCATGCCCTGCGGCAGCACGCCGCCGGGCACGCGGTACGCCTGGGCGTACGAGCGCGACGGCTTCACCTTGGCGAAGTACAACCCGCGGTCCAGGATCGGGATGCCCGTGGCGATCACGACCGTGCCGGCGAACACGTCGCCGAGCGGCGTGATGACGCGGCAGGGGTCGCCGGTCTCGACATCCTTCACCCGCGCGCCCTCCACGATCACACCGCCGCGGGAGCGGACATCGGCGGCGAGCGCGTGCAGCACGTCCATCGGATCGAACTGCGCCTGATCGCGCAGCCTCAGCGCGCCGTGCGTCGGGAACGGCAGGCCCGCATCGTCGATGCGCTCGACCTGCAGCCCGGCCTCCCGGCACGCGTCGTACTCGTCATCAAGACGCCCCACCCCGTCCGGCGTGCCGGCGTAGGTGAACGCGTCACGGCGCTGCACGTCCACGCCGTGCTCGTCCAGATAGCGCAGCATCCACTGCTGCCCCTCCCGGTTCCCCTCGACATACGCCTTCAGCACCCGGCTCGAACCGCGGGAGCGGATGCCCGAGAGCACGCCGCCCTGCAGCAGGCTGAGCTTGGCCGTGCTGTGCCCGGTCGTGACCGCGCCGATCGAGCGCGCCTCGAGCACCGCCACCGTCAGCCCGGCCCTGACCAGCAGCAGAGCCGTCGTCAGGCCCGTGAGCCCGGCGCCGACCACGACCGCGTCGAAGCGGGCATCCGGCTCGAAGGCATCCGAGGGAACGGGGTCACGCTGCTGGTCGAGCCACAGGGATGTCACGGGTCCTCCTCGTCGGTCGGACGACCAGTACACCGCGAATGCCCCGGTATCAGGGGGGCCTTGACTTCGGCCCGCATCGTCTGCCGAGGTGGCATACGCTGGCATCTGGCCGCGATCCCGCCCGATTCGCGCGCCCGGAGAGGACATGTCTTGGCTGAGGAACAGCACCGTGCACTGCTCGCGATCGACGCCGGGCAGACCGGGATCAAGACCCGGCTGATCGGTGCCGACGGCAGCACGGCCGACGCACTGTTCCCCGGTGTGCTCACAGACCGGCCGCTGCTGCCGCAGCTGGCCGAGGTCGTGGCATCCGTCGGCGGATCGCCGCAGACGGTCACCTTCGGCGTCTCGGGACTCACGGATGCGGATGCCGAGGCGCAGGCGCTGCTGGCGCACCCCGCCCTCTCCGGCGTCTCACGCGTGGTCGTCACGCACGACTCGGTCACCTCGTTCCTCGGCGTGCTCGGCGACCAGTACGGCTCGGTGGTGGCCGCGGGCACGGGCGTGGTGACGCTGGGCGTGGGCCCCGAGCATTCGGCGCGCGTCGACGGTTGGGGCTACATCATGGGAGACGCCGGCAGCGGGTACTGGATCGGACGAGCGGCTCTGGATGCCGTGATGCGCGCCTACGACGGGCGCGGTCCCGCCACCGCGCTCACCGCCGTGGTGCAGGACCGCTGGCCCGACCTGGAATCCGCGTACGTCGCACTGCAGGCATCCGAGGACCGTGTGCGCACCGTGGCATCCTTCGCCGCGCCCACCGCCGTGCTCGCCGCGACCGGCGACGAGGTCGCGGGCGGCATCTGCGCCGCGGCCGGCCGAGAGCTCGCCCTGGCCGTCACCACCGCGCTGCGCGTGACCGATGCCCCGGACGACGCCGCCGTCGGCGCCGTCGGCGGCGTGTTCGGTTCGGACCTGATCCGTGCGGCGTTCGCCGACGCGGTGCGCGCCGAGCGCCCTGATGCCCGTTTCGTGCCGCCGGCCGGCTCGGGACTCGACGGCGCGGTCTCGCTCGCGGGGCTCGGGGCGCAGCATCCGCTCCGCGAGCGCTTCGCGGACCTCAGCCGGGGCTGAGTCCCGGGGCGGCGGCTTCACTGCGTTCGGCCTCGTGCAGGATGCTGCGCGCCATGCCGTTGAAGATGATGCCGTGGAAGGGCAGCAGCACCAGCCAGTAGAGCCGCCCGCTGAGCCCCTTCGGGAAGTAGATCGCCCGCTGCCGGTACACGCTGCCCCCGGCGGGATCCGGTTCGACCCCCAGCTCCAGCCAGCCGCGGCCCGGCATCCTCATCTCCGCGCGCAGCCGCAGCATCCGTCCCCGCTCGACGGACTCCACGCGCCAGACGTCGATGACGTCGCCGCTGTTCACGCGGGACGGATGCCGGCGCCCGCGGCGCATGCCCACCCCTCCGACGAGACGGTCGATCCATCCCCTGGCCGCCCAGGCCAGGGGGAACGAGTGCCAGCCCCTCTCCCCGCCGATCGCCTCGATCACGCGCCAGATGGCCTCCGGCGAGGTGCCGCTCCGGCGTTCGCGAAGGTCGGTGAAGACGGTGTGCCCTGCCCAGTCCGGATCACTCGGCAGGGGGTCGCTCGGTGCACCGGGAACCGTCGCGCTCTGCCAGCTGGTCTCCACCTCGCCGTCGGCCTCGCGGCGGAGAGCGAGACGCACGGCGGTGCGGTATGGCAGCAGCCCCTCCGCGGGCGGCGGGATGATGTCGTCGATGTCGTGCTCGCTCATGACGCAGTCGTTCTGCAGTGAGGCGATGATCGGCACGGCGATCTGGCGGGGGATGGGACTGACCAGACTGACCCACTGCGACGCGAGCCAGGGGGTCAGCACGGGCAGCGCGGCGATGTGCCGCTGCGGCAGGCCCGCCTCGACCGCATACCCGTTCATCATCTGCCCGTACCGCAGGATGTCGGGTCCGCCGATGTCGAACGTCCGGTTCAGATCCCCCGGCGCATCCACCGACCGCACGAGGTACCGCAGCACGTCGCGCACGGCGATCGGCTGCACCCTGTTCCGCACCCAGCGGGGCGCGGGCATGTACGGCAGCACCTCGGTCAGGTGCCGGATCATCTCGAACGACGCCGAGCCGGAGCCGATCACGATCCCCGCCTGGAAGACGATCGCGGGCACCGGCGCTTCCAGCAGCACCTTCCCCACCTCCGCGCGCGAGGCGAGGTGCTCGGACAGGCCGCCGGTGCGAGGGTGCAGGCCGCCCAGGTAGACCACGCGGCGCACGCCGGATGCGGCGGCGGCATCCGCGAACGTCTCGGCGCCCTGCCTCTCCACGGCGCGGAATCCGCGTCCCGAGCTCATCGAGTGCACCAGGTGGAAGGCGACCTCGATGCCGGCCATGGCGCGGCGGGTCGCGATCGGATCCGCAAGGTCGCCCGAGAAGACCTTCACCCGGGCGCGCCACGGCACATCGCGGAGCTTCCACGCCGAGCGGACGAACACGCTCACCTCATGACCGGCGTCCAGCAGCTGGGGGACCAGACGACCGCCGATGTAGCCGGTGGCGCCTGTGACGAGTACACGGGTCATGCGAACAGTCCTTCCGTGGCGCACAGGATCAGCAGCATCGTCACCGCGAAGCCGACCGCGTAGTTGATCGCGAGGAACCGGCGCCAGGCCCGGTTGGCCGACCCGGAGTGCGCGTCGTCCACTCGCGCGAAGGGGGCGACGATGGCGATGTACGGCACGGCGGCGAACGCCGCGAGCGACGCCGGCCACGGCGCGAACAGCATGAGCACCCCGGCGAGCGTCCACAGCAGGATCGCGATCCGCACCGTGCGCGCGGCGCCGAGCACGGTCGCGATGGAGCCGATCCCGGCCTCGCGGTCGGGGACGATGTCCTGCACGGCGCCGAACGCGTGGCTGGCCATGCCCCAGCAGAAGAACGCGACCATCGTGAGGATCAGCGGCGGCGTCATGGTCGTGCCGGCCAGAGCGAAGGCGTACAGCGCCGGGGTGACGAAGTGCGTGCTCGAGGTGATGGAGTCGAGGACCGGGATCTCCTTGAACCGCAGCCGCGGCACCGAATAGGCGAGCACCGCGAAGACGCTGATCGCGAGCACGAGCCACGACAGCGGGCGCTCGGCGCCGAGAACTGCCAGCGCCACGACGAAGATCCCCGTGAGCACCGCCGAGGACCAGAGGGTGAGGGGATGCATCGCAAGAGGCAGCTTGGCGCCCTCTGCGCCGCCCTTGCGGGGGTTGGCGAGATCGGACTCGTGGTCGAACACGTCGTTCACGCCGTACATCGTGAGGTTGTACGGCACCAGGAAGAACAGCGTGCCGATCACGAGTGCGGTGTCGATCCGCCCGGTGCTGAGGACGTAGGCCGCGGCGAACGGGAATGCGGTGTTGATCCAGCTCAGCGGCCGCGATGCCACGAACAGCGTGCGCACGGCGGAGGGGCGATCAGGCATCGGAGCGTCCTCCCGTTCCGCGCGCGGCGTCCAGCAGCTGCCAGAGGCCGCTGAGCAGCAGCGCTCCCGCGATCGGATACAGCAGGTCCTCGGCCGGCATCAGCGCGATGCGGATGCCCGAGATGCCGTCTTCGCGATAGTCGAAGAACCCGGCGGCGATCATGATGTTGTCGAACAGGGTCGTGAGCACCAGCAGCACGGCCGTGCTCGCACCCCACGCGGACAGATACCGCCGCAGGTCGCCCCGGCGTCGCGCGTCGGCCGCGCCGATGCCGAACAGGACGAACGCCGCCACGACGAACGGCATGGACAGGAGCAGATAGGTCATCGCCGGTCCCTGCTCTCGCTCCAGCGCTGCCACCCGCTCAACAGCATCAGCGTCAGATAGCTGAGGAAGAGCAGGAACAGCAGCTCCTCGACCGGGAACTCCGGCGCCAGCAGCATCCCGCTCGCCCAGCGCGAGTCCATGTGGCGGAACACCCCGAGCGCGATCCCCGCTGCATCCCAGGCGATGAAGAAGGCCAGCCCCACCGCCAGGGCGATCGCCGCAGCGGCGGGCCGCCGACGCATCACCAGCGCGAAGCGCAGGTCGAGCAGCACCAGGCATGCCCCGCTGAGCAGCAGCGCGGCCGCGTACACGAGACTCATCGCACCTCCGTCGGACCCGCCGAGTGGTCGCCCCGCACGTGCTTGAGCACGAGCTCCGCGCTGATCAGGCACATGGGCAGCCCGACCCCCGGTACCGACGTCGCGCCGGCGTAGAACAGACCCGACACCTTGCGCGAGCGCGTGACGCCGCGCAGGAACGCGCTCTGCCTCAGCGTGTGGGCCGGTCCCAGCGCACTGCCTCGGAACGTGTTGAAGTCCGACTCGAAGTCGGCCGGTCCGATCGTGCGCCGGACGACGATCCGCGATTCGAGGTCGGGGATGCCCGCCCACCGAGCGATCTGCGCCACCGCGGCATCCGCGATCCGAGTCACCTGCGCATCGCCCGTGCGGTCGAGCCCGCCATGACCGATCTCCGGGTCGGGCGGCAGCGGCACCAGCACGAAGACGTTCTCCGCGTCGGCGGGCGCCACCGCGTCGTCCGTCGCGCTGGGCTTGCAGACGTAGATCGACGGCGGGCGGGGCACGCGCGGGGTCGCACCGAAGATCGCATCGAAGTTCTCGCGCCAGTCGTCCGAGAAGAGCAGCGTGTGGTGGGGCAGCTGCGGCAGCGCGCCGCGAATGCCGAGCAGCACCAGCACGGCGCTCGGACCGGTCACCTGCCGACGCCACCGACCGGGACGGTAGGACCGGTCCTCGGGAGCGAGCAGCACGGTCTCGGTGTGGTGCTCGTCGATCGCGGAGACGATGATGTCGGCATCCAGTCGCTGCCTCCGGCCGTCCTGCTCGAAGTCGACGGCGCGGGCACGCCCCTGCTCGCTGACGATCCGCACGGCGTCGCTGCCGGTGCGGATCTCGACGCCCGCCTCCCTCGCCAGCGCGGCCAGCGACGCCACGAACGCGCGGAATCCGCCCAGGGGGTACCTCACGCCGTCGACGAGATCCATGTGGCTCATCAGGTGGTAGAGCGCCGGGGCATCGAACGGCGACGTGCCGAGGAACACGGCGGGGTAGCCGAGGATCTTGCGCAGCATCGGATCGCGGAATCGCCGGGCGATGAACGACCACAGTGAGCGCGTCAGCAGCGGCACCACGGCGGGCGCCGCCCGCAGCACCGCCGGGGAGGTGAAGCTGCGCCAGGAGGAGAACGGGTTGTAAAGGAACGAGGAGACCGCCGCGCGGTACGTGCGCGTCGCGGATGCCAGGTAGCGGCGCACCCGTTCGCCCGACCCGCGCTCGCGGCCCTCGAACAGGTCGGCGATCCTGTCGGCACCCGCCGGGACGTCGATCGCCGCGGTGACGCCGGCGGTCGGGGAGGCGGATGCCTCGCCGTAGACGCGGTACCCCGGCTCGAGCGGCACCAGGTCGAGCTGCTCGTCGGTCTGGGTGCCCATCATCCGGTAGAAGTGGTCGAACACCTCCGGCATCAGGTACCAGGACGGGCCCGTGTCGAAGGCGAAGCCGTCCTGCTCCCACGCCCCCGCACGCCCGCCGAGCTCTCCGCTCCTCTCGAGCAGCGTGACGCTGTGCCCGTCGCGGGCGAGCAGGCACGCGGTCGCGAGTCCGCTCACTCCCCCGCCGACGACGATGACCCGGGACGCGCTCATCGTGACGCCTTCCTGGCCAAGGCCCGCACCAGGATGCCCGCCTTGACCGTGTCGGGAACGCGGACGCGCGTGACGGCGAGCACCTCTGCCGGTGTCGCTTCGATGCGGTCCGTGAGCTCGCGGAACATGGCCTGCGCTGCCCACACCGACGCGCGCGCTGCGCGGTCGAGCAACGGCACGGCCCGGTCGGCGGCGCGAAGGTCGGCTCTGATCGACGCGACGATCCGGTGCTTGGCATCCTCGGTGAGTCCGTCGGCGGTCTCCGCGAAATACGTGCGGCCGAGCGCTCCGCGGTCCTCGGCGTAGTCACGCAGGAAGTTGACCTTCTGGAACGCGGCCCCCAGCCGCCGAGCCCCCTCCTGCAGGATGCCGTTCTCCTCGTCGCTGCGGGACGGGGCTCCTCCGCGAGCGCGGCGCGACTCGAACACCGCCAGGCACATCAGCCCGACGACCTCGGCGGAGCCGTGGATGTACTCGTCCAGTGCGGCGGCATCCCATGTCCCCTCGCCGAGATCCCGCCGCATCGACGCGAAGAACGGGCCGCTCAGGTCGGTGCCGAAGCCGTGCTCCCGCGCGGTCAGGGCGAAGGCGTGCACCACCAGGTTCGCGCTGAAACCGATCCGCAGCGCGCGTCCGGTCTCGGCCTCCAGCTCGTCGAGCAGCGTCCCCCGCATCCGGGTGTCCAGCCCGGCCGTCTCGGCAGGGCCGTCGACGAGCTCGTCCGCGAGCCGCACCAGCGCGTAGATGCGGGCGATGTGCTCCCGCACCGGCGCGTCGAAGAGGCGGCTCGCCCAGTTGAACGAGGTCGAGTAGCGGCGGATGACGACGGCCGCACTCGCCTGGGCCGTCTCGTTGTAGAGGTCCAGGCCGTTCACGAGTTCCTCGAGACGCAGGCCCTGGTCAGGGCGAGGAGCTGTTCGCGGAGCGCCTCGGGCAGGCCGGATGCCCGGACCAGCCGGTCCACCTCGTCGCACCGCTCCGCGATCATCGACTCGACGAAGATGGTCGCCCCGGACTCCTCGATCACGCTCCGGATGAGCTGAGCGTCGCCCCGACTGAGGTCGGCATCGCCGAAGAGCGCGCCGACGGCGGCCCATGCCGGATCGGACCTGGCATAGGCGACCAGCAGCGTCTCCTTGCCCGCGCGCAGGTCGCTGAGCGCCGACTTGCCCGTCTGCCGCTCGTCGCCGAACAGGCCGAGCACGTCGTCTCGCAGCTGATAGACGACGCCGATCCGCCGGGCGATGGTGCTCAGTTCGGCGATCAGGTCCCTGCCCGCGCCGGCAAGGATCGCCGCGACCAGCAGCGGTGCGGCGAAGGAGTAGGACGCCGTCTTCCGATCGGCCATCTCCAGCACCTCCCGCGGCGAGATCTCCTCCAGGTGCAGACTCAGCCAGACGTCGTCGTGCTCACCCGCCGCGCTCTCGAACACCGCGTCGTCGAACACGTCGAGGATCGCCTCGCGCCGATCCCGGGCGATGTCCAGTCGTGCGAGCAGGGAGTGCGCCGCTGTCAGGACGAGGTCTCCGGCGAGCAGCGACGACGCCTCGCCCCACGCGCGTGCGGCCTCGGGCGATGCTCCGCGGACGACCGCGTCGGCCGCGAACCGTCCGGTGATGTTCATCTCGCCGCGCCGCACCAGGTCGCGGTCGATCACGTCGTCGTGGATGACGAGGGCGAGGTGCAGGAGCTCCATCGCGCAGGCCGCGTCCAGCGCGCTTCGCCGGTCGGTGCCACCGAGCGCCTCGTGGGCGTCCATCAGCATGCGCGGACGGATCCGCTTGCCGCCGGCGGCCATCCTCGCGAGCGACTCCCACAGCTCCGCGTACGGAGCGGAGAACTCTCGCGAGCGCTCCGCGCGCCTCGTGAGGATCTCGCTCAGTCGCACCTCGAGGACGTCGGTGCGACGGCCGACGTCGGCGGCCGGCTCAGGCATGACGCCTCGCCGTGGCCTCGACGAGGTGCGGGGCGAGGGCGGGGAGGTGAGCGACCAGCCAGGGGCTGAACGCCCACGGCGCCGCGGAGACGGCGGCGCTCAGCTCGCCGGCCGTCGTCCACGCCACCTCGTCCACCTCCTCGGGATGCGGGACCAGCGGGCTGACCACCTCGGCGATGAAGACCGGGCAGTGCTCGTTCTCCTGGATGCCCGACGCATCGCGGGCCGTGTAGCCGAAATCGGGCAGGACGCACGTGACGCCGCTGATCTCCGCTCCAAGCTCGAACCAGGCGCGGCGGCGCACCGCATCCTCCATCGCCTCGCCCGGGAGGGGGTGCCCGCACAGGGCGTTGGTCCACACGCCCGGCCACGTCCCCTTGACCAGCGCGCGCCTGGTGACGAGCAGCCGGCCGCGCGCGTCGATGAGGTGACAGGAGAACGCCAGATGACGCGGCGTCGACGTTCCGTGCACGCTCCGCTTCGGCGTCTCCCCGATCGGCGCACCGCCCTCGTCCACGAGCACGACCATCTCGTCCACCTCGTCACCTCGATTTCGTTAGCCAGGAAAGAGTTATGCCGAGGGTAACAGGTAGACTGAGCCGACGCACGCGCCGGGATGGAATCGCACAGAATGGCAGTCATGCACTACTTTTCGCCGGACTCCGACCTGATCGACCGCTCAGGCATGTCGCAGGACGAGGTCGACTCGTGCTTCCGCGTGCTCGAGGCGCTGCGACGATGGCAGACCGCCGCACGGGAGCTGTCCGAGGCCTCCAAGCGCTACATGAAGCTCAACGAGAGCGACATGCGGGCGATCCGCATGATCATCCGCGCGACCGAGCAGGGCATGCTCGTCACGCCCAAGGACATCGCCCACGAGGTGGGCATCGCGAGCGCGTCGACGACGAAGCTCGTCGACCGCCTGGTCGACGGCGGGCACCTGATCCGGGTTCCGCATCCCTCGGACAGGCGCACCATGTGCCTGCAGGTGACCGAGAGCACCCGCCGCTCGGCGCACGACACGATCGGCCGGCAGCACGCCAGACGGTTCACCGCCGTCGCATCCCTCCCCGCCGCCGACCGCGAGGCCGTCGTCCGCTTCATCGCCGCGATGACCGACGCGGACTCCCCGCAGGGCGAGCTGGCGGCGCACTTCGGACGGTGAGGACTCCGCAACCCGCACGGGCCCACCCGCGACACGCCGATAGACTTGAGCGCATGTCCAAGGTGCTCCAGTCCCTCCCCGTCGGCGAAAAGGTCGGCATCGCGTTCTCCGGTGGTCTCGACACCTCGGTCGCCGTCGCGTGGATGCGCGAGAAGGGCGCCGTGCCCTACACCTACACCGGCGACCTGGGGCAGTACGACGAGGACGACATCGCCTCGATCCCCGGCCGCGCGCTGGAGTACGGCGCCGAGGCGTCTCGCCTGGTGGACGCGAAGACCGCACTGGTCGAAGAGGGCTTCGTCGCGCTGTCCTGCGGCGCCTTCCACATCCGGTCCGGCGGCAAGACCTACTTCAACACCACTCCCCTGGGCCGTGCGGTCACCGGCACGCTGCTCGTGCGCGCGATGCGCGAGGACGGCGTGGACATCTGGGGTGACGGCTCCACCTACAAGGGCAACGACATCGAGCGGTTCTACCGCTACGGGCTGCTCGCCAACCCGCGCCTGCGCATCTACAAGCCGTGGCTCGACGCCGACTTCGTCACCGAGCTGGGCGGCCGTCAGGAGATGAGCGAGTGGCTCGTCGAGCGCGGCTTCCCGTACCGCGACTCTGCCGAGAAGGCGTACTCCACGGATGCCAACATCTGGGGCGCCACGCACGAGGCGAAGACGCTCGAGCACCTGAACGTCTCGCTCGAGACCGTCGACCCGATCATGGGCGTGAAGTACTGGGACCCCACGGTCGCGATCGACACCGAAGACGTCACGGTCACCTTCGACGGCGGCCGCCCGGTCGCGCTGAACGGCAAGGAGTTCACTGACCCGGTCGCCCTGGTCATGGAGGCGAACACGATCGGCGGCCGTCATGGCCTGGGCATGAGCGACCAGATCGAGAACCGCATCATTGAGGCGAAGTCGCGCGGCATCTACGAAGCGCCCGGCATGGCGCTGCTGTTCATCGCCTACGAACGCCTGGTCAACGGCATCCTGAACGAGGACACCCTCGCCACGTACCACGAGCAGGGCCGGCGCCTGGGCCGCCTGATGTACGAGGGCCGCTGGCTGGAGCCGCAGTCGCTCATGCTGCGCGAGTCGATCCAGCGCTGGGTGGGCCTGACCATCTCGGGCACGGTCACGCTGCGTCTGCGCCGCGGCGACGACTGGACCATCCTCGACACCGTCTCGCCGAACCTGTCGTACGGCCCCGAGAAGCTGTCGATGGAGCGCGTGGGCGACGCGGCCTTCGGCCCGGTCGACCGCATCGGCCAGCTGACCATGCGCAACCTCGACATCGCCGACTCGCGCTCGCGCCTGGAGCAGTACGCGGGCCTCGGCCTGGTCGGCGGTGCCACGGGCGAGCTGGTCGGCAAGGTCACCGCGGGCGGGGCGAACGAGATCGCCGCCTCCGACACGGACGACGAGCAGCTCGCGGAGGCCGTGGATGCGGCATCCGAGGGCGCAGCCTTCGACTCCGGCACCGACTGACGCTTTCCTCCAGCCCCGGCGCTTCGAGCGACTCAACCCTGTCATGGGGCTCTGAGCCCGTCGAAGGGTCGGGGCTTCCCTCGTGCGCAAGATGGAAATCGTTGGTGCACCGGCCTCTCGAGCGACGTTTTCCATCCAGGCGTCGGGGAACAAGATGGATAACGTCGCCGAAATGGCATCCGCACCGACGATTTCCATCCCGCACGCAGGCGGGGAGCCTGGTACGGGGCGCATGCGGGGCCGGAATGGCCGGATGCTGTGAGTCCACCGAATTATGTTGCACACACATGTGCAACATAACTATCCTGGAGGCATGACCACCCGTACGCCCCGTGCCGACGCGCGCGCGAACCGCGCGGGCATCCTCGACGCCGCGCGCACCGCGCTGGCAGCCGACCCGTACGCGTCGATCGACGTGATCGCGCGCAGCGCGGGCCTCAGCCGCCGCACCCTGTACGGCCACTTCGACGATCGCGACGCCCTCATCCGCGAGCTGATCGTCATCGGCGCGCAGCGCTTCAACGCGATCGCGGAGTCGATCGCCGACGCGGACGCCCGGCTGGCCCTCGCCCGCCTTGCCGCGCGCCTGTGGCAGGAGGCCGCGCACGTGCAGTTCGCGGCCGTGCTCGCGCTCGATGAGGCGCACGTGGAGCACACCGCCGACGCGCTCGCCCCGCTGCGCCGCGCCGTGGCAGGCCTGGTGCGCCGCGGGCAGGAGGACGGCAGCTTCCGCACCGACCTCGCCGCCCCGACGCTCGCCCGCCTGATCGAGGAGATGGCGCGCACGGTCGTGGCCCGCACGGATGCGGCGAGCGCGGGCGCCGCTGACCTCGCCGTGCGCACCGTGCTGAGCATCGCCGGACTCTCCTGGCGGGAAGCGGATGCCCTGCTCACCGCGCACCCCGACATCGCCCTCGCCTCGAATGCCGCCGAGGGCGCCGCGTGAGCCCCTATGCTCGGAATGCCGCTGGCCTGCCGGGAGGTGCGATGCCCAACGCGTGGAGCGTGTTCCGCCGCGATCTCGGCCGCCTCGCGCGCGTCAGCAAGGCGTGGATCATCATCATCGGCGTGATCGTCACACCATCGCTGTACGCGTGGTTCAACATCGTCGCGTTCTGGGATCCCTACTCGAACACCCAGCACGTCAGCGTGGCGATCGTGAATCAGGACGCGGGGGCGTCGTCCGAGCTGACAGGCCGCATCGATGTGGGCGGCGAGCTGGTGGATCAGCTCGAGCAGAACGACCAGCTCGGCTGGGAGTTCCTCGACGAGGACGAGGCGATGGATGCCGTGCGCAGCGGCCGCAGCTATGCAGCGATCATCATCCCGCGGGACTTCAGCCGCGACCTCATCAGCGTCACGACCGGCACACCCGTTCGTCCCGACCTGAAGTACTACGTCAACGAGAAGGCCAACGCGATCGCGCCGAAGATCACCGACGTCGGCGCCTCGACCCTCGACACCCAGATCAACGGCACCTTCGTGTCGGTGGTCTCGAAGGCCGTCACCGAGCAGCTGAAGGGCGTCGGAGCGGATGTCGAGGACCGCCTCGGCGACGCGCGCGACAGCTCGGTCGCCGCGCTCGACGACGCCGTCGCGAAGGTCTCGTCCGCGCGCGGACGCATCACCGAACTGCAGAGCGGTCTCGCCGACGCGCAGAGCCGCCTGGACAGCGCCGCGGGCACTCTGGGCAGGGTCGACAAGACGCTCGGCAAGGTGCAGTCCGCGGTCGCGCAGGCGCAGACCCTCGCCGCCGAGGCGCAGCAGGAGCTGCTCACCGTCACCGACAAGGTCACGTCCGCCTACGTGTCGGGCGCCACGCTCATCGCCGACGCCTCGTCGAAGATGAACGCCTCGATCGCAACCCTGTCGGCCGGCCTGCAGCAGGCGAACGTCGCGGTGGGCACCGCGATCGACGACCTGTCGGCCGTCGTCAAGGCGAACGGTGCGGCGCTCGACGAGCTGCAGTCCGTGCTGGATCAGACCGACCCCGGCTCCGAGGCCGCGCAGAAGCTCCGCCAGGCCATCGACGACCTGAAGCAGCGCAACGCCGACGACCAGCAGGTGCTCGACCAGCTGAAGACGCTGAACGGCGACGTCACGAACACGATCGGCTCGGTCAAGACCGCGGCCGACAAGGTGAACGACGCGACTTCGCAGGCCGCGGCCTCGGCCGGTGCCGTCCGCGATGCGCTGACGAAGAGCGTCCCCGCGCTGAACAGCGCGATGTCGACGCTGTCGGCCAGCGCCGACGGGTTCTCGGCGGCTCTCGGCGCGCAGCGCTCCCAGATCACCCAGGCGCAGAACCTGCTCTCCGGGCTGAAGACCCAGCTCGCGTCGACGACCGCCGCCCTCGGCGCGCTGGACGGCAACCTCGCCACGGCGGAGTCCGGACTGAGCGGTGTGCGCACCGATGTGCTGGCGCTCAGCGCGGCCGACGTGTGGAACAGGCTGAGCACCATCAGCGGCCTGAACCCCGAGCAGATCGCGGACTTCATGGCCGCCCCCGTCGAGGTGCACGAGAACGCGATGTTCCCCACGAAGACGTACGGCTCGGCGATGGCCGCGCTGTTCACGAACCTCACGCTGTGGATCGGCGCGTTCGTGCTGATGGTGATCTTCCGCCTCGAGGTCGACACCGAGGGCGTGGAGGGCATCTCGGTGCGGCAGGCCTACCTCGGCCGATGGATGCTGTTCGCCGCGATCGGTGTGTGCCAGGCGGTGCTCGTCTCGGTGGGCAACCTTTTCATCGGCGTGCAGACGGCGAACGCCTTCGCGTTCGTGGGCACCAGCGTGCTCATCGGCCTGGCGTACCTGAGCATCATTTACGCGCTCTCGGTGTGCTTCGGCATCGTCGGCAAGGGTCTGTGCATCCTGCTGGTGATCTTCCAGATCCCCGGTGCGTCCGGCCTTTACCCGATCGAGATGATGCCGGACTTCTTCCGCGGGCTGTATCCGTTCCTGCCGTTCACGTACGGCATCGACGCGCTGCGCGAGACCATCAGCGGCTTCTACGACGGTCGCTGGTGGCAGGCGATGGGCGTGCTCGGGATCTACGTCGTGCTGGCGTTCGCGCTCGGGCTGTTCCTGCGCCGCCGACTGGGCAACTTCGCCCTGCTGTTCAACCGCCGGCTCTCGGAGAGCGAACTGCTGGTGAGCGAGGACGTGCAGATCACCGGTCGCCGTCGCACGCCGCAGATCATCCGGGCGCTGACCGACGGCGACGGTTACCGCGCGCAGATCGCGGAGCGTGCACGCAGGTTCACCGAGCGGTACTCGACCCGGCTGCGGCTGACCCTGATCGTCGGCGCCGCGGTGATGGCCGTGATCGGCGTCGCCGCCTGGCTGCTGCCGGATGCGAAGGCGACCATGCTCGGCCTGTGGGCGCTGTGGTGCCTGATCCTGATCGCGTTCCTCGTCGCCCTGGAGTACATCAAGCAGAGCATCGAGCAGGCAGCCGAACTGGGTGAGATGCCGGATGCCGAGCTGCGGCAGGCGCTGATCGACGAGACCGTCGGCGACGGCGTGCTGCTCGCGGGTGCCGGGGCATCCGTCGCATCGGCGGGCGGCTCAGCTGCAGTGCGCACCGCGGTGCTCGAGCGGACGGACCTCGAGTCCGAACCGGACGACGACACGGCCGTGCTGGACGAGCTGTTCGGCCCGGGCGTCGAGACCCAAGCCGACCTCGAGACGGAACCGGATCCTGCGAATGCCGAGACGGTTGAAGCACCCGAGGATGCCGCCGATGCGGAGCATCCCGAACCCGACGACACGCCACCGCACGATTCCGACGAGGACGACGCCCAGGAAGGAGGGGAGCGCGCATGAGGAACATCCTGCAGGTGCTCCGCTTCGACCTGCGCCGTGCCACGAGCAGCGTCATGGCCGTGATCGTGCTCTTCGGCCTGGTCGTGATCCCCTCGCTGTTCACGTGGTTCAACGTGATCGCCAGCTGGAACCCGTTCGAGAACACCAAGAACCTGAAGGTCGCGGTCGCCAGCACCGACGAGGGATACCAGAGCGACCTCGTGCCGATCCGCCTGAACGTGGGCGAGCAGGTGCTCTCCACCCTGCGGGCGAACCACGACCTGGACTGGGTCTTCACCACCGAGGACGACGCGATCGACGGCACCCGGGCGGGCGACTACTACGCCGCGATCGTGCTGCCGCCCACGTTCAGCACCGACATGATGACGTTCTACGCGAACGGCGCCGACCGCACCCGCATCGACTACTACACGAACGAAAAGAAGAACGCACTGGCCCCGAAGATCACGGGGCAGGGCGCTGGCGAGGTCGCCACGACCATCAACGAGGCGTTCACGTCCACGCTCAGCGAGGCCGGCCTCGCCATCATCACGTCGCTGTCGGACTACCTCGACGACGCCGACACCCAGGCCGCGCTGTCCCGTCTGCAGGCCCATGTGGGCGAGGTCGCCGCGCAGCTGCGCGCCGGCGCGTCGACCGCCGACATGTTCACCGCGCTGATCTCGTCGAGCCGTCCTCTGGTCGACAGCGCCTCGGGGCTGGCATCCGCTTCCGGCGATGCTCTGCGAGATGCCACCGGCGCACTGGGCGACGGCAAGCAGGCCGCGCAGTCGCTGAAGCAGGTGCTCGCCTCGACCACCACGGCGCTCGGCGACGCGCTCTCCGGCACGGCCGACAGCTATCAGGCGGTCGCCGACAGCGTCGACGACGTGTTCACGTCGATGAATGCGCAGGCGACGAGCGCGGCCGACTCGCTTGAGGCGATCGCGGCGCGCGTGCAGACGCAGGTCGATCAGCACCAGAGGCTGCGAGACGACCTGGTGAACAACGTGCGACCGCTGCTCCCCGAGAGCACGCTGGACGCGTTCGACGCGGCCGTTTCGCGGATCGACGCCGCGATCGCCCGTGAGCAGGCCCTGCAGGACCGGCTGGACGACGGCGCGACGCAGATCGCCGACGGCAATGCCGACAGCCAGGCCATGCATGCCGAGATCTCGCGGCTGATCGCGCAGGCGAAGGATGCCGTGCGGGACGCCCGCAGCGCGTACTCGGGCAGCCTGCAGCCCAAGCTCGATGCGCTCGCCGGCACGCTCGCGTCGATCGGCCGCGACGTCGACCAGATCGGCGGCGAGCTCTCCTCTGCCGCCAGGGCGCTCACCGGTTCGGGTTCGCTGGACAGTGCGCTGACGGATGCCGAGGGGCTGACCACAGGGATCTCGCAGTCTCTCACCGAGACCGCCGACCGCTTCGACCAGCTGGATGCCGCATTGACGAAGGCCATCGACACCGGCGACCTGAGCGAGCTCAGCACCGTGATCGGCTCCGACCCGAAGGCCCTGGCCACCTTCCTCGCTGAGCCGGTCGGGCTCGACCGCGTGCCGGTCTACTCAGTGGTGAGCTTCGGCGCCGCGATGACGCCTCTGTACACGGTGCTCGCGCTGTGGGTCGGGGCTCTGCTGACCGCGGTCTCCATCCGCGTCGATCCGCCGCAGGGCGAGGGCTCGCCGCTTCCCCCGCTCTCCCCCACCGAGACGTACCTGGGCCGATTCGGGATCTTCGCGATCGTCGGTCTCCTGCAGAGCTCGCTGGTGTGCATGGGCAGCATCCTGTTCACACAGGTGCAGCCGCAGCATCCGCTCCTGCTGATGCTCGCCGGCTGGGTCAGCTCCCTGGTGTTCATGCTGATCATCTACACCTTCGTCGTGGCGTTCGGCAGTGCGGGCAAGGCGCTGGCCGTGCTGCTGCTGGTGATCCAGATCTCCGGCTCCGGCGGCGCCTACCCGCTGCAGGTGCTGCCGCAGTGGTTCCAGAACATCAGTCCGTTCCTGCCCGCCACGCATGCGGTCAACGCCATGCGCGCGGCGATAGCGGGCATCTACCGCAACGACTACTGGGTCTCGCTGGGCTGGCTGGCGCTGTTCGCCGTGCCCGCCCTGCTGCTCGGACTGGTGCTGCGCGTGCCGCTGATTCGCTTCACGCAGAACACGCTGCGCGCGCTGGAATCGACCAGACTCATGTGAGGTCGGGCTGCTGGTCGAGATGTCACCACCCGCGGCTACCATGGATCGGAGATGTCCAGACCGTGCGCGTAACTCAGCCGAGGGTTCCATCGTGACTCATGAACCGATTGCGCAGCTTGTGGTGCCCGGCCCCGGGCAGCCGTTGCATTCTTGGGCTGTCGAGGACGGGAGAATCGCAACGGCGTTCAGGATGCTGCTCGAGCAGACGCTTCGTCTCGGGATTCGAGCCGGCTGTAGGGCTCTGGAAAGGGTCGGCCATACTCGACCCACGCATCCTCGAATGGTTGAGCAACGACGCCTGATGTCGCGGCCGCTCTTTTCCCGCACCGAGTGCAGATATCCGGGCGCCTGACGGGCCGCAGATCGTCTGGGTAGGATGCCAGGGTGCGCGCCCACCCGAGACGCGCACCCGCGCTCCGTGACACGGAGTCCCACGACTGACCGGAGAGACCTCCACCGATGTCATCAGACGACACTGCCGCACCCCGCCGATCGCTCGGCAGCCGCATCGGCCGCATCGCCTTCGTCGTGCTGGCATCCCTGCTGGTCATCGCGACCGCCGCGGCGTTCTTCCTGGTGTGGACCATTCAGCGCTCGTTCCCGCAGACCTCGGGCGAGCTGACGACGCCCGGGCTGCACAAGAGCGTCACCGTGCAGCGCGACGCGCTCGGCATCCCCACGATCACCGCGTCGTCCACCGACGACCTGTTCTTCGCACAGGGCTTCACCCACGCGCAGGACCGCTTCTTCGAGATGGACTTCCGCCGGCACGTGACCTCGGGTCGCGTGGCGGAGATGTTCGGGGAGTCGCAGGTGGCCACCGACAAATTCCTGCGCACGCTGGGCTGGCGCAAGGTCGCCGAGCAGGAGGTCGAGGCGCTCGACGACACCACCCGCGGCTACTACGAGGCGTACGCGGCGGGCGTGAACGCCTACCTCTCCTCTCACGAGGGCGCCGACCTGTCGCTGGAGTATGCCGTTCTCGGCATCCAGAACCCCGACTACCGGCCCGAGCCGTGGGAGCCCGCCGATTCGGTTGCCTGGCTGAAGGCGATGGCCTGGGATCTGCGCACGAACATCGGCTCCGAAACCGATCGCGCCCTGATGGCCGCGCAGCTGAACGAGGCGGGCGAAGCGGATGCTGACGCCCAGGCGCTCATCGAGAAGATCTACCCCGCGTACCCGTTCGCGCAGCATCCGGTGATCGTGCCGAAGATCACGGCCGTCGATCCGCTGCCTGCCACGCCGGCGGAGGAAGAGGGGACGGCACCGGCATCCTTCACCGGCACGACGCAGACGGACGCCCAGACCGCCGTCGCGAAGGTCGAGTGGCAGCAGGCCGACAGCGCGATCGAGGCCGCGAGCATGCTGCTCGGCCCGATCGGAGAGGGCATCGGCTCGAACTCGTGGGTCGTCTCCGGCGACCTCACCGAGAGCGGCAAGCCGCTGCTGGCCAACGACCCGCATCTGGGTGCGGCGCTGCCCTCGGTCTGGTACCAGGTGCAGCTGAAATGCGCGAAGGTGAGCGAGGCGTGCCCGTTCGACGTGGCGGGCTTCTCGTTCTCGGGCCTGCCCGGCGTGGTGATCGGCCACAACGCGAAGATCGCGTGGGGCTTCACCAACCTCACCACCGACGTCGCCGACCTGTACGTCGAGAAGGTCGAGGGCGACCAGTACTGGCGCGACGGCGAACTCGTGCCGATGGAGGTGGAGAACGACGTCATCAAGGTCGCCGGCGGCGATGACGTGCCGCTGACCATCCGCCGCACCGTGCACGGCCCGATCATCTCGGGGCTGACCGACGACTTCACCGCCATCGCGCAGCATCCGTCCGTCGAGTTCGGCGACAAGCTCACCGACCTGCCCGGGTGGGAGGCGACAGTCGACGCGACCTGGAACGTGAACGCCACCGACGCGATCAGCCTGCGCTGGACCGCACTGGATCCCGGGACCACGGCGAGCGCGATCTTCGCTCTGGACACCGCATCCGACTTCACGGGCTTCCGCCGCGCGGCATCCCTCTTCGACGTGCCCGCGCAGAACCTCATCTACGCCGACCAGCAGGGCAACATCGGCTACCAGGCCCCTGGCCGCCTGCCGATCCGCGGCGCGGGCGACGGCTGGCTGCCCCAGCCCGGCTGGGACAGCGCCTACGACTGGACCGGGTACATCCCCTTCGAGGACCTGCCCGTGTCGTACAACCCCGACGGGGGCTACATCGTCACCGCCAACAACGCGATCGTCACCGACGACTACCCGTACTTCCTCTCCCGCGACTGGGACTACGGCTATCGCGCGGCGCGCATCGCGCACCTGATCGAGCGCAAGTCGGCCGCAGGCGCCCTCACCGCCCAGAATCTGCGCGACATCCAGATGGATGACGAGATGTGGATCGGCAAGCAGCTCGCCGCGGCGATGGGCGAGGTGACCGTCGACGGCGAGGGAGCCCGGTCCGCGGTCGACCTGCTGCGCACCTGGGATGCCCAGAACAAGGCCGACTCCCCGGCCGCCGCCTACGCGAACGTGCTGTGGTCGAACCTGGTGACCGACGTGTTCGTCGAACGGGACGTGCCGCTGCCGACCGGCGATCAGGGCCGGCTGTTCACCGTGGTGGGCGCCATGCTCGACGACCCCGCCGACCCGCTGTGGATCAACGAGCGCCTGGACGTGGATGGTATGGATGCCATGCTCGCCCTCGCCGCGGAGCAGGCGTACACCGAGCTGTCGCAGTTGCAGGGAGCCGACGTGAAGCGGTGGAGCTGGGGAACGCTGCACGCGCTGTCGCTGACCAGCTCCACGCTCGGCTCATCGGGCATCGAACCGGTGGAGATGCTGTTCAACCGTGGACCGTATCCGGTCAGCGGGGGCTCCTCGGTCGTGAACGCCACCGGGTGGTCGGTGGGAGAGTCGTACGCGACCACCACCGTGCCGTCGATGCGCATGGTCGTCGACCTGGCCGACTTCGACGACTCCAGCTGGATCCACCTCACCGGTCAGAGCGGACACGCCTTCAACAGGCACTACACCGATCAGACAGCGGACTGGGCGGCGGGAGTGCAGAAGCCGTGGCCGTTCACGAAGAAGGCCGTGGCGAAGGCGACCGTCGACACCCTGGTGCTGAAGCCGGGTTCCTGACCGGGCTCGGAAGCGGGTGCTTCAGCGCAGCGGCGGGGCCTTCGGTGGAAGGAGCAGCGCGTATCGCCGCACTCGGATGCTGATCAGCAGCACCGCCCCGACCAGCACGAACGCGGCTCCCACAGCGATCAGCGCCACGCCGGCAGCCGTTTCGTCCTGGGTGGCTGCGATGCCGATCCCGATGACCAGCGCGAGCAGGCCCATTCCGCCCAGCACACCGCTCACGACCATCGCGACGCGGTACGAACGAGGGCCGAAGTGCGTGGGCCGCACGCGTCCCCGCTCCAGCACGTAGTGCGCCCACTGCGCTCCCGTCCACCAGCGCTGGATGGCACCGGTCACCGGATACCACCCGGCGCCGACCGCGTCCGCCTCGCCGGGGAGGGGACGAAGCGCGCCATCCACCGACGGAGCCGTCATCGGAGCCGCAACCCGGCGCCGCGCGAGGTCACGACCCGCACCGAACATCCACACCGCCGCGATCGCGAAGAACACCAGCGCCAGCGCGAGCCCAGAGCGATCGACGAGCGCGCGCATCAGGTTCAGCAGGCCGAGCAGAACGAACATCCCGCCCAGCACCCAGCCCATCGACGGCGGCTCCGTAGCATAGGCATCGGCGACGGGCCGGCCGCTCTTGAGCTTGTAGGCAGTCCAGTCGGCTCCGTTCCACCATCGCGTCTGCCCCGACGGAGGGAACGCGTACCACCCCATCGGAGGAGCCGGCACCTGAGCGATGGCAGCGAACTGCGGAGACTGTGCGGCAGGCGCCTGCGGAGCCTGCGCTTGCAGGAGCGGCGGCGCCTGCGGGACGATCGGCGCGGCCGGCGCGGCCACCTCGCGCTCGTATGCGGTCCACTGCAGCCCGTCCCACCAGCGCTCGCGCCCGGGAATCCCGGCCGGATACCATCCCGGCTGCGCCGCCATGCTCACCCTCTCCGGTTCGGCCGAGCGGCCGCCCCCGTGCTCGATCGTACAGGTGGGCGATCGAGCACCTGACTCGACAGCATCCCCGCCGCGATCCCGGTACCGTGGACGGATGCCGGAACGTCTGCTCGCACCCGAGGGGAGTCGCGTGCACCTGGGCGAGTTCGTCCATGGCGGCGCGACTCTCGTCTACGAGGACTTCGGCGCAGGAGAGCGACCCGTCGTGCTGCTGCACGGCATCGGGATGGGGCGCAGCGTGTACGTCGACTTCGTGCAGCGACTGCGCGGACGCGTGATCGGACTCGACCTGCCGGGTTTCGGCGAGGCTCCCAAACCCGCCCGCACCCTCACAATGGAACGCCACGCCGACCTCGTCGCGTCGTTCCTGGAATCGCGCGGGATCACGGATGCCGTGCTGCTCGGTCACTCGATGGGCAGCCAGATCGCCGCAGAGGTGGCGGTTCGGCATCCGGAGGTCGTCTCGGCCCTGATCCTGGCTGGCCCCACCGTGGACAGCACGGCCCGCAGCATCCGCGCTCAAGCCGGGTATCTGCTGCGTGACCTGATCGGCGAGCGACCGACCGTGCTCTGGCGCGGCGCGCGCGAGTACCTGCGCGGCGGACCGCACCTGTTCCGCAAGATGCGCGCCACCATCGTGCACGAACCCGAGAAGGCGTACCCGCGGGTGCGAGTGCCTACTCTCGTGGTGCGCGGCTCCCGCGATCCACTGGCCCCGATGACCTGGTGCCGTCGGGTCGTGGAGCTCGTGCCGGATGCCCGGTTCACCGAGATCCCCGACCACGGACACGGCACGCTGATCAGCGATTCCGCCGCCGCCGCGGAGAAGATCCTGGAGTTTGTGAGCGAGCTCTGATTCTGTCGGCGGCCATAACTCCGGAGAATCGCCGCGGAGGCCGGCGCCGAAGGACAGTTTTCGGCTCTCCGCCCTCAGATCTCCGGAGTTGTGGAGCTCAACTAACGCCGAGCCGAGCGCCGAAGGCGTCGATGACGGCTCCGAGCGCCGCTTTCACGGTGTCTGGATGGAAGAAGATGTCCGAGGCGAGCGGGCGGACGGTGACGTATCCGAGTCCGGCGGCAACCAGGTCACGGTGCCGATCATCGACCTGCTTGTCCCACCCCTCGTGGAACTCACGGCTGTCGCATTCGATGATGAGCCAGCCCTCCACGACGAAGTCGACCCGACCTACGCCGGGAACCGTCACCTGCGTCTCATACGCCAGCCCCATCGCGCGCAGCAGCAGCCGCATGAAGGACTCGGGACCCGATTCGGCCGATCCGTCGACGAGCGACAGCAGCGCCTGGAAGCGAGCGGGAAGCGTCCGGAAGATCGCTGCGAGCTGTGCGGGCGTCAGCAGCCTGTGGTGAAGGATGCTGTCGAGCGTTGCGATCGCAGCCCGGGGCTGCTGGCAACGGATCGACTGACGCACAGCATCCCGTATCGAGACGGCATGCCGGGTCTCATCTCCTCTGCACTCCTCCCAGTGCAGCTTCGCGGAGTCAGGCCGACGATGGCGGCTGCGGGACAGATGCGGTGGCATCTGCACGTGCAGCCCGGGCTGCTCCAGCACGAAGACCCCGATCAGCTGCAGCAGGGTCAGGCAGGCGAGACGACCGCCGGCTCGCACAGCATCCGCGATATGCGCGGGAACGTCCTCGGCGACGTACACTCCTCGGCGCAGACGGACGAGGCGCCCTTCACGCACGCCAGCTGTGATGTAATGCGTGGTCAGTCCAGCCTCGTGAAGGTCGTCTCTGGTGAGGATCCGGATCCTCGTGAGGTCTGACAGTCGCTCGCGGACCGTGGCTCTGGAATTCGACATGCAGGCGATCCTGGCCGAAACCCTCGTCGTCATTGCCCGAAGAAGGGGGATTGTGGACAACAAGTCCGAATCTGCGTCTTGTGCAGGGAGAGTCGCCCTGCCATAACTCCGGAGAATCATTGGGGAAACCGGCTCCGAAGCGCCGCTCGGGGCTCATCAGCCACAGATCTCCGGAGTTATGGCGTGCAGCAAGCCTGCACGCTGCCGTCCGGGACTCAGCCGGCGGCCGGCGGGGTGGTCTTGGACTCGGCGTACTCGTCGGCCACCAGGTTGCGCTGATTGATCGTGCCGTTGCGGTAGGCCTGCCGTCCCACCATGTGCGCCGACAGCGGCGCCGTCGCGAACTGCAGCAGGATCACCGGGATCACCACGAGCAGTCCCATGAGGATCCCGCCGACCGTGCGCTGCGCGACCGCGACCGCCAGGCAGATCAGCACCAGCCCCAGCACCTGAGGCTTGGTAGCGGCGTGCAGACGGCTCGGCACATCTCGGAAGTGCAGCAGCCCCACCGCGGCCGACAGGCACAGGATCGCACCCAGCAGCACGAGCACCAGCACGATGACATCGGCCACAGGTTGCGGAAGGGCGAGTTCGAAGAAGGACATCATGGTGCGGCGTTGTCCCTCCGTGCGACGTAGCGGGCCACCGCGATCGAGCCGAACACGGCGACGGCGGCGATGATCAGCATGACCGGCACGTTGCGCAGGTGGCCGTTGATCGCCATATCGGCGCCCAGCACGCACATCACTTCGGTCAGCAGCACATCGGATGCCACGGTGCGGTCCAGAATCGACGGGCCTCGCACGATGCGGATCACGCACAGGATCGCGGCGAGGCCGAAGACGACCATGATCGCGATGAGAAGGATGCTGTTCATCGGGGGTCCCCCTTGCGGCGCTTCGACAGGCTCAGCGACCCAGGGCCAGAAGCATCCGCCTTCAGCGCGGCGTACTGCGCGGGCGTACCCACCGCCCGCACGATGCGACGCTCCCAGCGCAGCACCTCGTCGCGGAACTCGTCGACGTCGGCGCGGCTGTGCACGCCGATCACGTGCAGATACAGGATGCGGCGATCACGGTCGCTCTCCACCACCAGCGAGCCCGGAATGAGGGATGCCGTCACCGCGACGTGCGTGGTGACGATGTCGTCGGCGTACCGCAACGGGATCTCCACGATCGCCGCGCCGGGCTGGTGCCGGAAGTCGAACACCTGAATCGCCACGCTGACCGCGCCCGCGACCACGGCACCCAGGAAACGCACGATGAACACCAGCGAGTACCAGACGTTGACACGACCGACCAGTTCGACGGTCGGCAGGCGGAACACGCGGGTCACGAACACGGCGACCAGGATGCCCGTGACCAGCGCCAGCGGCGTGAACTGGTGCCACAGCAGCATCCAGATCAACACCAGCCACACCATGAACGGCAGCTGCAGCAGGACGTCGCGCAGCAGGCCGCGTTTCGACGAAGGACTCATCCGGCCTCCTCATCGATCTGCTGGAGAGTGATCGGCTGCAGCAGACCCGAGCCGATCCGGTCGCACAGAGCGTACAACGGCCCGGCGAACACCGTCAGCGCGATCGTCACCGCGACCATGCCCGCGGTGGCGACCGTCATGATCGCGGGGATGCGCCGCGTCTCGGTCTGCACGTCGGCCGCCGGCGCGTTGCCCAGGTAGCCGACGCGGCCCTCGATGTCGGCGAGGTCGTCGCCCTCACGCCAGAACGCGAGGTTCCAGGCGCGCATCAGCGCGTACAGCGTGAGCAGAGAGGTGAGGATGCCGCCCAGGATCAGCACGATCATCAGCGGAGTGCCCACCTGCGCGGCGGCCTCGAACAGCGCGACCTTGCCGATGAACCCCGAGAACGGCGGGAGCCCGCCCAGGTTGATCGCCGGCACGAAGTACAGCACTGCCAGCAGCGGCGCCGCTTTGATCAGGCCGCTCACACGCAGGATCGACGTGCTGCCCGCCTTGCGCTCGATCAGCCCGACCGCCAGGAACAGCGTGGTCTGCACGACGATGTGGTGCACGATGTAGTACACCGTCGCGCCGATCGCCGCCTCGGTCGCGATCGCCAGACCGAAGATCATGTACCCGACGTGGCTGACCAGCGTGAACGACAGGATGCGCTTGAGCTCGGCCTGCGCGACCGCGCCGAGCACTCCCACCACCAGCGTGGCCAGCGCCACGATCAGCAGCAGGGTGTTGATATCGCTGCTGGCGAAGAGCTGCGTCTCGGTGCGGATCAGCGCGTACACGCCCACCTTGGTCAGCAGTCCCGCGAACACCGCGGTGACCGGGGCAGGTGCCGTCGGATACGAGTCGGGCAGCCAGAACGACACCGGGAAGACGGCGGCCTTGATGCCGAAGGCGATCACGAGCATCAGGTGCAGCACCAGCTGCGTCTGCGGGGGCAGCTGCGCCACCCGCTCGGCCACCTGCGCCATGTTCACCGTGCCGACCGCACCGTAGATCATCGCGATCGCAGCCAGGAACAGGATGGACGAGACCAGCGAGACGACGATGTAGACCGCGCCGGTGCGGATCCGGGACTCGGTGCTGCCCAGGGTGATCAGCACGTATGAGGCCACCAGCAGGATCTCGAAGCCCACGTACAGGTTGAACAGGTCGCCCGCGATGAACGCGTCGAAGATGCCTGCCGCCAGGATCAGGTAGGTGGGGTTGAAGATCGAGATCGGCGTCTCCTCGACGCCGTCCGCCGCGCCCTGGCCGATCGAGAACAGCAGCACCGCGAGCAGCACCACGCTGGAGACCAGCACCAGCAGGGCGGCGAGCCGGTCGACGTAGAGCACGATGCCGAACGGCACCGGCCACCCGCCGACCGACACGGCGAAGGGCACACCCGCGGAGTCCACCGAGGCCAGCAGCACGGCGGCGATGATCGAGACGGATGCCAGGGTGCCGGCGGTCACGAGCATCTGCAGCCGCGGGTTGCGGCCGAACACGAGCGTGACGGCGGCGCCCAGCAGCGGCAGCATTACGATGAGCGGGACGAGCGCGGTCACGAGCGGTTCTCCTCGTCCTGCGGGTCCTCATCGTCGTCGGTTCCTGAGCGAGCGGAGCGAGACGAAGGGGCGCTCGACGGGGCATCCGCCACATCCATCGGGGCGTCATCGTCGATGGATGCGTGGTCGCGCATGTGCAGCACGGTGATCGGCGAGGTGGCGGTTCCCACGAAGTCGGTGGTGGCCTCCTCCTCATCCGGCGTCGACTCGTCGTCGAAGAGCTCCTCCTCGGCCTCCTTCCGTTCACGCAGCGCGATGTCGTCGACGTCGTCCTCGACGGTGTCGGCCTGGCCGAGCTGCCAGGAGCGGTAGATGAGCGCGAGCAGGAACGCCGAGACCGCGAAGGTGATCACGATCGCCGTCAGCGTGAGCGCCTGCGGCAGCGGGTCGCTGACGGCGCCCTCCTCGCCGAAGAACGGCGCCTTGCCCGGCATCCCCATCACGATCAGCAGCAGCAGGTTGGTGGCGTTGCCCAGCAGCAGGAAGCCGATCAGCACGCGGGTCAGGCTGCGCTCCATCATCGCGTAGACGCCGGCGGCGAACAGCACGGCCATGATCACGATCAGGGTGAGAGACACGTCCATCAGCGCGCCACCCCTTCGGCGTCGCGTGCGATCGTCGGGCGCGCACGCCGGTCGACGGCCTGCCGGTCGACCTCGGCGCCCAGGCTGCGCAGCACGTCGAGCACCAGTCCGATCACCACCAGGTACACGCCGATGTCGAAGATCGTCGACGTGACGAACTCCAGATGCCCGAGCACGGGGAGCTCGGCCTCCCACACCGCGCTCTGCAGCGGCGCCATACCGAAGAACATGGGTGCGAGCGCGGCGCCCACCGCCAGGATCAGGCCGAGCCCGAGCAGACGTCCGGCGTCGGTGGGAGCCGCAGCTCCCAGCTCCCAGCGCCCGCCGGCGATGTAGCGCATCACCAGCGCCATGCCCGCGACCAGACCCCCGGCGAAGCCGCCGCCTGGTCCGTTGTGGCCGGCGAACAGCAGGAAGATCGACACCACGATGATCGTGTGGAACAGCACGCGCACGATCACCTCGAGCAGGATCGAGCGGTCCTCGGCTTTCAGCCGCTGGCCGCTGACCAGCCAGGCGCGCGGTGCGCCGCGGTTCTCGGCCGTCTGGAAGCGCGGGCCGTCGGCGGTCTCGACCAGCGGGCGTCGTGCGGTGCGTCGGCGTGTCGTCTGCGGCAGGTCACGAGTGGCCGAGAGCAGGTCGGCGCGGTGCGTGATGAAGACCAGGGATGCCACGCCGGTGGCCGCCAGCACGAGCACGCTGAGCTCGCCCATCGTGTCCCAGCCGCGCAGGTCGACCAGGGCGACGTTGACCACGTTCTTGCCGTGCCCCAGGTCGTACGCCAGCTGCGGGAAGTCCACCGAGATGGGCTCGAAGATGCGGGCCTGCGTGGCGACGATCGCCACCAGCGCCATCGTCACGCCGACGCCGATCGCCAGGATGGCGCGTGGGACCCGGCCGACCGAGGCGTTGTGCTCGCCCATGCGCGACGGAAGCCGCCGCAGCACCAGCGCGAAGGTGACCATCGTGACGGTCTCCACCAGGATCTGCGTGAGCGCCAGATCGGGGGCGCCGCTGGTCGCGAACAGCACGACCATGCCCAGGCCCGTCACGGACACGAGCACCACGCCGGTGTAGCGCTTCTGCGCCCGAACGGCGATGACGCCGGCGATCGCCATGACCGGCGCAACGACCAGCTGCACGGGAGTGTGCCACGCAGAGAGTGCGAGTCGTTCGGGCGCGGCGCCGACCAGGGCAGTCGCCTCGGCGGCGAGCAGCACCACGAAGATCGTGCCGACGTACAGCGGCAGCGACCCGCGCTGCGTGAGACCGGTGGTCAGCACCGACAGGCGGTCGACGCCGCGCATGGTCAGGTAGTAGACGTCGGCGGCGGTGAAGCGCAGCAGGCGCGGGCGGCGGTGCCAGCCAGAGCGGATGCTGAGCACGAACACCCCGATGCCCAGCGCGATCGCGCCCAGGCTCAGGAACAGCGCGGGCTCGAAGCCGTGCCAGAGCGAGAGATGCCCGGGGTCGGTGCCGTCGCCGGCCGGGTCCACGCTCCGCGCGTACCCCTGCAGCATGACATCCACCGCCGGCGCCCCGATGCCCACGGCGATGCTGAGCCCGGCCAGGATGATCGGCGACGCCAGGAAGCCGACCGGCGGATCGGGCCATGCCGTCTGCGGCATATTCGCCCCGTGCGCGTCCCTCTTGGTCCAGAAGGCACCCCAGAGAAAGCGGCATCCGTAGGCCACGGTCAGCACCGCGCCCACCGTGACGCCGACCAGCGCCACCCAGCCCCAGGTCGATCCGTGCTGGGCGTCCTCGAGCAGCGCGGTGAGCGTCGACTCCTTCGCGACATAGCCGATGGTGGGCGCGACGCCCATCATCGACGCGATCGAGATGAACGCGGCGGTCGCCATCACCGGCGCCTGCCGCCCGACGCCCGAGAGCTCGGTGATATCGCGGGTGGAGAGCTGACGATCGATCACGCCGACGATCAGGAACAGCGCCGATTTGAACAGCGCATGCGCGATCACGAGCGCCAGCCCGGCGAGAGCTGCGCCGGGCGTTCCATAGCCGACCACCACCGCGAAGAAGCCCAGCTGGCTGACCGTGCCGAACGCGAGGATGCGCTTGAGATCGGTCTCGCGCAGCGCCTGGATGCCGCCGAGCAGCATCGTCAGCACACCCAGCGAGATCACGATCGGCCGCCAGGGCTCCGACAGCGCGAAGATCGGCGCGAATCGGGCGATCAGGTAGATGCCCGCCTTCACCATCGCGGCGGCGTGCAGGTATGCGCTCACCGGCGTCGGCGCCGCCATCGCGCCGGGCAGCCAGAAGTGGAACGGGAACAGCGCGGACTTCGAAATCGCACCGATCAGCAGCATCACGATCGCGGCATCCACGATCGGACCGGTCGGGGCGAGGGCCAGCAACTCGCGGATGCTGGCGGTTCCGGCATCCACCACCAGCAGCACCGCGCCGACGAACAGCACCAGCCCGCCCAGCGTCGTCACCAGCAGCGCCTGCAGCGCGGCGCGGCGGCTGGCGGCGCGACGGCGGTAGTGGCCGATGAGCAGGTAGGAGAGGATGCTGGTGACCTCCCAGAACATCACCAGCATGATCAGATCGTCGGTGAGCACCAGTCCGTACATCGCGCCGGCGAACCCGAGCAGCACGCCGGCGAACTGGCCCACCTCGGACGCGTCGTCGTGAAAATACCAGCGGCAGTACAGCAGCACGAGCGCGCCGACGCCGGTGACGATGAGCGTGAGCACCCAGCCGAGCACGTCCATGCGCATCGACAGGTGCAGGCCGAGCTGCGGGATCCAGTCGTAGTCCTCGAAGGGAATGCTCTTCGCCGCCAGCACCTGCGGCGTGAGGGTCAGGGCGTGCACGAATGCCGCGGCCGGCACGAGCGCGCCGATTACGAACGCCTGTGTTCCCAGCCAGCGCACCAGAACGGGAAGGAGAAGTGACCCGATCAGGAACACGGCGAGGAGCAACAGCATAAGCGGCTCCTCAAGCTCGTCGAGGCCTTCCGGCGCAGGCGGGCAAATCTCTTCGTCCATTCTACCGGGCGCATCGGCTGGAGGTTCCCGCGCACCCTGCACGCCCGGTGCTCGAGCGAGCGGAGCGAGTCGAAATGCCCCACCCGCGCACACCCCGCGCACACCCCGCCCGGCCATTGAGCGAGCGCAGCGAGACGAAATGCCCCCACACCCCCCCGGTCATTGAGCGAGCGAAGCGAGACGAAATGCGTGCCGCCATGCGAGCATGACCCCATGCGAAGCGCACGGCGAGAGGCTCCGGGCTGGGCCGCGGCGCTCGCGATCGCCGTGATCGTCGTCGCCCAGGTCGCGTCCACCGCGCGGTCGGACCTGCTGTTCCGCGACGGCGACTCACTGGTCGTCGCCCTGGCCGCGCGTTCGGTGCTGGAGGGGCAGCCCTGGGACTGGGCGTTCTCGAGCGTGCTGTTCCTACCCGAACTGACAGTGTTCCTGCTGCTGCGGATGCTGCTGCCCGGCGTGACGATCATGGGCGTCCTCGCCGTGAACGCTGTCGTGAACGTGCTGGCACTGTACGGCGCCGTGCGGCTCGCGGCGGGCCGACGACTGCCAGGGCGGAGGCCTGTGTTCTGGTCGGTCGCGGCCCTGGCTGCGTTCGGGCTGCTGGCCATCACCGAGACGTCCGCCTCTCGGGATGCCCTGGAGCCGGCATCCCTGGTGCTCACGACCACCTACTACTCGGCGACCGTCGTGGGCTCGGTGCTGACGCTCGGTCTGGTGCGGCGGTGGATCGACGCGCGCTCGTCCTCGCCCCTGCTCAGCGTCGCCGCCCCTGCTCAGGCGCGGAAACCAGCGGGAGCGACGGCGACCAGCAGGTGCGAGGACGGGACGACTCGGCGAGGCACCGCCATCCTGGCCGCGATCGGACTCGTCGTCGCCATCTCGACCCTGACCAACCCGCTGTTCCTGGCTTGGGCGGTGGCGCCGATCGCCGTGCTCCTGCTGTTCGCGCTGCGAGCGACGGTGCTGGGCCGGGCCGCGCTGCTGCCGCTCGGAGTGCTCGTCGTCGGCGCGGGAGCAGGCTTCGCCGCTCGCATTCCGTTCTCGGCATGGATCACGAACACGGGTGCCGGCTACGCGCAGCCGGAGTTGTGGATGCAGTCCGTCGGCTACTACGGCGAGCTGGTGCTCACGCGCTGGACGACACCGGGAGGCGTTGCGGCCACCATCTTGATCGGGCTGCTGCTCGCGGTGGCGGTGCGGCGCAGCATCCGTTCCTCCAGCGGAAGACGTGAGCAGAACGACGGCGAGCGCCTCATCGCCGCCTATGCCTGGTTCGCTCCGCTTGCGGTCGTGCTCGGCGCGATCGCGCTCGGCACGCACGCGGCGCGATACCTGGAGCCCATCGCCTTCGCTCCGGTGCTCGCGCTGGCCGCACGTCCCGTGAACGTGCGCCTCTCCCCCGGCATCCGTCGTGCCGGTGCGGTCACGGCATCCGCTCTGCTCGTGCTCGGCGCCGCCTTCTCGCTCCCCCGCATCCCGGCCGCGGTGGGTGCCCCGGATGCCGACGCGACCTGCGTCGTCGACTGGGTGAACGCGTCGGGCCGCACGGGTGCCGGCCAGTTCTGGACCGTGCGCCTGCCGAAGCTGCTGCTGCGCGACCCCGCACAGCTGGTGCAGGTCGATCACACGCTGCGCGGCTACGCCTGGCTGGTCAACCGCGCCGACTTCGCGGTGGGTGAGGTGACGTTCCTGGTCGAGGACGCGCAGACCGTCCCCTGGCAGCTCACGGATGCCCCGCAGCCGGATGCGACGATCGGATGCGGCCGCTACCGCATCCTGGACTACGCGAGCCACCCCCTGCCCCTCGGCCCCCAGCGCTCCTGACTCCCCGCACCCCGCGCCCCGCACTCCACCTCCTCCTCCACCTCCTCCTCCGTCTATATGGCGCAAAACACCGTTTCCGGGCGGTTTTTGCGGCACTTTGTGACATATAGACGGGAGGGTGCGCGGGGCGCGCGGGGGGTCAGGATGCCGGGGGCGCGGCCGTCTCGCCCTCGCGGAACGTGCACGTGAAGTGCACGGACTGGCCGTCGGCGCCGGAGAGCATGCGTGCCACCTGCTCCCCCGCGGCGCGGCCCTTCGCCACGGCCGGCTGGGCGACGGTCGTCAGCTTGAGCGAGCCCAGGCCGTCGGCGTTGATGCCGTCGAAGCCGACCACGGTGAGATCCTCCGGCACGCGCAGGTCCAGTTCCTCGGCCGCGCGGATCGCACCGACCGCGAGCAGGTCGCTCTGCGCGACGATCGCAGTGGGCCGATCAGCGCGCAGCGCCCCGTCGGCATCCACCAGCAGTGCTCGCGTGGCGATCATGCCCTCGTCCACCAGGCTCGCCGCGGCCGTCACGCCCGCAGCATCCGGAAACACCTCCCGGAAGCCGGCCAGCCGATCGAGTGTCACGTCCACCGTCGCGGCGGCGATCCGCTCGGGCGTGATCGGGCCGACCTCGCGGCCTGCGTCCAGCGGCAGGGTGAGCGTCGCCACCCGGGTGTGTCCGAGCTCGCGCACGTACCTCGCGATGCCGGCGCTGGCCTCGCGATTGTCCAGCGTGATCTGCGGGATCCCCTTCCCCGCCTCGCCCTCGATCACCACCACCGGCAGTCCGCGCTGACGCACGGTCTCCAGCGCGGCGCGCGTGCGGCCCGAGCATCCGATCAGCACGACCGCATCCACTGGAGCCTCGGCGATCGGCGCCTGCTCACCCTCAGGGTCGTCGCGCAGCAGCAGGATGCCGGTGCTGATCGACGCGAGGGCGTCCGACAGCCCGTCCATCATCGCCGTCGTGACGGGGTCGAGGAACGCGTGTCGCAGCTCCCCGCCGAGCACGATCCCGACGATTCCGCTGCGCCCCGTGCGCAGCGACGCCGCGCGCGGATCGGGGCCCGCGTAGCCGAGCGCCGCAGCCGCGGCGAGCACTCGCTCGCGCGTGGCGTCGGCCACGTTGACCTTGCCGCTGAACACGACGGATGCCGTCGACGTCGAGACTCCGGCCTCACGGGCAACGTCGGCGATGGTCGCGCGGCGTGCGGTGCTGCTCATGATCCGAGGATAACGCGCCCTGACGCGACTAATCGAATCGATTCGATACACTGGTGTGATGGACACCGCGCTCAGTCATTCGCAGTTCGTGCGCTGGCGCGCGGCGATCTTCGCGATCTTCCTGGCCAGCGGCCTGTCGGTCGCGACGTGGGCGTCGCGCGTGCCCGACATCGCGCAGTCGCTCGGCATCGACAAGGCGCAGATCGGTCTGCTGCTGCTCGGGATGGGCATCTCGTCGATCGTCGGCATCTCCACCGGTCCGCTGGTGATGGCCCGCACCGGTGCGCGGCTCGGGATGCTGATCATGATGCTGTCCTTCGGCACCGGCGTCTGCCTGATCGGCCTGGGAGCCGACCTGTTCGGCTCCATCCCGCTGGTGATCGCCGGCATGGTGCTGTTCGGCTTCGGAAACGGTTCGGTCGACGTGATGATGAACGTCGAGGCCACCGCCATCGAGCAGCAGATGGGCCGCACCATCCTGCCCGTGTTCCACGCCTTCTTCAGCTTCGGCACCGTGATCGGGGCCGGTGTCGGCGCCCTCGCCGCGGGCATGCGCTTGAATGTCGCCGCGCACGCCGGGGTGATCAGCGCGATCATCCTGGTCGCCTCGATCGTGTGCTTCTTCCACGTGCCGGTGCGCGAGGCCGCTCTCGATCCCGCACCAGATGTGAAGCCGCGCTGGAGCGAGCGCATGCACACGGCGCTCGAGGCATGGCGCGAGCCGCGCACTTACGCCCTGGGCGTGGTGATGCTGGGCATGTCCTTCGCCGAGGGCGGCGCGAACGACTGGATCGCGCTCGGCGTGGTCGAAGGCCATCAGCAGCCCTCCGGGATGGGCGCTCTCGCACTGGCCGTCTTCTCGATCGGCATGACCGTGGTGCGCCTGTTCGGCGGGCCGCTGGTCGACCGGTTCGGCCGCGTGGCGGTGCTGCGCGTGCTGGCCGCAGCCGCGGCATCCGGCATCCTGCTCTTCATCCTCGGGACGAACCTGCCGCTGATTCTGATCGGCGCCGCACTGTGGGGGATCGGCGCGTCGCTCGGCTTCCCGCTCGGTATGTCGGCCGCCGCCGACGACCCGGCCAAGGCGGCCGCGCGCGTGAGCGCCGCCGCCACGATCGGCTATGTCGCCTTCTTGGGCGGGCCTCCCGTGCTGGGCGTGATCAGCGAGCACATCGGGCTGCTGAACACGCTGTTCATCCTGGTGGCACTGGTGGTCATGTCGGGATTGTTCTCGAGCGCGGCGAAGCCGCTGGGCGAAGGCGCACCCGTCGTGACGAAGTAGGCTCGTCGAGTGCGTCTCGTCATCGCCCGCTGCTCCGTCGATTACACCGGCCGTCTCAATGCCCACCTGCCCCTCGCCACGCGCCTGCTGGTGCACAAGGGCGACGGCAGCCTGCTGGTGCACTCCGACGGCGGCAGCTACAAGCCCCTGAACTGGATGAGCCCTCCATGCACTCTGGTGTCCGAGGAGCCGGGCGAGGAGGAGGCGAGCGCGGGCGTCGTCGAGGTGTGGCGCGTCACGCACAGGAAGACCGGCGACGCGCTGCGCGTGCAGATCTACGAGATCGTCCATGACTCCGCTCACGACCTCGGCATCGATCCCGGACTGCAGAAGGACGGCGTGGAGGCCGACCTGCAGCGGCTGCTGGCCGAGCAGGTGCACCTGATCAGTGAGGGCGGCACGCTGGTGCGTCGCGAGTTCCCGACGGCGATCGGCCCGGTGGATCTCATGATCCGGGATGCCGCTGGTGCGGCCATCGCGGTGGAGGTGAAGCGCCGCGGCGATATCGACGGGGTGGAGCAGCTGACCCGCTACCTCGAGCTGCTGGGTCGCGACCCGCACCTCTCGCCCATCACCGGGGTGTTCGCCGCGCAGGAGATCAAGCCGCAGGCGCGCGTGCTGGCCGAGGACCGCGGCATCCGCTGCGTCGTGCTCGACTACGAGCACATGAAGGGCATCGAGTCCGGCATCCCCCGCCTCTTCTGAGCGGACATCTCCGGACTCGCCGCGCCCGTAGGCTGGGAAGCATGGCGCACTACTCCTGCATCCTCTGGGACGTCGACGGCACGATCGCCGACGCGTCGGCCGGCATCCTGCCGCGGCTTCGTCAGGTGTTCGCGTCGTACGGGCTGCCGGAGCCGGATGCCGCCGAGCTGTCGCTCTGGATCGGTCCGCCGATGTACGTGTCGTTCCAGGAGCGGGCGGGAATGGACGAGGAGCAGGCGCACGAGGCCGTCGCCCGCTATCGAGAGCTGGCAGCCGGCGACGGCTATGCCGCGTCGGTCGACATCTATCCCGGCGTCGCCGAGCTGCTGCGGCGGGTTCAGGATGCCGGGGTGCCGCAGGCGACCGCCAGCACCAAGCCCGAGAACCAGGTGCGCGCCATCCTGGAGCACTACGAGCTGATCGACGCGTTCGCCGCTCTCTCCGGCGCTCGGCCCTCTCCCGAGGGCAGGGCGGACGGCAAGTCGTTCGTGATCGGACAGGCGCTCGAGCGGCTGCGCGCCGCGGGCGTCGACACGTCCCGTCCCGTGCTGGTGGGGGATCGGCACCACGACGTCGAAGGGGCTGCCGAGCACGGCATCCCGGTGATCTTCGTGGATTGGGGATTCGGTTCCGCGGGCGAGGCGGATGCCGCCGACTTCCGCGTCGCCGATCCCGACGCGCTGGGCGCTCTGCTCCTGCGCTGACGGCCGACATGTCCGTCATTCCGGGGCGGGGACAGCATGCCCGGCAGCCGCGTACTGTACCGTGAACATGCGGGTATCGCGGCATCTCGAGCGACGAGGAACGGAGGGTCGGCTGTGGCTGAAGCGCCCACTGCACGGAAGGTGCAGCTCAGCGTGCCCGTCGTCGACTCGACGGTGGTCGAGTGGCTCGACCTGCAGTACTCCGCATCGGAGTCGATCCGGCGGCTGATCCGCGAGTCCGTCGCCCGCGAGGGGTTCGTGGACGTCGCCAACCGGCCCGTCCGCCCGCCCGCGCACCCGGTGTACGTGGCCGAGAATCTGCCGGATGACGAGGATCCCGTGCCCGCTCCCCCGGCATCCGAGCCCAAGGCGGTCAAGCCCAAGGCGGCCGAGCCCAAGGCTGCCGAGCCCAAGGCGGCCGAGCCCAAGGCTGCCGAGCCCAAGGCCTCCGCCAGGACGCCCGCGCCCCCGGCATCCGCATCCACGTCCCCCGCACCGAAGTCCCCCGCGGCCGCCCCGGCGGCCGAACCCGACGCGAACGCGGACGCCACCGCGACCATCGACGATCTTCTCGGTCTGTGACCGACCTGACATCATTGAACCGACCACCGGAACGAAAGGCTTTCCCATGAGCTCGGACATCATCCATCTGACCGGCGGCATCGACGTCGGCAACGGCTACGTCAAGGGCATGATCCTGAACACCGACACCGGTGTACGCGATCGGATCGACCTGCCCAGCGCGGTCGTCGCGACGCCGCGCCAGTCGCCCAAGGTGCCGCTGGACGATGCCGAGGCGCTGCAGACGATGAACGACGCCGAGGAGGACTTCTACAACCGCCTCGACGCATCCTTCTCCTCGCCGCTGGTCGCCGACAGCGACCGCCGCATCTTCGGCCGGTCGGCCCTGAGCGTGCGCGGCTCCGTGTTCAGCGAGTTCGAGGTGCACGACGGTCACGCCAGCAAGGCGGACCAGCAGCTGAGCAAGATCCTCGTGCTCGGCGTCTACGCCACCAAGGCGCTGCGCGACTACGTCCGCACCCACGACGCCCTTCCCGAGCAGGAGCTGCGGGTGCGCGTGCGCACCGGTCTGGCGCTGCCCATCAGCGAGTTCGTGGCGCGGCGCTACGGCTACGCGGGCGAGTTCATCGGCGCCAAGGGCTCTGCCGTGCACCTGGTGACGATCAAGAACTTCAACACGCCCGTGAGCGTGCGCCTGGAGTTCGAGGACGTGCAGGTGGTCGCCGAGGGCGCGTCGGCGCAGTACGCGATCTCCGACAAGGGCGAGCCGCTGGCCAACGCCCTGCTCACCGACCTGCGCTCGCGCGAGCCGGAGATGCTTCCCGGTGTGACCGGCGCCGACCTGGTGGCCGCCCAGAACACTGTCGGCATCGACGTCGGAGAGGGCACGGTGAACTTCCCGGTGTTCACGAACGCCCGGTTCAATGCCGAGGCGGCATCGACCCTCGACATGGGCTACGGCACCATCCTCGAGAACGCGCTCGACCGTCAGGACGAGGCCGAGCTGCGCTTCACCAGCCGCAAGCAGCTCGCCGACTTCCTGCAGACCACTCCGTCGGTGCTGCAGCGCAACCGTCACCAGCGGGCCGTGCAGCTGGTCGAGCCCGATGTGAAGCACCTGGTCGATCAGATCCGTCGCGCGTTCAGCGAGACGCTCAGCCAGTCGGGCGAGTCGACCGAGGTCGTCTACGTGTACGGCGGAGGCTCCGGCCCGATCAAGGAGGAGCTGTACCCCGAGCTGATCAAGGCCGCCGGCGACGTGCCGGTGCTCTACCTGGATGCCCGGTACTCGCGCCACCTGAACCGCGAGGGTCTGTTCCTGGCCGCGCGCGCTGCCGAAGAGGCCGCCGCCGCCGCTCAGGCCGCGGCGGACACCGCAGCCGACGGGTCGCGTCGCGCCAGCCGCAAGGGCGCCAAGGCCTCGGCCTGATCCCCGCGCCCGCCTGACCGCCATCCGGGCCCGACAGGGCGATCACCTGATCGCCGATCGGGCCCGGATGCGGAAGAACCCCGCCGCACTGCGTGAGCAGCCCGGCGGGGTTCTTCGCGTTCGCCTCAGATGGGGCGGATGTTCTCAGCCTGCAGGCCCTTGGGGCCCTGCGCCACATCGAACTCGACGCGCTGGTTCTCGTCGAGGGAGCGGTAGCCGGAAGACTGGATTGCGGAGTAGTGCGCGAACACGTCAGCGCCTCCGTCGTCGGGGGAGATGAAGCCGAAGCCCTTCTCCGAGTTGAACCACTTGACCGTGCCCTGGGTGCTCATTTACTGCCGTTCTGCTTGTTGCGATGCCGACGCAGGATGCACCGACTGCCGCTAACGCTATCCCAGCCGCCGTGCTGGGCAACAGTGGGAGCCGGATGGTGATCGAAATGTTGCATCCGGAGAATTGGTTGGCCCCCACCGCGGGGGGAGCGATGGGGGCCGAAGACGACCGGAGGGTGCGTCAGATTTCAGCATACACAATTCCGACCCGCTTTGTCCCCCATATGGGGGACAAATTCTGGAATCGGCGTGCGCGTCGGCGGCGGCGCCCGGCGCCGCCGGAGACTGCGCCTAGTGTTGCTGTCATCACCGCCCGCCGAGGAGTTCGATGACCCTTCCCCGCCCGGCGCGCTCCGGCACCTGGACGCGCGGCACGATCGTGCTCCTGATCGTGTGCGCGGTGCTGGCGTGCGCCGCGATCGCGACGGCCGCGCTGCTGCCCGGGCACGTGCGCGACGGGGTTCGCAGGGATGCCGAGGCCACCGCGCGCGCCTTCCTCGACGGCGCCACCGCGATCGATGCGAGCTGGCGGGATGCCGCCGGCCCGATGCTGCAGGGGATGGTGCCGCTCGGAGCTCCGCTGGCGGGGGAGCGCGGCACCGCGCGGGCGCTGCGTCTGACCGTGGAGTACGACCTCGGCGAGCTGACCTTCGACGCCGAGAGCCTGGAGCGCAGCGACACGGCGAGCGCGATCGCGACGATCACCTACCGCTACACGATGCAGGGTGCCGAGGGCACCGCCTCGATCGCCCAGAAGCTGTGGCTGACGCGTCCCTTCTACTACGGTGACGGCACGCCCCAGCAGGCGCGCCCCGGGCGACAGGCGCCGTCGCGGGTGGGGCCGTGGCGCGTGGCCGGGCTGACGGTTCCGGATGCCGAGGACGACGCGCCCTCGACATCCCGCCTGAGCCTGCGATCCGAACCGCGCGACGCCGACGGCCTGGCCTGCTACACGGCGGCGAGCGCACTCGAGGAGCTCGCCGATCACGCCCGCATCGACGGCCGGCTGGCATCGAGCTGCTTTCCGGACGGGGCGGATGCAGCGGATGTCGTCGACCCGCAGGTCGACACCGCCGACCTGCTCGCCGTGCTGCCCGCGATCGACCGCACCGATCCGGCCAGCCTCCCACCCGAGCTCACGCGGCTGGACACGAACGCGTTCGGATCATTGCGCGCACCGTTCACGGAGTTCCTGATCGCCGAGCGCTACGTGGTCGTGCTCGCCGCGGCGAGCACCGGCGAAGGTCGCCAGGCCGTGCGCCTGGTCGGCATCCGAGAGGCGGTTGAGAAGCGATGAGCGACCAGTCGCCCGCGCCGCTGTCGTCCCCGCCGATACCGCCCGCACATCAATCCTTCCCCGTGCCGCGCCCGGGAACGTCGCGCCGCCCGGTGCGGCCCGCGCCGATCATCGTCGCCCTCACCGTGCTCGTCCTGGTGCTCAGCGGCGGCTGGGCGGCATCCGCCTGGCCCGAGCAGCCGGCCCTGGGTCCGGCGGCGGACTTCGCCTCGCCCGACCCGCAGGCGGCATGGCTGCCGGACTACGTGCCCGACTCGGTGCGCTACCCGCAGGCGTGGACGTCGATGAACAGGGCGCTGCGCGCCAAGGACCGCGACGCCTTCCTGTCGTACGCCGAGGGACAGGCGCGCACGCAGCTCGCGCTGTGGTGGGACAACACCGCCCTGATCGGACGGGGGACCGCGTACATCGTGCCCGCCGTCGGCAGCGACGGCGGGGAGGGCGCGTTTCTCGGCGCCGAGCTGGCGTTCTCGTCGCGTCCGCTGCGCGGCAGCGGGGACAAGGATGCCGGCTACCGGCTGACCGCGGGATTCTCGTACGACATCGTCACCACGGGCGAGGGCGACGCGATGCGCATCACGTCGTTCGAGCCGCAGACGCCGATGCCGTGGGACGAGGGCCCGCTGCACGTGGCCAAGCGCGACCACGTGGTGCTGTACGGCATGGCCGACGAGAAGACGCTCGTCGACGCCACAGTCGACACGGCCGAGAGGGCCGCGGTGCTCGCCATCCGCACGATCACCGACCTGGGCGGCGCCGTGCCGATGAGCGGCTTCGTCTCGGGCATCACCGATCATCAGGATCGGATGGACCGCTGGCGGTTCGGCGACGACGTTCCCGCGGGCGACCCGCAGATCTCCGGGTATGCGACCGCCACCACCCGTCCTGTCGGCAGATCGGACCTGTTCGAGGCGGACATCGCCGTGGGCGACGCCACCTCGGGCGTGCTGGTCATGATGGGTCCGCTCAGCGCCGACCAGCGCCTGGCGACGTTCACCCACGAGTTCGCCCACGGACTGCACTACGCGGCAGCACCACTGACGTCGTTCGACGACCCGCCGGTCGCGGTGTACGAGGGCTTCGCCACGTACATCGAGCTGCGCACCGGGCTCACCGACGTCGGCTGGCTGCGGGACAGGCGCGTGCGTGATCTGATCGCGTCGAAGGGCGCGGCAGCACTCTCCGACACCGCTTTCGACGGCGATGACGCCTGGCTCTCCTACGTCGCCGCCGGCTCGTACTACCTGTTCGCGGCCGAGAACGGCGGCGATCCGTGGCAGCTGGCGCTCGACGGGGCGCGGTCGTGGGATCGCAGCCTGATCCAGGTGATGAACGACCCGCGGTTCAGCGAGGCGGCGTGGCAGGCGTGGCTCGCGTCGCGGTGAGCGGATGCCGGGATGACGGCGACGGGTTGACGGCGACCGGCGGCGGATTGACGGCGACGGGCGGCGGGTTGACGGCGACGGGCGGATTCTCGCATCCGGTGGTGCCTAACCACCGGTGGCATCCGCTGTCAATCCCCTGGAGCGCGGAACGCCGCCGGGTCATGCTGGGCGTTCACCGGGGCGGTTCGTCGCCCCGCGGATGAGAGGAGGCGACCATGGGGATCATGGACGACGCCAAGCACAACGCCGAGAAGATGGCAGGCAAGGCCAAGGAGAACATCGGCGACGCGACCGACAACGAGAGCCTCGAGGCCGAGGGCAAGATGGATCAGGTCAAGGCCGACGCCAAGAAGGTCGGCGACGACGTGAAGGACGCCTTCGACAAGTAAGCCTTCCTTCAGCCGCAGGCGGGTGCGCCGCCGGTCCAGGGCCGGTCGCGTGCCCGCCTTCGTCTGCAGAGACCGCGTGAGAGGAGAAGCGGATGCCGCGGACTGCCCGCTTCGGCGTCGAGGAGGAGTTCGTGCTCCTGGATGCCGCCACGCTGGTGCCGGTCTCGGCTGAGCAGATGCACGCCGCGGTGCTGGGCGAGCTGCCTTCCGGCGGCCGGCTCTCCGCCGAATTCATGACGAGCCAGATCGAGGCCGCGACCGAGCCCGTTCCCACGCTCGCTTCGGCGCAGGAGCAGCTGACGCGAATGCGAGCAGTGCTCGCCCGACACGCTCCCGCCGGCACGCTGGTCGCGGCCACCGGTGCGCCGTTCGCGCTGGCCGGGCCGGGGCGGATCACGTCGTCGCCGCACTACGACGACGTCGCCGATCTGATCGGGCATCTCGCCGCCGAGCACGTGGTCGACGGCCTGCACGTGCACGTGGAGGTGGCGGACGACGAGGAGCGCGTCCGGGCGCTGCGGCGGCTGCGCGAATGGCTGCCGCTGCTGCTGGCGCTCAGCGTGAACTCGCCCTTCGCGAACGGCGTCGCCGCCGGGCTGGCGAGCTGGCGCAGCACGCTCCTGCGCCGGCTACCGGTCTCGTGGGGGCCACCCGCGTTCGCGGATGCCGACGACTACCACCGCACGGTCGACCGGCTCCTCGCGATCGGCGCGCTTCCCGCACGCTCCTCGGTGTCGTGGGCGGTGCGTCTGTCGGATCGCTACGACACGGTGGAGACCCGCGTCGCGGACGCGCAGCTGAGTGTGACGGACTCCCTGCTGCTCGCCGCGCTCACCCGCGCGCTCGTACTGAGCGACGAGGTGGTGAAGACCCCGGCGGCCCCGCACGCGCTCGATGCGTCGCTGTGGCTTGCGAGCAGGCACGGCATGCGCGCACGGCTGAGCACGCAGGAGGGAGGATCGGAGCGGGCGTGGCCTCTCGTGGAGCGGATGCTGCGCGGCATCCGACCCGTGCTGGATGAGCTCGGCGACGCGGAGTTCGTCGACGACCAGCTCGCCCGCATGCGCACGGAAGGCACGGGAGCGGAACGTCAACTGCGCGCCCATGGCACGCGCGGGGTCGAGGGCCTCACGGACGTCGTCTCCGTGCACTGACGAGTCTCACGCACTGGCGGGTCTCACGCGTTGGCGTAGCCCATTCCCATGCGCTCGCGCACCTCGGCGAGAGTCCCTTGGGCGAGGGCGTTCGCGCGGGCATTGCCGGCGCCAAGCACCTGACCGACGGCGTCCGGATCGGCGGCGATCTTCTCCCGGCGACTTCTATGCCCCGCGAGGAATGCATTCACGGCATCCGTGGTGAACGCCTTCAGCGCCCCGCTGCCCCGGTCGCCGATCTGCTCGGCGACCGACTCGGGGCTGGAGCCGACGCACAGCGCCGCTGTCGAGAGCAGCCCCGAGACGCCGGGACGGCGCTGCGGGTCGTAGGTGATCACGCGATCGGCATCCGTGCGGGTGCGACGGATGGCATCCGCCGTCTCGTCCTCGGTCATCGACAGCGCGATCGCGTTGCCGTACGACTTCGACATCTTGCGGCCGTCCAGGCCGGGGATCTCCGGGGTGTCGGTGACCATCGCCTCGGGTTCGGGGAAGGTGGCGCCGTAGCGCTCGTTGAAGCGGCGCGCGATGGTGCGGGTGATCTCCACGTGCGGCAGATTGTCCTTGCCGACCGGCACGAGGTTGCCCTTGCAGAACAGGATGTCGGCGGCCTGGTGCACCGGGTACGACAGCAGCAGGCCGCTCAGGGCCCGGCCGGATGCCGCGTGCTCAGCCTTCACGGTGGGGTTGCGGTGCAGCTCGGCTTCGCTCACCAGGCTGAGGAAAGGCAGCATCAGCTGGTTGAGCGCGGGAACGGCGGAGTGCGCGAAGATCGTGGTGCGCTCGGGGTCGAGGCCGGCGGCCAGGTAGTCGAGCACAGCGCCCCGCACGTGATCGCCGACATTCGCCGCGGTGTCGCGGTCGGTGATCACCTGGTAGTCGGCGAGGATGACGAACGTCTCCACGCCCAGCGACTGCAGCCGCACCCGTTCGCGGATCGTGCCGAACAGGTGGCCGAGGTGCAGCCGCCCGGTGGGCCGCTCGCCGGTGAGAACGCGGAATCCTGCCGGGTCGTCGGCGATCCTGCGCTCGAGGTCCGGCATCCGGTGGCGGGTGGCGGTGTACGAATCGGTCATGATGAGCCCTTCTGAGAAGGGCCGCACGACGAAGGATGCCGCGAACCTGGGCGCGGGCTGCCGTGCAGCCCGCGAACATGCGTCAACCGGCTGCTACTGCAGCCACCACGAGGAACGGGTCAGGGAACGCATGCGCACCAGCATACGTGTATTGGTTCACCCGTCATCTCGTCAACGCACCTGAACCGGCCGCGCTACCCGCGGCTTGACCCTTCTGCACGCACGACGTACTTTCGATTGCGACTCTGCGGTGGTGCCGTGGCCTGCACCCAGCCATCATCGACGAGCCGTCTCAAGCGCGCGCGCAGAGCTCCGACTGACGATCCACTCCACTCGGCGATCTCGTGGACGCTCTGAGGTTCCGATCCTCGCAGTCCGCGGATCAGCGCGGCATCGGCTTCGCTGGGGAGCGGTGCACCGTCGGCGAGCACGAATGCTTCGCCCCTGACACCGCGGAGTACCCCTTCGGAGCGCAGTCGCGAAAGTACCCGACGAGCTTCATCCGAGTCGATCCGAAGGGCGTCCCGCAGGCCGTCAACCGAGACCTGTCCATCACGTCGGGCGATCAGCAGCGCAGCGTCCTCGTACGGTGTCAGTTCCCGATCAGTGAGCTGTCGGAGCCACTCACGATGTTCCGGGATCTCCGCCCCATGCCGCTTCAGAATCACTTTCACTTGATCCGGACCGACGCTGAAAGTGGGTCGCGCCAGAGCATGCGCCTCCATCTCAGTGAACATCAGGCGGATTCCGCTTCCCTGCCCTTCGACGACAAAGCCCACCTTTCCTGTGGGAGCGATGTGCTGCATCAGAGGCAGAAGCATCTGGTTCCGGCACCGGGAAGTCCCGTCCCCCAGACTCTCCGGGGTGACTCCACCCCACAGCCCACCAGGGTTGGTGATCTCCACCCGGTCCGCGAAGATATCCACGGTGACGGGTTGCCCGATGAACAGGGGCGAGTACTCACGATGCAGTACTGCATTCGCAATCGCCTCGCGAATCACATTCGTCGGTATCTCGGGCAACTCGCGTCGGCTCACTCCTTCGATGACCGAATACGTGCGTAGATTTCTGAGCACGGCCCGCACCGCGTCGTCGACAACATCCGCAAGCCGCCCCGTGCACTCCACGCGGTCGAGGAACCGCACGTCATCACCCGGCAGTGATTTCTCATTCCCGGGATGGACGGTCACATCTATGAGAAGTCGTGGATAGAACTGCTGAGGATAGATGGCGGTCGCGAGAAGCCCTGCCAGACGCACACCTCCACGTTTGTCCACGACGTTCAGGCGTGCAAGCTTCTCCTCTCGGGTCTGAGCACCCTGGAGTGCGCGCGAGTCATTCCGGCGTTCGATCAGGTCGTCGAGCACCTGTCTGTCGAGGTCGGTTTCGTCGGCATCCTCGACTATCTGCCGATCAGCATCCGAGACCTTCAGTTCGTACTGCATCTCGAACACCTCGGTCGCCGAGAGCTTGACGTCCTTGTCGTCGATCCGCTTGTACGCGCCCCCAGGAAGTCCCTTAGCCGTGACGAAGCACGGCCTGTTGCCGGGCTGGTTCGCGGCGACGGTGATCAGCAGCACCGGGGCGCCCTCCACCACTTCGCGGGTCATTCCATACGCGGGTGGATTGGTCAGCTTGACGCCTTGAACGCCACCGTCGCCCATGCCCTCAACGAACTGATCCCGGACGACATCGATCTCGAACCCGTCGACGGGAGCGAATCCCTCACTCTCCGAGAGCCCGAGGACGATCAGCCCGCCGGTGGTGTTGGCGAAGGCGCTGACGCTGTCCCAGACATCTGAACTCAGCCGACGCGCACTGGCTTTGACTTCGATGTGGGCATCGTCCGTGCCCTGCTGACGCAGACGCGCGAGGTCGAACGTCACAGTCATTGTCCACGTCCTCTCACTGACGCTCACTGATCGTCACTTGGCCTCAGTGAACGTCACTCTACGTCAGTGAACGTCACTCTACGTCAGTGAAGCCCACTCTCCACTGACCAGTCTGAGCATGTCGCGCGGAGGTGGAAGGGAGGACGCTGGCCTCAACTTCGGCGGCGATAAGCCTCTATTGATCTCGAACCCGAGATCTTCGACTCGGCCGACTGAGACAACGAGAAAGTCCTGAGCCGCGACTCGTTCGTAAACGATGTCGCGACTCAGGACAAATGTGCGCGAGGGGGGACTTGAACCCCCACGCCCTTGCAGGCACTGGCACCTGAAGCCAGCGCGTCTACCTATTCCGCCACTCGCGCAGTCGTGTTCCGGAGAACTCAACCTTGAAAGGCTATCACGTGCGCGAGGGTGCTCAGCACACCGGCATCCCCCGGCATCCGGCCCCCGCTGCGCCGCCGCCCCGCCCCGCGGAGCCCGCCGAGAAAAGGAGGACGGCTCAGAACAGGAGGATGCGGCAGCGGGATCTCCTCTTCTGGGCGATTCGCCGGTTCTGGGCCTCCGCGAGCACCGCGGAACAGAACGCGAATCCGCCCACTGAGGCGCATATTCAGCGGGGCTGGCTACGATGGCCCTACCGGTCGGCATGCCAGAGGAACCTTGTGGGACTACTTGACAGCTTTGAGAAGGGTCTCGAACGCGCTGTGAACAGCGCCTTCGCGAAGACCTTCCGCAGCGGCATCCAGCCCGTGGAGATCGCCTCGGCACTGCGCCGCGAGGCGGACACCAAGGCGGCTGTGGTCAGCCGCGAGCGCATCATCGCGCCCAGCGACTATCTCGTGCGCCTCAGTTCCGAGGACCACGAGCGGATGCTGAGTCTCGGACACGCCCTGAACGACGAGCTCTTCGCCCTGCTGACCAAGCACGCCCGCACGCAGGGCTACAGCTTCTCCGGCCCGCTGCACATCACGATCGAGGACGACGAGCACGTGTCCACCGGCACGGTGCGCGTGAGCTCGTCCTCGGTGGAGAGCAGCGTCACCTGGCAGGGCGTGATCGAGGTGGACGGCAGGCAGCATCCGCTGCACAGCGCCCGCACCGTCATCGGCCGCGGCAGCGACGCGGGCATCACCATCGCGGACGCCGGTTCCAGTCGGCGCCATGCGGAAGTCCTCTGGGACGGCGAGCGTGCCATGCTGCGCGACCTGGGCTCCACCAACGGCACCAAGCTCGAGGGCGAGAAGATCCGCGAGGCCGCACTCGCACCGGGGGCGACCTTCACGATCGGGCGCACCGAGTTGACCTTCCGTGTCGTGCCGGCCCCGACACAGACCCAGAGGGGTGCCGCCCGATGAGTGAACTGGTGCTTCTGGTCCTGCGCATCGGCTTCCTGGTGCTGCTGTGGTTCTTCGTGTTCGCGGTCGTGTACTCGCTGCGCGCCGACCTGTTCGGCGTGCGCGTGCGCAAGCTGCCCGCCGGCGAGGCGTCCGCCGGGGCCGCTCCCGTGCATCAGGCGCCGCGTCCCAGCTCCCCCGCGGCGAAGGCCGCCACGCGCCTGGTCATCACCTCGGGCCCGAAGGAGGGCCTGGACGTGCCGCTCGGCACCGCGGACTCCCTCTCGATCGGGCGCTCCAGCGAGTCGGGCCTGGTCATCCGCGACGACTACACCTCCAGCCACCACGCCCGCCTCACCAAGCGCGGCGACATCTGGACGCTGCAGGACCTCGGCTCGACCAACGGCACCTTCCTCGACGGGCAGCGGCTGAGCGACAAGCCGGTGCAGGTGCAGATCGGCACCCCCATCAAGGTGGGCGCCACAACGTTCGAGCTGCGAGCGTAAGGGCGCAGCCGGCAGATGGTCTTCGAGGGCTCGAGCGCCGCGATCTCCCACACCGGGAAGGTCCGCTCCAACAACCAGGACTCCGGATACTCCGGAGCCAACCTGTTCGTCGTCGCGGACGGCATGGGCGGTCACGCCGGCGGGGACGTCGCCTCGACCATCGCGATCCGCCGCATGGAGGCCCTGGACCGCCCGTACGCCTCCACCGACGACGCGCAGGCCTCGCTGCAGGCGGCGGCCACGACCGCGGCATCCGACCTGATCCGCGCCTCGAAGGAGCGTCCCGAGCTCGCCGGCCTGGGAACGACGCTCAGCGCCATCGTGATGGTGGACGACCACGCGGTCATCGGGCACATCGGCGATTCGCGCATCTACCTGTACCGCGACGACGCGCTCACCCAGATCACCACCGACCACACATTCGTTCAGCGCCTGGTCGACTCCGGCCGCATCACGCTCGAAGAGGCCCGCTACCACCCCCGGCGCTCGGTGCTGATGCGAGTGCTCAGCGACATGGACATCGCACCCGACCTGGACATGTTCGTCATGCCCACGCAGCCGGGCGACCGGTGGCTGCTGTGCTCCGACGGGCTCTCCGGCGTGGTCGACGAGACCCACATCGCCAAGGCCATGGCGCAGGGTCTCGCGCCGGGCCGCACCGCCGACACGCTGCTCAAGCAGGCGCTCGACGGCGGCGCTCCCGACAACGTCACGGTGGTGCTCGTCGACGTCGGCGGCGCGCACCCGCTCTCCTCGGGCACGCCCACCGTGGTCGGCGCCGCGTCCACGCCATCCGACCTGCCGGTGCCCGCACCGCGCAGCTCGCTCACCGGCTGGCTGCACCCGGTGCTGCAGGCCGCGAACGAGCCCAGCCACTTCGAGCCGGACTCCGACTACTTCGAGGAGATCATCGAAGAGGACAGGCGCCGCCGCACCCGCCGGCGCATCGCCTGGCTGGCCGCTCTGGTCGTGGCCGTGCTCGTGCTGGTCGGAGTCGGCTTCCTCGCCTACAACTGGACGCAGACGCGCTACTTCGTGGGAGCGGACGACGACAGCGTGGTGATATATCGCGGGGTGCAGCAGGATCTCGGGCCGATCAAGCTGTCGACCGAGGTGAAGGACACCTTCATCCTGCTCGCCGACCTGCCCTCGTACCAGCGCGCCTCGGTCGAGCGCACCATCAACGCCCGGTCGCTGGCGGATGCCAAGGCCATCACCGAGCGCCTGCGGGTGAGCGCCCTCCCGCCGGTCCCCGTGCAGATCCCCACACCGGAGCCGACGCCGACATCGACGCCCCAGCCGACATCGACGGGGGTGCCGACACCATGACCGACGTCACCACCGACACCGGCGTGGTGAAGGCCCTCAAGCGCATCCGGATGCCGCAGAAGCAGCGCAACCGGGAGTTCTGGCTGCTGCTGTTCGCTGTCGCCATCGCCGGCGGTGCCCTCACGCTCGTGCAGTTCGGCGCGCTGGATGCCATCGATCCGATGATCCTCGTGATCGGCGGATGCCTGGCCGTGCTCGTGTTCGCCGTGCACGTGGTGCTGCGCGTCGTGGCATCCGACGCGGACCCGTTCGTGCTGCCGATCGCCACCGTCTTCACCGGCCTGGGCATCGCGATGATCTATCGCATCGACATCGCCAAGGGACTCACCGGCTGGGCCGCGTTCTCGAACAAGCAGCTGGCGTGGACGGCGATCTCGCTGGCCGGCGTGATCGCGCTGGTGATCGCGCTGCGCAACTACCGCGTGCTGTACCGCTTCACGTACCTGTCCGGCCTGGCCGGTATCCTACTGCTGATCCTGCCGTTCGTCCCCGGTCTGGGTGTGAAGGGCGCGGCCGCCGACGTGTGGGTCTCGTTCGCGGGGATCTTCTCCTTCCAGCCTGGCGAGCTGGCGAAGATCTGCCTCGCCGTCTTCTTCGCCGGCTACCTGGTCCGCACGCGCGAGAGCCTCAGCTCGGTGGGCAGCCGGTTCCTGGGCATGACCTGGCCGCGCATGCGCGAGCTCGGACCGGTGCTGGTGGTGTGGATCATCTCGCTGCTGATCATCGTCACCCAGCACGACCTCGGCACCGGCGTGCTGATCTTCGGCATGTTCATCGCCATGCTCTACGTGGCCACAGGCAAGACCAGCTGGGTGCTGATCGGCCTGGTGGGCGTCGGCGCCGGGGCGTTCCTCGCCACCCGCGTGCTCGCGTACGTGCAGCGCCGCTTCACCAACTGGCTGGATGCCTTCAATCCCGACATCATCAGCGCTCGAGGCGGCAGCTACCAGCTGGTCGAGGGCATCTTCGGCCTGGCCCACGGCGGGCTCATCGGCACCGGGTGGGGCCAGGGCCGTCCGCAGATCACCCCGCTCGCCAACAGCGACTACATCATCCCGAGCCTGGGCGAGGAGCTCGGCATCGTCGGCCTGTTCGCGATCCTGTGCCTGTACATGGTGTTCGTCAGCCGCGGGCTGCGCATCGGCCTGGCCGGGCAGGACGACTTCGGCAAGCTGCTGGCCACCGGGCTGTCGTTCACGCTGGCGCTGCAGGTGTTCATCATGGTCGGCGGCGTGACCCGCGTGATCCCGCTGACCGGCCTGACCACCCCGTTCCTCGCCGCCGGCGGATCGTCGCTGGTGGCCAACTGGCTCATCGTCGCGCTGCTGCTGCGCATCAGCGACGCCGTGCGCCGCCAGCCCAGAGTGGTCATCGGATGAGGGCCGTGATCGGATGAGGGTGGTGATCGGATGACCAAGGAACTGCGCCGGCTGAGCTTCGTCGTGCTCGCGATGTTCCTCTCGCTGTTCGTCGCCTCCAGCTGGATCCAGGTGGTGGATGCCGACAACCTGGCCGAGAATCCGGCCAACACCCGCACCCGACTGGACAGCTATCAGATCCAGCGTGGCTCGATCCTGGTGGGCGGCTCGGCGATCGCCACCTCGGTGCCGACGGACGACAAGTACCAGTACCAGCGGGTGTACAAGGATGCCGCGATGTGGGCGCCCGTGACGGGCTACTTCAACCCGGCGCTGCAGTCGTCGACCGGCATCGAGCACGCGCTGAACTCCGAGCTCTCCGGCACCAGCAACAACTCGCTCGTCTCCGAGATCGAGCGGATCGTCTCCGGTCAGCCGCAGCAGGGCCTGAGCGTGCAGCTGACGCTGAACGCCAAGGCGCAGCGCGCCGCCTGGGATGCCCTGCAGGGTCTGCAGGGCGCCGTGGTCGCGATCGAGCCGGCCACCGGGCGCATCCTGGCGATGGCATCCACTCCCGGCTTCGACACGAACAAGCTGGCGGCGCACGACCCGACGGCCGTCAACGCCGAGCACGACGCGCTGGTCGCCGACCCGACCAAGCCGCTGTACAACCGCGCGATCGCCGGCAACCTCAACCCGCCCGGCTCCACGTTCAAGCTCGTCGTCGCCTCGGCCGCGCTGGAATCCGGCGACTACACGATGGAATCGACCCTGCCGAACCCGGCCACCTACACGCCGCCCGGGACGAGCAGTCCGATCTCCAACGCGTGGCGCGGCACGTGCGGCCCCGGCGAGACGACCACGATCGCCGAGGCGATCACCCGCAGCTGCAACATCCCGATGGCCGAGCTCGCGGTCGAGCTCGGCGACGAGGCGATCCTCAAGGCCGCGGAGAAGTACGGCTTCAACACCGAGTTCGAGATCCCGCTGAAGGCGACCCCGTCGAAATACCCCGAAGACCTCGGCGACGCGCAGACCGCGCTGACCGGCTTCGGCCAGGGCAGGGTCATCGCCACCCCGCTGCAGATGGCGATGGTCTCCGCCGGGATCGCGAACGACGGCGCGGTCATGAAGCCGCGGATGGTGGATGCCGTGATCGCCGACGACTTCGCCCCGTGGCAGAAGTACACGGATGAGGCGTTCGAGCAGTCGCTGAGTGCCGAGCAGGCCGACGCGCTGACCGACGCCATGGTGAAGGGCGTCAGTTCCGGCGCGGCGACGGGTGCAAGAATAGACGGCGTCGATGTCGCCGGGAAGACGGGCACGGCGCAGATCGAGGACAAGCCGCACACGTTGTGGTTCACAGGCTTCGCACCGGCGGAGAATCCGAAGGTTGCGGTGGCGGTCGTCGTCGAAGACGGCGGTGGAAGAGGACAGTCGGGCTCCGGCAACGGTATTGCCGCTCCGATTGCGAAGAAAGTCATAGAGGCGGTGCTGGGCAGATGAGGCCGACGCAGGGTGTGTCGTTCGGTGGTCGCTACGAGCTGCAGTCGCGGATCGCGATCGGCGGCATGGGTGAGGTCTGGGAGGCGACGGACCACGTCATCGGGCGCACCGTGGCGATCAAGATCCTCAAGGACGAGTACATGGGCGATCCGGGCTTCCTGGAGCGCTTCCGCGCCGAGGCCCGCCACGCCGCGCTCGTCAACCACGAGGGCATCGCCAGCGTCTTCGACTACGGCGAGGAGAACGGATCGGCCTACCTGGTGATGGAGCTGGTGCCCGGCGAGGCGCTGTCGACCATCCTCGAGCGCGACGGCGCACTGAGCGCCGACAAGACCCTCGACATCGTCGCTCAGACGGCATCCGCTCTGCAGGCCGCGCACGCCGCCGGCCTGGTGCACCGCGACATCAAGCCCGGAAACCTGCTGATCACCCCCGACGGCCGCGTGAAGATCACCGACTTCGGCATCGCCCGCATCGCCGACCAGGTGCCGCTCACCGCCACCGGACAGGTGATGGGCACGGTGCAGTACCTGTCGCCCGAGCAGGCCTCGGGCCACGCGGCATCCCCCGCGACCGACGTGTACTCGCTGGGCATCGTGGCCTACGAGTGCCTGGCGGGCAAGCGTCCGTTCACCGGCGAGTCGCAGGTGGCCATCGCGATGGCGCAGATCAACGAGCAGCCGCCGCCGCTGCCGGCCACCGTGCCGCAGCCGGTGCAGAACCTGGTGATGGCGATGATCGCCAAGAAGCCCGGGGAGCGCCCCTCGTCCGCCGCGACCGTGTCGCGCGCCGCGCAGGCGCTGCGCCGCGGTGACCTGAACTCCGCCGCGATCGCCGTTCCGGCCATCGCCGGTGCGGGAGTGGCGGATGCCGATGACGCGACGCGCATCCTCACCGGGATGGATGACGGCTCCGCCACTCGCATCATGCCGACCACCGCACAGCTGCCCACCGAGCAGGCGGCGGCCGAGCAGCAGCAGCCCAAGCGCAAGCGCAGCCCGTGGACGTGGCCGCTGGTGGCGCTGATCGCCCTGCTGGTGATCGCACTGGGCGGCACGCTGCTGGGCCTGCTGCTCAACCAGGATGCGAAGACGCCCGAGAAGACTCCGCCGTCCTCCGCCAGCCAGGAGCCGACCCCCTCCGACACGCCCAGCCAGACGCCGACCCCCGAGCCGGTGAACGTGGACGCGCTGAACCTCACGGGCATGACCTGCGACGCGGCGACCGACGCGCTCAAGCAGCACGAGCTGCTCATCGACTGCACGGCGGGCAACCCTGCCGAGACCGAGGAGCAGGCCGGCCGCATCTACGAGGTCATCGACGGCGGCAACCAGCAGCCCGGGTCGACGATCCACGTCAAGTACTACGACGAGCAGACGCCGATCCCCGAGCCGGAGTCTGCACCGACCGTGCCCGGAACGGTGACCGAGGGCGCCGAGGCGACGATCAACTGGACCGGCTACGTCTGCCCGTCGGGCACCGATGCCCTCACCGCGTACGAGGTGAAGCTCACCAACGCGAAGTTCAAGGATCCTGCCAAGGACGTCGCGAACTTCGAGCCCGGCACCGGCTCGGCCGTGATCGTCGTCGACGAGGGCACCGCCGGCAAGACGGTCACCGCCACCTACCAGGCGTACTGCGGTGACCGGGCATCCGGGATGTCGCCGTCGGGCACCTCGACGACCATCCAGCCGGCCTCGCCGCAGCCCGACGGGGATGCCACGCCGCCTCCCGCCGATCAGTCAGGTTCCGAAGGGTAATCTGACAGGAGACTTCTACACGCATCAGGGGGAGACGGGACGTGACGACAGAGCCGCGCATCCTCGCTGACCGCTACCGTGTCGATGAGGTGATCGGCCACGGCGGCATGGCCCAGGTGCATCGCGGTTACGACCTGACGCTGGGCCGTGAGGTCGCGATCAAGATCCTCGATCCCGAGCTCGCGCGTGACATGACGTTCCGCACGCGGTTCCGCCTCGAGGCGCAGGCCGCCTCGCGCATGTCGCATCCCTCGATCGTGCGCGTGTTCGACGCGGGCGATCCTTCGATCCCCACGCCCCACTCCGGGCCCCAGGAGACGGGCTCAGCAGCTCAGCCGGGTCGCGAGCCGTACATCGTGATGGAGCTCGTGCGCGGCACGCTGCTCAAGGACGTCATCGCCGCCGGAGCACTGTCGGTCGAGGATGCGATCCGCTACGCGGACGGCATCCTCGAGGCGCTCGAGTACTCGCATCGCGCCGGAGTCGTGCATCGCGACATCAAGCCCGGCAACGTGATGATCACCGACAACGGCACCGTCAAGGTCATGGACTTCGGCATCGCCCGCGCCGTCTCGGACTCCTCGTCGACGGTCGCCGAGACGACCCAGATCATCGGAACGGCCGCGTACTTCTCGCCGGAGCAGGCGAAGGGCGAGGGGGTGGACTCCCGCACCGACTTGTACTCCACCGGGGTGGTGCTGTACGAGATGCTCACCGGGCGCCAGCCCTTCCGCGGCGACTCGCCGGTCGCGGTCGCCTACCAGCACGTCAGTGAGACGCCCGTGCCCCCGTCGGAGCTCGACGAGGAGCTGCCGCGGGCGCTGGATGCCGTGGTGCTGCGCGCCCTGGCCAAGGATCCGTACCAGCGCTTTCCGGATGCCGCGTCGTTCCGCACCGCGCTGCAGAACGCCGTCTCGGGCGATGCGCCGTCGAAGAAGCAGATCGGCGCACTCACCAGCGAGCTGTACGGCGCCAGCCCCCGCCAGGCGCAGGAGACGGCTCGCTCGCTGCGACAGCTGAGCACGGACACCACGATGACCCGCACGCAGTCGGGCCCTCCGGTGGCCTGGATCTGGGCGGGTGTCGCGCTGCTGGCCGTGCTGCTGATCTCGGTGCTGTTCTGGGTGGTGAGCCTGTCGTTGCGACCGCCGTCCACGCCGACCGCATCGGTGACCGTGCCGAACCTGGTGGGCGCGCCCGTCGATCGGGCGACGGCCGAGCTGGAGGACGCCGAGCTGGTGCCCGACGTCCGGCACGAGTCCAGCGCGGACTTCGCGGCGGATCAGGTGATCCGCACGCTGCCGGGCACGGGGGCGAAGGTGTCGAAGGGCGAATCGATCATCGTCTACGTGTCCACCGGTGCCGACACCGTCGAGGTGCCCGTGCTCGAGGGGCTCTCGCAGGCCGACGCCGAGAAGGCCCTCGCCGACGCCGGGCTGGTGCTGGGCACGGTGAGGCAGGAGAACGACCCGCGCGCGCAGGCGGGAACGGTGCTCAGCGCCGATCCGAACGCGGGCGCGCAGGTGGCGCCGGCGGCCGCGGTGAACCTCGTGGTCGCCAACGGCATGGTCACAGTGAAGAACATGACCAAGTGGCCGATGGATGCCGCCACCGAGCAGCTCGAGGAACTGGGCCTCACCGTGAACCCGACTGAGCTGGGCACCTGCGCCGAGGGTCAGTTCCCCGACACGGTGCTGTCGATGTCGGTCGCGCCGGGTGAGGTGAAGATCCTCTCCACCGTCGGCCTGAGCTACTGCACTGCCGCTGCCGACTGACCGGCGGCGCCTGACCCGGCGGCGCCTACCGTCCGGACGCGCCCGCCGAGGGCACGCTCGCCAGCCAGTTGCCCAGCAGCCGGTGCCCGTCCTCGGTCAGCACGCTCTCGGGGTGGAACTGCACCCCGACGATGGGCAGCCGGTCGTGCGCGATCGCCATCACCGTGCCGTTCTCGGCGCGCGCCGTGACGCGGAGCGCGCTCGGCAGCGTCTCCTCGACGAGGGCGAGCGAGTGGTAGCGCCCGGCGGCGAACGGGGAGCGGATGCCGTGGAACAGCGCCGACCCGTCGTGCACGACCTGCGAGACCATCCCGTGCATCAGCTCGGGGGCTCTGGCGACCACGGCGCCGAACGCCTCGCCGATCGCCTGATGCCCCAGGCACACGCCCAGCAGCGGCGTCCGCGCGTCCGCCGCCGCGCGCACGACGGCGAGCGACGCGCCGGCGTCGGCGGGTCTGCCGGGGCCGGGGGAGATCATCACCGCGTCGTGGGCGGCCAGGCGGGTCGATCCCCCCGTCCCGTGCAGGTCGCCGGCATCCAGGGCATCCGCCTCCACCAGCGTCACGGTGGCGCCGAGCTCGCGCAGGTAGCCGATCAGGGTGTGCACGAAACTGTCGTGGTTGTCCACGACGAGCACCCGCACGCTCATCCCATGTCGACCTCTGCGGGCGTGATGAGCGGGCTCACCCAGGGGAAGACGAAGAAGAACAGCGCGTAGAGCACGGCCGCGAGCAGGGCCAGGAGAATGATCAGGCGAACCCACCACGGGCCGGGCAGCAGGCGCCACAGGGCTGCGTACATCGGTGTGCTCCTTACAGGGACGGTGAGGCGGGCGTGACGGGGGCGAGGGATGCCGGCGGGCCCTCGGCGCGCGGCTGGAAGCCCTCGAACACGCCGTAGGCGACGATGCGCTCGGCCAGGGAGTACAGCGGCGAGCAGGCGGTCATGGTGATGTACCGCTCACCGGTCTGCTGCTCCGGCATCTGCGGCACGTCGTCGAGCACGTCGATCGCGGTGGGCTTGACGTACTCGAGCGTGCGGAACCGGTAGGTGTACCAGCCGCCGGGAGTCTCCACGACGATCGCGTCGTTCAGCTTGAGCTTGTCGAGCTGGTTGAACGGCTTGCCCCAGGTGGTGCGGTGCCCGGCGAGCGAGAAGTTGCCGACCTCGCCGGGCATCCGCGACTGCGTGTACAGGCCGATGCCGATGTGGTCCAGCGTGCCCGCGCGGGTCGTTCCGCCGGCGATGTCCTTGGCGTAGTCGGCTCCGAAGCGGGGAATGCGCATGATCGCGAAGCGCTCACCGTCGGCCGGATGCGGCAGCACCGGCGGCGCGTAGTAGGTGGTCCCGCTGTCCGGATCCTCGACCAGGGGCGGTGGCTCGGGCGCCGGCGAGTGCGCCCATTCCTGGATGGTGGCCGCGCCCTCGGCGTTCTTCTGGGCGTTGATGATGATGTCGCCCACCCACATCTGCCATGCCACGAACAGGAAGACGATCACGCCGGCGGTGAGCAGCACCTCGCCGAGCACGCTGGTGAATGTGGCACGCGCGCGATGCGCCTGGCGCAGGGTGCGACGGGTCGGCGCGGCGGCATGCATGATGGGAAGTCTATTCGTCCCGGCTAGACTGAACCCATGGCACGATCTCGCGTTCCCGAAGAGCCCGTCGACCGCCCGGAGGGCAGCGACGACGCTGCACCCAACGCCGTCTGGTTCAAGCCCGTGATGGTGGGCTTCATGCTGCTGGGACTCGCCTGGATCCTGGTGTACTACATCTCAGGATCGCTGTACCCGATCCCGGGGCTGGACGGCTGGAACCTCGGCATCGGCCTGGCGATCGCACTGATCGGCTTCCTGATGACCACCCGCTGGCGCTGACGCCGGCGTGAGAACCCGTGAGGCCCCTCGCATCGCGAGGGGCCTCAGTCGTCCCCGCAGAAGGTTATCCACAGGTCTTTCCACAGGTGGGGAGAATTACACCTGTGTTATTCACAGGCGGGGCGGAGTCCAGTCGACGGGGTCCGATCAGGACGTGAGCAGGATCGGCGGCACGACGGCGACGACCACGAGCAGCACTGCGGCGAGCGCGATCAGCAGCGCGATCTGCCAGGCGCGCTGCTCGCGGCGGCGGGTGCGCACATAGATCAGCGCGACGATCGCGCCGACCACCAGGCCGCCCAGATGCGCCTGCCACGAGATGCCCCCGACGAACAGGCCGTAGGCGAAGTTGATCGCCAGCACCACCAGGATGCCGGTGACGTTGGCGCCCAGGTGCCGACCGATGATCAGCAGTGAGACCATCAGGCCGAACAGGGCACCGGATGCCCCGACCGTGGGCGCTCCCGGCGCCAGCAGCGCCACGGCGACCGAGCCGCCCAGACCGCTGATCAGGTACAGCGCGAGGTAGCGCCAGCGGCCCAGCATCGGCTCGAGCGTCTGCCCCAGCATCCACAGCGCCAGCATGTTCAGCGCCAGGTGCAGGAAGCCGCCGTGCACGAAGAGCACGGTGAGCAGACGCCAGGGCTCGAACGGCGCTCCCGAGAGGTCGGGGTAGAGGTACGCGGCTGCGAACAGCAGCTCGTTCCCGATCGCGTTGCCGATGCCGGGGATCAGCTGCAGCAGTCCGATCGCGGTGGTGATGGCGAGCAGCACGTAGGTCACGACCGGCTTGCCGCTGCGCGCGGCGACCGCGACCGGACCTCCGCCCCAGCGACGATTCGCGCGCTTCTGCGCGGGAGTCTGCGCCTTGCGCTGCTCCTTCATGCACTCGGGGCAGATCACCCCGACCGGGCCCTGGGTCTGGCATTCCGGGCAGATGGTGCGCATGCAGCGCTGGCAGAGCACGAAGCTCTGCCGACCCGGATGCCGGTAGCAGAAGTTGTCTCGATTGCTCGCGAACTCTGGGGTCGTCATCCGGATCGGCCCGTGCTCTCAGGCCTTGGCGATGTCGATCGACTGCAGCACGACGTCCTCCACCGGGCGGTCGCCGGGGCCGGTGCGCACCGCGGAGATCGCGTCGACGACGGCCTTGGAGGCGTCATCGGCGACCTCGCCGAAGATGGTGTGCTTGCCCTGCAGCCACGGCGTCGGGTCGGTGGTGATGAAGAACTGCGAGCCGTTGGTGCCCTCGGGCTTGCCGGTGATCGCGTTGCGTCGCAGGCCGGCGTTGGCCATGGCCAGGATGTACGGCTTGGTGAAATCGAGCTCGGGGTGGATCTCGTCGTTGAAGTTGTAGCCGGGTCCGCCGACGCCCTGACCGAGCGGGTCTCCGCCCTGGATCATGAAGTTGGGGATGATGCGGTGGAAGATGACGTCCTTGTAGAGCGGGCCCTCGCCGGGCTTGCCGGTGGCGGGGTGCGTCCACTCCTTGGAGCCGTCGGCCAGGCCGACGAAGTTCGCGACCGTGTTCGGTGCGTGATCGCCGAACAGGTTGATGACGATGTCACCGTGGTTGGTGTGCAGGGTTGCGACGTGAGAAGCATGAGGCATGGTCATATTCTCGCAGAGGCGGCCGCGATGCGGTCGGCATGATCGCAGATGTTCGCCCTCAGCGCCAGATCCCTGCCCGCATACAGCCACGCATGGCAAGATGGCTGACGAACGGACTCCGACCGACGGGAGAGCAACGTGAACCTCAGCCGCAAGCGCAAGAAGGAACTGCGCAAGCTTCAGGATGATGCAGGACAGCTGTGGGAGGCGCAGCAGGTGCTCGTCGGCCATGCGGCGGACATCGCCCGCGAGGCGGGCCGCCAGCTGGGCCACTTCAACCGCGAGCAGGTCGCACCGGTGGTGCAGGACGCGTACAACCGCAGGGTCGCGCCGGCCGTCGACCGCGGCATGAAGATCGGCAAGCACGTCGTCGACGACAAGGTCGTCCCGATCGTGGGCGGCGTCGTCGGCACGGCGCTCTCGGCCTGGGATGTCGCCAACGCCAAGCGCAGCGGCCTGGTGCATCGCGTCGCGCCGGCGCCGCAGAAGAAGGGCATGGGTCTCGGCTCGGTCGTCGCCCTGGTGCTGGGTGCCGCAGCCGCGATCGGCGTGGTCGTGGCCGCCTGGCAGGCGCTGCGCGCCGACGACGAGCTCTGGGTCGCCGACGACCCGCTGTCGACGCCGAACGCCTGAGCATGGCCGACCCGCACGAGCGGGTTCGGGCCGCAGCATCCGCTCGCGGACTCGAGATCGAGATCCGCGAGCGTCCTGCTGCGCGCAGCCTGCATGAGGCAGCCGAGCTGCTCGGCCTGCAGCCGTCCGACATCGTCAAGACGCTGGTGGTCAAACGGTCGGACGGCTCCTACTTATTCGCCCTGGTGCCCGGCGGGCGGTCGATCTCGTGGCCCAAGCTGCGTGCGGTCGTCGGCGTGAACAAGCTGCGCCTGCCCGAGCCAGAGCTGGCGCTGGCAGCGACCGGGTACGAGCGTGGCACGATCGTTCCGATCGGCAGCGCCACCGACTGGCCGATCTACGCCGACGAGTCCATCGTCGGGCGCCGCATCGCGATGGGCGCGGGCACGCACGGCTACAGTCTGTTCGTGGATGCTGATGACCTGATCCGCGCCTACGGCGCCACCGTCGCGGACATCTCGGTGCCCGAGAGCCCGCGCGACTGAGTCTGCGACACCCCTCAGAGGATGCCGGCCATGCGCAGCGCGATGTCGACGAGCTTCACGCGCTGCAGTTCGTTGATCTCGGCGAGGGTGAACCACGCCGCCATGTCGGTGGAGCCGTTCTGCTCGAAGCGCAGGATGCCGCCGGTGATCCGCGCCCGGTAGACGATGCGGATCGTGTGCAGCGGGTCCGTCCGCTTGTGCACGCGCTGCGACCCGGGGATGACCCGGGAGTGGATGCCGAGCAGCGCGGTCGTCTCGATGCGGAACCCGGTCTCCTCGCGCAGCTCGCGGCGCACGGCGAGCTCGGGATCCTCACCCGGCTCCAGGCCTCCCCCGGGCATGGTCCACGCCATGCGACGGCCCTCGGTCCAGCGGGCCAGCAGGACACGGTCGTCTTCGTCGGTGACGACGGCGTAGGCGGCCACGCGCAGATCCATGCACTCACAGTAGCGCGCGGCATCCCGGCATCCCGGCATCCGATCAGGAATCGAGAAGCGCCCCCGCCGGCGCCGCTCCTAGTCTGGGATCACACGAAGGAGGCCAGCATGGCGAAGGCAGGAGAGACCGCGAACTTCTCGGCGGAGGAACGCGCAGCGATGAAGGCGGCGGCCAGCGAGAAGCGCGCAGCGCGATCGAAGGCGAAGAAGGACCCGGCTGAGGTGCGCCGCGAGGGCGAGGCCGAGGTGCGGGCCAAGTTGGCCGACATGCCCGACCGCGACCGCGAACTGGGCCAGCGGCTGCACGAGCTGGTCTCCGAGGTGGCGCCCCAGCTGACCCCGCGCACGTACTACGGCATGCCCGCGTATGCGAACGAGGCCGGCAAGGTGGTGTGCTTCTACAAGCCGAGCTCCAAGTTCAAGGTGCGCTACTCCACGTTCGAGTTCGAGCAGGCCGCGAACCTGGACGACGGAGCGGCGTGGGCCACGTCGTTCGCGGTGACCGCTCTCGGCGAGAAGGAGATCGCCTTCTTCTCCGATCTGGTCCGCCGCGCCGTCTCGTGAAGTCCGCGGCCTGTCGTCAGCCCGCCGCGTCATCGCCGACAGGAGCCGCCCGGCGTCTCCAGGCCGATGTGAGAGCATGCCGACCATGAACAGACTCCTCGTCATCCGGCACGCCGAGGCCGACGGCCACGACACGAGCGACCCCGGGCTCTCCGAGCGGGGAGCACGGCAGGCGCAGGCCCTGGCGGACCGCCTTGCGCTCGACGATGTCTCTCGGGTGCTGTGCGGTCCCCGGCTGCGAGCGCGCCGCACGGCACAGGCGATCGCCGAGCGCATCGGCGTGATCGCGGAGGCGGTGCCGTACCTCGACGACCGCACGCCCTTCCCCTCCGCAGATCGCTGGGGCGACTACCCCGCGCACCGCCGCGAGTGGCTGGACGACACCCCCGCGGATGAGCGGGACGAGGACGGCGCGGGCATCGCTGCCGCATGGCAGGAGGTCTCGGGGATGCTCGAGGCCGACGCGCCGGGGACTCTCGTGGTCGTCACGCACGCGTTCGTCGTCGGCGGATTCGTCGCCCGGGCGCTGAACGCGGCGCCCGACGCGTGGATGCGGCTGCCAATCGACAACACGGGCGTCACGGAGTTCCAGCGGCGCGCGAACGGCGAGATCGCCGTGCTGCGCGTCAACGACACCGCGCACCTGCGAGACCTGCAGCCCGACGGCGCGGCCTGACGCGAGCCGGGCGACGCCGGGCGAGACGACCGCGGGGCGAGCGGGCGGCTCAGACGTCCCGCAGGACGCCCGCCTCCCGCAGTGCGGCGTACTCCCGTGCGACCCGCTCCGCCGAGACCGTGGCATCGACCTCACTGCTCCACAGCCGCTCGGCGACGGCGAGCAGACGGGGGAACAGCATCGAGAGCAGGTCATCACCGTCGAGCACGAACTCCGACCAGACGCCCGCCTGGATCCCGATGCAGCGCTCGTCGCGCAGCTCGGGCCAGTCGGCTGTCAGGATGTCGCACACGGTGATGCCGGGGATCATGCCCTTCTGCGCAGGCACGGCGTCGGGGTCGACGCGATTCAGGTAGAGGGTGCGCGCGTCGGCCAGCACGAAGCGCTGCGAGGCGCGGGCGATGCGCTCCATGCCGCGGGCCTCGTCCCACGCGATCACCAGCGCATCCGGATCGTCCCACAGGTCGCACGCCTCGTCCCACACCGCGACCTGCTTGCCGCTCTTCCGCAGAGTCTGCGCGGCGACATCCATGAACCAGCCCTGCAGCTGCTTCACCTCCGAGGCGCCGCGCAGGCGCATCCACTCGCCGATGCGCGGATCGGATGCCCACTGCTGGAAGGCGCACTCGTCACCGCCGATGTGCACGTACGGCCCGGGGAACAGCTCCGCGACGCGCCGCATGATCGCCTGCACGAAGTCACGCGCCTCGTCCGTGGGCCACAGCAGGTCGTCGCGCGCCGGCCACCACATGTGCTCGCGCATCGACCCCCCGGGAAGAGACAGGCCGGCCGGCCTGCCGAGCCCCGGGTAGGCGCCGATCGCGGCCGTCATGTGCCCGGGCACGTCGACCTCGGGCACGATCAGGATGCCGTGCTCGTCGGCGTGCGCGACCAGCTCGGCGATCTCGTCGTCGGTGTAGAAGCCGTTGGTCCAGCGCTCGTCCTGCTCGGCCAGCGCGCGCTCGCGGCTGTCGCCGGCCAGGGAGTCGTAGTCGTCGAAGCGCCCGCGCGGCAGATGCGCCGCCTGTGCGGTGAGCAGCGGGTACTCGGGGACCTCGAACCGCCAGCCCTGGTCGTCGGTCAGGTGCCAGTGCAGCCGGTTGAAGCCGTAGCGGGATGCGAGTTCCACCACGCGCTTGAGAACGGGCACCGGGTACCGGGTGCGCGCGGAGTCGATCAGCAGACCGCGCCATTCGAAGCGCGATGATCGCCCGGGGACGGGGCCGACGCCGACCTCGGGGAGCAGCTGCGGACTCATCCCTTCACCGCTCCTGCCACCATGCCCTTGGAGATCTTGTTCTGCACGAGCACGAAGATGATGATCACCGGGATCGCGATCAGCGTGGCACCGGCCATCACCGCACCCCAGTCAGTGGCCTTCAGCCCCTGCTGGAAGGACTGCAGCCAGATCGGCAGCGTGACCGCCGAGTCCTTCGAGAGCACGATCAGCGCGAGGGTGTACTCGTTCCAGGCGAAGAGGAACCCGAACACCGACGTCGAGATGATGCCGGGCAGCAGCAGCGGCAGAGTCACCCGGCGGAAGGCCCCGACGCGCGAGCATCCGTCGACCATCGCCGCCTCTTCCAGCTCGATCGGGATGCCGTCGACGAAGCCGCGCATCATCCAGGCCACGAACGGCACGATGGTGCCGATGTAGAGCACCGAGAGGCCGATGACGGAGTTCAGCAGGCCCCAGCCGTCCAGCATCCGGTACTGCGAGATGAACAGCGCCTCGGCGGGGATCATCTGCACGACGAGGATGGCGATGATCATCATCGTGCGGCCGCGGAAGCGGAAGCGGGACAGCGCGAAGGATGCCAGCAGCGCCGCGCCCGAGGCGAAGATCACGGTGAGCGCACCGGCGGTCAGCGAGGCGCCGAGCGCGGGCAGGACATTCGGATTGGTGAACGCCGTGACGAAGTTGTCCCACGTGAAGTGCTGCGGCAGCAGGTGCGGCGGCCAGGCCATCAGCTCGGACTCCGACTGGAAGGCCGAGTTGACCATCCAGTAGACGGGGATGAGCCACACGAGGGCGAGCAGGATGCCGCCGAGGTTCGCCAGCGGGTTCGCGAGGAACTGCTTGCGCTTCGCCGCGCGCTGCGCCCTGCGGGCCCGAATCACAGCCTCTGTGCGGTCGGCTCGCGTGTGCGGACGGGTGAGGAGCTGCGTCGTGGTCATCAGTCCATGCCTCCCTGGCGGTAGAGCATCTGCAGATAGCGGCCGGTGAGGATCAGGGTGAGGATGAGGATGACCATGGCGAGAGCGGATGCCACGCCGTAGTCGCCCTTGGCGATGCCGGTCTCGTACACGTAGGTGCCGAGCAGGTTGGTCTCGCTCGCGATGCCGCCGGACTGCTGCAGCACGTAGATCTGGGTGAAGACGCGCAGATCCCAGATGACCTGCAGCACGCCGATGAGCGAGATGACCGGCCCGATCATCGGCAACATGATCCGGCGGATCTGCTGGAGGTTGGACGCGCCGTCGATCTGCGCCGCCTCGAGCACATCGCCGGGCACCTGTGCGAGGGCCGCATAGATGGTGATGGCGACCAGCGGCAGCGAGGCCCAGACGATGACGGCCGAGGCGATCAGGTAGAAGGTCCAGAAGTTCTCGCCGAGCCAGTGGAAGTTCTTGAAGCCGTCGAGTCCGATCGAGGTGAGCACGTAGTTGAGCAGACCCGAGCGCGGGTCGACCAGCCACTGCCAGACGGTCAGCGATGCCAGTGCCGGCATCGCCCACACGACGATGAGCGTCGTGTTGAGGATGGTGCGCACCAGGGTGTTCAGCCGCAGCATGAGCACGGCGAACGCCACGCCGAGCACCATGGTCACGCCGGCCGTGACCGCGCAGAACAGCACCGACTTCAGGAAGACGCTCCAGAAGTACGGATCGCTGACGATGGAGGCGTAGTTCGACAGCCCGACCCACTCAGCCGGCTTCCCGAACTGCTGTGCGAGGCCGAACTCCTGGAAGGACATGATCAGCTGTCGGACGAGGGGGTATCCGAGTGCGACCAGGACCATGATGCTCGCCGGGGCGAGGAGCATCCACGGAGCGAGTCGGCGGCGACCACTGCGCACGGCGCGACTCATCGGCTGGCTCCACAGCGAACGTCGGTCAGACGTCCGAGTGGGTCGGGCTGTCATCTGCGTCATCGTCTTGAGCGGCTCTCAGCTCACTTGTTCAGAGCGGCGTCGAGCTGCTCGTCGAAGGCCTTCGCCACGGCGACGACGTCTTCACCCTTCGCGATGCGGGTGAAGAACTCGGTCAGCTGCGCGCCGCCGAAGGTCACACCCCACTCAGGGCTGTTCGGGGTGAGCTTGGAGTTGGTGATGATGTCACCGGCGATCTCGCCGAACGGGCCCGAGACGGCATCCGAGTAGGCGGTGTTGCCCGGCACCCAGCCCTCTTCGGCGAGTCGGGTCTGGAAGCCCTCGCTGAAGATGGTCTCGAGGGCCTTCTTGGCCAGCTCGGGCTGCTGCGCGTTCGCGGCGAGGCCGATGTTCGAGCCGCCCGCGAAGGTCGCACCGGGGACGCCGGCCTCGTCGGACGGGATCGCCATCACGCCGACCTTCTTCTCGTCCCAGAGCTTCTGGTCGATCTTGGTGCCGATGTTGCCGGTGCCGATCAGCACGCCCGTGGTGCTCTCGTTGAAGTAGCGCTCGAACGCCTTCTGGCCGGCCTGCGAGTCGAGGGCGTAGGTCGTGCCCTCGGTGAAGGTCTTCTGCAGCGCCTCGAGAGCGGCGATCGACTCGGACGACGAGGCCTGACCGACCCACTTGTCGCCGTCCTTCTTCGCGTACTCGAAGCCGTGCGCGAACAGGTACGAGCCGACACCGTGCACGTCGACTGCGGCGAGGTACATGCCGGAGAAGTCCTCGACGGCCTCGGGGTTGGCCTTCTGCAGCGCCACCACGGCGTCGTCGAACTCGCCGATGGTGCGGGGCACCTCGATGCCGGCCGCCTCGAACAGGTCGGTGCGGTAGTAGACACCGCGGGCACCCGCGTAGAACGGGTAGGCGTAGATCTTGCCGTCGACCGTCGAAGCGTCGACGAACGAGGGGATCAGGTCGTCGCCGCCGAGCTTCTGCTTCAGGTCGGTGACATCGGCGAAGGCGCCGACTGTCGTGAAGGTCGTCGTCTGGGTGTTGCCGATCTCGACGAGATCGGGGCTCTCGTTCTTGGAGGCGAGCGAGGTCTGCAGCTTCGAGACGATGCCGTCCCACTGCTGCACCTCGATCTTCAGCTCGCTGCCGGGATTCTGCTTGGCGAACTCCTCGGTGAGGTACTTCTGCGACTCCTCGCTCAGCGATCCCTCCATGACCCACATGCGAACGGTGCCGGCCTCGGCCCCGCCGTCACCGTTCGCGGTGGTGTCCGGCGTGCTCGAGCTGCAGGCGGTGAGCGTCAGGACGACGGACGCTGCTGCGGCCCCCGCCAGGATGGTGCGAAACTTCATGATCCCTCCGATGGAATCGCGCCCCTTCGGCTCACTGCCGTGTGGAGCGGTGTGTACAGGGTTCTCGGCATTGAGGATTGTGAGCCGTCTATAGGATGCACGCGCTCGGCCAGAGTGTCAAGATTCTAAACAGAAATCTTCGGTTTCATCGTCTACGCTGGCGCCACCTGCACACGATACGCTCGAAGTTGCACCGAAGGAGATGTTGAGTGACGACTCTGACCACGAATGCGCAGCGCATGCTGCGTGCGCTCGTCGTCGACGGTCCGGCCTACCGCGCCGATCTCGCCCGGGCCCTGGGCGTCACCCGTGCGACCGTCACGAACCTGGCCAACCGGCTCAGCGAAGACGGCTGGGTCGAGGTGACCGACACGGCATCCGGTCCGCTGAAGAACCTGATCGGCACGACGCCGCGTCTCGGCGTGCTTGCCTCGGTCATGTTCCTGGTCGACACCTGCACGGTGGCGGTGTCGACGCTCGACGGCCGGCTGCTCACAGAGCGCACGCTGACCAATCCGTCCGACGCGTCGGCATCCGATCGCCTGGCGGCCGGTGCAGCACTGGTGGCCGACCTGCTCGCCGGGGCCGGAGGCGAGCAGGGGCTGTGCGCGCTGCACCTGGCCGTGGACACCCAGATGGACGCCCGCACGGGCGATGTCTACTCGCAGTGGGCGTCCAGTCGCTGGTACGGCGTGAACCCGAAGCAGTACTTCGCCGAGCGGTTCGGCGTGCCCGTGCACACGCAGAACACCGCGCGCCTGGAGGGCCTGGCCGAATGCCTCTGGGGCGCGGGCGCCGCGCACACCGACGTGCTGTACGTCGACGTGAGCTACGGCGTGACCTCGGGCCATGTCGTGGAGGGCATCATCCAGTCCGGCGCGCGCGGCGGCTCGGGTGAGCTCGGGCACGCCGTCTACGACTGGAACGGCCCCGTGTGCACGTGCGGCAACTCCGGATGCCTGATGCAGTACGTCTCGGTGCCGGCCCTGCTGCGCGACCTGAGCACGGGCACCGAGCGCACGCACGACTGGGCCGGATTCCGCGAGCTCGTGGCCGGAGGCGACGCCGCCGCCGTGACGATCGCGGCCCGCGCGGCCGACATCCTGGGCCGGATGCTGGTGAGCACCTGCCACATCATCGACCCCGAGCTGCTCGTGCTCAGCGGCGAGGTTCCGAGATCGGTGCCGTCGTTCGTGGACGACGTGGCCGCGATCGTGCGCGAGCGCACGCTGCCGCTGATCGGCAAGAGCCTGCGCATCGTGCCCGCCGAGCTGGATGACATGCCCGCGGCGACGGCGCGGGCGGGCATAGAGTCCTTGCGCGCGATCGACGAGGTCGTCACCCGGGCCACCGGGATCTGACCGGTCGCGGCTCAGACGCCCATCGCGTCGAGCGCGGCCTGCAGCCGGGCGACCGTGCCGTCCACGTCACCGAGCTTGTCGAGCCCGAACAGTCCCAGCCGGAACGTGGAGAACGAGTCGGGCTCGTCGCAGTGCAGCGGCACGCCGGCGGCGACCTGCAGCCCCTGCTCCTTGAGGGCAGCGCCGGTGCGCAGGCGCTCGTCGGTGGTGTGCACGACCACCACGCTGGGTGCGGCGAAGGGGGATGCCGCGACCGAGGGCAGTCTGCGCTCGGCGAGCAGTCCGCGCACGCGCGTGCCCAGTTCGACCTGTGCCGCCCGCAGGTTCTCGAGTCCGCGGTCGCGCGTCTCGAGCATCCGCTCCAGGTTCGCGGCGATCGTGTCGGTGGGCATGGTGGCGTGGTAGCCGGCCTTCCCGTCGCGGTAGCCGTCCGAGATGACCAGCCACCGGTTCAGGTCGAGGGCGAAGCTGGTGGGCGTGCCGGATGCCACGGCATCCCTCCCCCGCTCGCTCAGCATCACGAAGCCGACGCCGGGCGATCCGCTCCAGCCCTTCTGCGGAGCGCTGAGCAGCACGTCGACGCCGAGGTCGCGCATGTCGACCCACATCGCGCCGGAGGCGATGCAGTCCAGCACCAGCACACCGCCCACCTCGTGCACGGCCTCGGCGAGCGCGCGCACGTAGTCGTCGGGGAGCAGGATGCCGGCGGCGGTCTCGACGTGCGGGGCGAACACCACCTCCGGACGCCCGGCGCGGATGGCGGCGGTCACCTCGTCGATCGGTGCGGGACTCCACGCCGCCTGCGCGTCGTCGCTGTCGGGCCGAGCCTGGCAGACGGTGACGGCGGATGCGATGGATCCGGCCTCGAGGATCTGCGACCAGCGGTACGAGAACAGGCCGTTGCGCACGACGACCGCCTTCCTGCCGGTGGCCAGGTGCCGGGCGACGGATTCCATCGCGTAGCTGCCACCGCCGTTGATGACCACGGCGCTGTCGGCGCCGTACGTCTGGCACAGGATGTCGAGTGTCTGCTGCATGATGCCGACGAAACGCGCCGACATGTGGTTGAGCGAGCGGTCGGTGAAGACCACCGAGTACTCCAGCAGGCCGTCGGGGTCGATGTCGTCGTGGGGAAGGCTCATGCCTCCAGACTGGCATCGGGTGAGTGGTTTCGGTAAGTCCGGCCGCCGGGTCACCAGCCGGGTCACCAGCCGCCGGCGACCGTGATCTCCTGACCGGTGATGTAGGCGGAGGCGTCGGAGGCGAGGAACGCCACCGTCTCGGCGACCTCATCGGGGGTGCCGAAGCGACCGAACGGGATCTGCGCAGTCAGCGCGGCGCGCATCTGCTCGGATGCGCCGAGGCCGCTCCAGATGGGCGTGTCGATCGCTCCCGGACTGACGGCGTTGATGCGGATGCTCCTGGGTGCGAGCTCGAGCACGAGCGAGGGCATCATCGCCAGCAGCGCTCCACGAGCCGCCGAGGTCAGCGACCCGCCGCTGATGCCGCGGCTCACTCCCGCGCCGACGGTGAGGATCACCGACGCCCCGTCGTTCAGCAGCGGCAGCGCCTTCTGCAGTGTGAAGTAGAGGCCTTTGAAGTTCAGGGCGATCTGGTCGTCGAACGCCTCCTCGGTGACGGCCTCGATCGGTGCGGGCCGGCTGTTACCGGCGTTCAGGAAAAGGGCGTCCAGCGATCCGAAGCCGTCGCGGACGGCATCCAGTGTCGCCTCGGTCTGAGCCAGTGAGCGCGCATCCGAGCTGAGGACGAGCGCGTCGTCGGGCAGTTCCCGACGGACGGCCGCGAGCGAGTCGGGGTTTCGTCCGGTGACGGCGACGCGATGCCCCCGCCGGGCGAGGAGCAGGGCTGTGGCGCGGCCGATGCCACTGGTTCCGCCGATGATCAGGGATGCGGGCATGAGGATCTCCTTCTCGAGGTTCGGGATGCAACCGGGGAGGTCTCCGGTTCGTGCTACCAGTATAACCGGAGATCTCCCCGGTTATACTGGTAGGCATGTCCGCAGCACAGCATCCGCACTCGCCCCGGGCCGACGCCCAGCGCAATCGGGCGCGGCTGGTGGCCGCGGCGACCGAGGCGTTCTCGACCGCCGAGGGGCCGGTCTCCATGGACTCGATCGCCCGGCGAGCCGGAGTGGGCAGCGGCACCCTGTACCGGCACTTCGCGACCAGGGAGGATCTGATCGAAGAGGTCTACCGCGACCAGATCGATCGGCTTCGCTCCGGGGCGGAGGAACTGCTGGCGGCGCATCCGCCCGTCCAGGCGCTGCGGCAGTGGACGGAGCTGCTCGCCGACTGGGCGGCCACCAAGCACGGCATGCACGACGCGCTGGCCGCCTTCATGGCATCCGGTCGCATCACCGGCAGTCAGATGCGCGCGGAGCTGGTCAGCATCCTGCGCGATTTTCTGGATGCCGGGGCGCGCGCCGGCACACTCAAAGACGACGTCGATGCCGCCGACCTGGGCGCGCTGCTCGCCGGAGCGCTGGTGGTCGCCGGCGATCCGGCCGAGCGCGCGCAGCTGCGACGCATGTTCGCGCTGATCATCGACGGCGTCGTCGCCGACGGCGGGCGCTGAGCGTTGAGATCGAGCCTTCGCTGGTGCTCGCCGCAGAAGCTCAGTTCAGGACAGTGATGATCTCGAAAGACGCCGGGTCGCTCTGCCCGTTCGCCCACACCTGAGCGCGGGCAGCGACCTCTTCGGCACTGCCGCCAGAACCGCCGGGGAATCCGGCTGCTGCCGAGCTGGCTCTCCACGCCGTCGAGTAGTTGCCATATGCATCGGAGGCGTTCATGTAGCGCACCACGATGAGCGTCTTCCCTGTCGCCGCGGACTGACGGTCTGTCTCAGCGAAGAAACTCCCCAGATCGGTACTGCTGGATCTGCCGATCTTCTCCGCCGCTTCCTGTTTCACGGCCTGTGGCAACGGCTGCTTCACATCGATGATCACGAATGACCCGTCGTTCATCTCATACGGCCGCAACGTCCCGATCTGACCATTGAGCTGCTTCGCCTCCGCCGCCGTCAGCGGGTCACCGGGCTGGCCGCTGATCGGCTGCGCAGCGACCTCCTCCGACACCGAAGCGGTCGGCGAGGGAGCTGAAACCGATGCGGCGCCACCGGACTCAGGCGCGCACCCCGTCACCAGCAGCACCGCCACAACGAAGCCGATCAAGACGGGAAAACGCGCAGTCATAGTCGAAGCATAGCCGCGGACCTCTCTCAGGCCATCGCCCGGTTCACGAGAAACTCCGTGACCTGATCGCGAATCGCCTCTGCGGGGCAGCTACCGCGTCGACGGGTGAGGGGCGCGTGTCGCAACCGGCAACTGCTCACTCCGCACGCAGCCCGCCGCTAGCTTGGGGATGTGCCCAAGAATCTCACTGCCCTGCTCGCTGTCCCGCTGGTGACTGTCACGCTCATCACGGGCTGCTCTGCTGAGACCTCGGACTCCGCAGACTCGGCGAAGAGCACGGCGACGCACCCTCAGACGTCACCGGCACCGACGCCCGAAGAGACGCAGATCCCGGACGAGATCACCGGCCAGCCCGGTGATCCGCTGACGGCTGCGGAGGCGAAGCAGCTCAACGGTCAGATCGGCACATTGCGCCCGTACGAGATGAAGGACGGGTCATTCGTCCTCATCGACGTGAAGCAGCCGCTGCCCGAGATGGTGAAGCAGGAGGTCGCCGAACGCCTGGGCAGCGTCGGCAATGAGACAGGCAACGCCCTTGGTGCGCTCGACCGCGAGACTTTGACGGGCAAGACCATCGTCATGGTGCGGCAGATTCATTACAGCTCTGCTTATGGCGGCAACTTCTTCGGCTGGCATGCTGTCTCTTACGCGTCTGGGTTCCCCATAGGAGTGACGGGGGAATCTTCTGGCGCGGTCGTTTCGCAGATCCAGCCTTGGGTGAACTCGCAGCGAGACCCCGCCCAGTTCGAAATCGTCGTGGTGAACGGCTGACGCCGTCCTGCGCTCTTGTCGCAGAACCGGTTCGCCTGAACAGAACTGGCCACGGGATGTGCACTGGTCAGCGCTAGTCGCGGCGTCCGCGCACGTCACCCACGGCTGCACTTGCGCGACGGATCTCGACGACACGCCGCGTCAGTCTGCCGCTCACCGCAGGCGTCCTGCGTCCGGTGCGCGCCGAGAGAGCCGAGAGAGCCGAGAGAGCCGAGCATGCACCGCATCGATGTCGATGTCCTGCGAAGGAACCTCATTGATGCGCTTCGCGACCAGGCGCGGCCAGAGGACATGGATACCGTCCACCGCGAAGCTGCCGCCGAGCATCGACGAGCGAGGCATGCGCTTCATTCAGTCGTTCACAACGATGATCTCGAGTTGCGCGGGATCGTTCTGCGCATCAACCCACGGCCGCACTTCAGAAACCACGGACTCGGCCGAACTCGCCATGATTCCGAGCGGAAACCCATGTGCAGAAGTACTGGGCATCCAGGCGAAAACATCGCTTCCGTTGCCGTCACCAGCATGGATCTTTCGAACGGAGATCACGGTCTTGCCCGTCAAGCCCTCCTGGCGCAAGATCTCGTCGAAATAGTTGCCGAGGTCAGAATTGCTCGTCCCTCTGAGGCTCTCAGCGACCTCCTGTTTCACGGCCTGTGGCAACGGCTGCTTCACATCGATGATCACGAATGACCCGTCGTTCATCTCATACGGCCGCAACGTCCCGATCTGACCATTGAGCTGCTTCGCCTCCGCCGCCGTCAGCGGGTCACCGGGCTGGCCGCTGATCGGCTGCGCAGCGACCTCCTCCGACACCGAAGCGGTCGGCGAGGGAGCTGAAACCGATGCGGCGCCACCGGACTCAGGCGCGCACCCCGTCACCAGCAGCACCGCCACAACGAAGCCGATCAAGACAGGAAAACGCGCAGTCATAGCCGAAGCATAGCCGCGGACCTCTTGAGCCATCGCCCGGTTCACGAGACAGCTCCGTGAGCTGATCGCGAATCGCCTCTGCGGGGCAGCTACCGCCTCGACGGGCGAGGAGCGCGTGTCGCAACCGGCAACTGCTCACTCCGCACGCAGCCCGCCGCTAGCTTGGGGATGTGCCCAAGAATCTCACTGCCCTGCTCGCTGTCCCGCTGGTGACCATCACGCTCATTACGGGTTGCTCTGCGCTGGCCCTGAACACCGCAGAGTCACCGAAGCAGTCTCGGAAGGCGGAGCCGACGCCTGCGCCGGAGGAGACGCAGATTCCGGAGGAGATCACTGGCGAGCCTGGTGACCCTCTGACGGCGGCGGAAGCGAAGCAGCTCAACGGTCAGCGTGGAACGCTACGCCCCTACGAGAAGTCGGACGGTTCATACGTCATCATCGACGTGAAGCAGCCTCTTCCCCCGGCCGTCAAGGAAGAAGTCGTTCAGGAGATGGGAAGCGTTCCGAACGACGTAGGCAGCGTAACACAGAGCATGATTGACCAGGCGACTGCTACAGGCAAGACAATCGTTGTAGTCCGGCAGGTCCAAACCTCTAATGACGCTGGGCAGAACATCACGACATGGGCGGCCGGTTCGTACGCTAAAGGATTCCCGATTGGCATTCAGGGAGGCTCGGCCGAGGCTGTTCTTGCGCAGGTTCAGCCGTGGGTGGACGCACAGAACGACCCGTACCTTGAAGTGGTCGTTGTCCACAACTAATACACGCGGACCCCGACCTGATATCAGGTCGGGCTTCCATGTCTAGTTATCCTCCACAACTACCCGCACTCGCTGTTCCCGAGGAACCGTAACCACTGTTAGCTGTAACGCGTCCCTGGGCCGGTAGACAGCTCGATGTCATGGAGTTGGCTGCCATCGTAGGCATCCGTTCGTCGACGGCAATGGACAAATCGTCCGGATGCTGGTCAACAAGCAGTTGCAGGATCTCGGTCTCCCACCGGTCATCGTTCGGGCGCGCAATCGCCACGTCGACTACTATCCGCTGCTGGAGCAGTACTCGAAGCACGACAACCATGAGGGTATGACGCGCCTGCTCGCGCTGCTTCTTCTCGAGTCGGTGCACAAGCGCATCGCGCTGATCACGAGCCGCGGATCATCCCGCTTGCAGACTGGGCGCGCTCTGCGGGCATGCCCGGCAATGCTGCAGCCAACCGTGCCAAGCGCCAGACGGTCCTGGCCTTCCGCATGCGGGACCGGTGGATGATCTCGGAGGCTCCCGCGAGGAGGCGATTCAGTGACTGTGGACTGGGGTGAACTTTCACGCTGAGGCCAGCGCCTCGCGGATCACTTCGGATCGAGACTTGCCTTCACGCCGGAGCCGTCTCCGTTGCCCGCTGGCCGTGGGCGGGCTCAGCGGCTGACGCCTGTAACGACCGCGTTGTAGTCCAGCGCGACATCGATCCAGGACGCCAGCTGATCAGCATCCAGCTCCTCCGCGTCCACGGTGATCCATCCCGGACCCATCTCACGGCCCGGGCCCATCGTCGCCTGCCTCGCCCCGGACCGCAGCACGAGTTCGTCGTGCTGTTCAGCGTCGACCCGCACCAGCAGCCCGCCGTCCTTCTGCGCGCCGACGATCATCTTGTCGTTGATCATGATGCAGCGTCCGCCGAACATCGACACCTCGCGCTGCACCGGCTGGTCGGCGATCAGCTCGCGGATGCGCTCGACCAGTTCTTCCTGCGATGGAGTCATGCCGGAAGGATACGTGAATCGCGATGCCCGGCTGTCGGAAAACACAGACGAGATGCGCGCGCACCGGCGTGTCGCGGGTGTTTCCGAGGCGACTCGCCGCGGACGTCTCCGCTTTTCCGGATGGTGGGATGCTGTAAGTGTGGAGCCTAGGAGATTCGAACTCCTGACATCCTGCTTGCAAAGCAGGCGCTCTACCAACTGAGCTAAGGCCCCGGAACGGCGTGGACACCGCGGGATCTCCGCGAACGGAGTGGGGCTACCAGGACTTGAACCTGGGACCTCTTCATTATCAGTGAAGCGCTCTAACCGCCTGAGCTATAGCCCCGTCAACCTCCAAGACTTTACCGGATGCTGAGGGTGAAAAGCGAATCGGGGTCGACCTGGGAACAGGACGGCCCCGACCGCTCATTCCGCGCGGTCGCCGGGCTCGAGAGTGACCGATCCGGCCGACACATCGACCTGGATGCGGTGGCTGCTGGACGGGTCCTGCGACAGGTCGCTGTTCAGCGAACCGGCGGCCTGGGAATGCCGCACCGCGTAGGTGGTATCGGGCACCGTGAGATCGAGCCGCCCGGCCGACACGTCGATGGAGACCTCGTCCGGCACAGCACGCAGCTCAGACGTGATCCGGCCCGCGTTCACGGTGTACTCCGCTGTGCGCACGTCGCGCAGGACGATGTCGGCGCGGCCGGCGTTGACCTCGGCATCCAGCTCGGTCGCCGACCCTCCCACCGTGAGCGATCCGGCATTCAGGTCCAGATCGAGCTCGCCGAACTCGCCGTCCACCCGCAGCGATCCCGCCTGCAGGGTGAGATCGGCGTCGATGCCGTGCAGCGACGCAGGCAGTTCGAGGGTTGCCCGCTGGTCGCCGCGCAGCCAGCTCGGCCGGAACCAGTCGAAGCCGTTTCCCGGACCGCGCACGATCAGCTCGTCCCGGTCGCGGGTGAGCGACCAGTCCCGTTCCGTTCCCTTCTCGATCCGCAGCTGCGCCGAGGTGATGTCGTCGCGGAACTCCACCGTCACATCGGCTGCATCCACCTCCAGGTCGAGCGAGGTGACCCCACGCGCATCCGCCTGGGTGCTGCCGCCGGGCGTCGCCGTCGCCTGCTGCACGCCGCCGATCGTCGCCGCCGCGCCGGTGCCGACCAGCACCACGCCACCGCACACCGCCAGCAGCACGGTGATCGCGCCGACGCTCTTCTTCGTGCCGTTCATCGCACGCCTCCCTGGTTGTCGCTTCCGGCATCCGGGATGCCGGTGTTCTCGATGTGCGCAAGTGCTGCCAGCACCCGCCGGTTGCCGTCCTCCGGCTCGAGACCGAGCTTCTGGAAGATGGCGGTGATGTGCTTCTCGATGCTGGCCTCGCTGAGGAACAGCAGACCGGCGATGGCGCCGTTGGACTTGCCCTCGGCGATCAGGGCGAGCACGGTGCGCTCCCGCTCGGTCAGGCTCAGCATCCGGTCGTCGCGGTTGCGTCGCGTGAGCAGCTGCGCCACCACCTCGGGGTCGAGCACGGTGGCACCGGATGCGATGCGCTGCACCGACTCGATGAACTCGGCGACATCGGCGACCCGGTCCTTCAGCAGGTAGCCCAGCGCACCGCCCTGGACCGATCCGGACTGCATCGATCCGCTCTGCGCGGCGATCAGATCGCTCGCGTAGCGCTCCTCGACGTACTGCGAGAGCACGAGCAGGGGAAGCGCCGGGTGCGCCGCTCGGATCGCCAAGGCCGCGCGGATGCCCTCGTCGGTGAACGTCGGCGGCAGTCGCACATCCAGGATGCACAGGTCGGGCACCTGCTCGGTGACCGCGTCCATGAGCCCGTCCGTGTCGGGAAGAGCGGCGACCACCTCGTGGCCGGCGTCGTCGAGCAGACGCACGAGACCCTCGCGGAGGAGGACGGAGTCCTCGCAGATCAGGATGCGCATGGGGAGACCTCCAGGATCTGCGTTTCGTCTCGCTCCGCTCGCTCAACGACCGGGAAGCCACTCTGCGTTTCGTCTCGCTTCGATCGCTCAACGACCGGGAAAGGGATCAGGACGCGCATGGCACCGTCACCTCCAGGCTGGTGGGGCCGCCGGCAGGACTGTCGAGGCGGAACGTGCCGCCCGCGGCGAGGATGCGGTTGGTGATGCCGTCCAGGCCGCCACCCGGCTGCACCTGCGCACCGCCCATGCCGTTGTCCTCCACGCGCGCCCACAGGCCGCCGTCGCGACTGCGCACCACCACGCGGCATTCGCTGGCGCGGGAGTGCTTGGCGGCGTTGGTCAGCGACTCCGCGATCGCGAAGTACACCGCGGCCTCGGCATCCCGGCATCCGGCACCGCTCCCGGTGATACCGGGCTCGATGCGCACGTCCAGCTGCACGGGGATGTGCGAGCGGCCGGCCAGCGCCGACAGCGCCGCATCCAGCCCGCGGTCGTCGAGCACGGAGGTGTGGATGCCGCGCGCCAGCTGGCGCAGCTCAGTGATCGCGGCCTTGGTGGAGGTGTGCGCCTCGCCGATCAGCGCCTTCGCGGCGGCCGGATCGGAGTCGATCTTCTGCTGGGCGAGACCCAGCGTCATGCCCACCGAGACCAGCCGCGGCTGGACGCCGTCGTGCAGGTCGCGCTCGATGCGGGTGCGCTCGAGGTCGGCGGCGCGGACGGCGCCGGCACGCTGCGCGCTGGTGGTGCGCACCTGGGCGCTCAGTTCCGCCTCGCGGCTGGGCACGACCAGGGTGCGGCTGAGCAGGCGGTGCAGCAGCGCGAGACCGACGATGCCGGCGGCCGCGGCGAGCACTCCGAGGATGCCGATCACCGGTGCCCAGGCGGCGCTGACCGAGAAGCTGAACGGCCACTCGGCGTCGGTCTGCCCGGTGAGCGGGGCGAGCGCCGTGAACACCGAGCGGATCATGCCCCAGAACAGGCGCAGCACGAGCGCGCCGGCCGTGCACGCGAGGATGAAGTTGAGCAGCGCCCGCCACATGCGACCGTCGACGGACTGCCGGCCGACGTTGCGCAGCCACCCGAGGAATCCCGGATGCATGCGCGCACGCCAGCGCAGGTCGGGCAGGTCCGCGCCGTAGAGCTCGCTCACGCGACGCACCTCGAACCACGCCACGCCGTACAGCGCGTACACCAGCGCGATGAGCACGAAGACGCCGATCCCGACGAGGAACAGCATCCCGATCCCGACACCGAGCATCGCCGTGAGGATGCCGAGCACCGCCGCGCCGAGCGCGCCGAGCGCCGCGAGCTGCAGGATCGTGAGGGCGAGCCGCACCGGCGGCTTGTCCTCGCGGACTCGTGTCGTGCCCGCGGGCGGCGCCGGTGCGGCGGGTGGGGCGAACGGCGCCTCGACGGAGCCGGGAGTCGCAGACCCCGGCGGCGGGGGTGTCGGATTCGTGGTCATGGCATCCACGCTACGGTTCCGCGCGGGTCGGCGACACGGGGGCAGCCGGAGACCCCGATTCGGGTTTTCCCTACCGTGCATCCCCCCGCTCACGGCACGGAGATGATTCACTGTCTGCATGACCGCATCCGATGCCATTCACCCCGCTGAACCACACGGTGCGGGTATCAGTCAGAAGCTCAATTGGCTGCGTGCCGGGGTGCTCGGCGCCAACGACGGCATCGTCTCGGTGGCGTCGCTGGTGGTCGGTGTCGCGGGGGCGACGACCGACAACTCAGCGCTGTTGATCGCGGGCCTCGCCGGCCTGGTCGGTGGCGCGATCTCGATGGCGCTCGGCGAGTACGTCTCGGTGAGCAGTCAGCGCGACACCGAGCAGGCGCTGATCCACAAGGAGCGCGAAGAGCTGCGCACCATGCCCGACGAGGAGCTGGCCGAGCTCGCCCAGCTTTATCGGGACCGAGGTCTCAGCGAGCAGACCGCCCAGCAGGTCGCGGTCGAGCTGACCGCGCACGACGCTCTCGCGGCGCACCTGGAGGTGGAGCTCGGCATCGATCAGAACGATCTGGTCAATCCTTGGCACGCGGCGATCTCGTCGGCGATCTCGTTCACGATCGGCGCGCTGCTCCCGCTGCTGGCCATTCTGCTGCCGCCCCCCGAGTGGCGCGTGCCCGTCACCTTCGTCGCCGTGCTCATCGCGCTCGCTGCCACCGGCACCATCTCCGCGAAGGTCGGCGGCGCCTCTCCCGCCCGCGCCATAACGCGCCTCATCATCGGCGGCGCGCTGGCGCTGCTGGCCACCTGGCTGATCGGCACCCTCCTAGGCACCACCGGAATCGTGTAGCGCTGGGGTCCGCACGCAGGACTTGTTGAAAAAGGAGAAGGCGGATGCGAAGCATCCGCCTTCTCCTCATCCCGCTACCCCGAAGGGTGCGGGGACGTTCCCGGAGCGAGCATCGGGGAGGGACCCGCGAAGCGGGAGGGGCACCCGCTCTGCGAGCGCAGGGAATGTCCCCGCACCCGACCCCACCTCAGTTGGACATGAAGCCGACGAGCAGGCCGCCGGTCACCTTCACCGCGAGGTTGTAGATGCCGGCGACGACCGCGCCGAGCACGGTGAACACGATCAGGTTCAGGATCGACACGACCGCACCGAACGCCATCACCTGCGGCAGGCCGATCAGGCTCTGCAGATCGACCGCGCCGTCGGTGACCGAATCCAGGATCTCGCTGGTCTGCGTGAGCACACCCGTCGCCTGCAGCACGGTGAAGATGAGGAAGAACGACACCATCGTGACGATCGCCAGCGCCACCGCTCCCAGGAACGACAGCTTCACCGCAGACCAGAAGTCGACGTAGACCAGGCGCAGCCGCACCTGCTTGCCACTCGTCTTGCGCGTGGACTTCTTCGCCAGCTTGTCTGCGACTGTGCTCATTGCTCAGCTCTCTTCGGGGTCAGGCTTCGGGTGTCTCAGCGTCGGGGGTCTGGGTGTCCGGGGCCGGGGACTCTGAGGTCTCAGCATCCGCCTCGTCCTCGTCGTCCATCGCGCGCTCACTGTTGCGCGCCACGGCGAGGATGCGGTCATCGCCCGTCATCCGGGCGAACACGACTCCCATGGTGTCGCGGCCCTTCGCAGGCACCTCGGCCACGGCAGAGCGTACCACCTTGCCGCTGGACAGAACCACCAAGACCTCGTCGTCCTCGTCCACGATCAGACCGCCCGCGAGAACGCCCCGCTCGTCGCTCAGCTTGGCCACCTTGATGCCGGTTCCACCGCGCTTCTGCACCTTGTACTCGGATACCGAGGTGCGCTTGGCGTACCCGCCGTCGGTGACGGTGAACACGTAGGAATCGTCGGCGACGACGGATGCCGACAGCAGGCAGTCCTCGTCGTCCTTGAACTTCATGCCGCGCACGCCCTCGGTCGCGCGCCCCATCGGCCGCAGCGCCTCGTCGGTGGCGTGGAAGCGCACCGACATGCCCTTCGCGCTGATGAGCAGGATGTCCTCGTCGGCGTTGACCAGCTTGGCGCTGACCAGCTCGTCGCCCTCGCGCATGCGGATGGCGATCACGCCGCCCTGGCGGTTGGTGTCGTAGTCGCCCAGGCGGGTCTTCTTCACCAGTCCGCCGCGGGTGGCGAGCACCAGGTAGTCCTTCGCCTGGTAATCGCTGATCGCCAGCACCTGGGCGATCTTCTCGTCGGGCTGCAGCGCCAGCAGGTTCGCGACGTGCTGGCCCTTGGCGTCGCGGCCGGCCTCGGGCACCTCGTACGTCTTGGTGCGGTACACGCGCCCCATGTCGGTGAACACGAGCAGCCAGTGGTGCGTGGTCGTGACGAAGAAGTGCTCCACCAGGTCGTCGGCGCGCAGCTGCGCGCCCTTCACGCCCTTGCCGCCGCGGTGCTGCGAGCGGTAGTTGTCGCTGCGGGTGCGCTTGATGTACCCCTCGCGGGTGACGGTGACGACCATCTCCTCGACGGGGATGAGGTCCTCCATCGACATGTCGCCGTCGAAGCCGTGCAGGATGTGCGTGCGGCGCTCGTCGCCGAAGCGGTCGACGATCTCGGTGAGCTCGGTGCGCACGATGTCGCGCTGACGCGCCTCGGTGGCGATGATGTCTTTGTAGTCGACGATCTTCGCCTCGAGCTCGGTGGCCTCGTCGATGATCTTCTGGCGCTCCAGCGCCGCCAGCCGACGCAGCTGCATGTCGAGGATCGCCTGCGCCTGATCGTCGTCGATGTCCAGCAGGGTCTTCAGACCCTCGCGCGCCTCGTCGACGGTGGGGGAGCGGCGGATCAGCGCGATGACCTCGTCCAGGGCATCCAGCGCCTTGAGGTACCCCTGCAGGATGTGCATCCGCGCCTGCGCCTTGCGCAGCCGGAACCCGGTGCGCCGAACGATGACGTCGAGCTGGTGGTCGAGCCAGTGCGTGATGAAGCCGTCGAGAGCCAGCGTGCGCGGCACGCCGTCGACGATCGCGAGCATGTTCGCGCCGAAGTTCTCCTGCAGCTGGGTGTGCTTGTACAGGTTGTTCAGCACCACCTTGGCCACTGCGTCGCGCTTGAGCACGATCACCAGGCGCTGACCGGTGCGGTCCGAGGACTCGTCGCGGATGTCGGCGATGCCCGTGATCTTGCCGTCGCGGGCCAGTTCGCCGATCTTCACCGCGAGGTTGTCGGGGTTGACCTGGTACGGCAGCTCGGTGATGACCAGGCACGTGCGGCCCTGGATCTCCTCGACGTCGACCACCGCGCGCATCTTGATGGAGCCGCGGCCGGTGCGGTACGCCTCGTGGATGCCCTTGGTGCCGAGGATCTGCGCGCCGGTGGGGAAGTCAGGGCCGGGAATGCGCTGGATCAGGCCGTCCAGCAGCTCCTCGCGCGGCAGGTCGCGGTTCTCCAGCGCCCACAACGCCGCGGCGGAGACCTCGCGCAGGTTGTGCGGCGGGATGTTGGTGGCCATGCCGACCGCGATCCCGATCGAGCCGTTGACCAGCAGGTTCGGGAAGCGCGACGGCAGGACGTCGGGCTCCTCGGTGCGGCCGTCGTAGTTCGGCGAGAAGTCGACGGTCTCCTCTTCGATGTCGCGCACCATCTCGAGCGCGAGCGGGGCCATCTTGGTCTCGGTGTATCGGGGGGCCGCCGCGCCCATGTTGCCGGGGGAGCCGAAGTTGCCCTGCCCGAGCGCGAGCGGGTAGCGCAGCGACCACGGCTGCACCAGCCGCACGAGAGTGTCGTAGATCGCGGTGTCGCCGTGCGGGTGGTACTGACCCATCACCTCGCCGACCACGCGCGCGCACTTGGAGAACGACTTGTCGGGCCGGAACCCGCCGTCGTACATGCCGTAGATCACCCGGCGGTGCACGGGCTTGAGGCCGTCGCGCACATCCGGGAGCGCGCGCCCGACGATGACGGCCATCGCGTAATCGAGGTAGCTGCGCTGCATCTCGGACTGCAGGTCGACCTGGTCGATGCGGCCGTGCTCGTGGGCCGGCTCGGGGCGTTCTTCGTCAGTCATGTGTTCTTCTCTTTGTGCTTGGTGCCGGGTGACTGGATGTCATCTTCATTCGCAGAGCGGGTTCCCTCCCGCTTCGCGGGCCCCTCCCGATGCTCATTCCGAGGACATCCAGTCACCCTCCCTGTCGATGAAGCGCTTGGGGTGGTTTAAATGTCGAGGAAGCGGACGTCCTTGGCGTTGCGCTGGATGAAGGTGCGCCGGGACTCGACGTCCTCACCCATCAGCACGCTGAAGATCTCGTCCGCCGCGGCGGCATCGTCGATGGTGATCTGGCGCAGGGTGCGCGTGGTGTGATCCATGGTGGTCTCCCACAGCTCCTTGGCGTTCATCTCGCCGAGGCCCTTGTAGCGCTGGATGCCCTCCTTGGGCAGGCGCTTGCCGTTGGCCAGCCCGTGCGCCTGCAGTGCGTCGCGCTCGGCATCCGAGTACACGTACTCGTGCGGGGCGTTCGTCCACTTCAGGCGGTACAGCGGCGGCATCGCCAGGTACACGAAACCCGCCTCGATCAGCCCGCGCATGTAGCGGAACAGCAGCGTCAGCAGCAGCGTCGTGATGTGCTGGCCGTCGACATCGGCATCCGCCATCAGCACGATCTTGTGGTACCGCGCCTTGGCCATGTCGAAGTCCTCGCCGATGCCCGTGCCGAAAGCCTGGATCATCGCCTGGACCTCTTTGTTGGCCAGCGCCTTGTCCAGCCTCGCGCGCTCGACGTTGAGGATCTTGCCTCGGAGCGCCAGGATCGCCTGGGTGTGCGGGTCGCGGCCCTGCACCGCGGAGCCGCCGGCCGAGTCGCCCTCCACCAGGAAGATCTCGCTGATCGACGGATCCTTGCTGGTGCAGTCCTTCAGCTTGTCGGGCATCGCGGCCGACTCGAACACGCTCTTGCGCCGCGCGGTCTCGCGCGCCTTGCGCGCGGCCAGGCGTGCGGTGGCGGCATCGATCGCCTTGCGGATGATGTTCTTCGCCTGCTGCGGGTTGCGGTCGAACCAGTCGCCCAGCTGATCGTTCACGATCTTCTGCACGAACGTCTTCGCCTCGGTGTTGCCCAGCTTGGTCTTGGTCTGGCCCTCGAACTGCGGCTCGCCGAGCTTGATCGAGATGACCGCGGTGAGACCCTCGCGCACGTCATCACCGGAGAGGTTGTCGTCCTTCTCCTTGAGCAGGTTGTTCGCCCGCGCGTAACGGTTGACCAGGCTGGTCAGCGCCGCACGGAATCCCTCCTCGTGCGTGCCGCCCTCGTGCGTGTTGATCGTGTTGGCGTACGTGAACACGTTCTCGGTGTACGAGGTGGTCCACTGCATGGCCAGCTCGAGTGAGATCTTGCGATCCTTGTCCTCGGCCTCGAAATCGATGATCTCGTCGTTCACGACCTCGGCCTTGCGCACCTTGTTCAGGTACTCGACGTAGTCGACGAGTCCGCGCTCGTACAGGAACACGTCCGACGGCTGCGTGGTGACGCTGGTGCCGTCGTCGGTGTCGACGTCGTAGGCGGATGCCGGGCGCTCGTCCCGCAGCGCGATGCGCAGACCCTTGTTCAGGAACGCCATCTGCTGGAAGCGCGTGCGCAGCGTCTCGTAGTCGAACTCGATCGTCTCGGTGAAGATCTCGGGGTCCGGCCAGAAGGTGATGCTCGTGCCGGTGTCAGAGGTCTCCTCGCCCTTGATGAGCTGCTGCTGCGGGACGCCGCCCTCGGCGAAGCTGTGCCGCCACACGAAGCCCTTCTGCTTGACCTCGACGTCGAAGCGGGTGGAGAGCGCGTTCACCACCGACGAGCCGACGCCGTGCAGACCGCCGGAGACGGCGTAGGCGCCGCCGCCGAACTTGCCGCCCGCGTGCAGGATCGTCAGCACCACCTCGACCGTCGACTTGGTCGGGTCGGAGGAGTGCGGATCGACCGGGATGCCGCGGCCGTTGTCGACCACGCGCACGGCGCCGTCGGCGAGGATGGTCACCTCGATGTTGTCGGCGTAGCCGGCGAGGGCCTCATCGACGGAGTTGTCGACGATCTCGTACACCAGGTGGTGAAGACCGCGCGGACCGGTCGAGCCGATGTACATGCCGGGGCGCTTGCGCACCGCCTCGAGCCCCTCGAGGATCTGGATCTGGTCGGCACCGTAGTCGCTGGAGACCCTGTTCGACTGCTGATTCTCCCCCCCTCGGGTCGCTGAGCTGGTCGAAGCGCCGTTGTCGTCGGCAGGGGTTTCAGGCGTCATCAGAACATGGTCTCCACATCGAACGTACCCGTCCATTCTAGCGGGTTTCGAGAGGCCACATGGCGCTCAAACGCCGTGTGGTGCATTCTGAGCGCTTGAGCCCCCCTTCGTGATGCCCTACCCGTAGGTGTCTCGTGGGCCCCGTCCCGGCACGACCCGCGGTCCCCATTTCCACGACGGCACGTCCGGTCCGATGAACCGGATGTTCTCGACCCCGGCATCCGGATACCGGTTCGCGATCTCGGTCATGATCACGCCGCGCATGAACTGCAGATTCTTCGCCCACGCCGTGGAATCGCACTTCACGGTGAGCACCCCGCGCTCCAGCGAGACCGGCTCCGAGTGCTTGGCCGTGTCGGCGCCGGCCAGCTCGGCCCACTGCCGCACCAGATCCTCGGCGGCGAGGTTCTTCTCCCAGCCGGAGTCCTTCGTGAACTTCGACAGCACGTCGCCGATGGTGCCGGGATCGCGGCCCTTGCTGAACGGGGCGTTGTCGTCGTCGACATCGATGCGCTTGCGGCGCTTCCAGTTCTTCGCGCTCGGCTTCAGCCCGCGCAGCCGCAGGTAGGTGGCGACGGTCTCGGGAGGCTGCGGATCACGCATCCTCTGCCTCCTCGCGCTCGTCGCTGATGGTCCCGGCGTGGATCCGCACCACGTGCCGGTGCAGCGCCCCGGGGATGTCGGCCTCGACCGCGGCCGTGACGATCACCTGCTCGTAGCCGGCGGTCAGCGCCGCGAGGCGCTGGCGCCGGTCGGCATCCAGCTCGGCGAAGACGTCGTCCAGGATCAGCACCGGGTCGCCGGCCGGCGACTCGGTGCGCAGCAGTTCGGCGGATGCCAGGCGCAGCGCCAGCGCGACCGACCACGACTCGCCGTGCGAGGCGTACCCCTTCACCGGCAGGTCGCGCACGCGCAGGATCAGGTCGTCGCGGTGCGGCCCGACCAGGGTGAGGCCGCGCTCGAGCTCCTTGGCGCGCTTGGCCTGCAGCGCAGTGCGGAACTGCTCCTCGAGTCTGGCGCGACTCTCCGACGGGCTCAGTGAGCCGTCTTCCCCATCGGCATCCAGGCCCTCCTCGGGATCTCCGCCGCGCACCGAGAGCGCCCAGTCGAGCTGCGGACGATGGTCGGCACCGGCGATCGCGGTGTAGGCGTCGGTGAGCGGGCCCTGCAGATCGGATGCCAGCCGCAGACGCGCGTGGATGATCTCGGAGCCGAGTGCGACGAGCTTGTCGTCCCAGACATCCAGCGTGGACAGGCCCTCGCCGCGCACGCCACGCGCGCGAGCGGATTTCAGCAGCGCCGTGCGCTGTCGCAGCACGCGCTCGTAGTCGGCGATCACTCCCGCCAGCCGCGGGGTGCGCTGGATGAGCAGCTGGTCGGCGAACCGCCGGCGCGAGGACGGGTCGCCGCGCACGATCTGCAGATCCTCGGGAGCGAACAGCACGACGTGCGCATAGCGGGGGAGCTCGTTGGTCTTGGACGGCGACCCGTTGATGCGCGCCTTGTTCGACCCCTGCCGGTTCAGTTGCACCTCGACGAGCACCTTGCGCTCACCGTGCGCGAGACGTGCGCGGACCACGGCGAACTCGGCGCCGTCGCGCACCATGGGGGCATCCGACGACACCCGATGCGAGCCGAGAGTCGCCAGGAAGACGATCGCCTCGGCCAGGTTCGTCTTGCCCTGGCCGTTGCTGCCGACCAGCACGTTCGGGCCCGGATGCAGCGCGAGATCAGCCGTCGCGTAATTGCGGAAATCGCCCAGGTTCAGGTGCTCCACAATCACGACGATCAGCCTACCCGCGGGGTCGGACGCGGTGCCTCACGTCGTCTCGCTGACGCTCGCTCAGTACAGGCGACAGACCCGCGCTGGCATCACCGGGATCTACCGGGTCAGCAGGGGGAGCAGCTCGGTGAGCTCGCGGCATTCCTGAACCACCGACATCGTCTGCGGCAGATCCCGGCTGTGGGTGTTGACCCATGCCACGTCGATGCCCAGAGCATTCGCGCCGCCAATGTCGGAGCTGACGGAATCGCCGACGTGCAGGACCTCGGAAGCGGGCAGCGCCAGCATCCGCAGCCCTTCCTCGAACAGCTCGGCGCGCGGTTTGTAGGAGCGGATGTCGTCGCTCGCCACGACATTCGCGAGCGGAAGACCAGTGTGCTCGAGCGCCGCGTCAAGGTCCTCGCGGTCGATGTTGGAGATCACGCAGACGGGAAGCTCCAACGTGGTGAGGAACGCCACCGCATCCGGACGCACGGCCGGTGCGCGCCAGTACGCGAACTGCTCCTGGAGCAGCTCCTCCGGATCGAGGGACGATCCGAGCTCGCGCAGCGTCGCCGCCAGCGAGGAGACGGCGATATCGCGCTGCGTGCGGAAGGCATCACGGTGCGCCGCGCCCACGGCATCCGAGAACGCGCGAGACCAGGAGCCGCCGGCATCCGATCCCGGATGACGGCGCTCGATCCGGCCGACGATCCCGGCGATGACCGGGTCGTCCTCGTCGACGAGCGTGCCGTAGAAGTCCAGCAGCACGCCCCGGTACGCCATGGCTCAGCGCAGCAGCAGGTTGGGCTGGAGCAGGTACTTGAACGAGTCGAGGCCGGCCTGATCGACCGAGGTCTGGCTGGTCACCAGCACCGGGCTGAGCTTGTTGGCGTTGTCGCTCGAGGTGAACGTGACGCGGGTGAACTCGCTCTTGACCGCGCCGAGCGCCTCGAGGAGGTACTGCGGATTCAGGCCCAGGGTCACCTCGTCGCCACCGTTCAGGTGCGCATCGACAGACTCGGACGCCCGTGCCTGCTCACTGCCCGAGGCATCCATCGTCACCCCGTCGGGACCGAACGTGAACCGCAGCGGCGCCGACCGGTCGAGCACCAGCGCCACGCGGCGGACCGCCTCGATCAGCTCGCCGGTGTTCACCACGGCGTAGTGGTCGGTCTGCTCGGGGAACAGGCGACGCACCGGCGGGAAGTTGCCCTTGATCAGCAGCGAGGTGACTGTCTTGTTGCCGGCGGTGAACGCGATGATCTCGCGGTCGCCCGCGCCCGAGAAGGCGATCTCGATGTTGCCGGCGTGCGCGAACGTCTTGCCGACCTCGGTGAGCGTGCGGGCCGGCACCAGGGCGGTCTGCTCAGCGCCGTCGCCGTCCCACGGGACGTCGCGCAGCGAGACGCGGTAGCGGTCGGTGGCCACCAGGCTCAGGCTCGTTCCCGAGACCTCGAGCTGCACGCCGGTGAGCACCGGGGTGACGTCGTCACGGGATGCCGCGAAGGCGACCTGCGCGATCGCGGTGCCGAACTCCTCTGCCGGGACGACCCCGGTGGAACCGGTGACCTCGGGGATCGACGGGTACTCCTCGACCGGCATGGCCGCCAAGGTGAAGCGGGCGGAGCCGCAGGTGACCGCGATGCCGCCGTCCTCCTCGACGGCGATCTCGATCGGAGCGTTCGGCAGGCGGCTGGCGATGTCGGAGAGCAGGCGGCCGTGCACGAGGATGGTGCCGGGTTCGTCGACGGTCGCCTCGATCGTGGTGCGAGCGGACGCCTCGTAGTCGAAAGCCGACAGGGTGAGTCCGGAATCGGATGCCTCGATCAGCACACCTGCGAGGATCGGCTGCGGATTGCGCTGCGGCAGCAGCTTGACGACGAAGGACACAGCCTCGCTGAACACATCGCGGTTGACCTGGAACCTCACGGGCGCTCCCTCGTTGTACTTCGCAGTGGGCCCACTGCAGGCGATCCCATGCTAGTCGCACCGGGCGCAGACCTCGCTACCCGTGGTCTGCGCCGGCCGGGCTGTTCGTCCACATCCGTCTGGTGATCGGGGAGCCCTTCACTGAGATTGATCTCTTAACGGTGTTAACAGCTGTGGATTCTGTGGATAAGTCGGTGGATATCAGCGGAGAGTAGGAAACTACATCGCTGTGAGTTGTGGAGTCCCTGAGGAATCCGGGGGTTTCCGGGGTGTGAGCGGTTCTGAGGACGTGAGCGGTTATCCACAGACGGGTCTGCTCGGAGGCATCCGGAAGCCGAAGTCTCCACAAGTTATCCACACCCCCTGCGGACAACCGGCGCGATCCGCGCGAGGGCAGGCGTGTCGGGGTGTCAGCGCCGGCTGATCTGCGTGGTGATCTCGGTGACCTGGTTGTAGATCGAACGGCGCTCCTTCATGAGCTCGCTGATCTTCTTGCACGCGTACATGACGGTGGTGTGATCGCGGTTGCCGAACAGCTGGCCGATCTTCGGCAGCGACAGGCTGGTGCGCTCACGGCACAGGTACATCGCGATCTGCCGTGCGACTGCGATCTGCTGCGACCGGCTCGAACCGTACAGGTCATCGACCGTGAGCTTGAAGTAGGCGGCCGTCGACGTGATGATGTCCGTCGGCGAGATCACGTTGTCCTCGGTGGTGTCGACGATGTCGCGCAGCACGGTCTGGGCCAGGGAGATGTCCAGCGCCGAGCGGTTCAGGCTCGCGAACGCCGAGACGCGGATGAGGGCGCCCTCCAGCTCGCGGATGTTGGAGGAGACCACCGTCGCGATGTACTCGAGCACCTCGTCGGGGATGTGCAGCGACTCGCTCTGCGCCTTCTTGCGAAGGATCGCGATGCGCGTCTCGAGGTCGGGCGCCTGCACGTCGGTGATCAGGCCCCACTCGAAGCGGCTGCGCATGCGGTCCTCGAAGCCGGTGAGCAGCTTGGGCGCCACATCGCTGGTGATCACGACCTGCTTGTTGTGATCGTGCAGCTGGTTGAAGGTGTGGAAGAACGCCTCCTGCGTCTCGGCGCGACCCTGCAGGAACTGGATGTCGTCGATCATCAGGATGTCGACCTCGCGGTACCGGCTCTGGAAAGCGGCGCCGCGGTTGTTCGCGATCGAGTTGATGAAGTCGTTCGTGAACTCCTCGCTGGAGACGTAGCGCACCTTCACCCCTGCGTACAGCGATTGCGCGTAGTCGCCGATCGCGTGCAGCAGGTGCGTCTTGCCCAGCCCCGAGTCGCCGTAGATGAACAGCGGGTTGTACGCCTTGGCCGGGGCTTCGGCCACGGCGACGGCCGCGGCGTGCGCGAAGCGGTTGGACTGCCCGATCACGAAATTGTCGAAGGTGTACTTCGGGTTCAGCCGCGACTCGTGCCGCAGGGGTGTGGGAGCGTCGAGGGTCTCGGTGCGGATCGGCTCGGGCGCCTCGAAGTCGGGCACGACGATCGGCATGGTCGGCTGATCCGCGAGCTCGTGGTTCACCACCGTGCGGTACGAGGTGACCTCGTCGCCGATGGCCGAGAGCGCCTCCATCAGCGGAATGCGCAGCCGCTTGTTGATCTGCGCGGCGGTCAGGTCGTTCGGCACGTCGAGGTACAGCACCCCGCCCATCACGCCGGCCGGCACGACCAGGCTCAGGAACCCGTGCAGCTGCGGCGAGACGCGCTCGTCCTCGGCGAGGCGGTCGCGCAGCGTCGACCAGATCGGCACATCGGGCTGGGCTTCAGTGGTCATGACGCTCCGGGCGAAGTCGTGGAAGGGCACTCGAAGCAGGATCTGCCCCTGTGGATAACATCGGATGCCACGGTAGTCACCGGCGGTCGGAACAGCAAGCCGTCCGCGGAAACACGCGGGTGTGTCGTGATCCGGGGAGATGTTCACAGTTGTGGATAATGGGTGTGCGCAACTGGCGGGCGGTGAACAGGGCTCCGGCGGTGGATTTGCCCCGCGCGGCGGCAGGTCGTACCCTTAATCGGTTGACTTATGCCTTTTGGCAGTACCCCCTGTCTCCGGATGAAAAAGCCCGGTGACACCAGTCCCGGAGTGATTCCATGAGCAAGCGCACCTTCCAGCCCAACAACCGCCGTCGTGCCAAGAAGCACGGCTTCCGCGCCCGCATGCGCACCCGCGCCGGCCGCGCCATCCTCTCGGCACGCCGCTCGAAGGGCCGTGCTGAGCTCTCGGCGTAAGCCCTTCCACCCGGATCCGCCGTGCTCGCCCGGCCGAATCGCCTGACGCGCGGCGTCGACTACCGACAGGTGGTCCGCCGGGGAAGGCGCTGCGGAGGGCCTCGGCTGGTGACCTCGGCACTGCCGTCCGCCAGCGCCAGGGCACCCCGGTTCGGGTTCATCATCAGCAAGCAGGTAGGAACCGCCGTGGTTCGGAACACCGTTCGCCGCCGCCTGAAGGCCGTGTGCGCGGAGTTCCTCCAGACGGTTCCCGAGGGCACGGATGTCGTCATCCGTGCCCTTCCTGCTTCGGCATCCGCGGACTTCTCCGAGCTGCGAGCCGACGTGGCACGCTGCCTCGACCGAGTCCTGCCCGGATCGGCACGCGCATGAGCGCCCTGCCGTCCTATGCCTTCGGAACGGCCCGATTCCGGGCATCCGATCTGCTCCGCGGCATCCTGGTGCTGCCGCGCAACGCCGTTCTCGCGTGCCTGGTCGTCTACCGCGCGGTGATCTCGCCGCTGTATGGAGACGTCTGCCGCTACTACCCGTCGTGTTCGGCTTACGCTGTAGGTGCGGTGCAGCAGCACGGCGCCGTGCGGGGAGCGGTTCTCTCCGCCTGGCGCATCCTGCGATGCAACCCGTGGAGCAAGGGCGGCGTCGACGACGTCCGCCCGCACGCTCACTTCCGCTACGAACTGACTCCGCACGGATTCGTCGTACCCGCTCGAAAGGACTGAACAGTGGGTCTTGACCTTCTGCTCGCAAGCACCCCCAGCCCGGCAGCCGGCGACGGGGGTGGTTTCGATCTGTTCAGCGCGCTGCTGTGGCCCTTCAAGTGGATCGTCGAGACCATCCTGGTGGCGTGGCACTGGCTGTTCACGACCGTCGGACTTCCCGAAGCCGCCGGACTGACCTGGGTGCTGTCCATCGTCGGCCTGGTGGTGGTGATCCGCGCGGCGGTCTTCCCGCTGTTCGTGAAGCAGATCAAGAGCCAGCGCAAGATGATGGAGATCGCTCCTCAGCTGAAGAAGGTGCAGGAGAAGTACAAGGGCAAGCGGGATCAGCTCTCGCGTGAGGCCATGAGCCGCGAGACCATGGCGCTGTACAAGAAGCACGGCACCACGCCGGTGTCGTCCTGTCTGCCGATGCTGGTGCAGATGCCGTTCCTGCTCGGAATGTTCTACACGCTGCGTGACGTCGCCGCCCACGCTCAGGCGGGCATAGGCGGTGTGGGTCTGCTGCACGCCGATCTGACCAAGCAGTTCTACGATGCGACGCTGTTCGGCGTCGCCCCGCTGCACATCGATCTGCGCACCGCGGTGGAGACGAAGCCCGAGGGCTGGGGAGCCACCGTCACCATCCTGGTGGTGCTGGTGGTGCTGATGATCGTGTCGCAGTTCTACACGCAGCTGCAGATCATCTCGAAGAACCTGTCGCCCGAGGCCAAGACCGGCCAGGCGTACCAGATGCAGAAGATCATGCTCTACGTGCTGCCGCTGGGCTTCATCTTCTCGGGTGTGTTCTTCCCGCTGGGCGTGGTGCTGTACTGGTTCGTGTCGAACCTGTGGACCATGGGGCAGCAGTTCCTCGTCATCCGCGAGATGCCGACGCCGGGTTCGGATGCCGCCCGTGCCCGTGAGGAGCGCCTGGCCCGCCGCGGCAAGGCGGTCAACTCGGACGGCAAGATCGTTCCGCTGGCCGTGTACGAGGCCGAGCAGCAGCGACTGCTCGAAGAGGCGGAGCGCGCCAAGCAGCAGGCGCCCAAGCGCGAGCAGCCGATGAGTAAGAAGCGTGCGAAGAAGAAGGGGCCGAACTCGTGACGACCGATGAGCTGAAGTCATCCGCCGAGTCCACCGTCGAAGAGCTCGAGCGCGAAGGCGACATCGCGGCGGACTTCCTGGAGGAGCTGCTGGACATCGCCGACATCGACGGCGACCTGAACCTGGATGTGCGTCAGGGCCGCGCGTATGTGTCGGTGGAGGCGGAGGGTGATGCCCTGTCGCTGGTGTCTTCGCCCGAGACCGTTCAGGCGCTGCAGGAGCTGACCCGGCTGGCCGTGCAGAGCAGGACCGGCAGCTTCTCGCGCATGATCCTGGATATCGGAGGGTCGCGTGACACGCGTCGCCGGCAGCTGGAGCAGCTGGTGGATGCCGCGGTCGCCAAGCTCGACGGGGGAGCGTCGCAGGCGTCGCTGCCCTCGATGTCGTCGTATGAGCGCAAGCTGGTGCATGACATCGTGTCGGAGCGCGGGCTCGTCTCGGAGTCCTATGGCGAGGGTGCGGATCGCCACACCGTGATCTCCCGCTGAGTCCGTGGCGGTGGATGTTTCACGTGAAACGTCCCGGTCATTGAGCGAGCGGCGTTCCCCGGTCATTGAGCCAGCGAAGCGAGACGAAATGCCCCACGCCACTCCGCCCCGGTCATTGAACGAGCGGCGTTCCCCGGTCATTGAGCGAGCGAAGCGAGACGAAATGAAGACCCCCACCCTCCCGAAGGAGCACCGTGTCTGACTCGCCCCTCGAGGCCGAACCCGCGTCCGCCGCTCTCCTCTTCGGAGACCGCATCGACGTCGCACGTCGATTCACGGCATCTCTCGCAGCCGAGGGAGAACTGCGCGGACTGATCGGTCCGCAGGAGCTCTCGCGTCTGTGGACGCGTCACATTCTGAACTCCGCGATCGCCGCGCCGCTGTTCCATGGTGCGGTTGCGGATGTCGGTTCCGGGGCCGGCCTCCCGGGCCTTGTGCTGGCGATCGCTCGGCCGGACGTGCAGTGGACTCTGATCGAGCCGATGGAGCGGCGGGTCACCTGGCTGAACGAGCAGGTGGACGCTCTGGGTCTGGACAACGTGCGGGTGATGCGTGCGCGCGCCGAGGACGTCGGGCTGGAGTTCGATGTGGTCACCGCCCGGGCGGTGAGTGCGCTGCGCACGTTGGTGCCGATTACGGCGCCCCTGGCAAAGGATGCTGGTGAGCTGATCTTCCTGAAGGGGCAGAACGTCGAGGCCGAGATCTCTGCTGCGCAGAAGGTGCTGAAGAAGCACAAGGTCACAGACGTCTCCGTCGAGGTGCTGGGGGAGGGCGTGCTCGCTGAGTCCACCCGCGTGTTCCGCGCCCGCGTTCGCTCCGGTCGTTGAGCGAGCGCAGCGCACTTCCCCCCGGTCGTTGAGCGAGCGCAGCGAGACGAAACGCCCCTGTCCGGGCGTGCGGCATTTCGTCTCGTCGCTGGCGCTCCTCGCTCAATGTCCGGTCGTTGAGCGAGCGCGTCGCACTTCCCCCCGGTCGTTGAGCGAGCGTAGCGAGTCGAAACGCCCGTGACTCGTTTCCACATGTTCCGTTTCACGTGAAACATCCCCAGGTCGTGGGACGAAGGCTCCTCGACGTCTCGCCCGGCGGCTACTCTTCCCGAATGACCGCGTACACCTACATCCTCCGCTGCGCCGACGGGACGTTCTACGCCGGCAGCACGATCGATCTCGACACCAGATTCGAGACCCACTGCCAGGGCCTCGGCAGCGCCTATACCGCCTGCCGTCTACCGGTGGAGCTCGCGTGGTTCGCCGAGTTCGAGCGTATTGACGAGGCGTTCGGGCTGGAGAAGCGCATCCAGGGCTGGAGTCACGCGAAGCGGCAGGCGTTCATCGAAGGAGGCTTCGATGCGATCAGAGGCTGGAGTGCTCGCGAGCGCGCCCTCCATGCCCCCGGTCGTTGAGCGAGCGTGTCGCGTTCTCCCCGGTCGTTGAGCGAGCGCAGCGAGTCGAAACGCGCCTCCGCGGGCGTGGGGCATTTCGTCTCGTCGCTTCGCTCCTCGCTCAATGTCCGGTCGTTGAGCGAGCGGAGCGAGTCGAAACGCACCCCCCGATGCGGTTCGCTCCCTCGTCGCTCAAGGAGTGGGGGTGGTCTCGATTAGAGTGGTAGACGGTCCCGAAAGGAGTCGATGTTTCACGTGAAACCATCCGACAGCGCATCGCCGAACCAGGATTTCGGGGTGGATACGCCGCTCGCGAGGGAACTCGCCGACCTCTCCACCCGTCGGAAGGCTCTCAGCACGGTCGACGTCGCCTTCACCGGACCCACCAGAGTCTTCACGATCTCGAATCAGAAGGGCGGCGTGGGAAAGACGACGTCAGCCGTCAATCTGGCATCCGCTCTCGCCGGCCTCGGCGCGAAGGTCCTCGTGATCGACCTGGACCCGCAGGGCAATGCGTCGACAGCGCTGGGCATCCCGCATACCGCGGACACCTCGAGCATCTACGACGTGCTGATCGATGATCTGCCGATCGCGGAGATCGTGCAGGCCAGCCCCGAACACGAGAACCTGTTCTGCGCGCCGAGTACGATCCACCTCGCCGGAGCTGAGATCGAACTGGTCTCACAGGTCGCACGCGAATTCCGGCTGCGTCGAGCTCTCGAGGCGTACCTGCGGGATCATCACATGGACTTCGTGATCATCGACTGCCCGCCATCGCTCGGGTTGCTCACCATCAACGCCTTCACGGCGGCATCCGAGGTTCTCATTCCGATTCAGGCGGAGTACTACGCCCTGGAGGGCCTGAGCCAGCTTCTCGGGAACATCCAGATGATCCAGAAGCACCTCAATCCGGAGCTGCACCTCTCCACGATTCTGCTGACGATGTTCGACGCGCGCACGCGTCTGGCGCAGCAGGTGTCGGATGAGGTGCGCAATCACTTTCCGGAGCAGGTGCTCGACGCCGTCATCCCGCGCTCCGTGCGCGTGTCCGAAGCTCCGAGCTTCGGGCAGACGGTCATCAGCTACGACGGCACATCCGCTGGTGCCATCGCATATCGCGAAGCCGCAGTGGAGATCGCACAGCGAGGCGAACGAACCTCGCAGAACAAGGAGCAATGATGGCAAAGCGCACCGGACTGGGTCGGGGAATCGGCGCTCTCATCCCCACCGCGGATCAGGCAGAGCGGCCAGTGGACGTGTTCTTCCCCGGTGCCTCGAAGGCGCAGGCGGACGCCGCTGACGTCGGCGCGCCCGGGAGTGCTGCTCCGAGCGCAGCAGAGCTCGCCGAGATCCCCGGCATCCAGCTGATCCAGGTCGATCCCCACAGCATCGTTCCGAACCCGCGCCAGCCGCGCACGCACTTCGACGAGGAGCACCTGGCCGAGCTGGTGCACAGCGTGCGCGAGTTCGGCGTGCTTCAGCCCGTGGTCGTTCGCCGGAACGCCGACGGCGCGTACGAGCTGATCATGGGGGAGCGGCGAACCCGCGCCGCCCGCGAGGCGGGACTGACCGCGATCCCTGCGATCGTGCGGGAGACCGCGGACGAGGATCTGCTGCGGGATGCTCTGCTCGAGAACCTGCACCGATCCGAGCTGAATCCCCTCGAAGAAGCGTCGGCGTATCAGCAGCTGCTCGAGGACTTCGGCATCACGCAGGAAGAGCTCGCCGCTCGCATCGGCCGCTCGCGTCCGCAGATCAGCAACACCATTCGACTGCTGCGACTGCCCGTTCCTGTGCAGCAGCGGGTCGCCGCGGGTGTGCTCTCGGCTGGCCATGCACGCGCCATCCTCTCTGTCGATGATCCCGAGAAGATGCAGCTCCTGGCCGACAAGGTCGTGAACGAGGATCTGTCGGTTCGTGCCACCGAGGCGGCGGCGAAGGCCATTCCCGCCGCAACGGGAAGCCGGTCCAAGCCGCAGGCCGGCGCGCGACGGGCCTACCTGGACGAGATGTCCGCCAAGCTCGGCGATCGGTTGAACACCCGGGTGCAGATCTCGCTGGGAACCCGGAAAGGCCAGGTCAAGATCGAATTCGCGTCGATCCAAGATCTGAACCGCATACTCGCGGAACTCGGCGAGGACGGTTACGGAGCCCGCTGACCCACGAGTGTTTCACGTGAAACGGCGGGCAATCGGTCGTTGAGCGAGCGGAGCGAGTCGAAACGTGGATGCGCTGGACGCCGGGCATTTCGTCTCGTCGCTTCGCTCCTCGCTCAATGACCGGAAGGGGGTTCGGTCGTTGAGCGAGCGGAGCGAGTCGAAACGTGGATGCACTGGACGGTTCGGGCATTTCGTCTCGTCGGGGCACCTTCGGTCGTTGAGCGAGCGGAGCGAGTCGAAACGTGGGCGCGCTGGACGCCGGGCATTTCGACTCGTCGCTTCGCTCCTCGCTCAATGACCGGGGAGGAGGCGGGCATTTCGTCTCGTCGCTTCGCTCCTCGCTCAATGACCGGAGGAGGTTCGCTCCTCGCTCAATGATCGTTTCACGTGAAACACCCGGGGTAGTCGGACGGTGCGTAGGCTGGAATCCATGACCGAGTCGATCCCACGCCGCGCGAGTCTCGAGGTGCTGCGCGCCGAGGCATCCGACGAACTGGCGGTGCTCATCCAGGAGCGGCTTCGGGCCGGCGAGGATCCGTGGGAGTTCATGGACGATCTGCCCAGCATCGACGAGCTTGTCGTCTACCTGCTGCGCGCCGAGAACATCAAGGCCAACGACGGCGTACGACCGAACGCCGCCCGTCACTACCGGGTGCTCCGTCAGATCGCGCTGGAATACCCCGAGCTCACGAACACTGTGTGGGGGATGCTGGGGGAGCAGCGCATCCGACGCTGGGACCCCACCATCGCGGACGCCTCCTGACGAAACGGGGACGAATGCTCGTCGACTACGACCCGACCTGGCCGCAGCAGTTCGAAGCGGCAGCCGACTCCCTGCGGTCCTCCGGCGATCCGAGGTGGCTCATCGAGCACATCGGCTCCACGGCGATTCCGGGAATGACCGCCAAACCGATCGTCGACGTCGCCGTACGCATCGCCGACCACGCGGACTTCGACCACCACAGACCCAGCCTGGAGCGCGCCGGCTGGCGCCGGGGGAGCAGTGTTCGCACCCACCCCGTCATGCTCTTCGAACGCGACGGAAAGCGGCTCCGCATCGCGCACTTCTTCACGCCGAACCAGTGGTCCGATGCCCATCAGCGCGTGCTGCGCGACTGACTGCGCGCGCATTCAGAGGACGCCGAGCGGTACCGGCGGGCGAAGGTGGATGCCGCGCGGGATGCCGTCGATCGCCGCAGCTACAACGACGGTAAGACCGCGATCATCCAGCAGATCATGGACCGGGCGCGGGCCGCTCGAGGTCTGCCCTCCGTCGCTGTGTACGACAAGTAGGAGCCCGGCGGCGTCCGCCCACGAGCAAAGCCCGCCACCTGATGAGGTGACGGGCTTTCGCTTCGACGGGCTCAGCGACCCAGGAAGGTGCGGCTCAGCGGGCCGGGGCGCGCTTCGACAGGCTCAGCGGCCCAGGACGCCCGACTCAGCGCCAGCTCAGCCGAGGAAGCCGGAGAGTTCGCGCTCCAGCACGAACTTCGGCTGCGCGCCGATGATGGTGTTCTTCACCTCGCCGCCCTGGAACACCTTCATCGCCGGGATCGAGGTGATCTGGTACTGCATCGCGAGGTTGGGGTTCTCGTCGACGTTCAGCTTGAGAATGGTGATCTTGTCGGGATTCTCAGCCTGGATCTCGTCGAGCACCGGCGCGACCATGCGACACGGCCCGCACCATGCAGCCCAGAAATCGACGAGCACGGGTCCGTCGGCCTGAAGGACGTCCTGCTCCCAGGTCGCCTCGGTGGTTGCCTTGGCAGTCATGATTCTCCTTTGATGGATGTCATCCGATAGAACATCGGATGACGGGAAAGTGTTCCCGGCAGGTCAGCCGACGATGACCTCGGCGGCCTCGGCGGCCGGCACCTCGACCGACGCGTCCTCGAGCGAGGCGAGGAAGTGCTCCACGTCGAGCGCGGCGACCACACCTGAGCCCGCGGCGGTGGCGGCCTGGCGGTAGGTCGGGTCGATGACGTCGCCGGCCGCGAAGATCCCCGGCACCGAGGTGCGTGAGGAGCGGCCGTCGACCCAGATCGTGCCCTCCGGGGTGAGCTCCAGCTTGTCGTGCACGAGGTGGGTGCGCGGGTCGTTGCCGATCGCGACGAACACGCCCTGCACGTCGAGCTCACGGGTGGAGCCGTCGGTCACCGAGCGCAGCCGCACGCCGCTCGTCTCGAACTCGCCCAGGATCTCGTCGACCTCGCTGTTCCAGATGAACTCGATCTTCTCGTTCGCGAAGGCGCGCTCCTGCATGATCTTCGAGGCGCGCAGCGTGTCCTTGCGGTGGATCACGTACACCTTCGACGCGAACCGGGTCAGGAACGTGGCCTCTTCCATGGCCGAGTCGCCGCCGCCGACCACGGCGATCGTCTTCTCGCGGAAGAAGAAGCCGTCGCAGGTGGCGCACCAGGACACGCCGTGCCCGGACAGGCGCTCCTCACCCTCGATGTTCAGCTTGCGGTAGGCGGATCCGGTCGCGTAGATGATGGCGGATGCCTCGTGCTCGGCCCCCGTGCCCAGCACGACCTTCTTGACGGGGCCGTCCACGTCGAGCGAGACGACGTCGTCGTAGACGACCTCGGTGCCGAACTTCTCGGCCTGCTCCTGCAGCTTGACCATCAGGTCGGGGCCCTGGATGCCCTCGGGGAAGCCCGGGAAGTTCTCCACGTCGGTGGTCTTGGTCAGCTCTCCGCCCACCTCGACCGAGCTGGCGATCAGCAGCGGCTCCAGGTTGGCGCGAGCCGCGTAGATGGCGGCGCTGAATCCGGCGGGGCCGGAGCCGATGATGATGACCTGACGCATGTGCTCTCCTCTGCGGGCGGGCGTGCCACGGCACGCTGGAAACCGCCACGATTGCTTCAACCCATGGTAACCGCGTGACATTCCGCGCGCTGGGGCCGGTGGCCGCCTCAGCGCGTCGGCAGGAACCGCGCGACGAGCCCGCGCACGACGCTGAGCTCGGGCGCTCGCATCAGGACGAGGGCGACCAGGTAGACGACGAACGCCGATCCGCCGACCACCCCGGTGCCGACCGCGCCGAGCAGACGCCCTGCCATCCCTTCGGACGCGACGGCCCAGCCGTCGGCGCCGCCGATCAGCAGGTACACGGCCCAGCCCGCCAGGCCGGCCGGAACGGCGGCGAGCACGAACCGGCCGAGCGAGAGCAGCGTGGACGCGAGCTCCAGCCCGCCCAGCCGCCGACGCAGCAGCACGACGGCGATCACCGTCTGCACGATGCCGGCGAGGGACTGCCCCAGCGCGATGGACGCAGCCAGCTGGTCCAGCGATACCAGCAGCGGTGCCACCAGGGCGGAGACGACGATCAGCGAGCACTGGATGACGGTGAACCAGAACGGCGTGCGGGTGTCGCCGTAGGCGTAGAAGGTGCGCTGCACGATGAACAGCAGTGACAGCGGCAGCAGCCCCACCAGGTAGCAGATCAGCACGGGGGCGGACTGCTCGGCGTAGGCGCCGTTCTCGGTGAAGATGCGGGTCGCCGGAACGGATGCCACGGCCAGAGCCACCGTGGAGATGACGATGAACAGGCTGATGGCGCGGATGCTGCGCGCCACGTCGCCGCGCACCCGGTCGTGCCTGTCCTCGGCGGCGTGCTCCGCGATCTGCGTGAAGTAGGGCGTCCCGATGGAGACCGCGAAGATGGAGTAGGGGAGCATGAACACCAGCCAGGCGGCCATCATGATGGTGCCGGCGGGATGCTTTCCGGATGCCTCGGAGACGATCGTCGCCTGAGCCCAGCCGGCCAGCTGTCCGGCGATGACCATGGCGAACGTCCAGCCGGCGAGCCTGCCGACCTGCCCCAGCCCGACGCCCTTCCAGCGGAAGTCGGGCCGCAGGTGCAGTCCGGTGCGTCGCCAGGCCAGCAGCAGCAGCGCGGCCTGTACGGCGATGCCCAGGGTGGCGGTGCCGCCCATGACCGCGATCATCCCCGGATCCCACTGCTCGACCCGGTTGCGGTTGTCGCCGAACAGTGCCATGAACACGATGAAGCCGACGATCGAGATCACGTTGTTCGCGATCGGCGCCCAGGTGTACGGACCGAACACGCGCTTGGCGTTGAGCGTCTCGCCGATGAGGGCGTAGAGGCCGTAGAAGAAGATCTGCGGCAGGCACCAGTACGCGAACGCGGTTCCGAGCGCGAGCTGGTCGGGGGTGTAGCCCTTGGCGTAGAAGTTGACCAGCCACGGGGCCAGCACCATCGCCACCCCGGTCGCGGCGAGGAAGACGACGGTGCCGAGCGTGAACAGCTTGGAGATGAACGCCTGACCGCCGTCCTTGTGGCTGACCGACCGCACGATCTGCGGAATGATCACCGCCGTCAGGATGCCGGTCTGGATGATGGTGAAGACGTTGTTGGGCAGCTGGTTCGCGGTGCTGAACGCATCACTGGCCCGGCCGACCGAGCCGGTCGCGGCCAGCAGCACGATCGTGCGCACCAGCCCGGTGACGCGGGAGACCAGCGTTCCGGCACCGAGGATGGCGCTGGCGCGTCCGAGACTGCTCATTCCTGCTCCTCCGTGCTCGCCAGGCCGGCATCCGCCCGGCCCGCCAGGCCGGCATCCGTCCGGCCAGCATCCGTCCGGCCGGCATCCGCTCCGTCCCGCCGCTTGCGACGCACGGTCCGGATCAGGCCGAAGACGAGCAGCAGCGCGATCACGCCGCCCAGGATGCTGAGCCCGATGGTCTCCCAGTCGGCGCGCAGGGTGACCTCGGCGGTCTCGGTCGTGCCGACCTGCACGCCGGTCGGGCTGGTCAGGCGGAACTCCACCTGCACCTCGCCGCTGGCGACGCGGGCCGAGATCGGTACGTCCACGCGGGTGCTGCCGGCTCCGGCCGCCTCGACCCGGGTGATCGACTGGATGTCCAGGCGCGGGTCGGAGGGCTCGCTGTGCAGCGACAGCTGCACGGGCCACGGCAGGTCGTTGCGCACCCATACCGGCAGCGGTGCGGAGGCGGCGATCAGCTGCACGGGCTTGGGACGCTGGATCGTCACCGAGCCGAGCAGCGTGCGAACGTGCTCCGCGCGCTCGCGGACGGCCGTCGTGAACGCGTCGTCGCTCAACCCCACGGCGATCGTGCGCATCAGCCGGATCCGCTCCGGGGCGAGCAGCTGATCGGGGTCGTCGAGGATGGACGAGAAATCCTGCAGTCGCCGCTCATCGGCCAGCATGGTCTTCAGCGCGGCCGGCCGAACCGCTCCGGCCGTCGTCTTCAGGCCGGCGGATGCCGCGGGGGCCGCGCGCAGGCCGGCGAGACCGACGCCCGGAGTGCCGAACGCGCTGAGCAGTGAGCGCAGCGCCACGGGCGAGCGGGTCTCGGAGCGGCTCAGTCCCACCAGCGCAGTGGCCGACTCGCGCGAGGTGAAGTACAGGTGGCCCGCCGCCGCCGCGATGTCGCGGTCGATGGCGGCGGGATCGGTCAGCTGCGCGGCGGCGGACAGGCGGGCGGATGCTGCGGCATCCGTCACCAGGATGCCGTGGCCGTCCACCTCCGCCCGCGCCGCGGTGGTGCCGGACAGCGAGCTGGAGGGCAGGATCGTGGTGGCCGGCATGCCGAGGTAGCCGTCGAAGGCGCTCAGGTCGGCGGCGGTGACGTCGCCGCGGGGCCAGAGGATGCCGGTCTGCGCACCCAGGAGAGTGGTGAGCGCGGTGTTGTCCGGCAGCTGCGGGGCCGGCGTCGACGTGCCGGTGGGCGTGGGCTCGGGAGCGGGCGTCGGGAAGTCCGCCGCGTCGAGCAGTGTGGTGAGGTCCGGCGCCGTCAGCAGCGTCTCCTGCCCGGCATGCGACTGGGTGGCGGGGTCGGCGTCGGCGAGCTGCAGGGCGAAGGTGTCGTTCGGGAGCCCCTGCAGTCGCTGCAGCCAGGCGACGGCGCCGGCCGGTGCGCTCGAGCCGAGCACGCGGATGGCCGCGGGGATCGCGGGGTCCACAGCGAGGATCGCGGACGTGTCGGTGACGGCATCCAGCTGACCGGTGAGCATGCCGTCCGGTGCCGTGAGATCGGCAAGCTCGTCGGCGGTCAGCAGCGCGCCGCCCTCGGGCGTGGCCGTGATCGGCACCAGCACGCCGACGGTCTGCGCGCTCGCGGGCGAGACGACCACCACCGACGTCGTGGTCACCGTCCACGAGGTGCCGTCCGCGTCGTCCGTGGTGGCGCCGGTCAGGCGTGCCCGCACCGGATACACGCCCGGCGCCAGTCCGCCCAGCTCCTCGGCATCCGCGACGGTGCTGACGGCCGCGCTGTCGCCGGCGGCGACCTCGGGAGACGGCTCGGTCGAGACGGCGCGAAACGTGCCGGCGACTGCTCCGTCGTCGAACCAGGCGTCGAGCGCGGCGCCGTCCCGAAGGGGGGTGGGGTCGACCTCGACGGTCACGGTGCCCGCGCTCAGGGTGTTCTCGGTGTCGTTGCGCACGGTGACGGTGCCCACCATGGGGCCCGCCGGCTCGATGCGCGAGGCGGTGCCGATCGACAGTCCCAGCGTGACCACGGCCGCCGGCGGCGCATCGTCGCCCTCGGCGGCGGATGCCGGCTGCGCCCCGCCCGGCAGCCCCGCCCCGCTCAGCACCGCGCCGACGACGAGCACCGCGGCGAGTCGGCTCAGCAGCCGGTGCACGCGCGGACGGAAGCCGGTGCGGGGGGAGGTCGCGGTCATGGTGTCGGGGTCGGCCCGGGCACGGACGGGCACGGTCGATGCCCCGATTCTAGAGGGGCCCGCACGGGTAACCCTGAAGGCGCGTAGAGTGACGGCCGTGCCGGATCGTGCCCATCCCCGCCCCGACGTCGTTCTCGCGCAGGCGCTCGCCGCTGACCTGGATGCCGCGGATCTGCGCTCCGAGCCGCTGCGGCGGCTGTGGGGCGAGGAACCGGACGACGCGCTGGCTCGCGGTCTGCGCGAGCCGATCCTGCGGGCGATCGAGGGCCGCGACGACCCGCTGGCCACGCTGGGCCGGTTGTGGGTGCTCGGCATGCCGCAGCCGCTCGCCGCGGTGGAGCGGGCGCTGCCCCGCGTCGGCTCGGAGGGCCTGGAGCGGCTGGGGCTGGCGGTCGCCGACGGCGCCGTGGTGCGCCCGTCGGCGATCATCCGTCCGCAGTCCTTCGTGGATGCCGATGGCGTCGGCGAATGGTGGATCGCCAGCGACCTCGACGAGATCGCGCTGGGCACGTCGCTTCCCGGCGACCACGTGCTGGGCGTCGGCGGGGCATCGCGCACGCTCGCCGAGCTGGTGATCCCGGCATCCGTCGAGCGCGCGCTGGACCTGGGCACCGGATGCGGCATCCAGGCGCTCCTGGTGTCGCGGCACGCCGGACGGGTGATCGCGACCGACATCTCGGAGCGCGCCCTCGCGTTCGCCCGGCTGAACGCGCAGCTGAACGGCGTGAACAATGTGGAGTTCCGGCTGGGGAGCATGTTCGAGCCGGTGGCGGGCGAGGCGTTCGATCTGATCGTGTCCAACCCGCCGTTCGTGATCACGCCGCGGGTCGCCGGTGTCCCCGAGTACGAGTACCGCGACGGCGGGCTGATCGGCGACGCGCTGGTCGAGCGTTTCCTGCGCGAGGCGCCCGGGCATCTCGCTCCCGGCGGCGTCGCGCAGCTGCTGGGCAACTGGGAGTCCCGAGACGGGACGGCCGGACTCGACCGGGTGCGGTCGTGGGTCGACGACGCGCTGGATGCCTGGGTGATCCAGCGCGAGCAGCTCAGTCCGCTCGGCTACGCGGAGCTGTGGATCCGCGACGGCGGCACCCTGCCGCGGGATGCCGCGTTCAGCGAGCTGCTGACCGCCTGGCTCGACGACTTCGAGGCCCGCGGCGTGTCGGCCGTCGGCTTCGGGTACATCCTGCTGCGGCGTCCCGCCGACGCTTCGCTCCCTACGCCCCACTCCAGCCGTCGCTTCGCGCCGCTCGGAGCCTCCGGGGCGCGCGGGCCCGGCTCAGCGACCCATTCGGGCGACGCCACCCCCTGGGTCCCTGAGCCCGTCGAAGGGCCGCTGCGCCGCTTCGAGACCCTCACGCAGCCCGTCTCCGATCTCGGCCGGGCCCTTCAGGCGGGCCTGGCCGCGCACGACGCCCTGGCCGCCGGCATCCCGGACCGCCTGGTCGTCGCGGCGGACGTCACCGAAGCCCGCCACCACCTGCCCGGCAGCGACGACCCGAGCGTCATCGAGCTGCGGCAGGGCGGGGGCTTCGCCCGCACGATCGCCGTCGATCCGGCGCTCGCCGGTCTCGTCGGCGCCTGCGACGGCGAGCTGACCGTCATGCAGATCGTGCAGGCGCTCGCCGACATCCTCCAGGTGCCGCTGTCCGACCTCTGGGGCGACCTGCAGCCCCGCATCCGCCGGCTCGTGCTCGACGGCATGCTGCTCCCCGCGGAATAGCGTCCTGATTCATGCCGTTGCATGGAGCATGAAGGCTTTCGGATTCCTGTCGTTCGGGCACTACGCGGATGTGCCGGGTTCGCTCACGCGCACCGCCGGCGACATGCTCCACCAGACGATCGAGCTCGCCGAGGGCGCCGACGAGATCGGCGTGAACGGCGCGTACGTGCGGGTGCATCACTGGGCGCGACAGGCGGCATCCCCCATCCCGCTGCTGACGGCGATGGCGGCGCGCACCCGGCGCATCGAGGTCGGCACGGGCGTGGTCGACATGCGCTACGAGAACCCGTTCCAGTTCGCCGAGGAGGCCGCGGCGCTCGACCTGATCGCCGACGGCCGGGTCGCGCTCGGCGTCAGCCGCGGGTCACCCGAGACCGCGCTGCGCGGCTACGAGACCTTCGGCTTCCGCGACGAGGAGGATCCCGAGCGCGGCAGCGTGATGGCCCGCGAGAAGTTCGACCTGTTCCTGCGCATCATCGAGGGGGAGCGCATCGCCCCCGGCGATCCGCGCATGGTCGGCGCCGGCCACTACCTGGCGATCGAGCCGCAGTCGCCCACGCTCCGTGACCACATCTGGTGGGGCGCGGGCTCCCGCGCGACCGCCGAGACCACCGGACGCATGGGGCTGAACCTGATGAGCTCCACCCTGCTCACCGAGGCCACCGGCCAGCCGTTCCACGAGCTGCAGCGCGAGCAGATCGACCTGTTCCGCGCCGCCTACAAAGAGGCCGGGCACACCGGCAGCCCGCGCGTCTCGGTGAGCCGCAGCGTGTTCCCGCTGGTCAGCGACCGCGACCGCGCGTACTTCGGGCTGCGCTCGCAGGACAGCGACGACCAGATCGGCATCATCGACGGCTACCGCTCCACGTTCGGCAAGACCTACGCGGCCGAGCCCGACGTGCTCATCGAGCAGCTGAAGGCCGACGAGGCCGTGATGAGCGCCGACACCCTCATGCTCACCATCCCGAACCAGCTGGGGCCGGAGTACAACCTGCACGTGCTGCAGGCGTTCGCCGAGCACGTCGCCCCCGCTCTCGGCTGGAAGGCGAACACCGAGGGCCCCGTGCAGGGCGACGCCGTCATCTGACTCCGGCGGGCGGCGCTGCGCGTCAGGCGCCGCCGGCGGCGGCGGACTCCTCGGATGCCAGGGCCGTGCGGGCCACGGCATCCGGATCCGGCCGCCCGGCGACCAGCTTCACGATCGGGCCCAGCGCAGCGCGCACGCTCAGCGTGCGCATGATGGTCTCGCGCAGCCAGGCGGTGAACCGCCCGCGCCGGAACATCAGCTTCGCCAGCATCCGCGAGTTCGCCTGAGCGGACTCCACGCGCGGCCGCTCCACGCGCTCCCACGCCCGCAGGATCGGTGCCAGGGAGTCGCGATCCGCGCTCTTGAGCATGCGCCCCAGCATCCAGGCCGACTCGATCGCCATGCCGGCGCCGATCCCGGCGGTGGGCAGGAAGCCCGCCGCGGCGTCGCCGAGCAGGATGCTCTGCGTCCCGCTCCGAGCGCTGTCGTTCGGCAGCACCCACCGCGCCGTGCGTGCGTCGTCGAGGTGCCACAGGTACGGGTCGGGATCGCTCTCCACCGCCGCGACGGCGGCCTCCAGTCGCGGGCCGAGCTGGTCGAGGGCCTGCCGCACGGATGCCGCGAATCGCTGCGGCCCGACCTCGAGCGCGGCATCCGGCCCGCCCAGGAACACGCCCACCCTGCCCTTGACCGGGTACACGCCCAGGAAGAACCCGTCACCCCACAGCTCCTCGCCCAGATCGGCGTCGCCGAGTTCGTCGGCCCACGCGACCCAGCCCGACCAGCCGGTGTCGACGACGTCGAGCGGCCCGGCGCCGAGCACGTCGCGCATGCGGGAGTGGATGCCGTCGGCGCCGACCACCAGATCGAACGGCGCCTCGCCCGCGTCCCGGCCCTCGTGATCGACGAAGTGCGCGACGCCGTCGGACACGGCGCGCACGGTGGTGCCGAGGGTGGCCGGGCACCCGCTCTCGGTGAGCACGTCGATCAGCGCACCGCGGGAGATGCCGTTGTAGTCGCCGTAGACGCTCAGCAGCTCTTTCATCGAGTCAGTGCGCAGCACCTTGCCGCGGTGGGAGCGGAACGAGTAGCGGTCCATCGGGGTGCCGGCGGCGCGGTACCGCTCGTGCACGCCCAGGTCGATGAACGCCTGATCCACGGTGGGCATGAGCGCGAGCATGTAGCCGGGGTGGTCGAAGACGGGCATCCGGTCGATGAGCACCGGATGCAGCCCGTCGCGGCGCAGCAGCTGGGCGAGCGTGATGCCGGCGATGCCGGCGCCGACGATCAGCACCCGCAGGCGGTCGTCGCGCTGCGCCTCGAGCTGGGCGGTGAGCGGGGTGTCGGTGATCATGATCCTCCTCGTGGACCAGGCGGTCCAGTGTCGAGTGTACGCCGCTCTGGACCATCCGGTCCAATAGAATCGGGGCATGACCGAGCTCACCGGCCCGCAGCTGACCGGCCCCCATCGCGACGCCCTCATCGAGGCGACCGTCGCGGAGTTCGCGTCCGCCGGCTTCGAGGGCGCTTCGCTCAATCGCATCATCCGCGCCGCCGGGATCAGCAAGAGCTCCTTCTACCACGCGGTCGGCTCGAAGGCCGAGCTGCTCGACGCCGTCGTCCAGACTCTGATCGCCGACGTGCGAGCGCGCTGGAGACCGCCGGCGCCGGGCGCCTTCGCGGGGGATGAGTTCTGGCCACAGGCGGATCGGGTGCTGGACGACCTCGGCGCGCTCGCCGCATCCGACCGCGCCCTCGCGCTGCTAGGCAGCATCTTCTACCTGCCGGCGACGGGGGGAGCGGATGCCCGCACCCGGCTGCTCGAGACCGTCCGCACCTGGGTGGGCGAGGTGCTGCAGGTCGGCATCCGCTCCGGCGCGGTCCGCGACGATCTGCCCGCCGAGGCGCTCGCGGCGGCCGCGTTCGGGATGCTGCGCGGTCTGGACGAGTGGGCGCTCAGCGAGCCCGCCGCGGCTCGGACCCCGGCATCCGCCCCGGGCATCCTGCTGCGCGCGATGCTCGCCGCGCAGGGCTGAGAGGCCGGGATCGCGCCCGGTAACCTGGAACCCATGCTCAATATGGCCGAGGGTCTGTCCCGACTCGGTGCGCTCGCCGCGCATCCCGTCGTCCGCATCCTCGGCGAGGCGTTCCAGGCCGCGGGCTTCGAGCTGGCCGTGGTCGGCGGGCCGGTGCGCGACGCCCTGCTGGGCCGCGAGACGCACGATCTCGACTTCACCACGAACGCGCGGCCCGACCAGACCCTGGCGATCGTGAAGCCGCTGGCATCCGCGCACTGGGACATCGGCCGCGCCTTCGGCACGATCGGCGCCCGCGTGCACGGTGAACAGGTGGAGATCACCACCTATCGCGCCGACAGCTACGACGGCGTCACCCGCAAGCCGGTCGTCGAGTTCGGCGACAGCATCGACGGCGATCTGCTGCGCCGCGACTTCACCGTCAACGCGATGGCGCTGCAGGTGCCGGCCACCAAGCTGATCGACCCGACCGGGGGTGTCGAGGATCTCATCGCCGGAGTGCTGCGCACCCCGATCGACCCGGCGGTCAGCTTCGGCGACGATCCGCTGCGGATGCTGCGGGCGGCGCGGTTCAGCTCGCAGCTGGGCTTCTCCGTCGAGGACGGCACGCGGGCCGCCATCGAGCAGCTGCGCGAGACGCTGGGCATCGTCAGCCCCGAGCGGGTGCAGAGCGAGCTGATCCGGCTGATGCAGACCGACGATCCGGTGCGCGGTCTGCGCGTGCTGGTCGACACCGGGCTGATCGAGCAGTTCCTGCCCGAGGTCAGCGCGCTGCGGCTCGAGGTGGACGAGCACCACCACCACAAGGACGTCTACGAGCACTCGCTCACGGTGGTGCGGCAGGCCATCGAGCTGGAGCACGCGCGCAACCCGGGCCCCGCGCCCGACGTGCCGCTGCGGCTCGCGGCACTGCTGCACGACATCGGCAAACCCCGCACCCGCAAGCTCGAGCCCGGCGGGGGAGTGACCTTCCATCACCACGACGTGGTCGGTGCGCGCATGGCGCGCAAGCGGCTGCAGGCGCTGCGCTTCGACGGCGAGACGACGGATGCCGTGGCGAAGCTGATCGAGCTGCACCTGCGCTTCTTCGGCTACGCCGAGGGGGCGTGGACCGACAGCGCAGTGCGCCGCTACGTGCGCGACGCCGGCGACCTGGTCGAGCGGCTGCACATCCTGGTGCGCGCCGACGTCACCACGCGCAACAAGCGCAAGGCCACGCGCCTGGCCGCCGCCTACGACGACATCGAGCGCCGCATCGCCGAGCTGCGCGAGCGGGAGGAGCTGGACAGCATCCGTCCCGAGCTCGACGGCAACGACATCCAGCGCATCCTCGGCATCGCGCCAGGACGCGAGGTCGGCGAGGCGTACCGGTTCCTGCTCGACCTGCGGCTGGACGAGGGCGTGATCGGAGCGGATGCCGCCGAGCGGCGCCTGCGCGAGTGGTGGGCCGCCCGCGGCTGACCCGCCTGGGTCCCTGAGCCGGAGCCCGTCGAAGAGCGCGTGTGTCGGTCTCGTCACGATCCTGACCGCTCGGTTGGGTATCTTCATGCCGGTGACTAGATTGAAGCGCGAACCGTGCCGACCACGCACGGCGTCCCGAACATGACCAGGGCAGGTTATTCAATGAAGATCACTAGGGGCCGACTCGGCCTTGCCATCGGCGCTCTCGGCGTCTCGGCGCTCGTACTCTCCGGCTGCGCCACCAGCACCGGCGGCGGGAACGGGGACGACGGCGATGCCAAGGGTGGCGACATCATCGTCGGCACCACCGACAAGATCGTTTCGCTCGACCCGGCGGGCTCGTACGACAACGGCTCGTTCGCGGTGATGAACCAGATCTACCCGTTCCTGATGAACAGCAAGTACGGCACCGCCGAGGTCACCCCCGACATCGCCGAATCGGCCGACTTCACCTCGCCGACCGAGTACACGGTCAAGCTCAAGTCGGGCCTGAAGTTCGCCAACGGCCACGAGCTCACCTCCAGCGACGTGAAGTTCAGCTTCGACCGCATGGTCAAGATCAACGACCCGCAGGGTCCGGCCTCGCTGCTCGGCAACCTCGCCTCGGTGGCGGCACCCGACGACACCACGGTGGTCTTCACGCTCAAGGCCGGCAACGACCAGATCTGGCCGCTGATCCTCTCCAGCCCTGCGGCGCCCATCATCGACGAGGAGGTCTTCGACGCCGACGCCGTGACGCCCGATGACACCATCGTCGACGGCGACGCGTTCGCCGGTCAGTACACGATCGACTCGTACAAGGTGAACGAGCTGGTCTCGTACAAGCCGAACCCTGACTACAAGGGCGTGCTCGGTGCCGCCGAGAACAGCGGCGTGCAGACCAAGTACTACGCCGACGCCTCCAACCTGAAGCTCGCGATCGGCAACGGCGACATCGACGTGGCGTTCCGCAGCCTGTCGGCCACCGACGTCGAGGACCTCAAGGGTAACGACAAGGTGCAGGTCGTCGACGGTCCCGGTGGAGAGATCCGCTACATCGTGTTCAACTTCGACACGATGCCGTTCGGTGCCAAGACCGCCGAGGCCGACCCGGCCAAGGCGCTCGCTGTCCGTCAGGCGATGGCCGACCTGATCGACCGCGAGGCGGTGGCGAAGAACGTCTACAAGGACACCTTCGCGCCGCTGTACTCGTACGTGCCGCAGGGCATGCCCGGCGCCACCGAGCCGCTGAAGGACATGTACGGCGACGGCAGCGGCGCACCCGACGTCGACAAGGCCACCAAGACGCTGGCGGATGCCGGTGTCACCACCCCGGTCACGCTGAAGCTGCAGTACAACGGCGACCACTACGGCCCGTCCTCGGGTGACGAGTACGCCGCGTACAAGACCCAGCTCGAGCAGGGCGGCCTGTTCAAGGTCGACCTGCAGCAGACCGAGTGGGTGCAGTACTCGGACGACCGCACCAAGGACGTGTACCCGCTGTACCAGCTGGGCTGGTTCCCGGACTACTCGGATGCCGACAACTACCTGTCGCCGTTCTTCCTTAAGGAGAACTTCCTGGGCAACCACTACGACAACGCGGCGGTGAACGACGCCATCGTCAAGGAGCAGACCGAGACCGACGCCGACAAGCGCCTGGACCAGATCGGCCAGATCCAGGAGATGGTCGCGAAGGACCTCTCCACGCTGCCGATCCTGCAGGGCAAGCAGGTCGCGGTCGTGGGCAAGGACGTTCAGGGCACCACGCTCGACGCGTCGTTCAAGTTCCGCTACGCGCCGCTGAAGAAGTAACGCGTTCCGCATTCGGGGGTGCTGCCCAGCGCAGCACCCCCGAATGCGCTCGCCCCGAAGAACGCAACAGTTAGGTAGTACCCCCAATGGCCGTCGACGGCGCTGTCCTCGCCCCTGTCCAGCCCCGAAGCCGCTCAAAAGGCGGCGGGCTGTGGCGCTACATCCTGATCAGGCTGGTGCTGATCATCCCCACCGTGTTCATCCTGGTGAGCACCGTCTTCTTCCTGATGCGGATCACCGGCGATCCCATCACGGCGGCTCTCGGCGGCCGGCTCCCGGCCGCGCAGCTGCAGGAGCGCATCCACGACGCCGGCTACGATCGGCCCCTGATCGTGCAGTACCTCGAGTACCTCGGCTCCGTGTTCCGCGGTGACTTCGGCACCACGATCACCGACCGGCGGCCGGTCATCGAGATCCTGCTGCAGTACGGCTCCGCCACCCTCGAGCTCGCGATCTACGCGCTCATCGTGGCGCTGCTGATCAGCATCCCGCTGGGTCTGATCGCCGCCTACCGCCGCGACCGCTGGCAGGACGCCACCCTGCGCGTGATGGCGATCCTCGCCTACGCGACGCCGATCTTCTTCGCAGGGCTGCTGCTCAAGCTGATCTTCTCGGTCTGGCTCGGCGTGCTGCCGGTCTCGGGCCGGGGCAGCACCCGCACCGAGCTGCTGATGGCCGGTATCGACACCCCCACCGGCATCTACCTGCTCGACGCGATCCGGCTGGGCAACGGCGCCGCCATCGCCGACGTGCTGCAGCACGCGATCCTCCCCGCGGTCGCGCTCGGCCTGCTCACCGCCGGCGTGTTCCTGCGGCTTATCCGCACCAACGTGATCGGCACGCTCGGTCAGCAGTACGTCACGTCGGGGCGCTCCCGCGGCGTGAGCGAGTACCGGCTGATCACCAAGCACGCGTACCGGCCCGCGCTCATCCCGATCATCACCGTGATGGGCATGCAGATCGCGCTGCTGCTGGCCGGCGCGGTGCTCACCGAGACCACCTTCGAGTGGAAGGGCATCGGCTTCATGCTCGCCGAGTACCTGAAGGCACGCGACTTCGTCGCCGTGCAGGGCATCGTCGTGATGATCGCCGTGGTGGTGGCCGTGACGAACTTCCTCGTCGACATCATCGCCGCGTTCATCGACCCGAGGGTGAGGTACTGAGATGACCATCCCCGACACGCACGACGAGATGCCCACCCCGCAGACCGCTGCGCTCGCCGCGGCCGCCCCGCGCCGCAAGCACTGGAGCGAACGGGTACCGGTGATCAAGGAGCTGCGTCAGAGCGTGGGCCTGCAGCGCGGCATGCTGGTGACGGGCCTGGCGATCACGGTCGTGTTCGTCGTGATCGCCGCGCTGGCGCCGCTGCTCGCCCCGTACAGCTGGGCGCAGCAGCAGACCGCCGACGGCACCTCGTTCGGCACGCAGCAGGCGCCGAACGCGCTCAACCTGCTCGGCACCACGGTCTCGGGCTTCGACGTGCTCTCCCGCGTGCTGTGGGGAGCGCAGACCGCTCTGCTGGTGATCATCGCCGCCATCGCGTGCTCGATCTTCATCGGCATCGCGCTGGGTCTGATCTCGGGATACTTCGGCGGCTGGCTGGACCGCATCCTGGTCGTGATCGCCGACGCGATCTACGCCTTCCCGTCGCTGCTGCTGGCGATCGTGATGTCGATCGTGATCAGCCGCGGACAGTCCACGCTGGCCGGCGGCATCATGGCGACAGCCATCGCGATCACCGTGGTGTTCGTGCCGCAGTACTTCCGCGTGGTGCGCTCGGAGGTGGTGCGCGTGCGGGCGGAGCCGTTCGTCGACTCCGCCAAGGTGATCGGGGTGCCCACCACCCGCATCCTGCTGCGCCACGTGCTGCGCAACTCCACCCGCTCGCTGCCGGTGATCATCACGCTCAACGCGTCCGAGGCCCTGCTCACCCTCGCCGGCCTGGGCTTCCTGGGCTTCGGCATCGAGGCGACCGCCGCCGCCGAGTGGGGCTACGACCTGAACCGCGCGGTGCAGGACGTGACCAGCGGCATCTGGTGGACCAGCGTGTTCCCGGGCCTGGCGATCGTGCTGGTCGTGCTGGGCGTCACCCTGGTGGGCGAGAGCCTGAACGACCTGGCCGACCCGCGGCTGCGGCTGCGCCGCCGCGCCGGTGGCCGCAAGAGGGTGCGTGCAGAGCGGAGGGAGGCGAAGTGAGCATCGCAGAGGAGAACCGGATGCCGGTGGCCGAGGTCCGCGATCTGCGGGTGACGTTCGCGACCGACGACGAGCCGGTCGAGGCGGTCAAGGGCATCTCGCTGTCCGCGCACGCGGGCGAGGTGCTCGCCATCGTCGGGGAGTCCGGCTCGGGCAAGACCGTCACCGCGAACACGCTGCTCGGACTGCTGCCCGAGACCGCGACCACGTCGGGCGCCGTGATCGTGCGCGGCCGCCAGGGCGACGAGACCGACATCGTGCACGCCGGGCACGCGCAGCTGCGCGCGATGCGCGGCCGCGACGCCGCGATGGTGTTCCAGGAGCCGTCCACGGCGCTGAACCCGGTCTACACCGTGGGCTGGCAGATCGCCGAGGGGCTGCGGGCGCACGCGAAGGTGTCGCGCAAAGCGGCCCGAGAGCGCGCGATCGACATCATGCGGCGGGTGGGCATTCCCGATCCAGAGCACCGCGTGGACGACTACCCGCACCAGTTCTCCGGCGGGCAGAAGCAGCGCATCGTCATCGCGATGGCGCTGGTGCTGGATGCCGGGCTGATCATCGCCGATGAGCCGACCACCGCGCTCGACGTGACGGTGCAGGCCGAGATCCTGCAGCTGCTGCGCATCTGCCGCGACGAGTTCGGTGCGACCATCGTGCTGATCACGCACAACATGGGCGTGGTCGCCGATCTCGCCGACCGCGTGGTGGTGATGTACCAGGGAGACATCGTGGAGCAGGCGCCGGTGCGCGAGCTGTTCGCGAGCCCGCGCGAGGAGTACACGCGCAAGCTGCTGGCGGCGGTGCCGCACGTGGGCCAGGGCAAGTCGGCATCCGCTCCCGCCGCGACGGCGACTGGTACCTCCGCCCCGATCGCTGAGCGGGCGCAGCGAGACGAAACGCCGCGCACCGCTCCTGCCGCTCCCGACGGCTCGCTGATCGTGGCATCCGGCGCCGAGATCGGCTACCCGGGCCGGTTCGGCCGCAACGCGGTGGTGGCGGTGAAGGGCGTCGACTTCCACGTCGGTCCCGGCGAGGTGGTCGGTCTGGTCGGCGAGTCCGGCTCGGGCAAGACCACCATCGGACGCGCGGTCGTGGGCCTGACCACGGTGCTGGGCGGCTCGCTGACGGTGCTGGGTCAGGAGATGCGGGGCGTGAAGAGCCGAACGCTCACGCCGCTGCGCCCGCAGATCGGATTCGTGTTCCAGGATCCGGCGACCAGCTTCAATCCGCTGCTGTCGATCGCCGAGTGCATCGCCGAGCCGCTGATCGTGCACGGGCGGGCATCCGGCCTGCAGGCGGCCCGCCCGCGGGTGAACGAGCTGCTCGACGCGGTGCGGCTGCCCGCGAACTTCGGCGACCGCTATCCGCACGAGCTCTCCGGCGGTCAGCGCCAGCGCGCCTCGCTGGCCCGCGCGCTCGCGCTGGACCCCAGGCTGCTGATCGCCGACGAGCCGACCAGCGCGCTGGACGTCTCGGTGCAGGCGACGGTGCTGGAGCTGTTCGTGCAGCTGCAGGCCGAGCTGGGCTTCGCGTCGCTGTTCATCAGCCACGACCTGGCGGTGATCGACGCGGTCTCGGACCGGATCATCGTGCTGCAGCAGGGCCGGATCAAGGAGCAGGGCACCACCGCCCAGGTGCTCGGCGATCCCCGTGATCCCTACACTCGCGAGCTGCTGGCGGCGCTGCCGGTGCCCGATCCCGTGGCGCAGGCCGAGCGACGTGCCCAGTGGGAGGCGGTCCGGCGGCACTAGCGGGCCGCTCCTCCGGCATCCGCTCCTCCGGCATCCGCCCGGGTCGGGTCGGGCCGGGCCGCGGCGCCGAGTTCGGGCTCGCGCGCGCGACGCCCTGAGCATCCGGCGTCAGCGGAAGAAGACGAAGCCCAGCACGCCCAGCAGCTGCGGCAGCACCATGAAGCCCACCACGACCGCGATGATCACGATCGTCACCCACGAGACGCCCCTCTTGAGCCGGCGCCCCTGCAGGGCGACACCCGGGGGCGGGGCGAGCATCCCCGCGGGCGGGGCGAAGGGCAGCGGTCCGGCGCCGCTCTGCTGCGGGACGGCGCCCGTCGACGGGCTCAGGGGCCCGGTCGTGGGAGTCGGCGCAGGCATTCCGGGTTGCAGCGCAGGAGCGGATGCCTGTGCGGCGCGCAGCCGGTCGTCGCGCCAGCGCGCCCACTGGTCGAACTTCGTCATCAGTGCCCCGACCGTGCCGAACAGCCACGCCCAGGTCGCGGCATCCGTGGTCGACGCCGACCGCTGCATGTACAGGAACATCCAGTCGTCCACGATCTCGACATCCAGCTGGGCGGCGTGGTCGATGAAGCGCGCCATGATGTCGGGGGTGAACAGGTACAGGGCGTCCGCCTCGTACCCGCGCGGGCAGTACAGCGAGAAGTACCGGTCGAAGTCGCCCTCGAGCGAGAGCCGCTGGTCGCGGGAGAAGCGCGCGGGCAGATTGCTGCCCAGTGTGTTGTTGCCCAATGCGTCGAGCACGATGTTCGGCAGCGGCACGTCGAGCTTGACCGCGACGTACCCCCAGTGGTGGGTGCTGCGGTTCTTGCCCGAGCCGGTCGTGTACCGGTAGTTGGCGAACTCCACGAACCGCGGGGAGTAGCCGCGCACCAGCGAGCTGGCCTGCCGGCTGTCGCCGTTGTTGAAGATCATGCCGGGCAGCGGAGGATTGTCGACTTGATGCTCGTAGACCATGCCGTTCGCGCCTGCGAACTGGGCGATCCGGTAGGCGTCCGTGCGCCGGCGTCGCATCGTCGCGATGCCGACCGGCACGCCGACGCCTGCGACCAGGGCGATGACCACCAGGGGGATCAGTGCGAAGCCGGCGTGGCCGCCGGCCAGGCCGAAGGCGACGACTCCGAACAGCGGAACGATGAACATCGCCCCGACGATGCCCGTGATCACCCACGCGATGATCGTGCCGGTGGGCGTGCTGAAGCGGGAACGGATGCCGCGCCAGAACTCGTTGACCGCACGCGGATCCACCGGCGCCGTGAGCGGGCGCGTGTCGAACGGGTAGGTCTGCGGCGGTGGCGGGTTGGTCATCGATTCACCTCGTCGGCGGTCCAGGTCAGGTCGGCGTTCTCGGGCACGGGCAGCGCCTCGATGGCGGGGTCGTCGCAGATCGCGCGGATCAGGTCGGCGGACCCGCCGACGATGGTCGAGTCGTAGTCGATCTCGCTCACCACCACCCAGGCGCGATCCTCGGGCCAGATCAGGCTCGGATGCTGCGCCGACGGCGCGAACCCGTGCTCCTCGGCCACCACGTCGCGCCACGGCGCGTGCAGGATCCACCCCGGATCGGCGAACGCGCGCGTCGGCGCCGAGAACAGCACGTGGTCGCGGCCGGGCAGCTGCAGCCGCGGGCCCTCCGAGATCTCGCGCGAGAGGATGCCGGGCTGCCAGGTCGGCTTTCGGAAGGCGTCCTCGAAGGGATGGTGGATGCTGCGCTGCAGCATCTCCTGGTGGCGGGGATCGGGCTCGGCATCCGCTCCCTCCGACCAGGCCTCGCCGTCGCGCCACCCGAAGAACGTGCGCGACGGTGTGGGGCCGACGTGCCCGAGCAGACCGCCCCGGCCCTCCCAGAGCGCGGCGAACCCGGCATCCGGGGTGCCGGTGTGCGCGACCAGGTGCCTGGCGACCGCCGCGAGCAGCTCGGGCGGCATCGCCCCCTCCTCGGGCGAACTGAACTCGCGGCCGTCGGGTGCGTGGCGGTCGCGCCAGTCCTCGCCGGAGGGCGTGCGCACCAGACTCTGCCACTGAGCCAGCGGATGCAGGCGCGTGCCGAACGCGTCGGCGGTGCGGGACCAGGTGGTCGGCTCGTCGATGAACGCTCCGTACAACGCGGCGTGCTCCGCCTGCGACATCCGCTCGTACTCGGCACGGGTGGGCACGGCGCGTCCCGGCAGCGAACGGACGGATGCCGGGTGGAACACCCGCGCGTACGCCGGGAACCTGCGCGGCACGACGCAGTGCATGGTCGCGTACTCGTCGTCCAGCCGCTCGCGCAGCCAGTCACCCGGGGACGGGTCGGCGATCCACTCCATGCGTCAACGCTACCCGCTCCGATCCGGTAGACTGCTGTGGTTGTCTGCCCGGGCGGATGCTTCGACAAGCTCAGCAACCGGGAAGAGAACGCGCAACACACCCTCCTGCTTCCGGGAAAGTCCCGGGAGCCGTTCTAGTCCGAAGGAGGTGGGTAAGTGACGCACCAGTACGAGCTCATGGTCATTCTGACCCCCGAGCTGGACGAGCGCCAGGTTGCCCCCAACCTCGACAAGTTCCTGAAGGTCATCACCAACGATGGTGGCTCGATCGACAACGTCGACGTGTGGGGCAAGCGCCGTTTCGCCTATGAGATCAACAAGAAGAACGAGGGCATCTACGCCGTCGTCAACTTCACCGCGACGAGCGAGGCCACCCAGGAGCTCGACCGTCAGCTGAAGCTGAGCGAGCTCGTCTTCCGCACCAAGGTCCTGCGCGCCGAAGAGGCTCAGGCCATGGTCGCAGCCGAGGCCAAGCGCGCCGCCGAGAAGGCCGCCCGCAAGCTCAAGACGGCAGCGAAGGCGTAAGCATCATGGCCGGCGAAACCGTCATCACCGTGGTGGGCAACCTCACGGCGGATCCCGAGCTGCGGTACACGCAGAATGGCCTGCCCGTGGCGAACTTCACCATCGCATCGACCCCGCGCACGTTCGACCGTCAGGCCAACGAGTGGAAGGACGGCGAAGCGCTGTTCCTCCGCGCATCGGTGTGGCGGGAGTTCGCCGAGCACGTGGCGGGTTCGCTGACCAAGGGCATGCGCGTCATCGCGCAGGGCCGCCTGCGTCAGCGCTCCTACCAGGACCGCGAGGGCAACAACCGCACAGCCATCGAGCTGGAGGTTGACGAGATCGGTCCGTCGCTGCGCTACGCGACGGCACAGGTCACGCGGGCCGCATCCAACGGCGGTGGCGGAAACTTCCAGGGCGGCGGGCAGCAGTCCCGTCCGCAGCAGCAGGTCTCGGAGGAGCCGTGGTCGACGCCCGGTTCGTCGAGCGCTGACGCCTGGAGCACGCCCGGCAGCTTCGGCGACGACACCCCGTTCTGAGTCGGCTCGGGTCACGGTCGCGCAGCGACCTTGACGCGAGATCGACTCAAGGTTGAGCGAGGGCGCTAGCCCGAGTCGAAACCCAATATTCATTCTTCTTACTAAGGAAAACTCATGGCTGGAAAGTCGAGCGGCGATCGCCGCAAGCCGCGGAAGGGTGGCAAGCCCACCGCTCCCGCGAAGTCGATCCGCGTGGGCGTCATCGACTACAAGGATGTCGCGACGCTTCGCAAGTTCATCTCGGAGCGCGGCAAGATCCGCGCCCGTCGTATCACCGGTGTCTCCGTGCAGGAGCAGCGTCTGATCGCCAAGGCGATCAAGAACGCTCGCGAGATGGCTCTCCTGCCCTACGCCGGCGCTGGCCGCTGAGGGGTACCGACATGGCAAAGCTGATTCTCACGAACGAGGTCGCCGGGCTCGGAAGCGCCGGTGACGTGGTCGAGGTCAAGAACGGGTACGCCCGCAACTACCTCATCCCCCAGGGCTTCGCTACGGCGTGGACCCGTGGCGGTGCCAAGCAGGTCGAGTCGATCCAGGCCGCTCGCAAGGCGCGCCAGATCCACGACCTGGACGAGGCCAACGACCTCAAGGCCAAGCTGGAGGCCAACAAGGTGCGCCTGACGGTCAAGGCCGGCGGCGAAGGCCGTCTGTTCGGCTCGGTGAAGACCGCTGACGTGGCTGACGCGGTCGCGGCTGCGGGCATCGGCTCGATCGACAAGCGCAAGGTGCACTTCGCCGCGCCGATCAAGTCGACCGGCGAGCACGAGGCGACCGTTCGCCTGCACGACGACGTCACCGCAGTGATCACCCTTCAGGTGGTCGCCGCGAAGTGATGCGTGACCCCGACGGGCGCTGAACCCGTCGAAGGATGCCCCGTTCTCCTCGGAGAGCGGGGCATCCTTCTTCTCTGGGGTGATGCGGGCGCCCGTTCCTCCCGTCTACGGGCGCCCGCCGGGCGGACGCTGCCCGCGGCCCGCCGGTGTGCGAACGGCCTTCACGGCCGATCGCTGCTGCTCACGCCGCGTGGGAGCGGCGCAGCAGCCCGAACCCGGCGCCCAGCAGCAGGAGCGCGAGCGCGGCGAGCAGTGGTGCGCCGCCCGTCCCTCCGGTCGAGGCGAGCATGTCACCGCCCGTCGTCGCCGCGTGTGCCTGCGTGCTCGGACGCGGGGTGTCCTGGTTGATCACCGGTGTGGTGCCGGGGTCGGTGCCGGGGTCGGTGCCGGGGTCAGTCCCGGGGTCGGTTCCCGGATCGGTGCCCGGATCGGTCCCGGGGTCAGTCCCGGGGTCGGTTCCGGGGTCGGTTCCGGGGTCAGTCCCGGGGTCGGTTCCCGGGTCAGTGCCCGGATCGGTCCCGGGGTCAGTCCCGGGGTCGGTGCCGGGGTCGGTTCCCGGGTCGGTGCCGGGGTCCGTTCCGGGGTCGGTTCCAGGATCGGTGCCGGGTGCGGGGTCGGTGACGGTCGCGTCGCCGACGATTCCGATCGCGTTGCCGCCGATCGTGATCGGCAGAGCGACCGGTGCAGCCACCTGCGTACCGCCCAGCAGCGAGCCCACGCCGTCGGTCACGATTCCGAGGGGAAGCGTGCTCGGCACGGTGCCCGCCGAGGCCGAGCCCGTGGAGCCGGTGACGGCGGCGTCCCCGACCAGGCCGACGGCATTGCCGGTGGCCGTGACCGGCGCGGTGACGGGCGCCACCACCTGCGACCCGCTCAGCAGCCCGTCAGAGCCGCCGGTGGTCGCGTCGGTGCCGGATGCGGTGGGCATCGCGCCCATGACCGTCCCGCCACTGCTGTCCACCGTGGCGTCGCCGAGCACACCGATGGCGTTCCCCGTGGCCGACACCGGTGCGGTGACGGGTGCGACCACCTGAGTGCCGCCGGCCAGCGCGTCGGCGCCGTCCGTCGTCGCAGCCGGAGCGGGCGCGGACGCCGTGCTCGAGCCGGTGGATGCCGTGCTCGTGGAGCTGTCGGCGTCGCCGAGCACACCGATGGCGTTGCCCGCGACGTTCACGGGCGCGGTCACGGGCGCGACGACCTGTGTTCCGCTCGCCGCGGAGTCGTCGCCTGACGTGCTGGCGGACGTCGCGGTGGATGCGTCGGCGTCGGATGCCGCCGGTGCCGGCGCCGCCGCGGAACTCGCCGACGCGCTGTCGCCGAGCACCGCGATCGCGTTGTCCGCCACCGTCACCGGCGCGTTCACCGCGAGCAGAGCCTGGGTGCCTGCGAGCAGTCCGTCGACCCCCGACGTCTGCACCGGGGGTGCGGGTGCGGGTGCCGGCGCGGCCTTCGTCGCGGCCTCGGGCGCCGGGGCCGCAGCCGCCTGCGTCTTGGCCTTGCCGAGGATGCCGAGCGCGACATCCTTCACGGTGACCGGCGCGTTCACCGTGACGACCGCCTGCGTTCCACTGGCGGCGCCGTCCGTGCCGGACGTGTGCGCGGCGGGGGCCTGCTGCGTCGTCCCGGCGGGAGTCGCCGGTGCCTGGGCGGAGGAGGTGCCCAGCAGCGACAGTGCGTTGCCGGCGATGGTGATCGGCGCCGAGATCGGTGCGACCACCTGGGTTCCGGAGGCGGCTCCGCCGTCGCCTCCGGTCTCGGCCGCGTTGGCGGCCGTCGCGCCGAGCAGGGTGACCCCGCCGGCGATGAGCGTGCCCCACAGGGCGCGCTTGATGAACGTGTGCATGATGCAGCTCCTGACTGAATGCGTGGTCTGTGGAAGCGCTGCCGGGCAGCGCGATCGTGTCGTCGTGCGAGGCGACGCAGACCGAGGTCAGTCAGGGGAGACGTCGGATGCCGCCGCTGGCGACGGCGGGAGCGCATCGTCGCCCCACGGGCCGGCGAGCCCGGAAGCGAGATGCGAGACGTGAAGTGGGGTGTTCGGGGTGGCGTGCGCGCCGGGGGAATCGTGCCCCGACCCCGTGGTCGTGGATGCCGGCGCCGGGATGAGCGCCGCGTCCGGCAGCGGGCCTCCCGGATCGCCGGGAGCAGCGGGCGCCTCGGATCCGGGCGATGCGGCGGCGGATGCCGTGGTGACCGTCTGCAGCGCCGCGGACGCCCGCAGGAATGCCGCGATCGACGCGGACGCTGCGTCTTCAGCATCCATCGCCGACGCCGTCGCGGTGACGGATGCAGTGTCTGTGGCGGCTTCGGACTCGCCTGCGGCGGCAGGATCACTCTGCGGATCGGCTGCGGCGCCAGGCACGAGGTCCGGCGCAGGGCTGGGGCCGGGCGTCGCGCCCGGAGTTCCCGGGGCGGCCGGAATGCTCGGTGAGATCGCGTCGACGAGCGGCGGCACAGTCTGCGACACGGTGTCGCCGATGGTTCCCGTCGTGTCGTCGACGGTGCCGGTGACGCTGTCGAGGATGCCGGGGACATCCAGGTCGTCGACGACCTCTCCGACCACGGGGACTGTCTCCACGATGTCGAGCACGGGATCCACGATCGCGGACACCGGATCGTTCTGCAGCACGTCCGTGATCGGGGTCGTCACCGGCTGCACCAGGTCGGATGCATCGTCGAGCACCTTCGCGACCGGCGCGCCCACCACCGGCACGGCGGCGACCGTCTCGGTCACGCTGCCGACGACCCGGGGAACCACCTGCGCGACAGGATCGGCGACGGCCTTCGCCACGGGCGCGACCACGTTCCCTGCGACCTCGCGCACATCGCGCACGATCGGCTTCGCGGCATCCGTGACCGGCGTGACGACCTTGGTGACGGGCTTGACGGCATCCGTGATGGGCTTCAGGGTCGTGGTCACGGGCTTGAGCGCCTCCGTGGCGGGCTCGACAGCATCCGTCACGGTCTTCGCGGCATCCGCCACCGTCTTCGTGATCTCGGTGACGGGCTTGACGGCATCCGTGACGGGAGCCACCGTCGTCTTGACCAACTGCGTGAGCGAGGAGAGCGGCGAGTCAGACTGGTCGTCGGCGTGCGCCGTGCCCGCAGATGAGAACAGGCTCAGAAGCGCCCAGCCGAGCACCGCGAGCGCGCCCCAGAGGAGCACTGCCGTGGCACGGCGTGGGATCACTTCATCGTGCACGCTGCCTCCCCCTCAGAAAGCTCACGTCCGGGCGTGTTCCGCCTTGCTTGCGAACCTACTCCTTCGGCACGGCCGTGTCCAGGGCACGTGCAGGCGGAAGGAAGGGCGGGTGCCTCCCTTGAGGGAGAGAGGCACCCGCCTCGAGCGGCCGGCGCAGGAAGGGCCGGAGACCGCTCGGAGTGCGGAACCGTGAGGGAGGGGATCCCCACGATGCCGCAGGGACGCCTGCGCGCGCGGGACGCTGGGAGTCGTCACGATGCGCGCTTCGGCATCCGATCCGTCGGAGCGTCGTCTTCCCCCGAAGACGACATGAGGCCGACGGAAGTCATCAGGCCGTGGGCGTCGGGCTTTCGTCGCCGAGGGCGCGGGGTGGCGCGGTGAAGCGCATGATCAGGTCTCCTGACCGAACTCGAACTCGATTGCGGATGCGCGTGAGCGCACGTGCGCGGTCGGCTGTGCACCGCCGCGATGAGTGGCCGCCGTCAGTGGCGCCGAACTCATCGAGTCAGTCGGGGGAGACGTCTGTGCTCTCCGCCGGGCCCGAGGGCGCGATCTCGTGATCGGGTCGCGCTGTGGCTAGCAGGACCTCATCGCGCCAGCCGTTCAGCACCACCTCACCGGGCAGCATCCCGCCGCTACCTCCCGAACCGGCCCCCGAGGAGGCCGCGTCCGGCGACGCGGGATGCAGCTGCTGCGGCAGCAGGATGAGGTGCCCGGTGCTCGAGTCATCGGGTGCGCCCGCAGCAGGCGGCGCTACGACGGTCTGCGTCGGCAGTGCCATCGCCGTCGGCTTCACGACAGTCGCCGGGATGCCGACGGCGCGCTGCTGCGCGCGGGGAGCAGTGGCGTCATCGGATGCCGCGTGCTGCGCCCTGTCGTGCGTGAAGGCAGCGGAGGCCGTGCGCGCGTGCGACGCATGCTTCCAGTCGTGGTCGTGGTGCTTCCAGCCGTGACCGCGGTGCTCACCGCGATGAGCGCGGTCGGTCGGGCGATGCGAGTCCTGGCGGGCGAATGCGCGCTGGTGGCTGAACGCGCGCTGGTGGCTGACCGCGCGCTGGTGGCTGAACGCGTGCTGGTGGGCGAACGCGTGACGGTGGGCGCCGGCGTGCGCGGGATGGCTGCGCGTCTCGTTCCGCACGACGCGGAGCAGCTGGGTGGCGACGGAGGCGGAGTGCGACGCCGCGGTGGAGCGGCCTTGCTCGCGGACGGCCGCACGGCTGTGCTCCCGGGCCGGCGCGGTGCTGTGCTGCGCGGCCGCCGCCTTCACCTGAGCCGTGGTGCGTGCGATCGCGCTGGGGTGGCTCGTCTTCTGCGCCGGAGCGGCGCGGTGCCGGGCGCTCGCGGCGGCCCGTTCGGTGCGCTCCGGCAGGTGCTGCTGGGCACGTTCGCGTGGCTTCTGGTGGGAGCGCGTCGTGGCCGGGACAGCCCCGGGGGTGCGCGTCTCGTGCTGGGCCTTCTGTGACGCTCGCTTGGCGGCATCCGCGTGGCCCGACGAGGCATGCGCGCTCGTGGCGTGCGATGAGTGCGATCCGGCGGGCCGGTGCGCGTCGGAGTCGGCGTGCGCCGCCGCTCCGCTGAAGAGCACCGTGAGCACGGCCCAGACGAGCATGCCGAACCCGCACAGCAACCACATCCGGGCGCTGCGGTGATCGGCAGATGCGAACCGCACGGACTTCCTTCCCCAGATCGTGCGGCGAGCAGCATCACGCGCCGGACGATCGCTGTGACGATACCCTGTGCGCGGCCGGATGTCCACATGAGGGCGGGGCGCGCACAGAGGTGGGACGCGGCCACGATTCGGACTTGACTTTCCCCAGGTTCTGCACACGTGCGCCGACGGCGGCAAACCTTAAATCTTCGCTTGAGGTCGAATCCCATCCACAGGGGTGTGAATACAGAAACACCAGGTCCAGCGGCGTTTATGGGGTCAGGATTCGTACTCTCCACCGAGTTGTCCACAGCCGTTCTGCACAGACACTCCCGAGTTGTCCGCACCCTCTCCACATAGTTATCCACAGGGCCTGTTGCATGGGGATAACGCGGCTTCTACCTTGGGGGAGACCGGATGTCCGAGGCTCGTGATTCGCTGGGTTCAGCGAACGGAGACAGCCTCCGGTCGTGGGTCGCGTCAGGGCTTCAACCGCGCGACGGAGGAGGAGCACGGGTTGTCGATCGCGGATATCTCTGACGAGCGTCTGGGCGGTTCACGCCCCGCCGAGCGGACCCCTCCGCACGACCTGCTCGCCGAGCAGAGCGCGCTGGGCGGCATGCTGCTCTCGAAGGACGCCGTCGCCGATGTGATCGAGAGCCTCAAGGGCGCCGATTTCTACGTGCCCAAGCACGAGCTCATCTTCGAGGCGATCCTGTCGCTGTACTCGCACGGCGAGCCCACGGATGTGGTGGCGGTCACCGACGAGCTGATCAAGACCGGCGAGCTGGGCCGGGCCGGCGGCGCCGATTACCTGCACACGCTCACCTCGATCGTGCCCACGGCGGCCAACGCCGGCTACTACGCGAGCATCGTCTCGGAGCGAGCGATTCTGCGGCGCCTGGTCGATGCCGGCACCCGCATCGTGCAGCTGGGCTACTCCGGCGAGGGTGACGCCACCGACATCGTCAACAACGCTCAGGCCGAGATCTACTCGGTCACCGGGTCCGAGACCGCCGAAGATTACGTGCCACTCACGATCGCCGTGGATGCGGCCGTCGAGGAGATCGAGGCCGCCAATGGCCGCGATGGCTCTCTCACGGGCATCCCGACCGGCTTCCGCGAACTCGACGAGCTGACCAACGGCCTGCACGGCGGCCAGATGATCGTCGTGGCCGCCAGGCCGGCTATGGGCAAATCGACGCTGGCTCTGGATTTTGCTAGGGCTGCTTCCATATCCCACAACGAGCCGTCGATCTTCTTCTCCCTCGAGATGGGCAAGAGCGAGATCGCGATGCGCCTGCTCAGCGCCGAGGGAGCGATCCCGCTGCAGAACATGCGCAAGGGAACGCTCGACCCGCGCGACTGGACCACGGTCGCGGCGACCCGAGGGCGCATCAACGACGCCCCGCTGTACATCGACGACAGTCCGAACATGACCCTCGTGGAGATCCGCGCCAAGTGTCGGCGCCTCAAGCAGCGCGCCGGGTTGAAGATGGTGGTCATCGACTACCTGCAGCTGATGACCAGCGGAAAGCGCGTGGAGTCGCGTCAGCAGGAGGTCTCGGAGTTCTCGCGTGCGCTCAAGCTGCTCGCCAAGGAGCTGCAGGTGCCGGTGATCGCGCTGAGCCAGCTGAACCGTGGCGCCGAGCAGCGTTCCGACAAGAAGCCGGCGATCAGCGACCTGCGCGAGTCGGGATCGATCGAGCAGGATGCCGACATGGTGATCCTGCTGCACCGCGAAGCGGCCTACGACAAGGACATCCGCCCCGGCGAGGCCGACCTGATCGTCGCCAAGCACCGCAACGGCCCCACCGCCACCATCACCGTCGCCTTCCAGGGTCACTACTCCCGCTTCAAGGACATGGCGCCCGGCGACTTCGGCGGCGGCGGCGGCTTCAACTGAGTCCCGCTCACCGCGGTCACCACGCCGGCAAGATGATTCCCCGGCCGTGATCGGCATAGCATCGAGACGTGACCGACTCGCCTCTCGTTCTCGTCGCCAACTCCGCAGACGGCAGCATCTCGACCTTCCGACTGGCCGAAGGCCGGCTTGAGCGCCTTGCCGTGACACCCGGGCTCCCCGGGTGCTCGACCTTCGCCGTCGACTCCACGCGAGGTCTCGTGCACGCGGCCGTGAAGGGCAGCGATTCCGGCCTGCCGGCCGGCATCCAGACGCTCTCGCTCGATCGCGAGAGCGGCGAGCTCACTCCGCTCACCCGCCTGGACCTGCCCGACGGAGGGATGACCTACCTCGCCCTCACGCCCGACGGCACGGGCCTGCTCGGCGCCTCCTACGGCGGCGGGTACGGGGTCAGCTGCCCGGTCGTCGACGGCGTGATCGGAGCCGCGGTGTCGCGCATCGAGTACGCCAACCTGCACTCGGTGCTGCCCAGCGACGACGGCCGCTTCGCGTACTTCGTCTCGCTGGGCGACGACCTCGTCGCGCAGTACGCCGTTGACGAGGATCTGCAGCTGACGCCGTTGGACCCGCCGGCCGTCGCGGCGCCCCGCGGCAGCGGCCCGCGGCACCTCGTGCTCAATGCGGCGCAGGATGCCGTGTACGTCCTGACCGAGTTCACCGCAGAGGTGCTGCACTTCGCTCGCGACACGAAGACGGGCACGCTCAGCCTGCGCGATTCCGCGACCGCCTATGACACGGCGACCGGTCTGGGTCGCAGCGTCTTCGGCGCCGACCCCCGCGCGAACCACTTCATCTGGGGCGCGGATCTGCACTTCGGCGACCACGAGCGCCGGCTCTGGGCATCCGAACGCACGGAGAGCACCCTCGGTGCGCTCGCGCTCGCCGTGGACGGCTCGGTCTCGGCTGCGGGGCGGTTCGAGGTCACCGAGCCGCAGCCGCGCGGCTTCGCCCTGAGTCCCGATGGCGCTCACCTCGTCGCGGCCGGCGAGAGGTCGACGACGGTGTCGCTGTACGCGGTGCAGGGCGATCGCCTCGACCTGCTCCAGCGCACCGAGACCGGCCGCGGCGCCAACTGGGTCCGGTTCGTCTGACCGAGGCCGCCGGTCGGAACGATGACCGGCGCGGGAGCGGATGCCGGGATGCTACGGCGTGACGGCCTTCACCTTCAGCACCATCCCCTGGGCGCGATGATTGCTCACCGAGCACCAGCCGTCCATGTCGGCGCCGATCACTCCGGCATCGATCGTCTCGCTCGCGCCGGGAGCGAGGTGGTCCGTGCTCGAGCCGTCGGCGAGCACCAGATCGTGCACCATGTCGCCGGTGTTCGTGAACTCGATGACCAGCTTGTTCCCGACGGGAACCTCGATCGTGTCGGGGACGAACCGCATCCCCTCCACCGACACGGCCACCTCGGTGGTCTCGCCGGTCGGCGTGACATCCGGCGCCGACGAGCACGCCGCGAGGACGAGCAGCGCGGCGGTCGCGCCCGCCAGCGCGACGAGCGGACGACGGACGATGCGCGCGGAGAGGGCCATGAGTCCATCATCGGCGATCCCGCCGGCAGGCTCGCTGAGAGGGCAGAATCGATCAGAAGCCCGTTCCGCCGATCCGAGGAGGGTGGATGCCCGACTTCCACGACGCGCGCCGAGAGACCATCCGCTACCACGACGAGCTCTACGCGAACGCGTCGCTCGGCGACGAGGGAACCTGGCTGGCGCGGCCGCATCCGCTCATCCACGAGGCGATCGCGCTGGTCGCCGACGACCGGCCCGTCGTCGCCTACGACCTCGGCGCAGGGATCGGCCGGCACGTCGTGCCGCTGCTGGAGCGGCTCCCCGACGGCTCCCAGGTGCACGCCATCGATCTGCTCGACTCCGCGGTCGAGCGGCTGAGAGCGCTGACCCCCGCCTCGGGCTCCAGGACGCTGCACGTGCAGCGGGCCGACCTGGCCGATGTGACCTTCGAGCAGCCCGCCGACCTGATCTTCGCGTTCTCGGCCGTGGAGCACCTGCCGGGAACTGCAGCCATCGGCGGCCTGTTCGCGCGGATCCGGTCGGCACTGGCGCCCGGCGGCGTCGTCGCTCTCGGAATCGTGGCCGATCGCTACGAGGTCGACGCGCAGGGCGAACGCCGTCCCGCCCTGCTGGAGAGCGCACTGAGCACGCAGGACGTCGACACGCTCGTGGCCGACGCGTTCCCCGACCTGCAGACCGTCAGCCACGGCACCCGCCCCGCTCTGGTCGAAGAGCAGCGCGACGGCGAGACGTACACCCTCGGCTCGACGCTGGTGACGTGGATCGGACGGCAGAGCGGCGCTCAGACCCGCTCCGCGCTCAGACCCGCTCCGCTCAGAGCCGCTCCGCGATCACCCTCGCCGTCGCCGCGGGATCGAGGCGGTGCATGACCGACTCGGCGACGATCACGAGCTCGGCTCCGGGCGTCTCCGCCGCAAGTCGATCGGCCGCCCCGATCAGGAACGGGAAGGTCTGCGCGCCTCGCAGCACCGTGACCGGCTGAGCGATGTCGAACAGGGCGGCAGTCGGCTGCCGCAGTCGCAGAGTCAGCCGCGCGTCGTACACCGTCGACTGGCCCAGGGGTGCGAGCGCGGCGAGCTGGCCGCTCTCGCGCCCGGCCGCGACCATCGCGGCCGGCAGCCCGACGGCATCCAGCTGGAACGCGGCGATCGCCTCTTCCGGCCTACCCGCGTCGACCAGCGCCTGCAGCTTCTCCGGCAGCTCGCCGCCGAACCCCGAGCCGTCGAAGTCGATCGGCGGCTCGGAGAGGAACAGCGCCCCGGTCGGCACGCCCCGTGTGGCGGCGTGCAGTGCGAGCACCGCTCCCGAGGAGTGGCCGAGCACGGCATCCGCTCCGCCCGCCGCATCGATGACGGCGTCGAGGTCGGCGGCCTCATCGTCGGGGCCCGATCCGGGCCGGTCTCCGCTGGCGCCGCGCGCTCGTCGATCCCACGTGATCGCCCGGAAACCGGCATCCGCCAGTGCCTGGGCCAGCGGCACGGCATCGGCGGCCGTCGACAGCGCACCGTTCACGATCACGATCGTGCGCCCCTGCCCGAGGGCGGTGAAGGCGATGAGGGTTCCGTCTGCTGAGGTGGCGATCTCCATGACGTCATCCAACCACCAGCCGCCGACACCTCGGGATCCGGGACCGGTGACACGCGTCATGGTCACCGGCGCCTCGCGCCGAGGACAATCGTGAACCAGGAGGTGCGTCATGAACACGGAGAACTCATCCCAGCCCGACCCGGCCACGTCGATCGGTCTGGTCGCGTCACTGCTCGCCGCGATCATCTGGGTGGTCTACGGTCTGACCGGAGTCCCGCAGTGGCTGCTGGTCGTCGGGGTGGTCTTCAGCATGCTCGTCGGCGGCTGGTGGGCATACGGACACCGCTTCCTCGGCGGCGGTCGACAGCGCGACCGCGACAGAACACGACAGCGTCTCTGAGGCCGGGTGAGCGGATGCCGGTGAGCGGCCGGCACCGCGCTCAGCCCTCCGTCCGCGGCACCGGACGGTGCCGGCCGACGGAGTACTGTGTGGTCGATGCTGATCGTGCGCATCGGGAGCGGCTGCCACCCGACGGAGGAGAGATGCCCAGAACCCCGGTAGAGGTCCGTCGCAGTGAGCTCGTCGCGGCGGCGCTGCGCGTGATCGCGGCACGCGGGATCCATGCCGCGTCGACCCGCGCCATCGTCGCCGAAGCCGGGATGTCGCTGGCGAGCTTCCACTACGCGTTCGAATCGCGTGACGAGCTGATCGACCGGCTGATCATCGACGTGCTCGCGCGGGAGGAGAAGGCGATCGCGCCCGCCCAGCCCGAGGGCAAGTCGCTCGTGGAGCTGCTGACGGCGGCTCTGCGCGGTTACGCCGAGCACCTGCGCGCCGATCCGGCGCACGAACAGGCCATGCTCGAGCTCACGCAGTACGCGCTGCGCACCCGGCCGGCGCTCGCGCAGGAGCTGTACGACCAGTACATCCGCATCGTGCTCTCATCGCTCACCCTGGTGACCGAGCGCACCGGCATCCGCTGGTCCGTGCCGCTGCCGACTGTGGCACGCCTGCTGCTGGTGCTCTCGGACGGTCTCACGCTCAACTGGCTCGTCACGCGTGACGACGCCGCACTCGATGCCGCCGTCGTCGCCGCGGCCGACGCTGTCGCCGCACTGGCCGAGCGGGATCCCGAGGGCAGCGGCGGCTGAGCGCGCGCGCAGCGGCGGCCGGGGAGCGGTGTGCTTGATCGCCGGCTACCGGCGCGATACGGTCATCGAAGTGGGACGTCCGTCCCAGTTCGATGTGCCGACAGCGACGTTCGCACCGGGAGAGCAATGAAGCACAACCAGTCACAGTCCGGCGACGCCGTGGAAGACGCCGTGGGCGCTCACCGCGTTCGCACGGAGGGCGGTCATGCGATCAGCGCGGACGGATCCGTGCTGCGCGACGCCTTCGGCCGCCACCGCGTCTTCCACGGGATCAACCTCGTCGCCAAGGGTGGCCAGGAGCCCACCGGATCGTATGCGGAGCGCGGCTTCGCCGGCGACTGGACCCGCGACGACATCGCCGATCTCGCCCGGCGCGGGTTCTCGCTGATCCGGCTCGGCGTGATCTGGTCGGCCGTCGAACCCCGCCCGGGGGAGTACGACGAGGCCTACCTGGACTGGATCTCGGAGCAGCTGGACCTCATCCACGCGTTCGGCATGGTCGCCGTGCTCGACGCGCATCAGGACCTGTACTCGCAGAGATTCGGCGACGGTGCGCCCGACTGGGCGACCCTGACCGATCAGCCCTATGCCGCCACCGAGCTGTGGAGTGACGCCTATCTGTCCAGCCCCGCCGTGCACGAGGCGCTCGACCGCTTCTGGGCGAACGCCGCGGGCCCGGGCGGGATCGGCCTGCAGGACAGGTTCGCCGCGATGTGGTCGCACGTCGCGCAGCGTCTGCACCGGCATCCGGCCCTCATCGGTTACGACCTGCTCAACGAGCCCGCACCGGGAAGCCCCGCCCCGCAGATCTTCGCCGCGCTGATCGGCGCCTTCGCGCAGATCACAGGGCAGGACGCCGAGCAGGTGTTCGCCGACTTCGCCGACCCCGCCGCCAAGTTCGCCCAGCTGGGCCGACTCGACGACGAGCGTGTGCACCGCGGCATCGGCGACCTCATCCATCCGCTGGTCGCCCGGTTCGAGCAGGACTTCGTCGCTCCGCTGATGATGCGGGTGTCGCAGGCGGTGCGCGAGCACGACACCCTCGGCATGATCCTGCGCGAGCACGACTACTTCGCCAACCTCGGCATCCCGTCGGGACAGCCGCCGCTCGACGACGCCAACTGGGCGTATTCGCCGCACGGCTACGATCTCACGGTCGACACCCCGGCGATCGCGCTGTCCAGTGACACCCGCGCCGGCACGATCTTCGCCCGTCATGCCGAGACCGCCACGCGCCTCGGTGTGCCCGTGATCGTCGGCGAATGGGGTGCGCTCGACCTGGGTGAGGGCGTGGCCGGGCACGCGCGGTTCCTGCAGGACCTGTTCGACGCACACGGCTGGTCGTGGACGTACTGGTGCTGGCAGCCCGGTTTCGCCGACTCCGAGGCGGCGCGCGCGCTGACCCGCCCGCGCCCGCTCGCCTTCGCGGGCGATGCCGCGCAGTGGCGCGTCGACGACGGCGTGCTCACCGCCAGCTGGCGCGGAGCCGACCTCGAGGCCCCGTCGGTGTTCTTCGCGCCGCGCGGCGAGGCCACCGCCCGTCGTGACGGCGCCACCGTCGAGGTGCGACGGCACGGGCAGTGGATCCTGCTCGACGCCGGGTCGGGCGACTTCGAGATCACCGTGGAGTGACCATGGCGCTCACGTTCCGGCAGAAGGCTCTGCTGTCGACGCCGCTTCCGGCCACGTGGATGTCGTCCGTGGTCATCCACAACGTGTACGTGAAGTTCTACACCGACGTGATCGGGCTCTCACCGGAGTACGTCGGCTGGGTGTATCTCGCCTTCAACATCTGGAACGTGCTCAACGATCCCGTGTTCGGCGTCATCCTCGACAAGATCCGCTACCGCCCCGGCAAGGGCAAGTTCCTGCGCGTGATGCGGGTCACCGTGCCGTTCATGCTGTTCGGTCTGGTCGCGATGGCCTGGGCGAGCCCTGACTGGCCGCAGACCACGACCTTCCTGGTGTTCCTCACCCAGCTGTTCCTGTTCGACATCGCCTCGACCTTCTACCTGATCTCGGCCACCAGTTACATCTACCTCGCGGCGCCGTCGCGCGAGGATCGCATCGACGTGGAGGTGGGCAAGACCTGGATCGGCAACGCCTGCTCGGCCGTGGCGACGGTCGTGGCGACCCAGCTGCTGGTCGGTGATGCGATCACCGAGCACACCACGATGGCCGTGATGCTGATGGGCGTCGTGCTCGTCAATGCCGTGATCTACGTGATCCCGCTCGTGAAGCTGAAGGACCCGCCCGAGCTGTACGAGAAGGGCGACGCCGGCGACGAGCACGCGTCGCTGCGCCAGCTGCGCAGCGACGCGGCATCGATCCTGCGGATGCGCTCGTTCTGGGCGTGGTTCTGCTACGGGATCACGGCGACGGCCCCGATGGGGATGTACTTCACCGCCTTCCTGTACTTCATGGATCACGTGATCCGCAGTTCGGGCACCGAGGCGACCATCACCGACATGGGCTCGATGATCGTGGTGCTCGTGCTGCTGCCGCTGTACGCGCGGATGATCAAGCGGATCGGCAGCCGCACCAGTGTGTACGTGGGCATGCTGCCCTACGTGGTGGGGCTGGGCGCGCTGTTCCTCGTGACCGAATGGTGGCAGGTGCTGCTGTGCTACGTCGTGCTGATGAGCGGCAGGCAGATCATGATGACGGCCGGCGCACCGCTGGAGGCCGCCCTGATCGACGAGAACGAGCGCCTCACCGGCACGCGCAAGACCGGTTCGTTCACCGCTCTGCGCGCCATCCTCTCCGCGCCGCTGATCGGCACGCAGACCGCCCTGTTCCTCTGGCTCATCTCGGCGTTCGGCTACGACCAGAACGCCCAGGTGCAGACCGAGGCGGCGCAGTTCGGCATCCGCTTCGCGACGGCCGGGGTGCCGATCATCTTCGTGCTGCTGGGCGCGGTGGCGCTGGCCTTCCTGCCCTACAGCCGGACAGTCGAGGCGGATCTGAGCGAGTACTCGCGCTCGCGGCGCTCGCCGGAGGCGCCGCTCGCCGCGCCGATCGTGGTCGTCGACGGCGGCCGGCCGGTCTACGACTCGGACGGCGCCAGCGGCAGCTCCGGACCGTGATTCCAGGCCAGGATCGCCGGCTGCTCGCGTGCGAACCCGAGCACGGACGCCGACCCGGCATCCAGTGAGATGGATGCCGCGAACCGCGGCGCCTGCCGCAGGAACACGGCGGTGAGGATGCGCAGATAATGGCCGTGTGCGATCAGGGCGACGTCGCCGTGCGCCATCGCCGGCAGCACGCGGGTGAGCACCCGGGATGCCCGGGCCGCGACCTCTTCGACGGTCTCGCCCGGAGTGGCCCCGCGGATCACCCCGTGCGCGAACGCCGTCCAGTTGTAGCCGAGCTCGGCACGGATGTCCTTCGTCGTGCGCCCCTCGTAGCCGCCGTAGTCCCATTCGACCAGCAGCGGATCGATGTCGGCATCCAGTCCCGCCAGCTCGGCGGTGCGGCGGGCCCGCTGCAACGGCGAGCTGAGGATGAGCCGGAAGTCGTAGCCGCGCACGAGCTCGCCCGCGGCGCGGGCCAGCTCCTCGCCGTGCGCGGTCAGCGGGATGTCGGTGAGACCGGTGTGCCTTCCGGTGCGCGACCACTCCGTCTCGCCGTGCCGCAGCAGCACGAGCTTTCCCCGCGGGCTGTCGGGTGCGGGGCGATCGGGGAGCGGGTCGGTTTCTGCATCCACACGCTCACCGTACTCCGGCCTCCGCACCGGAATGTTCTCCGTCGCTCACGGCACGAGCACGCGCACCGCCTGCGCCAGTCGGGTGCGCACGTCGAAGGCCTCGGTCATCCCGAGAGGACGAGCGCCCGCAATGCCGGAGCGCAGCACCGGTCGCAGCGCGCTGCGGCGCACCACCGCCACGGGTACGCCGCGCACCGCACCCAGCACGGTGACCGCCTCGTCGAGGTCGTCGTCGGGGAGGATCAGGATCGCCCCGGCGAAGCGCACGCGCGCCGCCCGCGAGAGCGAGCGGATGCGGGCGAGCAGCTCGGCCACGGGAGTCGCGTCGCCGACGGAGCGCCCGATGACCTCCCCCTGCCGGAACCGCACCGCGCCACCGAAGTCGTCCGACGCGAGGCCGTACAGCCCGCGCGGGCCGAGCACCGCGTGGTCGAGCTTCTGCGCGGCATCCGCTCCTGCCACCACGTCGTGCCATGCCGTGAAGCCGATGCCCAGCTCGGCGATCGCGGCTGCCGTGCTCTCTTCGGCCAGCGCGGCGGCCAGCATCCGCCGCGCCTCCCACGGCGCCGACCGCACGACGGCGGGATCGTAGGCCTCGCGGGTGGTCACCGTGCGCTCGAGGTGGTCGGTCAGCATCCGCAGGTAGCGCAGGCGACGCCACCCGCCGGCCCGGCCGTACGACTTCGTGCGCGGCCGCGTTCCGGCCGGGGGAGCGGATGCCGATGGCGCCGCCCACGACACCTCGGCGCGCCCGCGGTCGTACGCCGCCCGGCCCTCGGGCGTGCCGACGTGCTCCCACGCCCGCTGCACCTGGATGAACAGCGCGGCCTCGCCGCCCGTGTCGGGGTGCGTCTCGCGCAGCCGCAGCCGGTAGGCCCTCCGCAGCTCATCGTCGTCGGCGACGGCCGAAACGCCCAGCACCTCGTAGGCGGATGCTGCCAGTGGCCCCTCGAACGTCACGTTCACACGTTAGACGGTCAGGCGACCTGACTACGCTGGAGCCATGACCAAGAGCACGATCTGGAGCATCCTCGGCGCCATCATCGCCATCGTCATCGCGTGGTGGCTGGTGACCGCCCTGTTCTCGCTGCTGTGGGTGGTCGTCAAGCTCGTGCTCGTCGCGGTGGTCGCGGTTCTCGTCTACTTCGGCATCCGCGCGCTCACCCGCGAGGCGCGCGACTGACGACGCTTCGACAGCTCAGCGACCCGCCTCCGGGGTCGTGAGTCCGACGAAGGACTTTTCCCCGCGCAGGAACTCCAGCGCGGCCAGACGGAAGGCCTTCGACCCGAGGGCGTTGAAGTGGTGCCGGCCGGGGATGGTGAAGAAGCTCGACCGCGGTGTCGCCTGCGCCAGGCGGCGTGAGCCCGGCATCACAGCATCCTCGGAGCCGGTCGCGAACAGCACCGGCTGCTGCGGCGCCTGCGCCGGATCGGGGTCGATCGAGCGCGAGGCGCGCATGCCCTCGGCCAGTGCCAGCAGCGCGTACAGATCGTTGCCCGGGACGCGCTCGGCGAGCCGGATGTAGCTCTGCGTGGCAGGGTCGGTGACCGGAACGCCGTCCCGCGCGTACGCCAGCACCTGATCCGTGTCGAGACGGTCCAGCGGGATGCCGTCGGGCACGCCGCCGAGCACGGCGCGCGGAATGCGGTCGCCGAGATCCTGCAGCACCTGCCAGCCCACGCGCGCGCCCAGAGAGTAACCGGCGTACAGCGCTTCGTCGACCAGATGCGTGTCGAGCACCGCCTCGATGTCGCGAGCCAGGTTCGCCACGGGGTAGCCCGCTGCGTCGTGCGGCTTCTGACTGCCGCCGTGACCGCGCTGGTCCACGCCCAGCACCCGGTAGCCCTCGCGCTCCAGCATCCGCACCCACCCGGTGTGCAGCCAGGTGTCGGCGGTGCTCGAGGCGAACCCGTGCACGAGCAGCACGACCGGGGCGTCCGGATCGCCCCACGTGTACGTGGCCAGCGCGACGCCGTCGCCGACCTCGACGAACTGCGCGGCGGGCAGGTTGCGCAACGAGGAGAGGGTGTCGGTCACCCCTCCATCATGCTCCTGCGCGCAGGCCGCGCGGCGCGGACCGGCTCACCGCTCGTCGCCGTCCGCGTCGCGCTCCTCGCCTTCGGCCTGCGAGGGATGCCCCTCCAGATGCGGATCGCGATGCCCGCCGGCCTCATCGGGATCCTCTCCCTCGGCCTGGCTCGGATGCCCGTCGGCGTTGTCCGAGTCGGCCGGCCGGGAACCGGATGTCCCGTCACCGGACGCCCCGTCACCGGACGCCCCGTCATCGGGTGCCGACGACCACCGCAGCACGGCGAGCGGCGCCTCGGGCGCGTCGTCGGGACGGGGCTCGCCCTCGTCGGGCTCGTCCTCGATGAACAGCACATCCGCGTCGGTGAGCACCGCCGCGCGCACGAGCCCCTCCGCCGCGGCGACCGGAGTGCCGGGGCCGGCGTCGTAGGAGTCGGCGGGCGTCGCCGCCACCCACGGGGTCTCCGGCAGCGCGAGCAGCGAGGTCTCGGCATCCGTCATGCGCTCGTCCAGCAGCAGCGTCTCGACCTGCGCCTGCTGCAGTGCGGCGACGACCGCGCCCGTGCCGGATGCGCCGAGCTCGCCGTCGCGTTCGGCGGCGCGATCGCGGACGGAGGCGACGCGCTGATCGTGCGCGGCCGCGACGGTCTCGTCGATCGCCGCGGTCAGCGCGCCGTCATCCGCACCGGCAGCCCTGGTGATGACGTCCACCTCCACCACGAGCTCCAGCGTGTCCGCGCCGATCGCCTCGAGCAGCAGGCCGCGCGCGTGCGCGTCGCCGGTGACGAAGATGTGCTCCGGCCCGCGCGTGCGCGCGATCTCGTCCACGATCTCGCCGATCTCGGTCTGGTTGCGCAGCCACACCTCCTCGACGCTGCGCTGATAGCGCGCCTGCGACCAGCCGCCGGGATTGGCCTTGGTGATCGGATGCTCGTCGCCCTCCACCTGCTCGACGTGCTCCGGCTCCGACCGGCCGAGGCGCTCGAGGGTGATCTCGGCGCCGTCCTTTCCGGTCGCCACGACCAGGATCAGGGGGTTGCCGGCGCGATGCCGCAGCAGCGGGACGATCGCGGGGAAGCCGCCGTGCGTGACGCGCTCGGGTCCGCGACGCGGGGCGGCGAACGCCTCGTCGGCCACCACCAGGCCGCCGCGCACGAGCAGCCAGCGCGCCGACGGGGCGGGCACGCCGGTGTCCTCGGAGAGTGCGGCGATCACGGCATCCGCGTCCTCCTCCGGCACTCCCGCCTGCTGCATCCGGTCGCGCAGCGACCGCATTCTGCTCTCCACGGCGGGCGGCGGGTCGCCCTGCGGGCCATCGGCGTACACGGTCGTCCAGGCGTCGGGACGACTGAGTGCTTCGTGCAGGTCCAATCCGCTCAGTTCAAGCGAGTTCATCGTCGTCACCGGCCTCGTCCTCGGGGTCCTCGCGCTCGAAAGCCTGCTGCACCTCCGGCGCATCGGTGTCATCGGGAAGGGGCTCGGTCTCCCGGAACGGCTCGGCGTGCGGGGCGCCATGGCCCTGCACCATCCCCCGGGACTCCTGCTCGAGCTGATCGTCGAGGTTCGGCCCGTGCGTCGTGCTGCCGCGCTGTGCGTCGCTCATCGTCTCCTCCTTCATCGGTGTCCGACCGACGCTAGGAGGCGGGCCGGGGAACGCACACCGGGTTGACATCCCGGCGTCGGCCGCTTCACCGCGAGGACGCGCCCGGCGACAGCAGCTCGATCAGCTGCGGTTCGACCCGGCGCTTCGGATCCACCACGATCCCGTCGTCGTACAGATCCAGCACACGCGGGTCGACGTAACCGGAGCGTGCCACGGCGGGCGTGTTGCCCAGGATCGACGCCGTATTCCTGATGGCGGCCGACACGGCCCGGCGGCGTGCATTCGCCGCATCGCGCGGGCCGATCCGCGCCAGCTCCACCGCCGCCGAGATCGTGCCGTGCAGGGTGCGGAAGTCCTTCGCGGTGAAGTCGCCGCCGGTGCGGTCGCGGACGTCGTCGTTGATGTCGGCGGGGCGCAGCGGATGCCAGGCGCCATCGTCCTGCCAGCTCAGCAGCAGGGAGCGCCCGCCGCGGCGCTTGAGGCCGGCGATCAGATCGGCGAGGTCGGGGTCGTCGATCCGCGACTGCCATGGCTGACCGCTCTTGCCGGGGAACGCGAGCTCGACGGTGCGCCCTTCGCGGACATGCGCGTGCGAGCCCCGCAGCGTGGCCAGGCCGATGCTGCCGTGCTCCCGGGCGTACTGCTCCGAGCCGACGCGCAGCAGGGCGCTGTCCAGCATCCGGAACGCGCCGGCGAGCACCCGCGGCCGCCCGAAGCCGTCCTGGCGGAGGTCGCGGGTCACGCCGCCGCGCACGCCCGGCATCACGGCGGCCAGCTGCAGCATCCGATCGAACTTCTCCCTGGCCATCCGCTCGTGCCAGGCGGGGTGGTAGATGTACTGGCGGCGGCCCGCGTCATCGAGGCCGGTGGCGAGAATGTGCCCGTTCTCGTGCGGGCTGAGCCAGACGTCGCGCCACGCCGGGGGAACGGCCAGCGAGCGCAGCCGCTCGATGAGCTCGGGATCGTCGATGCGCACGCCGTCCGGCATCCGGTACTCGAAGCCGCGACCGCGGCGGACCCGGGTCAGGCCCGGCCCGTGCGGGTCGCTGCGTCGGAGACGGGTCATCCCCTACGGATTACCGTGCCGCTCCCGCGCGACGCAACCCCCTCCCTGCGACGGTCTCGGGATGGTTATCCTGCCGGATCCGCCGCGCGTGCGGCGGGCGCAGGAAGGGAGGATTCCGATGGCACTCGGAGACGTCGAGACGCTCTCGAAGAACGGACAGTGGGTGAACCGCGTGGAGGGGGAGGACGAGCTCTCCCAGGGGTACGCCTCGAAGGAGGAGGCCGTGGAGGAGGGGCGCCGGCTCGCCCTGGCGGCCGGAACCGTGCACACGGTCGACGACGCGCCGCCCACCGGCGTGATCACTGACCAGCAGGATGCCGGCGAGCAGGATGCCGACGGCGACACCATTCAGGTGGAGGATCTTCCCTGATCCGCCGAAACGATTCGATATGATGGCAGCGGCACCGTGACCGATCACGGTGCCGTTCCTGTTCCCCGCCCCTCCGGCCTCACCCCCCTCCCCTCATGGCCACCACTCTCATCACCGGACGCCCCTGGCGCGTCATCCTCGCCTTCTCCGTGCCGCTGCTCGTCGGCAACGTCGTTCAGCAGCTGTACCAGTTCGTCGACGCCGTCGTCGTCGGGCGGCACCTCGGAGTGAACTCGCTCGCCTCGGTCGGCGCGACGGGCAGCCTGATCTTTCTCGTGATCGGCTTCGCCTGGGGTCTGTCCAGCGGCTTCGCGATCCCGACGGCGCAGGCGTTCGGCGCGTCGAACGGGCGCGGCGTGCGCCGCTCGGTCGCCACCGGTACGCTGCTCACAGCGGCCACCAGCCTGATCCTCACCGTGGTGGGTCCGCTGATCGCCGAGCCGTTCCTGCAGCTGCTGCAGACCCCGCCCGAGCTGCTGGCCGAGGCCACCGCATTCACGCAGGTGACCTTCATCGGCGGCAGCACGATCATGTTCTTCAACTACCTGGCCGCGATCATCCGCGCGATCGGCGACTCGACCACGCCGCTGGTGTTCCTCACGATCTCCTGCGCGCTGAACGTCGGGCTGGTCATCCTCATGGTCGGCACGCTGGAGTGGGGAGTCGCCGGAGCCGCCTGGGCCACGGTGGTGGCGCAGGCCGTCTCGGTGCTGCTGTGCCTGCTGTACGTGTGGCGGCGCGTGCCCGTCCTGCACGTGCAGCGCGCCGACTGGAAGGTGGCGCGCGCCGACATCGTCGAGCACCTGCGGCTGGGCCTGCCGATGGGCTTCCAGGCGTCGATCATCGCGATCGGCGCGCTGATCGTGCAGGTCGCGCTGAACACGCTGGGGGCGGATGCCGTGGCCGCCTACACCGCGGCATCCCGGGTGGACAGCCTGGCCAGCGCGCTGCTGGCCTCGCTGGGCCTGGCCGCGTCGATGTACGCCGCGCAGAACCTGGGCGCCCGCCGGCCGGATCGAGTGCGCCGCGGCACGATCCAGGCGCTGTGGATGGCGGTGATCGCCGCGCTGGTGCTCGGCGCAATCATGATCACACTCGGTGTGCCGGTGGTGCGGCTGTTCGTCGGCGAAGGCGCCGACGAGGTGGTCGCCAAGGCGCACCTGATGCTGATCATCAACGGCTGCACGTACGTGCTGCTGGGCGTGCTGTTCGTGCTCCGCGGCGTGCTGCAGGGGATCGGGCGCGTGCTCGTCCCCACGGTCACGGGCGTGATCGAGCTGGTCGCGCGCGTGGTCGCCGCGCTCGCGCTGGGCGCGGTGCTGGATTTCGCGGGAGTGGCGATGAGCAACCCGCTGGCGTGGATCGGCGCGGTCGCTCTGCTCGCCCCCGCCTACGTGAGCGCGCACCGCGCGCTGGCGCGGATGCCGGTGGCGCCCGCCGAGACGACGCTGACGACGCCGATCCCGGTGATCGGCCCGACGGACGGGTCGATGGTGGTGGATGCCGTGTTCACCGCGCCCGTGCCCGTGGTGCCACCGCGGCTGACCCGGCTGCGGCTGCCGCGGCGACGCCCGCGGGCATGATCCGATTCGCGGGCCCGACGCGGTTCGCGGTCCTGTCCTGACGCTCGCGCGCCGGCGAACGGGGTGTTCACCGATCGTTCTCGGGGATGACCCTGAATCGTCCTTCCGGTGGATGCCGGCGTCGGATCAACCCGCGTAACCTTGGAGAAGAAGATGCGCGGGGGCGCATCACCGACGGGGGGTCGTCATCATGTCCATGCTCGCTTTCACGCAGTCGCTGACAGCGTTCTTCGTGCCGGTCGGGGTCGCCGGCGCGGTCATCGCGCTCGCCTGCGCACTGGTCGCCGCTTTCGCGATCGCACGCGGCGCGGCCGGGCTCGCCGGCGGAGCGATCGGGGTGTGGATCGTGGGCGCGATGCTCAGCCTCGCGGCATCCTTCGCCGACCTGTGGCTGCCGCTGCTCGTCGCCGTGGGTGCCCTCGGCGCCGCCGTCGTGGGGGGAGCACTGCTGCGGGTGCTGATCGGCGGCCTGCGCGCATCGCGTCGGCTCGATCGCGGTCAGCCGTCGGGCGCTCGGGACGCCGGTGCTCACGAAGCCGGTGTCCACGCGACCGGTGTCCGCGAGCCGCGAACGAAGCCGACGCGCGTCGCACCGGCGCAGGTGCGTGCGTCCACGCCGGTGGCCGACGGCATCCACGCAGCCGCGTAGGGTCGGTCGCCGCGGTGATCACGCCGTCCAGCGTCACCCCGCCGCTCAGCTCGTCAGCGACTCGATGTCGATCACGAACCGGTAGCGCACGTCGGACGCCAGCACCCGCGCCCACGCCTCGTTGACCTGATCGGCCGAGGTGATCTCGACCTCGGGAGCGATGCCGTGCTCGGCGCAGAAGTCGAGCATCTCCTGGGTCTGGGCGATGCCACCGATGTTCGACCCCGCGAACGAGCGGCGCCCGCCGATCAGCGTTCCGGCTCGCACCGCCATCGGCTCAGCCGGCGCGCCGACGTTCACGAGCGTGCCGTTCAGCGCGAGCAGCTTCAGGTGCGCATCGATGTCGATCGCCGCCGACACCGAGTTGATGATGAGGTCGAACGAGTTCCGCAGCGTGCGGAACGTCTCGGGATCCTCCGTCGCGAAGTAGTGGTCCGCGCCGAGCTTCAGCGCATCATCCCTCTTCGACTGCGAGCGCGACAGCACGGTGACCTCGGCGCCCATGGCGTGCGCGATCTTCACGGCCATGTGGCCGAGCCCGCCGAGCCCGATCACGGCGACCTTCTTGCCGGGGCCCGCGTTCCAGTGCCGCAGCGGCGAGTACGTGGTGATGCCGGCGCACAGCAGCGGCGCAGCCTTCTCGTACGGGATCGCCTCGGGCACGCGCAGCACGAAGTCCTGGGTCACCACGATCGAGGTGGAGTAGCCGCCCTGAGTGATCGTGCCGTCGACATCCTTTGCCGCGTACGTGCCGACCGCGCCCTTCTCGCAGTGCTGCTCCTCGCCGGCGAGGCAGTTCGCGCACTCGCCGCAGGAGTTCACCAGGCATCCGACGCCCACGCGGTCGCCGACGGCGAACCTGGTGACATCGGAGCCGATCTCGGCGACCGTCCCGACGATCTCGTGGCCCACGGTCAGCGGGTACTGCTGGCTTCCCCAGTCGCCCTGCACGGTGTGGATGTCGGAGTGGCAGATGCCGGCCCAGCGGATGTCGATGCGCACATCGTCGGTGCCGACGTCGCGGCGCTCGATGGTGCCGGTGAAGAGCGGATCGGTGGCGGACGGCGCGACGATGGCGGGGATCACGGTAGGCATGAACGCCAGCGTATCGGGACGCCGGGGTGGTGGCGGCGCCCACGACCGGGCGCGGCGCGGGTCAGTCGTCCGGGTGCTCGCCGTACCCCCACCGCATCGACAGGGCGCCGGGGCCGAAGCTGCGCCGGATCGCATGCAGCGAGGTGGCGCCGTCGAGCGTGCGCGGCGTGACGACCTCGCCGGCCGGAGTCTCCTCGATCTCTTCGACCCAGTCCGGCACCGCGGCGGGATCGAACCGGGTCCACAGCAGCAGCTCCCGCGACTGCAGCGCGATCCCGTACCCGGTTCCGTCGTTGTCCGGGAAGTCGGGGGGATACTCCACAGCCCACTCGATGAGCGCCGACGCGGGCGCGGTGATCGGATGCTCCAGCTCGAACATGAACCCGTGCACCACACCACTGGGGTGCGAGTGCCGCGCGCCGACCCGGCCGCCGCCGATGGCCGTGAACTCCGGTGCCGGGATGGGCGTGCCCGGAGACATCTCGACATAGGGAGTTGCCGAGAGCACGCCCGAGGTCGCCTGTATCAGGATGCGCGACGTGCGGCGCAGCACCCGTCCGTCAGGCCCGACGTCGGTGACCACGTGGATCGTCTGCTCGCGCGTCGGATCGGGATAGACACCGCCCATAGCCACGAAGGTCTCGCGCACGCGCTGCTCCATCAGCTCCTCATCGAACGGAAACGCCGTCGCGCCGAGCGGACCGGTGCGCATCGTCGGGCCGAGCCGGTCGAGCAGTGCACCGCGGTCGAGATCGAGCAGCTCCTCGAGGTCGGCGATCGCCGCCAGGGACTGTGCGCCCTCGGGATGCCGCGCGCCGGAGCGCCAGTAGCTCAGGGTGGCCATCGACACCGGATTGCCGCGGGCGGCGAGACGCGCATGCAGGCGGGAGAGTGTGAGCCCTCGCATGCGGATCGCGGCGCTCAGCGCCTGCGCGAATGACATCACCGCCTGATCGTCAGAATTTTTCTCGATCGTCACAGATACCCCCTCGGTATGTGAACGCCCCACGCATAGATTGGCACATGGTTCGGCGGGCGGCACGGCTGGGGACGTGAAGCGCATCGGATCATAGAGGGACGTGCGGGCCGTCGGTCAGCATGCACACTCCGTCCTGATCGCCCAGCCCCTGTCGGCGAGCAGGTGGCCGGCGGCTTCTGGGGACGCCGCCGGCCGACACCCCTCTCCGCCGCGTCAGGTCACGTTCGGCGGGATGCTGTGACCGAGTGCGCGAGCCCGATCGTGAGCCAGAGACCGCCGAGCCAGACGAGCAGCAGCGTGAGGAGTGCTCCCGAGAGCAGGCCGCCGAGCAGCAGCACCAGGCCCGCCGCGCCCAGTGCCCAGCCTGCCCAGCGAATGCCGATCACCATCAGCACCGCGAGGATGATGATGCCACCTGCGATCAGCCAGCCCGCCGCGTCGATCCCGATGCTCGGCCCGCCGCCGTCGACGGCGCTGTAGTCGGCGTATCGGCGGGGCATTCGGCTCAACGGCAGGAAGTCACCGTGCAGCGCGAAGAGGCCGACGAAGGGGCCGATCGTCAGCACCGCGCCGAGGATGCGCCATGCGAGTCCGAAACCTCGGGCGCGCATGCCGTGCCATACGGTCAGAGCGGCGATCGTGAGCGCCACCGACGGCAGGAAGAGGCCGCCGAACTGAAGCCAGAGAATCGCGCTGACCATCAGCTGCAGCATGATCGAGATCAGGGTCAGCGCGGTGCGCGCGGCGCGGGAGACCACCAGGGGAATGGCGACGGCGAGAACCGGGGCCAGGGGCAGCAGCGCGAGCCACAGTCCCTCCATCTCGAACAGGGTCAGGTCGCCCCTGTCCGTTCGGAAGCTCGGCATGATGAACGCCGCCACCACGCCGATGACGACCGCCAGCGCCACGGCCGCGCCCTGCAGCACGCGCCAGGCGCGCTCGGCCCTCGCATCCGTCGCTCCGGCATCCGCTCCGAATTCCTCGACCGCGCGGTCGGCGATCTCTCGCGGGGCGCCGAGACCGCGGATGATCTCGTCGACCGGGCGGCCGGCGTCCTCGGCATCGGCGAAGTGCCCGCGCAGATCTTCCAGCACGGCGGTGCGGTGCTCGGCGTCGATGCCCCTCAGCATCCGCTCCACCGATCGCAGGTAGTCGTGCTTCGTCGTCATGATGTCCCCTCGATGATCGTGTCGACCTGTGCGCCCATCGCGCGCCAGACGGCGGCGAACGCGTCGAGCTGCTCGCGGCCGGCGGCCGTTATCGTGTAGTAGCGGCGCGGTCTCCCGCCGCCGATGGCCTCGGTGCGGGTGTCGACCAGGCCGCCCTCGCGCATGCGCGCGAGCAGCGGATACAGGCTGCCCTCGCCGGCGATCAGGCCGCGGCCCTGCAGATCGGATGCCAGCTCCAGACCGTACCGTTCGTTCGCGGCCAGCAGGCCGAGCACGCAGAACTCCAGCACCCCCTTGCGGAGGTTGGTGGCGATGCGCTCAGCACTCTCGGTCATGACGCCACACTAACCTTGCATCGCAAGTATTGCAATACAAGGTTTCAATCGGCCACGCCTCCGCCGACCGCGGATCCGCCGTCGGCAGATCCGCGCGACAGCATCCGCGCACGCGGCGCAGGCTGAGGTCATGACCGATGACAAGCCCATTCCCCAGTTCGGGCCCGATGCCAGACGCGCGCTCTTCCACGACCGGGTGCTCGTGCTCGACGGACCCCTCGACGACGACAACGGCACCCTGCTGATGACCCAGCTGCTCAGCCTGGCGGCCGAGGATCCGGCGGCGGACATCGCCCTGTGGATCCACTCGCCGGGCGGTTCCGTGCCGGCGATGCTCGGCATCCGCGACGTCATGCGCGCCATCCCCAACGACGTGGCGACGGTCGCGCTGGGCCTCGCCTGCAGCGCCGGGCAGTTCCTGCTCTCCGCGGGCGCCACGGGCAAGCGGCGGTCGCTCGCCCACGCCCGCATCCTGCTGCATCAGGGGTCGTCGGGCATCGGCGGGTCGGCCGTCGAGATCGAGGTGCAGGCCGATGACCTGCGCCACATGCGCGACACGGTGATCGGCCTGATCGCCGACGACACCGGCCAGCCGCGCGAGCGGGTGTTCGAGGACTCGCTGCACGACCACTGGTACACCGCCGACGAGGCGCTCGACTACGGCTTCATCGACGGCATCGTCACCTCGCTGTCCGACGTGTTCCCTCACCGGCGCACGCGGATCGGGCTCGGCGGCGAAGCAGCACCTGCAGAGAACAAGGAGGAGCCGAGATGAGCGGCTACACCATCCCGAACGTCGTCGCGCAGCATCCGCGTGGTGACCGCATCATGGACGTCTACTCGCACCTGCTGGCCGAGCGGATCGTCTACCTCGGCACCGAGGTGGATGCCGGAGTCGCCAACACGATCATCGCCCAGCTGCTGCACCTCGACGCAGACGCTCCCGACAGCGACGTGCAGCTGTCGATCAACTGCGCGGGCGGTGACCCGAGCGCCGCGCTGGCGATCTACGACACGATGCAGCACATCCGGCCCCGGGTGACGACGACCTGTGTCGGCCAGGCGATCGGCGTGGGTGCGCTGCTCGTCGCATCAGGAGCGCCCGGCATGCGCTCGGCGCTGCCGCACTCGCGGATCGTGCTGCACCAGCCCGCCGCCCAGACCCGCGGCGCCGTGCCCGATCTGATCCTCGCCGCCGACGAAGTGGTGCGGGTGCGGTCGGAGATGGAGCAGGTGCTCGCCCGCCACACCGGTCGCACGGTCGAGGCGCTGCGCGCCGACACCGACCGCGACCGGGTCTTCTCCGCGGACGCCGCCCGCGACTACGGGCTCATCGACCAGGTGCTCGCACCGCGGTGAGCCGAGCGCCCGGGTCGTGCAGGTGCTCCCCGGCGAGGATGGGGAGGTGGATGCCTCGCGCTCAGACCGCGAGCACTCAGGCCGCGAGCGCGAAGGCGCCGCCGCTGGCGGGCTGGGCGGTGGCGATCGGTGCGGCTGCCGGGGGCTGCAGCCCCGCCGCCACCGAGCTGGTGAGCTCGAGCAGCGATGTCTCGAGGGCGCCCGCCACCGCGGCGATCATCTCGCTGGAGGGCTCCTTGAGCCCGCGCTCCATCTCGGACAGGTACTGCGGAGAGACGCCGGCGGCATCCGCGGTCTCGCTGAGGGTGTCGCCGCGCTCATGGCGGCGGCGGCGCAGCTCGGTGCCGAGCAGCTCGCGCCAGAGCGGCTCGGGCTCGCGGTGGCGGGGGGACGAGGGGAACGGGAGGATCGAGGCCATGGCTCACGGTATGCACGGATGGCGCCGGGCATCCAGCTCTTCCGCCCAGAGCAGAACGCCGGAACAGAACGCCAGAGCAGAACGCCAGCGCAGAAAGCCCAGCGCAGAGACCCCGCCCCTACTGTCCGGTCCGGGTTCCTGGGCGCGCGACGTAGACTGGGAGGGTCGCCGATCCGAGGACTGTCATGCCCGCCGCCCCCCGCACTTTCACTGCGCGTCACGTGCAGCTGACGCGTGCCGCCCTCGCCGCCGTGGCAGCCGTGATGATCACGTTCTCTCCCGACCACTCGGCGTTCATCGGGCTGTCGGTGTTCGGCGGATTCGCGATCACGACGGGCCTGGTGCTGGTGCTGGCCGCGATCCTCGTGCACCCCGCCGGGCAGCGCTGGCCGGCGATCCTCATGGGCGCCGCGTCGCTCGTGCTCGGGATGGTGGGCAGCGTCCCCGGCATCCGCTCCGATGGACTCTTCTTCGCCGTCGTCATCGCCTGGGCTGCCGTCACCGGCCTGGTGGAGCTGATCGCCGGCGTCCGCACCCGCGGGACCGCGGGCGCCCGCGACGCGATCCTGATCGGCGGGCTCGGGCTGCTGCTGGCGCTGCTGCTGGCGCTCGTGCCGGCCGGCTTCGTGCAGGAGTCTGTCACGGCCGAGGGCGCGACCTCCACGCTGACCAGCATCATCATCGGGGTCGGGCTGTTCGGCGGCTACGCCGCCATCGTCGCGGTCTTCCTGGCCATCGCCGGGCTCACCCCGGCGGCGAAGACGACGACGGATGCCGGTGGGCGCGACGCCACGAGCAGCCTGGCCGACCACGGAGGACACGCATGACCGACCAGAAGCCGACCCGACGCGAGATCCTGCGTCCCCTGCACCTGCTGGGCATCGCCCTGGCGTGCGGCGTCTTCGCGATGCTCGTGACGATCTTCTCCACCGGCGGCTTCACCTCGCGGGTGCGGCGCGCCATCGCCAACGGCACCTACCACGACCTGCCGCCGGTCACCCTGGGGCTGGTCATCGGCGGGATCTCGTTCATCGTCACCCTGCTGCTGCTCGCGATGCTCATGCTGGCCGTGAACCCGTCCGATGTCACCAAGACGATCGACAAGCCGGTGCTGCTCGAGCCCAAGCAGAAGAGGTCGCGGGGCAGCGCGGATGCCGCGTCGGCGGATGCCGCAGGCGGGGAGCCCGAGCAGCCGGACGCAACACAGAGCTGACTCTCACCCCTCGGGGAACGCCGGCTGCACGAGCCGGTCGTCGCCCTCGCGCGGCTGTCCGCGGCCGTCGGTGTTGCTGGTCAGCAGCCACAGTCCGCCCTCCGGCCCCGCGGCGACATCGCGCACCCGGCCGTACTCCTCTGTGAACGCCGCCTCCCAGGGCTCCTCGTCCGGCCGTGACGGGTCGAAGGTCCACACCCGCTCTCCGCGCAGAGCCGCGATGAACAGGGTCCCGTCCACCATCGCGATGCCGCTGGGACTGGCATCCGCCGGCTTCCACACCGCCACCGGGTCGATGGCGTCCGCCGCGCCCGCCCTGCCCTCGTGGTCGGGCCAGCCGTAGTCGCCGCCGGGCTCGATCCTGTTCAGCTCGTCCCAGGTGTCCTGCCCGAACTCGCTGGCCCACAGCGTGCCCGACTCGTCCCACGCGAGTCCCTGCACATTGCGGTGGCCCAGCGAGTACACCCGGGTGCCGAACGGGTTGCCGGGGGCCGGGTCACCGGTCGGCGTGACCCGCAGGATCTTGCCGCCCAGGTAGTCCCGGTCCCGGGCGCGCTCGCGCTGCCCGGCATCCCCGGTTCCGATGTACAGCATCCCGTCCGGTCCGAAGGCGATGCGCCCGCCGTCGTGGTTCGCGGCGCGCGGGATGCCGGTGACCACGTCCTCGACGGCATCGGCGTCCAGCTCCAGCGCTCCGTGGTCACCGGTCAGCGGCATCCGCACCACCCGATTGTCGTCGCCGGTCGCGTGGTACGCGTACAACCAGCGGACGCCGTCGATCTCGCGCACCGCGAGGCCGTTCAGCCCCGCCTCGCCGCCCGACACCACGCCGGGCACCGTGCCGGCCGTGCGCAGCTCGCCGGATGCCGTGCGCTCGAGCACCGTGCCGTCGTCGCGCTGCGAGATCAGCGCTCCGCCGTCGTCGAGCACGACCACCGACCACGGCGACTGCAGGCCGCTCGCCAGTGTCACGGGCTCCTCCTGCAGCGTGGAGGCCGGTGAGGTGCAGCCGGTGAGCGCCACCGCGATGCCGGCCACCGCGATGCCGAGCACCGACACCGCGCGTCTCGAGCGCCCATTCATCCGCACGCCTCCTCCTCTGCGCCGCTGCACTCCAGCATCCCTCCCGTTCCCTCTGCGCACCACCCCGCACACCGCAGTCGACCGGAGAAGGGGAATACCCGGGAGCCGGGGGAGTTGGACCCTGTCATGGCCTCCTCCGTCGATCGCGCGTCCGTCGGACTGCGCTCGGAGCGGGGGCCGATCCTGGCGGCGCTGATGCTGGCCACCGGACTCATCGCGATCGACGCGACCATCCTCGCCACCGCGGTGCCCACCATCGTGCGCGACCTCGGCGGGTACACGCAGTTCCCGTGGCTGTTCTCGGTGTACCTGCTGGCGCAGGCGGTGAGCGTGCCGATCTACGCGAAGTTCTCCGACCTGATCGGCCGCAAGCCGGTGATCCTGCTGGGCATCGCGCTCTTCCTGCTCGGATCGGTGCTGTGCGGCTTCGCCGGCACCATGCTGTGGCTGATCGTGTTCCGCATCGTGCAGGGGCTGGGAGCGGGCGCGGTCGGGCCGATGGCGATGACCATCATCGGCGACATCTACACGGTGCGCGAGCGCGCGAAGGTGCAGGGGTACACCGCCAGCGTGTGGGCGATCGCGTCGGTCGTCGGGCCCGCGCTGGGCGGCGTCTTCGCCCAGCTGGATGCCTGGCGGTGGATCTTCTTCGTCAACGTGCCGCTGTGCGCGCTCGCCGCATGGATGCTGCTCAGCCGCTACCACGAGCAGAAGCAGACCCGCGCGCACCGGATCGACTACGCCGGCGCGGCCCTGCTCACGGCCGGACTGACCGGCGTCATCCTGGGGCTGCTCGAGGGCGACAGCGCGTGGCCGTGGCTGTCGGTGCCGAGCGCCATCTGCTTCGGTGGGGGCGCACTCGCCCTGGTGGCATTCGCTGTCGTGGAGCGCCGCGCGGCCGAGCCGATCATCGACCTCTCACTGATCGGACGGCGGCTGATCCTCAGCACCACGATCGTCTCGTTCGGGATCGGGGCCCTGCTGATCGGCGTCACGAGCTTCGCGCCCGCCTACCTGGAGGGCTCGCTGGGCATCGCGCCGCTGCTCTCCGGTCTCGCGGTCGCCGCGCTCACTTTGGGCTGGCCGATCGCCGCCGCGAACGTGGGGCACCTGTACCTGCGCATCGGGTTCCGGCGCACGGCGCTGATCGGGATGGGCACCACGACCGTCGCGGCGATCGCGCTGGCGGTCAGCGCGCCGTGGCCGAACGTGTTCGTGCTGGCAGGGATCGCGTTCGTGCTCGGTTTCGGGCTGGGCTGGTCGTCGGCACCCGTGCTGATCTCGGCACAGGCATCCGTCGACTGGAGCGAACGCGGCGTCGTGACCGGAATGAACACCTTCGCCCGGTCGGCCGGCAGCGCCGTGGGCGTCGCCGTGCTGGGCGCGATCTCGAACGCCGTGATCGCCCAGGGCACGGGCCCGCAGGATCCGGCGACGATCATCGCGGCATCCACCTGGGTGTTCGTCGGCGCCGCCGTCACGGCCGCGATCACGCTGGTCGCGGTGCTGTTCATGCCGCGCGACGCGCCCGCGGGCTGAGGCGGGGCGCTGCGGGGCTGGGGCTGGCTGCGCGTCGGGCTGCGCGTGCGCCGTGACGCCCCCGGATGGAAAACGTCGCTCCCGGAGGGCGTGGACCTGCGCTTTCCATCCGGCTCATGATGCGCGAGATGGAAAACGTCGCTCCGAAGGCCTTGCAACCAGCGGTTTTCATCTCGCGAAGCGGGGCGAGGCGGATGCCGCGCGGCGCCGCGCTCCGGGTCAGCGCGCGAGCTGCTCGGCGACGCCGGTGTACGTGGCCGGAGTCAGCGCGAGCAGGCGCTGCTTCGCGGCATCCCCGATCTCCAGCTTCTGCACGAACTCGGCCAGCTCGGCCGCGCCCACGCGGTGTCCGCGAGTGAGGTCCTTCAGCAGCGCGTACGGGTCGGTGATGCTCGAGCGCCCGGCGACGACCTCGGCGCGGATGACGGTCTGGATGGCCTCGGCCAGCACCTCCCAGTTGTGGTCCAGGTCGTCCAGCAGCACGTCGCGCGACAGCGAGATGGAGTCCAGCCCGCGGCGCAGGTTGTCCAGCGCCAGCAGCGAGTGCCCGAACGCGACGCCGATGTTGCGCTGCGTGGTGGAATCGGTCAGGTCGCGCTGCATCCGGCTGGTGACCAGCGTCTGCGACAGCGAGTTCAGCAGCGCGCCGGACAGCTCCAGGTTCGCCTCGGCGTTCTCGAACCGGATCGGATTGATCTTGTGCGGCATGGTCGACGACCCGGTCGCGCCCGCCACGGGGATCTGCGCGAAGTAGCCCAGCGAGATGTAGGTCCAGATGTCGGTGGCGAGGTTGTGCAGGATGCCGCCGGCGTGCCGCACGTGGTCGTACAGCTCCACCTGCCAGTCGTGCGACTCGATCTGGGTGGTGAGCGGGTTGAAGTCGATACCCAGGCCCTCGATGTACGCACGGGAGATCGCCGGCCAATCGGCGTCCGGGTCGGCGGCCAGGTGCGCCGACCAGGTGCCGGTCGCGCCGGAGAACTTCGCCAGGTACTCGGATGCCGCGATACGCCCGCGCACGCGCTCCAGGCGCCACGCGAAGACGGCCAGCTCCTTGCCCATGGTCGACGGGGTGGCCGGCTGGCCGTGAGTGCGGGACAGCATCGCGGCATCCGCATGCTCGACGGCCAGCTCGCGCAGCTTCGCGATCACGGCATCCAGCGCCGGCAGCCACACGCCCTCGACGGCGCGCTTGACCGTGAGCGCGTACGAGGCGGAGTTGATGTCCTCGCTGGTGCACGCGAAGTGCGTCAGCTCGGCGATGGCATCCAGCCCCAGCGTCGACAGCCGGTCGCGCACCAGGTACTCGACGGCCTTCACGTCGTGACGCGTGACCGCCTCCTTCTCGGCGAGCCAGTCGATCTCGGGCTGCCCGAAGTCGCGGTACAGCGCGCGCAGGCGCTGCTGATCGGCATCCGGCAGGGGGGAGGTGCCGAACAGCGAGCGGTCGGTGAGGGCGATCAGCCACTCCACCTCCACCTCGACGCGGGCACGGTTCAGTCCCGCCTCGGAGAGGAAGTCCGCGAGTCCGGCGACGGCGGTGCGATAGCGGCCGTCGAGGGGGCTGAGCGGCTGATCCGGAAGGGACGGGAGCGAAGGCTGGGAACTCAGGGGAGGTCCTCCTGATCGGGGCGCCGCAGCGCGCGGAGCGTCGTACGGGGGGCGCGCACAGCCGGCTCGAGCTGCGAGAAGAGGCCGCGCGTCGCGGTCTCAATCATAGCCAGCACCGAGTCGAACATCGGCGGGCCGGCGTAGTACGGATCGGGCACGTCCATGCTCGAGGCGTGCGGGTCGAAGGCCCGCAGCAGGGTGACCTTGCCCTTGTCGTCGTCGCTGCGCGCCCACGCCTTCAGGATGCGCTCGTGGGTGCGGTCCAGTGCGACGATCAGGTCGTTCTCGGCGAAGGATGCGGCGCTGAACTGCCTCGCCCGGTGCGCCGAGCCGTCGTAGCCGCGGCGGGTCAGGCAGTCCAGGGTGCGCTCGTCGGCGCGTTCGCCCAGGTGCCAGTCTCCGGTTCCGGCGCTGCGGGAGAGCACGCGGGATGCCAGCCCGCGCTGCACGGCGAGCGCGCGGAGCACCACCTCGGCCATCGGGGATCGGCAGATGTTGCCGGTGCAGACGAAGATGACGCGGAAGGGATCCGGGTCGGTCATTGCTCCATTCTGCCGGTTGCGACTTCCTTCCCCAATCGTCGGTTATGGGGAGTTGTCCACAATCAGTGGGATTCCGTACCGAGCGGATGCCGTGCTTCGCGCACGCTGGAGGCATGCAGACGATCACAGCGGCCGACGGGCTGGCAGGCGACGACCTCTGGGTGGTGTTCTCCGCCCTGCGACTTCTCGACGAAGCGGCCGATGCGGTGGGGGATGCCGCGGCGGAGGCGGAACGACTCGGGGCTGAGTCGAGCTGGGAGAACGATGGTGTGCGCGCGTTGCGGCGCAAGCTGTCGCAGTTGCATGTCGAACTGGGCGAGCAGCGAGGCGAGCTGATGGTCGTGCGGGACCGAGTGGCTCGGACGGCGTTCGCATGAGCTCGGGAGTGGAGATCACCTCGGGCGGTGCGATCAGCGTCGACTCGGAGGCGTTCCGGGCAGTCGGCCGGCAGGTGGAGAGGCTCTCGTGGGAGCTCGTGTGTGCGATCGATCTGATCCGGAGGGCCGAGCAGCTTCTGGGCCCGCTGCCGGGCCGGTCGCGGAGCGGGTGGGTGTTCGAGCTCTCGTCGATCGAGTTCTGTCTGGAGGGACTCGCGCGCCAGGCGGGCGAGAACGCAGCGAACACGCAGCTGATGGCTGATGTCTTCGAACTGGTCGAGCTGCGCACCGAGCAAGAGGTGCGCGGGGTAGGCGACCGGGGCGAGGCGATCACGGTTCAGGCGCGGATCGATGCGCTGATCGCATCCGATCCGCGGGTGGAGCCGATGGCCGCGCGACTGGTCGAGGAGTGGGAGAAGCAGAGATTCGAAGGCCTGACCGATCAGCCCTGGGACACCTGGCTCGCGGCCGGTGGCCTGGCTACGGCGATGCTCGTGCCGGCGTTCCTTCCCCTGCTGCATCTGACGCAGACACGGCCGGTCGGGAAGGTGATGGGCGAGTTGCGGGATCTGGCGGTGACCGCCGATCGGGGTGTGCTGCCGGTGGGCACCAAGCTCCAGGGCGTATCTCCCGCGGTGCAGGTGACGAAGGTGGCATCGGGTGCGACCACTCCGGTGGCGAGCCTGAAGGATTCGATCGCACGAGTGCCATATGAGCACCCGGGTGAAGTCAAGGGCCAGGTGGTCGTCGAGAAGTACACGATGCCGGACAGTTCGACGAGATACCTCGCGTACATCGACGGCACACGGGAGCTGATGCCGGGGACCGACGAACCGTTCGATGGGACATCCGACTGGCGGTTGTACATGGAGCGTCATGCTGCGGCATCCCACCAGGCCGTTCTGCAGGCGTTGAAGGAGGCCGGTGCGGACCCGGGTGACGCCGTCGATCTGGTCGGATATTCGCAGGGTGCGATGATCGCCTCGCACATCGCGATGGACAGTCCGTACGAGGTCGGGACCCTGATCGTCGCGGGCGATCCTGTGGATCCGGCGCTGCGCAGCGATCAGACCCTGGTCCGGTTGGAGAACGGCGCCGACCCGGTGAACGCCCTGGCCACAGGCGGCGCCGTGGGGGGCACCGGGGCGCCGGACAGCTTCACGGTGCACCGTGACAGCGCGATGGCCTCTCCGATCGACCCGCATCTGATTGACCCCTATATACAGACCGCACAGGAGACCGACGCGTCGAACGACGTGCGCGTGCGCGATTGGCGGGAGCGCTACTTCGGCGAACTCGGGAAGGCCGTCACCGTTGAGCGTATGGAGTTCAGCGCGAAGCGGCTGTGAGTGGCGTCAGCGGTGCTTCTTCTTCTGCGGGCGCAGGATGGCACCGAAGACGGCGTTGATGATGGAGATGACGATCGCCGCGACCACGCCCCACCAGAAGGAGTCCACGCTCAGACCCCAGCCGAAGCCGCTCGTGATCCAGGCGGTGAGCCAGAGCAGGAACCCATTCACGATGAAGGAGATCAACCCCAGCGTCAGGATGTAGAGCGGGAAGGCGACGATCTTGATGACCGTGCCGATGATCGAGTTGACCAGCGCGAAGATCGCGGCGACCGCGAGCAGGGTGAGCACCAGCTGCAGGGTCTCGCCCGGAGAGAACGGCCGCACGTCGATCCCGAGGATGGGGATGAGGGTGACCACCCAGATGGCGAAGGCGTTGATGACGACGCGGATGATGAATCGCATCTGTCGATGGTGCCACGGGAAGCTCCACTTTTGTCGGCGGCGGCGGATACGTCAGGAGAACGACGTTGGATATGGATGTGTATCGGATCGGCGAGGAGGGCTTCCCGGTGAAGGCCGACGAGTTCGGGCGTGACGTCAAGACCATCGGCAAGCATGTAGCGAATGCGGGGCGCGAGGAACTGGCTGGATCCGACGGGAAGACATGGCTGGAGCAGCTCGGATCGATCGTGAGGATCCTCGCTTCCTTAGACTGATCCCGTGACCGAGCCCATCCTGCCCCGCATCCGCCCCGAGATCGCCGCCCTGCCGCCGTACCGCCAGGGCAAGCAGGCGGGCGCGAACGCGTTCAAGCTCTCCAGCAACGAGAACCCGTTCGAGCCGCTGCCGTCGGTGCTCGAGGCGCTCACGAACACCGCCCCGATCAACCGCTACCCCGATGCGACGGCCAGCGCGCTGCGTGCCCGCCTGGGCGAGAAGTTCGGCGTCGAGGTCGACGCCGTGCACGTGGCATCCGGCTCCGTCGCGATCCTGCACCAGCTGGTGCTCGGCACCTCCACGGTCGGGGACGAGGTCGTCTACGCGTGGCGCTCCTTCGAGGCCTATCCGAGCCTTCCGCTGGTGGCCGGCGCCACCGGCATCCAGGTGCCGCTCGCGCCGGGCGGACGGCACGACCTGCAGGCGATGGCGGATGCCGTGACCGACCGCACCCGCGTGGTCATCGTGTGCACACCCAACAACCCGACCGGCCCGATCGTGACCAGAGCCGAGTTCGCCGCCTTCGTCGCGCGCGTGCCGCAGGACGTGCTCATCATCCTGGACGAGGCGTACGCAGAGTTCGTCACCGCCCCGGATGCCGTCGACGGGCTGGCCGAGCGCGTGTTCGAGAAGCATCCGAACGTGGTCGTGCTGCGCACCTTCTCCAAGGCGTTCGGGCTCGCCGGTCTTCGCGTCGGCTACGCGATCGGGCACCCGCACGTGCTGGATGCCGCCCGCACCACGGGCATCCCGCTGTCGGTGACCAGCGCCGCCGAGCGCGCGGCGATCGCCAGCCTGGATGCCGAGGACGAACTGCGCGAGCGCGTCGCGGTGATCGTCGAGCGCCGCACCCGGCTGGCTGAGGGGCTGCGCGCGCAGGGCTGGGAGGTGCCCGACACGCAGTCGAACTTCGTGTGGCTGCCCGCGGGCGACCGCACCGACGAGGTGGCCGCGGCGTTCGTGGCCGCGGACCTCATCGTCCGGCCGTTCTCCGGCGACGGCATCCGCATCTCGGTCGGCGAGGAGGAGTCGCTCGACGGAGTGCTCGCCGTCGCGGCGGAGCAGGTGCGCGCATGACCTACGACTTCGAGACCGTCGTCGACCGCACCGGCACGGGCGCCTCCAAATGGCAGCACATGTTCACCGCGAACCCGAACGTGCCCGCCGGCATCTCGCCGTTCTCGGTCGCCGACATCGACCTGAAGCTCGCGCCGGAGATCCTGGACGGACTGCGCGCGCACCTGGACGACGTGGTGCTCGGCTACACGCTCGCCACCGACGAGTACTGGGATGCGGTGACCGGCTGGTTCCGCGACCGGCACGGCTGGGCGGTCGACCGGGAGCAGATCGTGCTCGCGCCCGGCGTCGTGCCCGCGTTCAACACGGCCGTGCGGGCGGTGACCGCACCCGGCGACGGTGTGATCGTGCAGACCCCGGCGTACTACCCGTTCTTCGGCGCGATCGAGGGCAACGACCGCGTGGTCGTGCGCAACCCGCTCGTGCTGCAGGAGGGCCGCTGGCGCATCGACCTGGACGACCTCGCCGCGAAGGCCGCCGACCCGCGCACCACCGCGCTGCTGTTCTGCAGCCCGCACAACCCCACCGGCCGGGTGTGGGACCGCGACGAGCTCGAAGCCGTCTGGCGCATCGCCCGCGACAACGACCTCACCGTCATCAGCGACGAGATCCACTTCGACCTGCTGATGCCTGACGTCGCGCACACCGTCTTCTCGACGCTGAACGACGACGCCGCCGCGCGCACGATCGTGTGCACCGCGCCCAGCAAGACGTTCAACCTGGCCGGCATGGCCACCAGCAACATCGTCATCCCGGATGCCGCGCTGCGCGAGAAGTACACGGTCGAGCAGGGCCGCACGGGCTTCTTCACGCTGAACGCGCTCGGCTTCCAGGCGTGCCGGCTGGCGTACACGAAGGCCGGCGGCTGGCTGGACGGGCTGATCGAGCTGGTGCACGGCAATCACGAGCTGGTGCGGTCGTTCCTGGCCGAGCGGATGCCCGAGGTCGTCGTCCACGATCTGGAGGGCACCTACCTGCAGTGGATGGACTTCCGTGGGCTGGGACTGTCGCACCAGGAGCTCAAGCGCATCCACGAGCAGGAGGCGCTGGTGTTCTTCGACGAGGGAGCCATGTTCGGCCCCGAGGGCGAGGGCTTCGAGCGCATGAACCTGGCCGCCCCTCGCCACGCGATCGCCGCGGCGCTGGAGAGGCTCGCACAGGCGCACGGGCGCTGAGGCCTGGACGCGGATCGCGTCGTTCGCGGGTCCCGAGTGGCTGCCTTCCGTCGACGGAGCCCGTCGAACGGGACCCGCGAACAGCGCGCGGATGCTTGTAAGTCCAGGTCCCGGGCACATACTAGGGGCCCCGAACTATGCGTGACCAGGCATGCCGACGTGGGTAGCGTGGAGCCGTGACCTCGACCGAAACACCCCTCGTTCGCGTCCTGGAAGCGGATGGATCATTCGCTCCGTCGCCGGCATCCGAGCCCTACCTGCCGCTGATCGACGCCCTCACCGACGCCGAGCTCGAGCAGTTCTACCGCGACATGGTGATCATCCGCGCCATCGACGCCCAGGCCACCAACCTGCAGCGTCAGGGCCAGTTGGCGCTCTGGCCGCCGAGCCGCGGGCAGGAGGCGGCCCAGGTCGGCTCGGCCCACGCCGCGCGCCGGCAGGACACGATCTTCCCCTCCTACCGCGAGCACGTGGTCACCCGCATCCGTGGGGTCGATCCCATCGACATCATCAAGGTGATGCGCGGGCTCTCGCACGGCGGTTGGGACCCGTCCGACGCGCGCAACGGCAACACCCGCATCTACACGCTGGTGCTCGGCTCGCAGACCCTGCACGCCGCCGGCTTCGGCATGGGTCTCGCCTTCGACGGCAAGACCGGCAGCGGCGACCCGGAGCGCGACGAGGCTGTCGTGGTCTACTACGGCGACGGCGCCTCCAGCCAGGGCGACGTGCACGAGGCGATGGTCTTCGCGGCCAGCTACGACGCCCCGGTGCTGTTCTTCCTGCAGAACAATCACTGGGCGATCTCGGTGCCCGTCGAGACCCAGTCGAAGGTGCCGCTGGTCGGACGCGGCCCCGGCTACGGCATCCCCTCGGTCCGCGTCGACGGCAATGACGTGCTCGCCAGCTACGCGGTCTCCCGCGCGCTGCTCGACGAGTCGCGCGCCGGGCTCGGCCCGCGGGCGATCGAGGCGGTCACCTACCGGATGGGCGCGCACACCACCAGCGACGACCCCACCAAGTACCGCGGCTCCGACGAGGAGCAGCGATGGGCGCAGCGCGACCCGATCGCGCGCATGCGCGCGTTCCTGCTGGGGCGCGGCGCCGGCGAGGCGTTCTTCGAGAGCGTGGATTCCGAGGCGGCGGATGCCGCAGAGGACCTGCGTGCGCGCACCGTGGCACTCCCCGCACCCGGACGCGGTGCGATCTTCGACCACGTGTACAGCGAGCCGCATCCGCTGATCGACGAGCAGAGGGCGTGGCTGGAGCAGTACGAGGCGTCGTTCGCCACCGGCGGAGCGGCAGATGGAGCCGAGGGAGGCGCACTGTGAGCCTGGAGAACATGCCCTTCTCGAAGGCGCTGAACGCCGGGCTGCGCAAGGCACTGCAGGACGACCCGCGCGTGCTGCTGATGGGCGAGGACATCGGCAGGCTCGGCGGGGTGTTCCGCGTCACCGAGGGGCTGCAGGCGGAGTTCGGGGACCGGCGCGTGCTGGACACGCCGCTGGCGGAATCCGGCATCGTCGGCACCGCGATCGGCCTGGCCATGGCCGGCTTCCGGCCGGTGTGCGAGATCCAGTTCGACGGCTTCGTGTTCCCCGCCTTCGACCAGATCACCTCGCAGCTGGCGAAGATCACCAACCGCCACGAGGGCGGGCTGTCGATGCCGATCGTCATCCGCATCCCGTACGGCGGGCACATCGGCGCGGTGGAGCACCACCAGGAGAGTCCCGAGGCCTACTTCACGCACACTCCGGGCCTGCGGGTGGTGTCGCCGTCGACTCCGAACGACGCGTACTGGATGATCCAGGAGGCGATCCGCTCGAACGACCCGATCATCTTCATGGAGCCGAAGAGCCGGTACTGGCCCAAGGGCGAGGTCGAGCTCGAGGCATCCGCTCTTCCGCTGCACTCCTCGCGGATCGTGCGCCGCGGGTCCGACGTGACCCTCGTCGGTCACGGCGCGATGGTCACGACCCTGCTGCAGGCCGCCGCGCTCGCCGAGTCGGAGGGCACCAGCTGCGAGGTCGTCGACGTGCGCTCGCTCTCGCCGGTGGACTACGGCCCCATCCTCGACTCGGTGCGCTCCACCGGACGCATGGTCTACGCGCAGGAGGCGCCCGGCTTCACCAGCCTGGGCAGCGAGATCGCCGCGACCGTGCAGGAGCGCGCCTTCTACGCCCTCGAGGCCCCGGTGCTGCGCGTCTCGGGGTTCGACACGCCCTTCCCGCCCGCCAAGCTCGAGGGCGTGTACCTGCCGGATGCCGATCGCATCCTCGAAGCCGTCGACCGCTCGCTGGCCTACTGACCCATGTTCTGCCGCCATAACTCCGGAGATTCACACGGGATCTCGCGCTCCTGCCGCGATTCTGCCCCTGAGGCCACCAGATCTCCGGAGTTGTGGCGTTCGCGCAGTCGAAAGGACCCGCTATGACCACTCAGACCTTCACCCTCCCCGACGTCGGCGAGGGCCTCACCGAGGCCGAGATCGTCACCTGGAAGGTCGCGCCGGGTGACACGGTCGCGATCAACGACGTGATCTGCGAGATCGAGACCGCCAAGTCGCTCGTCGAGCTGCCCTCGCCGCACGCCGGCACGGTCGGCGAGATCCTCGTCGCGGAAGGGGTCACGGTGCAGGTCGGCGCGCCGATCATCACGTTCGTGACGGATGCTGCGGATGCCGCCGCTGCGACAGGCTCAGCGTCCCAGGGGGGCGCGGCTCCTGCGGCGGAGGAGGGCGGCGGGTCCGTGCTCGTCGGCTACGGCAGCGGCGGGGGCGCGACCTCACGGCGCAAGCGCCCGCCCCAGCGACAGGTGCGCTCCTCGGTCGGCGTGATCGCCAAGCCGCCGATCCGCAAGCTCGCCCGGGACCTGGGCGTGGAGCTCACCGAGGTGACGCCCACCGGTGCCGACGGCGAGGTCACCCGCGACGACGTCGTGAAGCACGCCGAGCAGGCCAGCGTGTTCCGCAACATCCAGACTCCCGAGTGGGGCGACGTGCGCGAGGAGACGCTTTCGGTTCCTGAGCCTGTCGAACGGCCGGTCGGTCTTGCTCGCGGCATCCTCCGACAGCCCCAGGAACCCGATGAGCGCACCGAGTCGATCCCGGTCAAGGGCGTGCGCAAGGCGACCAGCTCGGCCATGGTGCAGAGCGCCTACTCCGCGCCGCACGTGACGGTGTGGAAGGAGGTCGACGCGACCCGCACGATGGAGCTGGTCAAGCGGCTGAAGGCCTCGCCCGACTTCGCCGACATCCGCGTCTCGCCGCTGCTGATCATGGCTCGCGCCGTGATCTGGGCCGCCCGCCGCACCCCGATGGTGAACGCAGCCTGGGTCGACACCGACGACGGCGCCGAGATCGCGGTGCGCCACTACGTGAACCTGGGCATCGCGGCGGCCACCCCGCGCGGGCTGCTGGTGCCGAACATCAAGGACGCGCAGGACATGGGTATGCGCGAGCTCGCCCGCGCGCTGAACCGGCTCACGATCACCGCCCGTGAGGGGAAGACGAGCCCGGCCGACCAGCAGGGCGGCACCATCACCATCACGAACATCGGCGTGTTCGGCATGGACGCGGGCACCCCGATCATCAACCCGGGCGAGGCCGGGATCGTGGCCATGGGCACGATCGCGCAGAAGCCGTGGGTGGTCGACGGCGAGGTGCGCCCACGCTGGGTGACCACTGTGGCCGGATCGTTCGACCACCGCGTGCTCGACGGCGACGCCATGAGCCGCTTCGTCGCCGACGTCGCTTCGATCCTGGAGGAGCCCGCGCTGCTCGTCGACTGACGCCCCTGGGCGACGGACGCGCCTCATCCCGCCGCCGCACCACGCACCTTCGCGGGTCCCATATTGCGGCCTCATCGCGCGTGAGGCCGCGATTCAGGACCCGCGAGCAGGGTCGGGTCGCGAAACCCGGCAGCGCTCAAGTTGATAATGGTTCTCATTAGCGTTTAGCATGGGGATCATGCGAAAGATCTTGGCCGGTGCGGCCCTCACCCTGGCATCCGCTCTTGTTCTGACCGGATGCGCCACAAGCCCACAGGACGACGGTGCTGCGGACGACGGGCGCCTGCACGTCGTGGCGTCGACGAACGTGTACGGCTCACTGGTCGCCCAGGTCGGCGGCGACCGGGTCGAGGTCACCAGCCTGATCGACTCGCAGGCGCAGGACCCGCACTCCTACGAGGCGACCGCTCGCGACCGCCTGGCCGTGCAGAAGGCAGACCTGGTGGTCGAGAACGGGGGCGGCTACGACGCCTACATGACCGAGTTGCGGGAGGGGTCGGATGCCGCGGTCATCACCGCCGCGGAGTTCTCGCACGACTACCCCGGCGCGGATGCCGCCGAGCACGCCGAGGACGAGCACGCCGAGCACGATCACGAGGACGAGCACGCCGAGCACGATCACGACGGCCACTCGCACATCGAGGGCTTCAACGAGCACGTCTGGTTCGACGTGCACACGATCACGCACGTGGTGGAGCAGATCGCTGCCGACCTGACCGAGCTCGACCCCGACGGCAAGGCCGACTTCGCCGCCGCCGAGAAGAAGGTGAACGACGAGCTCACCGCGATCGAGTCCGACCTCGACGCTCTGCACGAGCAGCACGAGGGACAGCAGGTGTTCATCACCGAGCCGCTGCCCGGCCTGCTCGCCGCCGCCGCCGGTCTCGATGATGTCGCTCCCGACGGCTTCGCCTCGGCCGTCGAGGAGGGCGACGACGTCGCGCCGTCGACACTGCTCGACGCGCTCCGGGTCATCGACAGCGGTGACGTGCGCGCCGTGCTCACCACGGCGCAGACCGGCGGGTCGGAGACGACGCGGGTGACGGATGCCGCGAAGCAGGCCGGCATCCCGGTGGCGACCTTCTCGGAGCTGCTGGGCCCCGACCAGACGTATGCTCAGTGGATGCGCTCCGCGATCGACGACCTCACCACTGCGCTCGATCGATGACCCCAGAGCCCACGACCCCAGAGCCGACGAGCCCGGCGTCGACGAGCACAGAGTCGACCAGCACAGAGCCGACCAACCCTGAGCCTGCCGGTGCGGGAGCGCCCGTGCTCAGCATCCGCGGCGCCGGGCTGCGCCGTGACGACCGCGAGCTGTGGTCGGGCCTCGACCTCGACATCGCCGCGGGCGAGTTCATCGCCGTGCTCGGTCCCTCGGGCTCGGGGAAGACCACGCTGCTGCGCAGCGTCCTCGGCCTGCAGCCGCTGTCGGCCGGGTCGATCGAGGTGGGCGGCGGAGCCCACCGGGCTCCGGCGCACCGGCGCGGCGACCCGCGCATCGGCTACGTGCCGCAGCAGCGTCCGCTGCCGCCCGACACCAGCATGCGCGCCCGTGACGTGGTCGCGCTCGGGGTGCGCGGTGCGCGCTTCGGCTTCCCCATCCCGCACCGCGGCGATCGGGAGCGCGTGGATGTGCTGCTCGACGGCGTGGGCGCCTCGCACTTCGGCGACCGTCCGGTGGGGCTGCTCTCCGGCGGTGAGCAGCAGCGACTGCGCGTCGGTCAGGCCCTCGCCGACGACCCGATGCTGCTGCTGTGCGACGAGCCGCTGTCCAACCTCGACCTCGCCAACCAGCGCGCGGTGACCGAGATCATCGACCACCGCCGGCGCGAGCACGGCACCGCCGTGCTGTTCGTCACCCACGACATCAACCCGATCCTCGATCGCGTCGACCGCATCCTCTACATCGCGGGCGGGCGCTTCCTGCTCGGCACCCCCGACGAGGTGCTGCGCACCGAGGTGCTCACCGCGCTGTACGGCACGCCGGTGTACGTGTTCCGCACGGGCGGTCGCCTGGTGGTCGTGGGGGTGCCGGATGCCGAGACCCATCACGATCACGGCGAGGATGCCTCCGAGGGCACGGCCACCATCATCGCCGGGGGCGCCGTATGACCGGGATGCTGAACTGGGGCGACATCTTCTCGTTCCAGGACTACGGCGAGCTGCTCGTCCTGCTGTCGAACTCCCTGATCGCCGGCGCCGTGCTCGGCGTGGTCGGCGGGCTGATCGGCGTGTTCGTGATGCAGCGCGACATGGCCTTCGCCGTGCACGGCGTGAGCGAGCTGTCCTTCGCCGGCGCCGCCGCGGCGCTGCTGTTCGGCGGCAGCGTGGTGGTCGGCTCCGTCGCCGGAGCGCTGATCGCCGCGATCCTGATCGGCATCCTCGGCGCGCGAGCACGCGACCGCAACTCGATCGTGGGGGTGCTGATGCCGTTCGGGCTGGGCCTGGGCATCCTGTTCCTCTCGCTGGTGCAGGGGCGCACCGCCAACCGCTTCGGTCTGCTGACCGGTCAGATCGTCTCGGTCTCCAACCCCGACCTGGGCTGGCTGATCGGCATGAGCCTGATCGTGCTGCTCGGGCTGCTGCTGATCTGGAACCCGCTGCGCTTCGACTCGCTCGACCCGGAATCCGCCGCGGCCCGCGGCGTGCCGGTGCGCACGGTGAGCCTGCTGTTCATGGTGCTGCTCGGGCTGATCGTGGCGGTGAGCGTGCACATCATCGGCGCACTGCTCGTGATGGCGCTGCTGGTCACGCCGGCGGCGGCGGCCATGCGGCTGTCGGCAGGGCCCTTGGCCGTGCCGCTGCTGGCTGCGCTGTTCGGCTTCGTGTCGGCGGTGGGCGGCATCCTGCTGGCGCTGGCCGGCACCCTTCCGGTGAGCCCCTACATCACGACGATCTCGTTCCTCATCTACGGCGGATGCTGGATCGCGCAGCGCCTGCGCACCCGCATCCGCCGCGTCGCCTGAAGCGGGCGCATGAGCACCCGAGCGACGCACAGCGACCCGGCCTAGACTCGGAGCATGGCTCAGCGGAACACCTGGCAGCGGGAGCGCGTGCGCGATGCGCTCGCCGACGCGCGCGGTTTCGTGAGCGCGCAGACCCTGCACGCCGACCTGCGTCAGGAGGGCACCGGCATCGGCCTGGCCACCGTGTACCGGGCGCTGGCGGGACTGGCGGCATCCGGTGATGCGGACTCGCTGCAGAGCCCCGAGGGCGAGGCGCTCTACCGCGCCTGCTCCACGCAGGGCCACCACCACCACCTGATCTGCCGCTCCTGCGGGCGCGCCGTCGAGATCGAGGCCAAGGACGTGGAGCAGTGGGCGCAGCGCACCGCCGCCGTGCACGGCTTCACGCAGGCCGAGCACGTGGTCGACATCTTCGGGCTGTGCGCCGAGTGCTCCGCGCGCCGTGAGCGCGAGGCGGCCGGAGCGGGCGAGTGACGACAGCGCCGTCCGGGATGCCGCAGGCGGCGTCCTCGAGCACGGCGTCCTCGAGCACGGCGTCCTCGAGCGCGGCGTCCGGCAGCAGAGTGCACGCCCACCGGCATCCGCCCCGCCGGGTTCCGCTCGGACGGGCCATCGCGATCGGCGTCGGCGTCGTCGCCGTGCTCGTGCTGATCGACGTGTTCGCGCCGAACCTGTTCGTGAATGCCCTGCCCGACCGTGCGCAGGACGGCCTGACCCTGACCCTCAGCGTGCTCATCGAGGCGCTGCCGTGGGTGACGCTGGGCGTGCTGCTGTCGATCGTGGTGCAGGTGTGGCTCCCCGCGGATGCCGTGCAGCGCTGGCTCCCTCGCAATGCGTGGGCGCGGCGCGCGGTGCTGTCGCTGCTGGGCATGTTCATCCCGGTGTGCGAGTGCGGCAACGTGCCCTTCGCGCGCGGACTCATGATGCGCGGGCTCGCGCCGGCCGAAGCGCTGACCTTCCTGGTGGCGGCTCCGATCGTGAACCCGATCGTCATCCTCACCACGCACGCCGCGTTCGGCTGGGACGGTGGCGTCCTGGTGGCGCGTCTGGTGGGCGGTTACCTGATCGCCAACCTGATCGGCTGGGTGTACAGCCGTCACCCCGACCCCCGGTCGCTGCTGACCGAGCGGTTCGTGGAGACGTGCGAGCAGGTCGTGCACGAGGTGGGCTCGCCGACGCGCCGCAGCCTGATCCAGTTCCTCGTCGAGCTGCGCGCCGTCATGCCCGCCCTGGTGATCGGCTCGGCGCTGGCCGGGGCCGTGCAGGTGCTCGTGCCGCGAGATGTGCTGCTGGCGATCGGCGCCAACCCGGTGCTGTCGATCCTGGCGATGGTCGCACTGGCGATGACCGTGGCCATCTGCTCGAATGTCGACGCGTTCTTCGCGCTGTCGTTCGCGTCGACGTTCTCGTCGGGCGCGATCATCGCCTTCCTGCTGGTCGGTCCGCTCGTCGATGTGAAGATGCTCGCACTGCTGCGCACCACCTTCGCCGCGCGCGTGCTCGCCGGGCTGGTCGGTCTGGTGGTGCTCAGCGCCTGCGCGATCGGGATCGGGGTGAATGTCTTTGGCTGAGCCGACCCGCCCCCGTGCGCTCGCCGGCCGCTGGCTGGGGCTGGGCCTGGCGACCGTCGTCGCCGTGGTCACGCTCGGACTGGGGCTGACCGGCCGGCTCACCCTGTACATCAGCCCCGACACGGTGTGGTTCGCGTGCGCGGCGGCCGCGCTGCTGCTCGTCGTGGCGGTCTGGTCGTGCACGGTGCCGCTGGGCGCGGAGGGCGACCACGACCACACCGGGTCGGCGTCGGCGGCGGATGCCGGGGCGCACCGCCGCCGGATCCTGCAGACCGCCGGCGTCGTGACCGGCGGCGTGGTCGCGTCGGCCGTGGTGCTGGCGGCGCTGATGCTGCCGCCCGCCTCGCTGTCGGCCCAGCTCGCGGTCTCGCGCGCCGGCGACAACCCGGGGCTGTTCGCCGGTGCCGACGACGTGACCCTGGGCGTCGCCGACACGACGACGTTCGGCATCGGGGACTGGGCGAGCGCGTTCGCCACGTCGACGCGGCCCGAGGAGTACGACGGCGCCTCCGTCACGCTGACCGGGTTCGTGACGCCAGGAGAAGCGGATGCCGTGGGCCTGACCCGCATGATGATCACGCACTGCGTGATCGACGCGCAGCCCGCCACCGTGCCGGTCGGAGGCGTCGCGGGGGAGTACGAGACGGGCCAGTGGATCGAGGTGACCGGTGCGGTGCGCGCCGACGCCGACGGGACGCTGCGCATCGAGCCGACGTCGGTGAAGAAGGTCGCCGAGCCGAAGGACCCGTATGAGTACTGACGGCGAGGCGCCCCTCACCCGCGCCCAGCTGCGCGCGCGCCGTGCCGCCGAGGCCGCCCGCGCCGAGAGCCCGGACGCCCCGGCCCGTCCGACCCCCGCGGAGTCGACCCCGGTGGACCCGGCCCCGGCGGACCCGGCCCCCGATGTGTATCGGCGCAGGGACGCGGACACCGCGCCGGACACCGCCGCCCCGGACGCCGGTGCCCAGGCGCCGGCACAGGACGCCGCCACCCAGGCACCGGCCGTCCCGGTTCCGACCACTCCGATCACGACCGGGCTGTCGCTGCCGGCGCCGGAACCACACCGTCGTGGCGCCTCCGTCCCCGGCCCGATCCGCGGCAGGAGCACGCTGACACCGGCCACCCAGCTCCCGGCCACCCAGCTCCCCGCCGCACCGCCGTCTGCGACACAGGCGCCTGCCCGGCAGCCGCGCGACCGCCGCTTCGTCCTCACGCTGCTGGCGGTGCTCGGGGTGCTCGCGCTCGTCGTCGCCGTGCTCGGCGTGGTCAGCCTCACGCAGGGGCCGCGCATCACGGCCACGACCGTCGACGGCGCGCAGGCCATCGAGAGCTCCGGCAGCCGCCTGACCCTCTCGCTCAATCAGCGTGTCGACGACATCGACGCGAAGCGGGTCACCGTCACCCCCGCTGCACCGTTCACCGTCGACACGGCCGGCCGCAGCATCGGCATCCGCTTCACGAACGCGCTCGATGATGCCACCACGTACACCGTCGAGATCGCCGGAGTCGTCGGGGCCGGCGGCGGACCGGCATCCGATCTGACGACGACGTTCCGCACGCCCGCCTCCCGCGTGCTGCTGCTGCAGCGCTCGGCCGACGGCGACGACAAGATCTTCCGCACCGACCTGACCGGTGAGCGCGCGACGCCCGTGTTCGAGCATCCGCGCATCGACGACTACCGCGTCAGCGGCGACACCATCGTGGTCGCCGTGGAGGAGGACGACGGCTCGCGGCTGATCGCGATGAACCGCGACGGGTCGGGCCGGCGAGAGCTCGAGCTGCCCGGCGAGGGCTTCGTCTCGTCGGTGCAGCTCTCCGATCGCGGGGGCTACATCGGCTACAGCTACTCCGACCGCGAGCTGACCGAGACGAGCGGCCGCGCCAGCGTGCTCGTCACCGAACCGCTCAGCGGCAAGGGCGAGCCGAGCATCGTGCAGGTGGCGGGCGAGGATGCCAGCGTGGCGGAGTGGCAGTTCGTGCCCGACAGCTCGTCGCTGCTGTTCATCGATTTCGACGGCGCCCTGGGCCTGCAGGATCTGCGCGCCGGCACCGACGTGACCTCGATGGGGGTCGCCGCCAGCATCCTGGGCGTGACGCGCGGCACGTACACGGCGATCATCGAGCGCGCCGACGGCGCCATCGTGCAGGTCGACCTGACCGGCGGCGACGAGACGCCGCTGCCCGCCTCCGATCCCGACTACGGCCCGGCGAGCGAGGTGGTGCCGTTCCCCGGCGGCACGCTGCGTCACGTGGTGCAGCGCGACGACGGCGGCATGCCGACAGGTCAGGCCGTGGTGCGGGTCGACGACGAGGGCGCGGCCACCGTGCTCACCGAGGTGAGCGGAGCGGATGCCATCCTGCAGACCTGCGTGTCGCCCAGCGGCCAGTACGCCGCGGTCGTGGTCGCTCCCGACCTGCCGAACAACCCGTACGACGACATGCTGCTGCCGCTGCCGGGCACGCTGCACACCCAGCTGATCGCCCTGGACGGCGATCGCGAGCTGCCGACCCTGAACGGCTTCGACGTCTCGTGGTGCGGTCAGTCGCCGCAGCCGTGAGCGGACGGCGTGAGGAGGAGTGATGCGGCCGGTCGAGCGTGACGAGCTGCTCGGGATGCCCGTGCAGGTGGCCCCCCGGCTGCTCGGCGCCCAGCTGATCACCGTCGTCGCCGGCGCCGAGACGCGGCTGCGGATCACCGAGGTCGAGGCGTACCACGGCAAGGGGACCGGCCCCGTGCCCGACCCGGGGTCGCACGCGCGAATGGGCCCGACGGCCCGCAACGCCACCATGTGGGGCGAACCCGGGCATCTGTACGTGTACCTGAGCCACGGCATCCACTCCTGCGTCAACATCGTCTGCGGTCCCGAGGGCGAGGCCGGCGGGGTGCTGCTGCGCGCGGGTGAGGTGGTCGCGGGAGTGGATGCCGCCGCCCTGCGCCGCGGCGCGGCGACGCCGCTGAGCCGCATCGGGCTGCGCGACCTCGCCCGCGGCCCCGGCCGGCTGGGGCAGGCGGTCGGCCTGACGCACGCGCTGCACGACGGCATCGACGTCGTCTCGGGGGCGGAGCGGAACGGCGCGGTGGCGCGGCTGATGCTCGCCGACCAGCCGATGCCGGACGTGTCGGCCGGGCCGCGCGTCGGCGTGGCCGGGATCGCGGGCACGATGGCGTTCCCGTGGCGGTTCTGGATCACCGGCGACCCGACGGTCTCGCCGTTCCGCTGGGGGAGGGGCGCGGCCGAGGCGGCACTTCGACAGGCTCAGTGACCCAGATTGTGGGGCTCAGTGACCCGGCTCGGCGGTGCAGCCGCACGACTCGCGGATGCGCAGACGGGCGCTGAGCGCACGGTGCTCGCGCTCGGCATCCGGATCCAGCAGCAGCTGCACCGCGACCTCCGCCATCCGCTCGAGCGGCTGCACGGCGGTCGTGAGCCGGGGCCAGACGAAGTCGGCGCTCACCGTGCCATCGAAGGAGACGATCGCGATGTCGTCGGGAACGCGGATGCCGCGCTCGCCGAACGCCGCGAGCATGCCGATCGCGATCTGATCCGACGCGGCCAGCACGGCCCGCGGCATCCGCTCGCCGTCGATCAACTGCACGGCCGCGTCGTAGCCGCCCTGATAGCCGAACGGCGTGTGCACCAGCGGGCCGAGCGGCAGGCGGGCGGCGGAGAGCGCATCGCGCCAGCCGCGCTCGCGGGCGTCATAGCGCGCGGCGCTTCCCGCGAACGCGATCTCGCGGTAGCCGTGGCCGATCAGGTGCTCTGTGGCCCGCCGCGCCCCCACCGGGAAGTCCACACCCACGCTGTGCAGGCCGTCGGTCTCGCCGAACTGGCCGATCACCACGGCCGGGATGCCGAGCGACTCCACCAGCGACTGCTCGCTCGCGGTGAGCACGTCGGCGATGATCAGCCCGCCGATCTGCCGGGACGCCAGATCGCGGAGCTGCTCCGACGTGGCCACCTGCGACCGGTCGGAGTTGACGATCAGCAGCGAACGCCCGGCATCCGCCGACGCCTGGTCGAGCGCATGGCACAGCTCGGCGAAGAACGGGCTGCGGTTGTCGTGCACGAGCAGGCCGAACATGTCGGCGGCGCCCATCGACAGCGCCCTAGCGGCCGCGTTGGGCCGATAGCCGAGCACGCGCACGGCGTCGAGCACGCGCTCCCTGGTGAGCGGAGCGACGCCCTTGGGCCCGTCGTTGAGCACGTAGCTCACGACGGCCGTGCTCACACCCGCGTATCGCGCCACATCGGCGCGGGTGACCGAACGCGGCCGACGTTCATCGGGCATCCGGGGCCCCCAGATCGGGGATCGCGAGGCGCTCGCCGCCTCGCCGCGCCGACTCGTGCGCGATCACGCCGGGCAGGGTGAAGCGAGCCGCCTGCCACGCGTTCACCGGCGGCAGGGCGCCGTCGTTGACCGCGCGCACGAAGTCGTCCACAAGAAAATGGTGACTGCCCTCGTGTCCGTTGTGCAAGGAGCGCAGCTCGGCGGGGATGCGGGCCCTCTCGGCCTCGTGGATCGCGGCGTATCCCGACACGAATGCGTCGCGCAGCGCCGGCGCGACGTGCGCCAGCGCCGGGTCATCGTGCGCGACCGAGGCGTGCGTGTCGATCAGGTGCGAGATGTCCTCCACGCCGTCGCGGTTCTGCCACACGGTGGTGCGCGCCAGCTGCTCGAAGGAGCCCTCGGTGCCGAACCACCGGAACCGGGACTCGCGCAGGTGTGAGGGGTACCCCACGCGCCGGAACTCGTTGATGCGCATGGAGCCGCCGCCGGCGAGCTCGAACAGGGCGGTGGCATTGGAGAAGTCGTTGTCGAACTGGCTCACCGAGCGGTCGAACACGCCGTCGCCGCGCTGGTCGACCACGCCGATCGCCGACACCGAGGTGGCGTGCGTGGGCCAGGCACCCAGCACTCCGCCGATGGAGTGCGTCGGGTACAGCAGCGGAGGATAGCTGGCGGTGGCTCTCCAGTTCTCACCGCCGGAGTACTGGTAGGCCTCGTAGAAGCCCAGGTCCATGTCGTGGACGTAGTCGCCCTCGCCGTAGAACAGCCGTCCGAACGAGCCGTCGGCGAGCTTCTGCCGGGCGAACACCGTCGCCGGGTTGTAGTAGCTGGTCTCGCCCATCATGTAGGTGAGGCCGGTCTCGCGCACCGCATCGATGATGTCGGAGATCTCCTCGGCGGCGATCGCCATCGGCACGGCGGAGTACACGTGCTTGCCCGCGCGCAGCGCCTTCACGACCAGCGGACCGTGGGTCCAGCGCTGGGTGAAGACGGCGACGGCGTCGATCGCGGGCGACGCGATCAGGTCGTCGAAGGATGCGAAGGTCCCCGCGAGTCCCGCGGCGCGCACCAGCTCGTCCGCACGCGCTCCGATCACGTCGGTGACGTGCACGGCGGAGACGCCGGGGTGGTGGTGGAACAGCGTCGCGAACTGGCCGGCGAACTGGCCGGCACCGACCATCCCCAAGTTGAACGCCATGGCCCTGAGTCTTTCATCGTGCTTCTACGGGTGTCAACATGGACGGGGGCCCCGGAATCGCGCCCCTCAGTACGATTCCGAGACCCCCCTGTACCCCAGTGATCTACGCGGGTAACATATCACGAACCAGGCGATTGCGCATCAGTTTTCTCGCCATCGACAGCGACTCGAAGAGCCGACGACAGTGACTCGAAGAACAGTGAGGATCGGACATGAAGACATCCAGAGCATCCCAGCGCACCCTGGCGGCCCTCGCGGTCGTCTCCGCCGCGGCGCTGGCGCTGACCGCCTGCTCGGGTGAGAGCGGCGGTGGCGGCGACGTCCAGCTCGAGATGCAGACCAACTTCGGGGCGACCGACCCGTCGCTGAAGGTGCTGAAGACGATCACCGACGCGTACGAGAAGGACAACCCCGGCGTCACGATCAAGCTCGTGCCGTCCACCGACACGTACGAGGACGACATCAAGGTGCGGCTCGCCGCCAACGACATCCCCGACATCTGGGCCACGCACGGCTGGTCGCTGCTGCGGTACAGCAGCTTCCTCGAGCCGCTGAACGACCAGCCGTGGGCGAAGGACTTCAACGAGGCGCTGGCGCCCGCGATGCAGAACGCCGACGGCCAGTTCTTCGCACTGCCGATCGACACCGACGTCGCCGGGATCGTCTACAACCGCACCGTGCTGAAGGATGCCGGGATAGACCCGACGACGCTCACGGACTGGACCGCCTTCGAGGGCGCGATGAAGAAGCTGAAGGATGCCGGGGTCACCCCGGTCTCGTCCTCCGGGAAGGACAGCTGGTTCGCGGGCAACATCACCGACTTCATCGGGTCGGGCGACTTCACCGACGACGAGCTGAAGGGATTCAAGGACGGCACCTTCGACGAGAAGGGGTACACCCGCATCCTGGATCACGTCGCCACCTGGCAGAAGTCGGGCTGGTTCAACCCCGACTACTCCTCGGCCACGACCGACGACCTCGGTCGTGCGCTGGCCGAGGGCACGACGGCGTTCGTGTTCGTGCAGAACTACCTGGTCGCCACGGCGCTCGGGTTCAACCCGGACGCCGACCTGGGCTACATGCCCATTCCGTCCGAGAGCGGTCAGCCGTTCCTGGTGGGCGGTGAGGGTCGCGCCTACGGCGTCTCGAAGACCTCGCCCGACAAGAAGCAGGCGCTGGACTACCTGGCCTACCTGGCCGAGCCCGGCAACCTGTCGCAGCTCGCGAGCTCGATCGGCGGCATCCCCGGGCTCACGAACGCCGAGAGCGACCTGGGCGTGCTCACCTCCAGCTACGAGCAGTTCGTCGAGCCGGGCACGCTGCCGCTGCAGCCCTACTTCGACCGCGTGTACCTGCCCGGCGGCATCTGGGACACGATGGTCACCACCACCGACGGGGTGATCACCGGGCAGCTGACGCCGGAGAAGGCCACCGAGCAGATGAAGTCGAGCTACGACTCGCTGCGATGAGGAGTCGCGCGCTCAACCTGCTCTACCTGCCGGCGCTGGCGGTGCTCGGCGTGTTCATGCTGTGGCCGCTGGTGAACGGGGTGCTGCTGTCGCTGACGAACTGGGACGGCTACACGCCGGACCGTTCGTTCGTGGGGGTGGAGAACTACCTGCGGCTGTTCGCCGACCCCAACTTCCTGACCGCGCTCGGCAACACCTTCATCTACGGGGTGGGCTCGACGATCCTGCAGCAGGTGCTCGGCCTGGCGCTCGCACTCGCGCTGGACCGTCGCGTGCGCGGGCGCGGTGCGGCCCGCGCGATGATCTACCTGCCCGTGCTCGTCTCGCCGGTGGTGATGGGCACCATGTACTACCTGTTCTTCGCCTACAACGGCGGCGGGCTCAACGACCTGGTCATGGCGCTCGGCGGGCAGCGCACGGCGTGGCTCAGCGACTCGGGCACCGCGATCGCGCTGATCGTGCTGGTGAACTCGCTGCAGTTCGTCGGCATCTCGATGGTGATCTACCTGGCCGGCCTGCAGTCCATTCCCACCATGTACTACGAGGCGGCCCGGCTCGACGGGGCGACCGCGGGGCAGACGTTCCGCAGCATCACGCTGCCGATGCTGCAGCCCGCGTTCGCGACCAGCGTCGTGCTGAACCTGATCGGCGGCATGAAGCTGTTCGACGTGATCCAGGTGCTCACCGCCGGCGGGCCCGGCTACTCGACCAACTCGGTGTCGACGCTGATCGCCAAGATGTACTTCGGCAGTCAGCGCGCCGGCTACGCCTCGGCGATGGGCGTGGTGCTGTTCCTGATCATCGCGGTGTTCACCCTGGTGCTGAACACGATGCTCAACCGGCGAAGGCTGGAGCAGCTGTGACGGCCGCGCGCGCCCGCTCGCCCTGGCCCGCCCGCCTCGCCATCGGGGCCGGCGTGCTGCTGGCCGTGCTCGTGCAGCTGCTGCCGTTCTACATCACGGTCACCTCGGCGATGAAGGCGCGCAGCGATCTGTCCTCGCAGTGGCTGCCTCCGCTCACCGGCATCCACTGGCAGAACTTCGCCACCGCGATCGAGGAGGGCGGCATCCTGCGCGCGATCGGCAACAGCGCGATCGTGACGCTCGGCGCCACCGTGCTGGTGTGCGTGCTCGGCGCGCTCGCCGCCTACCCGCTCGCGCGGCGCAGCACCCTCGGGAACAGACTCGTGCTCGCCGCGGTCGTCGGGCTGATCATGATCCCGCCGCTGTCGATCCTGGTGCCGCTGTACTCGATGATGAGCCAGTGGCAGGCGATCAACACCTACTGGGGCACGATCCTGGTGATGACGGCGACCCAGCTTCCGCTGGCGATCTTCCTCTACACCGCGTTCATGCGCGGACTGCCGATCTCGATCGAGGAGGCGGCGGCGGTCGATGGGGCGAACGCCGTGCAGGCGCTGTTCCGCGTGGTCGTGCCCATGCTCAAGCCGGTCACCGCGACAGTGGTGATCCTCACCAGCGTGAACGTGTGGAACGACTACGCGCTGAGCGTGTACCTGATGCGCAGTCCCGAGATGCGCACGATCGCACCGGCGACGGCGACGTTCTTCTCCACCACGTCCAGCGACGTGGGGGCCGCGGCCGCGGCATCCCTGCTCTCGGCCCTGCCAGTGCTGATCGTCTACCTGCTGATGCAGAAGTACTTCATCAAGGGCATGGTGGCCGGTTCGGAGAAGTGACGGGCGCGCAGCGGATCGGTCAGGGCTGCAGGATCATCCGCTCCACGGCGCGGCCGAGCCAGCCGCGGTACGCCTGCTCGCTCCATCCGCGATCGATCACCAGCTGCGAATAGCTCTCGGGTGAGATGAGGAACGACAGCTCGGCGGCCAGCTCGACGTCCGTGCGCTCACTGCGGCACAGGCCGCGCTCGCGCAGCAGCGCGATGACCGAGTCCATGTCCTTGCGGCGGTTGGCCTGCAGTGCCGCCAGTCGCGTGCTGACTTCCGCATCGGCCGATGCCGCCTCGAGCAGGCGAGGCCACAGCTGCGCGACGCGCCTGTTCGCGTCTGCGATGAATCCCAGCCAGCCGGGAGTGAACTCCTCGTCGGACAGTGCGCGGATCCAGTCCAACCCGCTCTGCTCGCTGAGCGGCAGATCGGTGTCCATCCCGGTGAACGCGTGACCGAATGCGGCGAGCAGCAGCGAGGACTTCGGACCGAGCTGCTTGACCGTCTCGACCGACACTCCCGCCTCCTCGGCGATCCGCGCCAGAGAGGTGCCGGAGTAGCCCGACGAGCGGAACGTCGCCACCGCCGCGTCGAGCACGCGCTGCCTGGTCTGCGCCGCCTGCGCCTCGCGCAGCGGGGATACGTAACGAGCCATTGACTTTCCTTAATGGGTAGTGAATACTTCCACCATGTCTTCAACATCCTATCGGGCGCCGGCATCCCGAGCGTCGTCTGCGACGCCGATGTCGCTGCTGATCTGCTGCACGCCCGTGCACGGTCACGTGCTGCCGCTGCTGTCGGTCACACGCACACTGGTCCAGGCCGGGCACGACGTGCGCTTCCTCACCGGCATCCGCTATCGCACCCTCGTCGAGCAGGCCGGGGCCCAGTGGGTTCCGCTTCCGGCCGAGGCCGACTACGACGACCGCGACATGGACCGTGCCTTTCCCGGTCGGGTCGGGCGGCGCGGCGTCGACGGAGCGCGGTGGGACCTGCGGAACATCTTCCTCGAGCCGGCGCCGGCGCAGCTGCGCGCGGTCGACGAGCAGCTGCGGCTGCGCGCCGTCGACGCCGTGCTGGCCGAGAGCATGTTCCTCGGTGCGATGCTGCTGCTCTGCCGCCCGGCATCCGCCCGGCCGCCGGTGATCAACCTGGGCATCGTGCCGCTGGGACTGCGCAGTCGCGACACGGCTCCGTTCGCCCTCGGCATCCCGCCGCTGCCGGGCCCGTTCGGCCGGCTGCGCAACTCTGTGATGAACGCGATGACCGACCGCTTCGTCTTCGCCGAGCTGCAGCGCGACGCCGAGCGGATGGCGCTGGCCGAGACCGGGGCGCCGCTGCCGACGGCGGCGATGAACTACCCGGCTCTGGCGGATGCCGTGATGCAGTTCACCGTCGAGTCGTTCGAGTACCCGCGCAGCGACCTGGCCGTGCCGGTGCACTTCGTCGGGCCGGTGTCGGTGGCCGCGGCAGGCGGCGCGGGTGGCTCCGGCGACCTTCCCGACTGGTGGGACGATCTCGACGGGCGCCGCGTCGTGCACGTCACGCAGGGCACCGTCGCCAACGGCGATCTGGGTGAGCTCGTGCTGCCGACACTTGCCGCGCTGGCCGACGAGGACGTGCTCGTGGTCGTGTCCACCGGCGGGCGCCCCGTGCCGCCGTCGTCGCTGCCCGCGAATGCGCGCATCGCCGAGTACCTCCCCTATGACCGCCTCTTCCCCCGCCTGGACGCCTTCGTCACCAACGGCGGGTACGGGGGAGTGCACCACTCCCTCGCGCGGGGTGTGCCGATCGTCGCGGCGGGCAGCACGGAGGACAAGGCGGAGGTCTCGGCGCGCGTCGCCTGGAGCGGCGCCGGTCTGCGGGTGCGCCGGGTGTCGGCCGACAGCATCCGCACGGCGGTGCGGCGGGTGCTGCACGAGCCGTCGTTCCGCGAGAACGCCGCGCGCCTCGGCGCGGAGATCGCGGCAGCGCCGGGGCCTGCCGGCATCGAGTCCGTGCTCCGCGGTCTCAGGGCACCGGTCGCGTGACACGGGGAATGGGGAGAGATGAGCACTGATCGGTCCGAGGCGTCGAGCCTCCAGGATCTGAGGGACAGACTGCACGGCGAGCTGCGGCTGCCGGGCGAGCCCGGCTGGGACGACGCGCGCGCCGCCTGGCAGCTGCTGGCCGACCAGCATCCGGATGCGGTCGTCGAAGCGGCCGACGTGCACGACGTCATCGAGACGGTGCGTGCGGCCCGAGCGCTGGGGCTCGGCGTCGCACCGCAGTCGACGGGGCATGCGGCAGGAGCGCTGTCGGCGCTGGGAGGCACGATCCTGCTGCGCACCTCGCGTCTGGATGCGGTCACCATCGACCCGGCCGTGGGGACAGCCCGGGTCGAGGCGGGCGCGCGGTGGGGTGCGGTCGCCGCCGCGGCGGCCGAGCACGGGCTCGCTCCGGTCGCCGGGATGGCCGCGAGCGTGGGCGTGGCGGGCCTGCTGCTCGGCGGCGGGCTGGGCTGGTTCGCTCGGTCGCACGGACTCGGCGGCAACGCGGTCGTCTCCTTCGAGGCGGTGGATGCTCAGGGGCGGATGCTGACGGTCGACGAGCATCAGCATCCCGAGCTGCTGTGGGCCGCGCGCGGGGGCGCGCTGCCTGTGGTCCTCACGGCGGTCGTCATCCGACTGCACCCGGTGCCCGAGCTGACCGCCGGCGCGCTGATGTGGCCGGCGGAACGGGCGGCCGAGGTCGCGACGGCCTGGCAGGACTGGATCGCCGGAGTGCCGCGCAGCGTCACCTCGGTGCTGCGGATGCTGCGCTTCCCGCCGATCGAGCAGATCCCCGAGCCGCTGCGCGGACGCGCTTTCGTCGGGGTCGAGGCGGCGATCCAGGAGGATGCCGAGACGACGGCGCGGCTGCTCGCCCCGCTGCGTGCCCTCGAGCCCGAGCAGGACACCTTCGCCCCGACGACGGCGGCCGGGCTCGCGGCGGTGCACGGCGACCCGCCGGAGCCCACACCGGCGCACGGTGATTCGCTGCTGATCACCGAGATCACGTCAGAGGTCGTCGAGGCACTGCTGACCGTGGCGGCGGAGCCGGTCGCCGTGCCCCTCCTGTCGATCGAGCTGCGCCACCTCGGCGGAGCGGCATCCGACGCATCGGTCGACGGCGCGGTCACGAGCGTGGACGGCGAGGGCCTGCTGTACATGGTCGGCATGGTCCCCGTGGCCGAGGCGCTGGAGCCCGTGCGCGCTGCGGCGGATGCCGTGATCTCGCGCCTGCGCCGGTTCGGATCTGCGCGTCAGGTCAAGACCTTCGCGGACCGCCGCACGGCCGCAGCGGCGCTGTACGGCGCATCCGCGCAGCGCCTGCGCGACATCCGCTCCGAATGGGACGCGGGCGGGGTGATCCGCGAAGCGCACCCGCTGTCGTGAGCGCGGGCGGGGCATCCGCTTCTCGCGTGCTAAACTGACTCCTTGTCTGCGCGCTCTCCTGTGCGCAGTTCGCGTCCCACTCTCTTCGAAACGGTCTTCGGCCGTGCGCGGAGGCGGGATGCAGACAAGGGATCTTGGGTGGGGCCGTCCGGCCTCACGGTATAGAAGGAGTCACAACATGGCAGCAGTGTGCCAGGTGACCGGTGCTGTTCCCGGCTTCGGTCACAACGTCTCGCACTCGCACCGCCGGACGAAGCGCCGCTTCGACCCGAACGTGCAGAAGAAGAGCTACTTCGTTCCGTCGCTCGGCCGCAAGGTCACCCTGAACGTGTCCGCCAAGGGCATCAAGGTGATCGACGCCCGTGGCATCGAGAAGGTCGTCGCTGACCTCCAGGCGAAGGGGGTGAAGCTCTGATGGCCAAGAAGGCTCAGGACGTCCGTCCGATCATCAAGCTGCGCTCGACCGCCGGAACCGGTTACACCTACGTGACCAAGAAGAACCGTCGCAACACCCCCGACCGCCTCGTGCTCAAGAAGTACGACCCGGTGGTCCGCAAGCACGTCGAATTCCGAGAGGAGCGTTAAGACATGGCCAAGAAGAGCAAGATCGCCAAGAACGAGCAGCGCAAGGTCATCGTCGCCCGCTACGCGGAGCGTCGTGCCGAGCTGAAGAAGACCCTGGTCGACCCGAACGCCACCGACGAGGCCCGCGAGGCCGCCCGCGTCGGCCTGCAGAAGCTGCCGCGCAACGCGTCGCCGGTTCGCGTGCGTTCGCGTGACGCCATCGACGGCCGCCCCCGTGGTGTGCTCACGAAGTTCGGCATCTCGCGTGTCCGCTTCCGTGACATGGCGCACCGCGGCGAGCTGCCCGGCATCACCAAGTCGAGCTGGTAAGCAGTTCTCTTCGAAAGGGGCGAGGATCTTCGGATCCTCGCCCCTTTCGGCATGACACGCAGGAGATCTCACGAAATGCAGGATGCTGCGCGGCATCCGCTCCTGTGCTTCGTGAGATCTCCTGCATTCAGCGGAACGCGTCGTGGTTCACTGGGCCGCGCCGGTCGTTCCCCGCGAGCTGGATGCGGCTGAAGATCGTCGTGATGAGGCGCAGGCATGTCGCGGCGGGCGATCGACGCCGAATCGGACCCCGATTGTGTGACTGATGTGACGGATGTGGCGTGACACGCCGACGAAACACCCCAAAACCCGCGAAATGACGCGGATTTGTCGGCTGTGGTTGGTACATTCGAGGCGGTCGAACGACCGGCGGGGGAAACCCCGTAATCAACACGATGCGACGGACGTCGTCGCTGGAGGATGACATGGCTGACAAGTCCATCACCAAGACCGAGCTCGTCGCGAGCATCGCTTCCGCCACCGGCGAGAGCCAGGCCACCGTTTCGCGTGTCCTCGACTCGCTCTTCGGCACCGTCTCCGACGCTGTCGCCAAGGGCAGCAAGGTCTCGATCCCTGGCTGGATCTCGTTCGAGCAGGTCGACACCGCTGCCCGCACCGGCCGCAACCCGCAGACCGGCGCCGAGATCAAGATCCCCGCTGGCAAGCGCGTCAAGGTGACCGCCGGCTCCAAGCTGAAGGCTGCCGTCAAGTAAGACCGCACCTGCGAAGGCCGTCCCTGCGGGGGCGGCCTTCTGCGTGTCCGCCGTAGGCTGGAGAGGTGAAATCGTACCGCCTCGCGGGACTCGTGATCCTGCTCGTCGGCGCGACCGCCGGACTCCTCGCGGCGCTCGCCGTCGGCGGCGGTGCCGTGCCGCCCAAACTCCTCGATCCCGGGCCCGTCGTGATGTGGGGCCTGCCGGCGGTCAAGCTCGTCGCCAACCTGGCCGGCGCGGTCATGCTCGGCTCGCTCGTGCTGGCGCTGTTCGGTCTGCGCAGCGGCTCACGTCCCTTCGAGCGGGCGCTGGACGCGGCCTCCGTCGGCGCCGCGATCTTCACGGTGACCTCGGCGCTCGCCGCCGGGATGACGCTGCTGGCGGCGTTCAACCCGAAGCTCTCCGCCGACCGCTCGTTCGGTGAGCAGCTGGGCATGTTCCTGCTGACCCTGGAACTCGGGCAGGCCTGGCTGATCACGGTGCTGATGGGCGCTCTGATCACGCTGCTCACCTTCGCCGTGCGCGGGTGGACGGGCACCCTGATCACGGGCGTCCTGGCGGCGGCATCCTTTCTTCCGCTGGCGACGCAGGGACACTCGGGAGCCGCGGAGGGGCACAACATCGCGGTCAACGCGATCCTCATGCACACGCTCGGCGCGGCCGTCTGGATCGGCGGTCTCTTCCTGCTCGTCGTGCTGCGCGGCACGGTCGGCAAGCGCAATCCGGGCAGGGGTAAGGGCGGGGCATGGGCGGATGCCCTGGACATGCCGGTACTGGTGGCGCGCTACTCGTCGCTGGCGCTCATCGCGTTCATCGTCGTCGCCGTCTCGGGCGTCTCGCGCACCGTGGTCGCCCTCGGCGAGTGGAGCGAGCTGTTCTCACCGTACGGCCTGATCGTGATCGGCAAGGCGATCCTGCTGCTGGGACTGGGTCTGTTCGGCGCCTGGTATCGACGTCGGCTCATCCCCGCGCTCTCGGGCGAGCGGGAGAGGCGCTCGTTCTGGACGCTGGTCCTGGGCGAGCTGGCGCTGATGGGCGCGGCATCCGGTGCGGCGGCGGCCCTGGCGCGCACCCCGCCTCCGTTCGGTGAGGAGGATCCGGTCAACCCGACGGCCGCGCAGCGGCTGACCGACTCGCCCCTGCCTCCCGAGCTGACGCTGGATCGCTGGTTCACCTCGTACGATTTCGACATCCTGTGGATGGTCGTCATCGGCTTCGCGATGTTCTTCTACATCGCCGGCGTCGTGCGCCTGCGCCGCCGGGGCGATGCGTGGCCGGTGCAGCGCACCGTGTTCTGGATGCTGGGCATGCTGCTGCTGCTGTGGGTCACCTCGGGCCCGCTCAACCTGTATCAGGAGTACCTGTTCAGCGTGCACATGGCCGGCCACATGGTGCTGAGCATGGCCATCCCGCTGCTGCTGGTCAGCGGCGCTCCGATCACGCTGGCGCTGCGCGCGGTGCACAAGCGCGAGGACGGCACCCGCGGCGCGAGGGAGTGGATCATGTGGGCGGTGCATTCGCCGTTCTCGCGCGTGATCACGCATCCGATCGTCGCCGCCGCGATCTTCGTCGTCTCGCTGTGGGCGTTCTACTTCACCGACCTGGTGCGGTGGGCGATGTACGACCACGTCGGTCACGAGTGGATGGTGATCCACTTCCTGATCTCGGGGTATCTGCTCGTCATGTCGCTGGTGGGCATCGATCCGGTCCCGTACCGCATGCCCTACGCGGGCCGGCTGATCACGCTGATCGCCGTGATGGCGATGCACGCGTTCTTCGGCATGGCGATCATGATGCAGTCCGGTCTGATGGTGGCGGAGTGGTTCGGCTCGATGGGGCGCACCTGGGGCCCGACGCCGATGGAGGATCAGTACATCGGCGGCGGGATCGCCTGGTCGGTGGGCGAGATCCCCACCCTGATCCTCGCGATCACGGTCGCGATCCAGTGGTCGCGGTCGGACGAGCGGCTGCAGCGTCGCCGTGACCGGCACGCCGACCGCACGGGGGATGCCGAGCTGGAGGAGTACAACGCCAGGCTCGCGAAGCTGGCCGAGCGCGACCGGGCCGGGGCTGATCGAGCGTGACGCTGCGATTCACCGACGGGCCGCGCGCCGGTGCCGACGCGCATGGCGAGCGCGCGCCGCGGCGCGGAACGACCCGGATGCACCTGCGAATCGCCGCGTTCGCCGCGGTCCAGGTGCTGCCGGTGATCGCCCTGTCGCCGGTGATGCCGCAGCTGGCCGCATGGTCGCCTCCGGTCTACGCGCTGCTCGCCGGACTGCAGACGCTGTTCGTCTTCACCGCTCGGCGGATGGTTCCGCTGCGCTGGGCCGCCACCCTGGCGGCGCTCATCACCGCCGTGCTGGTCGGGCCGTTCAACGCCATCGGCTGGCTCATCGCGGTCCCCCTCGTGACGGCCGGCGGCGCGTTCGATCTGATGATGTGGCTGTCGGAGCGCTCGGCCGCACCCCGCTGGCTGCGGCACGCGGTGATCGGATGCGTGGTCGGCGTCGCCCTGTTCGCGGTATCGCTGCCGGTGATGTCGGCCGAGCACCTTCTGCCGGGCCTGCTCGTGGCGACTCTCCTGGCGCGTGTCGCCGCCTCGACGGCGGGATCGTGGCTGTCGGCCCGGATCGTCGCGGCGCTGCACCGCGCCGGCGTGCGCTGATCCGTGCCGCCTCGACGGACGGTCAGTCGCGGCCGGCGGCGATGAGCCCGCGATCGAGGGCGATGGCGATCGCCGTGTCACGATCCTCCGCGCCCAGCTTGCGATAGATGTTGCGTCGATGCGTCTTCACTGTGTTCACCGAGAGGTTGAGCTGCTCGGCGATGGCGGGGATCGATGCGTTCGAGCCCATGGTCCGCAGCACGGCGAGCTCGCGCGAGGTGAGCAGGGGCTCCGCAGCACCGAACTCGAGCAGCGAGCGCTCGGGCAGCTCATCGCGCAGCGCCGTGTAGCCGCTCTCGGCGAGCGCCGTGCGCAGGCGCTGGTAGTCATCGGGAGGCAGCAGCGCGACGGGAAGGCGCAGCCCGGTGGAGATCAGCTGCTCGGCCAGATGCTCCACGACGGCGCGCCTGCGGCGACTCCCTGGGATCTGCAGGGTGCAGGCCGCTTCGATCGCCGCCGCTTCGACGGCGGGCCGTGGTCGTGATGCGCGATCGGCCGCGACCCGGGCATCCTGCATCGCCTCGCCCGCCCGCCCCCTCGTCAGCGCGATCCGGGCGGCGGCGACCCGGATCTCCGCCGAGGTCGATCCGCGCGCGGGATGCAGCGCACGCGCCGCGGCGTCGAGATTGCCGGTGGCGAGGTGCAGCAGCGAGTGCACGGCACGCATGCGGTCCTCGCCCTCGGCATGACGGCTCTCGTGACCGCGGAGGGCTGTGAAGGCGGTGAGTCCGGCCAGACCCGCGCCGGGCCTGCCCGCCACGAGCGCGGCGATGGCCTCCGTCGAGGCGATGGCTCGCCAGTGCTCGATGGTGCGCCGATCGTGCACCATCGCGTCCAGGTGCGCGGATGCCGCGGCGGCGTCGAAGCGCTCCAGGGCGAGCAGCGCTTCGCCGACGCGGTAGAACGTGCCCGGATACCAGGAGCGCTGCACATCGGTCCAACGGTCCTCACGGGCGATCGCGGCATATCCGGCAGCCTCCTTCAGTCCGCCGTCGAGGGCATGGATGCCGCACAGCATCGACACGTTGGCGAAGCCGGAGGCATAGCCGACGGACGGCGACTCGGCCAGCCCCCGACGGAAGGCGTGCAGCGCTTCGGCGCGTCGGCCGCCGTAGTACAGGCTGATGCCGAGGTGGGCGTAGATGTCCGAGCGGGTCGAGACCTCGTCGAGCTCGCCGACATCCATGCGCTCGAGCACACTCAGCGCTGCCCGCGCGGGCCGCACGCCCAGCGATGGCCGTCCGATCAGTCGGAAGGCGGCGCTCTGCGAGGTCAGCACGAGCACCCGATCGGACTTCCTGACGTTCTGACGCGAGGCGCGGACGGCGAAGATGGCGGTCACGAAGCACCGCATCCCGCGCGCTCGCCGATGGGGGATCACGTTGTATGCCATGCCGAGCAGCATCAGCAGCAGAGGCCGGTCGCGAAGGCGTGAGGTCGGCACCTGTTCCAGTGCGTCCGCGACGCCGTGCCGCAGGCTCAGAGCGAGGTCGAACCAGTGCGCTCGGGTGATGTCCTCGGCCGCATCGAGAGCGCCTGTCCGCATGGCATCGGCGAGCCGCTGCACGTGGGACAGATCGATGTGGTCGACCGGTGCGTCGGGAAGGATGCCGTCCTCGAACGACTGTGGGTGCTGCTCTGCAGTGATGATCGCCTCGCGCTTTCTCGTCCCCGGCGGTATGTTACCCGGCCTGCGGGAAGACGGCGCCAGCAGCGCAGCGCCAATGCGGACGCGGATCGTCATCGCCCGCCCAGGTGACGGGCGCGGGGCGTGCGGGTGAGAGGGGGGGTGAGAGGGGGTGAGAGGGGGATGAGAAATCCGGACGATATACCGGTGTGCGCGCGCCCTTCGATTGGATTGCACTGCGTGGGTCGAACGGCAGGGGCGTGCGATCGCGTCGATGAGGAGGGAAGAGCCGATGACGGCGAACATGATGCGGCGCGCCTGGCGCAGGGGCGGCAGCGTGGAGCAGCGCGACGGGAAGCGGCCCGGCACCCGACGTGCCACCGCGATGGCGATGGTGATCAGCGTGATCAGTGCGACGCTGGTGGCGTTCGGCGCCGTGGTGCCGGCTTCGGCGGCGACGGTCGGCAGCACGGTCTCGCTGGGCGGGAACACCTACTTCGCCTATGTCGGCGCGGGCGAGCAGCTCGACGTGCGGTTCGAGAAGTGGAACAACATGGTCGGCTCCGCGGGGTCGGATGTGCGCTTCCGCATCACCGATCCCGCCGGAACGGAGCGCATGGACTGCGAGCTGGCGAGCGGCGCCGCGGTCGGCACGCTCTGCGAGCAGCAGGCACTCTCGGGGCCGGCGGGCGTGTGGATCATCGAGGAGACGCCGCTGACGAACCTGAGCAGCAGCTACCTGCGCCCCACCTCCAGCAGCCGCTTTCGCTGGGACATCACGGTATCGGACAGCGGGACGGAGCTGCCCGGCCGGGTGTGGACCGACCTCTACATGGCGTACGACCAGAGGTCGGGCGGTTACGACGTGGCGCTGTGGGCCGTCTCTGAGTTCGGAGCTGTGTACAGCCTTGAGCTGAACGGCTTCTCCGGCGCCGGATGGTCGCTGGACAGCAACGCGTTCGGCATCGTCGACGGCGACACCTGCACCCCGACCTACGAGTCCACCCCCACTCCCGGCAACGTGCCCCGCTACAACCAGGCCGGGGCCGACTGCGGCGACCCGTATCGACTGTTCTTCGAGGAGCCGTCGGCGGATCTGCCCGCGACCGCCGCATCCGCACGCGGCCCGCTCTGGGTGCTGCCCGCCGCGGCCGCGCCGCGCGTGGACGGGCTGAGGTTCGAGCGCACGGCCGACGGCTCCTGGGCGGGCACCTTCGCCTACCAGCTGGCCGACTTCACGGGCGCGTACGAGCTGCGCATCGATGCCGACGGAGACGGCGCGTTCGACGACGCCGTCGACCGGATCATCCCGCTCGGCGGATCGGCGGGATCGCACAGCTACGCGTGGGACGGACGAGACGGCGAGGGCGCGCTGCTGGATCCCTGCACCGCTCTGAACGCCGAAGTCGCGATCGACCGCGCCGACGAGCTGCACATGGTTCTCGCGGATGTCGAGGGCATGACCGGCGGCATGCGCGTGGAGCAGCTGCGCGGGAACTCCCCGGGCAGCACGACGCTGCACTGGAACGACTCATCGATCTCGACCACGGGCAAGACCTCGCTGACGTCGCCGCTGGACGCGTCCGCCGGCGTCGACAGCGCCGACGGGGTGCACCGCTGGGAGAACACCGGCAGCAACCCCTGGGGCAATCAGGTCGCATCCGACCACTGGGCGTACAGCGATGTGGACGTGTCCGCATCCCTCGCCCTCTCGGCCGGATGCCTGCAGGTGCAGAAGACCTCGGATGCGACGGCCGACACCCGCGCCGGCGACACCGTCACCTATACCGTGACCGCGACGAACACCGGCAGCTCGGACTACACCGAGGCCGACCCGGCAGTGGTGATGGACGACCTCTCGGGCGTGCTCGACGACGGCGTCTTCGTCGATGACGCCGCTGCCGACCGTGCGGGCACGGTGTCGTATCAGGAGCCGCTGCTGTCGTGGACAGGCGCGCTCCCGGTGCGAGAGAGCGTCGAGCTCACGTATTCGGTGGTGCTCGGAGCCGATGGCGATCGCGACGTCTCCAATGTCGCGTGGGCGCCAGCGGATCCGGCAGACCCGACGACGCCGACCTGCGATCCCGCGCCGGACGGGCAGGATGCCGACACCGGCGAGCCGTGTGCGACGCACCGCTTCCCGCTGCCGGCGCTCACCGTCGCGAAGTCGGCCGATCGCACTGAGCTGCCGGCTGTCGGGGAGCAGGTGGAGTACACGATCGTCGTCGCCAACCCGGGCCCCGGCGCGTACACCCTCGCCGCGCCCGCGGCGATGACCGACGACCTGTCGGACGTGCTCGACGACGCGACCCTCGTGGCCGGGTCGCTCACCGCGACGAGCGGAACGGCGACGATCGACGCCGGCGAGCTCGCGTGGAGCGGTGCGCTCGCCGCAGAGCAGAGCGCCACCATCCGGTATGCGGTCACGTACACCGGTGCGGGTGACCACGTTCTGACCAACAGCGCGTGCGTGCCCGCGTCGCAGGCCAGCGGTGAACCCTGCGACAGCGTGCGCGTGCCCGGCTCGGGCCTCGACCAGTGGAAGAGCGTCAGCTCGTCCGACTCGCCGGCCGTGGCCGGCAGCGTGCTGACCTACACTCTGCACTTCGCGAACGACGGCGCCACCGCGGCTCGGGTCGACGCCGTCGACGACCTGCACCACGTGCTCGACGACGCCGCAGTGACGACGGAGCCGACGGCGCAGGCCGGTCTCAGCGCGGTTCGCAGCGGTGAGCGGATCGTGATCACCGGCGCAGTGCCGGCCGGCGAGACGCGCACTGTCAGCTATCAGATCACCGTCGGCGCCGACGGTGAGCGCGGTGACGATGTCGCGGCGAACTTCCTGCTGGACGACGGCGAGGAGCCGCCGACGCAACCCACGTGCACTCCTTCCGACGCTCAGCGACCGGACTGCACCACCACGCCGATCGCTGCCGTCACGTACGAGAAGTCGGTGGTCGCCTCCACCTCGCCGATCGAGGAGGGCACCGTGCTGACGTACACGGTCACCGTGCGCAGCACGGGCGCCGCGGCAGCGACCCTGGCTCGTGAGGACGTGCTCGCCGGAGTTCTCGACGACGCCGATCTGACCAGCGCGCCGCGCTCCGACACGGCATCCGTCACCGTCACCGACGTGCAGGACGGCCGGTTCCGCATCGGCGGCGAACTCGCCTCGCAGCGGACCGCGCGCATCACGTACGAAGTCACGGTGCGAGCGCAGGAGGAGCGCGGGGATGATTCCGCCGACAACTTCCTCGTCGAGCCCGGCGCGGACCCGTCCGCGGACTGCGACGCCGCTTCCGATCAGTGCACCAGCACCCCGCTGCCGCACCTGACGGCGACGAAGTCGTCCGACCCCGGCTCCGGCGAGGACGTGCAGGCCGGGGAGCAGGTGACCTACACCCTGACGTTCGCGAACACGGGCGCCGCGGCGGGTGCGGTCGATCACACCGATCGCCTGGCGGGTGTGCTCGACGACGCCGATCTGGGCGCGGACATCGCGGTGTCGGATGCAGCGCTGAGCGCCGTGCGCGACGGCGACGAGGTGCGCATCACCGGCGTGCTGCCGGCGGGTGCGTCGGTCACGGTCAGCTACACGGCCACCGTCCGCGCCGACGGCGACAGGGGGGACAACCGCCTGGCGAACGTGCTGGCCCCCACGGGCGACGACGACCCGGACTGCTCCGACGCGGGCGTGTCGTGCACGGTGCACCCGATCGGCGAGCTCGACGACTGGAAGACCGTCGACCCGGCTTCCGGTTCGTCCGTGCAGCCGGGACAGGTGCTGACCTACACGCTGCACTTCGAGAACACCGGCACCGCTCCGGTTCAGGTCGCCAGGGACGACGTGCTCGCCGGCGTGCTCGATGACGCCGACGTGACGTCGGCTCCGCGCGCCTCGGATGCAGCACTGAGCGTCTCGCCCATCGAGGACGGCAGATTCTCGGTGACCGGACGGCTGCTGCCGGGCGCCCTCGTCACCGTGGAATACGCGGTGACGGTGAACGCCGACGGCGACCGGGGTGACGATCGCCTCGCGAACGCCCTCGTCCCCGCAGGCGAGGACGCACCGCCCACCTGCGACCCGGCGAATCAGGACCGGCCCGACTGCACCGTGAACCACGTCTCGCATGTGGTCGCCTCCAAGGCGGCCGATCCCGAGAGCGGCACGCACGTCGGGGAGGGACGCTCCGTCACCTACACGCTGACGTTCCGCAACGTGTCGGCGGACCCGAGCGCGGCCCCCGCTGCGATCGACTACACGGACCACCTGAAGGACGTGCTCGACGACGCCGACCTGACGGGTGATCCCGTCGCGACGGATGACTCGGTGGCGGCGGAGCGGTCTGCGGACGGCATCCGCGTGACCGGTGCGGTGGCATCGGGCAGCACGGTCACCGTCTCGTACACGGTGAAGGTGCGCTCCTGGCAGGACCAGGGCGACCACGAACTGGGGAATGTCGTGGCCGTCACGGGTGAGGAGCCGCTGTGCGCACCGGACTCGCCGCTGTGCACCGTTCATCCGCTCGATCGGAACCCGCCGCTGGCGACCACCGGCGGTGAGCCGGCGTGGACGGCACTCGGAGCCGCGCTCCTGCTGCTGATCACCGGCGCCGGCGCGCTGCTGATCACCCGCCGCCGTCGCGAGGAGGCGCAGGGCTGACCCGGCGCGCGACGTCGCACCGTTCCGCACCCTCGCCGGCCTGTCCGGCGGGGGTGCGGTCTTCTCTCAGCGCCGTCCCGGTCGTCAGTCCGGGTCGATGTCCGGTGATCCCACGCGGATCGACGCCGTGCCGTCGGCGAGGATGCTGATCGTCCCGTCGATCTGGAACGGCACGTCCTCCGACACCTTGCGCACCGAGCCGTCGAACACCGACATGATCTTGACCACGATGTGGGCGACGGCATCCGTCGGCGGGATCTTCCAGTTCGCGCCGTCCGGCAGCACCTTGACGACCGGCTGCTGCGAGATCGACCACTTCGGCAGCGTGCCGTCGGCGATGCGGTTGGACACCTCCAGCCCGAAAGGGCAGGCGGTGGGCAGCAGCACCTGCTGCTCGGCGCAGCCGCTGAGGAACTCCTCCACCTTCTGCTGCACCAGTTCGGTGAACTTCTCGGTCGGCTGCGCCTGCACGTCCACCGGAGTGCGTGCCAGCGGCTGGTCGGCCAGCACGCGCACGCCGGGGGTGGATGCGATCGAGGTGTCGACGGTCACCGAGTAGGCGCCGGGCGTGAACACCAGCAGATGCAGGGGATCCAGCGGCTTGGCATCCATCCCGTGGCTGGAGACCTGCCGCCGGTCGAGCTGGAAGCCGTTGACGGCGAACACGTCCGCTCCGCGGACGGTGAGCTCGATCTCGGCGAGCGGGCTGCTCTCGAACTCCCAGTTGGGGACCACGCCGATCCAGCCGTTCTGCACGATGTGGAACGTGGAGGTGCCGCGCACGCCGCCCGCCCGGTACTCGGTCGTGACGCTGTACACGCCGTCCTTCTGCTGCTCCGAGACGACGTCGTAGTCGGTCAGCTGCGCCAGTGCCGCGCTGCGCAGCAGCGCCTCGGATGCGGTGGAGTGGATGCCGGTGTCCTTCTGGAGCGCCAGATCCAGAGACACGCCGGGTACGCGCAGCGCGTCGGCCGCGCGACCGGAGGCGAGCAGGTCGAGGTAGCGCTGCACGAACGCGGAGGCGCTGTAGACCTGCTGGTACAGCGAGACACCAGCGGCACCCAGGGCCGCGAACAGCATCACGCCCACGAGCGCGAGGATCGTCAGGTCGGTGCCGAGCGCCGACCGACCACGCCGTGACACCCGCCCCTGCATCATGCCGTCAAGTCTAGGGATCGCGGGCTGGGACGAAGCCGAGCGACGTCACGCGCCGACCCGTCCGCTTAACATGGGGTGCGTGCCCGTGACACTCTCCGACGAACAGCAGGCGCTGTTCCGTCTCATCGAGGACACCGACGAGCACGTCTTCATCACGGGACGAGCAGGCACCGGCAAGTCGACGCTGCTGCAGCACTTCGCGTGGAACACCGAGAAACAGATCGCGATCTGCGCGCCCACGGGCGTGGCCGCGCTGAACGTGGAAGGGCAGACGATCCACTCGCTGTTCCGGCTGCCGATCGGGCTGATCGCCGAGAGCGAGATCGAGCAGTCGGATGCCACCCGCCGCATCCTCAACTCGATCCAGACGCTCGTGATCGATGAGATCTCGATGGTGAACGCCGACCTCATGGACGCGATCGACCGGTCGCTGCGCCAGGCGCGCGGCAAGCGCGGCCTGCCGTTCGGCGGCGTGCAGGTGGTCATGTTCGGCGACCCGTACCAGCTGGCGCCGGTGCCGCCCCGCGGCGACGAGCTGCGCTACATCCAGGACCACTACCGGTCGTTCTGGTTCTTCGACGCGAAGGTGTGGACCGGCGGGATCTCCCCTTCGACAGGCGAGGGCGGCGGGATGCTGGACATCGGCGAGCACGGTGCGAAGCTGCACGTGCACGAGCTGGTGCACATCCACCGGCAGTCCGACGACGGCTTCAAGGCCATGCTGAACGCCGTGCGGTACGGCCGGGTCACCAAGGAGATCGCCGACGTGCTCAACGAGCGCGGCGCGCGCACGCCGCCCGAGCCCGAGCCGGGTGAGGCACCGATCATCACGCTCGCCACCCGCAACGACATCGTGAACAGCATCAACAGCCGGCATCTGGCGGCCCTCCCGGGCCGCGAGCAGACCGCGCACGCCGAGGTGAGCGGCGACTTCGGCCGCGGCGAGTCGAACTACCCGGCCGATGCCGAGCTAAAGCTGAAGGTCGGCGCGCAGGTGATGTTCCTGCGCAACGACGTGGGCATGCAGGGCGAGCCGCCGCGCTGGGTGAACGGCTCGATCGGCACGGTCACCCGCATCCTCGGCGGGACGGTGCGCGTGGAGGTCGACGGCGACGAGTTCGAGGTGGAGCCGGCGGTGTGGGAGCGGCTCCGCTATGCGTACAACCCCGGCACCAAGACGCTCTCGCGCGAGGTCGTCGCCGAGTTCACGCAGTTCCCGTTGCGGCTGGCGTGGGCGGTGACGATCCACAAGTCGCAGGGCAAGACCTACGACCGCGCCATCGTCGATCTGGGATCGGGTGCGTTCGCGCCGGGGCAGACCTACGTGGCGCTGTCGCGGCTGACCAGCCTGGACGGGCTGTACCTGTCGCGGCCGCTACGCCCGCGTGACATCCAGGTGGACGAGGACGTGCGACGCTTCATGCGCGAGGCGTGGGAGGCGCGTCAGGCCGCGAAGGTCGAGGGCTGAGGGGGCGTGCTCTCAGGAACAGCGCTCTAGACTCGGAGGGTCCATCCCCGGGAGAGTCGATACATGCATCTTCGTTCGCCGCGCCGTCTGCGCGCCGCCGCGGTCGCCGCCGTCGCCCTCATGCTGGCCCTGAGCGGATGCACGGCATCCGACGAACCCGACTTCAGCTACACCCCGCCCGAGCAGGTCGACGGGGCGCTTCCCGACGACATGACCGCGCAGCTTCAGGCGGCCGTCGAGCACGCCATGGTCGCCTCCGGGGCGACCGGCGCGATCGTCGGCGTGTGGGTGCCGTGGAGCGGTCAGTGGGTCGCCGGACTGGGCACGCAGTCGGCCGAGGACGACACCGAGGTGACCGCCGACATGTCCTTCCGCGTGGCCGATGTGACGCGCCTGATGACCTGCGATGTGCTCTACGGCATGGCGGACGACGGCAGGATCAAGCTCGACGCGCCGGTGCCGAAGTACGTCTCGGGCGTCGCCGACCTGAGCGACATCACCCTGCTCGACCTGTGCAACGGCACCAGCGGGCTCGGCTCGTCAGAGGCGGCCGTCAAGCCGTACTGGCTGAACACCCCGGAGCGCGTGTGGGCGCCGCTGCAGGAGGCCAGTTTCGGGCTCGGCGTGCAGCGCGGACCCGCGCACACCGCGTACCGCGACTCCGACGCCGGCTACCTCATGCTCGGCCTGGCCCTGGAGCGAGCCTCCGGCCTGAGCGCGTCGCAGCTGATCAAGAAGTACGTCACCGGGCCGCTCGAGCTGAAGTCCACGTCGCTCCCCGGCGCGACCGCAGCCGAGCCGAAGCCCACACCTGCGCTCAAGGGCGCGTACCTGCCGGCCACCGACACCGGGTATGACTGCACCGCGCCGGTGGACATCACCACCAGCTCGGCCAGCATCGGCTTCACCGACGGCGGCGTGACCTCCACCATCACCGACCTCGGTCGCTATCTGCAGGCCGAGGCGCGGCAGGCGCTGCGCGACAAGAACGCGAAGCCGGCTCGATTCGAGAACCCGCTGCCGGTCTCGGCGAATGCGCCTGCCTGGTACCAGGCCACCGGCGGCGCACTGCTGGTCGGCTCGATGATCGGCCAGCAGGGCTGGGTTCCCGGCTACTCCACGGCGGCATACTCCGACCCGGCGACCGGCTTCACGGTGGCCGTCACGCTGAACAACTCCTCGTCGGGGAGCTCGGTGGCCGCCTATCTCTCCTGGCAGGTGGCCGCGATCGCGTCGAAGGCGCCGGCGGCGAAGGGCCAGACCGCCCCCGACTTCGGTCTGCCGTTCACGGCGGAGCAGTACGGGCAGACCATCACCGACATCGCGATCTGCAAGGCGCCCGCGGCCGAGTGACCGCGCCGGCGTGAAAGGATGGGAGGGTGCGCCCCTCCCGGAGAACCCCGCTGCTGCGCGGGTTCGTCGGCGCGAACGTCGCGACCTTCGTCGCGCTCGCCTCACACGTCTGGGTCGGTGGCGGGATGCCCGGGATGCTGGGCATCGCCGTGCCCTGGATCCTGTCGCTCACAGTCTGCACGCTGCTGGCAGGCCGCCGGCTGTCGGTCGTGCGGTTGAGCGCCTCGGTGCTGGTCTCGCAGCTGCTGTTCCACGCTCTGTTCGTGCTCGGCAGCATCACGCCGCAGGGCGGCATCCGACCGCACGTGCACGGCATCGCGCCGATCTCCTTCGGTGACGCGGCCGCGCTCGCCCCGCAGGATGCCGGGATGTGGCTGGCGCACGGCGCGGCCGCGGTGCTGACGGTGCTCCTGCTGCATCGCGGCGAGCTGATCGCCCGCGCCCTTCTGGCTCTGGCGCGAGACGTGCGCGCGTGGTTCGCGCGCACGGTGCGCCCGCTCGAGCCGGTGCGCATTCGGCCCTCTCTCCGTCCGCGGTGGACGGCGCTCGTCGCGCCGCGCGTGCAGGCGGTCCCGCTCGCCGGCCTGCGCTGGCGGGGTCCGCCGCTCGCCGCCTGATCGCCCATCGCGCTCGTCCGCACGATTGCGGACGGAAGCGCGCGATTGCGGACGACCGCGCGATGCGGACGGCCACACGCCCCGGCGCACCCGCGCCGCAGACAGACGCTTACGCCGCTCAGCGGCATCCGAAGAGAGGTTTCCCATGTTCCGAATCCGCACCGCACTGGCGGGGGCCGCCGTGGCCGTCGCCGCCATGCTGGCCGTCGCCGCCCCGGCATCCGCTCACGACCAGCTCGTGTCGAGCACTCCCGCCGACGGCGAGCAACTGACCAGCGCACCCGAGCAGGTCGTGCTCACGTTCTCGAACGACCTGCTGGCGCTGAGTGACAACAGCGGCACCGCCGTGACCGTCGTCGACGACGCCGGCACCGACTGGGTGGCCGGCGACCCCGTGGTGCAGGCCGACACCGTCACCGTGCCGCTGAAGAGCGGGATGCCCGGCGGCGCCTACGACGTGACCTGGAAGGTCGTCTCCAGCGACGGCCACCCGACGTCGGGCGACTACTCGTTCTCGATCGCGGCATCCGACCCCGCTCCGAGCACCGAGCCCAGCACCGCGCCGACCGCCAACGACGCCCCGAGCGCGGCTCCGTCGCAGAGCTCCACACCGGCGCCCGCGCAGGACGCCTCCATGCCGTGGCCGCTGCTGATCGGACTGGGCGTCGTGGTGCTGATCGCGATCATCCTGGTGATCGTGTTCACCGCCCGCAAGCGCCGCAGCTGACGAGCGCCGCAGGCTGACAGGTGCCGGCTCGGGAGGGGATGCTCACGTCTCCTCCCGAGCCGGACCGCTCAGCCTCGCAGCGCCGCGGTCACGGCGATCGTCGCCAGCGCGGTCACGGTGACCAGCACCCACAGCATCCCGCCGAGTGCGAGCGGGCGCCACCCGGCGCGACGCAGGGCCGGGATGTCGGTGGAGAGACCGATGCCGGCGAGTGCCATGGCGATGAGGAAGACGCTCACCTGCACGAGCACCTCCCGCGGGGCATCCGGTATCAGCCCGGTGGAGTTGATCAGCGCGACAACGATGAAGCCGACCAGGAACCATGGCACGAGTTTCGCGATCCGGCGGCCGGTCAGCTTCTGGCCGTCCGCGCTGCGCCGCGCCTCCATGACCGACAGTCCGATGCTGATCGGGATGATCATCAGCGTGCGCACCAGTTTGACGACCACCGCGAAGCCGAGGGCCGCCGTGCTGAACACGCTCGCCGCGGCGACCACCGAGCTGGTGTCGTTGACGGCGGTGCCGGCGAACAGGCCGAAGGTGTGCGGGTCCAGGCTCAGGGCGTGGCCGATGAGCGGGAAGGCCAGTACGGCCAGGATGTTGAACAGGAAGATCGTCGACACCGCGTACGCGATCTCGGCGCTCGCTGCGCCGATCACGGGCGATACCGCGGCGATGGCGGATGCCCCGCAGATGCCCGTTCCCACCCCGATCAGCGTGGTCAGCCGCCGCTCGGTGCCCAGCATCCGTCCCAGCAGCCATGCTCCCACCAGGCAGACGGCGAGGGTGGTCAGCATGATCGGCAACGACTCCAGCCCGACCTTCGCGATCGCGCCGATCGACAGCTGCACACCCAGCAGCACCACGGCCAGCTGCAGCAGGAACTTGCCTGAGTAGGCGATGCCGGGCTGGATGCGGGCGTCGGCGTGCTCACGGCCCGTCATCACGCGCGGTCGGATCAGCGACAGCAGCACGCCGATGACGATCGCCGGGACCGCCGAGCCGAGCACGGGCACGATCGCACCGACGCCCGAGGCGAGCAGCGCGATCGCCGCAGTGACCAGCACGCCGGGGAGCACGTCGGCGCCGCGGCGGGTGAGGCGGGAGGAGAGGGTCTGCACGGGAGAGAACTGCACGGTTCCATCCTGGTCAGTCCCCGTGCGGCGGCGGTAGAGGATATCGTCGGTAGGGCTACAGGCCAGAACTGTGAGGATGCCCATGATCGACGACCCCGACATCGGTGCTCTGCGGCTGCTGGCCGCCGCCGTGCGGGAGGGATCGATCTCGGCCGCGGCGCGGGAGGCGGGTGTGACCCAGCAGACCGCGTCGGCACGGCTGCAGGGGCTCGAGCAGCGCTTCGGACTCGAGCTGCTGCATCGCTCACCGCGTGGCGTGCAGCCGACCTCCGCCGGCGAGACGATCGCCGCGTGGGCCGAGGAGGTGCTCGCGGCTGCGGAGCGCTTCCGCACCGGCATCGAGACCCTGCGCGGCGAGCACAGTCGCGCGCTCACGGTCGCTGCGAGCCAGACGGTCGCCGGGCATCTGCTGCCACGGTGGCTGCTGGCGCTGCGCGAGCGGCAGGTGCGCGCCCGCCGCACGCCCACACAGGTGCGGATGCTGAACGCGAACAGCGCGGAGGTCGAGGCGCTCGTGAGGTCGGGCGCGGCGGACCTGGGGTTCATCGAGTCGACCGCGTTGCCCGACGGTCTGTCGAGGACGACGATCCGCCTGGATGCGCTGGCCGTGGTCGTCGCGCCGAAGCACCCGTGGGCGTCGCGCGCCGAGGTCGGGATGTCCGAGGTGGCGGACACCGCGCTGGTGGTGCGAGAGGAGGGCAGCGGCACGCGACGCACCTGGGAGGACGCGGTGGTCGCGCGGCTCGGACGCGAGCCCGTCGAGGCGCTGGCCGTGCTGTCGACCTCGGCCGCGGTGAGATCCGCTGTGGCTGAGGGGATCGGCCCGGCAGTGCTGTCGCAGCTCGCCGTCGCGGACGACGTGCGCCTGGGGCGACTGGTGCAGGTGCCGTTGCGCGGCGAGCCCGTGCAGCGGCCGATCACCGCGCTCTGGCGGGGTGGGCGACGGGAGCTGTCCGAGGTGAGCCGGGAGCTGCTCGAGGAGGCGGTCGTCGTAGGCTCGGGGTCATGACCGAGCTGAGGATCGGCCTGCTGGGCGACGGGCACATCAACGGCGTGCTGCGCCGGGCCGTGCAGGAGTCGCGCCCGTATCGTGTGGTCGGGTCGTTCGGGCGGGATGCCGCGCTCCCGGATGCCACGGACGTCGACGTCATCGTCGAGGCGGCCACGCAGCGCGCCGTGCGGGAGCGCGTGCCCGGCCTGCTCGCGGCGGGGCTGGACGTCATCCTGCTCTCGGTCGGGGCGCTGGCGGATGCTGCGCTTCGGAGCCGTCTGCTGGGGCCGAGCCCCGGCCGGCTGATCGCCTGCACCGGTGCGATCGGCGGCCTGGATCAGGTGCGCGCGCTGCGCGCGCAGGGTCCGCTGCGCCAGGTGTCGATCGAGAGTCGCAAGCTGCCGACTGCGCTGATTCAGCCATGGATGGCCGACGCACTGCAGGACGAGCTGCGCGCCGGGGCCACGGAGATCATCCTCGCGGAAGGGCCGGCCGGAGAGGTCGCGCAGCGATTCCCGGCATCCGCCAACGTCGCTGCGTCCCTCGCGCTCGCCGCGGATGCCTGGGATCTCGCGACCGCGCGCATCGTCGCCGATCCTGCGGCATTGCGGACCCGCCACGAAGTCCACGCGGTGGGGGAGCTGGGTGAGGTGCGCGTCGTCGTCGAGAACGACCCGTCTCCCGAGCGGCCGCGATCGAGCGCCGTGGTGGCCTGGGCCGCGCTGCGGGCGCTGGATGACTACGCACGGCTGCGCGGGTTCGATGTCGCGGGCGGGGTCGCGTTCCTCTGAACTTTCAACCTGGGTCCGGCGCGCGTTATCAGGCATGGAGTATTGGCGGGACGATCCGGAGCAGTTCGGCGATTCCAAGGATAGCGACTGGAGGAGCAAGGTAGAAGGTGAGCAGAATGGCCCACCACGGGCCGCCGACGACGCCCTGCCCGAGTGCGCGTATCGACCGTTCCACCCAGCGCACGCCAATCCGATTGAGGCGCCGCTTGTACCACCAGTCGACTGCGGCGAGCCGCCGGGAGGGCCCGAGCCTGATGAGGTCCACGGCGGCCCAGAACCAGAAGACGAATGCCGCTCCTGCGGCGAGTATGGACAGCACGCTCCACAGCTGGCCCATCAGGTTGTCCATGCCCCCGCTGGCCGACCAGTAGTCGCCTCCCAGCGTGATCATGGTTGTCAGGAGGAGACCACCCAGAAAGCCCAGGAACACCACAACGATTCTCGACAGACCGACAATGTGCCGACCCAGCACAGACGTCTCAGCGAGGGGGCGCGGAGGAGGCAGCACTGCAGCGACGCAGACGTGGATCGCGACGACGCAGATTGCGACGGCGGTGCAGAGAATCCACAGGAGCAGGCCGATGAACTCGCCTGGCGTCGGATCGGGTGCCGTGGCACTCAGCGCAGAGAAGATGGAGGGCGACATATCGCCAGCGTGGTGCAGGCCTCAGACATTCATCCAGGGCACCATGCTTCCTGCGGCATCCGACTCGGTGTCGCGCGTCGTACGGAGCCCCTACGGCTGTGCGCGTCGGTGGGATGCGGCTGAGCCGGCGCGCAGGGCGATCGCCTGGCTGACGGCGAACAGCGCGACATCGACGGCGACCGTGACGACGCCGAGTCCGGCCGGCGGAGTGCTCGCCAGCATCGACGCGGCAGCGACAGCCGCCACCGCGATCATGTTGACGATCAGCACCACGCGCAGCGCGGCGCGCAGCTGCAAGCGCACCAGCATCCACGCCACCAGCGCAGCCCACAGGATCACGGCCACTCCCACCGCCGCGATGAGCGGCGCGGGAAGACGTATGCTGTCGGCGAGCATGCCCGAGCATGCCGCCACGGCGATGCCGAGCACGGCGCAGTACGCAGCATCCAGCCGCAGGCTCCAGCGTCCGAGCTTCTGCGGATCGATCCCGTGCATGAGGTTCCCGATCATGGAGGGGCTGACGGGAATCGAACCCGCGCTGTCTGCTTGGGAAGCAGAAGTTCTGCCATTGAACTACAGCCCCGTTGCGCCTGACGGCGCTTGGCCAGCATAACAAAGGTCGGAGGCGTGCGTTTCGTCTCGCTGTGCTCGCTCAACGACCGGTGGGGGTGGGGGGCGTGCGTTTCGTCTCGCTGTGCTCGCTCAACGACCGGTGGGGGTGGGGGTGTGCGTTTCGTCTCGCTTCGCTCGCTCAACGACCGGGGGGCGGGTGGAGGCGTGCGTTTCGTCTCGCTGCGCTCGCTCAACGACCGGGGGCGGGGGTGTGCGTTTCGTCTCGCTGCGCTCGCTCAACGACCGGTGGGCGGGGCATGGCACCGCGGTGCCATGGGGGCCGTGCAGGTTCATCCTGCAGGCGGACGCGGTGGCCCCACCCGCGGCCGTAGCGTCGTAGGCATGATCACAGCAGAGGGCCTCGGCAAGAGGTACGGAGACAAGCTCGCGGTGGATGACGTGTCGTTCACCGTGCGACCGGGGAGCGTCACCGGGTTCCTCGGACCCAACGGCGCAGGAAAGTCCACGACCATGCGCATGATCGTGGGGCTGGACCGTCCCACCACGGGCACGGTCACGGTCAACGGCACCGACTACAAGCACCTCACCGCACCCCTCACCGAGGTCGGCGTGCTGCTCGACGCCAAGGCCGTGCACACCGGCCGCTCCGCCCGCAATCACCTGCGTGCCATGGCTGCCACCCACGGCATCCCCTCCTCCCGCGTCGACGAGGTGATCGACATCACCGGCATCGGCTCGGTCGCCCGCAAGCGCGCCGGCGGCTTCTCGCTCGGCATGGGCCAGCGCCTCGGCATCGCGGCTGCCCTGCTCGGCGACCCGCACACCCTCATCCTCGACGAGCCGGTCAACGGCCTCGACCCCGAGGGGGTGCGCTGGGTGCGCCAGTTCGTGCGCCACGCGGCATCCGAGGGGCGCACCGTGCTGCTCTCCAGCCACCTGATGAGCGAGATGGCGCAGACCGCCGACCACGTCATCGTGCTCGGCCGCGGCAAGGTGCTCGCCGACGCCGCCCTGCCCGATCTGGTGCGCGCCTGGACCACCGAGCGCGTGCACGTGCGCAGCCCGCGCGCGGCGGAGCTCGCCGATGCCGTCGCCGGCCGCGACGTCGAAGTCGTCAGCAGCGATTCCTTCACCCTCGACGTGACCGGGCTCCCGGCATCCCGCATCGGCGACATCGCCGCCGAGCGCGGCATCGCCGTGCACGAGCTCACCCCCACCAGCGGCTCGCTCGAGGATGCCTACCTCGCCCTCACCGGGGAGTCCGTCGAATACCGCACTCGTGCCGTTCCGCAGGACGGCACCCAGCTCGAAGGAGCAGTCGCATGACCGCGATCCAGGCCCGCGCCACCCACGTCCCCACCACCGTGCACCGGCTGACCTTCGTGCGCCAGCTGCGCAGCGAGCTGATCAAGCTGATGACCGTCCGCGGCACGTGGTGGTCGGTGGCCATCGTCGGCGTGCTCACGATCGGCCTCGCCTTCCTGATCACGGCGACGATGTCGCCCCCGGTGGACAACATGATCATGGCCGTGATCTCTCCCGTGCAGTTCACGATGATGCTGGCCGGCATCCTGGGCGTCATCTCGGTCACCGGCGAGTACTCGACGGGGATGAGCCGCTCGACCTTCACCGCCAACCCGGTGCGCGGCGCGGTGCTGCTCGCCAAGGCGGCCGTGCTCGCGGCGTTCATGTTCGTCGTCTCGCTGATCATCTTCCTCATCGCGGCCATCGGCATCACGCCGATCGCGGCAGGGAAGGACATGGCGCTGGACTGGGCCGACCCCACCCGCACCGTGCTGCCGATCCTCGCCGCAGCCGCCGCCATGGCGCTGTTCGCGCTGCTCGGCGTCGGGCTCGGATTCCTGCTGCGCTCGGGCGCCGGCGCGATCGCGGTGACCGTCGGCATCCTGTTCGTGCTGCCCATGGTGGTGAACGTGGTCGGAGCGCTGATGCAGGCCGAATGGATCATCGACCTGGCGAACTACCTGCCCTCCACTGCGACCCAGTACGCGATCCTGCCGCAGGACGGCATGCCGCTCGACGCGCCGATCGCCTGGGTGACGCTGGGCGCCTGGCCCGCCGCGGCGCTGCTCGGCGCGTGGGGCGCGCTGCGCGCCCGCGACGTATGACCCCCGACGCGCAGCACCGCACCCCCGGTGGGTGAGTAGGGTCGAGACCGTGTCCGGAACGCACAGCAGCAGCTTCTCCGTCCCTCGGGACGAGGAGCTGCTGCTGCCGCGTCCGCCCGGGGTCATCCGGCAGTTCTGGGCACGGCATCCGCGTCTCGCCGACGCCCTGATCGCCCTGATCTGCCTGCTCGGCTCGGTGGGGACGACCGCAGTGGCCACCCACGGCGTGGCCGCGCACGCCGGCCGCATCGTCTCGGCCGGTGCAGCGGTCGCGATCAGCGTCGTGATCGTCGGCTCCTCGGTGCTGCTGATGTGGCGCCGCCGCTGGCCGGAGGCGCTGCTGGCCACCGGGGTCGTCGTGGAGCTGATGCTGCTGGCCATCACGGCATCGACCGGGACTCTGATGTTCCCGCTCACGGTGTACACGCTCGCAGTGCACCGGTCGACGCGCGCCTGCTGGACCGGCCTCGGGATCGGTGTGGGGCTGATCGGCGCGCTCGCCCTGGTCATGGCCACCAGCGGCGCCGCGTCGGTTCAGGACATGGCCAATGCCGCTCTCGGGGTGGCGATCCCCGGCCTGATCGGCGCACTGATCGGCATCAACGTCGGCAATCGGAAGCGCTACATCGAGGCCGTCATCGACCGCTCCCGGCAGCTGCTCGTCGAACGCGACCAGCAGGGGCGCCTGGCGGCCGCCGCAGAGCGCGACCGGATCGCCCGCGAGATGCACGACATCGTCTCGCACTCGCTCACCGTCGTGGTCGCGCTCTCGGAGGGCGCCGCCGCAACCTCCGACCGGGACCGCGCCCGCGACGCATCGACCGCGGCAGCCGCCACCGCCCGCAACGCGCTTCTGGAGATGCGCACGATGCTCGGCGTGCTGCGCGACGGCGACGCCGACGCGCCGCTCGCGCCGCTCGAGCCCGCCAGCCCTGCCGAGACCGTCGCCGCGGCGCAGCGGGCCGGTTTCACGGCCTCGCTGGCCGTGCGCGGAGAAGCGGATGCCACGCCGGCGCTGCGGTTCGCCATCGGCCGCATCGTGCAGGAGGGCGTCACCAACGCCATGCGGCACGCGCCGTCGACCCACGGGATCGAGGTGCGTATCGACTACGACGCCGACCCGCTCGTCGTCGAGATCGTCAACGACGGCGCTCCGGCCGCCGCCTCCGAGGGCGGCTTCGGCCTGCGCGGCCTCGCCGAGCGCGTCGCGCTGCTCGGCGGCAGCCTGAGCTCAGCTCCCGTCGGGAAGGGAAGATGGATGCTGCGCGCCGAGCTGCCGCATGCCTCGGAGCGCACGGCGCAGGGCGCTTCGGCGGGCTCAACGACTCAGGCGGGCTCAACGACTCAGGCGGGCTCAACGACCAAGAAGCAGGCAGCGACCCAACCGGGCCCGACCGCGGAGGACCACTCATGACAGCTCGGATCCGCGTCCTGCTCGTCGACGACCAGTCCCTGATCCGCATCGGCTTCCGGCTGGTGCTCGAGGCCGAGCCGGACATCGAGGTGGTCGGCGAGGCCGCCGACGGCGCCGATGCGATCGCGCAGGCCACCGCCGTTCAGCCCGACGTGGTGCTGATGGACGTGCGGATGCCCGGCGTCGACGGCATCGCCGCGACGGATGCCATCGTGCAGCGGCATCCCGGCATCCGCGTGCTCGTGCTGACCACCTTCGATCTGGACGAGTACGCGTTCGGTGCGATCCGCGCCGGCGCCAGCGGGTTCCTGCTGAAGGATGCCGAGCGGCACGAGCTCGTCAGTGCCGTGCGCGCCGTGCACCGGGGCGACGCCGTGCTCGCGCCTCGCGTGACGCGGGCGCTGCTCGATCACGTCGCCTCGCTGCCCGCCGCGGCGTCGGCATCCGCATCCGAGGCATCCGACGACGATCCCGCGGCCGATCTCACCGAGCGCGAACGCGACGTGTTCCTCGCGATCGCCCAAGGGCTGAACAACGCCGAGATCGCCGAGCGACTGTTCCTCAGCGAGTCGACCGTGAAGACGCACGTCGGCCGGGTGCTCGCCAAGCTGCAGGTGCGCGACCGCATCCACGCGGTCATCCTCGCGCACCGGCTCGGGATCGCGGGTACCGACGACGGGTCGCGGGTACGCTGAACACGTGCTTCTCAGCGACCGCGACATCAGAGCAGAACTCGCATCGGGCCGGATCGGTCTCTCCCCATTCGACGAGGACATGGTGCAGCCCTCCAGCGTCGACGTGCGCCTGGACCGCTATTTCCGGCTGTTCGACAACCACAAGTACCCCTTCATCGACCCGTCTGTGGAGCAGCCCGAGCTGACCCGCCTGATCGAGGTCGCTCCCGACGAGCCGTTCATCCTGCACCCCGGCGAGTTCGCCCTGGGCGCGACCTTCGAGCAGGTCTCGCTGCCCGACGACGTCGCCGCCCGCCTGGAGGGCAAGTCGTCGCTGGGGCGTCTCGGCCTGATCACGCACTCCACCGCCGGGTTCGTCGACCCCGGATTCACCGGGCACGTCACGCTGGAGCTGGCGAACGTCGCCACCCTGCCGATCAAGCTGTGGCCGGGGATGAAGATCGGCCAGTTCTGCTTCTTCCGGCTGTCCTCTCCCACCGAGAACGCGTACGGCTCCGGCCCGTACGGCAACCGCTACCAGGGGCAGCGCGGACCCACGGCATCCCGCTCGTTCCTGAACTTCCACCGCACCGACGTGGGCACGACCGATGCGGGAGCGATCGGAGGCTGACATGGCTGATCCCGACGACGTGCAGAAGCCGGATGCCGCGGTGCCGGATGCTGTGGCGCAGGACGTGCCCGATCTGGACATCCCGGCGGCCGACGTGCCCGAGCTGGACCAGTCCGACCCGGTCGTCCCGGAGGCGGTGCTGCCGGAATCCTTCCTGACCGAGCCGGTCATCCCGCCGCCCCCGCCGGACACTCCGGTGACCGGCGCCGACTGGCGAGAGAGCTGGCAGGACCACGCACCGGCGCAGGAGGGCGCGGCATCCGACAGCGCCCAATCCGACAGCGCCGTATCGAGTGCGTCGCCCGTCACGCGAGCGGCGCGGCGGACGGCATCCGGCATCGTGGGGGCACCCGCGGCACCGGCATCCGATCCACGACTGACGGCTCCCGAACCCGCCCCGACGGTCGTCCCGCCGCCGGACGGCGCGACCGGCGGCGGCTATCGGGTGCTCACCGCCGTGATCTACGGCTTTCTCGGCGTGCTGCTGGTCGGCGCCGTCGTCACGATCGGCGTGCTGGTCTCCTGACCCGCCGCGCCCGCCGTCGCGCCTGCTGATTCACCGCCGCACGTCCGGACGATCGGTCGGATGCCGCGGACGCACGGTCGGGTGCGGCATCCACCCGCACGGCACGCTGGAGACATGACCACGACCGCACCCCTGCCCACCGTCGAAGCGACGGTGCGCCGCATGCCCTACGCCGCTCTGCTGACGATGATGGCGATGAGCTTCCTGCTCGTCAGCGCCGAGTTCCTGCCCAACGGCGTGCTCACCGACATCGCCGCCGAGCTGGGTGTCACCCCGGGGCAGGCGGGACAGCTCGTCACCGTCACGGCCCTCGCCGGACTGGTCGTGGCGCCGACCATCGGCCTCGCGCTGCCGCGGCTGGACCGGCGCTCACTGCTGGTGTGGATGGCGGTGCTCGCCGCGATGTCGAACGCGGTCGTCGCGATCGCGCCCAGCCTGCCGCTCATGCTGGTGGCGCGCGTGCTGCTGGGCGCGGCGCTGGCGGGCTTCTGGACCATGTCGATCACGGTCGCCGCGCGCATCGCGGGGCCGGAGCGGCTCGGACGGGCCGTGATGTTCACCTCGGCGGGAACGTCGCTGGCCACCGTCGCCGGAGTGCCGGTGGGCGTCATGCTCAGCGAGCTGCTCGACTGGCGCGGCGTGTTCGGCATCGCTGCGGCCGCCACTGCGCTGCTCGCCGTCGCGCTGCGCTCGCTGCTGCCGGCGGTTCCCGCCGAGAACGCCGCACGCATCTCGGTGCTCGTCGAGACGCTGCGGCGCCCGGGCATCGGACTGGGGGTGGTGGGCCACGTGCTGGTGATCTTCGGGCACGCGCTGGCGTACACGTACATCCGCCTCGCGCTGGAGCGCGTGCAGTCCGGCGGCGCGGTCGTGGATGAGGGCACGATCATCGTGCTGCTGGCCGTGTTCGGCATCGGCGGGTTCATCGGCAACATCGTGATCGGCGCCGGCATCGATCGCACCCACCGGGTGCTGGCCGTGGTCACACCGCTCGTGATCGCCGTGACGCTGATGGCGGTGATCCTGGAGGCCGGCTCGCTGTGGACCGTCGGCGTGGTGGTGTTCGTATGGGGCTTCTTCTTCGCCTCGTGGCTGCTGATCGTGAACACCTGGGTGGGGCACCGCATGCCCGACCGGCTGGAGGCCGGCGGCGGACTGGTCGTGGTCGGATTCCAGGCGGCGATCATGCTCGCGGCCGGCGTCGGCGGGATGCTGGTGGACGCCATCGGCATCGAGCTCGCCTACCCCGTGGGCGCTGCGATGCTGGCGCTCGGCGCGCTGCTGTTCGGCATCTCCGGCCGCCGGACGCACTGACGCGTCGCCGGCTCTGCGATCAGGCGGATGCCGGAGTGCGGCGCCGCCGGAAGGCGGAGGGCGTCATGCCGGTGTGGCGGCGGAACGCGCGGCTGAAGCCCTCGTCGGAGCCGTAGCCCAGCTCGCGGGAGACCTCACTCACGCCGCGGCCGTCGGTGAGCAGGGCGCGCGCCGCCCGCATCCGCACCTCCGCGACGTACTGCGCCGGGGAGACGCCGAAGGCCAGGCGGAACCGCTCGGCGAACACCGAGCGCGACAGTGCGCTGACGGATGCCATCGCCTCGACGCTCCAGTCCCGGCCGGGGTCGGCGTCGATCGCCTGCACCACCCGGTTGAGGAACGGATCGTTCGAGCGGGCCGGCCACCCCTGCGGTGCGCACCCGACGTCGGACCAGGCGCGGATCACGGACTGCAGCACGGTGGTCGCCATCATGCGGCAGATGACGAGGTCGCCGCTGCGCTCGCCGCTGACCCACGTGTCGCCGCCCATGTGCTGGGCGAGCGCGGCAGCGCCGGGCTCGAGCCGGTCGAAGCTGCGGATCCAGCCGACGGAGGGCAGCAGCGCCGCCAGATGAGCGGCGCTGTCGGCCCAGTCGAGCTCGGAGACGAGCACGGCGGAGCCGGCGGGAACGCGCAGCATCAGCCGGCGGCTCGCCAGCAGTGCGTCGCCGGCGGCAAGAGTCGTCGGCAGGTGGCCGGACGCCGGCAGCGCGACCTCTCCCGACAGGATGTAGACCAGCGACAGGCCGTCGGAGCCGAGGGCGATCGCCTGATCGGCATCCGCGATGACGCGGTGCTGGAAGCGGATGCTGATGGCGACCTCATCGAGCAGGTGCTCCAGCGCGTCGTTCGCCACAGCAGCTGACGGTGCGGAGGCTGCTGCAGGTGCTGCAGGTGCTGCAGGTGCCGCGGGTGCTGCGGGTGGGCGATCCAGGACGGGGGTGCTCATGAACACAGCAACCCCCTGCCGCCTGCCGCTATTCCGGCGGCGAACTCCTGAGGTGCGGCCCTGCGGGATCGTGCGCGACCCGTCGGGATGGAGAATGTCGGCTCAGGATGCCGGATACCGAACGTTTTCCATCCCGCTCCACAGCGGCGAGATGGAAAACGTCCGGTGGGCGCGCCCTGGAACAGCGAAAAGCATCCGGCCGGTGAGGCGCGGATGCTTTTCGCGGGCGGCAGCAGTGCTCAGCCGTGCGTGTGGATGTGGATGTGGGTGCCCGGGGCGCCATGACGGCGATGGCCACCGCCGAAGCCGTGCCCGTGCCCGCGGCCGCCGAAGCCGTGGCGGTGGCCGAACCGGTGGCCATGACCGCGGCCCCGCGGCATTCGCGTGCCCTCCTCCCAGCCGAACTCGCGCGCGATCTTCTCGAGCGCGGAGGTCATGGTGGCGTACTCCTCGGGCGTGACCGCCCCGGCCACGCGGGCGCGCAGGTCGTCGACGGAGGCGCCGAGTCGCTGCTTGGCGAGCGTGCCGGCATCCGTGAGCGCCCAGCCGCCATCGGCGCGCTCGATCCAGCCGAGCTCGACGAGCCGGCGCAGCTTGCGCGGATGCACGGGACGGCCGTCCGAGACGGTGCCGTCGATGCGGTTCAGCATCCGCCAGTCGCGGCGGGTGATGCCCTCGTCCTCGAAGACGGTGGCGAACTCGGCGCGCATCAGGCGGTCGACCGCGGTGATCCAGTAGCCGAAGGGGCGGGGCGTGTCGTTCTTGGTGTCAGTGCTGTTCATGGGAATCCCTTACATGTCATTTAGCAAGTACATGCAGTGTGACATGGAGTGCATATACATGTCAAGTCGCATGTAAAATCGATGCATGACCGACTCGCCTCACGACGCCGCCGACGCCATCGCCGCGGCGCTCTTCCGCCTGCGCGGCCGCCGGGGCGCGGGGCCGCACGGTCACCAGCATCCGCACGGTCGCGGGCCCCACGGCCCGCACGGGCGCCGCGGGATGGGCCCGTGGGCGGCGGACCGCTCCGGCGCGCCCGCGGTGATCCGGATGCTGGAGGCGCTGGCCACGGCATCCGCTCCGCTCGGCGTCAGCGATCTGGCCGCGGCCGTCGGCGTCGATCAGCCGCGCGCGTCCCGTCTGGTGCAGCAGGGCGTCGACCGCGGCTGGGTGCGACGCGAGGCCGACCCGGACGACGCTCGCCGCACCCGGATCGCGCTCACCGACGATGGTGCCCGCACCTTCCGGGGGATGCGCGGAGAACGACGGGAGGCGCTCGCCCGCGCGCTCGCCGCCTTCACCGACGACGAGAGCGCCGAACTGGCCCGGCTGCTGACCAAGCTCGCCGACAACTGGGGCGCCTGAGCCTCACCGCGCCCGAGTGGTCACCGCGCGGGAGTGGTCACCGCGCGGGAGATGAGGCGGCACCGCGGGGTGCGCGCACGAACTCGAGCACGGCATCCAGCACGGGGTCGCAGCGCAGTGTGCGGTTGTGCCCGAATCCTTCGGTCACCACCAGCCGGGAGTGTCCGTCGTGCGCGGCGTGCAGGTCGTGCGAGTGGCGTGGGTCGAGTCGATGGTCGAGGGCGTCGTGCGCGATCAGCAGCTCGACGTCGTGGGGGAGCGGATGCCGTAGCGAGTCGTACCTGGCCTCGGCATCCGCTCGATCCATGCGCATCCGCCGGTAGAAGGCGTGTTCGAACGCGGTCGCGGTGCGCGGTGAGAGTCGCAGCATCCGCTGGAACTGATCGTGGAAGGCCTGTACGGTTCCGGCCGCCGAGATGATGACCACCCGCGGCGCGTGGACCCCGTCGCGCACCGCTGCCAGCGCCGCGAACCCGCCGAAGGAGTGCCCGACGATCAGGTCGAACGGTCCCTGTGCGTCGCCGAGGATCCGCGCGGCGGCGACCCAGTCGCGCACGTCGGTGCGACGGCCGGTCGAGTCGCCGTTGGCGGGAGCGTCGAATCCGACGACGCGGAAGCCCTCGCTCACCAGCTCGCGCACCAGCGTCGCGAACTGCGCCGCGCGTGAGTTCCAGCCGTGCATGATCAGTGCCGTGCGGGTGCCGCGGCCCCACTGATAGGTCGTGACGCGCTGCCCGTCCACCTCGATCTGGCCGCGCTCGGCGGCGTGATGCGTGTGCCGATCGTCGCCGCGCACGGGCATGCGCGGCGAGGTGGAGAAGAATGCCGCGACAGCCAGGCGGCCGGCGAGAGCAGGCGAGACGGCGCCGACCATGCGGATGCCGGTGGCGACGGTGCTCATCAGGGCGGGCATGCGGACTCCAATCAATACGAACGATCGTACACAGAATATCCGAACGATCGTTCGTAGACTAGGGGTCATGTCGGATGCGAGTGCAGAGGGCGTCCTCGACGGGCGCCGGGCGCGCGGGGATGCGTCGCGCAGAGCCGTGCTGCGCCACGCGACCGATCTCGTCTCCGTGGAAGGACTCGACGGACTGAGCATCGGGCGGCTCGCCGCGCGCTCCGGTTACGGGAAGAGCAGCATCGCCGGGCTCTTCCACAACAAGGAGGGGCTGCAGCTGGCCACCGTCACTGCGGGACGAGCCATCTTCATGGACGTGGTCGTCGAACCCGCGCGGCAGCACGAGCGCGGGCTGCCGCGGCTGGTCGCGCTGATGCGGAACCTGCTGGATTACTCACGCGACCGCGTGTTCGAGGGCGGATGCTTCTTCGCCGCGGTCTCCGCCGACTACGACTCCAAACCGGGGCCGGTGCGCGAGGCGGTGCGCACCGCGATGCACGACTGGTACGGCTATGTCGAAGCGCAGACCCGCGCGGCCGTCGACAGCGGGCAGCTGAGCCTGGACGACGACGGCATCGAGCTCCTGTCGTTCTCGCTGCCCGCACTGTACGAGCAGGCCAACGCACGCTCGCTGCTGTGGGGGAGTCAGCGGCCCTACGTCGTCGCTGCACGCGGAATGCGCGAGCTGCTGCTGCGTGCCGGGGCTGCGGACGCCGCGCTGCGGTCGCTCGAGAGCTGACCTTCGCGCGTCAGGCCCCGACGTCCTTCGGGAACCGCACCAGCAGCAGCAGCACCAGGCCGATCAGCAGGATCAGGCCGATGCCGAGCACGCCGTAGACGATCCCGCCGAACCAGGCGAGGAACAGCGACCACGCCAGCGGCGACAGGAACGATGCCACCCGGCCCGTCGTGGCGTACAGGCCGAAGATCTCGCCCTGCTGGCTGGGCGGCGTGAGTCGCGTGAGCAGGCTGCGGCTGGATGCCTGAGTCGGGCCGACGAACGCGCACAGCAGCAGGCCGCACACCCAGAACACGATCGTGCCGAGATCCTTGAGTGCGAACACGACGAACGCCATCACCACCAGGCTGGCCAGCGCGATCGCGATCAGCCGCCGCGGCCCGATCGCATCGTCGATGCGCCCGGCCAGCAGCGTCGAGACGCCGGCCACCAGGTTCGCGGCCAGGCCGAAGATGATGACCTCGAGGAACGAGAACCCGAACCCCTGCGCGGCCAGGATGGCGCCGAACGCGAACACGCCCGCCAGGCCGTCGCGGTACACGGCCGCCGACAGCATGAACCAGAAGGTGGGGCGGTTCGTGCGGAAAAGCGTGACGATGTTGTGCCACAGCACGACGTACGAACGGAAGAAGCCCACCCGCTGCGAGGACGCGTAGGCGGGTGATTCGGGCACGTTGCGGAGCATCGGGATCGAGAACACGATGGTCCACACCGCGCAGATCACCGCGACGAGCTTGAACGAGAGCGGATTGTCCTGCCCCACCAGGAACAGCACAGGGATGCAGACGATCAGCGCCACCACGCCGCCGATGTACCCGAGTCCCCAGCCGAGGCCCGAGATGCGCCCCACGTTCTTCGGCGTCGACACCTCGGAGAGCATCGCGTAGTAGCTGACGTTGCCGATCTCGCTGACCACGGCCGCGATCGCCACGGCGAACGCGCCGAACCAGAAGAACTTCGGGTCGGCCTCGACGAAGAACAGCGCGAACTGGATCAGCGCGATCCCGATCGTCGCCCCGATCACCCACTTCTTCTTGCTGCCGCGCGCGTCGGCCTGCTGACCGAGCACCGGTGCCAGCAGCAGGATCAGGATGCCGGCGGCGAAGTTCGCCCAGCCCCACCACTCCGACAGATCGGTGAGGCCGCGACAGTACTCCGAGCCGATGTAGGCGGAGTCGGTGCAGCTCATGTACTTGTCCGGGCCGATCAGACCGGAATCGCGCACCTCGGGGTCGAGGAACATCCGCGAGGTCAGGTACAGCGCGATCCACACGAACGTGAGGATGACCGTGTTGAACGGCTGCATCGCCCAGTCCCACATCGCCCACGAGACGACCTGCTTGCGGGGCGCCTCGGGTGCCCCGTCGTGCTCGCGCCCGAAGGCCGTCAGTGCGGCGGTGCTGATCGGCGTCTGCGCCGCGGAGTGATCGTCGCTCATGGTCGAAGTCTGGCCGGGACGGGTGAACGGCCGGTGGCGGCGCGCCGTGCGCAACCGCCCCGATGCCGCAGATGTCGGCTCAGATCACAGATGTCGGCTCAGATCCGCGATCTCGGCCGACATTCGTGAAATCGACCGACATCTGTGCGCGCGGCCTCACCCGAATGATGCCGCGAGCAGCTCGGCGAACAGCTCCTCGGGGTCACGAGGCTCCCGGCGCCTGGTGAACCAGTCGCAAATGTTCACGCAGTCCCGGTGCAGCAGATCCAGCCCCTGCGGGTTGGCCACCGTGTCGACGATCTGCGGCAGGTCGATCACCCGCACCCGCCCGTCGTGCACGAGCAGGTTGTACGCCGACAGGTCGCCGTGCGCGAAGCCCGCCGCTGCGAAGATGCGCATGATGTCGACGACCTGATCGAACAGGTCGGTCAGCTGCGCGGCATCCGCTCTGATCTGCGCCAGGCGAGGCGCGGCCGACTGCCCGTCGCCGATGAACTCCATCAGCACCTCGGTGCCGTTCACCTGCACCGGGTACGGAACGGGCGCGCCCAGCTCATGCATCCGGCTGAGCGCCGCGAACTCGGCGAACGACCACTGCGCCGCCGCCACTTCGCGTCCATGCGCCGATTTCCTGGCCAGAGCGCGGGTGTCGCGCGTGTTCCGCGTGCTGCGGCCCTCGGTGTAGGTAGACGAGCGCTGGAAGCTGCGGTGATCCGAGTCGCGGTACCGCTTGGCGGCGAGCAGCGTGCGCTGCGCCACCTGAGTTCCTGAGCCTGTCGAAGCACCGGGAACGGCGCGCTCGATCAGGAAGACGTCCGCCTCCTTCCCGGTCTTCAGGATGCCCAGCTCGGTGTCGACCGCGGCTGCACTGGTCACCACCCAGTCCGGCCACGGCAGCGGGCCGCGCTCGCTGGGGGTGATCGCGGGCCAGGTCGACCAGCGCTGGTTCTCGCCCAGCACGGTGTCGGCGAAGGTGAGGGTCACGTCGAAGGGAGACGGATCGAAGGAGGTCGCGTCGGACGACGCGGGATTCTGAGTGTTCACGGGAGCGGCTCCGGATGGGAGGCCGCTCGCGGATCAGGAGCGGGCGGCCTCGAGGATGAGGATGTCGGTGGCGGTGGGCGCGACAATGACGGTGTTCATCGGGGGCTCCTTCCGCTCGCATCCTCCGGGCGCTTCCCGGATGCATGGTCGATCGTACGGCACTCGCGCCGCATGCGCGACGGTGCGGCTGGTCACTCCAGATCGATGGTGACGACGTTCTTGGACAGCACCTCGTTGGCGACCGAGCTGATGTCCTCGCCGCGACAGGTGACGAACACGCTCACGTCGTAGTCGGCCTTGACGAACGCACGCGCCGCGGTGAAGTAGCTGGTGTCGTTGATCGTGATGGTGAACTGGCTGTGCTCGACCCAGGAGTTCCCGAGTTGATTCAGGAAGAACCTCCCGTCCTGGGCGACGTCGTCGAAGGATCGCAGATCCTCCTGCAGCGAGACCGCCACCAGCGCGGCCGAGGCCTGCCGATCGTTCATGTCGCCGGCATCGCCGAGACGGCCCATCCGGAATGCCGCGGTGCAGGTGCCGGCCGTATTCACATAGGTCCACCGGCCAGGGCTCGACTGCGACTCATCTCGGGCCCAGCCCGGGTCGTGGCCGAAGCCGTCGCCCCATCCGATGTCGGAGTCCCTCGACATCGACTCGCCATCGGCGAACGTGAAGGTCGTCGGCGGCGCGTCGGCCGGCGCGGGACTCATCAGAATGGTCTCCGGCTCATCGGCATCCGATCCGGATCCCGTCCGCGTGGGCGTCGGCGTGGGCGCAGCGGCGGGCGGGGCCGAGCCGGAAGGCGGCGGCGTCGCGGCGCTGCATCCGGGCAGAATCGTGGTCAGAGCGACGCAGGCGACCGCGATCGCGGCGGGCAAGATCCGGCCAAGGGGTTTCTGGAACATGCCCGCAAGGATAGGAGGATCAGCGGATGCCGCGTTCTCGGCCTGTGGATAACTTCGCGGCGGTCTCCACCTTTCGGATGATCTTCCCGTCCCAGTGGCCGCTCAGGACGGGAATCCCAGGGGACGGAAGGCATCGGTCGCCTAGCGTGGATGCAGACCGAACCGAGGAGAACCGTGTTCCGAAGCCCTGCCCGCCTGTTCCGCGTGCTCGCCGTCGCCGAGGCGATCACCTGGACGCTGCTGATCGGCGCACTGATCGCCCGTGCCGTAGGCGCAGCGCCCGCGCTGGTGACCATCGCCGGAGGAATCCACGGATTCGTGTTCCTCTCCTACGGCGCCACGGCCGTGCTGCTGGCGTTCCATCAGCGCTGGCATGTGGGCGTCGCCGTCATCACGGTCGCCAGCGCGATCATCCCCTACGCCACCATCCCGATGGAGATCTGGCTGCACCGCACCGGGCGCCTGCAGGGCGACTGGCGGATGACAGAGACCGACGACCCGCGTGACCGCACCTGGTACGACCGCACCATGCGCTGGTTCCTGCACCGGCCGTGGGTGCTCGCAGTGCTGATCCTGATCGCGATCGTCGCGATCTTCAGCATCCTGCTACAGCTCGGCCCGCCGCAGCTGCCGGGACAGTGAGTCGGATTCAGTCGAACGGCCAGCCGGTGTATGCCTCGGCGAGGTATGTGCGACCGGCCTCGGAATCGACCACCGAGCGCAGTTCGCCGAGCTGACGACGCTGGTCGAAGTCGTTGTGCTCGGGCAGCTGGTGCAGCATGCTCGTCATCCACCACGAGAAGTGCTGCGCCTTCCAGATGCGCTTCATCGCATCGTCGGGGTAGGCATCGATCAGTCGGTCGTCGTTCTCCTTCAGCATCGTCCTCAGCGCGCGAGCCAGCAGCACGACGTCGGCGACGGCGAGGTTCATGCCCTTCGCGCCGGTCGGCGGCACGGTGTGCGCGGCGTCGCCCACCAGTGCGGCGCGGCCGTGGCGCAGCTCGCTGGCGACGAAGCTGCGGAACCGCAGCACGTCGCGCTGGAAGATCGGCCCCTCCTTCAGGGTGACACCCGGTACGCGCGATTGCAGCGTCTCCCAGATCCCGGCCTCGCTCAGGGTGTTCGGGTCGGCATCGGGGTCGCACTGGAAGTACATCCGCTGTACGTCGTGGCTGCGTTGACTGATCAGCGCGAAGCCGTTGTCTGAGTTGCTGTAGATGAGCTCGGGTGCGCTCTCCGGCGCCTTGCACAGGATACCGAACCAGGCGAACGGGTACTCCCGGAAGTATCCGTTGCGTGAGGCGCCGGTGACCGCGGGGCGGACGACGGAACGGGAACCGTCGGCGCCCACGACGAAATCGGCCTCGATGATGAGTTCGGTGCCGTGGTTCGCGCCGAGCTAGAGGGGCTTGCGGCTGAGATGTTCGCTCGGTATGCCTCCGACGAGGAAGTCGCAAAGCTCGTGGCTGCCTTCGGGCAGGTAGAACTCGCTGCAAGAACGGAAAACCTGGACGTTATCCACGATGTGATGCACGCGAAGGACCGCCTCTACGGCATTCTATTTCAGGGGGCGGGGAATCCGATCCTCACGCAGATGGTCGGGATCCTGCAGCGTAGGGTCACTCAGTTTCGGGCGCTCACGCTGGCGCAACCCGGACGCCCCGTCCGGAGCGTGGAGGAGATCACCGTCGTCGTCGATGCCATTCGGCGCCGCGACGCTGAGTCGGCACGCGCAGCGGCTACTCTCCACGTGCACGAGGCTGCGCGGACGGTGTTGGGCGCCATCGGGCACGTGAGTGCGGTGTCGCTGCACGCGCAGCCAGTGGGTGCCGGCCCTGGCGACGGGGGAGGGGCCCGGCCGGTTTGACCCGTGCCCACGCCTGAGACGGTAACGGGCATCCGCTCAGCGGCGGGATCGGTGGTCACGTGGTCATCCGATGATGCTCGTCGATCCATAACGCTCCGACCGCGCTAGGCTCCCACTCACCGGGAAGGGTGTGAGGGGGGCTGCAGGATCTGTTCACGCTCACCCGGGAGACCGTCCGCATCGCGGTGCGCGAGAACGCGGAGGTGCTCTACATCGTCCGGATATACGGCACGCGCCGTGTGCCGGAGGCCTCTCGTGTCGGCGGTCGACTGCCGCTGCACGCCACCGCTGTCGGCAAGATGTTGCTCGCGTTCGAAGAGCCCTGGTGCGGGAGGGATTCCTCGCGCAGATTCGCGACGACGCTCGACGAGATGAGGGTCGGCGCGACCTCGATCGCGGTTCCGATCCTCCAGCACGGTGTCGTCAGTTCCGCTCTGGGTCTAGTCACCACCACTGACGGGGCGGCGACGATCGAGCGCCACCTGCCCGACATGCGCGGCATAGCCCGGCGGATCGAGGCGAGCGTCGGTTCCCTTTCGCTGAACGCGCTGCGGCAAGTGGCTTCCAGTGGACAGAAGTAGCCTGACCCGTCCGGCGGGGCTCCGACGTTAGATGGTCACAGTTCCAGAGCCTGAGTGGCTGCGGAACCCAAAGCCACAGGCAGACACGAGGGAATCGTCGTGGCACTCTCACCCACCGAAGCTCGAGCAGCGGCCGTAGCCGGCTGCCCGGCCGACCACGAGGCGATCGCCCGTGCGGCATCCGGCGATGCCCACCACGGATATGAGCCCTGATATGAGCCCTTCGACCTGAAGGATACGATGGCGCCCTTCCCGCCCGAGGTTGTTCGCGCGAGGTATCAGAATTCCGCAGAGTACCGGCGCGGGTACGAGGATGCTTCCCGTGCGCTCATCGACGAAGGCTTCCTGCTGTCCGAGGATGCGACGGAACTGACCGCAGCCTGGATGACCGGGCCGGTCAGCGACGCGTTCGATCGAGCAGGCGGGTGAGCCAGCGTTCTCGAGCGCGACGGGCGTCGCGCGCGAGCGGGGCATCGGGGGCGAGGTCGTCGAAGCCGTGCACGCCGCCCGGCCACACATGCAGCTCCGCATCCCCACCGCAAGCCCAGATCTTCGATGCGTACCCGAGGTCCTCGTCGCGGAACGTCTCGGCCGATCCGACGTCGATGAACGCGGGCGGTAGGTTCGAAAGGTCGTCGGCGCGCGCGGGTGAGGCGTAGATCGGCACCTCGTCATGCGGAATGTCGCCCAGGTAGAGGCTCCAGCCCGTCTCATTCGCGGTGCGATCCCACGCGCCGACTCCGGCCATCTGCCGTCCGGAGGCGGAATTGTTGCGATGATCGAGCATCGGGCAGATCAGCATCTGTCCGAGCAGATGGGGGGTCCCGCGATCGCGGGCGAGCAGAGCGACGGCCGCAGCGAGCCCCCCGCCGGCGCTCACTCCGTGGACGATGATCCGCGCCGGGTCCAGGCCGAGCGATGCGGCGTTCGTTGAGAGCCAGGCGAGACCTGCGTAGGAGTCCTCCACAGCTGCGGGGTAGGGGTGCTCCGGTGCGAGCCGGTACTCGACGGAGGCGACCGCGGCTCCGACCTCGTGCGCGAGTTCTGTCAGTTGGGGAAGGCTGTCGTATGCCGATCCCACGACCATCCCGCCGCCGTGGATGTGGAAGACCACAGGCAGGGCGGCCTCGCGTCCGTGTGGTCGCAGCAGCACGATCCGGATCCGCGTGCCGTCCGGAGCGACGGTCGAATGACGGCTGAGCGTGAATTCGCCGTCACGCGTGCAGGCCGCTTCGTCAGGGGCGATCGCCTTGGCTCGCAGATGCGGGACGTCTTCGGGGCGCATGTCGGTGACGACGGCGTCTCCCTGGCTCTCCAGCGCGCGCCAGATGTCGTGATCGAACGGCGGGCGCGGCGGCCGCACCGGTTCGGAGGGCGCTTTGGAGTGCGGGTCGGACAACGGGAGCCTTCTTTCGAATCGGATGGCTAAACCGGGTTAGCATCCTCATCGTGTGGCAGAGGGCGGTCAGAAGTCAAATGGTCCCGAACTCCGCCACCGAACCACGCCGACGTAGCGGCATTGTGATGCGATCGATCCCGGGGCGCGCGATCGTCGCCGGGTCGAGCAGCGTCTCCAGCGCGCGCAGGCCCAGCTCGTGGTGGGGGATGGCGAAGGTCGTGAGGTTCGGATGCAGCCAGGAGGCGAGCTGGTGATCATCGAACGAGACGATGGAGAAGTCGCCAGGGATCGTCGCGCCGGCCTCGCCGATCGCCTGATAGGCGCCGAAGGCGAGGCGATCGTTGAAGGTGATCAGCGCCCCTCGTGCGACGCCGGATGCGATCAGCGCCGACGTCGCACGCCAGCCCTCCGACGGCAGCCAGATCCGGCATTCGGCGCCGCTCGCCGGTGAGAGCCCCGCACTGGTGAGCTCGTCGAGGATGCCTGCGAGTCTCTCCTTGCCCGCGACGCTGTCCTGCGCGACGTCATCGCGGCCGGGCCCGCCCCCGATCAGGTGGATTTGACGGTGTCCGGCATCCAGCAGCAGCCGGGCGGCCGCGCGTCCCGCTGCGTACTCGTCGGGGATCACCGCCCTGACGGGTGCCTCGTCCGGGGGCGGGACGGTGTTGAGGAGGACGACGTTCCGTTCTGCGGCAGCGGACGGCACGGACCGCTCGCGGGTGAACATGGAGGCCACGATCAGGCCGTCGACCTGGCGATCGAGCATGGCCTCGACGAGACGCTCCTGCTGGCTCTCGTCGCCTTCCGACTCGCCGATGAACAGCATGTAGCCGTGCTTGCGCGCCCCCTCCAGAGCGCCCTTGATCATGTCGCCCGCCAACTGCGAGGTCGCAACCGTGTCGGAGATGAAGCCGATGGTGCCGCTGGTCCCCTTCCGCAGGCTCGCGGAGACCATGTTGGGACGGTACCCGAGTTCGGTGGCCACTTGCCGCACGCGCTGCTGCGAGGCCTCCGAGATGCGCAGCTCGTCGCCGCGATCCGAGAGGACGAGCGAGGCGGTCGAACGAGACACGTCAGCGGCGCGCGCGACGTCCGCGAGCGTGATGCGCTTGGCTGCCATGGGGGCCTCTCCGTCCTGGCCGATCTTAGCGAGGGCGTCATAGGGCACTGTCCCTCGGGGGTTGACACGGTCGCGTCGGGTGACGCATCATGGAGATGCTAACCCGATTTAGCAACCGATCAAAGCACCAGATCGGCTCGATTGATGAGTCTTCATGAAAGGGGACACCGGTGTCTCACAGCGATAAGCGTCCTATCCGTCCACTTGTGGTGAGCGCCATTGCGGCGATGGCTCTGGGGCTCGTCGCCTGCGCTCCTCCCGGTGGCGATGCCAAGCAGGACTCCGATGACGCGCCCGCCACCGGCGACGTCGCGCTGACCTGCGGCGCCGAGGACGTCGTCCTCCAGGCGTACTTCGAGACCGGCTTCCCGCTGCCGACAGCGCTGACCGAAGAGTTCACGAAGCAGTACCCCAACGTGACGTTCGACATCCGCGAGGACCAGTTCGCCGTCATCACGCAGAATGCGCCGCGTGTGCTGCAGGACTCGCCGCCGGACCTGATGCGGCTCCCGCAGATGTCGGAACTGGCTTCAGACGGACTGCTGCTCGACCTCGACCCCTACGCCGAAGCCTACGGCTGGTCGGAATGGCCGGAGTCGCAGCTCGTGCAGCTCCGCGTGGACGACGAGGGCCGCCGCGGCGACGGCCCTCTGTACGCGATGGGCCTGAGCTACTCGATGACCGGCGTTTACTACAACAAGGAGCTCGCCGCCCAGATCGGCCTTACCGAGGCTCCCAAGACGCTCGATGAGTTCGATGCGGCGCTGAAGAAGGCGAAGGATGCCGGCATCACGCCGATCGGCCAGTTCAACGGCGGCGCGACGGGTGGCCTGGCGTTCCCGCTGCAGGCGCTCATGGCCTCCTACGGGGATCCATCGGCGATCAACGACTGGATCTTCCAGAAGCCCGGGGCCACGATCGACACACCGGAGAACCTCGCCGCAGCAGAGCACCTGCAGCGCTGGATCGACGCCGGCTACTTCGAGCCGGATGTGAACTCGCTTGACTATGCGCAGATGATGAGCCGCTTCATCGGCGGAGAGACGCTGTTCAGCTTCAACGGGGACTGGGAGGCCGGCAACCTCGACGCGCAGATGCCGGGCAACGCCGGATTCTTCCTCATGCCTCCGCTGGAGGAGGGCGGCCAGATCGGCGCGATGTCCGCACCGAACACCTATGGGGTCTCCGCCACGGCGAAGAGCCCCGACTGCGCGGCGTTCTTCCTCGATTGGACGGCCACGAATGAGAAGGCGCGTGCGTTGACAGTCGAGGTCGGCGGTTCGAGCCCCATGGGCGCGGTGGGCGCTTACATGCCTCCCGTCGAAGAGGGGACCACCACCGCGGCGACGCTTGGCGCCGGCGACGTGATCGGCGAAGTGAACGGAGCCATGGACTTCATCGCGAACGCGACCGGCGCGATCTACGCTCAGAGCTGGACGCCGAACCTGCAGAAGATGGTGGCGGGGGAGCAGACGCCCGCCGGTCTGCTGGAGTCCGTGCAATCCGACTACGAGAGCCAGGTCGGAAGCTAGCCGATGGCACAACGTCGAACGGCTGCTGCGCCGGAGCAGGTCTCCGGCGCAGCAGCGCTGTCGGAGCGCGCTCGCAGGCGCCGCGTGGGCCGCATCACCCGAACCCTCGCGGCCTACGGTCTGGTGTTGCCCGCTGCCGTCTTCTACGTCTCCTTTGTGCTGCGTCCCATCGCGCTCTCGGCGCAGTACTCGCTCTACGACTGGAATGGGATCGGAGCGGCGACCTGGTCCGGCATGGACAACTACGTCGAGGTGTTCACCAACCCGAAGCTGGTCGGTGCGATCCTGAACGCGTTCGAGCTGATCATCTATTTCTCCGTAATCCCTGTCGCGATCGCGCTACTGGCGGCAAATGTGATCCGTGCCGTCGCAGCGAGCAGGCTCGCCGGCGTGGCGCGCACCGTCCTCTTCCTCCCGCAGGTGATCCCGCTCGTCGCCGCGGGCATCATGTGGAGCTGGCAGCTCTCCACCGACGGCGTCGTGAACCAACTGCTCCGCCTGGTCGGTCTCGACGCCGTCACCCGGGCGTGGCTCGGCGACTTCAACACAGCCCTGCCCGCCGTGGGCGTCATCGGCGCGTGGGTGCAGGTCGGGCTGTGCCTCGTGCTCATCCTCGCAGGCATGACGAAGGTCGACCCGGCCCTGTACGAGGCCGCGCGGATAGACGGCGCCGGCCCCATCCGCGAGTTCTTCTCGATCACGATTCCCGGGGTGCGGCAGGAGATCGCGGTCTGCGTGACCGTCACGGTCATCTCCGCGCTCGCGAGCTTCGACATCATCTACATCTCCACGCAGGGTGGCCCGGGGGAGAGCACGCTCGTGCCAGGCCTGCAGATCTTCTACCTCGCCTTCTATCAGCGCGAGATCGGCACGGCATCCGCGTTCGCGATCGTACTCATGGCACTCGTCCTCATCATCGTCCTCCCGCTCCAGCGCATCCTCCGGGGGAGGGAATCATGATCGTCCATGCCCGCGAGAAGTTGATGGGGCGGGTCATCCTCGTCATCCTCATGCTCATCACGCTGCTGCCGTTCATCAGCCTGTTCGTCACCGCACTGCACTCGCCGGGGACGTATCCACGCGGTCTCGAATGGCCGGAGACCCCGCACTGGGAGAACTTCGCATTGGCCTTCCAGTCCGCGGACATGCTCGCCCTGCTGTGGTCAAGCATGCTCATCGAACTGGGGGTCGTCCCCATCGCGGTGCTGATAGCCACCCTTGCCGGCTTCGCCCTCGGACATCTGAGGCCCACAGGAAGCGGGATCGTCTTCATCGTCTTCCTGCTCGGGCTGACGCTGCCGTTCGAGGGGATCATCACCCCGTTGTATTACCAGATGCGCGAACTCGGGCTTCTCAACACCCGCTGGGCGATCGTCCTGCCGCTGATCGGTCTGTTCATGCCGTTCGCGGTGATGTGGATGCGGGCGCATTTCGTCACCATGCCGCAGGAGCTCTCCGAAGCCGCGCGGATGGACGGCGCAACGACGGCGCAGCTGTTCTGGCGTATACACATGCCACTGTCCGTGCCGGCGATCTCGTCGCTGTCGATCCTGCTCTTCCTGTGGACCTGGAACCAGTTCCTCCTGGCGATCGTGCTGGTCGACGATCCCGCCAAACGCACGATGGCCGGGGCTCTCGGGGCGTTCCAGGGGCGATACGGAACCGACATCCCGCTGCTGTGCGCAGGGTCGCTGCTGATCCTCACGCCGACGCTGATCGTGTTCTTGGTCTTCCAGCGCAAGTTCGTCGCCGCCCTGATGCAGGGATCGCTCAAGGGCTGAGTGCTGCGCGTCGCGGTCGACGTCGGCATCGAGAGGGGGTACGGGGTGGCTTTCAGCCTGGATACGCATTGGGTCTGGGACTTCTGGGTCGCCGACGACGGCGAGAGATTTCACCTCTTCTACCTGCGAGCGCCGAGGTCTCTGGGCGACCCGGAGCTTCGGCATCGTCACGCCCGTATCGGGCATGCGACCTCGGCGGACCTGACGCATTGGACCGATCACGGCGAGGTCCTCGCGCCCGGGTCCGGGGGCAGCTTCGACGAGACATCGACGTGGACGGGCTCGGTCGTCCGGGGGGATGACGGTCTCTGGCGGATGTTCTACACGGGGGCCTCCTTCCTCGCGCCGGATGCGAACGCGAACATCGAGGCGATCGGGATGGCGTTCTCCGAGGATCTGCACACATGGACGAAGCGTGCGGGATTCGTGCTGCGCGCGGACCCCGCACACTACGAGAAACTGGGGGACACCGCCTGGCCGGAGGAGGCCTGGCGTGATCCGTGGGTGTTCCGAGACGAGCAGGAGCACGGCTGGCACATGCTCATCACGGCACGCGGCGCGGGTGGGACGTTCACCAGCGGCGGGGTCATCGGCTACGCCTGGTCGCAGGATCTCGAGACGTGGGTGGTGAAACCCCCACTGGGCACCCAGTCCTCGAGGTTCGCTCACCTCGAGGTGCTTCAGACGGCGGAGATCGAGGGGGAGACTGTGCTCGTCTTCTGCGGATCGCGTCACGGCGACGGGCCTCGGAGCGACGGCGCCGAGAGCGGCGTCTGGATGGTCGGGGTGGACGGTGCGCTCGACGAGGTCTGCGTAGATGACGCGCGGCTGATCGCTGCCGCCCCGCTGTATGCGGGGCGAATCGTCCGCGATCGGTCGGGCGAGTCCGTGATGCTTGCGTTCGTCGGGGCACCAGGTAGCGGGCATGAGCTCGACGGCATCACGGATCCCCTGCCGATCACAATCACGCGATAGCGGGTTCCCGCGCGTTGCCCACCGACCCAGGGCCGGGATTGAGGCTGGGGGATAAACCTGAGTCCACTCATATCAACTTTCTTGACAGCCCCCTCTCGCTTGTTTACACTTGAGTCATCGCGGCTCAGGTTTGGGTCGCATCAGACTTCAACCACAAGGAGAATCACATGGCACGTGCTGTCGGAATCGACCTCGGAACCACCAACTCCGTCGTCAGCGTCCTCGAGGGCGGCGAGCCCAAGGTCATCGCCAACGCCGAGGGCTTCCGCACCACCCCTTCGGTGGTCGCTTTCACCAAGGACGGCGAGGTGCTGGTCGGCGAGACCGCCAAGCGCCAGGCCGTCACCAACGTCGATCGCACCATCTCGTCGGTCAAGCGCCACATGGGCACCGACTGGTCCTTCGACGTCGACGGCAAGAAGTGGACGCCGCAGGAGATCTCCGCGCGCATCCTGATGAAGCTCAAGCGCGACGCCGAGTCGTACCTCGGCGACACCGTGACGGATGCCGTCATCACCGTCCCCGCGTACTTCAACGACGCCGAGCGCCAGGCCACCAAGGAGGCGGGCGAGATCTCCGGCCTGAACGTGCTGCGCATCATCAACGAGCCCACCGCCGCGGCCCTCGCGTACGGCCTGGACAAGGGCAAGGAGGACGAGCTCATCCTGGTGTTCGACCTCGGTGGCGGAACCTTCGACGTGTCCCTGCTCGAGGTGGGCAAGGACGACGACTTCTCCACCATCCAGGTGCGCGCCACCGCCGGTGACAACCGCCTCGGCGGCGACGACTGGGATCAGCGCGTCGTGGACTACCTCATCAAGCAGTTCAAGGAGACCTCCGGCGTCGACGTCTCGGGTGACAAGATCGCCCTGCAGCGCCTCAAGGAGGCCGCGGAGCAGGCCAAGAAGGAGCTGTCGTCCTCGACGAGCACCAGCATCAACCTGCCCTACCTCTCGCTGACCGACTCGGGTCCGGTCTCCCTGTCCGAGACCCTCACCCGCGCGAAGTTCGAGGACCTCACCAAGGACCTGCTCGACCGCACCAAGAAGCCGTTCGAGGACGTCATCCGCGAGGCGAGCATCAAGGTCGGCGACATCGACCACATCGTGCTGGTCGGCGGCTCCACCCGCATGCCCGCCGTCGCCGAGCTCGTCAAGCGCGAGACCGGCAAGGAGGCCAACAAGGGCGTGAACCCGGACGAGGTCGTCGCCGTCGGCGCCGCCCTGCAGGCCGGTGTCCTCAAGGGCGAGCGCAAGGACGTCCTCCTCATCGACGTCACCCCGCTGAGCCTCGGCATCGAGACCAAGGGCGGCCGGATGACCAAGCTCATCGACCGCAACACGGCCATCCCGACCAAGCGCAGCGAGACCTTCACCACCGCCGACGACAACCAGCCGTCGGTTGCGATCCAGGTCTTCCAGGGCGAGCGCGAGTTCACTCGCGACAACAAGCCGCTGGGCACCTTCGAACTCACCGGAATCGCTCCGGCTCCCCGCGGCATCCCCCAGGTCGAGGTCACCTTCGACATCGACGCCAACGGCATCGTGCACGTGTCCGCCAAGGACAAGGGCACCGGCAAGGAGCAGTCGATGACCATCACCGGCGGCTCGTCGCTGTCGAAGGATGACATCGAGCGCATGGTCCGCGAGGCCGAGGAGAACGCCGCTGAGGACAAGAAGCGCGCGGACGCCCTTGAGCAGCGCAACCAGGCCGAGTCGCTCGCCTACTCGATCGAGAAGCTCATCAAGGAGAACGAGGACAAGCTGCCCGAGGACGTCAAGTCCGAGGTGCAGGCCGACGTCGACGCCCTGAAGACGGCACTGGCCGGCGAGGACGACGACGCGGTGAAGACCGCGTTCGACAAGCTGAACGAGTCGCAGGGCAAGCTGGGCGAGGCCATCTACGCTCAGTCTCAGGCGGATGCCGCATCCGCCGCCCCCGAGGGCGACGCTCCCGCCGACGCCGCATCCGACGAGGATGTGGTGGATGCCGAGGTCGTCGACGACGAGGAGAGCAAGTAAGAGATGACCGACAAGAACTTCGATGAAGTTCCTGAGGACGAGGGGTCGGATGCTGCGGCATCCGGCCCCGCGCCGCAGGAGCAGGACGTTCCGCAGGATTCGACCGACGCCGCCGCGGCCGAGGGGTCGGACGACGACCTCACGGTCGACGACATCCTGAACGCGCAGCAGACGCCCGAGGCATCCAGCGAGGACGCCGACGACGCGGATGCCGGTTCCGACCACCTGCACGATCTCAAGCGCCTGACCGCGGAGTACGCCAACTACCGGCGCCGCACCGAGGAGCAGCGCCACATCGAGATCGCGCGCGCCAAGGGCGAGGCGGCCAAGGGGCTGCTGCCCGTGCTGGACGACCTCGACCGTGCGCAGCAGCACGGCGATCTGACCGAGGGCTCGGCCTTCGCCGTGATCGCCGAGAAGGTGCGCTCGGTGGTCGAGCGCCTGGGTGTCGTCGCCTACGGCGCGAAGGGCGACGAGTTCGACCCGCAGCAGCACGAGGCCATCTTCCAGCAGCCGACTCCCGGTGCGACGAGCTCGACCATCCTCGACGTCGTCGAGGTGGGCTACCGTCTGGGCGACGTCGAGCTGCGACCGGCGAAGGTCGTCGTCGCCGTCCCCGCGGAGTAGGTGATCGATGGCCAGCCAGGATTGGTTCGACAAGGACTTCTACAAGACGCTGGGCGTCTCGAAGGACATCTCCGATGCGGAGCTGAAGAAGACGTACCGCAAGCTCGCCCGCAAGTACCACCCGGACTCCAACCCGGGTGATGCCAAGGCCGAGGCGAAGTTCAAGGAGATCAGCGAGGCGTACAGCGTGCTCAGCGACGCCGATCAGCGCCGCGAGTACGACGAGATCCGTGCGATGGGCTCCGGTGCGCGCTTCACAGCGCCCGGTGGCGGCGGAGCGGGCGGCTTCGAGGACGTGTTCAGCCGATTCGGGCAGGGCGGCGGCCGCCAGGCCGACTTCGACGACATCTTCTCGATGTTCAATCAGGGCGGAGGGGGATCGTTCGGCGGCGGACGGTTCGGACAGTCCGGCGGGTTCCGCGGTTTCGGCGGCCCGCAGAAGGGGGCCGACGTCACGGCCCGCACCACGCTCGACTTCGTCACCGCGGCGCAGGGCGAGACCATCACGCTGCAGGCCGAGGACGGCAAGCCGTTCAAGGTGAAGCTGCCGGCCGGCGTCGCAGACGGGCAGAAGATCCGGCTGCGCGGCCGGGGCCGCCCCTCGCCCGACGGTGGGGAGTCCGGTGACATCGTCGTGCAGGTCACGGTGCGTCCGCATCCGGTGTTCACCCGAGAGGGACTGAACCTGCGGCTGACCGTGCCCGTCACGTTCACCGAGGCGACGCTCGGCGCGACCATCGAGGTGCCCACGCTGGGCGGCGACACCGTCAAGCTGCGGGTCGCTCCCGGCACCCCGTCGGGTCGCGTGCTGCGCGTGAAGGGCCGGGGCATCGCCTCGGCGAAGAAGGGCACCGGAGATCTGCTCGCAGAGCTGCAGGTGGCCGTGCCGTCGCACCTCGACGACGCCGCGCGCGAGGCGCTCGAGCGCTTCCACGAGCTCGAGCCGGCCGAGAACCCGCGTGCCGAGATGATGGCGAAGGCCAAGGCCTGACATGGATGCCGAATCCCCCGTCTTCGCGATCGCGGTCGCTGCCGAACTGGCCGGCATGCACCCCCAGACGCTGCGGCAGTACGACCGCATCGGCCTGGTGGTGCCCGGCCGCACGCGCGGCGGCTCGCGGCGCTACTCGATGCGCGACATCGAGCAGCTCCGCGAGGTGGCGCAGCTCTCGAGCGAGGGGATGAGCCTGCCCGCGATCGCGCGGCTGCTCGATCTGGAGGACGAGGTGCGGATGCTGCGCTCCCGCGTCACCGAGCTGGAAGGCGCGCTGCGCGCCGAACGGGAGAGCCGCCCCGGCGTGCGCGTGTTCGCCGCCGGGGCATCGGGCCAGGTGTTCTCGGTCGGTTCCGGCCGCCGCATCCGCCGCTCCACCGAGGTGGTGCTCTGGCGCCCCCGCACGATCACCCCCGACCCGGACCCCGGCCCGGGCCCCGGCCCCGGCCCCGGATGACCCGGTCTCTCCCGTCTATTTGGCACAAAACGCCCCTATTCGGCCCGAATTCCGCGGCTTTGTGACATATAGACGGGGCAAGCGGGGTCAGAGGCCCAGGACGGCTTTCGCGATCAGGAAGTAGATGATCAGGCCGGTGGCGTCGACGAACGTCGTGATGAACGGGTTGGAGAACACCGCCGGGTCGACCTTGATCGCCCGCGCGGCGAGCGGCATGATGCCGCCGATGGATGCCGCCACCGTGCACACGGCGACGAGCGTGAGCCCGATGACCAGGCCGATGTGCCACTCGTAGATCGCCCCGGCCAGCGCGAAGCCCAACAGTCCCAGCAGCAGCCCCAGGCAGAATCCCGCCCGCACCTCGCGGGACAGCACCCGCAGCACGTCGCGCGGGGTCACCTCACCCAGGGCGAGCGAGCGGGTCACCGTGGTCGCCGCCTGGTTGCCGGTGTTGCCGCCGGTGCCGATCAGCAGCGGCACGAACAGCGCCAGCACGGTGAGCTGGGCGAGGGTCGCCTCGAAGGCGTCCAGCACCTGCACGGTCAGCGTCGCGCCGACCGCGAGCACCAGCAGCCACACCACGCGCGAGCGCACCAGGCGCCGGATGGGCGTGGACAGGTACGAGCGGCGCAGCGGCTCCACGCCGCCCTGGCGGGCGGCATCCTCGCTCTCCTCCTGCTTCAGGATGCGGGCCGCGTCGTCGATGGTCAGGATGCCGACCAGACGCTGCTCGCTGTCCACGATCGGCAGCGCCAGCAGGCCGTAGTCGGTCATGCGGCGGGCCGCGTTCTCGGCATCCTCGGTCACCTCGACGACGTGCGCGTCGTTCATCAGCGCGCCGACGAGATCGTCGTCGGATGCCGACATCAGATCGCGCAGGCTGACCACGCCCACCACGCGTCGTCCGCCGTCGGTCACCGGAAGGGTGTAGACGGTCTCAGCGCTGTCGAGTGCGCCGCGCACGCGGGTCATCGTCTCGGCGACGGTGAGGCTCGGATGCGTGGTGACGAACTCCGGGCTCATGCGGCGCCCGATGGAGTCCTGCGGGTAGCCGAGCATGCCCGCGGTGAGCTCGCGCTCGCTGCGCGTCAGGCCGCGCAGGAGCTGAGGGGCGACGGATGCCGGCAGCTCGTCGAGCAGCCACACCCGGTCGTCCGGGTCCATCTCGGCGAACAGCGCCGTGATCTCGGCGTTGCGCAGTGCCTGCACGAGTTCACCGCGCGTGCCGGGCGAGAGCGCCTCGAACACCTCGAGGGCGCGGGCCTTGGTGAGCAGGCGGTACACGATCGCGGCATCCTCGATGCCGAGCCGGTCGACGAGCTCGACGACCTCGGGAACGGAGAGCGGGGTCAGCACGGCGGAGGCGCCGGGCAGGTCACCCTGGGCGATGAGCCGGCGGATGTCGTCGGCGGCCTCGGAGACGGTCTGAAGCTGGATGGGAGTCATGCGCGTGCCTTTAGGAAGGCACCGCGGAGAGCGGATTCGGCGCGGAGCGCCGGGGCGTGCGTCGCAGCAGACGCCGCCGCTCAGCCGAGCGGTGCGGAAGCGGAGGGGATGACGTGTCTGCGACTGTGACTGTCACTGGACATGATGAACCACCTCGCTTCCTGGTGCTCGGGGAGGGATCTGCGTCGATCTTACCCCGAGCCCGCGATCACCCGCAGCGCGGCGGCGATCAGGGCCCTGCGGCGCTCCTCGACCGGCGTGCGCGCCATGGCATCCTTCCGCTTGCTCTTCGTCGAACCTGCTCCTAAGGTAGCGGCAGTGGGACGACTGTCCCACTTGGCGCCACGCAGACGCGGACACAGCGGTCCGCACACGGGAGACGACGATGACCCCTCAGCAGTCCGGCATGCAGCAGACCGGCCTCCGCCTGCCGCCGGGATTCGTGATCGGCACGGCCACGGCCGCCGCCCAGATCGAGGGCGGCGTCGCAGCCGGGGGACGCACCCCCAGCGTCTGGGACCGCTTCAGCGACCAGCCCGGGCGCATCATCGACGGCAGCTCCACCGCGGTCACCGCCGACCACTTCCACCGGCATGCCGAGGATGTCCGGCTGATGGCCGATCTCGGCGTCGACGCCTATCGGTTCTCGCTCAGCTGGACCCGGCTGCAGCCGAACGGGCGCGGGTCGCTCGCCACCGACGGCGTCGCCTTCTACGAGCGGCTGCTCGATGAGCTGCAGGCCGCCGGCATCCGGCCCTTCGTCACCATCTCGCACTGGGACCTGCCCGAGGAGTACGAGCACGGGTGGCTGGACCGGGACACCGCCGCGCGACTCGGAGAATTCGCGGGCCTGGTCGGCGAACGGTTCGGAGACCGCGTGGACTCCTGGATCACCATCAACGAGCCCGCCACGGTCACCTTGAACGGCTACGCACTCGGCCTCCATGCTCCCGGGCAGGCACTGCTCTTCGACGCGCTTCCCACGGTGCACCACCAGTTGCTGGGCCACGGGCTGGCGGTGCAGGCGCTGCGCGCCACCGGCGTGCGCGGCCGGATCGGCATCACGAATGTGCACACCCCGGTCGTCCCGGCCGGCGACAGCCCCGAGGACGCCATGATGGCCGCACTCTTCGACGTCGTGCACAACCGGGTTTTCGCCGACCCCGTGCTGCTGGGTCACTACCCGCAGGTGCCCGACGAGCTCTCCCCGCTGTTCGGCGCCTTCGCCGAGGTCCCCGTCGAGGACCTCGTCGTGATCTCGCAACCGCTGGACTTCTACGGCCTGAACTACTACATGCCCACCCGGGTGGCCGCCGGCGCCGGCACCGGCGAGAGCCCCGACGGCACCAGCCAGGCGATGGCCGATCTCCCCTTCCGGCTGGAGGAGTTCGACGAGTATCCCCGCACCGGGTTCGGCTGGCCGATCGCGCCGGAGGCGTTCACGCGCGCGCTCGCCGAGGTGCAGGAGCGCTACGGCCAGGTGCTGCCGCCGGTGTACATCACCGAGAACGGAGCGAGTTTCGCGGATGCTGTGGATGCTGCAACCGGCGCCGTCGACGATCAGGAGCGCATCGACTACCTCGCCGGCCACCTGGACGCGGCGCTGTCGGCGGTGACGCCCGGCGCGCCGGCAGAGGGGCTCGACCTGCGCGGCCTGTTCGTGTGGTCGCTGATGGACAACTGGGAGTGGGCCGCCGGCTTCACCCAGCGCTTCGGATTGGTGCATGTCGACTTCGAGACGCTGGAGCGCACGCCGAAGGCGTCGTTCCGCTGGCTGGCCGGTCTCCTGCGAGCGCGCGGGGAGAGCTGACGGTCATGGCGACCGTCGCCGAGCCCGACCGCCGGAATGCGACGAAGATCGCGCGTCGGCTGGCGGAGCCGCCCGCCCCGGCCACCGGGGAGTGATGCACCGGCGCACACCCCCCGCCTAAGGTGGGAGAATGCGAGAGGCGGGCGAGGGCGAGAGGCCGGAGGCGACCCTCGCGCGGGTGCTGCAGGATCTGGGCACCACGTTCCTGCGGCCGCTCGCCGCCGGGGCGGACCTGTCGGCGCGCGTCGGCGGCATCGCGATGCACGACCCGCTCGACGAGCAGGTCATCCCGCGCGGCGCGATCGTGCTCGGCGTGGGTCTGCGGGCGGATGCCGAGGTGCGGTCCCTGCTGCAGCGGATCGCCCCGGCCGGGGCATCCGCGCTCGTGCTGCGCGAACCGGTCACTCTCGACCCGGCGACCCAGGCCCAGGCCGCGCAGGCGGGCGTGGTGCTGCTGGGGCTCGCGCGCGGCGCGTCCTGGACGCAGCTGGGGGCGATGCTCTCGTCGATCCTGGCGCACGGCGGCGAGGCGGCCGGTGACGGCGCGATCGGCGGTGTGCCCTCCGGTGACCTGTTCACCCTGGCCAACGCGATCGCCGCGCTGCTGGACGCCCCCGTCACGATCGAGGACCGCAACTCCCGCGTGCTGGCGTTCTCGGGCAGTCAGGATCAGGCCGACGCCGGCCGCATCGCCACGATCCTGGAGCGGCAGGTGCCCGAGCCGTACTCGCGCGTGCTCGCCGAGGCGGGCGTGTTCCGGCGGCTGTATGCCAGCGACGAACCCGTCTTCCTGCCGCTGGACGGCCTGATGGACGACCTGCTGGATGCCTCGGTGCCGCGCACCGCGATCGCCGTGCGGGCCGGCGACGAGATCCTCGGCTCCATCTGGGCGGCCACTCCGCAGGCGCTCTCGCCGGAGCGCTCCAGCGCCCTGCGCGAGTCGGCCAAGCTCGTCGCGCTGCACCTGCTGCGGGTGCGCGCCGGAGGCGACATCGAGCGGCGGCTGCGCGCCGACCTGCTCGGCACCGCGCTGGAGGGGCGCGAGGGCGCCGACTACGCGCTGGAGCGTCTCGGCCTGCACGGTGCGGACGTCGCGGTGCTCGCGATGCAGCCCGCCGCTCTCGAGGGCGAGGGTCTGGGCGTGGAGAGCGCCAGGGAGGCGCAGCGCCAGCGCATCGCCGATGCGATCTCGGTGCATCTGGCCGCCGTGCATCCGCAGGCCTGCGCGGCACTGGTGGGCGACACGGTCTACGGGCTGCTGCCGGTGCGCTCGGCGGACGACGGCGAGGCGGATGCCCGGCGCCTCGCCGAGGAGTTCCTCGCCCGCGTCGGGCGCCGCACGCCGCTGCTGATCAGCATCGGCGCGGTGGCCGTGGGCGGCAAGGCGCTGCCACTGGTGCGCGAGGGCGCCGACCGCGGCCTGCGAGTGCTGCGGGAGCAGCATCCCACCCAGTCCCGGCTGGTGATGTTCGGCGACGTGCACGTCGAGGCCCTGCTGCTCGAGCTGCGCGACCGGGTGGCCGCGCGCGGCGAGCGGCCGGCGGGACCGCTCGCCCGCCTGCTCGCGCACGATCGCGCGAACGGCACCGAGTTCGTCGAGACGCTGCGCGCCTGGCTGGATGCCATGGGCGATGTGGCCGAGGCGTCGGAGGCCGTGCACGTGCATCCGAACACCCTGCGCTACCGGCTGCGGCGGATCACGGAGGTGAGCGGACTGGATCTGACGGATGCCGAGGCGCGCTTCGCCGCGCAGGTGCAGCTGCGCGTGCTGCCCGGGCTGTCCCCGCACAGCCGCTGAGCCGCGTCAGCGCGCGGCCGACTCGACCTCGGTCACGCCGGTGCGGAACCGCTCCAGCCGCTCCGGATCGACCTCGACGCCGAATCCGGGTCCGGTGGGAACGTCGACGACGCCGTCGTGCATGCGCATCGGCTCGGTGACGACGTCCTCGGTGTAGAACCGGTCCGAGCCGGAGATGTCGCCGGGCAGGGTGAAGCCCGGAAGTGCCGCGAGGGCCGCGTTGGCGGCTCGGCCGATGCCGGTCTCGAGCATCCCGCCGCACCACACCGCGACGCCGTGCGCCCGGGAGATGTCGTGGATGCGGCGGGCCTCGAGATACCCGCCCACGCGTCCCGGCTTGATGTTGATGACGGATGCCGCGCCCAGCGCGATCGCGTCGGCGGCGGCCTCGGCCGACACGACTGACTCGTCCAGGCACACCGGCGTGCTCATGCGTCGCGCCAGCTCGGCGTGCTGGCGGATGTCCGCCTCGCCGAGCGGCTGCTCGATGAGCAGCAGTCCGTGCTCGTCGAGCCGGCTCAGGTGCGCGGCATCCGCCAGGGTGTAGGCGGCGTTCGCGTCCACCTGGAACGGCAGGTCGTCGCCGAACGTTCGCCGCACCGCGGCGACCGGCGCCAGATCGGCGCCCGGCTGGATCTTGAGCTTGATGCGCGCATACCCCTGCTCCAGGTAGCCGCCCACGACGCGCACGGTCTCCTGCACCGAGTCCTGGATGCCGACCGACACACCGGACGGTACCGTCGGCGCCACGGCGCCGAGGTACGACGCGAATGAGCGGCCCTCCGCACGCAGCTGCGCGTCGAGCACGGCCATCTCCAGCGCGGCCTTGGCCATCTGATGCCCCACCACGTGCCGCAGCAGGTGCCCGACCGTCTCGGCGGTCACCTCGCCGGCGGCGATCAGGGCGGGGGCGAGCCACCGCTCGATCACGAGAGCCGCGCCGGCCAGGTGCTCGGGGGAGTACACCGGATCGGGCAGCGCGACGCTCTCGCCCCAGCCGATCGCGGTGCGACCGTCGGCGGTCCGCAGCCGCGCCTCCACGAGGAAGGTGCGCTTGACGGTCTGGGTGCCGAACGACGTGGTGAACGGCGCGACCAGAGGCATCTCGATGTGGTGCAGCAGCAGGCGCTCGAGCTTCACTGCGGCTCCCTTCTGCGCAGCACGTACTGCACTCCTGTGCGATCGCGGCGGGCCAGTCCGTCGACGGTCCAGCCGCGCGAGGTCAGATCTCCCAGGGCGCGGCGGGTCTGCTCGCGCCACCGCTGCGCCCGCGCCGGATCGTCATGGCGGATGCCCTCGATGTCGCCCGGCACGCTGATCAGCGCCAGCGGTGCGTCGTCATGCGGCGGGAGGTAGTCGGATGCCGCGCCCGCGACGTCGGCGACCACCGTGGCCGCACCGGGTACAGCCGGCTCGGGGCGGGTGGCGGAGGGCGGCGCCGCGGTCAGGTCCCACTCCACGAGCAGGCGGTCCGAGCCCTGACCGGCGTTGATGGCATCGGTCATCGGGCCGTAGAAGTCCGGCAGGTACTCCACCGGCAGGGCGCCGAGTCGGCGGATGTTGAAGAACGCGTTCCGCGCCACGAGCGGGTCGAAGGTCCACGTCATGGTCTCGATGCCGCGCTCCAGGCACCACGCCCGCTGCGCGAGCTTGACCGCGCGGCCCACGCCGCGGCCGGTGGCCGCGGGCAGCAGCCCGACGATGTGGGAGTGGAACGGTCGTCCCGGGGGACCGCACATGCCCATCGTCGCGCCGATCGGCTCGCCGTCCGCGGTCTCCACGACGGCGATCAGGTTGCCCCCGTGAGCGAGGGCCACGGCGACCGGCGTCTCGAACTGCGGGCGCTCCCACCCCCAGATCCTGCCCATCACCTGCAGCACGCGCTCGCACGCGGCGGCGTCGTCGGCCGGGACCAGCCGGATGCCCGCGGCCGCGCATGCGCCGTCGGCCAGCGCGCGCGCAGTCGACGCAGCGGTGTCGGTGCGCCGTGCGGCCTGGGCGCCGAGGATCGTGTCCATGTCGTCCAGCATTCTCATCCGCGCCGTCTTGTAGTTTGTGCGATCGGCCAAACCGCGACGTCTTCTTCGTTGCGAAGCACTAACCCCGTGCCGCCGGTCCCGCGTAGCTTCAAGCCATGGCAACCCCTACACTCACTCGAGCGGATGCCGCGGAGATCCGCGACTGGATGCGCTCCGAACTTCCCCGTCTGCTGCAGGAGCACGGCGTGCCTGCTGCGTCGGCCGGTGTGCTGATGGACGGCGAGATCGTCGACGCCGCGGCCGGCACGCTGCACCTCGGCACCGGCGTCGAGGCCGACACCGCCTCGCTGTTCCAGATCGGCTCGATCACCAAGGTGTGGACCGCCACACTGGTGATGCAGCTCGTCGATGAGGGCCTCGTCGATCTGGACGAGCCCGTCCGCACCTACCTGCCGGAGTTCGTCATCGCCGACGAGCAGGCGGCCGCGGTCATCACCGTCCGTCAGCTGCTCACGCATCGCGCCGGCTTCGAGGGCGACTACTTCACCGACACCGGCCGCGGCGACGACTGCGTGCAGAAGTACGTCGCGACCCTGTCCGTCGCTCCGCAGCTGTTCGAGCCCGGCACCCAGTTCTCCTACAACAACGCCGGGTACATCGTGCTCGGCCGGCTCATCGAGGTGCTGCGCGGCGCCCCGTGGGAGCAGGTGCTCACCGAGCGCCTGCTCGCGCCGCTGGGGCTGACGGATGCCGCCCCCGGCCCGTACGAGGCGATCATGCACCGGGTCGCCCAGGGCCACATCCCGGCCGGCGAGAATGGTGCTCTCGTCCCGGCTCCGGTCTGGTCGCTCGCCCGCTCGAACGGTCCGGCCGGAGCCACCCTCGCCATGAGCGCAGCGAACCTGCTGGCGTTCGCGCGCATGCACATCGACGGCGGCACGGCCGCCGACGGCACCCGCGTGCTCTCCGAGAAGTCCGTCGTCGACATGCAGCAGCCGCAGGTGAAGGTTCCCTACGTCGCTCTGCTGGGTGAGTCGTGGGGGCTGGGCTGGGAGCTCGACCCGAGCCCGGCCGGACCGATGGTCTCGCACGACGGCAGCACGATCGGGCAGAACGCGTACCTGCGCGTGATCCCCTCGATGGGCATCGCCGTGGCGCTCCTGGGCAACGGCGGCGACTCCTACAGCCTGGCGCGCGCCCTGTTCGGAGAGCTCCTGCAGAGGCTCACCGGACACGCCGACGTGCTCCCCGCCATCGCCGACGCCGCCGATGCCGGCCCGGATCCGGATGCCGAGCGCGCGGCGGCCTTCGTCGGCACCTACTCCGCCTCGGTCATGGACCTCATCGTGAGCCGTGACGACGACGGCGCACTGTGGGTGCAGACCGTGCCCAAGGACGCGATGGCGGAACTGGCCGGCACGGAGCCGCCCGAGCGCGTCGCCCCGTACGGCGAGCACGGACTCATCCCCACCGGCGGCGACGGCGGACCGGTGATGGTCTACGCCTTCCTCGAACCCGGCGAAGACGGCCGCTACGGCTTCCTGCACTGCGGGCGGGCGCTGCCCCGCTCGGCCTGACCCGAACCACGAGCCCGAATCGAGACATCATGATCGCCCGACTCCGCACGCGCGGCCTCGCTCTGAGCGGCCTGGCCCTGACCGGCGCACTGGTGCTGACCTCCTGCTCCGGCGACGCCGGGTCACCGAAGACCGACTTCGTCGACGGCGGCACCTTCGTGCTCGCGATCTCGACGGACATCGGCTCGCTCGACCCGCATCTCAGCGCCACCAGCGCGTCGCTCGCGGCGTCGCGGTTCGCGTACGACCCGCTGGTGAACACCACCGAGGAGGGCGAGATCGTCTCGGGGCTGGCGGAGAAGTGGGACGTCGACGGCACGACCGTCACCTTCACCCTGCGTGATGACGTCACCTGCTCGGACGGCAGCGAGTTCACGGCATCCACCGTCAAGGGCAACCTCGACTTCATCGCCGACCCCGCCAACGCGAGCCCGCTGCTGGGCGCATTCGTGCCGGGCGGCGTCACGGTGGCGGCCGACGACGCGGCCCGCACCGTGACGCTCACCCTGGCCTCGCCCTCGCCGTTCGTGCTGCAGGGGCTGTCGAACGTCGGCCTGGTCTGCGACGCGGGCCTGGCCGACCGCAGCACACTGGTCACGGCGACCGACGGCACCGGACCGTTCACCCTGGACGAGGCCGTGTCGAACGACCACTACTCCTACGCCGTGCGCGAGGACTACGCGTGGGGGCCGGACGGCGCCGGCACCGATCAGGCGGGCACCCCGGCGGTGGTCGACCTCAAGGTGATCCCCAACGAGACCACGGCGGCGAACCTGCTGGTGGCCGGCGACATCAATGCCGCGCGGATCATCGGCCCCGACGCCGATCGGCTGGCGGGCAAGGAGACGGTCTCCAGCGAGGCCGTCATCGGCGAGACGTGGTTCAACCAGGCCGACGGCCGCCTCACCGCCGACCTGGCCGTGCGCACCGCGCTCACGCAGGCGCTCGACCTGGACGAGCTCGCGAACGTCATCTCGTCGGGCAAGGGCAAGCGCGCCACGCAGCTCGCCGTCGCCGCGCCCGCAGCGTGCGTGGGCGGGGACTTCACCTCGGAGATCCCGGCGTTCTCGGCCGATGACGCCGCGGCCACGCTGGAGCAGGCCGGCTGGGAGCGCTCCGGCGACGGGTGGCAGAAGGACGGCCAGCCGCTCTCGATCGCGTTCATCCACGACTCCTCGCTCGGTCAGGGCGGTGCCGCTGCCGCCGAACTGGTCACCGCCGCGTGGAAGAAGCTCGGCGTCGACCTGGACGTGCGCACGATGCCGACCGACGAGCTCTCCGGCGTGCTGTTCGGCGGCGGAGCCTGGGATGTCGTCTGGGAGCCGCTGAACGTGAACAGCCCCGATCAGCTGCTCGGCTTCCTCGCCGGGCCCGGGCCCGCGGACGGCGGCACGAACTTCGCCTCGATCAGCAACGACGAGTACGCGTCTCTGACGGCTGAGGCGATGACGCTGCCCGGCACGGATGGCTGCGACACCTGGTTCGAGGCCGAGAAGGCCCTGGTGAAGAATCTCGACGTGCTGCCCTTCGGTCTGAACGTGCTGCCGATGTACGCATCCGGCGCGGAGTTCGCCGGTGCCGATACCATCGTCCCGACCAGCATCCGACTCATCGGCTGATCGGAACCACGTGGCGATCCTCAGCGAGACGACGGCGTCCGCATCCGGCATGCGGACGCCGCGTCAGCCCCTGCTGCACAACCGGTGGCTGCGGTTCGCCGGCCGTCGCGGCGGGCGGCTGCTGGTCTCGCTGTGGGTGCTGGCGACCGCCGCGTTCCTGATGATCCACCTGGTGCCGGGCGACCCGGTGCGGGCCGCGCTCGGCCCGACCGCGACCCCCGCCCTCATCGAGCAGACCAGGCGCAACTTCGGGCTCGCCGATCCGCTCTGGGAGCAGTACCTCCGCTTTCTCGGCGGCATCTTCACCGGCGACCTCGGGATGTCGATCCAGTACCGCCTGCCGGTGGCCGACATCATCGGCGACCGGCTGCCGGCCACCGTGACGCTGGGCGTCGCAGGCTTCGTGGTCGCCGTGCTCATCGCCATCCCGCTCGGGGCCCTCGTCGCCGTGGCCACCCGCCGCGGTCGCCGCCGGGGGCTGGAGCTGGGATTCGCGTCGACGAGCGTGGTCGTCGGCACCATTCCCGACTTCCTGGTCGGCGTCGCCCTGGTGTGGATCTTCTCGGTCACACTGAAGTGGCTGCCGGTGGCCGGCGCCGACGGCGCGGAGTCGTACATCCTCCCCGTGATCGCCCTGTCGGTGGGTCCGGCGGCCGTCCTGGCCAGGATCGTGCGGGTCGAGCTGCTGGCCGCGCTGGATGCCGACTACGTGCGCACCGCGCGCGCCAAGCGACTGTCCCCGGGACGGGTCGTGCTGCGGCACGCCGTCCCCAACGCCGTCACCGCCTCGCTCACGCTGGGCGGGCTGCTGCTCGGCTCCATGGTGGCCGGGACCGTGCTGGTCGAGAACGTGTTCGCCTGGCCGGGCATCGGGTCGACGGTGGCCGGGTCCATCCTCGGCAAGGACTATCAGCTCGTGCAGGGCATCGTGCTCGTCTACGGGGTCGGCGTGCTGCTGGCCAACACCGTCGTCGACATCGCGCTGGCGGTGCTCGATCCGCGCTCGACCATCCTCGACGAGGCGGGAGGCGTCTCATGACCCGCCGTCTGGCCGTGCTGCGCAGTCCGCTCGCCGCGGGCGCGATCATCGCTCTCGTCGTCGTGCTGCTGGTCGCCGTCCTCGCGCCGCTGCTGTGGGGCGAGGCGGCCGTGCAGACGGACACCTCCGACATCAACGCGGCGCCGTCGGCGCAGCATCCGATCGGCACCGACGCGGTGGGGCGCGATCTGCTGCTGCGCACGCTGGTGGCCACCCGGCTCACGGTCGTGCTGGCGCTCGGCGCCACGGGGATCGCCCTCGTGATCGGCGTCATCCTGGGTGCGGCCCCGCTGCTGCTGGGGCGGGCCGGCGGGCGCCTCGTGATCGCCGTCGTGAACATCGCGGTGGCCTTCCCCGGCATCCTGCTGGCACTGTTCCTGGCGACCGTGCTGGGCGTGGGCGAGTGGTCCACCATGTGGGCGATCGGCATCGCCGGCGCCCCGTCGTTCGGCCGGTTCTGCCAGACCCTGATCGCCGGCATCCTCGATCGCGACTACATCGCCGCCGCGCGGATCTCCGGCCTCGGCCGGGTGCGCCTGCTCACCCGTCACGTGCTGCCGAACATCGCCGAGCCGCTGATCGTCAACGCCACGATCGCCGCCGGCAGCTGCCTGCTGGCCTTCGCGGGCCTGTCCTTCCTGGGGCTGGGCGTGCAGGCGCCGGCCTACGACTGGGGCCGTCTCATGCTCGAGGGCCTGGGCCGCATCTACGTCAACCCGCTCGCTGCGCTCGCGCCTGGGATCGCGGTGGTCATCGCCGGCCTCGCGTTCAACCTCACCGGCGAGGCGCTCGCCAAGGTCTACTCGGTCGCCGCGATGCCCGGCGCTCTGCTCGGCGTCCGCCGCCAGGCCGCGCGCAGGCGCACCCATGCGGCCCCCGACGCCGCTGCCGCCGCGGATGCCGCCGAAGCCGTGCTCGACGTGCGCGACCTGCGGGTGGAGCTGCCGGGCGGCGCCGCCCCGGTGCGCGGCGTCGATCTGCGGATCGGCGTGCAGGACGCCGTCGGCATCGTCGGCGAGTCCGGGTCGGGCAAGTCGCTCACGGCGCTCGCCATCGCCCAGCTGGTCGAGGAGCCGCTGCGCGTGCAGGCCGACGCGATCCGCTTCGCCGGCGCCGATCTCGCCGTCGCACCGCGCACGCCTCGCGAGGCGGCCGAGCGACGCGCGCTGCTGGGCACCGCGCTCGCGATGGTCTTCCAGGATCCGATGACCTCGTTCAACCCCACCATGCGCATGGGCGTGCAGCTGGCGGAGGTGTCGCGCTTCCACGGCGGGATGTCGTGGAAGCAGGCGCTGCAGCGGGCCGTGCAGCGCCTGGGGGCCGTGAGCATCTCGCAGCCCGAGCGCCGCGCCAGGCAGTACCCGCACGAGTTCTCGGGCGGCATGCGCCAGCGCGCGATGATCGCGATGGGCGTGATGGCCGCACCGCGCCTGGTGATCGCCGACGAGCCCACGACGGCGCTGGATGTGACCGTGCAGAAGCAGGTGCTCGAGCTGCTGGGCCGGGTGCGGGCGGAGAACGGCGCTGCCCTGCTGCTGATCAGCCACGACGTGGCCGTTGTCAGAGCGGTGTGCGACCGCATCGTCGTGATGTACGCGGGCCGCATCGTGGAGGAGCTCCGGGCCGATCGGCTGGCCGAGGACGCACAGCATCCGTACACCCGCGCGCTGATCGCCGCCGTGCCCGACATGCGCACCGACCGCACCCTGCCGCTGGCGACGATCCCCGGCCGTCCGGTCGACCCGTCGCAGGTGCCGGTCGGCTGCGCGTACGCGGCCCGCTGCCCGTTCGCCACCGACCGCTGCCGCACCGAGGATCCGGCGCTCGCCGAGGCGGCGCCCGGCCACCGCGTCGCGTGCTGGAATCCCGTGCTCCCCGGGCAGGTGGATGCCGGACGCATCTCGGATGCCGTGCGGCCGGCGACCACGGCATCCACCACCGAGACCGACCGTGTGGGGAGCGCGACCCGATGAGCGCACTGAGCATCGACGACCTCGTGGTCCGGTACGGGCACGGAGCGAACGCGACCGTGGCCGTCGACGGCGTGAGCCTGACCGTGCCGCACGGCGAGGTCGTGGGCCTGGTGGGCGAGTCCGGGTCGGGCAAGTCCACGGTGGCCAGGGCCATCGTGGGGCTGGCCAGGCCGGCATCCGGCAGCATCCTGCTCAACGGCGCACCCGTGCCGCGCCGCGGGCGCCGCAGCGTGCAGATGGTGTTCCAGGACCCGCAGTCCTCGCTCGACCCGCGGATGAGCGTCGCGCGGTCGATCGCCGAGGCGTTCGGGCCCGAGGTGCCGCGCGCCGATCGCCCGGCGGAGATCTCGCGGCTGCTGGAGCTGGTGCACCTGGACCCCGCCCGTGCTGCCGCCCGGCCGAGCGAGCTGTCCGGCGGCCAGCGCCAGCGCGTGGCGATCGCCCGCGCCCTCGCCGCCCGGCCCGAGGTGATCATCGCCGACGAGATCACCTCGGCGCTGGACGTGTCGGTGCAGGGCGCCGTGCTCAACCTGGTGCGCGACCTGCAGCGCGAGCTGGGCCTGTCGATGCTGTTCATCTCGCACAACCTCGCCGTGGTGCGCTACGTCGCCTCGACCGTCGCGGTCATGCGCGGCGGGCGCATCGTCGAGCAGGGCCCCGTCGAGCAGATCCTGGAATCCCCCGAACACCCCTACACGCGCGAGCTTCTGGCCGCCGTGCCCGAATCCCTGAGGAGTGCATCATGACCGACACCACTGTCGACGCCGTCCGCACCGACGCCGTCCGCATCGACGCCGACCACTGGCGAGAGCGGCTCGCCGAGCTCGCCGCCGCGCACGGCGTGCCCGGGGCGCAGCTGGGCATCCTGCGCGTGGGCGCGCAGGGCCGTGACGACGAGCAGGTGGTGGTCTCGACCGGCCACCTGCACGTGCCCGCGCAGATCCCCGTGCGCGACGACGCGGTGTTCCAGATCGGCTCGATCTCGAAGGTGTGGACCGCCACAGTGGCCATGCAGCTGGTGGACGAGGGCCTGATCGGCCTCGACCAGCCGATCATCGAGGTGCTCCCCGACTTCCGCCTGGCCGACATGGACGTGGCAGCCCAGGTGACCCTGCGCCACCTGCTCACGCACACCAGCGGGCTCGACGGCGACGTGTTCACCGACACCGGCCGCGGCGACGACACCATCGAGAAGTACGTGGGGCTGCTCGAGCAGCAGACCCAGAACCATCCGATCGGCGCGACCTGGTCGTACTGCAACGCCGGGTTCGTGGTCGTCGGCCGGCTGATCGAGGTGCTCACCGGCAAGACGTGGGATGCCGCGATGCGCGAGCGCCTGTACGAGCCGCTGGGACTCACCGACACGGTGACCCTGCCCGAGGATGCCATCCTGCGCCCGGTGGCGGTCGGGCACGTCGACGGCCCCGACGGCCCGGACGGCCCGCCGCAGGTGGCACCGGCGTGGATGCTGCCCCGCCCGCTCGGCCCCGCCGGGCTGATCACCAGCCGTGCCTCCGACGTGCTCGCGTTCGCCCGGATGCACCTGGCCGGCGGTGTCGCCGCGGACGGCACCCGGGTGCTGTCCGACGCGCTGGTCGCCGACATGCAGGCGCTGCACGCCGACGTTCCCGAGAAGCACTCGCTGGGCGACTCGTGGGGGCTGGGCTGGATCCGCTTCGGCTGGAACGGCGACCGCCTAATCGGCCACGACGGCAACACGATCGGGCAGGCGGCGTTCCTGCGCCTGCTCCCCGAGCAGGGCCTGGCGGTCACGCTGCTCACCAACGGCGGACACACCCGCGACCTGTACATGGACCTGTATCGCGAGATCTTCGACGAGCTCGCCGGGGTGCGCATGGCGGGCACGCTCGAGCCCTCGCCGGATGCCGTGGCCGACGTCACGCCGTACCTCGGTGCCTACGAGCGCGCGTCAGTGCGCATGGAGGTGCTCCCCGCGCAGGAGCCGGGCGAGCAGCCCATCCTGCGCGCGATCTCGACCTGGAGCATCGACGACGGCGAGTCGGAGGTGACCGACTTCCCGCTGCACGCCGTCGAGCCCGGCCTGTTCGCCACGCGGGCACCGGGGACGGAGACCTGGATGGGCGTGAAGTTCTACACGCTGCCCACCGGCGAGGAGTACGTGCACTTCGGGGCGCGCGCGACGCCGAAGGTCTCCTGACCGTGGGGTCCGTGCTGCTCTCGCGGGGGCGGGTGATCGATCCGGAATCCGGCCGCGACGAGGTCGCCGACGTGCTCGTGCGCGACGGCACGGTCACCGCGATCGGCGACCTGCCGATGGATGCCGCCGACACGGTCGTCGACGTGAGCGGCCGCGTCGTCGGGCCGGGCTTCATCGACCTGCACAGCCACGTGAACAGCATCGCCGGTCAGCGTCTGCAGGCGATGGACGGCGTGACCACGGCGCTGGAGCTGGAGGCCGGCCTGCTGCCGGTCGCTCGCGCGTACGAGCGCGCCGCCGATGAGGGACGGCCGTTGAACTACGGCTTCTCCGCGTCGTGGGGGCTGGCCAGGGCCGAGGAGCTGCTGGGCTGGCGCTTCGACGGCGCCGACCTGGCCGGATCCCTCGCCATGCTCGGAGAGGCGGCGTGGCAGTCGGACTCGACGCCCGCGCAGCTGCGCGGCTGGCTGGGACGGCTGGAGAGCGAGCTCGCCGACGGCGCGCTGGGCATCGGCATCCTGATGGGATACGCACCCGGCACCGATCCCGAGGAGTACCGCGCCACCTCGCGCCTGGCCGCGGCGATGGGCGCACCCACCTTCACGCACGTGCGCGAGATCGTCGAGGCCGACCCGTCCACCCCGATCGACGGAACGCTCGAGGCCGCGCAGGCGGCGATGGACTTCGGCGGCCGCGTGCACCACTGTCACGTCAACAGCACGTCGCGCCGGCACATCGAGCGCACGCTGGGCACCATCGACGCCGCGCGCAGCGGCGGTGCGGCGATCACGGTGGAGACGTATCCCTACGGGGCGGGCAGCACCGGCATCGGCGCGGCCTTCCTCGCCCCCGAGCGGCTTCCCGCCTGGGGGGTGCGCCCGCAGAACCTCGTGCTGCTGGGCACGGGGGAACGGGTCGCCGACGCCGCACGGCTGCGCGAGCTGCGGGCGGTCGATCCCGGTGCGGTGTGCGTGGTCGAGTTCCTCGACGAGCGCGACGACGCGGATGCCGAGCTGCTGCGCCGATCGCTGGAGTACCCCGACGGCATCGTCGCCTCGGACGCCATGCACGTGGAGTGGCCGGACGGCGCCACGGAGTCGCGCGAATGGCCGCTGCCGGAGGGCGGGCAGACCCACCCGCGCACGGCGGGCACGTTCGCTCGGTCGCTGCGGGTGATGGTGCGCGAGCACGGGCTGTGGAGCTGGACGGAGGCGTTCCGGCGCTGCAGCCTGCTGCCGGCCGGGGTGCTGGCCGACCTGGTGCCCGACTTCACGCGCAAGGGAAGGCTGTCGGTGGGAGCCGACGCCGATCTGGTGGTGATCGATCCGCAGCGCGTGAGCGATCGCGCGACGTTCCAGGACCCGACGCGCACGTCCGTCGGCATCGAGCAGCTGCTCGTCGACGGCGAGTTCGTGGTGCGCGACGGCGACCTCGTGGGGGACGCCTATCCGGGGCGCGGCCTGCGCGGGCGAGTCCGGTGAGCGTGCATCCCACGGTGGCCTGGGCACGCGACGCGTTGCCGACGATGCTGACCGACATCGAGCGGCTGGTGCGCTGCGAGTCGCCGTCCGCGGATGCCGAGGCGGTGGAGCGCTCGGCCGGCGTCGTGTCGGCGATCGGCGCGCGGCTCCTGGGTGTGCAGCCCGAGCGCATCGTGATCGACGGCTGCGTGCATCTGCGCTGGCGGCTCGGTGCGCGCGACCCGGGTGCAGCCAGGGTGCTGCTGCTCGCGCATCACGACACGGTGTGGCCGATCGGCTCGCTGCAGACGCATCCCTTCGGGATCGCTGACGGCGTGATGCGCGGACCGGGATGCTTCGACATGCTCACCGGCCTGGTGATGGCCCTGCACGCGGCGGCGCACGTCGCGGCCGGGTTCGCCGCGCGGCCGGACGCGGCGATCACCCTGCTGGTCACCGGTGACGAGGAGCTCGGCTCGCCCAGCTCGCGCGCGCTCATCGAGCAGGAGGCGGCCGGATGCCGTGCGGCCCTGGTGCTCGAGGCATCCGGCGACGGCGGTGCCATCAAGACCGGCCGCAAGGGCGTATCGCTGTACCGGATCGGGATCACCGGCCGGGCGGCGCACGCCGGCCTGGAGCCGCTGCGCGGTCGCAACGCCACCGTCGAGCTCGCGCATCAGGTGCTCGCCGTTGCCGCGCTGGCGGATGCCGAGGCGGAGACCACCGTCACCCCGACGGTGGCCCGCAGCGGCCGCACGACCAACACGGTGCCCGACGGCGCGGAGTTCAGCGTGGACGTGCGCGCCCTCACCGCCGCCGAGCAGCGTCGGGTGGATGCCGCGATCCGCGCCCTCCCGCCCGCGGCCGGATGCACGATCGAGGTGCAGGGCGGAATCAACCGTCCGCCGCTGGAGCCGGCGTCGTCGCAGCGGCTGTGGTCCGAGGCGACCGCGGCGGCGCAGCGGCTGGGTCTGCCCGCGCTGCACGACGTGACCGTCGGCGGCGCGTCCGACGGCAACTTCACCGCCGGGATGGGGGTTCCCACGCTCGACGGACTGGGCGCCGTTGGCGGCGGGGCGCACGCCGACGACGAGCACGTCATCGTCGGCGAGATCCCCGGGCGCACGGCGCTGCTGGCGGAGCTGATCCAGCGGGCGCTGGCCGCACCCGACGCCTGAACGCCGCGCTCAGGCGGGTGGCAGCCGCAGCACGTTCGACTCGCCGCCGGTGACGTCGTCGGCGATGCGGATGCTGCGGGCGAGGTCATCCAGCGCACGCTCGAGCGTTCCGAAGCGCTCGCGGTCGCCGCACACGGCGGTGAGCGTGATCAGATGCGTTCCGGTGTCCCACGTGTACGTCGCCGACGGCGGGGATGCCGGTCGGGCCGGCATCGCCATGAGCAGCTTCTCTCCCACGCCCAGCGGGGTGGGGAAGTCCTCGGTGTCGTCGTACTCCATCGGCATCGACGCGCGCGCCATGCGCAGGTGCGGGGTGAGCTCCTGCGCGGTCGCCATCGCCACGACCAGCTCGGGCTCGGCTCTCCAGGTCCACGCCAGCACCCGGCCGTCCGCTCGGCGCATCGCCAGCGGGATGGCCTGGCTGGCCAGCCAGCTGCCGAACCGGGCTCCCGGGAGCGAGTCGCGTCCGATGCCGGCGCCGGCCTGGGCCATCAGCATCCGGATCGCGGCCTTGCGGTGGCGTCGTCCGGTGAATCCGAGCGAGCCGGTGACCGGGATCCACAGCGACGGGTCGGCGGAGGAGATCAGGCGCATGCCACCACGGTACGGCCGCTCGCCCAGGAAGCGCTGGGAGCGGATTCCCAGCCCGCCGCCTCCGCGCTCGACCGGGTGCGCTCGGGTAGAGTTGCCAGCGCCCGAAACGCCCCACGAGGTCTCTCCGAGCGCTACAGATAGGCAGCCCCTCCGTGACATCCTCCGACGATCGCCGGCCGTTGAAGATCCTCATCGGCTGCGACACGTTCGCGCCCGACATCAACGGCGCCGCCCGGTTCGCCGAGCGCCTCGCAGCAGGCCTGGTCGAGCGCGGTCACGACGTGCACGTCGTGGCGCCGAACACCGCCTACCGGCGCTCCGCGACGCACACCGAGATCATCGAGGGCGAGCCGCTGACCATGCACCGCCTGCCGGCCGTGCGCTGGCTGCCGCACGACTGGCTGCGGTTCGTGTGGCCGTGGCGCTCGAAGCACTACGCCCGCAAGGTGCTCGACGAGGTGCAGCCGGACGTCGTGCACATCCAGTCGCACATCGTGATCGGCCGTGGTCTCGCGCGGATCGCGCACCAGCGCGGCATCCCGGTGGTGGCGACCAATCACGTCATGGCCGAGAACATCCTCGACCACACCACCATGCCCGACTTCATCAACCGGATCGTGCTCAAGCTCGCCTGGGACGACGCCGAGCGCACCTTCGGCCTCACCCGCGCGGTGACCACCCCCACCCGCAAGGCCGCCGACTTCCTCGAGCGCACGATCGACATCTCCGGGGTGGTGCCGGTCAGCTGCGGCATCGACCGCCGCAACTACACCCCGGTCATCGGCCCGCGCGAGCGCAATCGCATCCTGTTCGTCGGGCGCCTCACCGGCGAGAAGAAGGTCGACGTCGTGCTGCACGCCCTGGCGAAGCTCGACCCGGCGCTGGACGCGCACTTCGACATCGCAGGGGGTGGCGACCAGCGCAAGGCGCTGGAGGCACTGACCGCGCAGCTGGGCCTCGAGGACCGCGTCACCTTCCACGGGCGGGTCACCGACGAGCAGCTGCGCGAGCTGTACTCGCAGGCGTCCGTGTTCGCCATCGCGTCGATCGCCGAGCTGCAGTCGATCGTGACGATGGAGGCCATGGCATCCGCCCTGCCCGTCGTCGGAGCCGATGCCGTCGCCCTGCCGCACCTCGTGCACGACGGCGAGAACGGCTACCTGTTCGAGCCGGGGAACGTCGACGACCTCGTCGACAAGCTCACCCGCGTGCTCACGGCCGCGCCCGAGGAGTACGAGCGGATGCAGCGCGCCTCACTGGACGGTGTGGCCGTGCACGACATCACCCGCACCCTCGACACCTTCGAGGCGCTCTACCGCGACGAGCCGCTTCCGCAGTGACGGGCGCTGCGGGTGATCACAGCAGGCCGTACATCAGGTTCGTCACGAACCCGAGCACGGTGCTGAGCACCTCTATGCCGCCGATGCCGATCGCGACCCCGGCCAGCACGGGCTGAGCGCCGCGGCGGGCCGCGATCAGCCCCAGGATCAGTGCGATTGCGCCGAGCACCAGCCCCAGCAGCGACCGCGCGATCGAGACCGTCTCGTACAGGCCGTACTGCCCGCGCAGATTCATGATCACGATCGGCGTGATCAGCGTGAAGATCAGTCCGATGCCCGCGGCGACGAGGGCGATGATGAAGGCGGTGCGCCCCAGTGACCCGGCGGATGCGGGCGCGGCGTAGCCCTGCTGCGGGTACGACTGCTGCGGGTAGCCCTGCTGCGGGTAGCCCTGCGCGTACGTCTGCTGAGGGTAGGACTGCTGCGGGTAGCCCTGCTGCGCCGGCTGCACGTAGGGCGGCTGCGCGTACTCGGTCTGGTGCGGCTGCTGGGGCTGGGCCTGCTCGGGCTGGGCCTGCTGGGGGTCGCTCATGCGATCGAGACTACGGCAGAACCTCCGCGGGCGAACCCGCCGAACCGGTCGCGGTTCAGTTCCAGTGGCCGGGCTCGGCGAGCACGTGGGAGTGCACGTCCACGGCATCCGCCGAGACCTCAGCCGTGCAGTACAGCAGCGACTCGGTCGGGTAGCCGTGCGCGTTGTTGTCGCGGATGATCGCCCGATCATCCGCGGGGGAGAGGCGGGCGCTCTCGGCGAGCAGCGCGACCCACCGCTCGGCCCAGTCGCCGGCATCCGTGGCGGCGGCGGTGAAGCGCGGCAGCCACATTCCGATGCGTGCCGTGCGCGGGTCGTCCAGGTCGTCGTGGGCGATCATGTGCACGCCGTGCGGCACCGGGGTCTCGCGCAGCGTCGCGCCGTCCCAGTGCAGCACCCGCGAGGCGGACGGCGTGACCTCGAGCAGGTTGAAGCCGTGCATCCGCAGCGGTGCACGCGGCGACCGCCCCACCACCGACTCCAGCGCGAGCGAGCCGCGTGAGAGCACGTCCGCTTCCGGCAGATCCAGGATGTCGGCACGGTTGAGCAGCACGGCGAGCCGGCGGGTGCCCGGGTCGATCGCCAGCCAGGCACCGCCCGCTCGGCGATCCCGAATGCCGACCACACCCGGGTGCTGGTTCGGCCACCAAGCGCCCAGATCGTCCCACGGGCGCGACGGGTCCTCGTCGCGCACGGCCAGCAGCCGCGCACCGGCCTCCGACACATCGATCACCACCGTGCACACGGCGCCAGTCTAGGGCGGTGCGCACGCGGCGGTCATACGCGAGCCTGCGCCATAACTCCGGAGATCTGCACGGTTCTGGGGTGATTACGGGCCGGAATGCTCGCAAATGGGCTGGTTCTCCGGAGTTATGGCGGCCGACCGACCTTGCCGCGTGCCGTTGGGGCAGAATCGAACCGTGAACATCGTCGTCGGAGTCACGGGCGGCATCGCCGCGTACAAGACGGTGCACCTCGTGCGCCTGCTGATCAAAGGCGGGCACGACGTGACCGTGATCCCCACCGACGACGCGCTGCGTTTCGTCGGCCTGCCCACCTGGGAGGCGATCAGCCGCAACGCGGTCACCACCAGCGTGCACGACGACGTCGCGAAGGTGCGGCACGTCGCCCTCGGCCAAGCGGCCGAGCTGGTGATCGTCGCGCCGGCGACCGCGAACACGATCGCCAAGATGGCCGCCGGCCTGGCCGATGACCTGCTCGGCACGACGCTGCTCGCCACCACCGCGCCCGTTGCGATCGCCCCCGCGATGCACACCGAGATGTGGCGGCATCCGGCCACGCAGGCGAACATCGCCGTGCTGCGCGAGCGCGGCGTCGCGATCCTCGGCCCCGCTGAGGGTGAGCTGACCGGCGGCGACTCCGGGCCGGGGCGGATGCTGGAGCCCGAGCAGATCGCGGAGCGGGCGCTCGCGCTGATCGGCGACCGCGACCTGGACGGTCTGCGCGTCGTCGTCTCGGCCGGGGGCACCCGCGAGCCGCTGGACCCGGTGCGCTTTCTGGGCAACCGATCCAGCGGCAGGCAGGGTGTCGCGCTCGCGCTCGCCGCGGCGGATCGAGGCGCGGAGGTCGTGCTGGTCGCCGCGCACATCGATGGTGGTGTGATGGCGGATGCCGGGCATCATCCGCTCATCCGAATCGAGCACGCCGGCACCGCCGCCGAGCTCGGCGACGCGATGCGCCGGGCGGCCGAGGACGCCGCCGTGATCGTGATGGCCGCCGCGGTCGCCGACTACCGGCCCGCGGAGGTCGCCGAGCGCAAGCTCACCAAGGAGTCCGGAGCGCTGGAGAGCATCGAGCTGGTGCAGAACGAGGACATCGCAGCGTCGCTGGCTGCCCGCCGGCATCCCGGCCAGATCGTCGTCGGGTTCGCCGCGGAGACCCCGCAGGACGGCGAGGAGATGATCGCCCGCGCTCGCCGCAAACGCGAGCGCAAGGGCGTCGACCTGCTGGTCGTGAACGAGGTGGGCTGGGGGCGCGGCTTCGAGACCTCCGAGAACGCCGTGCAGGTGATCGGCGAGGCGGGAGCCATCGTGGCGAAGTCCTCCGGCTCCAAGCGCGCCGTCGCCGACGACATCTGGGACGTGATCGCCGCGAACCTCGGCTGAGCTCAGCCGCCGAGTTCGGCGAGGAACGCGTCGACCCGGCGGCGGATGAGCGCCGCGGCGCGTGCCGGCGGCATCCGGCCGGGCTCGTCGAGCACGGCGATGGTCAGGCCGTCGGCCAGGGCCAGCAGTTCGCCGGCCGCGTCGTCCAGGGCGGATGCCGCAGCGCTCGGGGCTGCGGATGCCAGCAGCCCGACGACTCCGGCGTGGGTCCGGGCCCAGAGCTGCTCGTAGCGGGCGCGCACCTCGGCGTCCGCCACCGCGTGCGCGGCGAACGCGATCCAGACGCGGGAGACGGGACTGGAGGGGTCAGCGGGGACGAGCAGCTCGGCGACGGCGCGCACCCGGTCGGCGGGATCCGCCAGCGAGAGCCGTGCGGCCGATGCCTGCTCCGCGATCCGGGCGGTGCGGTCCATCGCCGCCAGCAGCATGGCCTGCTTGGTCGGGAACCAGTGCTGCACGGTGCCGATCGCGACTCCGGCTCGGGCGGCGACGGTGCGGATGCTGAGCCCCGCCATCCCGTCGGCGGCGATGACGTCGACGACGTGATCGAGCATGCTCTCGCGGGACATCCTTCGATGCTACCGACGAGCGTCGTCTCGCCGGCCGGGATGCTGTTCGGCACGCGGGCGCCGCAGTTCGCCGTACGCCCTCCGTGCGATGCGGATCACGCCGTGCAGCGGCTCCGGGTCGGCATCGCGGCCACTGACGACCGCGATCGCCACCAGCAGGATTCCGGCGCCGAGCAGGCCGAACTGCAGGGTGTCGAGTGCCATCACGGCGAAGAAGCGCGTGGCGCCCTCGAGGTCGCCGAGGTCGAGCGGCATGAGACGCATCGCGATGCCGAGGGCGGCGGCGGTCGCGCCCCCGAGGGCGAGAGGGAACCGGGGAACGGCACGCCCGGGGCCGACGCAGACGGCGACGAGCAGCAGGACGAGACCGCCCGCCACCAGTCCGAAGCGGAGCAGCCCCCATCCCTCCAGACGTTCGAGCACACCCTCCATCCCGTCGCTCCCGAACCACGCGGCCCGCTCGCTGAGGAATTCCGCGACGGTGCCGAGGCTCGCGAGCGCCGCGCCGGCCATGCCGATCGCGGCCGGAATGGGCGCGCGGCGGCGGTGCACGATCAGCACGGCCAGGGCGGCGAGCGGGGCGAGCATCCCGACGAGTCCGATGATCTTCGACATGATTCCTCCATACGAGTGTATGACCATCACTATACGCGCGTATGGCAGAAAGGGAAGGCTTTGCCTGAAAAGGGGATGTGTGGCTAAACTTGAGTCAACACCACTCAACTTTGAAGGAGTCTCCTCAGGAGGATCGAATGACCAACCCCGCCCAGAGCAATGAAGAGCAGCAGAGCGCCCTCGAGCAGTTCGGCATCAACCTCACCGATCGCGCCCGCCAGGGCAAGCTCGATCCGGTGATCGGCCGCGACAGCGAGATCCGCCGCGTGAGCCAGGTGCTCACCCGGCGCACCAAGAACAACCCCGTCCTGATCGGGGAGCCCGGCGTCGGCAAGACCGCCGTGGTCGAGGGGCTCGCGCAGCGCATCGTCGCGGGAGACGTCGCCGAATCCCTGAAGGACAAGGAGCTCGTCTCCCTGGACATCTCCGCCCTCGTCGCCGGCGCCATGTACCGCGGGCAGTTCGAGGAGCGCCTGAAGAGCGTGCTCAAGGAGATCACCGAGTCCGACGGCAGGGTCATCACCTTCATCGACGAGCTGCACGTGCTGATGGGCGCGGGCGGCGGGGAGGGGTCGGTGGCGGCATCCAACATGCTCAAGCCCATGCTCGCCCGCGGCGAGCTGCGCATGATCGGCGCCACCACGCTCAACGAGTACCGCGAGTTCATCGAGAAGGATGCCGCGCTCGAGCGCCGCTTCCAGCAGGTGTACGTCGGCGAGCCGACCGTCGAGGACACCATCGCCATCCTGCGCGGACTCAAGGGCCGCTACGAGGCGCACCACGGGGTGACCATCTCAGACAGCGCGCTGGTGGCATCCGCCGCGCTCTCCAACCGCTACCTGCCCAGCCGGCAGCTGCCCGACAAGGCCATCGACCTGATCGACGAGGCCATGTCGCGCCTGAAGATGGAGATCGACTCCTCGCCCGTCGAGATCGACGAGCTCAAGCGCCAGGTCGACCGGATGAAGCTCGAGGAGCTCGCGCTGAAGAAGGAGAAGGATGCCGCGTCCAAGGAGCGGCTGTCCACCCTGCGCGAGCAGCTGGCCGGCCTCGAGAAGGAGCTGGCCGCGCTCGAGGAGCGCTGGGCGCGTGAGCGGTCCGGCCTGAACCGCGTGGGCGAGCTGAAGAAGCAGCTCGACGACGCGGTGACGCAGCGCGACCTCGCCATGCGCGAGGCCGATTACACCAAGGCGTCCAAGCTCGAGTACGAGACCATCAAGCGCCTGCAGGCCGAGATCGCCGAGGCCGAGCAGGCCGAGGCAGCCACCGCGTCCGAGGGTCGGATGGTCAACGAGCAGGTCACCGACGAGGACATCGCCGCCGTGATCGCCGCATGGACCGGCATTCCGGTCGGGCGTCTGCTGCAGGGCGAGAGCGAGAAGCTGCTGCACCTGGAGAACGAGCTGGGCAGGCGCCTGATCGGCCAGAAGGACGCCGTGAAGGCGGTGTCGGATGCCGTGCGGCGCTCCCGCGCCGGCATCAGCGACCCCGGCCGCCCGACCGGATCGTTCCTGTTCCTCGGCCCCACCGGCGTCGGCAAGACCGAGCTGGCCAAGGCGCTCGCCGAGTTCCTCTTCGACGACGAGCACGCCATGGTGCGCATCGACATGTCCGAGTACGGCGAGAAGCACTCCGTCTCGCGGCTGGTCGGCGCCCCTCCCGGGTACATCGGTTATGAGCAGGGCGGACAGCTCACCGAGGCCGTGCGCCGGCGCCCGTACAGCGTGGTGCTGCTGGATGAGGTCGAGAAGGCGCACCCCGAGGTGTTCGACGTGCTGCTGCAGGTGCTCGACGACGGTCGCCTCACCGACGGCCAGGGCCGCACGGTCGACTTCTCGAACGTCATCCTGATCCTCACCAGCAACATCGGCTCGCCGATCCTGATCGACCCGGTCATGTCGGCGGATGACAAGCGGGATGCCGTGATGACGCTGGTGCGCCAGTCGTTCCGGCCCGAGTTCCTGAACCGGCTCGACGACATCGTGATGTTCTCCGCGCTGTCGCAGGACGACCTGGCGCAGATCGTCGAGCTGTCGGTGGATGCCCTGCAGCGGCGCCTCGGCGATCGCCGTCTCACGCTGGCGGTCACCCCGGATGCCCGCTCCTGGCTCGCCGAGCGCGGCTACGACCCGGTGTTCGGCGCCCGGCCGCTGCGCCGGCTCATCCAGACCGAGGTGCAGAACCGCCTGGCGACCGCGCTGCTGGCGGGCGCCGTGCACGACGGCGACACCGTCCGCGTGGACGTGGCGGCCGACGGTTCGGGCCTGGTGCTGACCACAGCCGACTGAAGCGTGCACGGGTGTCGGCTCAGATCACGGATGTCGGACGAGATGGGCCTTCTGAGCTGACATCCGTGATCTCGGCTGACATCTGTGCGCGGCGGCGGGCCGTCGGGCGCCTCAGTCCTGCGAGGTCGCCCATTCCGCCGGACCCGTGGAGCCCGCGGCGTAGTCGTCCATCGGGACGTCGCCGCGGGCCCAGGCGTCGCGCACCGGCTGGATGATGCGCCAGCACTGCTCCGCGGCATCCGCCCGCACCGACAGCGTCACCTCGCCGTCCAGGATCTCGCTGAGCACCTCGGTGTAGGCCAGCAGGGTGCCCTCGCCCAGATGGCTGGAGAGCACGTCGCGCCGCAGCGCGAAGGGGTCGTCCCCGCCGTTGACGTTCAGCTCCAGATCGATCCGGTCGGGTCCGAGCACGAACCGCAGCACGCCGCCGTCGGAGGGCTTGCCGGTGAGCCCGTCGGGGATGTGACGCACCGGCTTGAACGTCACCACGATCTCGGCGCGGCGCTCCTTCATGGCCTTGCCGCTGCGCAGCGTGAACGGCACCCCGGCCCACCGGGCGGTGTGCACCTCGCAGGTGATCTCGGCGAGCGTCTCGGTGTCGCGAGCCGGGTCGACGCCGTCCTCCTCGACGTAGGAGGGCACTTCGCGCGGCTTCTGCAGCTGGTGCAGGTCGTCCTTCACGGCCAGCATCCCCGCCGTGTAGCGGCCCCGGCGCGAGGAGCGCACCGGGTTGTCGTCCCAGATGCGGGTGGCGCGCAGCGCCGCGGTCATCGCGTCGCGCAGATCCTGTTCGTCCAGGTCGTGCGGCTGCTCCATCGCCAGCACGGCGAGCACCTGCAGCAGGTGGCTCTGGATCATGTCGATCATGGCGCCGGCCCTGTCGTAGTAGCGGGCGCGGTTCTCCAGCGCCAGCGCCTCGTCGTAGCGCACCAGCACCGACTGGACGTGGTCGGCCGACCACACCGGCTCGATCAGCCGGTTGGCGAAGCGCACGCCCAGCACGTTCAGCAGCGTGGAGCGCCCCAGGAAGTGATCGACGCGGAAGATCCGGTGCTCCGGAACCAGCTGCTGCACCAGCTCGTTGAGCTCGTGGGCGCTCTGCTCGTCGTCGCCGAACGGCTTCTCCATGGCCAGCACGGTGTTCTGCGGCAGCGTCACCGACTTCAGAACCTCGCAGGCGGCGACGGTGACCGCCGGCGGCAGGGCGAAGTAGATCACCAGCCGGCCGGGCACATCCTGCACCAGGGCGGCGAGCGCGTCGTGGTCGGTCACGTCCGCCTGCGTGTACGTGGTCCCCTTCACCCGGTCGACCTGGTCCTCGGCGCCGGACGAGGCGAACGAGGTCTGCACGGCGTCGCGCCACCTCGCATCGCTCCACGGGTCGGAGCCGGCTCCGCGCAGGGTGAGCCGTCTGCCCGGCTCGCGCTGCAGCAGCTGGCCGATCGCGGGCAGCAGCAGTCGTGAGGTGAGGTCGCCCGAGGCGCCGAGGATGAGAAGTGTCGTCTCCTGAGCCATCTCCTCACGATATGCCCGTGCCCTGCTCGGGGCGACCCCCCTCGACGGAGAGCGCGCGGAGTGCGAGACTGCCGGACGTGGCCATGCGAATCGAGGACTATGCACTTCTGAGCGATTGCCGCACTGCGGCACTGGTGTCGAAAGTCGGCAGCATCGACTGGCTCTGTCTGCCGAGACTGGACTCGGCCAGCGCGTTCGCCGCCCTTCTCGGAGACGAGTCGCACGGCCGCTGGTCGTTGCGGCCGGCGGATCCGGATGCCGTGGCCACGCGCCGCTACGACGCCGACACCTTCGTGCTGATCACCCGCTGGGAGGCCGGGGATGCCGTCGCCGAGGTGCATGACTTCATGCCGATCGACCCCGACCCGAGCGTGGGGATCGCGCGAGCCGACCTGGTGCGGCGGGTGATCGGGGTGAGCGGCACGATGCGGTTCGAGCAGCGCCTCAGCATCCGCTTCGACTACGCCAGGGCGATGCCGTGGGTGCGGCAGACCGGCACCTCGCACGAACCCCGCCTGGTAGCCATGGCCGGCCCCGACGCGCTGGTGGTGCGCGGTGCGGCGCTGCACGCGACCGGTCATGAGCACCAGGGCGATCTGTCGGTGGCCCAGGGCGAGACGCGCGACCTGCAGCTGGCCTGGTTCCCCTCGCACATCTCGGTGCCGGACCCGCTCGACGTGGACGCCGAGCTGGAGCGCACGCGGGCGTGGTGGCAGGGCTGGGCCGACCGCATCGAGCACACCGGGCCGTACCACGAGTCGGTCGTGCGGTCGCTACTGATCCTGCGCGCGCTCACCAGCCACGACACCGGCGGGATCGCCGCCGCGGCGACCATGGCGCTGCCGGAGGACTTCGGGGGCGAGCGCAACTGGGACTACCGCTACGTCTGGCTGCGCGACGCCGCTCTCACTCTCGAGGCGCTGCTCGACCACGGATTCCTCATGCTCGCCGGCCGTTGGCGGGAGTGGCTGCTGCGCGCCGTCGCGGGGGATCCCGCCGACCTGCAGATCATGTACGGGCTGGCCGGGGAGCGGGATCTGACCGAGCGCGAGCTGGATTCGCTGCCCGGCTTCGCCGACTCGGTGCCGGTGCGGCTGGGCAATGGCGCGGCATCCCAGTACCAGGCCGACGTGGTGGGCGAGGTGCTGGTCACCCTCTCCGCGGCCCGTGCCCAGGGCCTGGAGGACTCGAAGTTCTCGTGGCCGCTGGAGCGGCAGCTGCTGCGCTACGCCGCCGAGCAGCTGCAGCGCCCCGATCAGGGACTGTGGGAGATCCGCGGCGACCCGCACATGTTCACGCACTCCCGCGCCATGACGTGGGCGGCGTTCGATCGCGGGGTGCGCGCCGTGGAGCAGTTCGGTCTCGAGGGACCGGTCGACACCTGGCGCGAGCTGCGCGACCGGGTGCGCGACGAGATCGACCGCGAGGGCGTCACCGACGGGTACTTCACCCAGTACTACGGCACCAGCGAGGTGGATGCCTCGCTGCTGCTGCTGCCGCAGGTGGGCTTCTGCACGTCGGATGATCCGCGGATGCTGAAGACCGTCGAGCGCATCGAGAAGACCCTCATGCGCGACGGGCTGCTGCACCGCTACCGCACCGGCACCGGCGTGGACGGGCTCGCGGGCGATGAGAGCCCGTTCCTGGCCTGCTCGTTCTGGCTGGTGGAGCAGTACGCGGCCACCGGCAGGCAGGACGACGCCGAAGCCCTGATGGCGCGGCTGTGCGATCTCGCCAACGACGTGGGGATGCTCTCGGAGGAGTACGACCCCGTGAACGAGCGCCAGGTGGGGAACACCCCGCAGGCGTTCTCCCACCTGGCGCTCGTGCGCGCGGCGGACGCCCTGACCCGGACCGAGCACCGGCCGCGGTGACGCGGGTGCCGTCCGCGGCCTCGCGCTACCGCCCCTGCTGAGTCACGTCACCCAGGGGGCCTAGGGTGAGGCGGGTCAGGCGCTGAGCAGCACCGTCTCGTCGATCGAGCGGCGCACGCGCGGCGCCACCTCGCGCTGGGCGAGCGGCTCGGGCAGCGCGTCGACGTCGCCGAGCTCGCCGAGGGCGATCACGCTCACGGGCGCGAAGCGCTCGTCCAGCCCGAGGAGCGGGCGGATCGCCTCGCGGTCGAAACCGCCCATCTGGTGCACGACCAGGCCGTCGTGGTGCGCCTGGACCGACAGGTGGGCGACCGCCTGGCCGAGGTCGTAGTTCGCGTAGTGCACCGGGGTGCCGTCCTCGGTGGCGGTCTCGGCGACGGCCACGATCAGCACGGCGGCGTTGCCCGCCCACGCCTGGTTGAAGCCCATCAGCGCGGAGTGGATGCCGTGGAGCAGGTGCAGGTGCTGATCCTCATCTGTCTCGCCATCGCACTGTCGCTGCGGTCGTGGCCGGTCGTCGCGTTCCTCGTGCCCGTGGTGCTCATCGAGCTGGCGACGGCGCCCCTCTCTGCGCACATGGTCGGGCGCGAGGCCTACCGCAACGGCACGATCGACGAGACAGGGCTCTACGTCGACGAGTTCGCCGACTCCAAGCGCACGCCTCCCGCCGCGGGCGGCTGAGCCACGACACAGAGACGGCGCGCCGGCCGAAGCCGACGCGCCGTCTCGGGAGTCACTCCGCGACGATGACCTTCACGTCGTCGACGAAGCCGGTGTTGTCACCCTCGAACGTCGTGGCGACGAACGAGATGGTGTGTTGGCCCGACTCGACGGTGAACGAGTCCGTCTGATGGAACTCGTACGCGCCGCTGTCGTCCGGTGCCGCGTGGCCGACGAGATGGTCGTCGACGAACACGTCGATCTCTTGAAGCCCGCCAAAATCGGCGCGGTTCGCGGCGTAGAACGTGATCGCGTACGTGCCCGCCGGGAAGATGACCGTCTGGTCGATCCGGCTGTTCAGGCCCGAGTCGGTCTTCAGGTACGCCGTGCGCTCGCCCTCCGGCGCCGGGAACGCCGGGTTGAAGACGCTGTCGTTGTGCTGGATGCCGGCGCGAGCGCTGAACGTCCAGCCGTTGACCATCGGACCGTTGGCCGTGCCGTTCGTCGCCGGGCTCTCGAAGCCGGCGTTGAAGATCGTGACGACCGGCTCCTCGTCCGGGATCTCGGGGTTCACGAAGCACCGGTTGTCGCCGCCCGGATTCGGGTCGCCGCCGAACGACGCCGCCGTGCAGTCGACGCCGTCGGCGAAGGTGCCGAAGTGGAACAGACCGTCCGAGCCGAACGCGACGCTCGCCTCCCCGTCGAACTCGCAGATCCCGCGGTCGGCGTATTGGCAGAACTCGTAGCCGTCGGGGGCGTTCTGCACGTCGAGCACCTTGTACAGTCGCGAGGTCACGCCGGACGGTTCGAGTGTGGGTGCGACCGCGATTGCGCGAAGGTACGTCGTCTGCAGCGGGTTCAGGATGATCTGGCCCGTGTAGAGCGTCGATGTGGCGGTCGGAATGCTGCCGTCGGTCGTGTACCGGATTTCGGCGCCGGGCGTGCCGGTCGTGATCGTCACGCCTTCGACCGAGGGGTATAGCCCTGGTTCGAGACTGAATACGGGAGCGTCCGCGATGCCGGCGCGCGACGCCGGAGTGACGAGCACCTGCGCGACGCCGTACGCGCCGCTCTTGGTAGTCGCGCGGATTGCGACGGTGCGCTCGGTCTTCACGGCTGGAGCCGTGAAGAGGCCGTTCGCGTCGACCACGCCGTTGCCGTCGCCGACCACCGACCACGCCAACTTTCCTTTGCCATCGATGATCGAGGCATCCAGATCGACTTGTCCGCCACCAGCGACGGTCGACTGCGCCGGGGTCATTGCGACCTGGGTTTCGGCCGGCGATGTCGTGTAGATCACGAAGGTGTGTGCGGCGCCGATCTCACCATCGGTGAACGCCCACGCCTTGTGCTTGGGCTGGCCGGGGGTTACCGACTTCTTGGGCTTGAACTGGCCGGTGGTTGCCGGCAGCAGGGCGTTGGCCTCGGGCTGGGCGACCGAGTCATCGAAGACGAAGCGGTTGAAGCGGTCGTTGACTTTGCCCCCGGTGAACTGGACCTTGACGTCCTTCGGTCGCCCTTCAGCCGTCTCCACCAGCACGGTCAGCTCGCCGTCGGCGTCGCGGAACGCGGTCGCACGGATGTCATCGTCCGACACCTCCGTGCCGAGCACCGTGCTGTGGGCGGGGATGTAGCGCATGAGCAACCCGGCCTCGTAGAACGCGGCGGTCGGCTTCGGGCCGAGTACGAGCGAGTCCCACATATTGAACGAGCCGTTGGTGTCACCGCGGGGGTCGTCGGTCATGACGCCGTTGAGCTGCCACACCAGGTTCGAGTGCACGCCGCCGTTGGCGCTGCGGATGATGTAGTTCGGGTACCCGGTCTCCCAGACGCTTGTGCCGGGATTGGTCCAGCCCATCTCGGACAGGTTCAGCGGGGCCTCGCCGATGGAGGCACGGCGCTGGTCGATCGCCTGGCTCATGAAGTCGTACGACTCGCCGTAGAGGTGGAACGAGTACTGGTCGAACACGTCGCCGGCGTTCTCTGCCATGTACTTCGTCCAGTCGGGGGCGTTGACCTCTTCCGGGCCCCAGATCTGCACGTCATCCCGCAGACCATCAGCCTGCAGCTGCTCGTGCACCTTGCGCGCCATCTCGGCGTAGTACGCCTTCTGGTCGGCGGGACCCTCGAAGTCCCAGCTGCCGTTGGGCTCGTTGTAGAACGTCAGGTAGTCGACGTTGTCGTAGCCGCGGTTGTTGATGAGCTCGTTCAGGAGGGCGGAGGCGGAGTGCCCGTACGCCACCAGATCGCCGGGAGCGCTCTCGTACGGCTTCTGCACGCCGGGGTAGAGGAACCAGTCGTGCACGCGCTCGCCGACCTTCCACCCGAAGTTCAGCAGCACCTCGGTGCCCGCCTGCTGGAAGGCGTCGAGGTAGCGGTAGAACGCCTTCATCTCGGGGCTCTCGAAGTCGTACTGCCCTTTCTCGAGCTCCATCCAGTCGATCTGGAACCACACGCGGGCCACCTTGGGCTGCACGGTGAGGATCCGTTCGACATCGATCTCCCAGTCGGCGTCGTCGTAGCCGTAGGCGGCGGTGTCGCCCATGAGGCTCCACGGGATGACATTGACCCCGATGCCGAGGTAGTCGTCCTGGACCACCTCGTCCAGGTTCACCGTGACTGTTCGCTGTGCATCCGTTGTCGCCGCGAAAGCGGGCAGTGCGGGCACGAGCGTCCCCACCGCCAAGGCCGTCGCCGCCGCGATCGCGGTGCCGATTCGCCGTCGTCGCATTCCATTTCTCCTATCGACGTCGATAGAGCGCAGCGTCGCCGGTGTGACCGCCGATGGTCATCCAGATGTAGTGACACTACGCATATCGTGGTGCAAGCTAGGCTAGACGGGCGCAAACAGGCCACGCAAGGCCTCCGGCAAAGGTAGTAGAGGTAGTGCAGCTACTATTCTGCCGAGCTGTCGATAGTGGCCGTCGCGGCTGCAGACAGTGCGCGCACCGTGTCGAAATCGCCCGCAGCGATGGCAGCGGGGGGCACCATCCATGACCCGCTCACTGCGAACACCGACGGAGACGCGAGGTACTCCGCGGCGTTGTCGACCGAGACACCGCCCGAGGGAAGGAACTGCACGTCGGGGAAGGGCCCTGCGAACGCGCGCACGGCCGCGAGACCTCCGACAAGTCCCGCGGGAAAGAGCTTCAGATGATGGATGCCGTGGCTCAGGGCGCGTTGGATCTCCGTGGCCGTCGCGACACCCGGAACGATCGGGATGCCGCGCTCGGCGGCGCGCGCGATCACGGCGTCGTCGAGCCCCGGTGATACGAGGAACTGTGCGCCGGCGTCGGCGGCGGCGTCCACCTGATCGCGGGTGAGCACGGTTCCCGCGCCCACGGCGAAGCCGGGGCGCCCGGCGACCGCGCGGATGGCGTCGAGGCCGGCCGGTGTGCGCAGGGTGATCTCGGCGCAGCGGATGCGTCCTGCGGCGAGGGCGTCGGCGAGGTCGGGCGCATGGCCGGCGTCGTCGATGACCACGACCGGCACGATGCGGTTGGCGCCGAGAACGGCAGGCGCCGCCATCACACCGGGAACCCCACGCCCGCCGTGAGGAGGACGTTCGCGTACGGGGTGTTCTCTGCGGTGCGCACGGCGAAGCGCGCCGCGACAGCACGGCGCTTGAGCTCGGAGTGGTCGACGGTGTCCAGTTCGCCGAACCGGTCGGCGATGACATCGTGCGCCACGGGGTTGGCGCCGGCGAGCTCGGTCGCGACGAGGGCATGCTCGACGACGACCTCGTCGGCGATCGCCGTCAGCACGGGGGCGAATGCGGGCAGGCCGTAGACGACCCTCAGATCGACCACGGGTAGGCCCGGCGGCACGGGGAAGCCCGAGTCGACGACGAGGAACTGGTCGGTGTGACCGAGCCGGGCCAGGTGCCCGGCGAGGTCGGCGTGGAGGATTCCGCTCGTCTTCATCAGGCGTCCTGCGAGGTGGGCGCCACGACGATCTCGCGGAACGAGATGTGCTGAGGCAGCTGGTAGGCGGTGAGGATGGCGCGGGCGATGTCGTCGGGAACCAGGCCGCCGCCGATGCTCTTCTTGTAGTCGAGGTAGCCGTCGAGCACATCGCCCTCGCCGGTGTTCCCCAGCAGGCCGGTGTCGACCATGCCGGGCGCCACGAGCAGCACGCGAACGTTGTGCGCGGCGTTCTCGCGGCGCAGGCCCTCGGTCATGGCGTGCACGGCGTACTTGGTACCGTTGTAGACGGTGTGGTCGGTGTAGAGCTGCTTGCCGGCGATCGATCCGATGTTGACGATCGTGCCGTGCTTGCGGTCCTGCATGCCGCGCAGCACCAGCTGGCTGTTTTTCATGAGGGCGACGCAGTTGACGTCGAACTGCTCCTGTACGAGCGCCGGGTCCTGCTCGGCGACCGACGACAGAGCCATGAGGCCGGCGTTGTTGATGAGCAGATCGACAGGACCGAACCGCTCCTCGGCGCGGCTGAGCGCCGCGGCGACGGCGGGAGTGTCGTTGACGTCGGCAGCGGCCAGCTCGGCCTCGGGAAGCCCCAGCCGCTGCATGGGCTCCAGGCGCCGGGCGATGAGCAGCAGTGGATGCCCGGCGGCGGAGAAGGCGCGCGCGGTGGCGGCTCCGATGCCGGAGCTGGCTCCGGTGATGACGACCAGGGGCTTCGTGGTCATGAGGACTCCAGGGTGTGAGACGGGGTCTGAGTGGGCAAGGCGGCGAAGGCGGCAGACGCCGCATCGAAGCGAAGGCGGGCGGCGTCGTACGCGGGGCCGGCGTCCTCAGCGGGCACGACGCGCTCGATCACGGTGTGGGCGTGGTCGGTGCGGCGGAAGTCGCTCCACGCGCCCATGCCGACGAACGCTATCGCGGCCGCGCCGAGTGTCGCCGCCTGCTGGTCGACACTCGTGCGCACGAGTGTCGTCTGCAGGATGTCGGCGTAGATGCGGTTCCAGACGGGCGACCGGCTGCCGCCGCCCGAGATGAGCAGCTCGTCGTCGCTGCCGCTCAGCTCGCGCATGAGCCGCAGGCTGCGGTCGAGCGCGAAGGCGATACCTTCTAGGCACGCGCGCACGAGGTCGGCGGAGGTGGTGCCGAGCTCGAGCCCGGCCAGTCCGCCGCGCACGCCGGAGCCGCCCTCAAGGGGGGTGCCGCCCGCAAGCGTCGGAAGCATGACAGCACCGCCAGCACCGGGCGCACTCGCCGCCGCGCGCTCGACGAAGGTGCCGATGGGCTCGCCGGGTGCGAGCAGGTCGCGCAACCAGCCGATCGTGGTGCCGCTCGAGAACGTCGACAGCGCGCTCACGTGCAGGCCCGGGATCGCATGGCGGAAGACGTACGGCCGGGAGTGCTCGTCGAGCACGGGGCGAGCGCTCGTGACGGTCATCCAGCTCGACGAGCCGAGGGCGGCGTACAGGCGGCCCTCAGCGGTGCCGCGGGAGCCGAGAGCCATCGCCGCGTTGTCGACGGCGCCCGCGAACACCGGAATACCGGCCCGCAGGCCGAGCGCATCGGAGGCGTCGCGCGTGAGGGCGCCGACGGCGTGGGCGGACTCGACAGGTTCGGGAAAGAGCGTGCGCGGAAGGTCTGCGGCATCGAGGATCTCGTCGTCGTAGCCGCCGTGCTCGAGTGAGTAGGCGCCGGACCCCGATGCCATCGAGTGGTCGGTCATGAGGCGCCCGGTCAACCGCAGGTTGATCCAGTCCTTTGAGCCGACGAGGTGCCGGGTGCGCGACCACGCCCCGGGTTCTTCGGCGGCGAACGCGGCGGCTTTGAAGACGGGGTAGAGCGCCGCCCCGAATCCGTTGCCGGTGCGCCGGTACCACTCCGGTTCGGGCAGCGCCGTGAACACGCGCGCGGTGCGACCGCGGGCGTCAGACCAGATCGGCGTCGTCGGCCGCACCAGCTCCAGCGCGCCGTCGAGCTGCACCGCGCCCAGACTCTGGCCCGACAGCGCGATGCCGGCGACGGCGGTCGCGGCGTCCGGGACCCTCTCGATGATCTCGCGCGTGGATGCCACGATGGCGCGCCACCAGTCCTCGGGACGCTGTTCGTTGCGGCCGGGTGCCGGATGCGTGGTGGCGTACTCGCTGACGGTCTCGGCGAGCATGTGCGCGTGCTCGTCCCACAGGGAGGCCTTGCAGCCGCCCGTGCCGAGGTCGAAGGCCAGCGCGAGTGCGGTCACGGCGTCACCGGGTGGCGAGGGCGAGCTCGCTCAGACGCTCGAACGAGGGCCCCCGGGTGGGGATGTCGATATGGAACACCTCGGCGATCACCTGCGTCCATCCGTGCACGAAGTAGATCCAACCATCCTCCACCTGCAGACGGCGCGCGTCCTCCTGTGCGCGGGCCTGATCGAGGAACACGAGGTCGCCGCGGTAGTTCAGGTCCCACGCGATGGCGCGCTCGGGAAAGACGCCGGCGTCCGTGAGGGGCGAGCCGGGTGCATCCTTGCCGAGGCCGGTCGCGTTGACCACGAGCGATCCGGAGGCGAGCCCGGCCATGACGCGGTCGTTGTCGGCGGAGGTCGGCGTGAGGACGTACTCGAACGCGGTGTCGGTGTCGAGCTGCCTGTGGATCTCGCGGATGTGCTCCAGGCGCTGCGGCGACCGGTTCGTCACGATGATGCGGCCGGGGCGCTCGAGCCCGCGCTCCAGGCGCGAGAGGTACCAGCTGATCGCGATGGTCGAGCCGCCTGCGCCCATGCACAGCGCGTCGGCGCCGGTACGGCTCCAGTGCGCGTCGGGAAGGAACGCGTCGATCGCCAGTCCGCTCGAGATGGGGTCCTTGGCGTGGCAGATCAGCTTGCCGTCGCGCTTGGAGATGCAGCTCGTCTCGCCCATGAGCAGCGCGAACGGGTCGATCTCGTCGAAGAGATCGCGGCAGGCGGTGAAGAGGTCGATCTTGTGGGTCGTCACGAGCGCGCCGAGGCTGAGCGGGTCGCCGGCGATCAACTCGACAACTCGGCGGTAGTCGTCGGCGGGCGCGTGCAGCGGCAGGTCGATGCCTTGCAGCACCGCGCCGTCGAGCCCCAGCTCGTCCGCCCAGCGGGGGAAGACGTACTGGATCGACGAGCGTCCGGTGGTCACGCCGATGAAGTAGAGCGTCGGCACGACGGCGGGTCGGAGATCGTGCGCGTTCATCGTGGGGAAAGTCATGCTTCGCTCCTGGATGCCGCAGCCACCGCCGCGACGGCGGCATCGGCGTTCATTCCGAATCGGGTGACGCCCAGGCGCGCCATCTCGCGCACCGTGGCGAGATCGCGCACGCCGCCCGCCGCCTTGAGTGCCGCGCGGCCCGCGGCCTGGTCGGCGATCACGCGGATGTGGTCGACGGTGGTCGGGATGCCGGACCATCCGGTGCCGGTCTTGATCCAGGGCACGCCCGCCGCGATCGCGGCGTCGACGCCCGCGCGGATCTGGTCGTCGTCGAGGTAGCCGACCTCGAGGATCGCGCGAAGGGGAACGCGGTCGCCCACGACCTCCACGACAGCGGCGAGCTCGCGCGTGACGAACTCCGTCTCGCCCGAGCGCAGCCTGCCGATCGCGACGACGACGTCGAGCTCCTGCGCGCCGAGGTCGAGCAGCTCGCGCGCCTCTGCGACCTTGGTCGCGGTAGTGGCTCCGCCGCTCGGAAAGCCGACCGGAGAACCGGCCAGCACCGACGAGCCGTCGAGCAGCTCGCGCATGACGGACAGCCAGTTCGGCAGCACGTGAGCGCTCACGAAGCCGCCGGCGACGGCGCGCTGCGCGAGCTCTTCGAGGTCGGCGCGTGCGTGGCGCGCCTGCACGCAACTGATGTCGATGTGCGCCGCGAGATCGGCGAGGATGTCCTGCTCAGGCAACGTAGCCTCCGTGGTCGGGATTCGGCCGGGTGGTCCAACCGTCGCCGTCGGCGACGACGAGCTGCTGCATACCGCCCGCCCGCTCGATGATGCCGTAGTCCTGGCCGGCCTCGGTCGCGTATGCGAAGAGCGTCACGAGCTTGTCTCCGCCGACATTGACGCTGCGGTGCACCCAGCCCCCGGGCACGTGCACGGCCACACCGGGCGTGATGGGCACGGCGCGGGACTGGCCATCGATGCTCTCCAGCAGCATCACTCCGCTGCCCGCGATGCCGAAGTAGAGCTCGGCGAACTCGGCCTGCGCGTGCAGATGCCCGCGGGTCATCGCGAACTCGTCGCCGATGCGGCCCGGCTTCAGCACGCTCAGGCCGATCGTGAGCGCGCCGCGCCCCTGCTCGGGGGTGCTGCTCTCCACCCAGTAGACAGGCTCGCCCGAGTCTGCCTGCAGGGCCGTCTGGAACGCCGCGGTGTCGCGGTAGATCCCCTCGAGGTCGGCCAGGTGCTTCTCGTAGCGCTCGGAGCGTCCGGTGAAGAGGCCCGTGACCGCGTCGACCTGGAGCAGAGCGGGTTCCGCGACTGGTGTGGCGGCGCGCATGGGCATCCCTTCGTCGGTAGACAGGGTAGTAAGACTACAACATTGATGCCAAAGCGGGGAAATCTCCGCGGCAATTCGGGTGAAACGGCGCTGAACAGGTAGTTGTGCTACTTCTAGGGTTATGACTTTCCGTGAGTTGCATGACGGCTGGACGCTGCGCCTCGACGGTGGCGACATTCCCTCCGAGTTCGAAGGGATCGCCGCCCTGACGGTTCCCGCGACCGTCCCCGGGGTGGTGCACACCGACCTGCTCGGCGCCGGTCTGATCCCAGACCCGTACGTCGATGACAACGAGTCGCTGCTCGCGTGGATCGGACGCTGCGACTGGACGTACGAGCTCACGTTCGACGCGCCGCAAGAACGGGGCGATCGCCACGACCTGGTCGCCGAAGGACTCGACACCGTGGCGCGCATCGTACTCAACGGCGTCGAGGTGGCGACCACCCGAAACCAGCACCGCACCTACCGGTGGCGCGTCGACGCCCTGCTGCGCCCCGAGGGCAATCGGCTCGAAGTGACGTTCCGGTCGCCGATCGCCTACGCCGAGGAGCGCGAAGCCGTACTCGGGAAGCGACCGCACGGCTACGTGCACCCGTACAACACGATCCGCAAGACGGCATGCAACTTCGGCTGGGACTGGGGCCCGGCTCTCGTCACGAGCGGCATCTGGCGCCGTATCGGCATCGAGAGCTGGAGCGGGGTGCGCATCGCGTCGGTGCGTCCCGTGGTCGGTGTCGACGGCGATGCCCGCCAGGTCGACGTGCACGTCGACCTGGACTGGAGCGACGACGCCGTCGACATCGAGGTGGTCGCCCAGGTGGCCGGCGAACGCGCCGCGGTCGCGGCATCCAACGGCACTTCTTCTGTCATTCTGCCGATCACCGCAGCCGCCGCCGAACTCTGGTGGCCGCGCGGGCACGGAACGCAGCCGCTGTACGAGCTGACGGTGCGTGCGGGCGACGCAGACTGGTCGCGGCGCATCGGCTTCCGCACGGCCGAGATCGAGGTGGCGGCGGATGCCGACGGCAGCCCGTTCACGGTGATCGTCAACGGCGCACCGATCTACATCCGCGGGGCGAACTGGATCCCCGAAGACACCCTCTATCCGCGCATCAGCCGCGAGCGGCTGGCCGAACGCTTCACTGACGCGGAGGAGTCGGGCATGAATCTGCTGCGCGTGTGGGGCGGCGGCATCTACGAGTCCGAGGACTTCTACGAGCTCGCCGACGAACGCGGCCTGCTGGTCTGGCAGGACTTCCTCCTCGCGTGCGCCGCGTACAGCGAGGACGCCGAGATGTGGGACGAGTTCGAAGCCGAGGCCCGTGACAACGTGGCGCGGCTGTCGAGCCATCCGAGCCTGGTGGTGTGGAACGGCGGCAACGAGAACATCTGGGGATGGGTGGACTGGAACTGGCGTCCCCGGCTCGACGGCGCAACGTGGGGTGAGGGCTATTACCTCGAGCTCTTTCCGCGTGTCGTGGACGAGCTTGCTCCGACGACCCCGTACTCCGCCGGCAGCCCCTACGGCTTCAGTCGTTTCGTGCACCCGAACGATCCGAAACACGGCACCGTGCACATCTGGGACGTGTGGAACCAGGTCGACTACGACGTGTACCGCGACTACCGGCCGCGCTTCGTGTCGGAGTTCGGCTTCCAGGGGCCGCCGGCCTGGACGACCCTCTTCTCGGTGGTGCACGACGAGCCGGCCGACCCGTACGGCCCCCTCATGCTCGTGCACCAGAAGGCGAACGACGGCAATGGCAAGCTCGAGCGCGGTCTGGGCGCGCACATCGCCGCTCCGCAGTCGATCGACGACTGGCATTGGGCCACGCAGCTGAACCAGGCCCGTGCGGTACGGTCCGGCATCGAACACTTCCGCTCGCTGCACCCGCTCAACCAGGGTGCGATCGTGTGGCAGCTCAACGACTGCTGGCCCGTGATCTCGTGGGCGGCGGTCGACGGACACGGCATCCGCAAGCCGCTGTGGCATGCGCTTCGAGCCGGCTATGCTGACCGCCTGGCTACCATCCAGCCGCGCGACGGCGGTCTGGCATTGGTGCTGCACAACGACTCCGACTCCATGTGGGAGGCATCGGTCTCTGTTCGCGTGGCCGCGTTCGCCGGAGACGTCAGATCGTCTTCGGACGACGGCGTCCGCGTTGCCGCGCGCTCGGCGATTTCGCTGCCGCTCGACGTACCGACGGACGATCCCACCGGAGAACTCGTGGTGGCGGAGCTGTCGACGGGTGAGCGGGCGCTGTGGTACTTCGACGAGGACCCCCGGCTGCGCCTGGATCCCGGTGCTGCGACCGCGACCGCTCGAGCCGTCGACGGCGGCTACGCGGTGCGCGTTCGCGCTGCGTCTCTGGCGAAGGACGTCACCTTGCTCGTGGATCGGGCACACTCCCAGGCGCGCGTCGACCGTGGCCTCGTGACTCTGTTGGCCGGCGAGGAGATCGAGTTCCGGGTCGCCGCGCCGGCAGGACTGGATCTGGAGGCGCTCATCGGGCCCCTCGTGCTGCGGTCGGCCAACGATCTGGTGCCGTAGGCCGAGACAGCACCAGGCGGAGCAGTCGCTCCGCCTGGTGCGCATCGGATGGGATCCCGCTCCAGGACGTCCTCACGCGGGGTCAGCGGCTGATGGAACCCGCCGCACTGTGGGTGGATGGCCCTCGTGCGTCGCGATGCGATGGACGACGCGGATCAGTGCGTCATCGCCGCCAGGTGAGCCACATCGCGGGGTTCCGCCGCAGCACCGCGTCCGTCAGATCTGCGCCCGCCTTCACCATCAGGCGAGGGACGAAACGCTCGCCGAGGTAGCGCAGACCGGGCAGCCCGCCATACGCGCGGTAGCGGGTGCGGCGGGCGACGTCGCCGCCGAGGAGGATGCGTGAGGCGCCCCCTGCCTCTGCGGTCGCGACGAGGCAGTCCAGCAGCACCGAGTCGGGCCAGTCCTTGGCGCGAGCCGCCCCGTCGTAGCCCAGGTAGGCCCCGGCAGCGGCGAGCTCGGCGTGGAGGCCCGGGTCTGGATTGCGGTCCATGTGCGCGAGAGCGACCTGGTCCGCGGCCACGCCGACGCCGTCGAACGCCTCCAGGGCCTCGAACGCGGCGGTGCCGTGTTCCAGATGCACCATGACCGGTGCACCTGTCGCGCGATGCGCCGCCCCGATCGCCTCGATCGTGCGCCCAGCCGCGGCATCGATGCGCCAGTAGCCGAGGCCCGCCTTGAGCACGCCGGCACGGGCCGTCATGGCCTCCGGCGCTGCCTCGTCGGGCTCGACGGCGCCGGCGGTGAGGTCGCGCACGAACGCCTCCGCCAGCTCCTCAGGCCGGGCCTGCAGAAGCGGATGGTTCGAGCGATAGTGCTCACGTCGGTGTACACCCGTGGTCATCACGACCCGGAGGCCGGTCGATGCCGAGATGCGGCGAATCGCCGCCGGGCGCCGGCCGAGTCCGAGGGGCGTGGCATCCACCATCGTCTCGAAGCCCGAGGCGCGCAGCTGCGCAGCCTCGTCGGCGCTCGCGGCTTCGTCGTCGAGATCGTCGCCCGGCAGCAGCGGTGAGACCTGGAACAGGTGCTCGTGGTAGTTCACCCGGCCGAGATCTACCGGATCGACGTCGCCCGTGACGGTGCGGACGAACCCGGTCATGCCATCGGCACGGGGTTGGCGGGCGACCGTCCGGCCAGCACGGCGAGGAGGTTGTCCGTCGCCATGCCTCCCATGCCGTCGACGCCTTCACGCGTCTGGGCGGCCAGGTGCGGCGTGACGATCATGCGGTCGGCGAGATCGTCGGCCAGCAGCGGCGACGCACCGTCACCGTGGTTCTCGGTCGCGAGGGTGTCGGCGGCGTAGGCGGCGACACGTCCGCTTCGCAACGCAGCGGCGACGGCGGCTTCGTCCACGAGATCCGCGCGTGCGGTGTTCACGATGATGACCGGGCGATCGGATGCCGCCAACCAACGTTCGTCGACAACCGTCTGCCCGCCAGGCGCATGGAGGGTGACGATGTCACACTCGGTCGCGAACGCCCCGGCGTCGGAGCGTTCGATGCGTGCGAACAGCGGGTCGTCGGCGGCGACCCAGGGGTCGGCGCCCAGCACGCGCGGCGCGAAGCCGTCGAGCCGCTCGATCACCGAGCGCCCGATCCGACCGAGGCCGATGACGCCGACGGTGAGGGCGGACAGCTCTCGGGCGTACCAGGCCGACCAGTCGCCGCGCCGGGCGCGGCGGTCCGCCGCCGGGATGCCGCGGAGCGCCGCGAGCAACAGGGCGACGGTGTGCTCGGCGACGGCCGAGGTGTTGGCGCCGGGGGTGTTGGTCACCACGATGCCGCGCCGTGCGGCGGCGCCGACGTCGACCTTGTCGTAGCCGACGCCGTAGCGTGCGACGACGCGCAGATGCGGGGCGAGCGAGAGGTGGCGTTCGGTCACCGGACCCGTGCCGGCGATCCACCCGACGGCGTCGCCGAGCACCGGGGCGAGTTCGTCGAGCTCGTGTGCCGCGCCGGCGCGCACGACGTGGAACCCCGCATCCGAGATGCGGCGTTCGAGATCGAGCCCGCCCGAGCCGAACGAGCGCGAGGTGACGAGGACCGTGCCCCTCACGACGCAGCTGCCTCGGGAGTGCCGGCGGACTCCGCCCCGTCGACGGCGACCGCCACGCCCTGGCGCATGCTCGCCAGCTCGCTCTTCATCCGTCGCACGGCCGCGGTGTGCTCGGGAGTCCGGCGGAGTGCGACGCCGGTGGCGAGCACGTCCACCACGACCAGGCCCGCCAGCCGGCTGGTCGACGGCGTGTACACGTCGGTGTCTTCGAACGTGCGCGCCACCAGAGCGATGTCGGCGAGGTCAGACAGGGGGCTCGTGCGGCCGGTGAGCGAGATCACCGTCGCGCCGGCCTTCCTCGCCGCCTCGGCGACGATGAGCGTCTGCTCGGTGTGCCCGGTGTTCGAGATCGCCACGGTGACGCTGCGCGGCCCGCTCATGGTCGCGGCGATGAACTGCTGGTGGAAGTCCTCGGGCGCCTGGCACGGCACTCCGAACAGCGGGAACTTCTGCTGCGCGTCCTGGGCGATGATCCCGCTCGCCCCGAATCCCACGAAGAGGATGTCGCTCGCGCCGAGGAGGGACGTGATCGCGTGCTCGACGGCGTCGGCGTCCAGGGTGCGGCGCGCGCGGTCGAGGCTCGAGATGGTGTGGTCGAAGATCTTCTCGGCGAGGTCGGCGCTCGAGTCCTCGGCGCTGATCGAGGAGTGCGTCACCGGCAGCCCGAGAGCGAGGGTCTGCGCGAGCTGGATCTTGAAGTCCTGGAAGCCCTCGCAGCCGACTGACGCGCAGAAGCGCATGACGGTGGGCTCGCTGACCTCGGCGGCTTCGGCCAGCCCCGCCATGGTGAAATGCACGGCGCCGACGGGATTGTCGAGCACGATCGCCGCGACGCGCTGCTCGGATCGACGCAGGTGCGGCAGCTGCCGCGTGATGCGCTCCAGCAGCGTGTCGGTCGAGTCCTCGGCACCGGTTTCGGCCTGCTCCACCTCGAGCGTCATGGTCGACTCCCCTCCATGTAGTATCGCTACATACCATAGCGCACGCCCCGCGGAAGGATCCCTCGATGTACCGAGAACTGCTCGATCTGACCGGCAGGATCGCCGTCGTGACCGGGGGATCGCGAGGCATCGGACTCGCTGTCGTCACCGCCCTCGAGGAGTTCGGCGCCCACGTCGTGATCGCCGATCTGCTCGACGATGCGGGCACGGCGGCGGCGGCATCCTTCCCCGGACGCGTCGAATACTCCCACCTCGACGTCACCGACGCGGCCTCGGTCGAGCAGACGTTCGCCGGCATCGCCGAGCGCCACGGCGCCGTCGACATCCTGGTGACGTCGGCGGGGATCGCCAACCACCAGCCGTCGCTCGAGCTCGAGCGCGAGACGTGGGACCGCGTGCTCGCGGTCAACGCGACCGGCACATTCTGGTGCGCCCGCGAGGCCGCGCGGCACATGGGGCCGCGCGGCGGCTCGATCGTCGCGATCGGCTCGATGTCGGGCGAGCTCGCGAACGCGCCGCAGCGCCAGGCGGCGTACAACGCGTCGAAAGGCGCCGTGCACCTGGCCGTGAAGTCGCTGGCGATCGAGTTCGCCGAGCAGAACATCCGCGTCAACGCCGTCGCCCCCGGCTACGTGGGCACCGAGCTCACCAAGGACGGCGTGCCCTCGGACTGGTGGGACGACTGGGTGCGCCGCACGCCGATGGCGCGCCTGGGCCGCCCCGAAGAGATCGCGTCGCTCGTCGCGTTCCTCGTCTCGGACGCCGCGTCGTACATGACCGGCTCGATCGTGCTGGTCGACGGCGGCTACTCGGCCTGGTGAGCCGCTGACCGCAGCTCGTGCGGGCCTGAGCCGAGCGTGACTCGCCTGCCGGGCAGCTCGACGTCGGCGGTCACCCCGACCGGCACACGGCAGGTGAGCACGATCTCGTCCTCGTCGAGGTGCCAGGTCGTCGCCAGTTCTCCGTACGGAGTGACGACGGATGCCGCGGCCCGCTCGATCCCGTGCCCGACGACGCGTGGCGCGATGCGCGCCCGCCGCCAGCCGGGCTCGACGGGTTCGAGGCCCGCCAGGTGCGAGAAGAGCCAGTCGTCGATCGTCCCGAGGAAGTAGTGCCCGCGCGAGCGCGACTCGGGCTTCCAGTGCTCCCACAGCGACGTCGCGCCCTGCTCGACCCAGTAGCCCCAGCTCGGGAACGTCGTCTGCAGCGCCACAGCCGCGGCGCGGTCGGCATGGCCCCACTCGGTGAGCACGGGCAGCAGATACTTCGTCGCCAGCGCGCCGGTGCTGAGGTGATCGCCCCGCTCCGCAACGTCTCGGGCCAGGCGGTCCGCAGCCCGCTGACGCGCCGCCGCCGGCAGCAGGTCGAACGCGAGCGCCAGCACGGCGTGCGCCTGGCGGTAGCCCTCATCGCCCTCGCCGCACACCTCGGCCGACGCCTCGTGCCAGAACCGCTCGAGGAACGCCGCGCGGCAGCGGGAGGCGGCATCCGTCCACTCCGTCGCCGGCTCGCCCAGGACGCGCGCCACGGCGGCGGCCGTGTCGCACATCGCGATGACGTACGCGGTCGCTGCGATGCGGCGGTCTTCCGGCGCGTTCCCGCCGCCGGGATCCGTCTCGGGGCTCACCCAGTCGCCCAGCGTCGTGTCGGCGATGCCGTCGACCGTGCGGGCGAGCTCGAAGCGCAGGTACGACTGCGCGTCCGGCCAGACGTCGCGCAGCACGCGCTCGTCGCCGCGCTGGAGGTACAGTTCCCACGGCACCAGCAGCAGCGCGGAGTGCCACGTCGGTGCCGGCGACCAGTCCATCGTCCAGCCGCCGTGCGGCGCGATCACCTGCGGTGCGCCCTCGCCGTGGCGCGAGGCCGCGATGTCGTCGGACCACTTGGCGAGAAGCTCATGCGCATCGAGGTTCTGCAGCATGAGCCTCGCGCCCAGCATCCCGTCGCCGGTCCAGCCGTTCTTCTCGTACTTGGGGGTGTCGGTCGGGATGCCGTGCAGGTTGTTGAGCACGGTGCGCACCGTGAGCTCGTGCACCGTGTCGAGCAGGCGCGACGACGACGAGAACGCGCCGATGCGAGGTGCGCGGGTGTGGACGACGTGCGCACGGATGCCGGGCAGCCGCGCCGCGCGCACCTCGACGTGCTGGAACCCGTGCCACGTGAACCGGGGATGCCACGTCACCGGGCCGCCCGCGAGCGTCAGGGTGTCGGTCTGGAAGCGGCCGTCGAAGTACCCCTTCTCGTCGACGCAGTTCGGCGTGCCGTCATCGCGGAGGGCCTCGCCGAAGCGCAGCTCGATGACGTCCCCGGCTTCACCGTCCGCGTCGATCTCGACCCAGCCGGCGATGACGCGCTCGAACGAGACCACCCAGCGACCGGCGTCGAGCTCGGTCACGGCAATCGGCTCCAGCACCGCGGCGATCTCGATCGGCGGTTGCCGCTGTGCCACGGCGGTGCCACGCGGGCCCGCCACGACGGAGGCCGCCTGCCAGGCTTCGTCGTCGAATCGGGGCCGGCTCCATCCGGGCCGCGCACGACGCGCGTCGTAGTCCTCGCCGGCGTAGAGGTCGTCGAACGTCGTGGGGCCGTCGGCCACCCGCCAGTCGGCGCCGCTGACGAGCGTACGCACGCCCTCGGCGCTGCGGATCAGGAGCAACAGGCGCGCGCAGGGGTAGGCATGCCAGGGCGCCGTCTCCCAGTTCCACGTGTTGCGGCCGCAAATGCCGAAGAACCCGCGGCCGAGCTCGAGGCCCAGGGCGTGCGCGCCGGGCGTCAGCCGCTCGGTGACGTCGACGACGGTGTACTGCGCGGTGACGTCGTAGTCGGTGAAGCCGGGCGCGAGCACCCCGGGGCCGAGCGGCGCGCCATCCAGCTCTGCGTGGGCGTAGCCGCCCGCGCCGACCACGAGGTACGCCTCGGCGACCGGCTCCTCGATGGCGAACGTCGTGCGCAGCAGCGGTGCGGCGGCGGTCGGGCCGGGCGTGCCGATCCAGGTGGCGCCGTGCCAGTCGCCGTCGAGCACGCCGGTGACGAAGGTGCCCGTGCCGGTCGCCGCGCCCGCCGTCGTCTCGACCTCGACGCTCCAGCGGTAGCGGCGCAGCGACTCCAGAGGCGGGCCGGCGTATTCGATGTCGACGCAGCACTCGTCCGCGGCATCCATCGTCCACACCGCGCCCTCCGGGCCCGTGACGGTGAGGCGCCACGAGGTCTGGGCCGTGCCGGCGACGTCGCTCACGACGTTCCAGCCGAACCGGGGCGTCACGTCGACGCCGACCGGGTCAGCCTGATGCTCCACCGTGAGTGCCTCGAGCGCGATCATGCGAGGGCTCGCAGGCGGGCGAGCTCGGGCGCAGCACCGTACCGCTGCGCGAGCGCGACGTCGACATCCTGGTGGGTGGTGAGAAAGCGGCCGAAGGGGACGGGCTCGTCCTGCGGCCGGGTCCGCTTCTGATTGATCTCGCCGAAGAGGCTCCACCGCCGATCACCGAGTTCGACGGGCTCCCTCGCATCCGTCGTGTACGGGGTGAAGTCGAACACCTCGGCCCGCCCCTCCGTTTCGGCGACACCCAGGCGGAAGTCGGCGGTCATGAACCAGGTAACCGTCTCGCCCGCGCGCGAAGCCTGGATGCCGCTCCCCTCCTGCTGCAGCAGGTAGGCGAGGTCTTCGTTGTCGGCGTGGGTGCTGCGCCACTGCTCGCCGAACGCGCCGATGGTGGGCACCTCGAGGTCGGGCCACTCGGCTGCGAGCCACCGGAGCCATCCGGCCCAGGCGCCCAGCATCCCGGCGTCCGTCTCGAGTCCGCGCGCGACTTCGCTGATCTCATAGTTGACCGTCAGCCAGCCCAGACCGTTGCGCTCTACGTTGCGGTGGTCGAGGTGGGCCCGGCTCGTCGCCTCCAGCTCCCGCAGCGCGTCCGCCCGCGGGAGTCGATGCAGCGTCTCGATGGGACCGAGGCCGAGGCGTGAGTTGTAGTCCGACGACATGCCGGCGCTGCGTGCGGCGACGAGGTCGACCGTCCAGCCGTCGAGCTGCACGGCATCGACCCGATCGGTGCCGCGGCCCGGTACCAGGAAGTGCCGGCGCGACGGGTAGTACGGGTACGCGATCGACCCGTCGCCGTCCTGAAGGTCGATGTCGAACTGGCTCCAGATGTTGCCCTGGACCGTGCGGACGCCCCGCTCGCGCGCACGGGCGATGTTGTCGGCCGACAGGAATCCGGCGACCAGCGACCCCGGCTGCACGCCCATTTCGTCGGCGACCCGCTCCAGCGCGTCGGCGATGTCGGTGGCCACCTCGTCGCGAGTGCCATAGAGGTTGGCGAAGAAGCCTCCCGGCACGAAGGTGACGTCGTCGCCGGTCTCACGGACGATCTCGGCGAGCAGGCGCCTGATGTCGCGGTAGCGCGCCGACTCGTCGGTCAGGGCGCCCCACGAGAGCGCCCACGTGAGACGTGCGCCGGGGATCGCCTCGCGCACGGCGCGGGAGAATCGTTCCACCAGCTGCGCCGAGTGCAGCTCCGACTCGTCGTCCCACAGCGAGCGGGTGCGAGTGGCCTCGATCTGATGGCGGCGGACGACGGTGTTGAGCGTGAGGCGCCGGCCCAAGGTGGGAGGCTCGAATGAGGGAGTCACCCTGTCGAATGTACCGGTGCGGACGACAGAAAAAGTAGTCGCACTAGCGAGATTGGCCACAAAGTGGTCCCGAGGTCGACATGCGAGTGGCATTTCAAGGGATTCTGTGTAGTATCGCTACAGCATCACATTCCCGAGTCACGGCGCACCTCCGTGACCATCGACGGAGATAGGAGAGGCCATGAAGAAGTGGCTCAAGGGCACGGCAGCCGCCGGCGTCGCGATCGTCACGATCGGCGCGCTGTCGGCATGCGCGGGCGGCGCCGGTGACGGCACGACCGAGATCAGCTTCATGATGTGGGGCGACGGCGGTGACACGCAGAAGGCGTACGAAGACGTCATCGCCGCGTTCGAAGAAGAGAACCCCGACATCTCGGTGAACGCGGAGTTCTTCAACACGAACGACTACGACAACATCCTCAAGACCCGCCTGTCAGGCGGCGCCGGCCCGGACGTCTACGGCTTCGACCTGGGCAACATCGAGAGCTTCGTGGCCGACGGCTTCGCCGCGGACCTGTCGGACGGCGGCGAGAGCTACCTGAAGAAGCTCACGCCCGAGGCCGCTGAAGACAGCCAGCGCGAGGGCGGCACCTACAACCTGCCCATCTCGCTCTCCGGCAACGGCATCATCTACAACAAGGCGCTGTTCGAGAAGGCCGGCATCACCGAAGAGCCCACCACCTACAGCGAGCTCCTCGAGGATGCTCAGAAGCTGTCCGACTCGGGCACGATCCCATTCGCGATGAGCGCGCAGGACAACTGGTGGCCCCAGTTCATCGTCTACTACCCGCTCGCCGAGCACGGCGCGAACGAGGAGCTCGGCGCCGAGATGGCCGCCGGCGAGGCGACGTTCTCCGACAGCAAGCCGTGGAAGGAGTCGCTCGACATCGTCCGCGAGCTCACTCCGTTCTACATGCCCAATCCGGTCGGCACGAGCCAGACGGCTGCTCAGTCCGCCTTCCTCGCCGGGCAGTCGGCGATGTTCCCCGCGACGTGGATACTTTCGGACGCCCGTGACGCGGGTCTTGACGTCGGCTACATGAACTTCCCGACGACCGACGGACCCACGGACGCGATCTGGGGCACGTACCAGGTGCGTTTCGGCCTCAACCCGAACAACGGCGACGCGAAGCTCGCGGCATCGCAGAAGTTCCTGGACTTCTTCATGCAGGACGACGTCTACGCGGACTTCCTGGGCAAGGTGAAGCTCTTCCCGACCACGACCACCGTGCAGATCGGCGAGGATGTCGACCCGCTGTTCCCCGACATGCAGCAGTCGTGGGAGGGCAAGCAGTTCATCGCCGCGTTCTCGCCGACCGACCCGAGCATTCAGGACGCACTGCTCGTCGGCCTGCAGAACGTCATCAGCGGCCAGAAGACGACGGAGCAGGTCCTCGCCGACCTCGATCTCGCGCTCGACCAGTACATCGCCAACAACAAGTAGGACGACTCGCGCTCGCCCCGCCGGAGTTCGTCTCCGGCGGGGCGTGCGCGTTCCCGCACCGAAGAGGAACGCCGCATGCCCCGCTCGATCACCATTGCCGACGACCGGATCTCGATCACGTTCGACGCCGCGACGGGCGGCATCGTCGCCGTGTCGCAGGAGGGGGTCGGACAGTGGCTGCGATCCCCTGCGGGCGGGTCACTGTTCGTATTCGAGGTGCCTCGACACGGCGACCGCACGGTGGTCGTCGAGACGGCCGCCCAGACGCTGAGCGCGAGCACGGTATCGCCGGACGGGCGGACCGCCCAGCTGACGTGGGACGGGCTCACGACGTCCACGGGGGAGCGTCTCGGGGGTCGCATCGAGGTGCACGCCGTCGTCGACGACGGAGCGCTCGAGCTGACGCTGCGCTTCGCCATCCCGGATGCCGACGTCGAGGCGGTCCGCTTCCCCGCGGTCCGGGGGATCAGGCCGGCGCAGGGCGGGCTCGAGTATCGCGGCGTGGACTACTCCACCGGCACCCGGGTGCGGCTGCTGCCGGTGTTCGACAACAACTCCCCGTACTGGGGCACCACGTTCCCCGATCACGCGAGCGGCAACCTGCGGCCCGAGGTCATCGCGAATCCCACTTCGCCGTTCGTGGTCCTGGGCGGAGACGAGGCCGGCCTGACGGTGCTCCCGGCGGCACCCACCCTCGAGTTCATCGGGTGGCGCACCTCGCTCGAGCCGGGATACCGCGACAGCCTCTCCCGTACGACGGCGGAGGATGCCACCGTTACCTTCGAGGCCATCCACTTCCCGACGCCTTCCGCTCACGAGCGCGAACTGCCGGCGATGCGGGTGGCGCCGTACCGCGGCGAATGGACCGCGGGCACCGACGTGTACCGCGCGACACAGGGGCCCACGCGGCGCTCGCGTGCCGCGTGGCTCGACGAGCCCCGCTCGTGGCTGCAGGTGCAGCTCATGTCGACCGAGGGCGAGCCGAGATACGACTTCGACGCGCTCGTCGACATCATCGAGGAGTGCGCGGCGACCGGTATCGGTGTCATCCAGATCACGGGCTGGAACGAGGGCGGTCAGGACGGCCTCGTCCCCGTGCATCGCCCTGCCGATAAGCTCGGCGGGCTCTCGGGACTGCGCCGTGCGCTGGAGCGCGCCCGGGAGCTCGACGTCAAGACCGTGCTCTACGTCAAGTACGTGTGGGTCGAGAAGCCCGGGCCGTACTGGGCGGAGTTCGAGGCATCCGTCGCCCGTGATCCGAACGGTCAGCCGTACGCGCAGCCCGGGCCCGTGTACCACTCGTCACGAAAGCGGTACGGCATCAGCACGCCCTGGTACGTTCCGCTGTGCTTCGGCGTCGAAGCCGTGCGCCACCGCTTCGCGCGCGAGGTCGCCGAGCTGCAGTCATGGGGCGCGGACGGCGTGCTCGCCGACGAGTCGCTGTACCACGGGCGGTCGCTGATGTGCTTCGCCGAAGACCACGGCCATGCTCCGGGAGCGAGCTCGTTCCTGTGGGACGGACAGTTCGTCGAAGAACTCCGCGCGGCGATCGGCGAGGGGGCGGACGAGTTCGTCATCGCCGCCGAAGGTGCCTACGACGAGCAGTTCGAGCACTACGACGTGTCGTACTTCCGCAGCTTCTCTGCGAGCCACGTGCCACTGGGGAGGATGCTTCGCCCCGATGCCCGCATCGTCACCGCCCTCATCGGGTCCGACGATCGCAACATGGTGAACCAGAGCCTGCTGTACGGGTACGCCCTGAGCTTCGAGGCCTTCAACTTCAAGGGGCGCCCGCGCGACATGCCCGCGACTGTCGCCTACGGCACCGCGGTGGACGCGTTGCGCGCCGAGCTCGCGGAATGGCTCTGGAACGGGACGATCACCACGGGGACCGGCATCGATGCTCGGGTCGCGGAGGGCGTCGGCGACCTGCGCACCGCTGTCTGGCGGGATGCGGCGGGCGCGCCCTGCCTCGTCGTCGCGAACTACGCCGAGGACGCCTGCACGATCTCCGTCGCCGGGCTCGCGCAGGAGGTCGAGGTCCGTCGTCCTGACGGTGCAGCGGCGTCCGCCCACGCCTCCGGAATCTCGCTGCCCGGGCGGTCCGTCGCCGTGCTCAAGTAGCGAAACTAGCGCCTGACGTGGCTGGAAGGCAGCTACCTCCACTACATCGGCACTTGTAAGCAGCTCGATTCGTCCGAGCGGACCCAATCGTGTAGTATCGCTACACAACCCCCGGTCGAGGACGATAGGACGATGCCATGACGCGGTGGCCCGCAGACGAACGGAATCGAACATGAGCACACGCGTAGACGACGTTCGCGTACTCGCGGTCGACGATCCTGGAACCACGCGTTCGTTGAAGCGCTGGCTCTGGACCGACCGCAGTTCGGCCGGCAAGTTCTGGATCGCCGTCTCTCCGGCGCTGATCCTCTACCTCCTGTTCACGGTGTACCCCATGATCCAGGTCGCGGTCGCGAGCTTCACCGATGCGCGAGGTTTCAATCGGCCGTGGGAGCTCGTCGGCCTCGACAACTTCGTGCGCATCTTCTCGGGCGATCCGGTGCTGATGGAGGCCGTCGGGAACACCGCGATCTACGCCTTCTTCAAGATCGTGGTGCAGACGATCCTGGCGTTCCTCATCGCGGTGCTGCTTCACCGGCAGTTGATGCTCGGCAACATCTACCGCGCGATCTTCTTCGCGCCCATGGTGATCAGTCCCGTCGCGATCGTCTTCACATGGAGCTTCATGTACGACCCCACCTCGGGGACGTTCAACACGATCCTGCGCAACATCGGGCTGGGCGCCCTGGCACAGGACTGGCTCGGCAATTACGACCTCGCGTTGTACAGCGTCATCCTCGTCGACCTGTGGAGCGGTCTCGGCTTCAACATCGTGATCTTCCTTGCCGGCCTGAGCACGATCCCGTCCGAGATCCTCGAGGCCGCTCGTGTCGACGGCGCGCGGGGGTGGAAGACGCTGCGTTACATCACGCTGCCGCTCATGATCCCGTCGATCGGCCTGGTGCTGGTGCTGGCGATCAATGGGGCCCTGCGCGCGTTCGACACGGTGTATCTCATGACGAAGGGCGGGCCGGGCAACTCCACGCAGCTCTACATGACGCAGGTCTTCCAAGAGGGACTCGTCAACAACAACTTCGGCTATGCGTCGGCGATGGCGGTGCTCGTCCTGATCGTCCTGATCGTGATCGCCGCCCTGCAGAACAAGCTCAACAACAAGATCGCGGAGGATGACCGATGACCAACCGCAACGTGCTTCGGGTGGCGCGGCGGGTGCCGGTCAACCTGTTGCTGATCGTGCTCAGCATCCTGATGATCTATCCGATCGTGATCATCGTCATCACGGCGTTCAAGCCGAACCTCGAAGTGCTGACCAACCCGACGGGACTGCCGCAGCAGCCGACGTTCGACAATTTCATCACGTCATGGGTCGAGGCGGACTTCACTAACCTGTTCGCCAACTCGATCCTGTTGACCGTCGTGAGCATGACGATCGCGACGATCGTCGCCGCCCTCGCGTCGTACGCGATCGTCCGTGCGGCCACGCGCATCGGTTCCGGGGTGTACCTGCTCATCGCGGCGGGGATCTTCCTGCCCATGCAGCTCGCCCTGGTGCCGCAGTTCCGCGTCGTGCGCGACCTCGGGCTCATCAACAACTACGCAGGTGTGATCCTCATCTACATCGCCGGCGCGATCCCGTTCGGCGTCTTCCTGATGGCGGCCTTCATGCGCCAGGTCCCCAAAGAGATCGTCGAGGCGGCCACGATCGACGGTGCCGGCTACTTCCAGCTCTTCTGGAAGATCTTCCTGCCGCTGGCCCGTCCCGCGATCGCGACGTTCTGGGTGCTGCAGGGTGTCGGAGTCTGGAACGACTATCTCGTGCCGCAGCTGTTCCTCACCGACCCCGGAAAGCGGACGCTCACCACCGGCGTGCTGTACTTCAAGGCGCAGTACCTCGCGGACTGGGGCAACATCATGGCGGCCGTGCTCATCATGAGCCTGCCGATCCTGTTGATCTTCACCTTCGCGCAGCGCTACTTCGTCAGCGGTCTGTACGCGGGTGCGGTGAAGTAGCGCGTGGACGCGTCACTCGAAGACGCCGAACGCCGACGCTGGCGGGCCTCCCCGCTGTTCGGCGACCGGTTCACCGACGTGCACGCTGCCGTCATCCCGCGGCGCGCACGTGTCGTGGCGCGCGACGTCTCGCGCGACCCTGCGCCGGTGGGGGATGCCGCGCGAGAGACGCTCTCGCTCGACGGCGAGTGGCTGCTCGCCGGCTCGCACCCGGGACGTGAGTTCTCGATCGCTCGGTGGGCGGGCGACCGGTCGGAGGCGGCACGGCGCGAGCCGGTCGGCTGGCACCGCGAAGACACCGATCGCTCCGCCTGGATCGCGGCGACCGTGCCCGGCACTGTGCAGGGCGCCCTCGTCGCGGCCGGCGTCATTCCCGATCCGCTCCTCGACGACAACACCCACGCCGAGCTCGTCGAGCATGGGGAGCCCTCCGAGTGGCCGTGGTTCTTCCGCCGCACGCGCGTCGAGCAGCAGGAGTGGTGGTACGCCCGCAGGTTCACCGTGCCGGCGCACTGGGCCGGACGCGGCATCCGCCTCGCGTTCGACGGCATCGACTACGCGGCCTCGGTGTACCTCAACGGCGAGCCGGTCGCTCGGCACACCGGTATGTACGGTGGGCCCGAGGTCGACGTGACAGCTCTCGTGCGCATCAACGCCGAGAACGAGGTCGTGGTGCGCATCGACCCGCCGCCGCGCGACTGGCACGGCGTGATGAAGCCGTCGCCCGGCTGGGGCTGGCACTACGGGCACCTCATCTCGATCGGAATCTGGCGCGGCGTGCGCCTGGAGACCGTCCCCAGGATCGAGCTGGCCGATCCGTTCGTGACCACGCGTGAGCTGACGGATACCGCAGCCCGCGTCGGCGTGCAGTGGGACGTCGCGCGCCACGACGAGGGTGACGGCGATCTGCCGCTGCGCGTGGTCGTGCGCGATCCCGCGGGTGTCGTCGTGGCCCGCGCGGATGTCGAGGTCGCGGCACGCGCGCCGCTCACGCGCCACGAGGTCGAGCTCGACATCACCTCGCCGCAGCCGTGGTGGCCGTTCGGGTACGGCGAGCAGCCGCTGTACTCCGTTGAGATCTCGGGCGCCGGGCAGTCGGTCGACGCCGCGTTCGGCATCCGCACGGTCCACATGCGCGCGCTCGCCGCGCGCAGCGGTCCCGACACGTACGACTGGCAGTTCGTCGTCAACGGGCGCGAGTTGTTCCTCAAGGGCGCGAACTGGTGCTGGACCGATCCCATGGCCCGGCGGGGGTTCGATGTGGACCGGCACATCCTCGACCTCGTCGTGCGTGCGAACCTGCAGATGCTGCGCGCGTGGGGCGGTGGCACGGTCGAGAGCGACGAATTCTACGAGGAGTGCGATCGACGCGGCATCCTCGTGCTGCAGGAGTTCCCCCTCACGTTCGGACTCGACTCCACCGGCGCGGACCTCGCGACGATCGACGAGCAGGCCGGACGCATCGTGCGCCGGCTGCGCAACCACCCCTCGCTCGTGATGTGGGGCGGCGGCAACGAGCAGCCCGCGACCATCACGTCGGACGACCTGCTCACCGTCATCGGGCGCCGCGCGGCGCAATACGACCCGTCGCGGCCGTTCCACCGGACCGACCCGTGGGGCGGGAGCGAGCACTTTTACGGCGTCTACCACGAGGGGATGCCGATCGAGGCGTACCGCGATCACGTGCCGCCCGTCTTCGGCGAGTACGGCCTGTCGAGCCAGTGCGATCTCCCGAGCATGCACCGCTTTCTGGACCCGGCGCTGCTCGAGCAGTGGCCGCCGCTCGAGCACGGTGCGATCCTGCAGCACCAGGCGCAGTTCTCCCTCTTCGACCTGTTCAAGCAGGCGCGCTACGCGCACTTCGGGCCGATCCGCGACTGGCCGACCTTCATCGAGTACTCGCAGCTGGCCCAGGGCGACGCGCTGAGGTTCGCGTCCGAGCGCATCCGCGCCCACAGCGGCACCGACACGTCGGCGTACTGGTTCTACAAGGTCGGCGAGGCGTTCCCCGGTGCGTCGTGGGCCGTCATCGACTACTACGGCGTGCCGAAGCTCTCGTACTACCGCGCGAAGCAGTTCGGGGCCCCGCTGTCGGCATACGCGGTGTACGACCGGCTCGATTGGGCGGCCGGCGACACCTTCCGCGCCGGCATCCACGTGTCCAATGACACCCCCGCCGAGGTGCCCGGTCTGCGGCTGCAGGTCCGGCTGTACGACGCCGACCTGCGGGTGATCGCGACGCGTGCGGAACAGACCGACATCGGCGCCGACGGCCGCGTGGACGCCTTCGAGCTCGCCGTCGGACTCGCGGGCGTGCGTCTTGATCCCCTCGTGCTCTCGGTCGAGCTGACAGCGGCCGACGGAGCCTTCGTCTCGTCGGCCTGGTACCCGTTCAACCACCAGCCCAAGAGCGCCGCGGTGCGAGAGCTCGAGGAACAGCCGCTCGACAGCCTGGCCGACCGGACGGTGGCGGAGTTGCTCGCGCCGTACGCCGACGGCACCTCCCCGCTGCGGGACCTGCCGCGCACACGGCTCGCCGCGCGGATCGAGGGCGACGCGCTCGTGGTGAGCAACCTCGGCCCGCATCCTGCGCCGCTCGTGCTCATCGACGGCTTTCCGCACGACGTCGGGCACGTGCTCGACGACAACGCGTTCGGCCTCGCGGCCGGCGCGACGCGGCGCGTGGCCTTCGATGCGGGCGGGGCGTCGCTCGAGGGAATCTCGGTGCGTGCCTGGAACGCCGACGCGGTGCGGCCGGCATGACCGAGCGGCGGATCCTCGCCACGTGCGGCGGCTGGAGCGCCGCTCGCTGGGGAGATGTCGAGTTCAGCCCGCTGCAGCGGCATGCGCTCGAGCTGACCGGCGTCAGCGGGCGCCGCATCCGCGTGGCGTTCGTCAACACGGCCTCGGGCGACCAGCGCGTCGACGAGGGCCGCGAGCTCGCCGCCGCGACGCGAGCGGGAGTGGATGCCGTCCATGTCCGGCTCTTCGGGCGCAATCAGCCCGACCTGCGCGAGGCCGTGCTCGACAGCGATCTGGTGTGGGTGGGCGGCGGCAGCGCGGCCAATCTGCTGGCGGTGTGGCGCACGCACCGGCTCGACGAGGTGATGCGAGAGGCGTGGGAGTCGGGGATCCTCCTCGCCGGCACGTCGGCGGGCGCGCTCTGCTGGCACGTTGGCGGGCCGACGTCGACCTTCGGGCCCGTGTCGGTCATCGATGACGGGCTTGCTCTCGTGCCGTACGCGCTCGGCGTCCATTACGACTCGCAGCCCGATCGCCGACCGGCTCTGCAGCGGGCAGTCGCGTCAGGCGCTCTGCCTACCGGATTCGGTCTCGAAGAGGGCACGGCAGTCCTGTACTCGGGTGCGACCCCGGTCGAGTTCCTGACCGAGATCGACGGCGCCGTCGTGCATCGCGTCCACCGAGAGGGTGCGGGCGTCGCGAAACAGCGTGTCGACGCTCGCCTCGTGAAATGAGGGCTCCCCAGCAAGCGGGTCAGGCGCTGAGCAGCACCGTCTCGTCGATCGAGCGGCGCACGCGCGGCGCCACCTCGCGCTGGGCGAGCGGCTCGGGCAGCGCGTCGACGTCGCCGAGCTCGCCGAGGGCGATCACGCTCACGGGCGCGAAGCGCTCGTCCAGCCCGAGGAGCGGGCGGATCGCCTCGCGGTCGAAACCGCCCATCTGGTGCACGACCAGGCCGTCGTGGTGCGCCTGGACCGACAGGTGGGCGACCGCCTGGCCGAGGTCGTAGTTCGCGTAGTGCACCGGGGTGCCGTCCTCGGTGGCGGTCTCGGCGACGGCCACGATCAGCACGGCGGCGTTGCCCGCCCACGCCTGGTTGAAGCCCATCAGCGCGGAGTGGATGCCGTGGTGCAGCGCGCTGCCGCGGCGGGCGACGACGAAGCGCCAGGGCTGCGAGTTGTTGGCGCTGGGCGACCAGCGGGCGGCCTCGAGCGCGGAGGCGAGTTTGGCCTCGTCGATCGGGGTCTCGGCGTCGAACGCGCGCGGGCTCCACCGGTCGGCGAGCACGTCGAGGACGGGGTGCTCGGTCTGGGCGGTGCGGTCGAGGACGGGGATGCTCATCGGATGAGGCCTTTCAGTGGTGCGGATGCTGCCGGACCTCATCGTCCTGATACGTCAACAGGTGTATGCACGTGCATATTCCCGGCGCTTCGATCCCCACGCCCCACTCCGACCGCCGCTCCGCGTCGGCCGGACCCTCGGGGGCGCGTGGGCCCGGCTCAGCGACCCGGCGCGTTCTGGGTTGCTGAGCCGGTCGAAGCATCCCTCAGCCGCGCAGCGCCTCGCCAAGCTTCACCCGCGCCCCCATCCGCAGCAGCGAGTTCTCGTAGATCTTCGCGCCCACCAGGATCGCGCCGACGCACGAGGCCAGCAGGATCACGAGCGAGAGCAGCGGCTCCCACCACATCGCCTCGCCGACGAACAGCCGCACCGGCATGGCCACCGGGGCCGAGAACGGGATGTACGACAGGATCGTCATCACCAGCGGGTTGTCGTTGAAGATGATCACCAGGATGTACGGCGCCATCACCAGCATCATCAGCGGCATGGTCGTCGAGCCGATGTCCTCCTGCCGCGACACCATCGCGGCGGCGCCCGAGTACAGGGATGCCAGCAGCACGAACCCGAACAGGAAGAAGATCGCGAACCACAGCACCGGCGCGCCGAGCCCGGCGAGCACCTCGTTCTGCCCGGTGACGATCAGCCCGATGACCGCGATCGCCGCCAGCAGCACGATCTGCGCCATCGCCAGGATGGTGTTGCCGATCACCTTGCCGGCCAGCAGCACGCGTGTCGGTATCGCAGAGATCAGCAGCTCCACCACGCGGGTCTGCTTCTCCTCCACCACGCTCTGCGCGATGGTCGACCCGAATGTGGACGCCGCCATCAGGAACACGACGCCGAAGCCGATCGCCACCAGGTAGCGCAGCAGCGCGTTGGTCGTCGCCGGCTCCAGGATCTCCACCTTGGGGGAGACGGACAGTGACATGATCAGATTGGTCGGCGCATCCTTCTTGGCCAGGATCACCACGCCGGTCGGGTCGTCGTCGGAGGGAAGCACGGCCGCGCTGACCTTCTCATTGCGCACGAGCTTCTCCGCGGCCTGCCGATCGGCGACCTCGGTCACGTTCACATTCGGCAGCGCCTGCACGGTCTGGGTCGTCTGCGCGGTCGTGGCGATCTCGTCCGGCGTGGGCGACTTGCTCATGAAGCCGCCGATCAGCACGCCGGCCAGCGCGATCAGCAGCAGGATGCCGGTGGAGATCATGAACGCCTTGCTGCGCAGCTTGGAGCCGATCTCGCGCTCGGCGACCAGCCAGACCAGCGAGGACGTGTTCTTGCTCGGCTGCGGCGTGGGAATCGAAGCGTTCATCGGATGACCTCCTTGAAGATCTGGGCGAGGGACGGATGCTGGGGGGCGAAGTTCGTGACCTCGCCGCGGCCGACGGCCTCGCGCAGCACGCGCTGAGCCGTCTCCGGCGCGTCGACGTCGAACAGCGCCGACCCGCCCTCGAAGTCGATCACGGTCACGCCGGACTCGCTGCGCAGCCAGCCCGCATCTCCCGCGGAGTCGAGCTGGTAGCGCAGCGTGGAGTGCTGAGCCCGCAGCTGGTCACGGGTGCCGGCGGCGCGGATCGTGCCGCCGGCGATGATGATCAGGTCATCGCACAGCCGCTCCACCACATCGAGCTGGTGCGAGGAGAACAGGATGGCAGCACCCTGCGCAGCCCTCCGCTGCAGCACGTCGGCCACCACGTCGACCGCCAGCGGGTCCAGCCCCGAGAACGGCTCATCCAGGATCAGCACCTCCGGGTCGTGCACGAGAGCCGCGGCGATCTGCGCGCGCTGCTGGTTGCCCAGCGACAGCGACTCGATCAGATCGTCCAGGCGCTCGCCGAGCCCGAGCTCCTGAAGCAGCGCGGTGGCGCGCCTGGTGGCATCCGCCTTGCCGAAGCCGTGCAGCCGGGCCAGGTAGACCACCTGCTCGAGCACCTTCATCTTCGGGTACAGGCCGCGTTCCTCGGGCATGTACCCGAAGCGACGGCGATCGGCCGAGGTGACCGGGGCGCCGTCGAGGGTCACCTCGCCGGCGTCGGCCGCGAGCACCCCCAGGATGATGCGCATGGTGGTGGTCTTGCCCGCGCCGTTGCCGCCGACGAAGCCGGTCAACCGGCCCGGCTCGACGTCGAATCCGATGTTCTCGAGCACCAGCCGCGAGCCGTAGCTCTTGGTGATGCCCTTCAGGTGCAGTTCGCCTGTGGTCACTTGGTCTCTCCGTTCGCTCAGTGCGGCGTTCGCTCAGTGCGGCCTTCGCCCAGCACGGCGTATGTCTCCACGCTACGAACCAGCGCCGTGTCCGACATCCCCCTTGCGGCGGATTCGCGAGCCCCGCGCGGGGGAGGATCAGAAATTTGTATGCGCGGGAATAGAATCGACTTCCGGTGGGTTGAACCACGCCGTACCCCGAATCTCTCGAGAAAGACCTTCATGACAACCATCGGCTACATCGTCGGCAGCCTCTCCAGCACCTCCATCAACCGCACGCTCGCTGCGGCACTGGCCAAGCTCGCACCGGAGGGCGTGGAGTTCCGTGAGATCGCGATCAAGGACCTGCCGTTCTACTCGCCTGACCTCGACGGCGCCTTCCCGCAGGTCGCGCTCGACTTCAAGCAGGCCATCGCCGACGTCGACGGCGTGCTGATCGTCACCCCCGAGTACAGCCGCTCCATCCCCGGTGTGCTGAAGAACGCACTCGACTGGTCGGCGCGCCCCTACGGTCAGGCCTCGTTCGACGGCAAGCCGGTCGCCGTCATCGGCGCTTCGGGCGGCGGCATCGCCACCGCGGCCGCGCAGCAGCACCTGCGCGCCATCCTCGGCCACTATAACGCCGTGACCATGGGGCAGCCCGAGGGCTTCATCCAACTGACGCCCGGCCTCATCGACGCCGACGGCGATGTCACGGCCCCGAGCACCAAGGAGTTCCTGAGCTTCTACCTGCAGTCGTTCCTCACGCTCATCGCCCGCGTCGAAGCCGCCCGCAAGCACGTCTGATCGCGGCGTCGCGGGGTCAGGTCAGGCCGTGCCGGTGCGCCAGCACGATGGCCTGCACGCGGTCACGGGCGCCCAGCTTCTGCAGCACGCGCGAGACATGGGTCTTCACGGTGGCCTCGCCGATGAACAGCTCGCTCGCGATCTCCGCGTTGCTGCGGGCATCCGCCATCAGCGTCAGCACCTCGCCCTCCCGCTCGGTGAGCGGTTCGGCGAGGATGGATGAGCCGTGACGCCACCGTGCCACCGAGTCCGCACCGTCCTGGGCTGCTGAGCCGGTCGTCTGCGCCGGGGGATCGTCGGCGAGTCGGCGTGGAGGGCTCGCGAAGCGTGCCAGCACGCGACGGGTCACCTCCGGGGCCAGGATGCCGTCGCCGGCGGCGAGGGCGCGCACGGCCGTGATCAGCTCCTCGGGGCCGGCGTTCTTCAGCAGAAAGCCGCCGGCACCGGCATCCAGCGCCTGGAACAGGTACTCGTCGCGGTCGAAGGTGGTGACGATCGCAATGGATGCCGTGATCGCCGGGTCCGCGAGGATACGCCGTGTGGCCTCGATGCCGTCCATGTCTGGCATCTGCACGTCCATCGTGATGACGTCAGGGTGCACGCGCGCCGCGAGCTGCACCGCCTCGGCGCCTGTGCCGGCCTCGCCGACCACCTCGATGTCGGGCTGCGTGCTGAGAATGGTGCGGAAACCCGCACGCAGCATGGCGTGGTCATCGACCAGCAGCACCCGGATCATCCGACCACCTCCCGGTTTGCGGAGGAGGCCCCCAGCGGCACGTTCGCCCGAACCCGGAATCCGCCCTGGGGGCGGGGCAGCAGCTCGATCGTGCCGCCGGATGCGGCAGCGCGCTCACGCATGCCCAGCTGGCCCAGCCCCGGGCGCAGCGCGCCGATCGCGCGGCCGGTGTTCACGACCTCCAGCTCCACGGCGGCCGGGTCGTACCGCACCCGCACATCGGCGGTCGCGCCGACACCCGCGTGCCGACGGGCATTCGTGAGCGCCTCCTGCGCGATGCGGTACAGGTTCACGCCTACGGTGCTCGAGACCGGCACCGGCTCACCGACCACTGTGTAGTCGGTGGGCAGCCCGGCATCCCGAGACGCCTGGGCGAGGCGCTCGATGTCGTCGAGGCCGAAGGTGGAGGGGGCGTCGTCCGCGATACCGTCACCGGGGGCGCGCAGCGTCTCCAACAGCTGCCGGAAGTCGCCGATCGCCTCGCGCGAAGCATCCTCGATGCCCGCCAGCATCCGCTTCGCCTGCGCCGGATCCTGCTCCACGACCAGCCGCGCGGCACCCGCTTGCACGCCCATCACCGACACGTGATGGGCGACCACGTCGTGCAGCTCGCGCGCGATGCGCACCCGGTCCAGCGCCACGGCCTGCGCGGCCGTGACCTCGCGCTCGGCCTCGAGCTCGCGCGTGCGCTGCTCGAGCGCATGACGCTGCGCCGCGGACTGCCACGAGCGCTCGCCGAAGTAGTAGGCGCCACCGAAGTACAGCATGTTCAGCAGCAGCTGGATCATCATGAACGCGACATAGGGGGAGAACAGCCCCGCTGCCATGTCGGCCTTGCCCGCCTCGGCGATGGCGTCGCGGTACATCACGATGATCAGCCAGATGAACATCCCCGAGATGATGCCGATGCGCACCAGGGCCGCCGCGCGCCGGTCTCGCATCCACGCACCGACCGTGTACAGCGCGACGAACAGCGCGATGTTGATGACGTACGTCTCTGGCACGTGCAGCGTCACTCCCGTGAACATCGCCAGCGCGACGATCACGGCCACCACGGCGGGGTGACGTCGGCGCAGCGCGAGCGGGGCCGAGACCACGAGCACCAGCACGAGCGCTGACCACATCGGCGCCTGCTGGTCGCCGTACACGCCGGCCACCGTCGAGAGTCCGGCGCTGATCACGCCTCCGACGAGCATCACGCCCGCGAGCAGCAGATCCTGGCGCAGCTCGCGCTCGGTCGGCGTGCGCGTGAAGGTTCTCTCCGGCATCCTCCCACCGTAGAGCGGATGCCGCGGGCGCACATCCGTCGCGTGGCGGATGCTGCACGGCGTGTGCGTCAGCCGGCCAGCATCCGCTCGATCACCTGCGCGACGCCGTCCTGCAGGTTGGACGGCGCCACCTCGTCGGCCTCCTCGCGCACCACGTCCATGGCATTGCCGACGGCGACGCCGTGACCGGCCCACTGCAGCAGCTCCAGATCATTCAGCGCGTCGCCGAAGGCGAGCACCTCCGAGCGTTCGATGCCGAGCCGTGTGCACACCTGCGCGACGCCGGTCGCCTTGTTGACGCCCTGCGCCATCACCTCGACGAAGGGCGCCCCGGACAGTGTCGCTGCGAAACCCGTTAGGCCCAGCGACTGAAGCGCCGCGAACACGTCGGGGATCGGGACGGACGGATGCCGGATCACCAGCTTCAGGCTGGGGGCGGTCAGCACATCGGCCAGCGGGACGCCGCCCATGGTCTCAGGGGCGCGCTTGTGGTCGCTGACGTGCGCGAGATCGGCGTAGCCCTCCTGCGCGACGAAGAGCTCGCCCGCATCGCGCACGCTCGCGAACACCAGGCCGGGGAGCACCTCGTTCAGCGCCGCGGCGAGCTCCTGCTGCACGGCGGGCGGGATCTCCTCGGCGAACAGGTGCTCGCCGGTGGTCAGATGCACCCCGTACGCTCCGTTTCCGCACAGCGCCCAGTCCGAGAACCCCGCCTGCGCCGCGATGGGCCGCAGCCCGATCGGCTGACGCGCGGTGACGGGGATGGTCGCGATCCCGGCATCCCTCGCGGCATCCAATGCGGCACGCGTGCGGGTCGACACCACCCCGTCGACTCCGAGCAGCGTGCCGTCGAGGTCGGTGGCGATCAGCTTCACCGGTCCCTGAGCAAGCGAAGCGAGACGACGGGTCACGCGAAGATCATCGGCAGGTCGTCACCGTCATCGTCGCCGAGGTCCAGATCGACCACCACGGGGACGTGGTCGCTGGGCTGTGCGCCCTTGCGCTCGTCGCGGTGGATGGATGCTGCGGTCACGGCGCTCGCGAAGGAATCCGAGCCGAGGATGAAGTCGATGCGCACGCCCTCGTTGCGTGGGAACTTCAGGCGCTGGTAGTCCCAGTAGGTGAAGCCCTCCGGGATCAGCGGGCGCACCACGTCGCGCACGCCGGCGGTCTCCAGCGCGAAGAACGCCGCGCGCTCCTCGGGGGAGACGTGCGTGGAGCGGCCGATCACGATGCCGGGGTCGCCGTTGTCGACGTCGAAGGGGATGATGTTGAAGTCGCCGACTAGGGCCAGCGGGCGGTTCGGATCCGCCGCGATCTCAGCGGCCGTCGAGGTGCGCAGCGCCTCGAGCCAGTGCAGCTTGTACGCCAGGTGCGGGTCGCCGAGTGAGCGGCCGTTGGGCACGTAGAGGCTCCATACGCGCACGCCGCCGACGGTCACGCCCAGCGCGCGCGCCTCGAGCGGGGCATCCGGCCCGTCGTGCCCCTTGGCGAACCCCGGCATGCCGGCGAACGCGGTGGACACGTCGGTGATCGGCTCGCGACTGGCGATCGCGACGCCGTTCCACTGGTTCAGGCCGTGCACCTCGACCTGGTACCCGGCTTCCTCGAAGGGCGCGTACGGGAACTGCTCGGGCGTGCACTTGATCTCCTGCAGCGCCAGCACGTCGATGTCCTCGCGCACGGCGAAGTCGACGGCGCGCCCGACGCGGGTGCGGATCGAGTTGATGTTCCAGGTGGCCAGACGCATGCGTCCAGCCTATTCGGGGCGGCAGACAGAGCCGGCCCGCGCATCACCGCTCGCCGGGGTCGGCCGTGCCGATCAGGATGCCGCGGGCCAGCGTGTGGAAGTGCCGGTTGAACCCCAGCACGCCCGGCGTCGCACCGAGTTCGAGGTCGAGGTGATCGACGTCGAGCGCGTCGACCACGAAGAAGTACCGGTGCACGCCCGTGCCCTCGGGTGGCGCGGCGCCGATGTAGCGCTCCAGCCGGGCCTCGTTGGGCAGCACCCGGCTGCCTTCCGGCAGGCTCGCGGCCCTGCCGTCGCCGGACTCCAGCCGGCGCGTGTCAGCGGGCATGTCGTACGCCGCCCAGTGCCAGAAGCCGGAGCCGGTCGGGGCGTCCGGGTCGAAGCACGAGACCGCGAAGCTCTGGGTGCCCGCGGGCGGCTGCGACCACTCCAGAGCCGGATGCCGGTCCTCCCCGCCCCGGTCGGACGACCAGGCGAACACGGGCAGGGAGCCTCCGGCGGCGAAGTCGGGGCTGGTCAGCTCCAGCGGGGCGACGGGGCGCAACTCGGCGAGTGCGGCGTAGGGATCGTATGAGAACATTTCTGACCTCCTGCTGCCACGCTAACCGCGCGCGGGGGCGGTGACCAGTCCCGAATACACTGGATGCCGTGACCGATCTCGCCGCCGACCGCCAGGCCCTGCTCGACCTCATCACCGCCGAGGCGGTGTTCCACGGCGACTTCACGCTCTCCAGTGGCAAGAAGGCGACGTACTACGTCGACATGCGCAAACTCACCCTCGACCACCGGGCCGCACCCGCGATCGGGCGCATCATGCTCGACCTGATCAAGGACCACGACATCTCGGCCGTCGGCGGGCTGACGTTGGGTGCGGACCCGATCGCCAACTCGGTGCTGCACGCGTCGGTGGCATCCGACCGTCCGCTCGACGCGTTCGTCGTGCGCAAGGAGCCCAAGGACCACGGCCGCGGCCGCCAGGTGGAGGGCGCGGATGTCAAGGGCAAGCGCGTCATCGTGCTGGAGGACACCTCCACCACCGGTCAGTCCGCGCTGAAGGCCGTCGAGGTGCTGCGCCGCGAGGGCGCCGAGGTCGTGGCCGTCGCCGTGATCGTCGACCGCAAGACCGGCGCGCAGGCCGCGATCGAGGCGGAGGGCCTGCAGTGGCTGGCCGCGTACGACCTGGACGACCTGGGCCTGGACCCGCAGTAGTCAGATCCGTCCCCGGCGTGCGCGTTCGGCGAAATCGTCGAGGGCGGCGATGACTTCGGGCGCCTGCCAGATGCGATAGCGGGCTCTGCCGGATGCTTTGGTGAGCACGCCTGCATCCGCGAGACGATTGATCGCTGTACTCGCCGCCACTTCGCTGACGCTCAGGGCGTCCGCCGCGGTCTTCGTCGTGATGACGGGCTGGGCTAGCAGGGCATCCATCAGCCGCCGCGCGGAGGAGCCGCTGCGGGAGCGCACGGTGGCCGCCCACTCGTCGCGGATGTCGGCGAGATCGCTCGCCAGTCTGCGGCCGTTGCGGATCGCCGCGAACATCGCGTTCGTCACCGCGTGCACGATGGCATCGACATCGCCCGCTCGATAGTCGGTCAGCGCCTGGAAGTAGGCCCGCGGGTCGTGCAGCAGGCCGGCGGAAACCGGCACTGTCGGATTGCGCGTGAGTCCTCCTCGCCGCAGCATCGCATGGATCAGCGCGTGGCGGGATGAATCGTCAGGGCCTGCGCCCCACCGCGGCATCCGCCACGATCTTCGCGATGCGCGCGGCACGCGTCTCAGCACGTTTGGCGGTGGCGATCTGCGTGAGGCCGAGCTTCTTGGCCGACTTCGGGAACGCATCCCACGCCGCACGCGCGGCGGGCACGGCGTCCAGCGCCGCTGTGAGATCGTCCGGCTCGATGCCGGCCTCGGGACCGTCGAGCACTGTCCACGACCCGTCGGCCTTCGCCGCCTCGATCACGCGGATGCCGGCGGGCGCCAGCAGCCCCGCCGCCTCGAGCTCGGCCAGCCGGGCCTTGTTCGTCGCCGCCCAGCCGCTGCCGCGCCGGCGCGGTGAGAACCACTGGCCGACCGAGCCCTCGGCGAATGTGCGCACCGGCCCGTCGATCCAGCCGAAGCACAGCGCCTGGCGCACGGCATCCTCGTAGCCGACGCCGTCGGTGACCGCGCCGCGCACGTTCAGCAGCCAGACCCCGCTCGCCGACGCGTGGTGGGTCTGTAGCCAGTCGCGCCAGGCGGCAGCATCCGCCGCACTCACACGCTCGCCGTCGTCGAGAGCACCCATCCGCACCTCCGTGTCACCTCCGTGTCACCTCCGCGTCGGTCGTCGTGACGAGCGTAGACGCGACTGGGGACATGGACTTGGCAACGTTTTCATGCCATGGTTCTCTGTGTGGCGAGGTCGAACGACGAGAGCGTCGACGCCGCGGGCCGGCCGACCATGAAGGACGTGGCCGCCCGAGCGGGCGTCGGCCTGTCGACCGTGTCGCGCGTCGTCGCGGGCAAGGGCGGGGTGAGCCGCACCAGGACGCGGGCGGTGGAGCGCGCCATCGCCGAGCTCGAGTACAGCCGCAACGACTTCGCGCACACGCTGCGCACCGGCTCGGCGCGCACGATCGGCGTGGTCGTCACGCGCATCTCCGACCCGTTCTACGCCGAGGTGGTCTTCGCGATCGAGCAGCGCGCGCAGGAGCGCGACCTGCTCGTGCTGGTCGCCTCGACGGGCGACGACCCGGCCGAGGGCGAGCGCGTGCTGCGACGCATGCTGAGCAGGCGCCTGGACGGGCTGATCGTCGTCGCGCACGAGGAGGCCGACGTGTCGTTCCTCGCCGCGGAGAAGGCCGCGGGGACGCGCATCGTGTTCATCGACCGGCCGCCGCACGGGCTGAGCGCCGACCTGGTGATCGTCGACAACGAGCGCGGCGCGGCGGATGCGGTGGCGCACCTCGCGCGGGCGGGGCATCGCAGCATCGCGTGCCTGGCGCACACGGCGGGGAGGTTCACCTCCGAGCGCAGGCAGGCCGGGTTCCGGCAGGGGGTGCGGGATGCCGGGCTGCCGACGCGGCCCGAGCTGATCGTGGCCGTCGACGACGACGTGGACGTGTGCGTCGAGGCGCTGCGCGAGCTGGCGTCGCTGGATGACCCGCCGACCGCGCTGGTGACCACCAACAGCCGCACCACCAAGGCGGTGCTCAAGGCGCTGCGGCTGCTGGACGCGCATCCGGCGATGGTGGGCTTCGACGACTTCGATCTGGCCGAGCTGATGACCCCGCCGGTGACGAGCATCGCGCAGGATCCGTGGGCGATCGGAGAGGCGGCCGCCGACCTGCTGCTGGATCGCATCGCGGGACTGGTGGGCCCGGACCGCCGCATCGTGCTGGGCACCCGGCTGGTCGAGCGCGGCTCCGGGGAACAGGCTCCGGCAGGCGGCGTTACCGGGTTGTGACCGCGCTCCGGTTGCATTTGGCAACGTTTTCATATTCGATGGCACAAGGCCCGCGGACGGCAGGCCGTCTTCATCCGATGGAGGATCACATGCGCAAGGCACTCGCAGCAGTAGCGGGTCTCAGCGTCGCGGCTCTCGCGCTCGCCGGCTGCTCCGGCAACGCGGGCGACGGCGGCGACGGCAACAAGGGCGGCTCCGACGACGCCAGCCAGGTCGAGGTGTTCACGTGGTGGGCATCCGGTTCTGAGAAGACCGGCCTCGACGCGCTCGTCAAGGTCTTCGGCGAGCAGTACCCCGACACGAAGTTCGTCAACGCGGCCGTGGCCGGCGGCGCGGGCTCCAACGCGAAGAACGCCCTCGCGTCGCGCCTGAAGGCGAACAACCCGCCGGACTCGTTCCAGGCGCACGCCGGTGCGGAGCTGACCGACTACATCGAGGCGAACAAGATCGAGGACCTCAGCTCGTTCTACAAGGACAACGGCCTGAACGACGTGTTCCCGTCGACGCTGATCGACCGCCTCACGGTGGACGGCAAGATCTACTCGGTGCCCAGCAACATCCACCGCGCCAACGTCGTGTGGGTGAACAACGAGGTGCTGGCCAAGGCCGGCATCGACCCGAAGACGGCTCCCGCCGACATCGACGCCTGGCTGGCCGACATGAAGAAGCTGAAGGATGCCGGTGTCGAGACGCCGCTGTCCGTGGCGACCGACTGGACGCAGGTGCAGCTGTTCGAGAACGTGCTGCTCGCCGACCTCGGCGCCGAGGGCTACCAGGGTCTGTGGGACGGCTCCACGAAGTTCGACGACGCCAAGGTCACCAAGGCGATCGAGGACTACACCGAGCTGCTCTCCTACGCCAACACCGACGGCACCGGTCAGGACTGGCCGGTCGCGACCGACATGGTCATCGACGGCACCGCCGCCTACAACGTGATGGGCGACTGGGCCCTGGCCGAGTTCGACGCCAAGGGCAAGACCTACGGCACCGACTACACCACCTGGCCGACCCCGGGCACCGACGGCACGTTCGACTTCCTGGCCGACTCGTTCACCCTTCCGGTGGGCGCCCCGCACGCCGGCGGCGCGAAGAACTGGCTGAAGACGATCAGCTCGGCCGACGGGCAGAAGGCGTTCAACCTCGCCAAGGGCTCGATCCCGGCGCGCACGGATGCCGACGCCGCCGACTACCCCGAGTACCAGCAGGGTGCGATGGACTCCTTCGCCAAGGACACCGTGGTCAGCTCGCTGGCCCACGGCGCGGCCGTGAAGGTCTCGTGGCTGAACGACATCACCTCGGCGATCGGTCAGTTCGTCTCCACCCAGGACGGCAAGACGCTGCAGGACGCACTGGTGCAGGCGCAGGCCAAGGGCCTGGGCGAGTAACATCCACAGCATCCGAGGGGCGGCGCGTCGGCGCCGCCCCTCGGACATTCCCGTCTGAAGGAGGGCGCCGATGCGCAAGGGCATCCGCAACTGGGGACCGCCGCTGCTGCTGATCTCACCGACGATCGTGCTGCTGGGCATCTTCGTGTACGTGATGATCGGCCAGAACTTCTACACGGCCATGACCAAGGACTCCGCCCTGACGGCATCCGAGTTCGTGGGCCTGCAGCAGTTCACCGACCTGCTCACCGAGCCGCGCTTCCTGCACTCGCTCGCGAACCTGGGCATCTTCACGGTGTGCTTCATGGTCGGGACCATGGTGTTCGGCTTCCTGTGGGCCTGGATGCTCGACAAGGGCGTCACCGCCGAGGGCGTCTTCCGCTCCATCTACCTGTTCCCGATGGCCGTCTCGTTCGTGGCATCCGGCGTGGTCTGGCGCTGGCTGCTCAGCTCGGCTCAGGGCGATCGCGCGAGCGGACTGAACCGCCTGCTGCAGTCGGTGGGTCTCGGCAGCCTGCAGAACGACTGGTACAACCAGCCGCTGTGGGGCATGGCCGCCATGGCGCTGCCCGCGATCTGGCAGCTGGCCGGCTATGTGATGGCGCTGTTCCTGGCGGGCTTCCGCGGCGTTCCCGACGAGCTGCGCGAGGCCGCCCGCATGGACGGCGCGAGCGAATGGAAGCTGTACCGCCACGTCGTCTTCCCGCAGCTGCATCCGGTGGCCCTGTCGGCCCTTGTGATCGTCGCGCACATGTCGCTGAAGGTCTTCGACCTGATCATGGCGGTCACCGGCCCGGTGTACATCACCGAGGTGCCCGCGACGTACATGTGGACCGCGCTGACCGGCGGCGAGTACGGCAAGGCATCCGCCATCGCCACCATCCTGCTGCTGCTGGTGTGCATCTTCATCGTGCCGTACCTGATCTCCACGGCCCGCGCCGAGAGGAGGGCGCGCAAGTGAGCGTCGCAACCGGAATCGAGCGCCGCGCCGGCACCGGCGCGAGCATCCCCACCGCGCACCGCACCCGCGCCCGGGTCGGCCGCACCACCAAGTACGTGCTGCTGCTGCTGTTCATCGTGATCGTGCTGATGCCGGTGTACGTGCTGGTGGTCACCAGCCTGAAGCCGCCGTCCGACGTCAGCGCCGTGACGTCGTGGGTGTGGCCGTCGCTGTGGCCGTGGCAGGCGGATGCCGATGGCAACACCGGCTTCGGCAACTGGGCCACCGCGTGGGAGGCGCTGGCAGCTCCCCTGGGCCGCACGTTCCTGCTGGCCATCCCCGCCGCGCTCGTCTCGGCCATGCTCGGCTCGATGAACGGGTTCGTGCTCTCGCGCTGGAAGTTCCCCTACGCCAACGTCGTGTTCACGCTGATCCTGTTCGGCATGTTCATCCCGTATCAGGCGATCATGGTGCCGCTGGTGCAGCTGAAGACCTCGCTGGGACTGCCGTCCAGCATCATCACGCTGCTGTTCGTGCACATCATCTACGGTCTGCCGATCTGCACGCTGATCTTCCGCAACTACTACGAGGGCGTTCCCGAGGAGCTGATGGAGGCGTCGCGCATGGACGGCGCCGGCATGCTCGGCTCGTACTGGCGCATCATCCTGCCGCTGTCACTGCCCGGGTTCGTGGTCACGATCATCTGGCAGTTCACCTCGGCGTGGAACGACTACCTGTTCGCGCTGTTCCTCTCGGATGCCAATCAGGGACCGGTCTCGCTGTCGCTGGTGAACCTGTCGCAGGGCGCGCAGCTGTCCAACTACGGCGCATCGATGGCGGGTGCGCTGATCGCGTCGATTCCGACGCTGATCGTCTACATCGTGCTGGGCAAGTACTTCGTGGGCGGTCTGATGAGCGGGTCGGTCAAGTCCTGACGGGGCGCGGCCCGGGTCAGCGCTTCCCGCGCGGGTTCCTCGGGTCGCGCGGGTTCCCCGGGCCGCGCGGGCGCCGGTCGTCGTCGTCCCAGGGGCCCCGGTACCACTCGCCGCGATCGTCGCGTCGGGGGCGCTTGAGCAGCTGCATGGTCAGCAGACTCAACGATCCCAGGCCGATGACGACGATCACCATGAAGAACAGGTCCTGCTGTGTCATCGGACTCCTCTCGCGACGGTGACAGCCTAGATCGCGCAGCTATGCGCTGAGCCAGATCACCCGATCGGCGCCGTCGGGAAGCGCTGCGGGCGCGCCATCGCGGTGGATGCCGGTCTCGGATGCCGTCAGCTCGACGCCCACGCCGATCCCGGCGTCCTCGAGCGACTGCAGCAGCTCGGGGTCGCGGTCGCTCACGCGCAGCACCCGGCCGGTGTGCCCGGCGGGCGCATCGGCGAGCAGCACGAACGGCTCGCGGTCGACGCGGCCTTCGGCATCCGGGATCGCGTCGCCGTGCGGGTCGAAGCGCGGACGACCGAGGCGCTGGTCGATGCCCTCCAGCAGCCGGTCGCTGATCGTGTGCTCGAGCACCTCGGCCTCGTCGTGCACCTCGTGCCAGGCGTAGCCGAACTCGCGCACCAGCCAGGTCTCGATCAGCCGGTGACGGCGCAGCATGTGCAGGGCGCGGTCGCGACCGGCATCCGTCAACCGCACCGCGCCGTACGGCTGGTGCGAGACCAGCCCAGCGGCGGCGAGCTTCTTGACCATCTCGGTCACGCTCGACGGCGCGATGCCCAGCGCGGTTGCCAGCTGCGACGGCGTGATCGGAGCGTCCTGCCACTCGGTGTGCGAGTAGACGGTCTTGAGGTAGTCGTCGAAAGCGGGGGACGGCATGTCAGGATCCCAGTGACGCCAGCACGGTGAAGGCGGCGTTCCCGGCGAAGAACAGGATGGCGAAGCCGGCGATCGCGGCCAGCAGCGACAGCCGCCCGTCGTAGTCGTTCACGCCGCGGGTGCCGATCGCGCGGGCGCGGAACGCGAGGAACAGAGTGAGCGCTCCCAGCACCAGCTGCACCCACGGGCCGCCTGCCGGCAGCAGGTGCGGCCAGGCGATGAGCACCACGCCCAGCGCACCGGCGATCAGCGCGAACCAGGTGCACAGCCGCATCGCGCGACGAGCCTGAGAGTCGTCGCGGTGCGTGCGGGCGGGGGTGGCGGGCATGGCTTCGAGCCTACCTTCCGCCGCCCTGCGCTGACCGTTCAGCCGGTCAGCACCAGCCAGAGCAGCACCGCGTTCAGGAGGATGATCAGCGCCGAGAACAGGATGCCGAGGACCGTCGTCCACAGCCGGTTGGCGTGCTCGCCGAGCGTGCGGCGGCGGGCGGTCAGAGAGAGGAGCGGGATCAGCGCGAACGGGATGCCGAACGAGAGCACCACCTGGCTGAGCACCAGTGCGAGCGTGGGGTCGAAACCGACGCCCAGGATCACCAGCGCCGGGATCAGCGTGATCAGCCGGCGGACCAGCAGCGGGATGCGGATGGTGAGCAGGCCGTGCATGATCTCGGCGCCGGCGTATGCCCCGACCGAGGTGGATGCGAGGCCGGATGCCAGCAGTCCCACCGCGAACAGGGTGCCGATGAGCCCGCCGAGGTTCGCGGTGATCGCCGCGTGCGCACCCTCGAGCGAGTCGGTGCCTGTCTGGCCCGCGAGATTCGCAGCGGCCAGCAGCAGGATCGCCAGGTTCACCGAGCCGGCGATGACCATGGCGATCGTCACGTCCCAGCGGGTCGCGGTCAGCAGGGTGCGGATGCGGTGGGTCGGGCCGGTGCCCTGGCGCGCTGAGCCCGTCGAGGCGAACCTGTCCCTCGCGAGCGCGCTGTGCGCGTAGATGGCGTGCGGCATGATCGTCGCGCCCAGGATGGATGCCGCCAGCAGCACTGAGCCGCTGTCGGCGAAGCGCGGCAGCATCCCTCCGATGACCCCCGCCGGATCCGGCGGCGCGACGAACAGTCCGGCGATGAAGCCGACGACGATGGTCGCCATCAGCCCGATGATCACGAACTCGAAGTGCCGGGGCCCGCGACGGGAGTGCACGGCCAGCAGCACCATCGACACGGCCCCGGTGATGACACCGCCGAGCAGCAGAGGGATGCCGAAGAGCAGACTCAGCGCGACGGCGCCGCCGAGCACCTCGGCCACATCGGTGGCCATCGCCACGAGTTCGGCCTGCAGCCAGTACGCGCGGCGGGCCCACGGCGACCGGATGCGGGCGCCGAGCTCCTCGGGCAGGCTGCGGCCGGTGACGATGCCCAGCGTCGCCGACAGGTACTGGATCAGCCAGGCCATACCGTTGGCGGCCACCACCACCCACACCAGCAGATACCCGTAGCGGGCGCCCGCGGTCATGTTGCTGGCGACATTTCCGGGATCGAGGTACGCCACGCCGGCGACGAGCGCCGGTCCGAGCAGGCTGAGCCCGCGCCCCGGCATCCGCGATGATTTCGGCACACCGAAACCCTAGCCGAGTTTTCGGCATGCCTAAAGATGTCGAACCGTCGCGCTGGGCCGTTCCCCGGTTCTCGGCAGGGGGAGGGCGGCGCGGGATAGCCTTGCGACGTGGAAGAGCAGGCACCCGAACCGACTCCCGAGCGCACGACCCATGGGGTCGGCCCGTGGCAGGGGGAGTGGCCGGAGGGCGGCTGGTACGACCCCGAGCTGCTGGAGCGCGGCGACACTCGCAACGTGATCGATCGCTACCGGTACTGGCGGATGGATGCCATCGTCGCCGACCTCGATCTGCAGCGGCATCCGTTCCACGTCGCGATCGAGAACTGGCAGCACGACATGAACATCGGCTCGATCGTGCGCAGCGCCAACGCGTTCCTCGCCGACACGGTGCACATCATCGGGAGGCGGCGCTGGAACAAGCGCGGGGCCATGGTCACCGACCGCTACCAGCACGTGGTGCATCACCCGGATGTGGAGTCCTTCGCGGCGTGGGCTGCCGGCGAGGGCATCCCCATCATCGCGGTCGACAACGTGGGCGAGGCCGTGCCGGTCGATCGGGCCGAGCTTCCGGAACGCTGCGCGCTGCTGTTCGGCCAGGAGGGGCCCGGGCTCTCCGAAGAGGCGCTCGCCGTCGCATCCGGCCACATCGAGATCACCCAGTACGGATCGACGCGCTCGATCAACGCGAGCGCGGCGGCGGCCGTCGTCATGTACGAGTGGTGCCGCCGGTACGCCTGAGCGCTGCCGCGCGGGTCAATCGCGCTGGATGCCGAAGGTGTGCTTCATCAGCGCGTTGATGTCGCCGTCTATCCGGTCGAGGCGCTGATGAACGCCTCGTTCCACTGAAACGCAGTCTCGCGTAAACTGACGCTCAGTCTCACACGGATTGGAGTCCGCCATGGCATCCGACTACGTCCCCCCGGTCGACGATTACCGCTTCCTGTTCGGCGAGGCGTTCGGCCTCGACCTGGTCGCGCGCGGCACCGGCGGCGCGTTCAGCGCCGAGGACGCCACCGAGATCATCGCGGGCGCCGGCGAGTTCGCGGCATCCGTCCTGGCCCCTCTCGAGACCGTCGGCGACCAGGAGGGCGCGCGCCTGGAAGACGGTCAGGTGCACCTGCCCGCCGGGTTCGCCGAGGCGTATCGGGCGTTCGTCGAGGCGGGCTGGATCAGCGCCGAGGCGCCCGAGTCCGCGGGCGGCGACGGCCTGCCCGGCTCGATCCGCGCCGGTCTCGGCGAGCTCTGGAACGCGTCGAACGCGGCGTTCGCGCTGTGCTGGCTGCTGACGGCCGGTCAGATCCATGCGCTGGATGCCGCGGCATCCGACCAGCTGCGGGAGACCTACCTGACCAAGCTCGTCTCGGGCGAGTGGACCGGCACGATGAACCTCACCGAGCCCGACGCGGGAACGGACCTGGGTGCGATCCGCACCATGGCCACTCCGCGCGACGACGGGTCGTGGGGCGTCAGAGGACAGAAGATCTTCATCACCTGGGGCGATCACGACATCGCGCCGAACATCGTGCACCTGGTGCTCGCGCGCACGCCGGATGCGCCGGCCGGTGCGAAGGGGCTGTCGCTGTTCGTGGTGCCGAAGTTCCTGCCGGATGCCGCCGGGAACCCGGGGGAGCGCAACGCCGTCACGACGGTGGCGATCGAGCACAAGCTCGGCATCCACGGCAGCCCCACCTGCGTGCTCTCCTACGAGGACGCCACCGGGTATCTCGTCGGCGAGGTCGGCGGCGGCCTCGCGGGCATGTTCGTGATGATGAACTCCGCGCGGGCGGGCATGGGGTTTCAGGCCACCGGCATCTCCGACCGCGCCTACCAGCAGGCTCGTGCGTATGCGGACGGGCGCCTGCAGGGCGCGGTGCAGGGCCGTCCGGCGGGCGCGCCGATCGCCGAGCATCCGGACGTGCGCCGACTGCTGCTGTCGATGCAGAGCCGCCTGTTCGCGATGCGCGCGCTGGGCGTGTACCTGGGCGACCTGTTCGACCGGGCGCACGCCGACGGCACGCAGGCGCTGGCCGAGTTCTTCGTGCCGATCCTGAAGGGCTGGGCGACGGAGGATGCCGTGGCGCTGACCAGCGACGCGATCCAGGTGCACGGCGGGATGGGCTTCATCGAGGAGACCGGGGTCGCGCAGCACTACCGCGATGCACGCATCATGCCGATCTACGAGGGCACCACGGCGATCCAGTCGAACGATCTGATCGGCCGCAAGGTGCTCCGTGACGGCGGTGCGGTCGCGGAGCAGCTGTTCGGGCAGATCTCGTCGACGGTGTCCGAGCTGCGCGCGCTCGCGAACCCGGTCGCCGCGCGCACGGCCGACCGTCTGGAGCGTGCGGTGGCCTCGGCGCGGGCGGCGACGGCTTCCGTGCTCGAGTTCGGCCCGTCGCGCGACGCGTATGGCGTGAGCGTGCCGTACCTGATGCTGCTGGGCACGCTGGCCGGTGGCTGGATGCACGGGCTGGCGGTGGTCGCGGTGCTGCGCCACGCGACGCAGGATGAGTCGGATGCTGCGCGCCTGACTTCCGCGGACTTCTACGGCGCCCATCATCTGCCGCGCGTGCACATGCTGGCCGAGACGGTCGCCGCCGGCGAGGTGGGCTGACGCGCTGCCTCATCATTCACCCTGTCTCGTCATTCATCGAGACCCCCTCGTGTTGTCCAGACCCCCTGCTGTTGACGTGTGCAGCGGGGGTCTCGGCAATCAGAGGGGGTCTCGACGGTGCTTCCACGGCGGGAGGGCGCGGCGGGCGGGCGGTGCTGGGTCAGGCGGCGATCGTGGTCCACCGGTCGGTGCGCACGCGCCAGCCGAGGGTGGCGAGCCGCGCGAGCAGGTAGATCCCGAAGAACGCGATGGCCAGCCACAGCAGCCCGGCGGCCGCGTCGACGCCGGTGGCCGAGATGATCCACAGCGCGGGCAGGAACGGCACCAGGTTCAGCAGGCCGGCCACGGCCAGGTAGCGCGCGTCATTCGCGCCCATCAGCACGCCGTCGAGCACGAACACGACGCCGGCGACGGGCTGCGCGATCGCGAGGACGATGAGGGCGGGCTGCACGAGGGCGGCGACAGCGGCATCCCCGGTGAACAGGATCCCCAGCACGCCGGAGAGGCCGGCGATGGCGGCGCCGACGAGCACGCCGAACCACACTCCCCAGGCCGTGGTGCGCCGCAGCACCCGGTGCACCTGCGCCAGATCGCCGGTGCCGAGGCTCTTGCCGATCAGCGCCTGCGCGGCGATGGCCAGCGCGTCGAGCGCGAACGCGGCGGTGGAGAAGATGGTGAACGCGATCTGCCATCCGGCGAGTTCCCGCGTGCCGATGCCGGTGGCGATGCCCACGGTGGCGAGCAGGGCGATGCGCAGGCTGACGGTGCGCAGGAACAGCCAGCCGCCGGAGAGGGCGGAGCCGCGCAGCCCGGCGCTCTGCGCCTTCATGGAGGCGCCGTGGCGGATGGCCAGGCGTCGGATCACGAGCACGTAGGCGGCGACCATGCCCCATTGCGCGGTGACGGTGCCGAAGGCCGAGCCGGCGATGCCCCAGCCGAAGCCGTAGATGAAGATCCAGTTGAGCAGCGCGTTGGCGCCGAAGCCGAGTCCGGCGATCCACAGCGGGGTGATGGTGTCCTGCATGCCGCGCAGCAGACCGGTGGCGGCGTAGACGATGAGCATGGCCGGCAGACCCCACATCGAGATCGTCAGGTAGGTGCGCGCTTCGGCCGCGACGGCGTCGGCGGGCCCGAAGAGCGCGACCAGCGGTCCGGTCGACACGGCGCCGAGGATGGCGAGCACGGCGCCGAGGCCGAGGGCGAGCCACATGCCGTCGATGCCGACCGACACGGCGTCTCCCGGCTTGCCGGCGCCGAATCGGCGGGCGACGGCGGGCGTGGTGGAGTACGCGAGGAAGATCATCAGCCCGACGATCGTCTGCAGCACCGCGCTCGCGATGCCGAGGCCGGCGAGGGGCACGGTGCCGAGGTGGCCGACCATCGCCGCGTCGAGGATCAGGAACAGCGGCTCGGCGACGAGCGCGCCCAGCGCGGGCACCGCGAGGTGCAGGATCTCGCGGTTGAGCGTGGGGGGAGCGGATGCGGAGGATGCCACGACAAGAGCCTATGGCGTGGCCGCGACGCTTCGACGAGCTCAGCGACGCAGGGGTTTGGGCAGCGACGCAGGGGCGGTCAGGCCGCGATGTCGTAGCGGGCCCGGCCACCGAGCTGCGGGGTGCGAGCGGGGTCGACATGCGCAGGCGGGATGAACCACACCTTCGCTTTCACGTTGAATCCGGTCCCTCGTCGCCGCCGTGTGCCGGCGCCGGGCGGGTTGTCGATGCGGATCTCCCACCCGTTGTCGTGGATGCGGTGGTGACAGGACTCGCAGAGCAGGATCCCGTTGGCAAGGTCGGTCGCACCCTGATCGCGTTTCCACCACTCGATGTGATGGGCTTTGGTCATGTGGGGCGGGAGTCCGCATCTGGCGCATCCGCCGTCCCGCTCGACGAGGGACAGCTTCTGGGGGCGAGTGAACAGGCGCCGTTCGCGCCCCCAGTCGAGGATCTCGCCCTCGCCGTCGAGCACGCACGGGATCACGCCGCCCGCGGCGGCCATTCGCCGGATCGCAGCGATGCTGATGGGCTGGTCGATTCCGTCGATGGTTCCGTGGCCCGTGCCGGTCTGCAGGTCGTCGGCGTCGACCCGCACGATCACGGTGGCACCGGAGACCGGGACGTTGCTGCTCTCGCAGCCGAGCACGTGCTCGCAGAACAGGGCGATGGCGTCCGCGCGCATCATGGCGACCGTGCGCCGATCGGCGTCGAGCGCGTCCGGATCGTCGGGAGAGGATGACTGCTCAGCATCCCTGCGAGCCTGGAACTGAGCGCTGACGTACCCGTCGATGGCGGCGCGGATCGCCGCACCCTCTTCGACAGGCGTGATGAGGTTGACGTGCAGGTTGCCATCCCGTTCGAACATGCTCAGAGTTCGGCGTTCGCGGCGCTGCTGCTCGCGCTCTTCGAGCTTGTCCTCTTCGACGACGGCTTCGGCGTGCTTGATCATGCGACGCACCTCGTCGAGAGACAGCCCCACGGCCCGCTCGACCAGCACCTGCTCCAGTTCGGCCACGAGAGCATCTCCGTGCCCGATGCGGATGCGATCGAGGAACTCGACGATCATGGCCAGTGCGGCAGCGCTCAGGTTGCCCGCGTCGAGGGCGTACGCCACGGCGGGGTACTTGGCCGGCAGACGCTCGCCGACCAAGTTGGTGCGCGGGGCAGCCGCCTGACCGACCTTGACCAGCTGAGACGCCTCTCGCGTGAAGGCGCTGGTCGTCGTGGCGATCAGCGCGGCAGCGTTGCGATATCCGTTCTGCTTCGCCAGGGAGTCGGCGCCCAGCTCCGAGCGGGACTCGTGTGCGATACCGGCGGCGACCTCGGCCTGCAGGGCTTCCAGGGCATGCCGGGCCGTGGCGAGCGTCGCGTTCAGGCTCAGGAGGTCTGTCCGTTCGAATGCGTCGGGACCATCAGCATCCGCCCACACCGCATCGACGGCCGACACGGCCTCGTGCAGGTTGTCCAGGGCGGCTGACATGCCTCAACGATACGAGCGATCTCGACGCCTGTCAACCATTTATACGAAAATGAACCGCCACCAACCAACAAACTACCGAACAAAAATACGACTCATGCCATCCCACCCACGACACCGTACCCTGGAACCACCGGAGGTGATCCGATGTCCGATGCGATGAGCAGCGCCGCGCGGTACCGTGCGCGCCGCGATGCCGGCGAGACCGAGCCCGCCGAGACCCCTGCCGAGGCGCCGATGGTGCTGAACGCCCAGAACAAGGAGGAGTTCGTCGAGACGGCCATTCAGCTCGCGATCCGCCAGGGCGCGTTCGACGACCTGCCCGGCGCGGGCAAGCCGCTGCAGGGCCTGGGCACGCACGACGATCCGGACTGGTGGATCCGCCGCAAGATCGAGACCGAGAACCTGTCCGGCCTCGGCCCGCCCGCGCTGATGCTGCGGGTGGAGGATCGCGGCCTGAACGACGAGCTCGATCTGCTCGGCCGCGAGGAGGACGTGCGGCAGGTGGTCGAGGACTTCAATCGTCGCGTGATCGACGCGCGCCGGCAGCTGCTCGGCGGCCCGCCGGTGGTCACGAGCACCCGCGACGTCGACGCGGAGGTGGTCGCCTGGCGCGAGCGCCGCCGGGTCGCGCAGACACGGCAACCGGATGCTGCATCTTCGGAGCGCACAGAATCGGCATCCGCATCGCCGACAAGACGCACCCGCCCGCGCCGGTGGTTCCGACGCTGAATCCGGTTCGGCATCCGCATCACCCCTGACGCGCCGCACCGCACGCACTGCACGCACCGCCCGCAGCACCGCTGGGTAGGCTGACGCCGTGACTCCCGCCACGCCCTCTCCCGCGACCGAGCGGCCGTGGCTGCGGCTGGTGCGGCGGCTGCCGAAGCCGGTCACGGCCGTGCTCGCGACTGCGGCGGTCCTGGTGGGTGCGGTGCTGATCGTGCATCCGACCACGGCGCTCGACGTGCTCGCCCTGCTGATCGGCGCGGGGCTGGTGCTGGCCGGCCTGCTCGAGCTGATGCTCCCCGTCATCCTCCGCGCGGCGGTGCGGGTGCCGGTCGGCGCGCTGCTGATCATCACGGGCGGGGTCGTGCTGCTGCTGCCGGATCTCACCGTCCGCGGGCTCGCCGTCATCGCGGGCGTCGCCCTGATCGTCCGCGGCGCGATCAGCGTCGCCGTCAGCATCCGCCCCGTCGGCACCGCCGGCATCCACACCGCCCCGCGGCCGCTCGACCGCCGCATCGCCGAGGCGCTGCTGGGCGTGGCCGGTGTCGCCTTCGGCATCCTCGGCCTCGTCTGGCCCGACGTCACGCTGCTGGTGGTGGGTGCGGTGTTCGGCTCGGCGCTCGCGTTCGCGGGCGTCGCGGCGCTGTGGCGGATGCTGCGCGGCAGGCGCTCGCCCGAACACGACGCAGACCGCAAGACGCGTCGCGACACGATCGCGCGCCGGTGGATGCGCACGATCGGCGCGGTGTGCGTGGTCGCGCTCGCGGCCGGTGCCGTGATCGTCAGCGTGGCGCTGCGCGGCGGCGCGCCGGTGGTGGACGACTTCTACGTCGCACCGCGCAGCGTTCCCGGCGAAGCCGGCGAGCTGATCCGCGCCGAGCCGTTCACCCGCGGCGTGCCCGAGGATGCCCGGGCCTGGCGCATCCTGTACACGACCACCCACGGCGACGGCAGTGCGGCTGTCGCCAGCGGGCTGGTCGTGGTGCCGCGGGCGGGGGAACGGCATCCGGTGATCGCGTGGCATCACGGCACCACCGGATTCGACCGGCGCTGCGCGCCGTCGCTGGCGGCCGACCCCTTCGGCTCCGGCGCGCTGTTCGTGCTCGACGGGATCATCGAGCACGGGTGGGCGCTGGTCGCCACCGACTACATCGGGCTGGGCACGCAGGGGCCGCACCCGTATCTGGTCGGCGCCGACAGTGCGCGCGCCGAGCTGGATGCCGTGCGCGCCGCGCGCGGGCTCGAGAACGCGCGGCTGTCGCAGCAGACCGTCGCGTGGGGGCATTCGCAGGGCGGCGGCGCTGCGCTCTGGTCGGAGGCGATCGCGGACGACTACGCGCCCGACGTTCCGCTGGCGGGAGCCGTCGCGCTCGCGCCGGTCAGCGACGTGAACGACTTCGTCGACGGGCTGGGCCGGTCGCGCGGCGGCAGCATCTTCGCCTCGTTCGTCGTCTCGGCGTACAGCGAGATCTACCCGCGCCGATCCGGCGAGCGGCCCGCTGGCGAACCGGCTGACGCAGAACATCCCGCCCGCAGCGTCGGCCGAGGTGCCGGTGCTCGTCGGGCAGGGCACGGCCGACGAGCTGGTCGGCTCCGACATGCAGACCGTGTTCGCGCAGAAGCTGTGCGCCGAGGGCAGTGCGGTGGACTACCGGGCGTACCGGGGCGTGGATCATCTGGGTCTCGTCCAGCCGAACTCGCCCGCGATCGCCGACGCGTTCGCGTGGACCGAGGACAAGCTGGCGGGCACGGCGCCGCACAGCGGCTGCGCCGTGGGATCGAGCACCGGTCCATGACAGCGTGAGGGCCGGCGGGCAAGGTGGGCCGGACAGTCGTGATCCGAACGTGATGATCGCACACTTGCGAACATCCACAGCAGCCGCCAAGATTTGTTCAGGAATCGCACCAACTGAGGGGTGACGGCGATTCCGACCTGGGGCTGGGAAACGCCGTCGGATCCCCCGTCGACTGCGCCTGCTCGCAATCAGGGCTACCCGTCTGCGTCATCCCGGAGAGCTGACTTAGTCATGCGTACCATCCGTCGTCTCATCGAGGCAAAGAAGCGCGAGCGCGAGGAGAGCGGCGAAGCCGGCTTCTCTCTGATCGAGCTCATCATCGTCGTCGTCATCCTGGGCATCCTGGTGGCCGTCGCGATCCCATTGGTTGGAAACCTGCAGCACGCGGCCGAGGAGAGCGCAGCTGAGGCGGCTGCAGCAAACGTCGCGACACAGATTGCGTCCGACCTCGCCCAGGGCGGGACCGGTGCTCTGCCGGTCGAGGCAGACGAAATTTCCAAGAAGTACACATTCACGGGCACCGTCGACAAGCTGGAGACGCTGTGCGTCACAGCGACGTCGATTAAGGACACGACAGCCTCCGGTACCGCCGGTCCCGGCTGCGCCGCCGACGACTGATTGAACTCTCCTGAGCGGAGGCCCGTACTCTCGGGCCTCCGCTCGCACCTTCCCCACGGGGACCGCAACACCCTTCAACAAGGACCGCAATGTCGTCTGATACCCGAGACGACGACGGTGTGGGTCTGATCGAGATCGTCGTGGCCATGCTGCTGCTCGCAGTGCTGGCGCTCGGCGTTCTCCCGCTGCTCATTCAGGCCACCGGCACCAGCGTCGTCAACCGCGACCTCGTCGCGGCCAACAACGTCGCCGCCGCCGAGCTGGCTCCGATCCGCGCCGACTTCCCGAACAGCCCCGCCAACGCGAAGACCTGCGACGACCTCAGCGGCTATCACCACGATGAGCAGTTGCGCTCGGCCGGACTGTCGGCAACGCGCGAGATCGACTGCGCAGGCGAAGGAACGGGCACGGTCACCGTGAAGGTCTTCCGCGAGTCCGACGACGAGCTTCTCGTCAAGATCGTCACGAAGGTGATGGTGCGCGGATGACCAGCAGGCAGCGGCTTCACGACGACGAGAGCGGCATCACGCTCGTCGAGCTGATCATCTACATGTCGCTGGCGGCCGTGTTCCTGCTGCTCGTCTCGGCGATCTTCATCAACGGCTGGCAGTCGCAGACCGCCACGGCCGACCGCGACCGCGCCACCGGCAGCGCGAACGCCGTCTCAGCGTCGCTGCAGCAGAGCGCGCGCAACGCCGTCGCCCTGCGGACGGTCGGCGATCACACGCTCGTCGCGACCGTCGTCACCAGCGCCACCACTATCCAGTGCCGCGCCTGGCGCGTGAGCGGCGATGCACTGCAGTACACGACCTCTGACAGCGCCCCGCTCGATCTCGATGGGGAATGGACGACGCTGGCCGACGTCGAGTCGGCGACTTTCGCCCCGGCTGCCCCGGCTGTCGAAGACGTGCCGACCAAGAGCGTCGACTACACGATCAGGTTTCAGGAGTCCGTGACCATCGCCGGGGGCCTCGCCCCTCAGGGGCAGGTCGACGGCGATCCGGCAGGAGTGACATGCTGACTTTCGCACGCGCCCGCGAGCGCGCCACCGCCGATGATCGCGGCGCCACCCTCGTGGTGGTGATGATCGTGATGTTCGTGCTCATGACCGTCGCGGTGACCGTCGCCGCGCTGGTGCTGAACACCATGACCAGCGCTGTCGGCTCGCGCAGCACCGCCGAGTCGCGCGCGGCGGCGGATGCCGGTCTCGCCGTCGCCGTGAGCCAGGCGATCGCCGACGGCGGGTACTGCCCGTCGAAGCCCGGCTACGTGGCGAAGGCGCCCGTCGCGACGGGTAGCGCAGCGACCTACAAGGTCGAGACGATCTGCGGACCCGGAGACCAGGTGACCTTCCGGGCCACCGGCGAAGCCGGCTCCGGTCGAACGGTGACCGACGCCACGTACAAGTACATCGTCACCACCGCGCCGGGCACCGGTGCCGACATGATCTTCTTCGCCAACACGACCTTCACCAAAGAGGTGGTCTCGCACGCCGGCGTCAACGACGATCTGCTGAGCCTGGTCATCCCCGGTGGCGGCTTCACCTGCATGGCGACCGTTCCAGGCAACATCATCGCCTCGGGCGACTTCAAGACCTCGGGCAACTGCGACATCGCCGGCGACGTGCACGTGAACGGGCTCTACAACTCTCAGCAGAACGACACGCACGTGCATGGGAACGTGACGGCAGCCAAGGCGGGAACGACCTATCGCGCTGACGGGCGGATCGACAAGGACCTGTGGGTCGGCGGCGACCTGAACCTGCAGAACGGGAGCGTCGGAGGAGACGTCACGACCGGCGGTGTCATCACGCGCAGCGGCCCCGTGGGCGGCACGATCGCGCAGAACTCGGACAAGCCGGACGCCCTCGACTTCAAGGCCCTCGGCTTCTCGTGGTTCGATTACGCATACGACAGCGCGGACTGGGGCTTCGCCGAGACGAAGCTCGTGAACTCGGGCTCGGGCGCCGGAACGTGCAACTCCTTCAACGCCTGGCCCGGTACCGGATGGACCGACCTGACCGCGCGGTCCGCAGCGGGCACGGTCGCGATCGACGCTCGCGCCTGCAACGAGCTGAGCACCAACATGGGGATCACCCCGACGATCACCCTCTCGCACGACCTGGTCCTGGCGGCCAAGACCTTCGACCTCACCCAGCTCACGATCAAGGCGGCACCCGGTACCACCCCCCACGTGTGGGTGATCGTGGACGACGCCAAGACCCCCGGAAGCCCGTTCTGCTCGACGAACTGCACGAAGAACCAGATCCCGGACATCCCCTCGCACGCCGGCAGCATCAAGATCAACGGCACGGTCATCGGCGAAGGCGTCACAGCGATGGCGTACACACCGGGGAAGATCGACGTGGCCGGCATGAACAACGACGCGTGGCGCGGCACCTTCTACGGAGGCAGCTTCGACTACGGCGGAGGCCTGCAGTTCTGGGGTGCTCCTATCGCGTTGCCCGGTCAGGTCGCCGGGACCACTCCCGAATCCGGTGGCGGCTCCGCGGATGCCGTGCTCGGCGAGCGGATCTCGCAGACGGACGTGCCGTGACCCCCACCACCACCTTCGTCGCCGTGTGGGCGGGCGTGTTCGGGCTGGCCATCGGGTCGTTCCTGAACGTGGTCGCGTACCGCGTGCCCGCCGGCATCCCGCTCACGCGCGAGAGCCGCTGCCCGGGCTGCGACGCGCCCATCGCGTGGTGGCGCAACGTGCCCGTGATCGGGTGGCTGACGCTGCGGGGTCGGTGCGCCGACTGCCGGATGCCGATCAGCATCCGCTACCCGCTGGTCGAACTCGGCACCGGGATGCTGTTCGCCGGCGTCGCCGTGGGAGTGGCTGCGACGAACGACCTGGGAACCGTGCGGTTCTGGGGAGTGCTCGCGGTGCTGGAGCTGTTCGCCGCGCTGAGCGTGGTGCTGACCCTGATCGACCTGGACGTGAAGCGGCTGCCGAACGCGATCGTGCTGCCCGGGTGGGCGGCGGTGGCGGTGCTGATCGTGGCGACGACCGCGCTGGGGGTGTGGGGCGGCGCTTCGACAGACTCAGCGACCCAGTCCGCGACCCAAGAGGCGGGGGAGTGGTGGGGACTGGTGCGGGCGCTGATCGGCGGCACGGCGCTGTACCTGCTGTACGCGCTGGTGCGGTGGATCAGCCCGCGTGGCATGGGCGGCGGCGACGTCAAGCTCGCCGGGCTCGTCGGCACGGTGCTCGGCTGGTTCGGCTGGGGCGCGCTCGCCGTCGGCGCGTTCGCCGCGTTCGCGCTGGGCGGGGCGTTCGGCATCGCGCTGATCGCGATCGGCCGCGCGAAGCGCGGCAGCGGCATCCCGTTCGGCCCGTGGATGCTGGCCGGCGCCTGGGTGGGACTGCTCGTGGGAGAGCCGATCGGCCGCTGGTACGTGGGGCTGCTGGGCTGAGGCCCGCACTGAGGCGAAGAGGGAAGAGAACGATGGCGAAGAGTCAAGTCGGGGTGGAGATCACCGAAGAGAGCGTGCGCGCGGTCGAGGTGAGCCTGGACCGCAACCCGCACGTGATCGCGTACGGCGAGGTGCCGCTGCTGCCCGATTCCGCCCGCGACTCCGAGGTGCTCGACGAGGGCGCGGTCGCCATCGCGATCCGCCAGCTGTGGAGCACCGCCGGCATCAAGGCCAAGACCGCCACCCTCGGCGTCGCCAGCCGGCGGGTGCTCGTGCGCGAGTACACCACGCCCGTGATGGCGCCCGAGCTGCTGCGCCAGGCGCTGCCGTTCCAGGTGCAGGACCTGCTGCCGGTTCCCGTCAGCCAGGCGGTGCTCGACTACTACCCCACCGCGCAGGACGGCGAGCGCATGCACGGGCTGCTCGTGGCCGCCGTCGCCGACACCGTCGAGGGGATGATGGCGGCGTTCGACCGCGCCAAGGTGCGCATCATGAACGTCGACCTGACCACGTTCGGCCTGGCCCGCGCGGCCGCCCGCGTGGCGCCGCAGGGCACCGTCGCCGTCGTGCACATCGGCGACCACACCACCCAGATCCTCATCCTGCGCGACGGCATCCCTGAGTTCGTGCGCATCACCCCGGTCGACCTCGAGACCAACGCGGTGGTGCGCCGCCGCGCGCTGGTGGCGTCGGATGCCGGGGCATCCGCCTCCGACGAACCGGCTCCGCTGCAGTACGACGCGGCCGACCTGCTCGACCCGGCACGGGTCGCGGCCAGCGCACTGAACGCCCCGGCCGCCTCGCCCGCCCCGGCCGGCAGCGCGCTGCGCGGGCAGCTGCGCGGCGACCTGGGCCACCGCACCGTCACCGAGCTGGTCGGCCGCATCCGCAGCACGCTCGCGTTCTACGCGAACCGCCCGCAGGCGCCATCCGTCGACCAGGTGCTGCTCTGCGGCGCCGGCTCGACCGTGCGCGGCGTGACCTCGGGCCTGGCCGACGCGCTCCCCGTGCCGATCCGGCAGATCGGGCTCGGCGACGTCGCCGAGGTGCGCGGCGCCGAACCCGTCGGAGACATGGCGCTCAACCTGGTCGGCACGCTCGGGCTGGCCCTCGGAAAGGCGAAGTGATGGCGCGCGCAACGGCCCTTCAGGTGGGCGACATCCCCCAGGTGAACCTGCTGCCGCGCTCGGAGTTCGAGCGCCGCGAGCGCGAGCGGCTGACAGGAGTGTGGGGGCGCGCGGTCATCGCGACGCTCATGCTCACCACCGCCCTGATCGGCGGCGCCTACGCCTGGAACCTGTACACCCAGCAGGGGCTGACCGGCGAGCAGGAGCGCACCACCGCGCTGATCGGCGAGATCGGCGAGCTGTCCGAGGTCAGCCGCACGCTGCAGACCGAACGCGACCTGATCGCGTACCGGGCCGACGCGATGGGGTCCGACCTCGGCTGGACAGCCGTGCTCGACCGGATCAGCGGCGCCCTGCCCGCCGACGTGCAGCTGGTCGGCTTCGACCTCACGGTCGGCGCCGTGCCGCAGGGCGGCGGCGCCGACGCCGAGGCCGCGAAGGAGGCCGCGCAGCAGGCCGTGGGGCTCACCGGCACCATCACCCTCGCCAGCCCCACGCCGCGCGAGATGGCCCCGTACGCCCGGGCCCTGCGGGCCGTGGAGGGCGTGGCGGGAGCGGATGCCAGCTCCGTCGCCACCAGCGGCGCCGACGGCTACCTGTACACGATCGACATCACCTTCGACCAGACGGTGTACTCCGGCAGCTTCGCGGAGAAGAAGGAGGCCGACCGATGACCAAGCAGCTCGTCGCCCTGATCGGAGGGCTCGTGTGCGCGGCCGTGTTCGCGCTCGGCATCCTGCTCGGCGTGCTCCCGCTGATCAGCGGCGGCACCACCGCGCTGGAGCAGACCGGCCAGGCCCAGGCGACCAACCGCACGTACGAGCAGCAGGTGCAGTCGCTCACCGAGGCGAAGGAGCGGATGCCGCAGACCGAGGCATCCGTCGCCGACCTGCGCGCGCAGATCCCGACCGCCCCGCTGCTGGACCAGGCCTTCGCGATCGTGGACGCCGCCGCGACCCGCGCCGAGGCCCAGATCACCAGCATCGGCCGCGGTGAACTGACCGCGTTCGAACCGCGGCCGACGCCGCCCCGCGCGGGGCTCGTCGCCGAGCAGCCCTCGGCCCCGGCGGATGCGGCAGCGGATGCCGAAGCATCCGACACCACCGATCCCGCCGCGGCCGGCGGCACCGCGTCGATGAACACGCCGGATGCCGCGACCGACCCGTCCTCAGCCGGCGGCGGCGCCGCGTCGGCGCCCGCGCCCGCGGCATCCGGACGGCAGCAGGTGCGCATCACGATCGCCGTGACCGCGCCGACCATGGACGCCGTGACCACGTTCCTGGACGGGCTGCGCGGCTCCGGCCGGCTGCTCGCCGTGGACAAGACGACCGTCACCGACGGGTCGGGCGGCTTCGACGTGCGCGTCGAGGCGATCACGTTCCTGCAGACCGATGGGAGTGCACGATGATCCTGGACCAGCTCGGCGAACTGCTCGGAACCGCCGCCCGCGCCGGAGCGTCCGACGTGCATCTGACGGCGGCATCCGTGCCGCTGATGCGCGTCGACGGCGACCTGACGGGCATTCCCGGGTACGGCGAGCGACTCAGCCGCGAGTGGGCCGAGGCGGCGGCGCTCGCGCTGATGAACGCGCCCCAGCGCGAGGAGTTCGAGACCCGGCAGGAGGTCGACCTCGCCTACGCCACCCCCGGGATCGGCCGCTTCCGCGTGAACGTGTTCCGGCAGCAGGGCGACATCGCCATGGCGCTGCGGTTCGTGCCCGGCGGCGTGTTCACCATCGAGCAGCTGGGCGCCCCCGCCGTCGCCCGCGACCTGGCGCTGCGGCCCCGCGGCCTGGTGCTGGTCACCGGCCCCACCGGATCCGGCAAGTCGACCACCCTCACCGCCATGGTCGACGTGATCAACAGCACGCGTCCGGTGCACGTGGTCACCATCGAGGACCCGATTGAGTTCCACCACGAGTCCAAGCGCGCGCTCATCCACCAGCGCGAGGTGGGCAGCGACACGGCATCCTTCTCCGAGGCGCTGCGGCGCGTGCTGCGACAGGACCCCGACGTGATCCTGGTGGGCGAGCTCCGCGACCGCGAGTCGATCTCCACCGCGCTCTCGGCCGCCGAGACCGGCCACCTGGTGCTCTCCACGCTGCACACGCAGGGAGCGGCCAAGTCCATCAACAGGCTGGTGGACGCGTTCCCCGCCGACCAGCAGGCGCAGGTGCGCACCCAGCTCGGCGACACCCTGCAGGGCATCATCAGCCAGACGCTGCTGCCGCGCGCGCAGTCGCAGGGTCGGGTGATCGCCACCGAGGTGATGATGAACGTGCCCGCCGTCGCCAACCTGATCCGCGAGGGGCAGGTGTCGCAGCTGTACTCCACCATGCAGGCGGGCGCCTCGGTCGGCATGCACACACTCGACCAGGATCTGCGTCGCCTGGTCGCGGAGGGCGCCATCGCCGCCCCGGTCGCGCGCACCTTCGCCACCGATCCCAGCTCGCTCGAGGGCGTGCGCGTGCGCCCCGCCGATCTGGATGCCGAGTCGTGGTCCAGCTTCGCCGGCGGCACCCAGCTCAGTGAATGGGGCTCGTGATGGCCGTCGTCCAGGAGTACGAGTACCAGGCGCTTGACCCCGCCACCTCGCGCACGGTCAAGGGCACGATGGATGCCCCGAGCGACGCCGTCGTGGTCTCCAAGCTGCGCGCGCAGGGGCTCACGCCGCTGCATGTCGGCCTGGTCTCGAAGACCGGCCTGCACATGGAGATCACCCTCCCGCGGCTGCGCAAGGGGGTGCCGGCCTCCACGCTGGCCGTGTTCTCGCGGCAGATGGCCGCGCTCGTCAACGCCGGCCTGCCGCTGCTGCGCACCCTGACCGTGCTGGCCGAGCAGGCCGACGACAAAGAGCTGCAGAGCGTGCTGGTGCTGGTGCAGGCCGACGTGGAGAGCGGCTCGTCGCTGTCGGCATCCCTCGCCCGGCATTCCCAGATCTTCCCGCCGCTGATGGTCTCGCTGGTGCAGATCGGCGAGACCGGCGGATTCCTCGGGAAGGCGCTCGACTCGGTCGCCGAGAACTATCAGAAGCAGGCCGACCTGCAGGGCAAGATCCGCTCCGCGACGACCTATCCGCTGGTGGTGCTGATCATCGCCGTGCTCGGCGTGCTGGCGATGATCACCTTCGTCGTGCCGGTGTTCAAGAACATGTTCGCCGGGCTGGGCAGCGCCCTGCCGCTGCCCACCCAGATCCTGGTGACGCTGTCGGAGAACATGCTGTGGATCCTGCCGATCCTGGCGGTGCTGGTGATCGCCGGGCTGGTGTGGTGGAGCCGCAACAGGTACACCGACGCGTACCGGCGCGTGGTCGATCCGATCAAGCTGCGGCTGCCGATCTTCGGCCCGCTGGTCACGAAGATGGCCGTCGCCCGGTTCGCCCGCAATCTGTCGATGATGCTGGATGCCGGTGTGCCGATCATCCAGGCGCTCGCGATCGTCGGGCAGGCCTCCAACAACTGGCGCATCGAGCAGACCGTGCGCGACATCCAGGACTCGATCCGCGCCGGGCGCTCGTTCGCCGGGCCGCTCGCGAAGGCCGAGGTGTTCCCGCCGATGGTGGCGCAGATGGTCGCCGTGGGCGAGGAGTCCGGCACGCTCGCCGAGATGCTCGCCAGCATCGCCCAGTTCTACGAGGACGAGGTCGAGTCCGCCACCGAGCAGCTGTCGTCGCTGATCGAGCCGGTGCTGATCGTGGGGCTCGGCGTGATCATCGGCGGCATGGTGATCTCGCTGTACATGCCGATCTTCACCCTCTACGGCGACATGGCCAAGCAGGGCTGACGCCGCTTCGCTCGCCGCGCCCGCATCCGTCACACGGTGACGCGCAGGATCTCCTCGATCGTGGTGATGCCGTAGGCCACCTTCGCCCAGCCGTCCTCGCGCAGCGGCACCATGCCCTGCGAGATCGCGATCTCGCGCAGCTCGCCGCCGGTCGCGTGCGTCACCAGCGCGTGCTCGATCTGCTCGGTGACGTTCATCACCTCGTGCACCGCCACCCGGCCGCGATAGCCGGTGTTCGAGCACGACGAGCAGCCCACCGCGCGGCTCACCCTGGCTCCGCGCAGCAGGTGCTCGGGCATCCCCACGGCGCGCAGCGACTCCTCGTCGGTCTCCAGCGGCATCTGGCACCGCGTGCACAGGCGCCGGGCCAGTCGCTGCGCGACCACGGCCGTCAGCGCGGTGGCCACCAGGAACGGCTCGGTGCCCATCTCGGTGAGCCGGGTCAGCGCGCTGGGCGCGTCGTTGGTGTGCAGGGTCGACATGACCAGGTGCCCGGTCAGCGCCGCCTCCACCGAGATCAGCGCCGTCTCCCGGTCGCGGATCTCGCCGACCAGCACCACGTCCGGGTCGGCGCGCAGGATCGAGCGCAGCGCCGCGGCGAAGGTCAGGCCCGCCCGCGGGTTCACCTGCACCTGGTTGATGTCGGGGATGCGGTACTCCACCGGGTCCTCGACGGTGATCACGTTCACGCGCGGGTTCGCCACCTCGCGCAGCGCCGTGTACAGCGTGGTGGACTTTCCCGACCCGGTGGGCCCGGTGACCAGCACCATGCCGTGCGGACGGGTGATCGCGGCCTTGAAGGTGCGCTCGTTGACCGTGGAGAACAGCAGATCGTTCATGGTGGCGTTCTGGCCGCCGTTGTCGAGGATGCGCATGACGATCTTCTCGCCCCACACCGTCGGCAGCGTCGCCACGCGCAGATCGACGGCCCGCCCATCGTGCATGACCGAGATGCGTCCGTCCTGCGGCACGCGCTTCTCGGCGATGTCGATCGACGACATGATCTTCAGGCGCGAGATCACGCCGTCCTGCGTGCTGCGGTCGGCTCGCTGCATCTCGTGCAGCACGCCGTCGATGCGGAAGCGCACCGTCAGGTGCTGCTCGCCGGGCTCGATGTGGATGTCGCTGGCGCGATCGTTGATCGCCTGGGTGATGAGCAGATTGACGAAGCGCACGATCGGGGCATCGGCATCCTGGTCATCCAGCTGCTCGGTGAAGCTCACCTGCGACGTCGTCGACGACTCGCCCATCTGCTCCGACAGGTCGGTCAGCTCGCTGTCCGAGCGCAGGAAGCGCTCGAAGGCGCGGCCCAGGGCGTCCTCGGCGACCACGACCGGGACGATGCGCAGGTCGGTCACGCTGGCCACATCGTCGAGCGCGATGATGTCGGTCGGGTCGACCATCCCGACGATCAGTCGCTGCCGGCGCAGGCGCAGCGGCAGCAGCCGGTACCGACGGCACAGCGATTCGGGGACCAGCGCGATGACCTCGGGATCGAACTCGTACTCGCTCAGGTCGATGAACCGGTGCCCGGTCGCCATCGACACCGCTTCGGCCACCTGCTGCTCGGTGACCCGACGCTCCTGCAGCAGACGTCGGGCGAGCGCCTCTCCGTCGCCGACCGCCTCGATGGTCGCTGCGAGATCCTCCGCGCGAGCCGCACCGGAGAGCACCAGATACTGTCCAAGTCCGCGCACGGCAGACGCCCCTTCCGACGTCGCCTCCCGCCCCGCACGGACTTCCCATCCCGGTGAACGCCTGCCGCAATCCTATGTCCGCGTCGGCGGCGGCGCATAGGGTTGAACCCATGACTGACGTTCTGCCTTCGGGCCTTGCCATCAGCGAGTTCCGCTCCGACATCCGTCCCCAGGACGACCTCTACCGCCACGTCAACGGCGCATGGCTGGAGAGCGCCGAGATCCCCGCCGACAAGGCGCGCTGGGGGTCCTTCCACCTGCTCGCCGAGCAGGCGGAGAAGGACGTGCGCGCCATCATCGAGGAGTCGCAGGATGCCGAGGCCGGCACCCTGAACCGCAAGGTCGGCGACCTGTACACCAGCTTCATGGACACCGAGCGCATCGCCGCGCTCGGGCTGGCTCCGCTGCACGAGCAGCTGGCGAAGGTGGACGCCATCGACAGCATCCGCTCCTTCCTCTCCGCGATCGGCAACCTCGATCGCGAAGGCGTCGCCGCGCTGATCGGCGTGTTCGTCGAGCCCGACCCGGGCGACCCCGAGCGCTACGTGCCGTTCGTCGTGCAGGCCGGTCTCTCCCTTCCCGACGAGAGCTACTACCGCCAGGACGGCTTCGCCGAGACCCGCGCCGCGTATCGCGCCCACCTCGAGCGCATCCTCGCCCTGGCGGGGGTGGCGGATGCCGGCGGCACCGCCGACCGCGCCTTCGGCCTGGAGCACGAGATCGCCGGGCACCACTGGGACAACGTCGCCTCCCGCGACGCCGTGAAGACCTACAACCTGAAGACGTGGGACGAGTTCCAGCAGCTGGTCGGCGTCGACCTGTCCCCGTGGCGGGATGCCGTGGCCCCGGCCGCCCTCCGACAGGCGCAGGGATCCAATCCGTTCGACGAGCTCGTGGTCTACCAGCCCAGCTTCTTCGAGGGTCTCGGCGCGCTGCTGGCCGAGGAGCGCCTGGACGACTGGAAGGCATGGCTGCGCGCCAAGATCGTGCACGGCCTGGCCGGCTACCTGACCGACGAGATCGTCGATGAGAACTTCTCGTTCTACGGCACCGAGCTCAGCGGCACTCCGTCGATCCGCGAGCGCTGGAAGCGCGGCGTCTCGCTGGTGGAGGGCTCGCTCGGCGATGCGGTCGGCCGCATCTACGTCGAGCGGCACTTCCCGCCGGCCGCGAAGGCCGCCATGGACGAGCTGGTCGGCAACCTGATCGAGGCGTACCGGCAGAGCATCCGGACCCTGGAGTGGATGAGCCCGGAGACCCGGGAGAAGGCGCTGGACAAGCTCGCCACGTTCCGCCCGAAGATCGGGCATCCTGACGTGTGGCGCGACTACGACGGCGTCGAGATCGACCCCGCCGACCTGGTCGGCAACGCGCGGCGCGCGACGGTGTTCGAGCACGACCGCCAGCTGGCGAAGGTGGGGCAGCCCATCGACCGCGACGAGTGGTTCATGTCTCCGCAGACGGTCAACGCCTACTACAACCCGTTCATGAACGAGATCGTGTTCCCTGCGGCCATCCTGCAGTACCCGTTCTTCGACCCCGAGCGCGACGCGGCCGCCAACTACGGCGGCATCGGCGGCGTGATCGGCCACGAGATCGGGCACGGCTTCGACGACCAGGGCAGCCGCTACGACGGCGACGGCCGGCTGCAGGACTGGTGGACGGATGCCGATCGCGAGGCCTTCGAGCAGCGCACCAAGGCGCTCATCGCGCAGTACGACGCGCTCGTGCCGCTCGGGCTGAGCGACGAGCACCACGTCAACGGCGCGCTCACGATCGGCGAGAACATCGGCGACCTGGGCGGCCTGGGCATCGCGCTGAAGGCGTACGAGCTCTCGCTCGAAGGCGGCGAAGCGCCGGTGATCGACGGCTACACCGGCATCCAGCGCCTGCTGCTGAGCTGGGCGCAGGTGTGGCAGCAGAAGAGCCGCGACGCCGAGACGATCCGCCTGCTGACGGTCGACCCGCACTCGCCCAACGAGTTCCGCTGCAACCAGATCCTCAGCAACGTCGACGCGTTCTACGACGCGTTCGACGTGAACGAGGGCGACCGGCTGCACCTGCCGAAGGACCGCCGCGTCACGATCTGGTGAACGCATCGACCCCGCCTGCCGCGCAAGCGGCGGGCGGGGCTACGATAGCCGAGTCGGTCGGATTCCCCAGCTCCCCCGCGCGGGCCTCCGGTCACCGACGCCCACTCCTGCCGTGAGGAATCCTGGGTGAATTCCGCGTCTGCTTCGGTCCCCGAGCCCTCCGACGGTGCGCGCCGCGCCGCCGAGGGGCTCGTCGCCGCGTCGCACAGGTCGCAGCGCGCCGGCCGGCGCATGCCGCGGCGCGCTGCGGTCGGCCGCCGGTCGTTCAGCTCCACGCTGCGCGCACTCGAGCAGCTGGCGACCTCGGGTGCCCAGGTGTCGGTGCATGCGACCGACCTCGACACCGGCCGCACCATCGTCTCGGGCGACGACCACGTTCCGCTTCCGATCGCGGGGCTGGGAGTCGTGCCCGTGCTGGTCGAGGCGGCGGCGGCGCTGGATGCCGGCGCGCTCGACGCGCTGCGCATCGTGGATCGCACGACCGACGGCTTCGTCACCGGCTCCGGACTGTGGCGCAGCCTGCGCGCGCCGGCGCTGCCGCTGATCGACCTCGCGGTGCTGGCAGCCGCCACCGGCGACCCGAACGCCGCGAACGCGCTGCTCGATGCGGTCGGGCACGATCAGGTGCGCGCCCGCATGGTGAGCCTGGGCATGCCGCGCAGTGCGCTGCTCGATCGCTTCCGCGACACGCGCGGACCCGACGACGCCCCGCATGTGGCCGTCGGCACCACTCGCGAGTTCGCGCAGCTGTTCTCGGCGCTGGTCAACTCGAAGGTCGTCGACGCGAGCGTCAGCTCGCAGGTGTCGGAGTGGCTGAGCCTGAACCAGGACCTCAGCCTGGTCGCGGCGGCCACCGGCCTGGACCCGTTCGCGCACGAGCACGACGCCCACGGACTGCTGTTCATCAACAAGACCGGCCGCGACCGCGGCGTGCGCGCCGAGGCGGGCGTGCTCGCCGGTCCGCGCGCGGGCGTCGCCTACGCGCTGACGGTGTGCTTCGACGACCTGTCGATCAGCCACCGCCTGCGCGCGCACCAGGCGTTCCGCGTGCTCGGGACCGACCTCATGGAGTACACCCACTGAAGGGGCATCACCGCGGCTGATCGATCGCGCCGGCCCCGCCGAGCCATTCGTCCTCACCGCGATGGAACGCCACCAGGTCGGCCCAGCGGTCGTCCCCGAGAAGACGGTCGTTCACGTCGACGCCGCGCAGGGTCTGCGCGTATCCGAGGTAGCGGTACGACGGACGAATCGAGCCGAGCAGATCGGTGTCGAGCTGAGGAACCTGGCCCGGCACCACCGGGCGCAGCTCGTCCCATTCGAACAGCACGTGGAACGTCAGCAGCCTCCACGTGCCGTGCTGTCGCACCACGCGCGAGAAGAAGCGGCAGTAGCTGTGGATGTCAGCGGGGATGCCGCCGATGTCGTCATAGCGGCTGAAGATCTTCGCCGGGCTCTCCACGAGCGCGCGATCGCCGTTGACGCGAGCGAGGGCGGGGAGCACCCAGTGCTTGCCGGAGTACGTCTGCGCGTTCACATCGCCGAGCAGCTCCCGGGTGGAATCGACGTAGGCCTGTCCGCCGATGCCGTCGTACCAGGTGGTGCGCACCCAGGCGTTGTCGTGGAAGCAGTCCCTCATCACGTCGAACCGCCGCTGGTCGCGCGCGAACCGCTCCCGCCTGACGAGGTCGAAGATCGCCGAGCGGTCGGCGGTGTCGTCGCTCGCACCTGACATCATCGTCGGCTCCTCCATCAGGCGACGAACCCGCCGTCGATCGGGAGCACGACCCCGCTGAGGTGAGTCGAGCGGTCGCTCAGCAGCCATGCGACCGTGTCGCCGACCTCCGTGGTCGTGCCGGCCGTGACCGTTCGGCGGCGTGAAGCAGAGCGGCTTGGGGCGCGAGGGCAGCTCCGAGGGAATCCTGGAGTTCCTGGAGGAGAAGTACATCGCCCTGACCGCGTAGCCGCGAAGGCCGGGTGCCGCCGCAGGCGGGACCCGGCCTCATGAACCTGACCGTCAGATGCGACCACGGCGGCGCGCGGTGACGAGCATCCCGGCGGTCGCCGCGACGCACACGATGACCGCGACGATGCTCGCCTCAGGGCCGAAGCCGCCGCCGGTGAGCCAGTCCGGGCCGGCGGTCGTCGCCGCGACGAGTGAGTCCGAGGAGCCCGATCCCGAGGCGGCCGAGCCGGAGACCACGGCGCCGAAGATGCCGCCGATCGCGACGTTCCAGCCGAAGTGCAGGCCGATCGCGAGCCACAGCGAGCCGGTGAGCAGGTAGGCGGAGCCCAGCAGCAGACCGGCCTCGACGGCGACCGCCAGTGCGCCGGCGAGCGTGGCGCCCGGGTTCAGGAGATGGATCAGCCCGAACAGGCCCGAGGAGACGATGAGCGCGATCACCGCTCCCCACCTGCTGTGCAGCAGACGGAAGACGATGCCACGGAAGAAGACCTCTTCGGAGACCGCGACCGCGATCATCGTGCCCGCCGCGACGAGCGCGCCCGTGATCGATCCCCAGCCGGTGATCCGGTACGCACCGAACAGGGCGAGGATGCCGATCGTCGCGGCGGCCAGGCCCACGCCGATCGCCACCCCGGTCAGCACGTGACGCAGCCCGCCGCGCCGTGCGAACTCCGTGACGGTGCGTCGTTCGAAGCGGATGCCGGCCCAGACGTAGAGCGCGATCATGCCCACCGCCAGCACGCCGCCCACGAGGAGACTCGCGACCGGATGCCGCACGGCGGATGCCACGGCGTTGACGGCGAGCATCGCCACGGCGCCTGCGACGATCAGTGCGGTCGTGCGCAGCCGGGCGTGCGAGCGCGGGGCAGGGGCATCGCGCCGCGCGCGTCGTGCCGGAGCGTGGGTCGAGAGTGTGGTGTGCAAGGTCGTGCTCCTCGTTCGTGGGTGTGAGGTCACAGTAGAGAGCGCGACGTCACCGGGGGATCACCCTGCGGTATCGATCAGGGATCCCTCTGTAGTGTGACCTCCCGCTCTCCTGTGGCCACAGCCTGTCGAGGGACCGGTGTCTCGGATAGCGTCGAGGCATGCTTCCCGCAGACTGGACCCCGCACCGCCGCGACGACGGCGAGCTGCTCGGCTGGATCAGCCCGGAGGGTGAGGACTGGGTCGCGATCGACGTGCTCGGCCGCACGGCATCCGCCCCGGTCGACTGGCTCGACGCCGAGGCAGCCCTCGACGAGGTGGGACTGGCGTGGCTCGCCGACGTCTGGATGCTGGAGGGCGAGGCCCCCGATCCGCTTCGCGTGCGCTTCGTGGAGGTGACGCCGTCCGACGGCGAGACACCCGGACGCGTCGTGGTGAAGGTGGACGACTTCGGCGACATGCAGCGCCCGCCCTCGGCGCGCTTCACGCTGCCGTGGCCGGCGCCGGATCGCCTGCGGCCTGCGCGCCCCGGCGATCCGGACGGCCGCACGCTCGGCTGAGGCTTCGCGCTGCTCGGATCCTCCCGCGCGGCGGATATCTGCGCCGCGCGGGATGAGCTGCCGCGCGAGGGCGGGCGCCGGACTTCGGTACCACTGTCGGCTCCGATCGGTACCATGATCGCATGGCCATGAATCTGAGACTGCGGCCCGAAGCGGCGGCCGCGCTGAAGGCGGAATCCGAGCGCACCGGTCTCAGCCAGCAGGAGATCCTGCGTCGCGCGGTGGATGAGCATCTCGGACTCGCGGAGAATCGGCACGCCGTGGCGTACCCGGACTGGGTGATTCCCCCGGACAACCCGCCTCGAGTCATCGAACCGCAGTTCCGCCTGGCTGAAGGGATGACCGTCCTGGATCTGATCGATCGAGAGGATCGGGTCTGATGAGGCTCATCTACGTCGACACGAGTGCTGCGCTGAAGCGAGGTCTGCCCGAGCCGGAGTCCCGTGCGCTGGTCCGCGAGATGGCGGGCGCCAGTTCGAACGGAGTGCTGTTCGTGACTTCGCAGTTGACGAGAGTCGAGATCGCACGTGCGCTGAAGAGACGCTCGGTCGAGCTGATCGCAGATCCTGCGGAGGCGTTCACGAACATCATGGACGGCATCGGCCAGGCTCCGATCACGGAGCTCGTCATCGAGTTCGCGCGTTCGATCGGAACACCGTTGCTGCGCTCACTCGACGCCGTGCACTTGGCGACAGCGACCGCGCTGGCCGCGCACGAGCTGTGGAGCTACGACGTCCGCATGTGTGACGAGGCGCGTAAGGCGAACATCCCAGCCCGCATGCCCGGACGTGATTCCATGGAGGCATGAGCGACGCGCGTGAGCAGGAGCAGCATCCGGTCGAATCCGCCTACCACGCCCGACTTCCCATCGGCGAGCGGATGGATGCCACGGCTCTCACCGAAGGGCTGCCGTGGGCGTTCGAGCAGATCACGATGCGCCCGCTGGAGCCGATGCTCGTGCCCGAGCAGCCGCGCGGCGGGGAGGTCGACCCGCAGAGCTGCAACACCTGCAAGCCCAGCCCGCACATCATCTGGCAGGACGAGCACTGGAAGGTCAGTGCCGGGTGGGAGTTCAGCGGGCTGCCGTTCCTCGGCGCCATCGCGCCCCGTGAGCACTGGCTGCTCGAGAACGCGCCGCACGAGGTGCTGGCCGCCTACGGTCCGCTCATGCAGCGCATCTCGCAGGCGGTCAAGAGCATCCCCGGCGTCGCGCGCTGCCACTTCGCGCGCTGGAACGACGGCTCCGCGCACCTGCACCTGTGGGCGCTGGCCCGTCCCGCCGGCATGATGCAGGGCCGGGGCGCGGCGCTCGCGTTCTGGGACGACATGCTGCCGCCGATCCCGGTGGAGATGGGGGAGGAGCACCTGCGCATCGTCGCCGACGCGCTCGCCGCAGGCGGCGGCGAGACGTTCCCGCATCGCTGAGCATTCGGGCGAGCCGCCGGGCCGGACCGCTAGTGTGAGCGCATGAGCAACGTGCCACCGCCGCCGCCCGGTCCGTACTACGCCGCGCCGCAGCCCATGAGCCCCTCCGACGAGAAGATGTGGTCCGTGCTGGTGCACATCGGCGGCATCTTCCTGGAGTTCTTCGCAGCGCTGATCGGCTATCTGCTCCTCAAGGATCGCGGGCCGTTCGTGCGGGCGCACACCGCCACGGCACTGAACTTCCAGCTGACGCTGCTGATCGCCTTCGTCGTGGGCGGTGTGCTGGCGATCGTCGGCATCGGCGTGCTGATCATCATCGCGGCCGCCGTGCTGAACGTCGTCTTCAGCGTCATCGCCGCCGTGAAGGCCGGCAACGGCGAGTTCTACCAGTACCCGATGTCGATCAAGTTCTTCAGCTGAGGCAGACTGGGTTCGTGCGCACGATTCGAGATCTCGACACTGTTGAACTGATCATCGATGCCCAGGAGCTGCTGGACTCCATCCGCGGCCCCGAACGCGTCATCGACGCCGGCACGCTGCGCGCGCTGCAGCAGTCGGGCAACTACGTCGTGGGGCTGTTCGACGACTCCGAGGGCGCGGAGCGCATGGTCGGGGCGTCCGTCGCGTTCTTCGGCGTGCCCGCCCGCCGCACCATGCACTCGCACATCACGGCGCTGCTGCCGGAGTACCGCGGCCGCGGCTGGGGGCGCGAGCTCAAGGAGCACCAGCGGCAGTGGGCGTTCTCGCGCGAGGTCGGCCGGGTCACCTGGACCTACGACCCGCTCGTCGCCCGCAACGCCCATTTCTTCCTCACCGTGCTCGGCGCCCGCGTGACCGGCTACTCGGTCAACCGCTACGGCATCTTCGGCGGTGGAGACGCGGGCGACGAGAGCGACCGGCTGGACGTGGAGTGGGCGCTCGCCGACATCGCCAGGCCCCCGGCATCCGATGCCGTGGTCGCGACCGTCGAGATCCCCTCCGACGTCGAGTCGATGCGGGTTTCGGATCCGGATGCCGCGCACCAGTGGCGTCTGCGCCTGCGCGCCGACATCGAGGAGCAGCTCGATCAGGGCCGGCGCATCGCCGGCTTCGACACCGACCGGGGCTACCTCTTCACTGCGTGACCCTCATCGCGACGCGGGCGACGCGTCGCGTGAGGAGATCGCGCTCGCAGCGCCGCGGATAGAATGGTGGCGCCCGTGTTCACGGGCACCACACCCCGCAGCATGCGACCATTGGAGCCACCGTGGCCGAACAGTCCCGTCTTGACAAGGTCATCGCCCTCGCCCGCCACCGCGGGTTCGTGTTCCAAGCGGGTGAGATCTACGGCGGTTCCCGTTCGGCATGGGACTACGGGCCCCTCGGCACCGAGCTGAAGGAGAACATCCGGCGGCAGTGGTGGCAGACCTTCGTGCGCGGACGCGGCGACATGGTGGGCCTGGACTCGTCGATCATCCTCCCCAAGCGCGTGTGGGAGGCATCCGGCCACGTCGCCACCTTCAGCGACCCGCTGGTGGAGTGCCTGCAGTGCCACAAGCGCCACCGCGAGGACCACCTGATCGAGGCCTTCGTGGCCAAGAAGAACCGTCAGCCCGAGAACGGCATGGCCGACATCGTGTGCCCCGACTGCGGCACGCGCGGCAAGTGGACCGAGCCGAAGTCGTTCTCCGGTCTGGTGAAGACGTACCTCGGCGTCGTCGACGACGAGACGGGCCTGTACTACCTGCGCCCCGAGACCGCGCAGGGCATCTTCGTGAACTTCTCGAACGTGCTCACCGCGTCGCGCAAGAAGCCGCCGTTCGGCATCGGCCAGGTGGGCAAGGCGTTCCGCAACGAGATCACGCCGGGAAACTTCATCTTCCGCACCCGCGAGTTCGAGCAGATGGAGATCGAGTACTTCGTGCCGCCGGCCGAGGCGAAGGAGTGGTTCGAGCACTGGGTACAGGCGTGCTGGGACTGGTTCATCGATCTGGGCATCGACCCCGAGAACATCCGGCAGTTCGACGTGCCGAAGGAGGACCGCGCGCACTACTCCGCCGGCACCATCGATGTGGAGTACCGCTTCGGCTTCCAGGGCTCGGAGTGGGGCGAGCTGATGGGCGTCGCCAACCGCACCGACTACGACCTGTCCAGTCACACCGAGGCGTCCGGTCAGTCGCTGACGTACTTCGACCAGGCATCCGGCGAGCGGTACACGCCCCACGTGATCGAGCCGTCGTTCGGACTGACGCGCGCGATGATGGCCTTCCTCGTCGACGCCTACGTGGAGGAGGAGGTGCCCAACGCCAAGGGCGGCACCGACACCCGCACGGTGCTCAAGCTCGACCCGCGCCTGTCACCGGTCAAGGTGGCCGTGCTGCCGCTCTCGCGCAACGAGCGCCTCTCGCCGCTGGCACGGTCGGTGGCCGACAGCCTGCGGGGGCAGTGGACGGTCGACTTCGACGACGCCGGCGCGATCGGCCGCCGCTACCGCCGCCAGGATGAGGTGGGCACCCCGTTCTGCGTCACCGTCGACTTCGACTCGCTCGACGACGACGCCGTGACCGTGCGCGACCGCGACACCATGGGCCAGGAGCGCGTGCCGCTGGCCGAGTTGCAGACGTACCTCGCCGAGCGCCTGCGCGGCGCCTGATCACCGCGACTCCGTCGCGCGGCGCCGCCCCTCCGACCTGAGGCTGAGAACAGGAGAACGGCCCGGAACCGAAGAATTCCGGCGAGAATCTTCCGGTTCTCGGCTGTTCTCCTGTTCCGGGCAGCGTCACTCAGGGAGAGGGGAGCGGGTGCTGCGGCTCAGTCGCGCGCGATGCGCAGCGTGCGCACCTCGAACGGGTGCAGCGTGAGCTCACCGCCGGTGCGCGGCGACTCCAGTTCGTCCTCGATCAGGCTCACCTCGCGGATGCCGCTGTGCTCGAACCCGACGTCCAGTGCGCCGCGCGTGCGGCGGCCCAGCGACTCGTACACGCGCACGATCACGTCGCCCGAGCGGTCGTCGGCCAGCTTCACGCTCGAGACGACGATGCCCTTGCCGGTCGCCGAGACCAGCGGCTCGACCTCGTTCCCGCCGCGCACCACGTGTGCGGGAGCGTTCAGGCGGATGCCCTCGGCGGTGGCGATCTCGGCATCCGCTCCGATCACCAGACCGACCTCGATCTCGTGGTGGCCGTGATCCGTGTCGGGGTCGGGGAACCGCGGCGCGCGCAGCAGGGACAGGCGGATGGTGGTGGTGACGTCGTCGCCGTCCACGTCGCGGCTGGTGTCGTAGCCGTAGATCGAGTCGTTCACCAGCGCGACGCCGAAGCCGTCATCCTCCTGCGCGAGCACGAAACGGTGCATCGAGGTCTCGAACTTCGCGGCCTCCCAGCTGGTGTTCACGTGCGTCACCCGGCGCTGGAAGCCGAACTGCGTCTCGGCCAGGGTCTCGCGGGCGAACAGGTCGAGCGGGAAGGCGAGCTTGAGGAGCTTCTCGGTCTCGTGCCAGTCGATGTCGCAGCGCAGCAGCACCGTGCGCGAGCCCGGGGGCAGCATGATCGTCTGCGTGATCTCGGATTCGGAGAACGCGCGCTTCACCGTCACGACGGCGGTGCCGTCCACGACGGATGCCTCGATCGACGACACCGCGGTGAGATCCTCGACCCGGTTCTTGTAGTACCGGTCGATGTCCCAGGCATCCCACATGTTCGGGAAGTCCTGGTGCAGCTGGAACAGGTTGGCGGGCTTTCCGGCAGGGATCGTCTCGCGGCCGGATGCCGTGTCGATCGCCGAGGCGATCAGGCCCTCGGGCGAGATCGTGACGGTGACGAGGTCGTTGGAGAGGATGAAACCGTCAGGCGCCTCGGTGAGGGTCGCTCCGACTCGCGTAGCGGGTCCTGAGCGAGCGGAGCGAGTCGAAGGGCGCTCAACGCGTTTCGTCTCGCCTGCGGCTCGCTCAATGACCGGGGAACCGTCGACGAACGCCGCACCGAGCGCCTGCCCGCCGCCGACGGAGGTCGGCGTGAACACCAGTTCGCGCTCGCCCTCGCCCGCCAGCGCCTGACGTGCCGCGGTCGACAGCTTCTCAGCATCCGACAGCACATCCGAGAGCACCTCGACAGCCTCGCGGTGCACCCACGCGATCGACGTGCCGGGCAGGATGTCGTGGAACTCGTGCAGCAGCACCAGCTGCCACAGCCGGTCCAGTTCGTCGTGGGGGTACTCGGAGCCGAGCCGGACGGATGCTGTCGTCGCCCACAGCTCGGCCTCGATCAGCGCCTGCTCGGCCCAGCGGTGCAGCGCCTTGGTGGCGTGCTGGCTGGTGAGGGTACCGCGATGCAGCTCCAGATACAGCTCGCCGACCCAGACCGCGGGGTCGGTCAGCTCGGCCTTGGCGTCGTCGAAGAAGGCATCCGGATGCTTCCACTCGACCTGCGCGGCGCCCTCCAGCGACGCCATGCGCGCGGCCTTGCCGGTCATCTCGCGGGTCGTGCCGCCGCCGCCGTCGCCCCAGCCGACCGGCGCTATCGACATGGTGGCGACCCGGTTCTCCTTGAACTGGCGGGAGGCCTTGGCGACCTCCATCCCGCTCAGCTGGGAGTTGTAGGTGTCCATCGGCGGGAAGTGCGTGAACATGCGCGAGCCGTCGATGCCCTCCCACAGGAACGAGTGGTGCGGGAACACGTTGCGCTGGTTCCACGAGATCTTCTGCGTGAAGAACCACTCGAAGCCGGCCCGGCGCATCAGCTGCGGCAGGGCGGGCGAGTAGCCGAAGCTGTCGGGCAGCCAGACGCCCTTGGAGCGGATGCCGAACTCGCGCTCGAAGAAGCGCTGGCCGTACGAGAACTGGCGCACCAGCGACTCGCCGGTGGGCATGACCGTGTCGGACTCGACCCACATGCCGCCCAGCGGCAGGAAGCGCCCGGCGGCCACGGCATCCTTCACCCGGGCGAAGACCTCGGGGCGGTGCTCCTTGATCCAGGCGTACTGCTGCGCACTGGACATGCCGTACAGGAACTCGGGCTGCTCGTCGATCAGCGTGGTCATGGACGACGTGGTGCGAGCCACCTTGCGGATCGTCTCGCGCACCGGCCACAGCCAGGCTGAGTCGATGTGCGCGTGGCCGATCGCGGCGATGCGGTGGGCACTGGCATCCGCCGGCGCGGCGAGCACATCGGCGAGCTGCTGGCTGGCGAGGGGCGCGGTCTCGACGATGCGCTGCAGGTCGAGCACGTCGAGCGCGTCGTCGAGCGCCTGCAGGATGCGCATGCGCCGGGGCGAGGTCTCGGGCAGCTCGGCCTGCAGTTCGAGCAGCACCTCCAGGTCGAGGGACAGGTCGAACACCGCCTCCTCGAACACGGCCAGATCCATGTGCCGCACGCGATACAGCGGCTCGGGGGAGGAGGTGCGGATGTCGCCCTCCTGCGTCGGCAGGAACGGGTGGTAGTCCAGCAGCACCGGGTTCGAGGCGCCCTCCAGGTAGAACTCCACCGCATGTCCGGCGGCGGCATCGATCGGCAGCCACTGGTTTCGCGGGTTGATGCTCTTCAGCGGCGTGCCGTCGGGGCGGTAGGCGAGAGCCTCGCACTGGAACCCGGTCATGTTGATGTCGAAGCCGAGGTCGATGATCGCCTCGACGCGCTTGCCGGCCCATTCGGCCGGGACCTCACCGCGCACGCGGAACCACGTCGTGCCCCAGGCGGGGCCCCACATGCTGCCGGCCTCGAACGGCTGGTACTCCAGTGCGAGGCCCTCGGCGGGAGTGATCGGCTCGCCGGGCAGTGCGTGCGCGGAGATCTCCAGCGGCACTCGGACGGAGTGGATGGCGGGACGGACGCGCTCGGTGAGGACGCGGTTCACGCGGCCGACGGTGAGCGAGGTCTCTTCGTGCACGGTGGCGCTCCTTGCGATTCAGGCGGAGGCGGAGGGGCCGACGACGGTGTTGCTCGACGCGTAGGTGCGCGATCCGGTGGCCAGGTCGGGGCGGATCAGCTCGGTGATGCCCCGGTTCGCGAGCATGGCGGCATCCGCGGCATCCGTCGAGGTGATGAAAGCCGGATCCGCACCCGCCTCGCACGCGTCCACCCAACTCTGGAAGATCGCGCCGCCGGGACTCATCGCGGCGCGGCTGACGGGGAGGTCCGTCTCGTCCACCTCGATGACGATGCCCAGCGTGCGCGCCGGGGCGGGACGGCGCTCGCGCAGCTCGGGGATGATCTCGGCGAAGCGACGGCCGATGGATTTCGCGGCACCGCCGTTCTCGATCAGCCCCAGCGAGTACTCCAGCTCGGGGAAGTCGGCCAGCGCCCTGCTCACGTCGTGGGAGCACCACCAGGTGATGCCCCACAGGTTCTCGGTGCGCACGGCGCTGCGCACCGTCGCCTCCAGGAAGTCCGGAGTCTCGGCATCCGCAAGACAGTTCGACGGCGCCCCCACTTCCTGCAGCCAGGTGACGCGTCCGGGGTCGGTCGCGAACGCGCGAGAGAGCTCGATCAGGTACTCGGCGTGACGATCGGATGCCGTGGAGCGCCCTCCGTAGCGCTGTGCGGTGCCGTTGAAGATCCAGGAATGCACGGTCGTCATCGCCCCCAGCCGTGCGGCGAGGGCCGGCGTGAACGCATGGCCATCCAGGTACCAGGCCACGTCGTACTCGCTGTGCACATGCTGCCGATCGGGGGCGCTGCGCTCTGCGGCATCCAGCAGCGTCGTGATCCAGTTCTCGGCGTCAGCGGTGGTCAGCGGCCACGGCGACGGGTGCACCGAGGCCGAGAACTGGTTGGTCTCATTGCCGGTCGTGAAGCCCAGGAAGCTGTCGGCATCCGCCAGCGCCGCACCCAGCCGCTCGACCAGAGCCGCCTGACCGCTGAGCGCCTCCGGGTGCGTGAACATGTTCTTGTCGTGCCAGGTGTACAGCCAGGACGGGATGAAGTCGAAACTCGACAGGTGCCCCTGGATCACGTCCACGCTGGCGTCCAAGTCGAACTCGGCCGCAGCATCCACCACGGCGCGCACATCGGCGACGGCCTGCTCGCGGATCAGCGTGCGGTTGGGCTGCAGCACTGGCCACAGCGGGAAGATGCGCACATGATCCAGACCCAGCTCTGCCAGACCGGCGAAGTCGCGGCGGACGTCGTCCAGGTTCAGAGACAGCCACGAGTGCATCCAGTCCTTCGACGGCGTGTAATTGGCGCCGAAGCGCACGGGGGCGCCGGGGTCGAGCGTGGTCGGCATGCTGGCATCGTACCTGCGGGTGCGTGGGCGGGGAGGTGTGTGCGCATCCACGCCCGATAGAATCCTTGTGATGCGCTGTGGGGGCGCGGCGAAGGGATGCAGGATGACGGATACCGCTGTGAAGAAGCACCAGGACTACAACCCCGGACCGCGGATCGGGATCACGTTCTCGACCTTCGATCTGCTGCACGCCGGGCACATCATGATGCTCGCCGAGGCCAAGCGGCAGTGCGACTATCTGATCTGCGGCCTGCAGATGGATCCGACGCTCGACCGCCCCGAGAAGAACGCCCCGACGCAGACCGTCGTGGAGCGCTACATCCAGCTGCGCGGCTGCGAGTACGTCGACGAGATCGTCCCGTACTCCACCGAGCAGGATCTCGAGGACATCCTGCGCTCCTTCAAGCTCGACGTGCGCATCGTCGGCGACGAGTACGAGAACCGCGACTTCACCGGCCGCGAGTACTGCGAGGAAGCCGGCATCGAGCTGTACTTCAACAGCCGCAACCACCGCTTCTCCAGCTCGGGTCTGCGCAAGATCGTCGCCGCCAAAGAGGCAGAGCGCGTCGCTCGCGGCTGACGCGTTCTTTCGGATGCGCGACGGCGCCCGCGGGTAGGGTGGCGGGCATGGTCGATGTGGATGCAGGTGTCTCGGATGCTGCGTCACGCAGGCGCACCTGGATGCTCGGCGGCGGGCTGCTGACGGCATCCGCTCTGCTGCACCTGTGGGCGACCTCCGTGCCCGGCGCCGGCGGCTTCGAGTTCGTGCCCGACCTGCTCTTCACGGCCGGACTGGTCGTCTTCGCGATCGGACTCGGCGCATCGGGCAGCGTCACCGCGCGACGACCACTCGGCACGGTCGCGCTGATCGCTCTCGCGGTGTGGCTGCCGGCCGCGCCGCTGCTGCAGGAGCTCATCGTGCCGTCGAACCCGATGGGCGACATGGTCGACGGGAACGCCGGGGCGCAGCTGATCGGGATGGTCGGGATCAGCACCGAGGTCGTCTCGCTGGGATTGGCGCTGATCGCCGTGGTGCAGATCGGCCGGATCGGAGTGATTCCGCATGCGTGGAGGTGGGCTCCGCTGTGGGCGCTGGCCGCTGTCGTGGCCATGCGGCTGCTGAGCGTGGGACTGCTGATGGGTCCCATCGAGGCGGTCGATCAGAACGCGCTTGTCGGAATTCTCAGCCTGCTCGGCTTCCTCGGGGTCTGCGCGGTCGGATTCCTCGGCGTGCTCGCGATCGTGCTGGCCGCCCGCCCGGTGCGTGGGACGACGCGGGTCTACAGTTCCGGGCAGTGAGCGGTCAGCCGGAGATCTATCTCGTCGAGGTCTTTGATGTACAGGCATCCGACGCCGGTGGTGTGCGGCCCGAGGGCGGCGAGTTCGTCGGCGTGGGTGGCCGTCGACTCCAGGTAGATCGTCGATGCCGCCCTGCGCGGCGCGAATGCCAGCAGCGGCATGTCGCCCTCGGTGCCGGTGGGGTAGCGGTAGTGGCGGCTGCCGAAGCCGACGATTGCGTTCTGACATGCGGGTCGCCGTTGACAGCCGCGATCTCGGCGGCATGCATCCAGTGTCGCCTGCCGAGACCATCGTCGTGTGCGCCTGCCGCGGAGATGTGCGCTTCGCGCGGAGAGAATCCGGGAAATCCTCCGCGGCAGGAGCACTTCTCCGCGGGAAGCGCACGGCCACGGGCCAGGGCACCGAAAGGCAGAGGTCCGGCGGTCAGGCGATCTCGGATGCCGATGACGTCGCGCCCGCGGCATCCGGAACCAGCCCGTACAGCGTCTGCAGCGCGGAGAGGAACTCGTCGCCGCGACCGTCGGCGGCCAGCTCGTGGGCGCGGGCGGTCGGGGTGTGCAGCAGCACGCCGGCCAGGTGCCGCATGGCCTGCTCGACCAGCCCGTCCTCGTCGCCACGGTTCCGTGCACGCTCGATCTCGGCCTCGAGCAGACCGAAGATGTGCGTGCGCAGCGCCACGACACCAGGCGTCACGGCGGCGCGGGAGCCCACCGTGTGGAAGTCCTCGGCCGCCTCGCGCACGATAGCGCGAGCGGCATCCGTCGCCTGCAGCTCCTCGAGCGGCGCGTGCAGGCGGATGGTCTCAAGATCCAGCAGCGCGACGCCCTCCAGCTGGGCGACGGCGGGATCGACATTGCGCGGCATCCCCAGATCGATCACCAGCTGCGATGACGAATGTGCGACAGGGCAGGTCACCTGGGTGGCTGAGCCGACGGAGGCGGCACCGCCCGCCGGCCGCTCCAGCTGCGCCGGGCCCAGCACCGGCTCGGTGGCGGTCGTGCAGGTGATCAGCAGAGACGAGCGCCGCGCGACCGCGGCATAGTCGTCGGCGAGCACAGCGCGGATGCCGTGCTTCTTGGCGAACAGCTCGGCCCGCCCCGAGGGCGAGTAGACCGAGATGTCGGACGCGCCGCGCTCGCGCAGCGTGGCGAGCGTGACCGCGGCGTAGGCGCCGGTACCGACCAGCAGCACCCGCTCGGCGTCCCAGTCGGCGATCCGGCTGTCGGCGAGCTCCAGCGAGAGCCGCACCAGGGAGCGGCCGGCGCGCTGCAGCGCCGTAACGTTCTTCACCTTGCGCTGCGCCTGGCTGGCGCGCTGGAAGAGGCGCTCGAGCGCGGGCGAGGTGGTGCCCTGCTTGCGGGCGCTGGTGAGCGCGCGCCGCACCTGACCCGCGATCTCGCCCTCGCCCGAGACGACGGATTCCAGACCGGATGCCACCGCGAACAGGTGCTCGGCGACGCGACGGTCCTCGATCACGCGGTACGAGCCGTCGAGGTCGGCGGAGGGGATGCCGGTGGCCTGCGCGACGACATTCAGCACCGCACCCGCGTCGAACCCGTCGGTCTCGACGTAGGTCTCGAAGCGGTTGCAGGTGGCGAGCACGACGGCTCCCTGCGCGCCGGCTTCGACCAGGGTCGGGGCGACGGTGTCGGGGTTGCGGCTGAGGCGTTCGAGCAGGTCGAAGGTGGCGGTCTTGTGACTCGCCGTGACGCAGAGCAGCACGCTGACAGAGTACGCCTCGTCGCTATGGACGACCTCCGAGGCGGTGCCCGCGTGCCTGGGTCGCTGAGCCTGTCGAAGCGTCGCTGACCGCGTGCATAGCCTGCGCTGGAAGAATCGGAGCATGAGTGATCTGATGCGCGCGCTCGCCGGTGAGACCGTCGAGCGAACCCCCGTCTGGTTCATGCGGCAGGCGGGGCGGTCGCTGCCCGAGTACCGCGAGCTGCGGGTCGGCACGCGGATGCTGGATGCCTGCCTCACCCCCGACCTCGCAGCCGAGATCACCCTGCAGCCGGTGCGCAGGCACGGCGTGGACGCCGCGGTGTTCTTCAGCGACATCGTGATCCCGCTGCGCCTGGCCGGCGTCGAGGTGGAGATCGAGCCCGGCCGCGGACCGGTGTTCGCGAACCCCGTGCGCACCGCCGGCGACGTGGCGCGCATCACCGCGATCGACCCCGCCGACCTCGACGGCACCGCCATCGCCGAGGCGGTGCGCATCGTCACGACCGAGCTGGGCGAGACCCCGCTGATCGGCTTCGCCGGGGCGCCGTTCACGCTGGCCGCGTACCTGATCGAGGGCGGCCCGTCCAAGGAGCATCTGCGCGCCCGCGCGATGATGCACGCCGACCCGGAGTCCTGGGCGCAGCTGGCCGGCTGGCTCTCCCGCGTCTCGAGGCGGTTCCTCGAGATCCAGCGCGACGCCGGGGCATCGGTCGTGCAGCTGTTCGACTCCTGGGCCGGGTCACTCAGCCCGGCCGACTACCGCGCGCACGTCGCGCCGCACTCGCACGCCGCATTGGACGGGATCGGCGTGCCCAGCATCCACTTCGGCGTCGGCACTGGCCCGTTCCTGGCGGATATGAAGCTCGACGGCGCAGCATCCGCCGTCGGGGTGGACTGGCGGATGCCGCTGGACGACGCGGTCGCCGCGCTCGGACCCGACGTCGCCGTGCAGGGGAACATCGATCCCGCGCTGCTGCAGGCCCCGTGGCCGGTGCTCGCGGGGCATGTGCGCGACGTGATCGCTCGCGGACGCGGCGCGAGGGGGCACATCCTCAATCTCGGACACGGCGTCCCGCCCGAGACCGATCCCGACCAGCTGACCCGCATCGTGCGCCTCGCCCACGGCGAGCTCTGAGATCCCGGCGCCAGGGCGACGCCCGAGAACCGGATGAAATGATGGATCCATGAGCTCCGAGCATCCGGCCGACCTCGCCGCCCGCGCCGCCGAACAGCACGTCGTCGTGATCGGCGGCGGCATCGGCGGACTCGTCGCAGCGCGTGAGTGCGCGAAGCTCGGCATCCGAGTGACCCTGCTCGAGGCCGAGGCGCAGCTGGGCGGCAGCATCCGCTCCGCCGAACTCGACGGCATCGTCGTCGACGCCGGTGCCGAGAGCTTCGCCACCCGCGGCGGTCATGTGCGCACGCTGGTCGACGACCTCGGCCTCTCCGACGCGGTCGTCGCTCCGGAAGGCGGCGGTGCCTGGCTGAGCGGCATCCCGGACGCCCCGGATGCCCCGCTGCCGAAGGGCGGACTGCTCGGCATCCCGGGCAATCCGTTCCAGGAGGACGTCCGCGCGATCATCGGCTGGCGCGGTGCCTGGCGCGCGCACCTCGATCGGCTGCGCCCGCCGCTGACCATCGGCCACGAGCGCAGCCTCGGCAAGCTCGTCACCACGCGGATGGGCGCGCGCGTGCGCGACCGCCTGGTCGCCCCCGTCACAGCCGGCGTCTACTCGGCGCAGCCCGAAGACGTCGACGTCGACGCGGCCGCCCCGGGGCTGAGCGCTGCTCTCACCCGGGTCGGATCGCTCAGCGGCGCCGTGCTCAGCCTGCAGGGCGAGCGGGCAGGCAAGGCGCCGGGAGCCGCCGTGCTCGGAATCGACGGCGGCATGGGCCGTCTCGTCGACGCCCTCCGCGCCGACCTGGAGAAGCTCGGCGGCGACGTGCGCACCGGCTCCCGTGCCGTGCGACTGGCACGCGACGGGGAGGGATGGACGGTCGAGCTGGCTGCGAGCGCTGCGGATGCCGCCGGGGCTGCGCCTGCGCCTGACGCGGAGGGCGAGCTGCCGTCTGCGACCCCGCCGTCGGCACCCCAGGAGCCGCCCGCATCCGACCCGCTGGCGGCGACGGCCGTGGTGGTGGCGACTGCCGAACCCGCTGCACGCGAGCTGCTCGCACCTCATCTCGCGGGATTGAGCGACCCGGGCGCCGCACCGGAGATCGAGATCGTCACGCTGCTGCTGGATGCTCCGGAGCTCGACTCCGCCCCGCGAGGCAGCGGCGTGCTGACGGTGCCGGGCAGCCGCACGGCCAAGGCCCTCACGCACTCCACGGCGAAGTGGGGCTGGCTGCGCAGGGCCGCCGCCGGCCGGCACATCGTGCGGGTCTCCTTCGGTGCGCAGGGGGAGGACGCGGCGACCGCTTCGCTCGACGACGCTGCGGCCGCCCGGCTGGCCCTGTCCGAGGCATCCGCCCTGCTCGGTGTCACGCTGCGGCCCGAGCAGCTGCGCGCCGCCCATCGGGCGCGCTTCGTGCAGTCCCAGCCGACCTCGCTGATCGGGGCGGCCGCACGTCGTGCGGCGGTCCGCGAGCGCGTGCGCGAGACGCCGCGGCTGGCAGTGGTGGGCGCGTGGCTGTCGGGCACCGGACTGGCGCAGGTCGTGCCGGAGGCGATCGCCGAGGCCGAACGGCTGCGCGGGCAGCTGCTCTGGGCGCGCTGACAGACACCGCCATACTCCAGCACCGCGGTGCGCGCAAGGGTAGATGCCGAATCGGGAATATGCGACTACCCTGGAACACGATCGTTCGGGGGCAAGACGGTTCCGCCTCTGGCGAAGACGCCGCAACAAGGTCAGGAGGCTCCCATGAAGGGGAAGATCGGACTCGTCGTCGGGCTCGGCGCCGGATACGTGCTCGGCACGCGCGCGGGGCGCGAGCGCTACGAGCAGATCAAGACGCAGTGGCTGAAGCTGTGGCACCTCGATCCGGTGCAGAAGCAGGTCGTCCGCGTGCAGGAGATCGCCAAGGCCCAGGCGGCCGCCGTGCCCGGCGCCCTGTGGACCGGCGCTGTCAAGGTGGTCAAGGCGGTCTCGAACGCCGGGACGGCCGAGCAGCGGTTCAACTCGGGCGTGGATGCGGTCAAGCAGGCCGCCGGAGATGTCGTCGACGCCGCATCCGACGCCACCGCCCGCGGCGTCGAGCAGGCCGACACGACCACGGCAGCGACGCAGCCCGCGGCGAGCAGGCCCGCCGCGCGCAAGAGCACGGCGAAGGCCTCGGGCGCTGCGAAGAAGACGACGTCAGAGGCGGAGTGATATGACCCGCGGATACCGCGACCGAGCCGATGACAGCCTGCTGACGCTGCTGGGCGACCTGCCCGAGCTGGTGCGCAATCTCGTCACCGCCGAGATCAACGCCGCCAAGGCGTGGGTGTCGCGCACGGCGAAGGATGCCGGCATGGGCAGCCTGTGGTTCGTCATCGTGCTGTTCCTGTTGTTCTGGGCGATCCCGGTGCTGCTCGCCTTCGGCATCATCGGCCTGGCCTCGTGGTGGCCGGCCTGGCTGGCCGCGCTCGCCGTGTTCGTCTTTCTGCTCCTGGCGATCGCGGTGTTCGCGGTGCTGGGCGTGCTGCGCTTCCGCAAGGTCGTGAAGCGCGAGAACCCGGGGCAGGCCATCGCCACCGACGTCCGGCTGATGAAGGAGTCCGACGATGACCACCGCTGAACCCAACCGCACCCCGCTGCCGGGCACCCCGCTGTCGCGCACCGTGGTCCCGTCGGGGATCGTCGATCCGGTGGCATCCGCTCGCGCCGAGCTGAAGGCGGCACTGGCCGCGATCGAGATCAAGGGCAACGTGCCCCGCCGGGTCGAGCAGGCGTCGCAGCGCGGCATCCGCAGGGCCCGCGCCTTCGCCCAGCGCAACCCGATCGGGGCGGCCGCCGCCGTGACGGGCGCCGCCGCCGTCGTCGGCGGGCTGGTCTGGGTGATCGCCCGCGCGATCTCGCGGTAGTCCGGGTCGGCGCTCCGGCGGTTACGCCCTGCCCCGCGGAAGGGGGCAGACTGGAGGCATGCCGGAAGCTCGTGATGTGACCCCCTCCGAATCCGCCGCCGCAGGTTTCACCCTGTGGGCCGTCTGGGGACGGAACCCCGCCTCGCCGGTGACGGCCACGGATGCCGTCGAGCTGGAGACCATCGTCGCCGACATCGAGGCGTCAGGCGTCGCGGTGCGCGGCTTCTACGACGTCAGCGGGCTGAAGGCCGACGCCGACCTGATGGTGTGGCTGCACGGCGACACCGCAGAAGAGCTGCAGCGCGCGCTGCGCCGGCTGCGCCGCACCGACCTGCTGCGCCCGCTGCTGCCGGTGTGGAACGTGATGGGCATCCATCGCGACGCCGAGTTCAACCGCGCGCACGTGCCCGGGTTCCTGCGCGGCGTTCCCGCCAAGGGCTGGCTGTGCCTGTACCCGTTCGTGCGCACGCCCGAGTGGTACCTGGCCTCCGACGACGACCGTCGCCGCATGCTCGCCGATCACGGACGCAAGGGCGCCGCGCACCGGGGCGTCACCGCGAACACGGTCGCGGCCTTCGCGCTCGGCGACTACGAGTGGCTGCTGCCGCTCGAGGCCGACGATCCGACCGAGCTGGTCGATCTGATGCGCGACCTGCGCTACACCGAGGCCCGCCGCTACGTGAAGGAGGAGGTGCCCTTCTACACCGGGCGCCGCCTGCGGCTCGACGAGATCGCCGACGTGCTGCAGTGACCGCCCCGATCCGTCTCGGCACCCGCCGCAGTGCGCTCGCGCAGGCGCAGTCCGGGCACGTGGCCGACGCCCTCGCGAAGGTCGCCGGCCGCCCCGTGGAACTCGTGCCGATCGTCTCCGAGGGGGACACGAACCGGGCATCCCTCTCCGTGATCGGCGGGACCGGCGTCTTCGCCAACCGGCTGCGCGAGGCGCTCGCGGCGGGGGAGTGCGACATCCTGGTGCACTCCCTGAAGGACCTTCCGACCGAGCAGCCCGACGGCTTCGTGATCGCCGCCACCCCGGTGCGGGCGGATGCGCGCGACGTGGCGATCACCCGCGACGGCACGCCGCTGCACCAGCTGCCGCGTGGTGCGAAGGTCGGCACGGGTTCTCCGCGACGCATCGCGCAGGTGCGCCGCCGTGCGCCGCACGCCGAGATCGTCGACATCCGCGGGAACGTGGACTCGCGTCTGGAGCGCGTCGCCTCGGGCGAACTGGACGCCGTGATCCTGGCCGCCGCCGGGCTGAGCCGACTCGGCTCGGAATCGACCTTGCAGCGCGAGTACCTGGGACTGGCGGAATGGCCGACCGCGCCGGGACAGGGCGCGCTGGCGGTCGAGACGCGGACGGATGCGCCGGCCGAGCTTCTGGCGGCTCTCGCCGAGCTGGATGACGAGGACACTCGCATCGCGGTGACCGTGGAGCGCGCGATCCTGGCCGGATTGGACTCCGGATGCCAGGCGCCGATGGCCGCTCACGCACAGGTGACGGGCGACAGCATCCGCGTTCGCAGCGCCGTCTACGACCCGAACGGGACCGGTCGGATCGGACTCGACGTCACGGAGTCCCTGAACGGGGGGTATATTCGTCGGAACGGCAGTGGCAACGGAGCAAGTGCTGCCGATGGTGCAGACCCGATGCACGCGATCCGCGATATCGGCATGTCTGCGGCCCATCGGCTGCTCGAACAGGGAGCGGCCGACCTTCTCCCGCGAGAGTGATCCTGATGACTGCTTCCGAAACGAAAACGCACCGGCCGCTGGACGGCTGGCGAGTTCTGGTGCCCCGTGGGGGGCCCTGGGGCGACAGCGTCGCCGCCAGCCTGCGCACGCAGGGAGCAGTTCCCGTGGTCGCCCCGCTGATCAACTTCGCCCCCACCACCGACCAGGATGCCCTGGATGCCGCCCTCGAGCGCCTGCAGGAGGGCCACTACGACTGGCTGACCGTCACCAGCGCGACCACCGTCGACGTGCTGTTCGCGCACCGGGTCGACGTCCCGCGCCGCACGAAGATCGCCGCGGTCGGCGAGACCACCGCCGCCGCTCTGCTCGCCGTCGGCTACGACGTGGCGCTGGTGCCCGAGCTCGACAACTCGGCGGCCGGAATGGCAGAGCAGATGATCGCGCTCGAGCCCGAGCCGCGCCGCGTCCTGTCGCTGCGCAGCGAGATCGCCAAGCCGGTGCTGTCGGTGATGCTCAGCGAGGCCGGTCATGACGTCGACAGCGTGGTGGCGTACCGCACCGTGGGCGTGCCGGTCACCGATCGCATCCGCCGCGACGTGGAGAACGGCCGGATCAACGCGATCCTCATCACCAGCGGCTCGGTCGCCAGCCAGGTGCGCGAGCAGTTCCCCGAGATCCCCGACTCGACGCTGCTGGCCGCGATCGGCCCGCGCACCGCCAAGGACGCGCAGAAGGCCGGCCTGCCGATCTCGGTCGTGGCCGACAAGCAGACCGTCGACGCCCTGATCGAGACCGTCTCGCACTTCACGCTGCCGCACGCGGCCGACGAGTTCGCCGCGGACGAGTTCACGTCGTGACCGGCTATCCCGGCACCCGGCTGCGCCGGCTGCGGCAGTCCGCCCCGGTGCGCGCGCTGGTGCGGGAGACCTCGCTGGAGGCGCGGCAGCTGGTGCTGCCGATGTTCGTGCGGGAGAACCTGTCCGAGCCCGCCGCGATCGGCTCCATGCCCGACGTGGTGCAGCACTCGCTGGACTCGCTGCGACGGGCGGCGGCGGATGCCGCGGACGCGGGCATCGGCGGGGTCATGCTGTTCGGCATCCCCGAGGTGCGCGACGCCGACGGCACCGGTGCGGACGACCCGGCCGGTATCCTGAACGTCGCGACCGAGGCGGTCGCGGCCGAGGTGGGCGACGCGCTCGTCGTGCAGACGGACCTGTGCCTGGACGAGTTCACCGACCACGGGCACTGCGGGGTGCTCGGCGCCGACGGCGGCATCGACAACGACGCGACGCTCGACCGCTACCGCTCCATGGCGCTCGCGCAGGCGCGCGCGGGGTCGCAGCTGCTCGGACTGAGCGGCATGATGGACGGCCAGGTCGCCGCGATCCGCGAGGCGCTCGACACGGAGGGCTTCCAGGACACGCTGCTGCTCGCCTACGCGGCCAAGTACGCCAGCGCCTTCTACGGGCCGTTCCGCGAGGCCGTCGACTCCCAGCTCACCGGCGACCGCCGCACTTATCAGCTCGACTCCGGAAATCGTCGCGAGGGCGTGCGCGAGGCGCTGCTCGACGTGGACGAGGGCGCCGACATCGTGATGGTGAAGCCTGCGATGGCGTTCCTGGATGTGCTGCGCGAGGTGCGCGACGCCGTGGACGTACCGGTGTGGGCGTACCAGGTCTCGGGCGAGTACGCGATGATCGAGGCCGCCGCCGCGAACGGCTGGATCGACCGTCGCGCCGCGATCCTGGAATCGCTGCTGTCGATCCGCCGTGCCGGCGCCGACGCCGTGCTCACCTACTGGGCTGTCGAGGCCGCGCGGTACCTCCAGGGTCTCTGAACGCACGCGTCGGGCGCTGCGGGCGCGTCGCCTGCTGTGCCGCGGTCTGCGGTCCGCGAGATGCTTTTCGCCGGTGCGCACGCCTTCCCACCGACGTTTTCCATCTTGCCCGGGTGTTGCCGGATGGAAAGTGCTGGTGCGGAGGTGTGCAGGCCGACGTTTTCCATCTCGTCCCAGTGTTACCGGATGGAAAGCGCTGGTGCGGAGGTGTGCGGGCCGACGTTTTCCATCGCGCCCAGGTGCTGTCGGATGGAAAGCGCTGGCAGTTCGACCCGCGCAGGCCGACCTGGGGCGTGCGCATAGTCGACATCCGTAGGCTGAACCGCATGACCGACCGCAATGACACTCTGTTCGACGCTGCCCGCGCGGTGATCCCGGGCGGGGTGAACTCGCCGGTGCGCGCGTACGGCTCCGTGGGCGGGACGCCTCGCTTCCTGGCATCCGCCCACGGCGCGCACGTGATGGATGCCGCGGGCGCGGAGTACATCGACCTGGTGGCGTCCTGGGGCCCGGCGCTCCTCGGACACGCGCACCCGGAGATCGTGCGGGCCGTACAGGATGCCGCGGCCCGCGGTCTGTCCTTCGGCGCCCCCACCGGGGGAGAGGTCGAGCTGGCCCAGCTGATCGCCGACCGCGTGCAGGTCGGCGACGCCCGCCCTGTGGAGCGCGTGCGCCTGGTGTCGACGGGCACCGAGGCCACGATGACCGCCATCCGCCTGGCCCGCGGCGCCACCGGCCGGGACCTGCTGGTGAAGTTCGCCGGTCACTACCACGGCCACTCCGACGGCCTGCTGGCCGCCGCAGGTTCCGGCGTCGCCACGCTCGCGCTGCCCGGTTCGGCCGGCGTGCCGGCTGCGATCGCGGCCCAGACCCTGGTGATCGACTACAACGACCCAGATGCCCTGGCGGCGGTGTTCGATGAGCACGGCGACCGCATCGCCGCGGTGATCGTCGAGGCGGCGTCCGCGAACATGGGGGTGGTCGCGCCACTGCCCGGCTCCAACCGGCTGGTCGCCGAGACCGCGCACGCGCACGGCGCGCTGATGATCCTGGACGAGGTGCTCACCGGGTTCCGTGTGCATCCGGCCGGGTACTGGGGCCTGCAGCAGGATGCCGGCGAGCAGTACCTGCCCGACATCGTCACCTTCGGCAAGGTCGTCGGCGGCGGGATGCCGCTGGCCGCGCTCGGCGGACGGGCCGAGATCATGGAGCTGCTGGCCCCGGTCGGTCCGGTGTACCAGGCGGGCACCCTGTCGGGGAACCCGCTGTCGGTCGCGGCGGGACTCGCGACGCTGAGACTCGCGACGCCCGAGGTCTACGCGAAGGTGGATGCCGCGGCATCCCGCCTGGCCGATGCCCTCGACGCGGCGCTGACGGATGCCGGGGTGGCGCACTCCGTGCCGCGCGCCGGGAATCTGTTCGGCGTCGCGTTCGCCGCCGAGGCCCCGACGACCTATGCGGAGGCGCAGGCCCAGGAGGCATTCCGCTACGCGCCGTTCTTCCACGCCATGCGCGAGCAGGGGATAGCGCTGCCGCCGAGCGTGTTCGAGGCCTGGTTCCTCACCGCCGCGCATGGCGACGAGGAGCTCGCCGCGATCGAGGCCGCGCTGCCCGCGGCGGCGGCCGCCGCAGCATCCGCCGTCGCCTGATCTCGAAGACGGATCGGGGATCGTTGCCGCCTTGTGAGCAAGTCGCCGTCAACTTGCCGGAGTGCGCTGGCAGACTGGGGGAATGGTGACGCTGCTGCTGGATCAGACGCGACTCGAAGTGGTCCTGTCCCCGATCGAGCGCGCGTCGACGTTCCACCGCGAGAACGTGCGCGTGGAGCGCGAGCACATCACCCGCGTGCAGCTCACCGACGACGCGTGGACGTGGCTGCGCGGTGTGCCGGGGCCGGGAACGTACATCCCCGGCATCCTGGCGGCCGGCACCTGGAAGGGCGCGGGCACCACCGACTTCGTGCTGATCCGCAAGCGGCGGCCGAGCGTGGTCGTCGACCTCGAGGGCGACGACAAGTATCAGCGACTGGTGCTCACCACACGGCACGGGCTGGCGCTGATGCAGGCGCTGCGCCTGGAAGTGAGCGCCGAGCCCGCCGACGTCACCGAGATCGCCACGGGATCCGTGCCGGTGGCCACGCCGCGCAAGCGGCCGGTCATCCGTCCCCGCCCGGCCTGACCGACGCGCGGCGGGTCAGTCGCCGGTCGGGTCAGTCGCGTTGCGGTCAGTCGCGGTGCTGGTCGTCGTCGCGCACGGATGCCTCGGTCTGAGCCTGTTCGTCAGCGGCATCCGCCCCGCTGCCGTAGGGATAGTCCGGCGCCGGACCGCTGAAGAAGCGGCTGGCCGCGCTGGAGAGCGAGGCGCGCATAGCGGCGAGACGCGGGTCGTCCGCCGGCAGGTCGTCGACCACATCGTCGTCATCGGGGTCGGAGGACAGCGAGGGCGTGGACACCGGGATCGCCTCGGTCGGCGGGGCAGCGCTCGCCGCCTCCGGCGAGGAGGCGGATGCCGGGATGCCGGTGATCAGCTCGGTGAACGTCGCGGTGTCGCTGAGCGGCGAGATCCGCAGCGCCCCGGTGGCGTGCGGCAGGATGCCGGGCCGCTGCTGTTCGGACTCGGGCTCGGGCTCGTGGTGCTGGGCTTCCTCCGTGTCGGGCTCGGCGGCCTGACCGGCCTCAGCGCCCTGACCGGGCTCGGCGTCCTGATCGGGTTCGGCGCCGTCGACCGTCGCTTCTTCGTCGGCATCCGCGTCTTCGGCGCCCGCGTCGACCACCGCATCCGGGTCGGCCACGGCATCCGGGTCGGCCACGGCATCCGGGTCGGCCACGGCATCCGCGTCGGCACTCACGTCCTCGGCGACGGCGACCTCTTCGACGGGAGCGTCCGCGGCGGCGTGCGAGTCCTCAGCGACCACGCTCGCGGTGTCATCACCTTCGGGCGCCGGCGCGGCCGGGGCATCCTCCGCATGCGCGACGCGATTGGCCACCTGATCCAGTCGCGGACTGTCCGCACGGCGCCCGTACACCAGATCGAGGAACACGTCCTCCAGGCTGGGGCCGCGCTGCTGCAGCAGCGTGAGGGGCACACCGGCCGCCGCGGTGATGGCGCCGACGGCGGCGGCATCCGAGTCGCGCACGGTCACGCCGGAGCGCAGCACGTCGAAGTTCAGCTTGGCGGCGGAGAGCGCGGTGATCAGCTGCGCCCGGTTCTCGGCATCCACGATCACAGCGCCGCCGGTGGGGTCGGCGAGCTTCTCGATCGAGCCGGAGAACACCGCCCGGCCCTTCGAGAGCACCACCACGTCGTCGGCGACCTGCTCGATCTCGCTCAGCACGTGTGACGAGACCAGCACGGTGCGCCCCTCATCGGCCAGGCGCCGCATCAGCAGGCGCATCCAGCGGATGCCCTCGGGGTCGAGCCCGTTGGCCGGCTCGTCGAGCACGAGCACGCCCGGGTCGCCCAGCAGCGCGGATGCCACGGCCAGGCGCTGCCGCATGCCCAGCGAATAGCTGCCCAGGCGGGTGTCGGCGTCGTCCTGCAGGCCGACCAGCTGCAGCACCTCGTCCACGCGGGACGTCGGGATGCCGTTGGCCTTCGCCGCCGCCAGCAGCTGGCGGGTGGCGGTGCGGCGGGGACGGTAGGCGGCCTCCTCGAGCACGGCGCCCACGGTGCGCAGCGGTTGACGAAGGTCGGAGTACGCGGAGCCGCCGATGGTGGCGGTGCCGCTCGTGGGGCGCACCTGGCCGAGCAGCATCCGCAGCGACGTGGTCTTGCCGGCGCCGTTGGGGCCGAGGAAGCCGGTGACCGCACCCGGCTCGACGCGTACGGAGAGGTCGGCGACCGCCGTCACGGCGCCGAAGCGCTTGGTGACGCCGTTGAACTCGAGCACCTGTCCTTCGGGCATGGTGTCCTCTCCCTGTCGCGGACGGTTCCTTCCATTGTCTCGGAAAACCCTGTGAATCAGGGTTTCCCGCGCAGAGATCGGGTAGATGCTCCACTCGGAGTAGCCTGACGGACGTGACTGATGCCGAAGCCGCCACTGTCCTGGTCCGCACCGAGAACTCGCTCGGACGGGTGACGCTGAACCGCCCGCGGGCGATCAACGCACTCGATCTGGACATGATCATGCGCATCACCGAGGCGCTGAAGGCGTGGGCGCACGACCCCGACATCGAGACCGTGCTGATCGACGGAGAGGGTGAGCGGGGGCTCTGCGCGGGCGGTGACGTGCGGGCGCTGTACGAGCAGCTGCTCGGCGGACATCCGGGCGGGGTGGCGGAGTTCTTCCGTGCCGAGTACGCGATGAACGCACTGATCGCGGAGTACCCCAAGCCCGTGGTCGCCTTCGCGGACGGCATCACGATGGGCGGCGGCATCGGCCTGGCCGGTCACGCGGCGGTGCGGATCGTCACCGAGCGCTCCAAGCTCGCGATGCCCGAGACGCGCATCGGCTTCACCCCCGACGTCGGCGGCACCTGGCTGCTGGGTCGCGCCCCTGGCCGGCTGGGCGAGTACTTCGGGCTGACCGGGCAGAGCATGACCGGAGCGGATGCCGTGCAGCTCGGCTTCGCCGATCACTACGTGCCCTCCGACCGCCTGGACGCCCTGCGCGAGGCGCTGGCCTGGCGCGCGGATCCGGGCACGCCGAACGAGCTGGTGCTGCTGTTCGACGAGACACCCGACCCCTCACCGGCGCTCGCCGCGCGCGGCTGGGTCGACGCTGCGTTCTCGGCCGGCACCGTGGGCGAGATCGCGTCGCGCCTGCGGTCGTCGGATGAGCCGGATGCCGCGGCGGCGCTCGCCGTGCTGGGTGAGCTCGCCCCGACCGGACTGGCGGTGACGCTGGATGCCGTGCGCGAGGCGCGCCAGATGCGCAGTGTGCGCGACGCGCTGGAGGGCGAGTACCGCCGGATCATGTGGTTCGCCACGCACCCGGACATGGTCGAGGGCATCCGGGCGCAGCTGATCGACAAGGATCGCGACCCGAAGTGGAACCCCGCGACGATCGCCGACCTGCCCGAGGACGCCGGCGCCCTCGCCCGCGAGTTCGTGCCGGACGTGCCGCTGTTCGACTGAGCGCCGCCCGCATCCACGTCGCGGGTCCCGAATCGCGGTCTCGACGTGGGTGAGGTCGCGAAGCGGGACCCGCGAACGGGCAGAGGAAGGGTGGCCGGCCGCATGAGCCCGCAGTATGGGCCCCGCGAAGCCGCGAATAGACTCGCTGGCATGCGATCCGGTTCTGCTGTCCTGCTGGTGTGCGACTATTCGCTGGCCTATCTCGGCGGCGCGCAGACCGCGTTCGTGCGGCAGGCCAGGGCGCTGGCCGACGAGGGCGTGCCCGTCGTGGTGCTGGCTCCGGATGCCGATGGGCTCACGGCCGACGGTGTGGTGACCGTCGCGCTTCCTCGCCGCGGGACGGTCCCGGTTCTGGACCTGCCGCTGCTGGGCCGGGCCCGTGACCTCGAGCCGCTGGTGGCCGCGACGGCGCGCCGACACGATGTGGGTGCGATCATCGTGCACTCCGAATTCGCCCTCGCGGCGGCCGCGCTCGCTGCGGGTGAGCGGCTCGGAATCCCGGTGCTGCACACCGTGCACACGTTCTTCTGGCGGGCACCCGCGATGCTCGCGCCATTCGCGCCGGTGGTCTCCCGCGTGCACGGTGCGCTGACCGGCATCCGCGCCGGTGATCGCTTCACCGGCAGCCATGCGCTGAACAACGCCCTGCGCACCATGACCCTGCGCATCGCGCAGCGCGCGGACGTCGTGCTCTCCCCCTCTCGCCATCAGGCCGACGCGCTGCGCGCTGCGGGAGCCGGACGGGTGGAGGCGTTCTCGAACGTGGCGCAGCCGCTGCAGATCAGCGAGCCCGCGCCCGGCGGTCCGCTGCGGCTGCTGTGGGTGGCGCGCTTCGCGCCGGAGAAGCGCGTGGAGGTAGCGCTGAATGCCATGAGCCTGGTCGTGTCGCGCCTCGGCGAGGGCCGCGTGCACCTGGACGTGGCCGGCGGCACGCATCGGGCGGTGCCGGGTGTGACGTTCCACGGGCCGGTGTCCGGCGAGTGCGTGGCGGAGCTGATGGATGCCGCGGATGCCGCGCTCATCACCTCACTGGGCTTCGACAATCAGCCGATGGTGGCGCTGGAGGCGTTCGCGCACGGCCGCCCCGTGATCGTGAGCGACCCTGTGCTGGCCACCGAGTTCGGGGATGCCGCGCTGGGCACGCCGACGCCGGATGCAGCGGGCCTGGCCGAGCTGATACTGCGCCTGGAGGCCGACCGCTCGCTGCTGGATGCCCCGCGTGCCGGCGCCGTCACCTATGCGAGCGAGCGCGTCGCCGCCGCCCACGTCGCCAGGCTCCGGGAGATCATCGCGTCCGCACGCTGAGCGGTGTTCGCGGGTCCCACTTCGCGGGCTCACGCGCCGTGAGGCCGCGAGTCGGGACCCGCGAAGAGCAGGACGCCCCGATCCCGACGAAGTTTCGCTTTCAGTGAAAGTCCCCCTTGCGGGGGATACGGATGTCGGTGAGCCGTGGCACTCTACTATGTGGCCGAATCTCGGCCCCGATCCCAAAAGGAAGTCCGCCTGTGCTGGGAAAACTCCTCGTCAGATACGTGTCCAGATACTGGTGGCTGCTGTTCATCGTCGTGGTGCTGCAGTTCGCCAGTGTGATGGCCTCCCTCAACCTGCCTCAGATCAACGCCGACATCATCAACAAGGGCGTCTCCGTGGCCGACATCGACTACATCTGGAGTCGCGGCGCCTTCATGCTGCTCGTCTCGCTCGGCCAGATCGTCGCCTCGATCCTGGCCACGCTCTTCGCGGCGCGCATGGCCATGGCCGTCGGACGCGACATCCGCTCGGACGTGTTCGCGCGTGTGAGCGGCTTCTCCGAGCGAGAGGTGTCGCAGTTCGGCGCCGGCTCGCTGATCACCCGCAACACCAATGACGTGCAGCAGGTGCAGATGCTGGCGATGATGGGGGCGACGATGTTCGTCACCGCGCCCCTGCTGGCGATCGGCGGCATCATCTACGCCATCCAGACCGATGTCGGCCTGAGCTGGCTGATCGCGGTGTCGGTGCCGCTGCTGCTGATCATCGCCGTGCTGATCATCGGCCGCATGGTGCCGCTGTTCCGCGCCAACCAGCGCAAGCTCGACGGCATCAACGGCATCATGCGCGAGCAGCTGACGGGCGTGCGCGTGGTCCGCGCCTTCGTCCGTGAGCGCATCGAGGAGCGGCGCTTCCGCGAGGTGAACACCGACCTGATGGTGCTCGGCCGCAACATCGGATCGCTGTTCGTGCTGATGTTCCCGCTGTTCATGCTGGTGCTGAACGTGACCGTCGTGGCGGTGATCTGGTTCGGCGGCGTGGAGATCAACGCCGGGCATGCTGAGGTCGGCACGATCTTCGCGTTCATGCAGTACATCGGCCAGATCATGATGGGCATCATCATGTCCAGCTTCATGGCCATGATGATCCCGCGTGCGGCGGTCTCCGCCGAGCGCGTGGGCGAGGTGCTCGACGCCGAGTCGTCGATGACCCGTCCGTCCGACGGCGCGAAGGAGTTCCCGGCTCCCGGCGCGGTGGCGTTCCACCACGCCGAGTTCACCTATCCCGGCGCGGAGGTGCCGGTGCTCACCGACGTCAGCTTCCACGCCGAGCCCGGCGAGACGGTCGCGGTCATCGGCTCCACGGGAGCAGGCAAGACCACGCTGGTCTCGCTGATCCCGCGGCTGTTCGATGTGACCGGCGGCGCGGTCAGCGTGGGAGGCGTGGATGTGCGCGAGGCCGACCTCGACACACTGTGGCAGGGCATCGGCCTGGTGCCGCAGCGCCCGTTCCTGTTCACCGGCACGGTGGCGTCGAACCTGCGCTACGGCCGCGAGGACGCCACGGACGAGGAGCTCTGGCACGCGCTCGAGATCGCGCAGGGTCGTGACTTCGTCGAGGCGATGCCCGACGGGCTGGACTCGCACATCGCGCAGGGCGGCACCAACGTCTCGGGCGGTCAGCGTCAGCGTCTGGCCATCGCGAGGGCCATCGTGCACCGGCCGCGGATCCTCGTCTTCGACGACTCGTTCTCGGCTCTGGACCTGACCACCGACGCCCGCCTGCGGCAGGCGCTCTGGCGGGAGCTGCCCGACGTGACCAAGATCGTCGTCGCGCAGCGCGTGTCGACCATCACGGATGCCGATCGCATCGTCGTGCTCGAGGACGGGAAGGTCGTCGGTGTCGGAACGCACGACGAGCTGCTGGCATCCAGCGAGACCTACAAGGAGATCGTCGAGTCGCAGCTGGGGGTGGACGCATGAGCGCGGAAGTGACGGACGTCGAGCGGGAGGAATCCGAGCAGGCGGAGAAGGCGCGCCAGAGCGGTGGCGGGATGTTCGGCGGCCCCGCGCCGGGCAGGGCCGATCACTTCGGGCCCAGCTTCCGGCGCATGATCGGGCTGCTCAGGCCGTCGGCCTGGTGGTTCGCGCTGGTGTCGCTGTTCGGCGCCATCGGCGTGGTGCTGTCTGTCGCGGCGCCGAAGATCCTCGGTCAGGCGACGAACATCGTCTACGAGGGCTTCACCTCGCGCTCGCTCGGCGAGGGCGAGCAGGCGCTGCCGAAGGGCATGCCGCAGGACCAGGTCGTCGAGCTGATGCGTCAGGCGAAGCAGGACGAGTTCGCCGACATGATCGCGGCCATGGACCCGTTCAAGGTCGGCGACGGCGTGGACTTCGAGGCGCTGCGCTGGATCATCGTCGCGGTGCTGGCGATCTACGTGCTCTCGTCCATCCTCAGCTGGCTGCAGGGCTACGTGATCAACGTGATCATGGTCCGCACCATGTGGCGCCTGCGTGAGGACGTCGAGGCCAAGATCAACCGACTGCCGCTGTCGTACTTCGACAAGGTGCAGCGCGGTGAGCTGATCTCGCGCGTGACCAACGACATCGACAACATCACCCAGACCATGCAGCAGTCGCTCTCGGGCGCCCTGACCTCCGTGCTCACCGTGGTCGGTGTGCTGGTGATGATGTTCTCCATCTCGTGGCAGCTGGCGCTGGTGGCGCTGATCTCGTTGCCGCTGATGGCTGTCATCTTCGGCGTCATCGGTCCACGCTCGCAGAAGGCGTTCGGCATCCAGTGGCGCAAGGTGGGCCGTCTGAACGCCCGCGTCGAGGAGGCGTTCTCGGGCCACGCGCTGGTGAAGGTGTTCGGTCGCGAGCAGGAGGCGATGGACAGCTTCAACGCCGAGAACGAAGAGCTGTTCCAGGCGAGCTTCAAGGCGCAGTTCCTGTCGGGCATCATCATGCCCGCCATGACCTTCATCGGGAACCTGCAGTACGTCGGCATCGCGGTGCTCGGCGGGCTGATGGTCGCGAACGGCGGGCTGCGCCTCGGCGACGTGCAGGCGTTCATCCAGTACTCGCAGCAGTTCAGCCAGCCGCTCAGCGAGCTGGGCGGCATGGCCGCGGTGGTGCAGTCGGGCACAGCTTCGGCCGAGCGGGTGTTCGACTTCCTGGATGCCGATGAGCAGGAGCCGGATGCCGAGGACGCCCCCACCGTCGACGGCGGCCGAGGCGTGATCGAGTTCGATCACGTGGCGTTCTCGTACAGCGAGGACCGCCCGCTGATCACCGACTTGTCGTTCCGGGTGGAGCCCGGGCAGACAGTCGCGATCGTGGGTCCCACCGGTGCGGGCAAGACGACGCTGGTCAACCTGATCATGCGGTTCTACGAGCTCGACTCCGGACGCATCCTGCTCGATGGGCAGGACATCGCCGCGATGTCCAGGAAGGATCTGCGTCGCCGGACCGGGATGGTGCTGCAGGATCCGTGGCTGTTCGCGGGCAGCATCCGAGAGAACATCCGCTACGGCAAGGAGGACGCCACCGACGACGAGATCGTCGCCGCGGCCGAGGCGACCTATGTCGACCGGTTCGTGCACTCCTTGCCGGAGGGCTACGACACCGTCCTCGACGAGGACGCGTCCAACGTGTCGGCCGGTGAGCGGCAGCTGATCACGATCGCCCGCGCGTTCGTGGCCAAGCCGTCGATCCTCATCCTCGACGAGGCGACCAGTGCGGTCGACACCCGCACCGAGCTGCTGCTGCAGCACGCCATGGCGGCGCTTCGTCAGGGCCGCACGTCGTTCGTGATCGCGCACCGTCTGTCGACGATCCGCGACGCCGACCTCATCCTGGTGATGGAGCACGGCGACATCGTCGAGCAGGGCGACCACGACACGCTGATCGCCAAGCAGGGCGCGTACTGGCGGCTGTACCAGTCGCAGTTCGAGCAGGCCGCGACCGACATCGATGCCGAGGAGGCGCTCACTGGCGCCACGCCGGTCATCGTCGCCGGGGATGCGGCGGATGCCGCCGAGGAGGCGATCGCCGAAGCGCCGGATGCCGAGCAGCTGGGTGAGGCCGTGCGCGCGGCGGAGTCCGCAGCATCCGACCCCGACCGCGCCTGACGGCCGATCCCACCTCGCAGAACGCCCGCCCCGAGACAACGGGGCGGGCGTTCTGCGACTGAGGTGATTGGCAGAGGGCCCGTGGTCTACGGCCATCAATAACAGCCGAAACGAATGGAACAACAATTCTTGTTTCGACGGGAATCTGTATCAGTCGTCGTCCTGCATGAGATTCACTGCTGAAGTAGCCGCGGGATCCTGCCCGGCGCTTACTGCTCGTCGACGCCGAAGAGCTCGAGCGGATGCGTGAGGCGCCACCACGGGCTGGGCGCGGTGACATCCTTCGCGAGCGAAACCGGCGTCTCGGCGCTGTCGATCGGTCCCTTCGCGGTCAGCGTGCCCGCCGCGGAACCCGCCGTGGTCTCGTCGCCGAGCTTCAGGTCAGTGCTCGCACTCGCGGTCGCGCCGTTCCACAGGACGACCCGCACCGCGGCATCCGTCACCACCTCGACGTCGTCACCCCACTCGGTCGTGACGCTGCCCACCACGGTGCCCTTGGGTACCGACACCGGCTGCTCGGCGAGCGTCTTCTCCACGCCGGCGAGCAGCCCGCGCGTGACGGCAAGACGGTCGTCGTTGCTGTCCTGCCCGAGCACCGAGGTGAACAGGCGCACCGTGGTGTCGCCGACCGTCACCTCCTTGGCCGTCAGCAGGTTCCAGTGGTCCAGCGTGCCGGTCTTGATGCCGATCACGCCGGGGTCGTCGAGCATCCGGTTCGTGTTCTGCACCAGGCCCACGCCGGGAATCTCGGCCGAGCGCGTGCCGACGATCTCGGCGAGCACAGGATTGCGCATCGCCAGCTCGCCCAGCCGCAGCAGCGCCTCGGGCGAGGCCACGTTGTCCGTGTCGAAGCCCGACGGCGACTCCAGGGAGATGCCGTCGATGCCGTGGTCGCGCAGCCAGATCGCCGAGGCATCCGCGAAGGCCTGCTTCGAGCCCCAGAGCTCATCCGCCAGGCGGTCGATGTAGTTGTTCGCCGAGCCCAGCAGCACGCCCTGCAGCATCTGGTACTCGGTGAGGGTTCCGTCCACGGGCACGTCGAGGGACGACTCGTTGCGCCATCGGTACCGCTGGTAGTCGCGCTGGTCCTGCCAGGTGAACGCGAACTCCGGGCCCTGCTCACCCACTTTGAGCGGCAGCTTGTCGAGCACCATCAGCACGGTCGCGATCTTGGAGATGCTCGCGATCTGATCCCGTTCCGTCGTGGACGAGACCGGCGCGATGCCCTGCACCGCCACCGCAGCGCTGCCGATCTCGGGCCAGGCGACCGTGGCGACCGGCGCGGCGGCGATCTGCACCGGCGTGGTCCGCAGGACGGGGGCGACGTTGTCGAGCGGCGCCAGCAGCGTGCCCCCGGCGTAGGTCGCGCACAGCGCGACGATCACGCTGAGCGGGATCGCGACCCGCGCCCGCCGCCAGGCGGGGGTGAGGTGCGAGCCGGCGAACAGCGGCGGGGCGCTCGCGGCCACCGAGACGGAACCGGGAGCGGCCGTGACCGACTCGGGATCCAGCCACGCCAGCGCGGTGGTCGGATGCTGCTCATCGGCCCACGTGAGAGCCGGGGCGAGCTCGTCGAGTCCGGGCTCCTCCGCGCCGGTGTCCCGCTCGTCGGCGACGGGAGCGGGTGCGGCCAGAATCGCTCGAGTACGCGCGGTCTCGCGCAGGGAGCGGCGCGTGGCCGGACGCGTGGACTCGGGGGAGGCAGTCACCCGATACACGCTACCAACCAACACCCCGAAGATTCCGACTAGAATCGGTGGCACAACCACGGGAGTCCGGTGTGCCGGGCTGAGAGGAAGCGAACCGCGCTTCGACCGTCGAACCTGATCCGGATCATGCCGGCGCAGGGAGGAGTTCCTATGAGTACGTCTGCATCCGCATCCGTCACCGGGGCCACCATGGCACCCGCCGCCCGCAGCTCGCGCTGGCGGGTCGTCGACATCGTCGTGGCCGCCGTCCTCGGTGTGGCGACCGGCCTGATCTTCGCGGGCTGGAACTTCGTCGGAGGCGCGTGGTTCGGCGCCGCCGACGCTGTGACCCCCGGCCTGGGCGGCATCGCGGTGGGCATCTGGCTGATCGGCGGCGTGATCGGCGGTCTGGTCATCCGCAAGCCAGGTGCGGCGCTGGTCGTCGAGGTCGTCGCAGCGATCATCTCCATGCTCATCGGCAACGTGTGGGGCGTCTCGACCGTGCTGTCGGGCCTCGTGCAGGGCCTGGGCGCCGAGCTGATCTTCGCGCTGTTCCTGTACCGCCGCTTCACGGTCTCCGTCGCGATGCTCGCGGGCGTCGGCGCGGGCGTGGCGGCATGGATCTTCGAGATGTTCTACGGCTCGTCGCCGAACTTCCTCAAGTCGTTCGAGTTCAACGCCATCTACCTGGGCGCCGTGGCGATCTCCGGTGCCGTGCTCGCCGGCGTGGTCGGCTGGCTGCTGGTGCGCGCGCTGGCCGCCACCGGTGCGCTCAGCCGGTTCGCCGCGGGCCGGGAAGCGCGCCAGGAGGTCTGAGAGTGACTGCCCCGGCTCGCGTCACCGCGAACGGATGGGGCTGGCGCTACGCGGGGCGTCGCCTGCCGGCCGTGAGCGACGTCGACTTCACGATCGAACCCGGCGAGCGGGTGCTGCTGCTCGGAGCATCCGGGGCGGGCAAGTCCACGCTGCTGGCGGGGCTCGCCGGCGTGCTCGGCGACGCCGACGAGGGGGAGCGCACCGGCTCACTGCTCGTCGACGGCGTCGCTCCCGCGTCGCGTCGCGGCACGATCGGCCTGGTGCTGCAGGATCCGGATGCCGGAGTCGTGCTCTCCAAGGTCGGCGACGACGTGGCGTTCGGATGCGAGAACCTCGGCGTACCCGCCGAGCAGATCCCCGGCCGGGTGACCGAGGCGCTCGACGCCGTCGGGCTGGACGTGCCGCTGACGCAGCCCACCGGGGCGCTCTCCGGCGGGCAGAAGCAGCGACTCGCGCTGGCCGGGGTGCTCGCGATGCGGCCGGGCCTGCTGCTGCTGGACGAGCCGACCGCCAACCTCGACCCGGAGGGCGTGCGCGAGGTGCGCGAGAGCGTGGGGCGCGTGCTGGATGCCACGGGCGCCACCCTCGTGGTGGTCGAGCACCGCACCGAGGTCTGGGCCGATCTGCTCACCCGCGTGATCGTGCTGGCCGCCGACGGCGGGCTGCTGGCAGACGGCTCGCCCGCCGAGGTGTTCGGGCGCCACGGCGACGCGCTGGCCGAGGCCGGCGTGTGGGTGCCCGATCGGAGCATCCCGCTTCCGGAGCTCGGGCCGGCGCCCTCGGGCGCGGATGCCGTGCTCGCGGCGGACGCGCTCGCCGTCTCCCGTGACGGGCGCACAGCCGTGCAGCAGGGGCTGGAGCTGCGGGTACTCAGGGCCGCCGCCACCGTGATCACGGGGCCGAACGGTGCCGGCAAATCCACGCTCGCGCTCACGCTCGCCGGACTCCTGCCCGAGCTCGAGGGCGTCGTCACCGCGGCATCCGACCTGGAGGGTCGCTCCGGACGCCGCCCGTCGCGCTGGACCTCGCGCGAGCTGCTCACTCGCATCGGCACGGTGTTCCAGGAGCCCGAGCACCAGTTCCTCGCGCGCACCCTGCGCGACGAGCTGGCCGTGGGTCCGCGGGCGCTGAGGAAGACCGAGGCGCAGGCCCGCGCCATCGCCGACGACCTGCTCGAGCGGCTGCAGCTGGCACCCCTCGCGCTCGCGAACCCGTTCACGCTCAGCGGCGGGCAGAAGCGCCGGCTGTCGGTGGCCACGGTGCTGGCCTCCGCGCCGCAGGTGATCGTGCTCGACGAGCCCACCTTCGGGCAGGACCGGCGCGGCTGGATCGGCATCGTCGAGCTGCTGCAGCAGGAGGTCGCCGCGGGCCGCACGGTGGTCGCCGTCAGCCACGATGCGGCGGTGGTTCGGCACCTGGGCGGGCAGCGGCTCGAGCTGGCCCCCGTCGGCCCCGGAGGGACGAGATGACCGACATGCGGGCGCGCACCGCGGCATCCACCGTCCCGACGCAGGCCCGCGCCTGGCTGGACGGCGTCAACCCCGTCACCAAGCTCGTGCTCGCGCTGCTGCTGTCGGTGCCGCTGTTCGCGTCGATCGACCCGGTCAGCCCGCTGGTGGCGATCGCACTGCAGCTGATGTGCCTGCCGCTCACCGGCCTGACCGTGCGCACCGTGCTGCGCCGGCTGCTGCCGATCGCGCTGCTGTCGCCGATCGCCGGCCTGAGCATGCTGCTGTACGCTGCCCCCGAGGGAGAGGTGTTCTGGCGGTTCGGGATCGCGGCGATCAGCGAGGGCTCGGTCGCGCTGGCGGTGGCTGTGATGCTGCGGGTGGTCGCGCTGGGACTGCCCACCATCCTGCTGTTCGGGCGCACGGACCCCACCGAGCTCGGCGACGCGCTCGCGCAGGTCGCGCACCTGCCCAGCCGGTTCGTGCTGGGGGTGCTGGCCGGAGCACGGATGCTGGGGCTGTTCCTCGACGACTGGCGCACCATGGGGCTGGCCAGGCGCGCCAGGGGAGTGGGCGACCGGGGTGCGGTGCGGCGATTCTTCTCGATGGCGTTCGTGCTGCTCGTGTTCGCCGTGCGGCGCGGCACCAAACTCGCGATGGCGATGGAGGCGCGCGGGTTCGGCTCCGGCATCCCGCGCACGTGGTCGCGCGAGTCCCGGCTGCACCGACGCGATGCGGTGGCGCTGGGCGGGGGGACGGCCATCATGGCGATCGCGATCGCCGCGGCCGTGGCATCCGGCGTCTTCCGATTCGTCTGGAGCTGAACCGGCGATCGCGCACGCCGATCCGCCACTCGACCGCCGCAGCGCGGATAGAGTGCAGTGCATGACTGTGACGGTGCTGTTCATCGGCGGGACGGGAACGATCTCCTCGGCTGCGAGCACGCTCGCAGCCGAGCGCGGCATGCAGGTGACGCTGCTGAATCGGGGACGATCCCGCCGCCCGCCCGCTGAAGGCGTGGAGGCGCTGACGGCCGACATCGCGGATGCCGGCGCCGTCGACGCCGCGCTCGCCGGCCGTGAGTTCGACGTCGTGGTCGACATGATCGCCTTCACCCCCGACCAGGTGCAGCGCGACATCGACCGCTTCGAGGGCCGCACCGGCCAGTACGTGTTCATCAGCTCGGCATCCGCCTATCAGAAGCCGGTCGCGCACCTGCCGATCACCGAGTCCACTCCGTTGCGCAATCCGTTCTGGCAGTACTCGCGCGACAAGATCGCCTGTGAGGAGCTGCTCACCGCCGCTTACCGCGAGCGCGACCTCCCCGTGACCGTGCTGCGTCCGTCGCACACGTACGACAAGTGGTCGATCCCGGCGTTCGGGGGCTGGACGGCGATCGACCGCATCCGGCGCGGTGCGGAGATCGTGGTGCACGGCGACGGCACATCGGTGTGGACCCTCACGCACGCCGACGACTTCGCCGTCGGGTTCGTCGGGCTGCTGGGCAACCCGCTCGCCTACGGCGACACCTTCCAGATCACCAGCGGCTTCGCCTACACCTGGAACGAGATCTACGGCATCCTCGGCCGCGCCGCCGGCGCCGAGCCGAAGCTCCGCTACGCGACCAGCGCCGCGATCGAGCAGGCGCTGCCCGACCGCGCCGGGCAGCTCACCGGCGACATGGCGCACTCGGTCGTCTTCGACAACGCGAAGATCCGGCGGCTGGTGCCGGACTTCAACCCCGTGATCGCCTTCCACCGTGCCGCCGACGAGATCATCGCATGGCACGACGCGCACCCCGAGCTGCAGCGCGTCGATCCGGCGCTGGAGGCGGCCTGGGACGGGCTGCTCAGGTAGCCGATTCGGTGCTGCCGCAGGCGCGGATGCGACTCAGGTGGCGTTCCAGAGGTCGCGGTAGAACGCCAGCCGCTCGCGATCGGGGTCGACCCCGTAGGCGTCGATGAGCGCGTCCTCCCAGCCGGGGCCGTAGTTCCACTCCGTGCTCATGGATGCCACGGCGAGGTCGGCCCAGCGGTCGCCGGTGCCCAGCAGGCCGAGATCGACATGGGCGACCCACCGTCCCTCGTCGTCCAGCAGAGTGTTGGGGCAGCAGGCATCCGCATGGCAGACGACCAGCCGGTCGATCGGCGGAGCGTCGTGGAACCGCTCGGGGACGCGGATGCCGCGGGCCGCGGCGTTCGCGATGCGACTCTCCACCGCCCAGTCCCAGGGACACTGGTCGACGGGCAGCGCATCGTGCAGCGCTCGCAGCCCTTCGCCGACTGCGCGCACCGAGATCTCAGGGCGCGCCTCCCAGAGCGGATGCACGGCGCTCTGCCCGTCGATCGCCTTGGTGACCAGCCACTCGTGGGTGGCGTCCTGGCCCTGGTCGATCACCTCGGGCACGCGGATCCAGCGTCCTGCCCAGCTCATCCTCTCCGCCTCGTCGCGCAGATTCCACTCGTCGTTGCGCGGCCCCCATTTGATGTAGAACGGATGCCCGGTGGCCGGACGCGCGCGGAACGTCAGACCGCCGATGTCGTTCGCCCACACCGGTTCGAGCGTGGCGCCGTCGGCCAGCTCGTGCACGCGGGCGGGGATGTCGACGGGCGCTGCAGGGATGGACATGCTCCTATCCTGACGTGTCGTCCGTGCGGGACGCTCACTCCAGCAGCGGCCTGAGCACGCCCTCCAGCACCACGGCGTGGTTGTGCTCCGTGTTGTGCAGCGCATACACCAGCGTCACGACCGGGCGTCCGGTCAGCTCCCGCACCAGCGCCTTCAGGGCGGGCGCGCTCTCGTCGGCCAGCTGGTCGCGGTAGCGCTGGGCGTTGGTCTCGAAATCGGCATCCGGCGCCGCATGCCAGTCGTGCCGCAGCTCGGTGCTCGGGGCGATGTCCTTGGCCCACAGGTCGATCGCGGCGCGCTCCTTTGAGACGCCGCGCGGCCACAGCCGATCGATCAGCACGCGGAACCCGTCCTCGGCAGAGGCGGTGTCGTAGGCTCGTTTGCGACGAAGTTCCATGTGCTCAGCATCCCCCTCGCGGCGGCGATCCCGCCAGCGAGGGAACTCAGAACCACGTATGCTGAGACTCAGTCGCAAGCGCGGGGCGACCCTCCCGCGTGCGGAGTGCCGTTCGAAGGAGAACACATGCAGATCACAGGACAGGGCGCGCTGATCACGGGCGGCGCCAGCGGCCTCGGACTCGCGACCGCCCGCCGCCTCGCCGCCGCCGGAGCGCAGGTCACCATCGTCGATCTGCCGAGCTCAGCGGGAGACGAGCTCGCCGCCGAGCTGGGCGGCACGTTCGCACCGGCCGACGTCACCAGCGTCGAGCAGGTGGCCGCAGCCGTGGCATCCGCTCAGGCCGCAGCTCCCCTGCGCGTGGTGGTCAACTGCGCGGGCATCGCCCCGCCGGCCAAGGTGCTCGACCGGGACGGCAGCCCCGCTGACCTCGAGGCGTTCGAGCGCATCATCCGCATCAACCTGGTCGGCACGTTCAACGTCATCTCCCAGGCATCCGCCGTCATCGCGCAGAACTCGCCCACCGACGACGGCGACCGCGGCGTGATCGTCTCGACCGCCAGCGTCGCGGCCTTCGACGGGCAGATCGGGCAGCCCGCTTACTCGGCCTCCAAGGGCGGCGTGCACGCGATGACCCTGCCGATCGCACGCGAACTGGCCCGCTACGGCATCCGCGTGTGCACGATCGCCCCGGGCATCATGGAGACGCCGATGCTCGCCGGCCTGCCGCAGGCCGCGCAGGACTCCCTCGGGCAGCAGGTGCCCTACCCGTCCCGTCTCGGCAGGCCCGACGAGTACGCCGCTCTCGTGGAGCACATTGTCGCCAACGGCTACCTCAACGGCGAGACCATCCGCCTGGACGGGGCCATCCGCATGGCCCCGAAGTGACCCCCATCTCGTTCGAATCGCTCAAATGGCTCCATCTCGCGCTGAGATACAGCCATTTGAGCGATTCGAAAGTCAGCAAGGAGAACCCATGACTCTCGCAGGAAAGACCATCCTGATGTCGGGCGGCAGCCGCGGCATCGGTCTCGCCATCGCGCTGCGTGCCGCCGCCGACGGCGCGAACGTCGCGATGCTCGCGAAGACCGACACCCCGCATCCGAAGCTCGAGGGAACCGTGCACACCGCGGCCGAGGCGATCCGCGCCGCCGGCGGGAAGGCGCTGCCGATCGTCGGCGACGTGCGCGACGACGACGACATCACCGAGGCGGTGCTGAAGACGCAGGGGGAGTTCGGCGGCGTGGACATCGTGATCAACAACGCCAGCGTCATCGACCTCTCGCCCTCGGCCGACCTGGCCGCCAAGAAGTACGACCTGATGCAGGACGTCAACGTGCGCGGCACGTTCATGCTCTCCCGCGCCGCCATCCCGCAGCTGCAGGAGGCCGAGAACCCGCACATCCTGTCGCTGTCGCCGCCGCTGAACCTCACCCCCAAGTGGTTGGGCGCACACACCGGCTACACGCTCGCGAAGTACGGCATGACGATGGTCACGCTGGGCCTGGCGGCCGAGTTCGCGGATGCCGGGATCGCCGCCAACACGCTGTGGCCGCGCACCACCATCGCCACCGCCGCCGTGCAGAACCTGCTCGGCGGGGAGCGGGTGATGGCCGCCAGCCGCACCGCCGACATCTACGCCGACGCCGCCTACGAGGTGCTCACCACGCCGGCGCGCGAGCGCACCGGCCAGACGCTCATCGTGGAGGACGTGCTCTCGGATGCCGGGGTCACGGACTTCTCGAAGTACGCGGCCGTACCCGGCACCCCCGACGACCGGCTCTTCCCGGACATCTTCCTGGACTGAGCGTCAGAACAGCAGGTAGAGGGAGCCGGCGATCGTCAGCACGATCACCATCCGGTCGAACAGGTGCTGCGGCATCCGCTTCGCCAGGCGGATGCCGATCAGCGCCCCCGCCACGACGAGCGGCGCGAGCACCAGATCCGCCAGCAGCACCGACGGCGTGATCAGCCCGATGCCGGCCAGGAACGGCACCTTCGCCAGGTTCACGATGGCGAAGAACCACGCCGAGGTGCCCAGGAACACCTTCACCGGCGTGCGGGTGGCGAGGAAGTACATCGACATCACCGGTCCGCCGGAGTTCGCGACCATGGTCGTGAAGCCCGCGAGCGTGCCGTAGCCCACGGCAGCGGTGCGACCGACGGTCGTCGAGCGCGCCCGTCGGCGCCGCCACAGCGTGATCGCGATCATCGCCAGCAGGATGACCGCGATCGTGCGGCGCACCATCGCGTCGTCGCTCCACGCCAGGAACAGGAATCCGGCGACCAGTCCCGCCACCACCGCCGGAGCGAGCCGCAGCAGCGTGGGCCAGTGCGCGTGCCGCCGGTACGCGATCAGCGCGAACACGTCACCGACGATGAAGAGCAGCAGGGTCGCCGCCGTCGACGTGCGGGCAGGCAGCACGGCGGCCATCATCACCACCACCAGGGTGCCGCTGCCCGGGATCGCGGTCTTGCCGAGGCCCGCGAGGAGCGCGGCGAGGCCGAGCAGGATCCAGGCCCACGGCGCGAGGTCGAGCATCCGGGCCTCCTGTCGAGTCGGCGCCCTGCGGGCGTGCCCGCGCGTCAGGGGCGCTGATCAGTCTCGCACGGTCGCCGGGTCGCCGGGTCGCCGGGTCGCCGGATGCCGGCCTCACCGCGTGCGGGCCGCCGGTCTCAGCATCCGCCATTTCCGCTCGGCGATCAGCGGCACGAGCGGAGGCCGCGCGGCTGTGGTCGTGAGCTCGATGCGCTCGCCGATCCGCGCCGATTCCAGCAGTGCGGTCATGATCTCCAGCACGTGCAGGGCGATCGACCCTTCGGAGCGCGCACCGCCTGCCACGAAGTCGAGCAGGCCGATGCCGCGCCCGCCGTTCTCGTAGCCGGCGTTCGTCGGCACCGTGCTCCAGCCGCCCTCTCCGGGCCGGCGCAGCCGCACCTCGCCGTCGAACATGTTCGGGTCGGGCAGCGAGAGCGTGCCGGTCTCGCCGTGCACCTCGATCGGCGCGGCCTGCGTGGCGGCGGCGTCGAAGCTGAACGTCACGGTCGAGATCGCCCCGTCGGTGTGCTCGAGCACGCCGGTGACGTGGGTATCGATCTCGACGGGGATGTCCTCACCGGCTCGCGGTCCCGAACCGATCCGGCGCACCGTCTTCGGCCTCGACGAGGCGCCCGAGACGCGCTTGACCGGGCCGAGCAGGTGGAACAGCGAGGTCAGATAGTACGGCCCCATGTCCAGCAGGGGTCCGCCGCCCTCGCGGTAGTAGAAGTCGGGGTTCGGATGCCAGGCCTCGTGCCCCGAGGAGACCCAGGTGGCGACCGCGGACACCGGACGCCCGATCTCGCCGGCGTCCACCGCGGCGCGTGCGGTCTGGATGCCGGTGCCGAGCACGGTGTCCGGCGCGCAGCCGACCCACGCCGAAGGCGTGGCAGCCGCCACGATCTCACTCGCCGCCGCCATGCTGGGAGCCAGCGGCTTCTCGCCGAACACGTTCTTGCCATGGCTGAGCGCGGCCAGCGCCACCTCTGCGTGAGCGGCGGGAATGGTCAGGTTCAGCACGGTCTGCACGCTCGGATCGGCGACGAGCTCGTCGACGGTCAGCGCACGGCATCCGTCGAACCGCTCCGCGGCCGCCGCCGCCCTGGCCACGTCCAGATCGGCGGTCGCGGCGATGCGCACTCCGGGGTGGGTGCCGAGCGTCTCCAGGTACTGCGCGGAGATGACTCCGAGTCCGACTATTCCGATACCGTGCGGCTCGCCCACAGCATTCCTCTCTCGATGATCATGCGCACGTTGTCATCGCGCAGCACCTCGGGGCTGTGTCCCGGCGTCGCCACGAAGATGCGTCCTGCACCCCATTCGCGGGTCCAGACGGCCGGCGAGGTGCTCGGGCGGTGCCACGGGTGATACGGCTGCACGGGGTGGGTCGTGGTGGCGAGCACGTCGTTGAGATCGTCGGTGAGCACCCAGTACTGCTCGGTGTTGAGCGCGAAGTCGTCGAGGCCGGCCATGATCTCGTGCCGGCGGCCGAGCTCGGTCAGCTCGACCGTGTAGGGGAGGAAATTGTCGGACTCGTCGCCTGCACGCGCATCCGGATGCTTCGAGGGATGCGTGGCGAACTGCCCGCCGATCAGCTGCAGATAATCGGAGCTGCTGCGGTAGGAATCGGCGATCCCGCCGTGCCAGCCGGCCATTCCGGTGCCACGCTCCACAGCCCGGCGCAGCCCCTTCAGAGCATCGTCGGAGATCTCCGACATGGTCACCGACTGCACGATGAGGTCGGTGCCGGCCATCGCGGACTCGTCGGCGTAGACCTCGTTCGACTCCTCGACGCGCACCTCGAACCCGTTCTCCTGCAGGAAGGGGATGAAGATGTCCGTCGCCTCAACGGGATGGTGTCCGTCCCATCCTCCTCGAACGACGAGCGCCTTTCGGGTCGCAGTCATGATCGTGCTCCTTCCACTTCGGTGCGTCGGCTGTCGGATGCGGCACCGTGTGCGGATCGCAGGAAACACTGCCACGTGCGGTAGCGGATGGGCCAGAAATTGCGCAAAATAATCGCATGCCTCTCCCGCGCCGCGTCACCCTCGCTCGCGTCGCCGAGGAAGCAGGTGTCAGCGTCTCGACCGCGTCGCGGGCGCTGCGCGGGCGCGGCGACATGTCCGCCGACACCCGTGCGCGCGTGCTGCGCGCCTCGGCGGCGCTGGGCTACACGTTCGCGGGCGAGTCGCGTGGAAGGCCGCGCGACTCGGCCGCCGGCGTGATCGATCTCGTCTTCGGACACTTCCACGACCCGTACACCGACGAGGTGGTGGCGGGAGCGCGCACCGCGGCCGCCGTCCTGCGTCACGACCTCGTCCTCACCACCGACCGCTCGGATGCCGAGGACGATTGGCCGCACCGCATCCGCACCCGGGGCTCGGCCGGCGTGATCGTCGGGCTGATGACGCCGACGACTGCGCAGCTCGCGCTGATGCGGGAGGCGGGGATCCGCCTGGTGCTGCTGGATCCGCCCAGCGAAGCGCACGCCCCGCTTCCCAGCATCCGCACGACCGACCGGGTCGGCGGCGCGGCGGCCGCCGACCACCTCATCGATTGCGGCGCGCGACGCTTCATCCTGATCGGCGGCACCCCGTCGTACCGGTTCGGCCGTGCCCGTGTCGACGGCTTCACGTCCGCGGTGCGCAGGCGCGCTCCGGACGCGCGCGTGCTGCGGGTCGACGGCGACTGGGGCGCAGCGGCGGCGGCGCGGGCCGCCGCACGGGCGCTGCGCGACCTGGACGGCCACGGACCGATCGGGCTCTTCGCGTGCAACGACGAGATGGCCGCCGGCGCGTACCGGGCCATCGCCGATGCGGGCCTCGAGGTGCCGCGGGACGTGCTGGTGGTCGGGTTCGACGACGTGCGCGGTGCGCGCTGGCTGCATCCGCCGCTGACCACCATCCGACAGCCCCTCCGCGAGATGGGTGCGGCGGCGGTGCGGATGCTGGTGCGGGGAATCGAGGGGAAGGAGCCCGCCGCGCAGGGGGTCGAGCTTCCCACCGCGCTGGTGGTGCGCGGGTCAACGGCGCACCGCACCGGCGCCCCAGCCTCCTCCCACCAGCCAGCCCGTACCCTGGAAGGATGACCGAGACTTCTCCTGTGCGCCCCGCGAACACCGGCGTCCGCCAGACGCGTCCGCGCACGGAAGGATGGACGCAGAAGAAGGATGCCGAGGGTCGTCCGCTGCTGCAGTTCGCCAGCCCCAAGCGCGGCAAGCCGCCCGTGCACCTGGCCGATCTGACCCCGGCCGAGCGCGTCGAGAAGGTGAAGGAGCTGGGCCTGCCTGGCTTCCGCGCCAAGCAGCTGTCGACGCACTACTTCACGCATTACACCTCCGACCCCGCGCACATGACCGACCTGCCGGCCGCGCAGCGCGAGGAGCTGGTCGGCGGGATGCTGCCGCCGCTGCTCACTGAGGTGCGCCGGCTGGAGACCGACCGCGGCGACACCATCAAGTTCCTCTGGCGGCTGCACGACGGAGCGCTGGTCGAGTCGGTGCTCATGCGCTACCCGGGCCGCATCACGCTGTGCGTCTCGTCGCAGGCCGGTTGCGGAATGAACTGCCCGTTCTGCGCCACCGGGCAGGCGGGCCTGACCCGCAACATGTCCACCGCCGAGATCATCGAGCAGATCGTGCGCGCCAACCGTGCGATCGCGAACGGCGAGCTCGGCGGGAAGCGGTCGGACGATCACTCCATGGAGCGCGTGAGCAACATCGTGTTCATGGGCATGGGCGAGCCGCTGGCCAACTACAAGCGCGTGATGGACGCCGTGCGCACCATGGTCGCGCCGCAGCCCGACGGACTGGGCATGAGCGCGCGCGGCATCACCGTGTCGACGGTGGGCCTGGTGCCGGCCATCCGCAAGCTGGCCGATGAGAACATCCCGGTCACCTTCGCGCTGTCGCTGCACGCGCCCGACGACCAGCTGCGCGACGAGCTGATCCCGGTCAACTCGCGCTGGAAGGTCGACGAGGCACTCGACGCGGCGCGCGAGTACTACGAGAAGACCGGCCGTCGCGTGTCCATCGAGTACGCGCTCATCAAGGACATGAACGACCATGCCTGGCGCGCCGACCTGCTGGCAGAGAAGCTCAACGCCCGCGGCCGCGGCTGGGTGCACGTGAACCCGATCCCGCTGAACCCCACGCCGGAGTCGGTGTGGACCGCCTCGACGCGCGAGGTGACCGACGAGTTCGTGCGCCGGCTGAACGACGCCGGCATCCCCACCACGCTGCGCGACACCCGCGGCAAGGAGATCGACGGGGCCTGCGGTCAGCTGGTCGCCACCACCGAGGACGAGGTCGCCGCCGCGGCGATGGCCTGAGGTCGGTCCTCGCGCCGCTCAGGCGTCCTTCGGGGTGCGCAGGCGCAGCATCCGCCCCGACCCCTCGATCAGCTCCGCCCAGGAGCCGATGTCGACGGCGCACTCGGCGACCGCGCAGGTGGGCAGCTCCACGGAGGCGCCGGTCAGCTCGGTCACGGCATCCGTCATGCCCGGATTGTGGCCGACGATCATCGCCACGTCGACGTCGTCCGGGATCGCGGCGGCGACCTCGAGAACAGTGCGGGCGGATGCCGCGTACAGCGCCTCCTCCTCCACCACCGAGAGGCCGAAGATCGTCGCGTACTCCCCGGCCGTGCCGCGCGCGCGGGCGGCGGTGCTCGACACGATGCGCCGCAGGGGGACGCCCTCCTCGGCGAGCCGTGCGGCCATGGCCGGAGCGTCCCGCAGGCCGCGTGAGTTCAGCGGCCGGTCGTGATCGGTGACGCCCGGCAGCCCCCAGTCGGACTTCGCGTGTCGCGCGAGCAGGAGAGTCTTCATGGCCACCAGCCTGACAGGGCATCCGCATCTCCGCATCCTGGAGGCCCGCGCACGCGTTACCTGTGAGCGGCTCGCAGGCTTCGTGCGGCAGTCCCACAGCCGCTGTTTCCTACTCTCGAAGGATGTCCTACTCCGCGCATCGCCCTGGTCGGATGGATTCCCAGGGGCGGATCTCGTTCGAGACCGGCTCCCCGGAAGGCACCGTGACCGACGACGACCTCGACTTCCTGCGCACGTTCGAGCCCACCGGCGCACCCGCGCAGGACGGGTCGCCTGAGGACGGGTCGCTCGGCGATGCGTCGCCCGAGGAGGGGTCGCTGGACGACGGGTCGCTGGGCCCGTCGAAGCGCCGCGACCGACCGAAGCCGGAGCGCACCCCGCGCGCACCCGGCTCCCGGCTGCGCACGCTCGCGATCCTCGGCGGCGCCGACGGCCTCATCCTGGACCGCGTTCCCGGCGAGACGCCCCGCTTCGTGCAGATGTTCTTCGTGCTGCTGGGCACCGCCCTCGTCTCGGCCATCTCGATGCTGTTCGCGCTGACCACCGGCGTGCAGGTGGCGATCTGGGTCGCCGTACCGCTGGCGCTGGTGTGGGCGGCGATCATCTTCAACCTCGACCGGTTCCTGACCTCGACCATGTCGTCGTCGCGCAGCATCGGCCGGCTCATCGCGCTGGCGGCGCCGCGAGTGGCGATGGCTGCGCTGATCGGCTTCCTGGTGGCCGAGCCGCTGGTGCTGCAGGTGTTCCACAACGACATCGCCCGCGAGGTGGCATCCACCAACATCACCCGGTCGCAGTCCGACCAGACCGCCCTCGAGAAGGGGCCCGAGAAGAAGGCCCTGGATGCGGCCACCGAGCGCGTCTCCGCGCTCGAGAACCAGGCGGCCACCGGCATCGTCGCAGGCACCGACTCCGGATCCGCGTCCACCACGGCCGCACAGTCCACCGTCGAGGGCATCACCGCCAAGATGGCCGAGCAGCAGAAGGTCATCGACTCGGCCCGTGCGCTGTATCAGTGCGAGCTGACCGGCGAGGGCGCGGGCACCGTGCCCGGCTGCACCGGCGTGCATGGGCAGGGCTCCAGCTCGGATGCCGCCAAGGCGCAGCTCGCCCAGGCCCAGCAGACCTACGACGCACTGGCCGCTCAGCTGCGTGACGCCAACGACGACCTGTCGGCCGCCGAGACCGCCGAGAAGGCCAACACCTCGGCATCCGAATCCACCAACCGCGAGCAGGCGAAGGATCAGCTTCCGGCGGCCAAGAAGACCTACGAGTCCGCGCTCGCCGCGTACAACGCGCGCGCCGACGCGGTCGCGCAGGGCAATGCCGGCGCCGTGGGGCTGCTCAGCCAGATCACCGGGCTGAACCGGCTGTCCGACAAGGAGCCGGCGATCCTGTGGGCGCACTGGCTGATCGCGGCGCTGTTCTTCATGATCGAGCTGCTGCCCGTGCTCGTGAAGGTGCTCACCAGCTACGGCGACCCGTCGCTGTACGAGCGGACGGCGGCGATCCGCAAGCAGGTCGAGCTCGATCGGGTGACCGCCGACGGGTTCCGCGACAGGGCGGCGGTCGTCGCGGGCCCGCAGGCCGCTGCGGGCCACTAGCGTGGAACCATGGTCAACTATCGCTATCTCGGCAACAGCGGTCTCAAGGTCTCGGAGATCACCTACGGCAACTGGGTCACGCACGCGTCGCAGGTCGATGACTCGGCGGCCGTCGCCACGGTGCACGCGGCGCTGGATGCCGGCATCACCACCTTCGACACCGCCGACACCTACGCCAACACCGCCGCCGAGGTCGTGCTCGGCAAGGCGCTCGCCGGTCAGCGCCGCGCGAGCCTGGAGATCTTCACCAAGGTCTACTTCCCGACCGGCCCGAAGGGTCCGAACGACACCGGACTGAGCCGCAAGCACATCATGGAGTCGATCGACGGCTCGCTGCAGCGCCTGGGCACCGACTACGTCGACCTGTACCAGGCGCACCGCTACGACCACGAGACCCCGCTCGAAGAGACCATGCAGGCGTTCGCCGACGTGGTCCGCGCGGGCAAGGCGCTCTATATCGGCGTCTCGGAGTGGACGGCCGAGCAGCTGCGCGAGGGGCATGCGCTGTCGAAGCAGCTGGGCTTCCAGCTGATCTCGAACCAGCCGCAGTACTCGATGCTGCATCGCGTGATTGAGAGCAAGGTCGTCCCCACCGCTCAGAGCCTGGGCATCTCGCAGATCGTCTGGTCGCCGATGGCGCAGGGCGTGCTCAGCGGCAAGTACCTGCCGGGGCAGCCGGTGCCCGACGGCTCGCGTGCCACCGATCCGCACTCGGGTGCGCACTTCATCGAGGGACTGCTGAAGGACGACATCCTCGAGGCCGTGCAGCGGCTGAAGCCGATCGCCGCCGAGGCGGGGCTGTCGATGCCGCAGCTGGCGATCGCGTGGGTGCTGCAGAACGAGAACGTCGCCGCCGCGCTGGTGGGCGCCTCGCGTCCCGAGCAGCTGGCGGAGACCGTGAAGGCCTCCGGCGTGAAGCTGGATGCCGACACCATGGCGGCCATCGACACCGCCCTCGACGGCGTCGTCAACAGCGACCCCGAGGACACGTACTCGGTCTCGCCGAAGGCGCGGCTGGTCTGAGACCGCGAGACCCCTGGGGCTCCGGCTCAGCATGCCGGGGTGACCAGGAGCGGCGAGGACTCAGCCGAAGACGGCGCCGGGGTTGAGGATGTTCTGCGGGTCGAGAGCCTTCTTGATCCGCAGGTTCAGCTCCAGGACGTCCTCGCCCAGGTAGTCGGCGAGCCAGGGCTGCTTGAGCCGCCCCACGCCGTGCTCGCCGGTGATCGTCCCACCCAGCTCGATGGCCAGCGCCATCACCTCGCCGAAGGCGACCTCGGCCGCGGCCCGCTGTGCGGCATCCGCCGCATCCAGCACGATCAGCGGATGCGTGTTGCCGTCGCCGGCGTGCGCGACCACGGCGATCTCGACCCTTCGCGCCTCGGCGATCGCTCGCATCCCGTCGATCAGGTCGCCCAGGCGCGGCAGAGGAACACCGACATCCTCCAGCAGCAGCGCGCCGCGTCTCTCGACCGCGGGGATCGCCTGTCGCCTCGCCTCGATCAGCGCCTCGCTCTCGACCGGGTCGCTGGTCGCGTACACCTCGGATGCCCCGTGCAGCCCGCAGGTCTGCTCGATGGCCTCGATCTGCGCGGCGGCCACCTCGACCGGCTCGTCGGACTGCACGATCAGCATCGCGGCCGCCTCGCGATCGAGCTCCATGCGCATCAGGTCCTCGACGGCGTTGATCGTGATCCGGTCCATGAACTCCAGCATCGACGGCCGCATCGCCGCCTTGATGTCGACCACGGCCCGGATCGCGCCCTCCACGGTCGGGAACATCGCGACCAGCGTGGTGGGTGTGCGCTGCGCCGGCACCAGCCGCAGCACCGCCTCGGTGACGATGCCCAGCGTGCCCTCGCTGCCCACGAACAGCTTGGTGAGCGAGAGTCCGGCGACGTCCTTCAGCCGCGGGCCGCCGAGCTTCACCGCCCGCCCGTCCGCGAGGACGACCGTCAGTCCCAGCACGTAGTCCGTGGTCACCCCGTACTTCACGCAGCACAGGCCGCCGGCGTTCGTGGCGATGTTCCCGCCGATCGAGCAGAACTCCTGCGAGGACGGGTCGGGCGGGTACCAGAGGCCGTGCTCGGATGCCGCGGCCTTCACCTGCCCGTTGAACGCCCCCGGCTGCACGACGGCCATCTGCAGCGCGGGGTCGATCGTGATCTCCCGCATCCGCTCCAGCGAGATCACGATCGCCGCGTCCACCGCGGACGAGCCGCCGGACAGTCCTGAGCCGGCTCCGCGCGGCACGATCCCCACGCCCTCGCGCGCGGCGATGCGCACCGCCGCCTGCACGTCCTCGGTGCTCGTCGCCCGCACGACGGCCAGCGGAGTGCCGGCATCCGGGTCCTCGGCGCGATCGCGGCGGTAGGCCTGCAGCGAGTCGGGGTTCGTGACGACGGAGCCCTCCGGCAGCTCAGCGGTGAGGGCGGAGATCACGCGTGCGTCGCGGTCATCGGACATGGACATCCTCGGCATTCCGGCTGCGTCTGGCGGCAGCGCACTCCCCACTGTGGCACAGGGGTCGGTCGCCGGTGCGGGTGTTCCGGATCCCGAGATCCGGAGTCGGCGTCACAGGATGCTGATGTCGACCTGCAGTTCGTGCGTGAGGTGCTCGATGTCGGCGCGCAGCGCGTCCAGATCGGCGGATGCCGGTGCCGACGCCGTCACGGACGATTCGAACAGGCGCCCGCCCGCCATCGCCGCGTCGCGCGTCTCGGTCGTCATGCTGCGGATGCTGAGCGCGTGCGCGCTGAGCACGCCGGAGACCTCGCGGACGATGCCGGGGCGGTCGTCGCCCAGCACCGTGACGGACACGTGCCGCTCCTCGAGCGCCGGGCTCGTGTCGGATCCGGTGCTCACGGTCACCGCCAGCATCCCGTCGAGCCCGCGCAGGGCGTCGCGCAGCTCGTCGACGCGGTCGTCCGCGACGGTCAGCTGGATGACGCCGGCGAAGGTGCCGGTGAGCTCGGCGAGGCTGCTGTTCTCCCAGTTGCACCCGTAGGCGCCCGTGAGATCGGCGACGGCGGAGACGAGTCCGGGGCGATCCGCTCCCGCGACCGTGAGGATGAGCGTGGTCATGCGCTCACTGTAGCCGGGTGATGATCGCGACTGCGCCACAACTCCGGAGAAATCTGCCGCTCGGGGTGCGATCTGGTCTCTGCGGCCGGAATCCGGCTCGGATCTCCGGAGTTATGGCAGCGCGCCGGCTCGGATCCAGCGGCGCGTCGGCTCAGGCCCAGCTCCCGCCGGCGAGGAACCGCTCCATCCGGTCGCGATGCGGGGCGAGGTCCCAGCCCTGCCGGGCGACCCAGTCGTCGCAGTAGTACGTCTGCGCGTAGCGGACTCCGCTGTCGCAGATCAGGGTGACGACGCTGCCGGTCTCACCGGCATCCCGCATCCGTGCGATCAGCTCGAATGCGCCGTACAGGTTCGTGCCCGTCGAGCCGCCCGCCCAGTGCAGCGTGCGTTCGCGCAGCAGCCGCACGGCGGCCACGGATGCCGCGTCGGGCACCTGGATCATCTCGTCGATCACACTCGGAACGAAAGACGGCTCCACGCGCGGGCGGCCGATGCCCTCGATGTGGGAGGGCTCGCCCACGGCATCCGTCTCGCCCTTCCACCCGGCGTAGAACGCCGACCCCTCCGGGTCGACGACGGCGATCTGCGTGGCGTGCCGGCGGTAGCGCACGTAGCGGCCGAAGGTGGCACTGGTGCCGCCGGTTCCCGCACCGACGACGATCCAGCGGGGGATCGGATGCCGTTCCTGCACCAGCTGGCTGAACACGCTCTCGGCGATGTTGTTGTTGCCGCGCCAGTCGGTGGCGCGCTCGGCGAAGGTGAACTGGTCGAGGTAGTGGCCGCCGCACTCGGAGGACAGCCGGCGCGCCTCGGCGGAGATCTCCGAGGCGTGGTCGACGAAGTGGCAGCGCCCGCCGTAGAACTCGATCAGGTCGATCTTCTCCTGGCTGGTGGAGCGCGGCACGACGGTGATGAACTCCAGCCCGAGCATGCGCGCGAAGTACGCCTCGCTCACCGCGGTCGAGCCACTGGAGGACTCCACCAGCGTGGTGCCCTCGTCGATGAGCCCGTTGACCAGCCCGTACAGGATCAGCGAGCGCGCCAGGCGATGCTTGAGCGATCCTGTCGGATGCACCGATTCGTCCTTCAGGTACAGGTCGATGCCCCAGTCGGCCGGCAGCGGGAACAGGTGCAGGTGCGTGTCGGCGGAGCGGTTGCCGTCCGCCTCCAGCACGCGGATGGCGGAACTGACCCATTCACTCATGCTTCGAGGGTACCGGGGCGTACGAATCAGCCCTTCGCCTGCCGCGCACGGTACGCGGCCACGGCGTTACGGTTGGCGCAGGTGGTGGAGCAGTAGCGCTTGGAGCGGTTCCGGCTCAGATCCAGGGCGATCGCCTGGCACTCGGCGTCGTCGCACACGGCCAGACGGCTGCCCTCGTCGGCGCGGATGACGTCGATGAGCGCCATCGTGGTCTCGATGAGCACGCGCTCGGCCAGCGGGTGGTCGTCGGCGACGGCGTGCAGGTGCCAGTCCATCGTGTCGTGGCGGGCCAGCCGAGGGGTGAGCGTGACGTCGGCCAGGGCTGCGTTGACGTGGGAGACCATCTCGTCGCGGGGAGCGAGCAGCATGGTGCGAAGGCGCGGACGCAGGGCGCGGATGCTGTGCAGCTCGACCTCGTCGCGGTCGATGCGGCCGGTGTACGGATTCTCCGCCAGGAAGGTCTCGTAGTCGTCCCGGCTGACGAGGGTGTCGGGATCCTCCGCGGAGTTCACCAGTGCCACTGCGGTGCGCAGCGCCTCTTCCGTGTCATTGGTGAAGATCATGTTGACATCTTACATGCGTCGAGAATAGTGTCATCTCCCATGAAGCATGTTGCACATGACGCGGTGCGCTCGCGTGTCGGCGTCGGCCTTCTCGTCGCGCTCGGCGCAGCGCTCTCCTTCGGCATGTCAGGGCCCTGGGCGCGCGGGCTGATCGATGCCGGCTGGACGCCCGGTGCCGCCGTGACCGCCCGCATCTGGGTGGCCGCGCTCATCCTGCTCGTGCCCACGATCATCTCGCTGCGCGGCCGCTGGTCCGTGCTGCGCCGCAATGCCGGGATGGTGCTCGCCTACGGACTGCTCGCCGTGACCGCCACGCAGCTGTGCTACTTCCAGGCGGTGGCGGTGATGGATGTGGGCATCGCGCTGCTCATCGAGTACACCGCCCCGGTCGCCGTGGTGCTGTGGCTCTGGGTGCGCCGCGGCGAGAAGCCCACCGGGCGCAGCATCCTGGGCGCCGTCATCGCGTTCGCCGGACTCGTGCTGATGCTCGACGTCCTCACCGGTGCGCGGGTCGACGCGCGCGGCATCCTCTGGGCTCTGGCGGCGATGGTGGGCGCGGCGGCCTACTTCGTGCTCTCGGCGCGCGCGGAAACCGGCCTGCCGCCGATCGCGCTCGCCGGGGTCGGCCTGCTGCTGGGTGCCGTCGGCCTGACCGTCGCGGGGGTGGTCGGCATCCTGCCGATGGCGTTCACCTTCGGCGACGTCGCTTACCGCTTCGGAACGGTCCCTTGGTTCGTCCCGGTCGTCGCCATCGGGCTGCTCGCCACAGCGCTCGCGTATGTGCTCGGGATCGCCTCGACCCGGATACTGGGCTCGAGACTGGCATCCTTCGTCGCGCTCGCCGAGGTCGTCGCCGCGCTGCTGTTCGGCTGGATGCTGCTGGGCCAGCTCCCCGCGCCGATCCAGCTGATCGGTGGTGTGCTGGTGCTCGTCGGCGTCGTGGTCGTCAAGCTCGGCGAGCCGGCTGCGGTCGAGGCATCCGCTTCGGTGGAGCCGTCACCCGTCGACCCTCAGCCGATCCGCCGCCGATAGGCGCGCATCGCGAACAGGTACGCCACGACCAGGATGGCGACGCACCAGGCCAGCGCGACCCAGATGTCCGACCCCACCGGCTCGCCGGCGAACAGCGCCTGAATGCTGTTCACGATCGAGGTGACCGGCTGGTGCTCGGCGAACCAGCGCACTGGTCCGGGCATGGTCTCGGTGGGCACGAAGGCCGAGCTGATGAACGGCAGGAAGATCAGCGGGTAGCTGAACGCGCTCGCGCCGTCGACGGTCTTCGCCGACAGCCCCGCGATCACGGCCAGCCAGGTCAGCGCCAGGGTGAACAGGGCCAGGATGCCGATCACAGAGAGCCATGCCCACACGCTCGCGCCGGTGCGGAAGCCCATCAGCAGGCCGACCGCGAAGATGATCGCCAGGGTGATGCCGTTCGCGACCAGCGAGGTGAGCACGTGCGCCCACAGCACGCTCGATCGCGAGATCGGCATGGAGTGGAACCGCTCGAAGATGCCGCTCTGCAGATCGGTGAACAGCCGGAACGCCGTGTAGGCGATGCCGGAGGCGATGGCGATGAGCAGGATGCCGGGCAGCAGATAGTTCACGTAGCTGCCGTCGCCGATGCTCTGGCGCAGCGCCCCGCCGAAGACGAACACGAACAGCAGCATCAGGGCGATCGGGGTGACCGCGGTGGTGATGATCGTGTCGGCGCTGCGCAGGATGTGCCGCAGCGACCGGCCGGTGAGGGTGGCCGTGTCCGCGATGGCGTTCATGCTGCAGCCCTGTCAGATGACGGCCCGACCAGCGCGAGGAAGATCTCCTCGAGCGTGGGCTGCTTCTCGATGTACTCGACCTTCGCCGCGGGCAGCAGCTGCTTCAGCTCGGCGAGCGTGCCGTTCGCGAGGATGCGCCCTTCGTGCAGGATCGCGATGCGGTCGGCCAGCTGCTCGGCCTCTTCGAGGTACTGCGTGGTCAGCAGCACGGTGCGACCGGCATCCGCCAGCTCCTTCACCACGCTCCACACCTCGATGCGCGCCTCCGGATCGAGACCCGTCGTCGGCTCGTCGAGATAGATCACCTCGGGGTCGCCGACCAGGCTCATCGCGATGTCGAGCCGGCGGCGCATGCCGCCCGAGTACGTGCCGGCGCGCCTGCCCCCGGCATCCGTCAGCCGGAACCTCGCCAGCAGCGCGTCAGCCACCGCTCCGGGATCCGCGAGATGACGCAGACGACCCACCAGTACGAGGTTCTCGCGGCCGGTGAGGATCTCGTCCACCGCGGCGAACTGCCCGGTCAGGCTGATCGACCGGCGCACGCCGAGCGGCTCGGATGCCACGTCGAAGCCGTGCACGGTGGCCGTGCCGGCATCCGCTTTCGACAGCGTCGACAGGATGCGCACCAGCGTGGTCTTGCCCGCGCCGTTCGAGCCCAGCAGGGCGAAGATGCTGCCGCGCTCGACGGTGAAGTCCACGCCGCGCAGCACGTGCAGCTCTGGGAAGGACTTCTCGATGCCGCGGACGCTGATCGCCGTCTCTCCGGGCGACGCCGTCATGACTCCGTCCCCCGCTCCGCATCCTCGATCGCCTGCGTGAAGCGTGCCCGCTCCTTGTCCTGCCATTCCCTGGCCGCGTACGCCTTGGCGAACGTGTCCGCGAAGTCGGCCGGGTCGTCTCCGACGATGTCGTGCACCGGCGTGCTGTCGACGGCGGCGGCCTCCCAGAGATCGGCGAGGTCGGTGAGCATCCGGATGATGATGTCGCCGTCGACGATGCCGCTGGTGCTCAGCAGGTAGCGGTGCATCGCCCTGGCGGCGCTGCCGTAGGGCTCGGGGAGCCCGTCGATGCGCGCCCTGTCATGCCGGTACTGCTTCTTCTGCTCGAGCGATCCAGTGAGCGCTTCGATCCATCTCATGGCCATGTCAGTTCTCTCCGTCGGACGGGTTCTCGGATGCGGGGATGCGGAGCCGTGCGATGCGGTCCGCGAGCAGGCTCCAGGTCGTCCAGAACTCGGCGAGCTCCTGCTCGCCCCGGGTGTTGAGGGTGAACACCTTGCGCGGCGGACCCTTCTCGCTCGGCACCTTCTCGACGTCGACGAGCCCTTTCTGCTCGATGCGCACGAGCAGCGCGTACACGGTGCCCTCGGCGATCTCCTCGAAGCCGCGCTCGCGCAGCTGGGTGGTGATCTCGTATCCGTACGCCGGTCTGTCCGACAGGAGTGCGAGCACGATGCCTTCCAGGGTGCCCTTGAGCATCTCGGTCAGCTGCTTTCCCATCACGCCCTCCTCTCACTACTCAGTGTCACTTATTACTGGTACATAGTAGCACTGAGTAGCTGGCGCGCAAGTGGAGATTCGAGGATCTTTATGTATACGCAGATGCGTTCAGAACAGCGGATGCTCGCGACGGGACGCTTTTGTGTATACGCTGAGCGCATGAGCATCACCGTGGAGTCCGTTCGCGCGAGCGACCGCGCCTACGCGATCCTGCTCGACGAGATCCAATCCGGCGCTCTTCCCGCCGGCGCCGTGCTCGCCGAAGTGGAGCAGGCGGAGCGCCTCGGCGTCAGCCGCACGCCACTGCGTGAGGCGCTGCGCCGGCTCGCCGCCGACGGCCTGGCCGTGCAGCAGTCGCCGCGCGTCACGGTGGTCGCGGATCTGGATGCCGACGACATCCGCTCCCTGTTCGAGATCCGCCGCGCGCTGGAGGAGACCGCCGCGCGGCTCGCCGCCCAGCGCGGCGATGCGTCGGCCTTCGCCGCGCTCGCCGCCGAGTTCTCGCGGGTCGAGCTGTCCGGGGATCTCGGGCGGGACGCCTATTACGCGCTGATCGCGCGGCTGGATGCCCAGGTCGACGCATCGCACGGCAACGACTACCTCACCTCCGCTCTGCGCACCGTGCGCACCCACCTCGTGCGCGTGCGGCGCATGGCGCGCGACAAGCCGGAGCGCCTGGCGGCCTCGGCATCCGAGCATCTCCTGATCGCCCGGGCGCTGGCATCCGGCGATGCCGAACTCGCCGCGCACGCCACCCATGTCCACCTGCACAACGCCCTCGACAGCATCCTCGAATCGCTCCGGAACGAAGGAACCTCATGACCATCACCCACCACGTCCGCGTCTACCGCTCCGAAGAGGAGCTGCCCCGCGAGGAGCAGCTGGCATGGAAGATCGCCCAGGTCGCCGTCGACCCCGTCGAGGTCGAGCCCGAGGTGGTCGAGATGATCATCAACCGCATCATCGACAACGCGTCCGTCGCCGCGGCATCCCTCACCCGCGGCCCGATCGTCGCCGCCCGCGCGCAGGCCTTCAGCCATCCCGTCTCCACCGGCGGAAAGGGGGCGACCGTCTTCGGCGCCGCGCTCGATGAGCGCACGAGCCCCGAGTGGGCGGCGTGGGCCAACGGCGTCGCCGTGCGCGAGCTCGACTACCACGACACGTTCCTGGCCGCCGAGTACTCGCACCCCGGCGACAACATCCCGCCGATCCTCGCGGTCGCCCAGCACGTCGGATGCGACGGGCGCGCTCTGGTGCGCGGCATCGCCACGGGCTACGAGATCCAGGTAGACCTGGTGCGCGCGATCTCGCTGCACGCCCACAAGATCGACCACGTCGCCCACCTCGGTCCCTCGGCCGCCGCCGGCATCGGCACCATGCTGGGCCTGGACGCCGAGACCATCTACCAGGCCATCGGGCAGGCCCTGCACACCACCACAGCCACCCGCCAGAGCCGCAAGGGCGAGATCTCCACCTGGAAGGCGCACGCCCCGGCGTTCGCCGGCAAGATGGCCGTCGAGGCGGTCGACCGCGCGATGCGCGGACAGACCAGTCCCAGCCCGATCTACGAGGGCGAGGACGGCGTGATCGCCTGGATGCTGGACGGCAAGGACGCGTCGTACGACGTGCCGCTGCCCGCATCCGGCGAGCCGAAGCGCGGCATCCTGGACACGTACACCAAGGAGCACTCCGCGGAGTACCAGGCGCAGGCGATCATCGACCTCGCCCGCAGGCTGGGCACCGCGCGCCCCGAGCTGCGCGACCCCGCGAACATCGCGAGCATCGTGCTGCACACCAGCCACCACACCCACAACGTGATCGGCTCGGGCGCGAACGATCCGCAGAAGTACGACCCCACCGCCTCGCGCGAGACGCTGGACCACTCGGTGCCGTACATCTTCGCCGTCGCCCTGCAGGACGGCACCTGGGATCACGTGTCCTCCTACCTGCCAGAGCGCGCCCAGCGCGAGGACACCGTGGAGCTCTGGCACAAGGTCAGCACGGCCGAGGATGCGGAGTGGACCCGCCGCTACCACTCCACGGATCCCGCCGAGAAGGCGTTCGGCGGTCGCGTGGAGATCACGCTGACCGACGGGGAGACCGTGGTCGACGAGATCGCCGTCGCCGACGCGCACCCGCTCGGCGCCCGGCCGTTCGGCCGTGAGCAGTACATCCGCAAGTTCCGCATCCTCGCGGACCCGGTGCTCGACACCGAGGAGATCGAACGCTTCCTGGAGCTCGTGCAGCGCCTGCCCGAGCTGACCGCCGCCGAGGTGGGGGAGCTCTCCATCATCGCGAAGGCCGGGGTGCTGGCATCCGCTCCCGAGGCTCCGCGCGGCCTGTTCTGACCCGCCTACCTACCCGTCTATGTGTCGCGAATGGCCCCGATTCCAGCCTTTCCGGGGCCATTAGCGCCACATAGACGGGTGTGAAGGAGAATTCACATGCTGTACTCATCCACTCCGGCCCACGAGAAGCGGCGGCGGTTCCGCGAACGGCTCGCGTCCGGCGAGCTGCTGCGGTTCCCGGGCGCGTTCAACCCGCTGTCGGCCCGCCTCATCGAGCAGAAGGGCTTCGAGGGCGTCTACATCTCGGGCGCCGTGCTCTCGGCCGACCTGGGGCTGCCCGACATCGGCCTGACGACGCTCACCGAGGTCGCAGGCCGCGGGCAGCAGATCGCCCGGATGACCGAGCTGCCGGCGATCATCGACGCCGACACCGGGTTCGGCGAGCCGATGAACGTCGCGCGCACCATCCAGACGCTGGAGGATGCCGGGATCGCCGGCGCCCACATCGAGGACCAGGTCAACCCGAAGCGCTGCGGGCACCTCGACGGCAAGGCCGTGGTCGATTCGGACACGGCCGTCAAGCGCATCCGCGCCGCGGTCGATGCCCGCCGCGACGAGAACTTCCTGATCATGGCGCGCACCGACATCGCCGCCGTCGACGGCCTGGGAGCGGCGAAGGACCGGGCGAAGGCACTGGTGGATGCCGGTGCCGACGCGATCTTCCCCGAGGCGATGCGGTCGCTGGACGAGTTCGCTGCGATCCGGGATGCCGTGGACGTGCCGATCCTGGCGAACATGACGGAGTTCGGCAAGAGCGACCTGTTCTCGGTCGATCAGCTGCGCGACGTGGGCGTGAACATCGTCATCTGGCCGGTGTCGCTGCTGCGCATCGCGATGGGCGCGGCGGGCCGTGCACTGGATACCCTGAACGAGGAGGGGCACCTGACCTCCCGGCTCGGCGAGATGCAGCACCGGGCCGACCTGTACGACCTCATCGACTACGAGTCGTACAACCACTTCGATTCCGGAGTCTTCAACTTCGAGATCACCAAGCCCACCGGTCGTTGAGCGAGCCGGAGGCGAGTCGAAACGCAACGCAAGGGAGCACAGCATGACCGAGGACATCAAGAAGGGCCTCGCCGGCGTCGTCGCCGATGCGACCGCCATCAGCAAGGTCAACCCCGAGACGAACAGCCTGCTCTACCGCGGCTACCCGGTTCAGGAGCTCGCCGCCACCCAGTCCTTCGAGGCGGTCGCCTACCTGCTCTGGCACGGCGAGCTGCCCACGGCATCCGAACTCGCCGACTTCCGCGCCACCGAACGCGCGCACCGGGCGCTGTCACCGAAGGTGAAGGATGCCATCGACGCGCTGCCGCTGGATTCGCATCCGATGGACGAGGTGCGCACCGCCGTCAGCGTGATCGGCGCGATCGAGACGGCCGGCACGGGCAATGTGCTGGATGCCGTGGGCACGCCCGAGCAGAACCTGGAGCGCAGCCTGAAGCTGTTCGCCGTGCTGCCCGCCATCGTCGCCTACGGTCAACGCCGCCGGCGCGGGCAGGCGATGATCGAGCCGCGCGACGACCTCGACTACGCGGCGAACTTCCTGTGGCTCACGTTCGGCGAGGAGCCGCAGCAGGAGGTCGTCGACGCCTTCAACCGCTCGATGATCCTGTACGCCGAGCACTCGTTCAACGCGTCGACCTTCACGGCGCGCGTGATCACCTCGACGCTCAGCGACCTGTACTCGGCGGTCGTCGGCGCCATCGGCGCGCTGAAGGGACCGCTGCACGGCGGGGCCAACGAGGCCGTCATGCACATCTTCGACGAGATCGGCTCGGCCGACGAGGTCGTGCCGTGGCTGGAGCGGGCGCTGGCCGAGAAGCGCAAGATCATGGGCTTCGGGCACCGCGTGTACAAGCGCGGCGACTCGCGCGTGCCGACGATGAAGGCGGCGCTCGACTCGCTGGTCGAACACTACGACCGGCCCGATGTCGCCGAGCTGTACGAGAAGCTGGAGAGCGAGTTCGTCGAGCGCAAGGGCATCTACCCGAACCTCGACTACCCTTCGGGGCCGGCGTACAACCTCATCGGCTTCGACACGCTCACCTTCACGCCGTTGTTCATCGCCGCCCGCATCACCGGCTGGACCGCGCACATCCTCGAGCAGCAGGCCTCGAACGCGCTGATCCGTCCGCTGTCGGCCTACAACGGCCCCGACGAGCGGCACATCCAGGAGTACGAGCCCGACACCGCCGCGATCGACGTGCAAGAGCGCCCCGAAGAGGCGGCTGACTGAGTCGCGCGTCGGGGCGTCGCAGACCCTGCGCGCGCGACAGGTCACGATCGCGTAACGGGGCCTTGCCGACCCAAAAGGTCTCGTGGTCGCGGATGACTCGCGAGAGTTCTCGCTGGTTGCCGCCGTCAGACGTGGTCGCGCCAGGAGTGCCGAGGCTCGTACCCCAGCACCTCCCGGGCGTGATCGATCGAGAGCAGCGTCTCGTGCTCGCCCACGTCCCGCGTCACGGGCACATCGGGGAAGACCTCGGCGATCAACTCGGTGTTCGGGCGCGACATCACCGTGTCCGCCGCGGCGATGATGAAGCGGTCGAAGCCCGGGGCTGCGACCTGCAGCGCGCGCTCCACGGCCTGCGCGCCGTCGCGCGCGTCGATGTAGCCCCACAGGTTCCACTTGCGCTGACGCGCGTCGGCGTCGAAGGACGGGAACTCGGCGTAATCCTCGGGCACCATCACGTTCGAGAAACGCAGGGCCGTGATCGAGAGGTCGGGATGCCAGCGCACCAGCTCCCGCGCCAGCTGCTCCTCGAGCGTCTTCACCAGCGAGTACACCGACTCCGGCCGGGGCGGGTACTCCTCGTCGACCGGGATGTAGGGCGGCGGCACGTCGAACGGAAGACCCAGCACCGTCTCGCTGGACGCGTACACGATGCGGCGGATACCGAGTCGCGCGGCGGCCCAGAAAACGTTGAAGGTGGCCGGCATGTTGTTGTAGAACGTGGCGACGTCGCTGCGGATGCCGGGAGCGGGGATCGCGCCGAGGTGCACGACGGCGTCGATGCCGTCGTGGCGGTCGCCCACCGCGGTGAGCGCGTCGACGACCTGCCCGTAGTCGGTGAGGTCGACCTGCACGAAGTCCGGGCCGCGCGTGCCGACGGCATCCATGCCGACCACGTCCCATCCGTTCGCGCGCAGTTCGCGGGCGACGACGCTGCCGAGCTTGCCGGACGATCCGGTGAGGGCGATGCGCATGAGTGTCCTGCTTTCCGTCGGGAGCCTGCTCTGCAACGTTATAGGGTGACTGTGACCGGGAGACGGGGAGAGTCGCATGGCCGTGACGCTGCACGACGTCGCGAGGCTCTCCGGGGTCTCGATCAAGACCGTGTCGAACGTCATCAACGACTACCCCCACATCCGTCCGGCCACGCGCGCGAGGGTCGAGGCCGCGATCGCCGAGCTCGGCTACACTCCCAACCTCACCGCCCGCAACCTGCGCTCGGGGCGCACGGGTGTCATCGCTCTCGCTGTGCCGGATCTGAGTCTGGCCTACTTCGCCGAGCTCGCCGCACAGGTCATCCGCGAGGCCGAGGCGGCCGGACTGGTCGTGGTGGTCGAGCAGACCGGCGGGGATAGGGACAGCGAGCTCGATCTGCTGCGCAGTCCGCGACTCAAACTCACCGACGGACTGATCTTCAGTCCGCTGGGCGTCGGGCCGGAGGATGTCGGGGCGCTCGACGTGCCGTATCCGATGGTCCTGCTGGGAGAGCGGGTCTTCGAAGGACCCGCCGACCACATCACCATGCGCAACGTCGAGGCCGCGCGTGCCGCCGCCGAGTACCTGATCGCCCGCGGTCGCCGTCGCATCGCCGTCATCGGCGCGCACGACGGCGAGCGCATGGGCTCCGCGACGCTGCGGATGCGCGGATACCGCGAAGCGCTGAAAGCTGCCGGCATACCCTACGACGACGACATCGTCGGTCGCACCACGTTCTGGCATCGCGCGAACGGGGCGGACGCCATGCGCGAGCTTCTGGCGCGCGGGGCGGTTCTCGATGCCGTGTTCGGCTTCAACGACACGCTCGCGCTCGGTGCGATGCGGGCGCTGAGACAGGCGGGTCTTCGGGTTCCCGACGACGTCTCGGTGATCGGGTTCGACGATCTCGACGAAGCGCAGTTCTCCTTTCCGGCGCTGACCACGATCGATCCCGGTCGAGGCTGGATAGCGAAGACCGCTGTCACGACACTTCTCCAGCGCATCGCGGGCCGGACGACTGCCGCGCCGCGCACACTGCTGGCCGATTTCCGCGTCGTCGAGCGCGAATCCGTATCTGCCGTCTGACGCGAGAACAGCGGGAGAGATGCCGATGTTGACAGGCTCCTGATCTCTGGACTTGAATGTCTACAACGTTGTATAGCCCGCCGACCGAGAGCGGCGCCACGCGGTCTCCTCAGAGGGCCCGGAGAGGACGACCATGACCACTGCGCGCATCTCCATCGACCGCACCGCGGTCGTCGCCCCCATCGACCGCCGCATCTTCGGCTCCTTCGTCGAGCATCTCGGCCGCTGCGTGTACGACGGCATCTACGAGCCCGGCCACCCCACCGCCAACGAGGACGGCTTCCGCCTGGACGTCGTCGACCTGGTGCGCGAGCTCGGCACGACCACGATCCGCTACCCGGGCGGCAACTTCGTCTCGGGCTTCCGCTGGGAGGACTCCGTCGGGCCGCGCGAGAGCCGCCCGGTGCGGCGCGATCTCGCCTGGCATTCGCTGGAGACCAACCAGGTCGGTGTGGACGAGTTCTCGCGCTGGCTCAAGCTCATCGGATCCGAGCTGATGATGGCCGTGAACCTGGGCACCCGCGGCATCGAGGCGGCGCTCGACCTGCTGGAGTACTGCAACCACCCTTCCGGCACGGCGCTCAGCGACCAGCGCATCGCCAACGGCACGCCCGAGCCGCACGACATCCGCATGTGGTGCCTGGGCAACGAGATGGATGGGCCGTGGCAGACCGGTTACATGACCGCCGACGACTACGGCAAGCTGGCCGCGCGCACCGCCCAGGCCATGAAGGCGGCCGATCGTTCCCTGGAGCTCGTCGTCTGCGGATCGTCGGGCTCGTCGATGCCGACCTTCGGCGACTGGGAGCGGACCGTGCTCGAGCACGCCTACGAGCACGTGGACTTCATCTCCTGCCACGCCTACTACCAGGAGCGCGGCGGCGACCTGGACTCATACCTGGCGTCGTCGCTGGACATGCAGTACTTCATCGAGACGGTCGTCGCCACCGCCGACCACGTGGGCAACAAGCTGCGCTCCAAGAAGAAGATCAAGCTCTCCTTCGACGAGTGGAACATCTGGTACCTCGACGAGCACCAGGCCTCCGACGAGGTCAACGACGAGTGGCGGTACGCGCCGCGACAGCTCGAGGACGTGTACTCGGTGGCGGATGCCGTGGTGCTCGGCAACCTGCTGATCACCCTGCTGAAGAACCATGACCGGGTGGCCTCCGCCTCGCTCGCGCAGCTGGTCAACGTGATCGCGCCCATCATGACCGAGCCCGGCGGTGACGCCTGGCGGCAGACCACGTTCTTCCCGTTCTCGGTCACCTCGCGCCTGGCCAAGGGCGAGATCCTCACGCCCCGGATCGAGGCGGGGATGTACCAGACGAAGGTCTACGGTGACGCGCCGCTGGTCGACGCGGTCGCCACCACCGATGGCTCGCAGTCGGCGGTCTTCCTGGTGAACCGCAGCCGCACCGAGGCGATCACCGTCACGATCGACACGTCCGCACTCGGCGTCTCCGCGATCGACGAGGCCGTCACGCTGTGGGACGACGACGTGTACGCGAAGAACACCCTGGCCGACCAGAACCGCGTGGGGCTGAAGCAGCTCGACGGCGCGGCGCTCGCCGGCGGCGTCCTCACCGTCACCCTCCCGCCGGTGTCGTGGTCGGCGATCGCGCTGTCGTGAGCCGTTTCGAATCGCTCAAGTCGCTGCATTCGGCACCGCAAGGCGCCAACCCGAGCGACTCGAGACGTTGGGGGCTCAGACGACGCGGATGCCCTCGAGCTGCAGCGTCAGATGCCGGCGCCAGCCGCCGTGCCCCGACATGTTGGCCATCGCGCCGCGCGTGATCAGGATGAAGTCGTCGGCGTCGAAGTCGGCTCGCAGGTGCCCGGCCTCGACGGCGCGACGGCAGATGCGCGTCATGATCGTGCGGAACGCGTCCTTCTCGCTCTCGATGTCGGCCCAGGTGGGCTCCTCGGCGGAGAGGATCGAGAAGCGGAACGCCGTGTCCGGCTCGACGGACTCCAGATAGCCGACGAGCAGCGTCTCGAACGCCGTCCAGGCGTCATCCTCCTCCTCGGCCTCGCGCGCCAGCCGTGTCACCGTCTCGAACCGGCGGCCGATGATCGCCGCGCGCAGCGCCTGCTTGTCGGCGAAGTGCCGGTAGAGCGTGCCGACACCCAGGCCGGCCCTCGCCGCGATCTGGTCCATCTGCACGTTCTCGCCGTCCTGGGCGAACAGCTCGGCCGCCGCATCGAGCACCGCCTCGCGGTTACGTCGCGCGTCCGCGCGCAGAGAGCGTTCAGCAGCGGCCATGTCTTCACTGTAGTTGACCGAGAGAGCCGCCTCGGCTATATTCGGAACCGGAATTCGGGTTCACTTTATGGAGGAAGCTTGATCGTCGTCACCACACCCACCGGCCGGATCGGCCGTCAGCTGGTCACGCAGCTGCTCGAGGAGGGCAGCGCCGTTCGCGTGATCGTCCGCGACGCCGCGCACCTCGACGAGAACGTCCGCGACAGGGTTGAGATCGTCGAGGGGTCGCACGCGGATGCTGCAGTGCTCGACCGCGCGCTGGTCGGCGCCGAAGCGCTGTTCTGGCTCGTTCCGCCGAACCCGTCCGCTCCCAGCGCAGAGGAGCACTACCTCGACTTCGCGCGCGCGGGAGCTGCCGCGATCCGCCGCCATGGCGTCGGTCACGTCGTCGCCGTCACCAGCGCCGGGCACGGATGGGCGAAGCCGGCCGGGCTGCTGTCGGCCGCGTTCGAGATGGATGCCGAGCTGGAGGCATCCGGAGCCGCCTACCGTGCGGTCTCGCTCCCGTTCTACATGGAGAACCTCGTCGGTCAGGCGGATGCCATCGTCCGGACCGGCGCACTGTCGCTGACATGTGCGGCCGACCGGCCACTGGCGATGATCGCCACCCGCGACATCGCCGCGCAGGCGGCGGGTCTGCTGACCGACCTGTCGTGGACCGGCCAGCAGAACGTCCCGGTGTTCAGCGCCGACCGGCTCACACCTGCCGAGATCGCGCGGGTGATCGGCGACGAGCTGGGCCGGTCGGTCGAGTATCGGCAGGTCGCCATGGCCGACTTCGCCGCGATGCTGCGCAGCCGCGGCGCGAGCGAGCAGGCCGTCCGTGACACGGTGGAGATGTTCGCCTCGCAGGACGAGGGCATCTACGACGCGGACTGGCCCCGGGCGACCCTCGCACCCACGGACTTCCGCACCTGGTGCCGCGAGGTGCTCGTGCCGGCCGTGGAGCGGAGCGCGGCGCAGGTCACCCGCTGAGCTCTCGAATCGCGCGAATCGCTCTATCCGGCACGCGGATGCAGCAATTCGCGCGATTCGAGCGCCTAGCCCAGCTCGATCACCGACCAGCTCAGCGCGGGCAGGGTCGCGCGGACGGCGCCGTCGTCCGCTGTACATCGATGTAATCCGGAGGTGACATCATGACTGCATGGGCATCGAACGCAACTGGGCGGGCAACCTCGCATATCGGGCGTCATCCGTCGTGCATCCGACCTCAGCTGACGAGGTGCGCGACGCGCTCGCCGCCGGTGGGCCGGTACGGGTGCTGGGCACCCGGCACTGCTTCAATGACATCGCCGACACGGCGGGCACGCAGCTCGTCCTGGACCGGATGCCGGCGGTCATCGAGGTCAGCGAGCAGCGCGACGCCGTGACCGTCAGCGGCGCGCTGCGCTACGGCGACATCGCCCCGGTGCTCGAAGCGCACGGGCTCGCCCTGGCGAACCTGGCCTCGCTGCCGCACATCTCCGTCGCCGGCGCCGTCACCACCGGCACGCACGGATCCGGCGACGCGATCGGAACCCTGGCCTCCGCGGTGCGCGGACTCACGCTGCTCACCGCATCCGGCGAGATCCGGCGGCTGCGCCGGGGGGATGCCGACTTCGCCGGCGCCGTCGTCGGACTCGGCGCGCTCGGGGTCGTGCTCGACGTCACCCTCGATGTCGAGCCCGCCTACGCCGTCGCGCAGCACGTGTACGACCATCCCGGCTGGGACGCGATCCTCGCCGACCTGGATGCCGTGACCGGCGCCGGCACCAGCGTGAGCCTGTTCTCGAACTGGCAGCGCACCGACGCGGCGGACCTGCTCTGGGTCAAGCAGCGCGTTCCCGAGGAGCGGGCGGGCGAGCGGGCCGCCCTCGCCGGCGCACTCGGCGCGGTGCCGGCCGACGGCGAACGGCATCCGATCCTGGGCGTCGATCCCGTGGCGTGCACCGAGCAGCGCGGGGTCCCCGGCGCCTGGTTCGAGCGGCTGCCGCACTTCCGCCTGGCGTTCACGCCGTCGGCTGGAGCGGAGATCCAGAGCGAGTACCTCGTGCCGCGCTCCGACGCCGTCGCCGCGATCGAGGCCGTGCGGTCACTGGCCGACCGCATCGCGCCGCTGCTGTTCGTCAACGAGATCCGCACGATGCGTGCGGACGACCTGTGGCTGAGCATGGCTCACGAGCGGGATGCCGTCGCCCTGCACTTCACATGGAAGCCCGACGAGCAGGCCGTGCGCGCCCTGCTGCCCGATCTGGAGGCGGCTCTGCCGGCATCCGCCCGCCCGCACTGGGGCAAGGTGTTCACGCTCGACGGCGCCGAGGTGCGCAGCCGCTACCCGCGCTGGGACGACTTCGCGGCGCTGCGCGCTCGGTACGATCCCGAGCGCCGGTTCGTCAACGAGTACGTGGAGCGGCTCGGCCTCTGAGCGGGCTTCGACGCGTCGGCACCGGCGCGCGGCCGGGCTGCGCATTGCCGCGCTCGCGCGGTTCCCGGTAACATGACGCGACGCGAGACCGACGGAGGTGCAGGTGGCGAACGTCGGATCCGACAAGCCCAACATCCGGCAGGTGGCCTCGATCGCCGGCGTCTCGCACATGACGGTGTCGCGGGTGCTCAACGATCACCCGAACATCAAGCCCGAGACCCGACGACGCGTGCTCGAGGCGATCGAAGAGCTCGACTACCGCCCGAACCTCGTCGCCAGGGCGCTCGCGACCCAGCGCAGCCAGCGGATCGGCGTGATCGTCGAGAGCGCTGTCGCGTTCGGGCCCATCAGCATCCTGCGCGCGGTCGAGCTGGCGGCCCGCACGGCCGGATACTCCGTCACGCCGATCGCCCTGCACGACGGCGACGCGCTCACGCCGCCGGATGCCGTGGACAGCCTGCTCACCCAGGGAGTCGACGCGATTTGCGTGGTCGCGCCCCGCTCGTCGTCGATCGCGGCGCTGCGCCGGGTGGCGCTGAGCGTGCCGCTGCTGGTGGTCAAGGCCGACGCCGATCCCGCCTTCCTGACCGTCTCGATCGATCAGCAGCAGGGCACGACCCTCCTGGTGGATCACCTCGTGGCGCTCGGCCACCGTGACATCCTCCACATCTCCGGGCCCCTGGACTGGCTGGATGCCCGCGCTCGGGAGCGCGCCTTCCACGCCAGGGCGCGATCCTGGGGCATCCGCGAGCGGCCGATCGTCGTCGGCGACTGGTCGGCCGACTTCGCCTACGACTTCGCCCGGGGGATCACGCGGCTCCCCGAGTACACGGCGGTGTTCGCGGCCAACGACGACACCGCGATCGGCCTGATCCACGGGCTGCGGGAGCGCGGCTTCGATGTGCCGGGCGAGATCAGCGTGGCCGGCTTCGACGATGTTCCGCTGGCCCGGCACTTCCTGCCGCCGCTGACCACGGTGCGGCAGGACTTCCAGGCGCTCGGCGTCGCCGTGGTGGAGATGCTGCGTGCGGCCATCGAGCAGCGCGAGATCCCATCGTTCACCCGCATCCCGACCGAGCTGGTCGTGCGCGAGTCGAGCGCCCGTCCGAGGGAGCGGTCATGACGACCGATCCGGTGCCCCCGCTGGTCCGGCTCGACGGGATCGTCGTCGAGTTCCCCGGGGTGCGCGCTCTCGACGACGTCGACTTCCGGCTGTTCCCCGGAGAGGTGCACGCGCTGATGGGCGAGAACGGCGCGGGCAAATCGACGCTGATCGGCGTGGTGACCGGCACGTGCCGGCCCGCCGCCGGCACGGTGATCGTCGACGGCGAGGAGCGCAGCTTCTCGGGCGTGGCCGAGAGCCGTGCGGCCGGCATCGCCACGGTGTTCCAGGAGGCGCAGCTGAGCCCCAACCTCAGCGTGGGCGAGAACGTCATGCTGGGCAGGGAGCGCCGCGGCCGCGTCGGCATCGACTGGCGCCGCACCAGAGCGGATGCCGCCGAGGCACTGGGTCGTCTGGGGCTGCACGACCTGGACCCGCGCACGCACCTGTCGGCGCTCTCGCCCGCGCAGAAGCAGCTGGTGGCGCTGGCGCGCTCGGTCGTCGACGATCCGCGCGTGCTCGTGCTCGACGAGCCGACCTCGAGCCTGGACCAGGCGGAGGTGGGCACCCTGATGCGGGTGATCCGCGGGCTGCGCGACCGCGGGGTCGCGATCCTGTTCGTCTCGCACTTCCTCGAGCAGGCGTTCGCGATCAGTGATCGCATGACCGTGCTGCGCGGCGGCCGCAGAGTCGACGAGACCGCGACGCGCGACCTGGAGCGCGCCGACCTGATCTCGCAGATGCTGGGCAAGGACATCGAGAGCCTGCGTGCGCTCGGCTCCGAGCGCAAGGCGCACCACTACGCTGCCGACGGTGAGCCGGCGTTCCGCGCCGAGGGACTGAGCCGGCGCGGAGTGCTGGCGGCCACCGACATCGAGGTGCATCGCGGCGAGATCGTCGGCTTCGCGGGCCTTCGGGGTTCGGGACGCACCGAACTGGCGTCGCTGATGGGTGGGGACAGCCACGCGGACGGCGGGGAGCTGTGGGTGGCCGGTGACCGCGTGTCGCTGCGCTCCCCGTCCGCGGCGCTGCGCCGGCGGGTCACCATGACCACCGAGAACCGTCGCCGGGACGGCATCGTCCCCGAGCTCACGGCGCGCGAGAACATCGTGCTCTCCCTGCAGGCGCTGCGCGGCTGGACGCGGCCGATCTCCCAGGCGGAGCAGGCGGCGCTCATCGAGACCTATGTCGACGCACTGCACCTGGATCCGGCCGATCTGCAGCGCCCGGTGGAGCAGCTCTCCGGAGGAACGCAGCAGAAGGTGCTGCTGGCCCGCGCGCTCGCCGTCCGCCCGCACGTGCTGATCCTCGACGAGCCGACCAAGGGCATCGACATCGCGGCCAAGCTCGACATCCAGCGGCGCATCAGCCAGCTCGCGGGGGAGGGCATGGCCGTGGTCTTCATCTCGTCGGAGCTGGAGGAGGTCGTGCGGCTCAGTGACCGCATCGTGGTGCTGAAGGACCGCGAGAAGATCGGCGAGCTCAGCAACGGCCCCGGCGTCACCGTCGACACCGTCGTGGAGATGATCGCCGCGGAGCTGCAGTCGGACGCTGGTTGACCGCGTGTGCGCGGTAACAACGTTTGGGTAACGGAGGAGGCTGTTGTTCCAGGAAGGGTTGTGTTCCGAAAAATGTTCCCGGTAACATCCCTCGCAGGACACACTCCCGTGAGTCCTGCGATCGAACTGCACGGACCGCCCCGAGGTCCATCCGGGCACGCGCCCCGGTCTCTCAAGGAGGAGAACAATGTCTGCAAAGAAGCACATCCGCACGGTCTTCGGCTTCGCAGCCGCCGGCGCCCTCGCGCTCGGCCTGGCCGCATGCTCGAGCGCCGACACCGGCGACAAGGGCGGCGACGGCGGAGCATCCGACGGCGACCTGATCAGTGTCGGGTTCGTCGCGGTCGGCCCCGAGGGCGGCTGGCGTCAGGCGAACGAGCAGAACATCAAGGACACGTTCACCGAGGACGCCGGCTACGACCTCAGCTACGCCCCGGCGGCCAACCTCGACCAGAAGTCCCAGATCGACAGCTTCACCGCCTTCGTCGACGAGGGGGTCGACGTGATCCTGCTGTCGGCGACCGAGGCCACCGGCTGGGAGGACTCCCTCAAGCTCGCCCAGGAGGCGGAGATCCCCGTGATCCTGCTCGACCGCGGCATCGAGCCCGACGACAGCAGCCTGTACGTGACCCGCATCGCCCCCGACAACGTCGAGGTCGCCAAGGAGGTCGGCGAGTGGGCGGCGACGACGTTCCCCGACGGCGGCAACTACGTCGTGCTCGAGGGGCCGGCCGGCGTCGGCGTCGTCAACGAGCGCAACAAGGGCTTCGAGGAGGGCCTGGGCGACTCGAAGCTCACCAAGGTCGACGCGCAGACGGCCAACTGGTCCACCGAAGAGGGCAAGAGCGTGCTCGAGACCATGCTGAAGGCCAACGGCAACGACATCCAGTTCGTGTTCGCGCAGAACGACGAGATGGGGCTCGGCGCCGCGCAGGCCGCCGAGGAGGCGGGGCTGAAGGTCGGCACCGACATCAAGATCGCCACCATCGACGGCACCAAGAACGCCATCCAGGCGCTCGCCGACGGCAAGCTCAGCTACGTGCACGAGTACAACCCGCTCTTCGGCGAGACCGCGCTCGACGTGGTGAAGAAGGCGCTGGACGGCGAGAAGGTCGACCCGTACATCATCGTCCCCAGCGAGGCCTTCGACTCCGCCGAGGCGGCCCAGGCCGTGCTCGCGGACCGCAAGTACTGATCGGCGGCCGGGTGGCGCCTCGCGTGCCACCCGGCATCCGCGTCCCACGACGACGAGAGAGACGGCGATGACCGAAGAAGCGCCCATCGTGCAGATGCGCGGCATCTGCATCGAGTTCCCGGGGGTGAAGGCGCTCGACGGCGTCGACTTCCGGCTGTTCCCCGGTGAGGTGCACGCCCTGATGGGCGAGAACGGCGCGGGCAAGTCCACGCTCATCAAAGCGCTCACCGGTGTGTACGGCATCGACTCCGGGCAGATCGTCGTCGCCGGCCAGCAGCGCCGCTTCGGCGGGACGGGGGATGCCCAGGATGCCGGCATCTCGACGGTGTACCAGGAGGTCAACCTGGCGCCGAACCTGTCCATCGGCGAGAACGTCATGCTCGGGCACGAGGTGCGCGGGCCGTTCGGCGTGAACTGGCGGGCCACCCACCGTGCCGCCACCGAGGCGCTCGCCAGGCTCGGCCTCGAGCACCTCGACACCCACAAGCCGCTCTCGACCCTCTCCATAGCCCTGCAGCAGCTCGTGGCGATCAGCCGCGCGATGGCGATCCAGGCCAAGGTGCTCATCCTCGACGAGCCGACCTCCAGCCTCGACGCCGCCGAGGTCGAGGGCCTGTTCGCCATCATGCGGTCGCTGCGCGACCAGGGCGTCGCGATCCTGTTCGTCTCGCATTTCCTCGACCAGATCTACGCGATCAGCGACCGGCTCACCGTGCTGCGCAACGGTCGTTACGAGGGCGAGTACCTCACCCGCGAGCTCGACCGGCACGCGCTCATCTCGAAGATGATCGGCAAGGACCTCGACTCGCTCACCTCCCTCGGCGGCAACCGTCGCACCACGCCGCGCGACGCCGACGAGGAGCCGCTGCTGTCGGCATCCGGCATCGCGCGCCGAGGCGCGGTCGAGGCCACCGATCTGGACATCCGGCCCGGCGAGGTCGTCGGCTTCGCCGGATTGCTCGGCTCCGGTCGCACCGAACTGGCCCGGCTGCTGTACGGCGCTGACCGCCTCGACGAGGGCTCCATGACCCTGCGCGGCCGCCGCGCCGACCTGCGCTCGCCGGCCGACGGACTGGCCAAGCGCATCGCGTTCTCGACCGAGAACCGGCGCGACGAGGGCATCGTCGGCGACCTCACCATCCGCGAGAACATCATCCTGGCGGTGCAGGCCGAGCGAGGATGGGCCCGGCCGATCCCGCGCAAGGAGCAGGATGCCATCGCCCGGAAGTACATCACCGAGCTGAACGTGCGACCGGCCGACCCGAACCGCATGATCAAGAACCTCTCCGGCGGCAACCAGCAGAAGGTGCTGCTGGGGCGCTGGCTGGCCACCGAGCCCGAGCTGCTCATCCTCGACGAGCCGACGCGCGGCATCGACGTCGGGGCCAAGGCCGAGATCCAGGAGGCCGTCGCGCAGCTCGCCGAGGACGGCGTCGCCGTGGTGTTCGTCTCCTCCGAGCTCGAGGAGGTGGTGCGCCTCTCCGAGCGGATCGTCGTGCTGAAGGACCACAGCAAGATCGGCGAGATCCAGAACGGTCCCGGCGTCACCGCGCAGGAGATCGTCGACGTCATCGCGGCGCACGGCGCCGGCGCGGCCGCTGACGACCTCGAGCAGACCCCCGGAGCGCTGCCCGATACGATCGCAGACGACGCTGCGACCGCAGAGCACACGACCGCAGAGCAGGAGACGCGATGACCTCCGCGAACACCTCGTCCTTCTGGCGGGACGTGATCCACAAGCCGTTCTTCTGGGGCATCGTGGCCATCGCCGCGCTGCTCGTGCTGAACGTGATCAAGGATCCCGGCTACCTCGCCGTCTCGATCAACCCGAACAACGGCAACCTGGTCGGGAACCTGATCGACATCCTGCGCCAGGCCGCCCCGATCATGATGATCGCGATCGGGATGTCGCTGGTGATCGCCACCGCCGGCATCGACCTCTCGGTCGGATCGCTGATGGCCGTCTCCGGCGCGGTGTCGATGGAGTTCCTGCGCAGCGCGGGCGACTCGTCCTCCCTCGGCGCCGCACTGGCCGCGGTGGGTCTGTCGCTGCTGATCACCGGCATCCTGGGCGCCGTCAACGGCATCCTCGTCGCCTATGTGGGGCTGCAGCCGTTCATCGCGACGCTCGTGCTCATGCTCGCCGGGCGCGGCATCGCCAAGGTGATCACCGGCGGGCAGAACACGGCCGCCTCCAACGACCCGTACCGCTGGATCGCGAACGGCTACCTGGTCGGCATCCCGGTGGTGTTCCTGCTCGCGCTCGCCGTGGTGATCGCCGTCGGCTGGGTGGTGCGGCGCAGCGCGCTGGGCCTGATGATCGAGGCCATCGGAATCAACCCGCGCGCCAGCCGGATGGCGGGCATCAAGCCCAAGGGGCTGCTGCTGACGGCGTACATCCTCAGCGGCGTGCTGGCCGGCGTGGCCGGGATCATGTCGGTCGGCAGCGTGATGACCGTGGACATCTCCCGCACCGGCTACCAGCTCGAGCTCGACGCGATCCTCGCCGTCGTGATCGGGGGCGCATCCCTGATGGGCGGCAAGTTCTCGCTCTCGGGGGCCTTCGTGGGCGCCCTGCTGATCGCCACGCTCGACAAGACCGTGCTGTTCCTGGGCGTCTCCTCGTCGGCCACCCCCGCGTTCAAGGCGCTCGTGATCATCGCGATCTGCCTGCTGCAGTCCCAGCGGGTGCGCGCCTGGTTCCAGCGGCGCCGACGCAGGCAGGCCGACCCGTCTGCCACGACAGCGAGAGAGGAGGTGGCGGCATGAGCACCGCGACCATGACCCCCGCGAGCACCGCGACGCCCAGCGCGATCACGCGCGTCCGCCGCCTGATCACGGCGAACCCGTCGGTGCTGCCCACCGTCGCATCGGTGATCATCTTCGTGGGCATGATCGTCTACGGGGAGACCGCGTACGGGCGCATCGTGCAGGCCAGCACGCTGTCGAACCTTCTGATCAACAACACGCACCTGATCGTGCTGGCCGTCGCGCTGACCTTCGTGATCATCACCGGCGGCATCGATCTGTCGGTCGGCTCGATCATCGCGTTCTCGTCGGTGGCGGGGGTGATGCTGGCCGAGGCGGGATGGAACCCCCTGCTGGTGATCGTCACGATGATCGTGATCGGCGCCGCGTTCGGCCTGGTCTCGGGCATCCTGATCCGCTACTTCAACGTGCAGCCGTTCATCGCGACCCTCGCCATGATGTTCCTGGGCAGGGGGCTGGCCTCGCTGCTGAGCACCAAGCCCGAGCGTCTGGCCGCGGATTCGCCCATCCGCTGGATCGGCGACAAGATCAAGATCATCGACGGTCCGAAGGTGAATGACCTGACGATCACGCCGGCGGTCGTGATGGCCGTGCTGGTCGTGCTCGCGGCGTTCTTCGTGCTGCACCGCACGCGCACCGGCCGCACGGTGTACGCGATCGGCGGCTCCGAGAGCTCGGCGCTGCTGATGGGCCTGCCGGTGCACCGCACCAAGGTGCTGGTCTACGTCATCAGCGGTGCGCTGTCGGGGCTGGCGGCCGTGCTGTACACGTCGCGGCTCGGCACCGCGCAGAACATCACCGGCATCGGCTGGGAGCTCGACGCGATCGCCGCGGCCGTCATCGGCGGCACGGTGCTCACCGGCGCGTACGGGTACGTGCTCGGCTCGGTGGTGGGCGCGCTGGTGCTCGGCCTGATGAACGTGCTGATCACCCGCGACGGCGGCATCCCGCCTGAGATGACCACGATCATCACCGGCGGCATCCTGCTGGTGTTCGTGCTGCTGCAGCGCGCGGTGACCCGCAAGAAGGAGTAGCCCGGCGGCTCACTCGCCGGCCCGGCGGGCCGGGCCGGCGAGGATCGCCCGGGAGAGCCAGGCGCCGAAGCCGCTCAGGTCGAGGTCGCCGCGCACGGATGCCTCGGGCGCTGGCGTGCCGTTGATGACGGCGACCAGCTCGAGATAACGTCCTTCGGATGCCCGATAGCCGTCGTGCTCGAGCGTCTGCGTGAGCACCTCGTCGACCTCGAGGTACCGCGCCGCCAGCCGGCTGCGCAGGTCGTCGTCGGCGCCAACCCCTGCTGCGGCGGCCGCCTGCTGCACGAACCGCTCCGCCAGGTCGGTCGCGTGCGAATCCTCGGGGGAGAGACCGGCGGAGCAGGCGGCGGCGAGCTTCGGCATCAGCTCGTCGCCGGCGCTGCGGACGAAGTCCTGGATGTCCGGCTGCGCCATCCGCCGTCCGATCTCGGAGGCGTAGGTCTCCCGCAGATACTCCCGCGTCACCGCGCGGTAGTCGTCGTCCTGCAGCAGCTCGGCGAGGTCGATCCAGGCATCCAGCTGCTCCGGTGACGGATCGGCGGGAAGCTCAGGATGGGCCTCGCGGAGCCGGTCGGCGACGTGGGCCGGCATCCCCTGCGAGACCTCGGTGAGGAAGTCGTCGACCAGGTTCTGGCGCTGCGCGTCGGACATCGTCACGAGCCGCTGCAGCAGCCGCGCGCGCTCCTGGGTGCTCTCGCTGCGCACGAGGGCGCGCAGCACCGCTCGTTTGGCCTGGAGGTCGTGCGTGCGGGTCTCGACGACCTCGAGGTGCTCGGCGAGCAGATCCCGCAGCTCGACGGTGCCGGTCAGCACCCGGCGCACCTGGTCCAGTCCGGTCTCCAGATCGCGCAGGGTGCGGATGTACTCCAGCCGGGCGATCGCCGCCGCGTCGTAGCGGCGGTGCCCGCCGTCGGTCTGGTCGGCGGGCACGACCAGACCTTCGTCGGAGTAGTAGCGGATGGCGCTGACGCTGAGTCCGGTGCGGCGCGCGACGTCGCCGATGAGATGCAGTTCTTCGTGTGTCTGGGTCATGTGCTCCACCCTGGGACCTCAAGCGGCTTGAGATGCAAGTCCGAGAGCCATCATGTTCCCAGACGCCCCCTCGCAGGGGTCTAGACTCGTGCGCGTGACCGGTCTCAGTGCACGCGCCGTGGGGGTGCGCGATGTCGCCGCCCGTGCCGGCGTCTCGCGTCAGACAGTGTCGCGCGTGCTGAACGAGCATCCCGATGTCGCCCCCGAGACCCGTGAGCGCGTGCTGGCGGCTGTGGCCGAGCTGGGCTATCGCATGAACAACGTGGCCCGCGCCTTCGGCACCCGCCGCTCGCGCACCATCGGCGTGCTGGCCCAGGCCGCGCTGCACTACGGGCCCTCCCGCAGCATCGAGGCCATCGAGTCCGCGGCGCGAGCCGCCGGATACTGGGTCTCGGCCGTCTTCGCCGACTCCGCCGCTGACGACACCGTGCGCGAGGCCATCGAGCACCTGCTCGGTCAGGGCGTGGACGGGCTGGTGGTCGTCGCCCCGCACGCGCGCACGCTGCGGACGCTGGATGCAATGGACATCGGCATCCCCACCGTCACCCTGCACAGTGCCGGACGCGACAGCGCCGGCCACGACCGGCGCGGGCTCGCCGTCGACCAGGTCGCCGGTGCGCGGCTGGCGACGGGATGCCTGGCGGATGCCGGGCACCGCGGCATCGCCCACCTCGCCGGGCCGGCGGACTGGCTCGAGGCCGAGGCCCGGCAGGCGGGCTTCGCGCAGGAGCTGGCCGGGCGGGGTCTCGCACCGGGGCCCGTGCTGGCGGGGGACTGGACGGCGCGCTCCGGGCACGGTGCGGCCGCGGCCGTCGCGGCATCCCAGGTCACCGCGGTGTTCTCCGCGAACGATCAGATGGCGCTCGGGCTGCTCGGAGGGCTGCGCGAGCTCGGCATCCGCGTTCCCGAGGACATCAGCGTGGTCGGCTTCGACGACGTTCCGGACGCCGAGTACTACGCGCCCGCGCTGACCACGGTGCGGCAGGATTTCGCCGAGCTCGCCCGGCTGGCGGTCGCCCGGCTGGTCGGCGACGCGGACGACGCCGTCGAGCCGGTCGCTCCGGTGCTCGTGCAGCGCGCGTCCGTCGCGCCGCCCGCGCGGTGAGGCGATGCTGTGCACTCGACGAGCGTGCGCTGTTGACGGGCGGCGCGGCTCGATGTCACAATGACTGTGACCGGTCACACGTGTCGTCGGGACGGCAGCCGTCTCCGCGACGACGCCCGTCCCCGCGACGACACGACCCGAGAGGATCCGATGACGACCTTCACTCCTGAGATCGAGGCGGCCATCGCCGCCGTGCGCGCCGATGTCGCCCGCCTGCACGGCGAGCTGGTGCGCTACGGCCTGGTCGTCTGGACCGGCGGCAACGTCTCCGGGCGCGTGCGCACCGGCGACGACCCGAACGCCGATCTGTTCGTCATCAAGCCCTCCGGCGTGAGCTACGACGACCTCGCGCCCGAGAACATGATCCTCTGCGACCTGGACGGCAACGTGATCCCCGGCACGCCCGGCAGCGACCGCTCGCCCTCCAGCGACACCGCCGCGCACGCCTACGTGTACCGCAACATGCCGCAGGTCGGCGGCGTGGTGCACACGCACTCCACCTACGCGGTGGCGTGGGCCGCGCGCGGCGAGGAGATCCCGTGCGTGATCACCGCCATGGCGGACGAGTTCGGCGGACCGATCCCGGTCGGCCCGTTCGCCATCATCGGCGACGACTCGATCGGCCGCGGCATCGTCGAGACCCTCAGCGGTCACCGCAGCCGCGCGGTGCTGATGCAGAACCACGGCCCGTTCACGATCGGGACGGATGCCAAGGATGCCGTGAAGGCCGCGGTCATGGTCGAGGACGTCGCGCGCACCGTGCATCACGCCCGCGAGGCCGGACCGCTCATCCCGATCCCGCAGGAGGCGATCGACAGCCTGTACGACCGGTACCAGAACGTGTACGGGCAGAGCACGGACGCGCGGCGATGAGCACGGCCGCAGAGGGTACCCGCACGGCCGCCGACGCCATCCGCGCGGGCCGCACGGCGGTGGGCATCGAGCTCGGCTCGACCCGCATCAAGGCCTGCCTGATCGACGCCGAGACCCACGAGGTGCTGGCCACCGGCTTCCACGACTGGGAGAACCGCTTCGAGGACCGGCTCTGGACCTATCCGGTCGATGCGATCTGGGCAGGGTTGCAGGGGGCGTACGCGGGCCTGGTCTCCGACGCCTACGACCGGCACGGCATCCGCCCCGACACCTTCGGTGCCATCGGCGTCTCGGCGATGATGCACGGCTACCTGGCCTTCGACGGCGCGGGCGACCTGCTCACGCCGTTCCGCACCTGGCGCAACACCAATACGGGGCCCGCCGCCGCCGAGCTCACCGAGCTGCTCGGCGTGAACATCCCGCTGCGCTGGTCGGTGGCCCATCTGCGGCAGGCGCAGCTGGATCACGAGCCGCACGCGGCCGACGTGCGCTTTCTCACCACGCTCGCAGGATACGTGCACTGGCAGCTCACCGGCCGGCGGGTGCTGGGCATCGGCGACGCCTCCGGCATGTTCCCGATCGACTCGGCGGCACGCGACTACGACCAGGGCCTCATCGCCCGCTACGACGCCCACACCGCAGGCGACCTGCGCGCCCTGCTGCCCGAGGTGCTCGTGGCCGGCGCGGACGCCGGATCCCTCACCGCCGCCGGCGCCGCGCTGCTCGACCCCACCGGTGCACTGCGCCCCGGCATCCCGCTGTGCCCTCCCGAGGGCGATGCCGGCACCGGCATGGTCGCCACCAACGCCGTCGCGCCGCGCACCGGCAACGTCAGCGCCGGCACCAGCATCTTCGCGATGGTCGTGCTCGAGCGGCCGCTGGCCGAGGTGCATCACGAACTCGACCTCGTCACCACCCCGGCCGGAGACGCCGTCGCGATGGTGCACTGCAACAACGGCGCCAGCGAGCTGGCGGCGTGGGTGGGCATGTTCGCGCGGTTCGCCGAGGCGTCCGGAAGCCGCGAATCCGGGAACGCGGGCTCGGCGGATGCCGTGTTCGAGACCCTCTTCCGCGAGGCGCTGGAGGGCGAGGCGGATGCCGGAGGGCTGCTGGCCTACAACCACCTCGCCGGCGAGCCGATCGTCGGACTCGACGAGGGCAGGCCGCTGTTCGTGCGCACGCCCGACAGCCGGTTCACGCTCGCCAACGTCATGCGCGCGCAGCTGTACGGCGTGTTCGCCACGCTGAGCCTGGGCATGCGCGTGCTGCAGGGCGAGGGCGTGGCGCTGGAGCGCATGTTCGCGCACGGTGGGATGTTCCGCACGGCCGGGGTCGCGCAGCGCTTCCTCGCCGGAGCGCTGAATGCTCCCGTGGCCGTCGGCGACACGGCATCCGAGGGGGGGGCGTGGGGCATCGCGGTGCTCGCGGCCTACCTCGGCACCGGCACCGGCACCGGCCCCGACCAGGATCTCACCGCGTATCTCGACGAGCGGGTGTTCGCGGACGCCGACATCCGCATCGCCGAGCCCGACCCCGCCGATGTCGCCGGCTACGCGACCTATCTCGACCGCTACCACGCCGGCCTGGCGGCCGAGGCCGCCGCCGTCGCCGCCATCTGACCCACAGCCTGAAGGACGATTCATGACCCGCACCCCGCTCACCACCTCCCTCGACGGCTACGAGGTCTGGTTCCTCACCGGCAGCCAGCACCTGTACGGGCCAGAGACGCTCGCGCAGGTCGCCGAGCAGTCCCGCACCATCGCAGATGCACTGGAGGCGGCATCCGAGCTCCCGGTGAAGATCGTCTGGAAGCCGGTGGTGACCGACTCCGCGGCCATCAAGCGCATCGCGCTGGAGGCCAACGCCGACGACCGCGTGATCGGTCTGGTCGCCTGGATGCACACTTTCAGCCCCGCCAAGATGTGGATCGCCGGGCTCGACGCGCTGCAGAAGCCGCTCGCGCACTTGCACACGCAGGCGAACGTCGAGCTGCCGTGGGCCGACATCGACTTCGACTTCATGAACCTGAACCAGGCCGCGCACGGCGACCGCGAGTTCGGTTACATCCAGACCCGGCTGGGCGTGCCGCGCAAGACCGTCGTGGGCCACGTCAGCGACCCGCGCGTGCGGCAGGAGCTGGGCACCTGGCAGCGCGCGGCGGCAGGACTTGCGGCGTCCCGCTCGCTGAAGCTCGCGCGTTTCGGCGACAACATGCGCTTCGTCGCGGTGACCGAAGGCGACAAGACCGAGGCCGAGCTGCGCCTGGGCGTGCAGGTGAACACCTGGGGCGTGAACGACCTCGCGGATGCCGTCGCCGCGGCATCCGATTCGGACATCGACGCCCTCGTCGCCGAATACGAGGAGCTCTACGAGGTCGCCCCCGAGCTGCGCCGCGGCGGGGAGCGGCACCAGTCGCTGCGCGACGGCGCCGCGATCGAGATCGGGCTGCGCTCGTTCCTGGAGGAGGGCGGCTTCGGCGCCTTCACCACCTCGTTCGAGGACCTCGGCGAACTCAAGCAGCTGCCGGGACTCGCCGTGCAGCGCCTGATGGCCGAAGGCTACGGCTTCGGCGCCGAAGGCGACTGGAAGACCGCGGTGCTCGTGCGCATCGCGAACGTGATGGGCGCAGGCCTGCCGGGTGGCGCGAGCCTGATGGAGGACTACACCTACGACATGACGCCGGGCGACGAGCTGATCCTCGGCGCGCACATGCTGGAGGTGTCGCCCTCGCTCACCGCCGCCAAGCCGACCCTCGAGATCCACCCGCTCGGCATCGGCGGCAAGGACGACCCGGTGCGGCTCGTCTTCACCGCCCACCCCGGCCCCGCGGTGGTCGTCGCGCTGAGCGACATGCGCGACCGGTTCCGCCTCACGGCGAACGTCGTCGAGAACGTCGAGCCTCGCGCCGCGCTGCCGAAGCTCCCGGTGGGCCGTGCGGTCTGGAAGCCCGCACCCGACTTCACCACCAGCGCCGCCGCCTGGCTGACCGCCGGCGCCGCGCACCACACGGTGATGTCGACGGCGGTCGGCATCGAGGCATTCCGCGACTTCGCGGAGATGGCCGAGCTCGAGCTGCTGGTCATCGACGAGTCCACCACGCTGCCGGAGTTCCAGCAGCGGGTCCGCTGGAACCAGGCCTACTACCGCCTGGCGCAGGGGCTGTGATGACTCCGCGGTCGGGGCGGCAGCTGGTGATCGAGGGGCACGGGTACCGCGCCGAGATCGCCGGCATCGGCGCGACCCTGCGCACGCTCACGCACGACGGGCGCGATCTGGTCGTGCCCTTCGCCGCCGACGACGTGCGCCCCGCCTACCGGGGCAGCACGCTCGCACCCTGGCCCAACCGGGTGGTCGACGGACGCTACGCGTTCGACGGCGCCGAGCACGAGCTGGCGCTCACCGAGCCCTCCCGCGGGCACGCGCTGCACGGGCTGGTGTGCTGGGCGGAGTTCGAGGTGCGCACGGCCCAGGCGGACCGCGTGGTGCTCAGCACCGTCGTCCCGCCGCAGGCGGGGTACCCGTTCCGCGTCGAGGTGCAGGTGGAGTACCGGATCGACGCCGACGGACTCAGCCAGTCGGTGACCGGCCGCAACCTCGGTGCCGACGCCGCGCCGTGGGGGACCGGTCCGCATCCCTACATCGTCGCCGGCGACGGCCACGGCACGGGCGCGGTGGACCGCTGGACCCTCACCCTTCCGGCATCCGAGGTGCTGACCGTGACCGAGGACCGGCTGATCCCGCTGGCGGTGGAATCCGTCGACGCGCACCCGCAGTGGGACTTCCGATCGCCGCGCACGATCGGCGCCACGTTCATCGACCACGCGTTCACCGGGCTGACCCGCACCGACGGGCGCACGGTCGTGGAGGTGCGCGACGCCGACGGCACCGCCACGACGGTCAGCTGGGGTCAGGCGTGCCCGTGGGTGCAGATCCACACCGCCGACACGCCCGCCGACGACGCCACCCACCGCGTGGGGCTCGCCGTCGAGCCGATGACGTGCGCACCCGACGCGTTCAACTCGGGCGCAGGACTCATCGTGCTGCAGCCCGGCGAGCAGCACACGGCCTCGTGGACCATCGCCGCGCGCTGATCAGTCCTTCGCGAACGACCACGCGGGGCGCGACCCGCTGAGCGCCCAGGCCGCCTGCGCGGCTGCGCCGAGCGCCACGTACTCGGCCGGGGCCGGCACCTCCACCGGGATGCCGAGCACTGCCGGCGCGATCCGCCGCACCGCCTCGGACTGCGCGCCGCCGCCGATCAGCAGCGCGCGCGCGAGCGGCACCTGCTGGTCGCGCAGCGCGTCCAGGCCGGCGCCCAGGCCCGAGAGCATGCCCTCGACCGCGGCACGGGCGAGGTTCTCGCGGGTGGTGGACCCCAGCGTCATGCCGGTGAGCTCGGCGGTGGCATCCGGCAGGTTCGGCGTGCGCTCGCCCTCGAAGTAGGGCAGCAGCGTCAGGCCGCCCGCGCCCGGCTGCGCGTCGAGGGCCAGGCGGGAGAGTTCGGCGTGGTCGACGCCGAGCAGGCGGGCGATGGCGTCGAGCACCCGCGCGGCGTTCAGCGTCGCGACCAGCGGCAGGAAGCCGCCCGCCGCATCGGCGAACCCGGCGACCGCGCCGCTGTCGTCGTGCACCGGCTGCTCGCTGACCGCGAAGACCGTGCCGCTGGTGCCGATCGAGACCACCACGTCGCCGGGGCCGGCACCCACGCCCAGTGCGGCTCCGGCGTTGTCACCGGCACCGGGGCCCACCGCGCGCCCGTCGGCGTCGCGCACGGACTCGGATGCATCGAGCACGCGCGGCAGCACGGCATCGCGCCCGAGCGCGGCGACCAGCAGCTCCCGGTCGTACTCGCCGGTCCGCGGATTCCAGTAGCCGGTGCCCGAGGCGTCCGAGCGATCCGTGATCAGCTCGTCCAGCGGCGAGTTCTCGCCAGTGCCAGATGGTCCGTATCCGCGCAGTCGCCAGGTGAGCCAGTCGTGCGGGAGCGCCACCGCGGCGACGCGCCCGGCGTGCTCCGGCTCGGCGTCGCGCAGCCAGCGCAGCTTGGTGATCGTGAACGACGCGACCGGCACCAGTCCGGTGCGCTCCGCCAGCGCGGCCGCACCGAACTCGTCGATCAGGTCCGCCGCCGCGCCGGCCGAGCGGGTGTCGTTCCACAGCAGCGCATCGCGGATGACGGCGCCGTGCTCGTCGAGCACGACCATGCCGTGCTGCTGACCGCCGATCGACCAGGCCTCGACGTCGTCCATGCCGCCGGCATCCGCGATCGCCGCCTGCAGTGCAGTCCACCAGGCATCGGGGGCCACCTCGGTGCCCTCCGGGTGCGATGCCCTGCCGGTGCGCACGACCGCGCCGGTGCCGGCATCCACGATCACGACCTTGCAGGACTGCGTCGACGAGTCGACGCCCATCACGAGTGCCATGTCCGGCATCCTCTCACTTCGTCTTGTCGCCGAAACCCCTCCGCCTTGTCGAGACCCCTCCGCAGTCGCGTCGACACGAGGGGGTCTCGGCGACCCGGAGGGGTCTCGGCGAAGGAAGCGGGTGAAACTCAGCGAGCGCCCAGCAGGTGCTCGGTGGCCAGCTGCTGCAGGCGTACGAAGCCGAAGCCGTGGCCGCCCAGGTACGCGTCGGCGTCGAAGTCCTCGAACGCATTGCGGTCGGCGAGGAAGTCGTCGTAGCTCTCGCCCTCGTTCAGGGTGGGCTGCGACAGCTCACCCACCTTGGCCGCGGCAAGCGCCTCCTGCACCTCGGGGTCGGCGCGGAACGCGTCCGCGCGCTCCTTCAGCAGCAGGTACATGCGCATGTTCGCGGCGGCCGACTCCCACACACCGGCCTCGTCCTCGGTGCGGCTGGGCTTGTAGTCGAAGTGACGCGGGCCGTCGTAGGCGGGGCCGCCGTTCGGTCCGCCGTGCTCGAGCAGGTCGACGAGCGAGAACGCGTTGTTCAGGTCGCCGTGTCCGAACACCAGGTCCTGGTCGTACTTGATGCCGCGCTGGCCGTTCAGGTCGATGTGGAAGAGCTTGCCGTGGTACAGCGCCTGGGCGATGCCGGCCGTGAAGTTCAGGCCGGCCATCTGCTCGTGGCCGACCTCGGGGTTCAGGCCCACCAGCTCGGGACGCTCGAGCGAGTCGATGAACGCGATGGCGTGGCCGAGGGTCGGCAGCAGGATGTCGCCGCGGGGCTCGTTGGGCTTGGGCTCGATCGCGAAGCGGATGTCGTAGCCCTTGTCGGTGACGTAGTCGCCGAGCAGGTTGACGGCCTCGCGGTAGCGCTCCAGCGCCGCCTGGATGTCCTTCGCGGAGTCGTACTCGGCGCCCTCGCGGCCGCCCCACATGACGAAGGTCCTGGCGCCCAGCTCGGCGCCGAGGTCGAGCTGGCGGAACACCTTGCGCAGCGCGTAGCGGCGCACCTGGCGGTCGTTGGAGGTGAAGCCGCCGTCCTTGAAGACCGGGGCGCTGAACAGGTTGGTGGTCACCATCGGCACGATCAGGCCGGTGTCGGCCAGGGCGCCCTTCAGGCGATCGATCTGCTTCTGCCGCTCGGCATCCGTCGATCCGAACGCGAACAGGTCGTCGTCGTGGAAGGTGAGGCCGTACGCGCCGAGCTCTGCGAGCTTCTCGACGGCGTGCACGACGTCGAGTGCGGGACGGGTGGGGCCGCCGAACGGGTCGGTGCCGTTGTAACCGATGGTCCAGAGTCCGAACGAGAACCGGTCGGCCTTGGTGGGGGTGAGTGTCATGATGGTCCGCCTTCAGCGACGTCGGTGAAATGTTGTAGGCAAGAACATATCAGGAGGGGATGCTGGATGCAATGCCGAACCTCCACACCGGAGCCGGTCGCTCCGGCGCCGGTCACCGGCCGGGCGCGGCCGTCGACTCGCGCGCCTTCAGCTCGGCCGGCATCCGCACGTCCTCGCGGTCGCCGCCGTCCAGCATGCTCAGCAGCACGCGCACGGCCGCGGCACCCATCTCGGTCAGCGGCTGGCGCACCGTGGAGAGCTGGGGCACGTGCGAGGCGGCGTCGGGGATGTCGTCGAAGCCGATCACCGAGAGATCGGCGGGCACCCGCAGGCCCCGCTCGCCGGCCACCCGGATCATCTCGAGGGCGGACAGGTCATTGGCGGCGAACACCGCGGTGGGCGGATGCGGCAGGTCCAGCAGCGCGTGCGCACCGGCGGTGGAGTCGGCCGCGCGGTAGCCGCCCTCGGCGACCAGCGCGGGGTCGAACGGGATGCCGGCGGCGGCAAGCGCGCTGCGGTAGCCCTGCTCGCGCTGCTGCGCCGAGATCAGGTCGTTGCGCCCGCGCAGATGGCCGATGCGGCGGTGGCCGAGCGCGATCAGGTGCTCGGTGGCGGCGCGCGCGCCGTCGACGTTGATCACGCTCACGGTCGACGGGCCGTCCGGGCCTTCGTGCGGATCGATCGCGACGATCGGCACCGAGGCGTCGGCCGGGGTGGAGGTGGGCGTCACGACGATCGCCCCGTCGATCAGGGTGCCGCCCAGGCGCGACAGCGAACGCTGCTCCCAGCCCCGGTGCTCGCCCGCCGAGACGCTTCCCGCGTAGGCGAGCACGTCGTACTGCGTGCCCTGCAGCGCTGTGGACACGCCCTGCAACAGCTGCAGCGCGAAGGGCTCGAACTCGGCGACCAGCACCCCGATCACGTTCGTGCGGCGCCGGCGCATCGAGGTCGCCACCAGCGAGCTGGCGTAGCCGAGCTCCTCCACGACGCCCAGCACGTGTGCCAGCGTCGCCGGCGCCACGCCATCGCGGCCGTTGATCGCCTTCGAGACCGTGGCGACCGAGACGCCGGCGGTGCGGGCGACATCGTGAATCGTGGGGCGAGGCGTCATGCATCCACTGTATCGGTGGAAAACGTTATCGATAACGATTGACAGGCCGACGTGAAGATGTCAGAGTAGGCGCGAAGCACATTCGGTGCAGTCGGCAACAAATGGGTGACCGGCGGCTGAACACTCGAAGAGGAGACACACAGCATGAAGATCCGGAAAGCATGGGTCGCCGCCGCGGCGGCCGTGGCGACGCTGGGAATGCTCGGACTGACCGCCTGTTCCGGCGGCGGCGACGACCCGAGCGCCGGTGGCAAGACCACGCTCACGATGTGGCACAACTCCACCACCGGCCCCGGCAAGCAGTACTGGGAGGATGCCGCAGCGGCGTTCACCAAGGAGAACCCCTACGTGAAGATCAAGGTCACGTCGATCCAGAACGAGGACATGGACGGCAAGCTGCAGACCGCCGTGAACTCCGGCGACATGCCCGACATCTTCATGGCTCGCGGCGGCGGCAAGCTCGCCGACATCGTCAGCGCCGACAAGGTCAAGGACCTCACCGGCCTGATCGACGACGACGTGAAGAAGGCGTTCGGCGATGCGCCGTTCAGCGCGTTCACGGTCGACGGCAAGATCTACGGCATGCCCAGCGCCGTGCTGCCGGGAGGCTTCTTCTACAGCAAGGACCTGTTCGAGCAGGCCGGCATCACGTCCGAGCCCACCACGTTCGACGAGCTGGACGACGCGGTCGCCAAGCTCAAGACCGCGGGCATCCAGCCGATCGCCCTCGGCGCGAAGGCGGCCTGGCCGGCAGCGCACTGGTACTACTTCTTCGCCCTGCGCGCCTGCGATCAGGGGCTGATCGAGAACCTCGCCACCAAGGCCGACTTCTCCGACCCGTGCTGGCTGGAGGCCGCGCAGAACTTCAAGGACTTCGCCGGCACCGAGCCGTTCCACAAGGGCTTCCTGACCACCGACCCGCAGGAGGGCGCGAACTCCTCCGCCGGCCTGATCGCCAACCACAAGGCGGCGATGGAGCTGATGGGCGCCTGGGACGTGGGCGTGATCGCCAGCCTGACGCCCGACGAGCAGCCGCTGCCCGACCTGGGCTGGTTCCCCTTCCCGGAGGTCGACGGCGGTGACGGTGCTCCCGGCGCGATGATGGGCGGCATGGACGGCTACTCCTGCTCGAAGGACTCGCCGGAGGCGTGCGAGAAGTTCCTGAACTTCGTCTCCTCCAAGGAATGGCAGGAGAAGTACGCGGTGGCGTTCCAGACCATCCCCGCCTCGCAGGAGGCGACCGGTGCGGTCACCGACCCGTCGCTGAAGCCCCTGATGGAGGCCTACCAGAAGGCGCCGTACGTGGCGCTGTGGCTCGACACCGCTCTCGGCCAGAACGTCGGCAACGCGCTGAACACCAGCGTCGTCGAGATGCTCGCAGGCCAGGGCAGCCCGGAGAAGCTCGTCGACACCGTCACCAAGGCGCAGGCGAGGGGCTGACCCGCACCATGCACGACACCCAGGCACTGCAGAGCACGTCGGTGCCTGAGAGGGACACCGTCTCCGGGGCGGGCGCGACGCCCGCCCCGGAGCGGCGCTCGCCGCGGGCCGACTGGCGCAAGCGCGGCGAGATCGCGCTCCTCTCGGGACCCGCGCTCATCATGTTCGTCGGCTTCGTCATCCTGCCGGTGGCGATGGCCGCGTTCTACGGCTTCTTCAAGTGGAACGGCTTCGGCTGGCCCACCGAGTTCATCGGACTCGACAACTACAGGATGATGTGGGAGGACGAGACCTTCCGCGCGGCCGTGCTGCACAACGGCATCATCGTCGTGCTCTCGCTGCTGCTGCAGGGCCCGATCGCGATCCTGTTCGCCCTGCTGCTGAATCAGAAGATCCGCGGGCGCTCGCTCATCCGGGTGCTGATCTTCGTGCCGTACGTGATCTCCGAGGTCATCGTCGGCATCGGCTGGAGCCTGATGCTGCAGGATGCCGGCGCACTGAACTCCCTGCTGGAGAAGTGGGGCCTGGGCTTCCTGCAGCAGTCCTGGATCGCCGACCCGGCGATCGCCATGTGGTCGCTGATGATCATCATCACCTGGAAGTACCTCGGCTTCGCGGTGATCCTCATGCTCGCCGGCATGCAGTCGATTCCCGAGGAGCTCTACGAGGCCGCCGCCATCGACGGCGCCGGCTTCTGGAAGATCCAGTGGAGCATCACGGTGCCGCTGCTGGGGCCGACGATCCGGATCTGGGCGTTCCTGTCGATCATCGGATCGCTGCAGCTGTTCGACCTCGTCAACATCATCTGGGGCCAGTACATCGCCGCGACCGCCGGCACCTCCACCATGGCCACCTACATGTACCAGAACGGCCACCTGGCCGGCAGCTACGGCTACGGCAACGCCGTCGCGGTGATGCTGTTCATCATCACCCTCATCGTGGCCCTGATCTATCAGCGCTTCGTGCTGCGTCGCGACACCGACGGCGCCCTGACCGGTGACGGCGGAAGGAGGCGCAAGTGAGCGCCGAGAGTCTGAACACGCGGGTCGCCATCCAGGCGATCGGACCCAAGCGGCCTCGCCGCGTGCGCGAGACGGGCGTGAAGTGGGGCAGCCCCGCCGTCTACCTGGTCGCGCTGGTGCTGGTCACCGTCTGCATCACCCCGGTGCTGTACGTGATCATCGGCGGGTTCCGCACGAACTCGCAGATCACGCTCGATCCTTCCGGGTTCCCGACGCCCTGGCAGATCGGCAACTACGGCGACGTGCTGGCCAGCTCCGAGTTCTGGACGGCCATGCTCAACTCCACCATCTCGGCGGTCGGCACCACGGCGGGCGCGGTCGTGCTCGGCGTGATGGCCAGCTACGTGCTGGCGCGCTACGACTTCGGCGGACGCGGCGTCATGTACGCGCTGTTCGCCGCCGGGCTGATGTTCCCGGTGACCGTGGCGATCACGCCGCTGTACATCCTGATCCGCAACCTCGGACTGGTCAACAGCCTGGCGGGCATCATCCTTCCGCAGATCGCCTTCGCGCTGCCGACCACGATCATCATCCTGGTGCCGTTCCTGCGCGCGATACCGAAGGAGCTGGAGGAGGCGGCATCCATCGACGGCGCCTCGCGCCTGGGCTTCTTCTGGCGCATGGTCGTGCCGCTGAGCCTCCCCGGAGTCATCACCGTCGGCATCCTGGCCTTCGTCGGCGCCTGGAACGGGTACATCCTGCCGCTGTTCATCCTCAGCGACCAGGGACTGTTCACGCTGCCGCTGGGCGTGCAGAACTTCGCCTCGCAGTACTCGGTGGACACGGCTCGCGTGCTCGCGTACACCTCGCTGTCGATGCTGCCCGCCCTGGTCTTCTTCAGCCTGTTCGAGCGCCGCATCGTGGGCGGTCTGACCGGTGCGGTGAAGGGCTGAGGGATGACGTACGACACGATCACGGAGAAGGCCGCCATGACCTCGCAGATCCCCGCCTTCCCGCAGGCCTCGCCGCGGGTGAGCGCGCTGCTGGCAGAGATGACGCTCGAGGAGAAGGCCGCGCAGCTGGTGGGCTACTGGCTCGACCAGGGCGGCGAGGTCGTCGCCCCGATGCAGAACGAGATGTCCGGTGAGAAGGGCGGTCCGGATGCCCTGGCCGAGATCACCCGGCACGGGATCGGCCACTACACGCGCGTCTACGGCACGCGTCCGGTCGACCCGGCCGACCGCGCGGCGTGGCTGTGGCGGGAGCAGCGCCGGCTGAAGAGCGAGACACGGCTCGGGATCCCCGCGCTCGTGCACGAGGAGTGCCTCACCGGGCTCGCCGCCTGGAAGGCCGCGACGTTCCCCACGCCGCTGGCCTGGGGTGCGTCGTTCGACCCCGAGCTGGTCGCCGAGATGGGCGCGCTGATCGGCGAGTCGATGAGGGAACTGGGGGTGCACCAGGGCCTGGCCCCGGTGTTGGACGTGGTGCGCGACCCGCGCTGGGGCCGGGTCGACGAGTGCATCGGCGAGGACCCTTATCTGGTGGGCACGGTGGGCACCGCCTACGTGCGGGGTCTGCAGTCGACTGGGGTGCACGCCACGCTCAAGCACTTCCTCGGCTATTCCGCGTCGCGGGCGGGGCGCAACCACGCTCCGGTCTCCGCCGGGCCGCGCGAGGTCGCGGATGTGTTCCTGCCGCCGTTCGAGATGGCCATCCGCGACGGCGACGTGCGCAGCGTGATGAACAGCTACGCCGAGATCGACGGGGTGCCGGTGGCCTCCGATCCCGCTCTGCTCACCGGCATCCTGCGGGAGCGGCTCGGCTTCGACGGGGTGGTGGTGGCCGACTACTTCGCCGTCGCGTTCCTCGAGGTCATGCACGCGGTGGCCGCCGACCGGGGCGAGGCCGCCGAGCTGGCCCTCACGGCCGGCATCGACGTGGAGCTGCCCTCCGGTGACGCCTACCTCGAGCCGCTGCTGCGGCGCGTGCGGGACGGCGTGTTCGACGAGGCGTACCTCGATCGCGCGGTCACCCGCGTGCTGCTGCAGAAGGAGCAGCTGGGGCTGCTCGAGCCGGATGCCTTCGACGACGAGCCGCCCGCGACGATCGACCTCGACACGCCTCGGCATCGAGCCGCGGCCCGCCGGCTGGCGGCCGAGTCGCTCGTGCTGCTGAGCAACGACGGGGCGCTGCCGCTGGCGGCGTCCGCCGAGCGCATCGCGCTGGTGGGGCCGAACGCCGACCGCGCAGCCGCTCTGCAGGGGTGCTACTCGTTCGCCAACCACGTGCTGGCGCATCACCCGGGCTACGAGCTCGGCTTCGAGATCCCGACGGTGCGCGAGGCCCTGGTCTCCGCGCTGCCCGAGGCCGAGATCGTGCACGTCGCCGGCTGCGAGGTGGAGGGCGATGACCGCTCCGGCATCGCGGCCGCCGTCGAGGCGGTGGCGGACGCCGACGTCGCAGTGGTGGTCGTCGGCGATCAGGCCGGGCTGTTCGGCCGGGGGACGGTCGGCGAGGGCAACGACGTCGAGTCGCTGGAGCTGCCCGGCGTGCAGCGCGAGCTGGTCGAGGCGATGGCGGCGACGGGCACGCCCGTCGTGATGGTGCTGCTGACCGGGCGCCCCTACGCGATCGACTGGGCGCTCGACGGCGACGGCGCGCGACCGGCGGCCGTGCTGCAGTCGTTCTTCCCCGGTGAGGCGGGCGGCGAGGCGATCGCCGACGTGCTCACCGGTGCGGTGGCGCCGTCGGGGCGGATGCCGGTGAGCCTGCCGCGCTCGTCGGGCTCGCAGCCGTACAGCTACCTGCATCCGATCCTGGGCGGCCCGTCGGACGTGACGGCGACCGACCCCACCCCGCTGCGTCCGTTCGGCTTCGGGCTGACGTACACCACCTTCGCCTACGACGATCTCGAGGTGTCCGAGCAGGCGGCGACCGACGGCCGGTTCACGGCGGCGGTCACGGTGCGCAACACCGGCGGAACCGCCGCGGCCGAGGTCGTGCAGCTGTACGGGCGAGACCCGGTGGCGAGCGTCACGCGGCCGGTGGCGCAGCTGCTCGGCTACGCGCGCGTCGAGCTGGCACCGGGCGAGAGCCGTCGTGTGCGCTTCGACGTTCCGGCCACGCGCTTCGCGTTCAGCGATCGCCGGCTGGTGCGCGTGGTCGAGCCGGGCGAGGTACTGGTGTGGGCGGCCTCGCACGCCGAGGCGCAGGCGCCGGAGTCCGACCTGTCGTCCACCACCGGAGGAGCCATCTCGAACGAGAAGGCGCGCGCGCACCGCGCGCTGCCCGGCTCCGCGACGGCGCCGGCGAGCGTGCAGCTGACCGGCGCGGTGCACGAGGTGACCGGCGCCGACGCCCGGCTGGTGTCGGTGTCGTTCGAGTGATCGCGGATGAACCGGCGTCGGCGTCGGCGATCGGTAATCTGAGGGGATGAGCGAGCGCGCGACGACCGTGGAGGGGGTGCGCCGCACGAACCTCGGCGCGGTGCTGCGTCTGGTGCACCATGGCGGACCGCGCTCGCGCGCGGTGATCACGGCCGAGACGGGGCTGAACCGCTCCACCGTGTCCGACCTGGTGTCGCGGCTCACCGACGCCGGACTCGTGTGCGAGCACGACCCGGATCCGACTCGCCGGGTGGGACGCCCGTCGCCCATCGTCGCCGCGAGCGACAAGGTGATCGCCGTCGGCGTGAACCCCGAGATCGACGCGATCGAGATCGGCGCGGTGTCGCTCGGCGGCACGGTGCGCGTGCGGGAGCGCATCGCCGTCTCCTCGCCCGGTGTCGCCGAGGTCGTGGGCATCGTCGCGCGCACCGTCGAGAGGTGGCGGTCGGATGCTCTGCGCGGATGCCGTCTGGTGGGCGCCGGCGTCGCCGTGCCCGGACTCGTGCGCGCGGAGGACGGCGTGGTGCGGCTGGCGCCCCATCTGGGCTGGCAGGATGCCGACATCGCCGGTCCGCTGCGGCAGGCGCTCGCGCTTCCGGTCGCGGTCGGCAACGACGCCTCGTACGGAACCAGGGCGGAGCGCCTGTTCGGAGCGGCGCGCGAGCACGGCGACGTGGTGTATCTCAACGGCGGCGCGAGCGGCATCGGCGGGGGGCTCGTGCTGCACGGCCAGCTGATCGGCGGCGCGGGCGGCTACGCCGGCGAGTGGGGGCAGACCGCCGCCAGCATGGCCGACGCCGCCGACCGCCGGGTGGAGGGCGGGGTCCTGGAGAACGAGGTCAACCGCCAGCGGCTCCTCGACGTCGCGGGTCTGGACGCCGCGGATGACGACGCTCTGCAGTCCGCGCTCGCCGCGGCGACCGACCCCGCGGTGGCGGTCGAGGTGCGGCGTCAGCGCCGCATCCTGGCCGCGACTCTCGGCAACGCCGCCAACGTGCTGAACCCGTCCATGATCGTGCTGGGCGGCTTTCTCGGCATCCTCCGCGACGCAGACCGCGACGCGTTCGATGACGAGGTGCGACGCCGCGCGTTCGACGTGATCGCCGAGCGCCTGGAGCTGTCCTCGGCCGCGCTCGGCGCCGACCGGCTGCTGATCGGCGCCGCCGACGCCGCGTTCGAGCGCCTGCTCGCCGACCCGCTGGGGTGACCCGCTTGGCCGCACGTCCTCGACCCGGTGGGTCGCGGGCGGGGCTCGTCATGCGCATCGGCATCTCTTGACAGAAAACTTCTGACATCCTATTGTCCTGACATGTAGCGTTCGTATCACGGGGCACGATGCTGTGTCCGGGCGGACGCACAGATCCGCTGAGGCGGAGAACAGGAGTCCCATGTCCACTCGATCGCGAAGGCTCGGACGATCAGCGGCGGTGATGCTGGTGGGTGTCGCGCTTGCGGGGTGCTCGGTGCAGACGCCTGCGGCGGAAGCGGATCCCGGCACGCCCGACCCCAGCCCCAGCCCGACTGCGCGCACGAACGGCAACCTTCTCGGCACGAAGGCTGTGTACGAGCCGTTCCAGGACGCCTCGACCTACCAGCAGGCTCCCGAGGGGTATGAGCCGGTGCTGGTCGAGCACGTCGGGCGGCACGGATCCCGGCTGCTCTCCAGCAAGAAGTACGACGACCTGCTGTGGCAGCTGTGGCAGATCGCCGAGAAGGACGGCGGACTGACGGAGCTGGGTGAGAAGTTCGGTGCCGACCTGCAGAAGGTCATCGCCGTGCACGAGAAGATCGGCTATGGCTCGCTGAGCGCCCGTGGCGCGGAGGAGCACAAGGGCATCGCCCGTCGAGTCGTCGACCGGATGCGGCCCCTGTTCGACAGCGCGGTGGCCGACGGCAACCCGATCAGCATCGTCTCGTCCGGCGTCGACCGTGCCGTCGACAGCGCAGACAGCTTCGTCGCCGGCCTGGAGCAGGAGGACCCCGACCTCGCATCTGTGATCCAGCCGCAGGCCGAGGACAAGGCGCTGCTGTACTTCCACGACTCCGATCCGGCGTATCTCGAGTACGAGGACTCGGAGCAGCTGGAGTCCGCAGAGGACGCGCTGGAGGAGGTTCCCGAGATCGCCACCGCCGCACGCGACGTGGTGGGCAAGCTCTTCACCCCCGAGTTCGTCAAGCGGATCGACGACGGCGAGTTCGACCTGGTCGACAGCGGGAAGGGCAAGAAGCACCTGGAGAGCGTCGTGGATGCCGGCTCCTACGTGTACGAGCTCTACGTGATCGCGCCGGGGATGGCTCAGGATGCCGACGTCGACATGAGCGCCTACATGTCCGACGAGGATGCCGCGCCGTTCGCGCTGCTCTCCGACGGTGGCGACTTCTACAAGAAGGGTCCCGCCTTCGAGGGATCCGACGTCACGTACCGGATGTCGCACGTGCTCGTGGACGCGTTCCTGAGCTCCGTCGAGGCGGTGGCCGCAGGCGAGGACGCGCCCGCGGCGGAGTTCCGGTTCGCCCACGCGGAGGAGATCGTGCCGCTGGCTGCCCTGCTCGAGCTGCCAGGCAGTACGAAGCAGCAGCCCGACGACCAGCTGTTCACCTACGACGATAACCCGTGGCGCGGCGCCCAGGTCGCGCCGATGGCGGCCAACATCCAGTGGGACGTCTTCCGCGGGGCATCCGACGACGACATCATCGTGCGAATGCTGTACAACGAGCAGGAGACCGCGTTCGGCGGGGCGTGCGAGCCGATGAGCGAGGGCAGCTTCTTCTACACGGCCGAGGAGCTCTCCAGCTGCCTGGCCGACAAGCGCTAGATGTGCAGCTAGTCCCGTCGAGACGGCGGGCGGGCGGATTCGCTCCGTGCGCCCGCCGTCTCGCTGTCCGCTGCTCGCGTCACTTGGCGACGAGAGTGGTCTGGAAGCTGTACATGTCGGGCCGATAGCAGTGCACGCCGAACTCGACCGCGCTGCCGGCGGCGTCGTACGCGGTGCGCTGCATGGTCAGCAGCGGACTGCCGGGGGGGACATCGAGCAGTCCCGCCTCGTCGCCGTGCTCGCTGCGTGCGCCGATGCGCTGGGTGGCCACCCGGATGGTCACGCCGCGGCTGCGCAGAATGCCGTAGAGGCCCTGTTCCTCGAGCAGTTCACGGGAGATGTCCGACAGCGGCTCCGGCAGGTAGTTCTCCATCACGGCGACCGGGATGCCGTCAGTGCTCCGCAGTCGTCGCAGATAGAGCACCGGCGACCCGACGGCGACGCCGAGGTGCTGCGCGATCTCCTCGGTGGCGGGACGCAGATCATGAGCGAGCACGTGCGTCGTGGGCTCGTGCTTCGTGCTGCGCAGGTCCTCGTACAGGCTGGTCAGCTCCACCTGCCGGGTGACCTGTCCCTGCACGACCTGAGTGCCGATGCCGCGCCGACGGACGAGCAGGCCCTTGTCGACGACCTCCTGGATGGCGCGCCGGACGGTCGGGCGGGACAGCCCCAGTCGTCTGCCGATCTCGATCTCGTTCTCGAGCCTGGCACCGGGGGGTATCTGCCCGGACTGGATGGCGCCTTCGAGCCGACGCGACACCTGGAAGTACAGCGGCACGGGGCCGGACCGATCCAGATCGCGGAACAACTCGTCGGGCCAGACCGTCTCGTCGCTCGCCATGCGGCTTCCCCTCCGTCTACGGACCCTGCGTCCTGATTTGTCAGGACAATCGTATCGCCATGCCGCCCGAAACCGGGGATGCGAAGGGAATCGACCCGCAGGACTTGCCGCCCGAACGATTGTATGTGATATTGTCAGGACAAAGATCGGCAATGGCAATGGAGCGTGATGATGGGCGACAGTCCTGAGGTTCTCGTGATGGGACGGCTCGGCGTGGACCTCTATCCGCTTCAGAGCGGTGTGGGCCTGGAGGATGTGAGCACCTTCGGCAAGTACCTCGGCGGCACCGCCGGGAACGTGGCGGTGGCGAACGCGCGGTACGGGCACGACGTCGCCCTGATCTCGCGCGTCGGCGACGATCCGTTCGGTCGGTACGTGCGCCGCGAGCTGCGGCGGCTGGGTGTGGACGATCGTCTGGTTTCCACGGATCCTCAGCTGAAGACGCCGATCACGTTCTGTGAGATCTACCCGCCGGACGACTTCCCGCTGTACTTCTACCGCGATCCGAAGGCTCCCGACATGAACATCGACACCGCGCAGCTCGACCTGCAGGCGGTGCGCGATGCCCGCATCCTCTGGGTCACGGCATCCGGCCTCAGCGATGAGCCCAGCCGGGCGGCGCACCTGCGGGCCCTCGACGTGCGGGACCGCACCCGGCAGACCATCCTCGACCTCGACTACCGCCCGATGTTCTGGGAGCGCGCCTCCGACGCGACGGCGCAGCTCGAGAAGGTGCTCGGCCAGGTGACCGTCGCGGTCGGCAACAGGGAGGAGTGCCGCGTGGCGGTCGGCGAGGACGAGCCGCTGCGCGCGGCGGATGCCCTGCTCGAGCGCGGCGTCGAGCTGGCGGTGGTCAAGCAGGGGCCCAGGGGCGTGCTGGCCAGAACCCGCGAGGAGATCGTGGAGGTTCCCGTCCGCCACGTCGACGTCGTCAACGGCCTCGGCGCAGGCGACGCCTTCGGCGGGGCACTGTGTCACGGTCTGCTCGAAGGGTGGAGCCTGGAGCGGACGATCACCTTCGCCAACGCCGCCGGCGCGTTCGTCGCCGGTCGCCGGGAGTGCTCGACGGCGATGCCCGACGCCTCCGAAGTCAACGCACTGCTGCAGGGAGCCTGAGATGCCCGCGATCACACCGCACGAGTTCGCCCGGCTGCGCGACACGCGGGCCGGCGAGCCGGAGTCGCTCTCGTCGGCGCTGCGCTCGCGCCGCCGCCGCCCGGTGCTGCGCGGCGACGGCCGGCTGTTCATCGTCGCCGCCGACCATCCCGCGCGAGGTGCACTGGGCGTGGGCACGGACAGCATGGCGATGGCCGATCGGTACACGCTGCTGGAGCGGCTGGCGACGGCCCTCAGTCATCCCGGCGTTGACGGCGTGCTCGCCACCGCCGACATCATCGACGACCTCGCCGTGCTCGGCCTGCTCGACGACAAGGTCGTCGTCGGCTCCATGAACCGAGGGGGCCTGCAGGGCGCATCCTTCGAGATGGATGATCGCCGCACCGCGTACGACGTCGACAGCATGATCGACCGCGGACTCGACTTCGCCAAGGCGCTGATCCGCATGGATCTCGAGGATCCGGCCACCGTGCGCACGCTGGCCGCGACGGCGGATGCCGTGACCGCCACCGCCGCCGCGCGCCTGCCCATCATGCTCGAGCCGTTCATGAGCGTCCGGACGGACGGTCGCGTGGTCAACGACCTCAGCGCCGGCGCGGTGATCCGCTCGATCTCGATCGCGTCGGCGCTCGGCGCGGACAGCTCGTTCACCTGGCTGAAGATCCCGGTGGTGGCCGACATGGAGCGCGTCATGGCCGCCACGACGCTTCCCACGCTGCTGCTGGGCGGCGACGACGGCGGCGATGCCGACGCGCGCTTCGCCTCCTGGGAGCACGCCCTCGCCCTCCCGGGCGTCCGCGGGCTGACGGTGGGACGGACCCTGCTGTTCCCCGCCGACGGCGACGTCTGGGGAGCCGTCGACGCGGCGGCGCGCCTGGTCCATCCTGCATCCGCGTCAGCACCCTCCGCCGACAGCTTCGGCGAGCACACACTGAAGGAGAGAGTATGACGATCACAGACACCGCACTGCGCACCACCGGACACTGGATCCAGGGCGAGGAGCGGGTGCCGGAGGGCGCCCGCACCGCACCCGTGTTCAACCCGGCGACGGGCGAGGTCACCAGTCGGCTCGCCCTCGCCGACGAGGCCGTCATCGAGCAGGCTATCAGCACCGCGCAGCGCGGCTTCGAGGAGTGGTCCCGCTACTCGATCGCGAAGCGGCAGACGGTGATGTTCGCGTTCCGCGAGCTGCTCAACGCGCGACGCGACGAGCTCGCGGCCATCATCACGTCCGAGCACGGCAAGGTGCTCTCCGATGCGATGGGCGAGATCCTGCGCGGGCAGGAGGTGGTCGAGCTCGCCTGCGGATTCCCGCACCTGACCAAGGGCGAGTTCAGCGAGAACGCCTCCACCGGCATCGACGTCTACTCGATCAAGCAGGCGCTGGGCGTGGTGGGCATCATCAGTCCGTTCAACTTCCCCGCCATGGTGCCGATGTGGTTCTTCCCGGTCGCGATCGCCGCCGGCAACGCCGTCATCCTCAAGCCGAGTGAGAAGGACCCCTCCGCCGCGCTGTGGATGGCACGGCTGTGGGCCGAGGCCGGCCTGCCGGACGGCGTGTTCACCGTGCTCCAGGGCGACAAGCTCGCCGTCGACGGCCTGCTCACCGACCCTCGGGTGCAGGCGATCTCGTTCGTGGGATCCACGCCCATCGCACAGTACATCTACGAAGAGGCCTCTCGCAGCGGCAAGCGCGTGCAGGCTCTGGGTGGCGCGAAGAACCACATGCTCGTGCTGCCCGACGCCGACCTCGATCTCGTCGCGGACCAGGCCGTCAACGCCGGCTACGGCGCCGCCGGTGAGCGGTGCATGGCCATCTCGGTGGTGCTGGCCGTCGAGCCGGTGGCCGACGAGCTGATCGAGAAGATCTCCGAGCGCATCGGGCGGCTGAAGGTCGGCGCCGGGGCCGGGGAGAACGGCGTCGAGCCGGACATGGGCCCGCTGATCACCGGCGCGCACCGCGACAAGGTGTCCTCGTACATCGACCTGGCCGAGGCCGACGGCGCACGCATCGTCGTGGACGGACGCGATTACCGGGTGGAGGGCTGCGAAGGCGGCTTCTTCTTCGGCCCGACGCTGATCGACGAGCTGCCGCTGCACTCCAAGGCGTACACCGAGGAGATCTTCGGACCCGTGCTGCAGGTGATTCGCATCCGCAGCTTCCAGGAGGGCGTCGAGCTGATCAACTCCGGGCGGTTCGGCAACGGCACCTCGATCTTCACCAACGACGGCGGCGCGGCGCGCCGGTTCCAGCACGAGGTGCAGGTGGGCATGATCGGCATCAACGTGCCGATCCCCGTGCCGGTGGCCTATCACTCCTTCGGCGGGTGGAAGCAGTCCCTGTTCGGCGACGCGAAGGCCTACGGTCCGCACGGCTTCGAGTTCTTCACCCGCGAGAAGGCGGTGACCTCGCGCTGGACCGACCCGGCCCGGCGCGGCGACGCCGAGCACGGCGGCATCAACCTCGGATTCCCGCAGAACCAGTGAGCAGGTGAACATGAGCGGTCAGCGCTGGTTCCATCGCCGAGGCGACCTCTCCCGTGACGGCTGGGAGAGCGTCGTCGACGGCCGGCAGCCCGGATGGCAGCACACGGGCATCCGCATCGCCGAGATCGGGGATGGGGATGCGCTGACCCTGGACGATCCCGGCGTGGAGCGGATCGTCGTTCCGCTGAGCGGGTCGTTCACGGTCGTGCACGAGGGCCATCCCGGTGCCGCCACAACAGTGCTGCGCGGACGCCGCTCGGTGTTCCACGGACCGACCGACGTGCTGTACCTGCCCAGCGGTGCGACGGCCCGCATGCGCGGCGCGGGTCGCGTCGCCGTGGCCGAGGCGCCCACCCGCGAGGTGCGGCCGTGGCGCCACCTCCGGCCGGAGGCGGTTCCCGTCGAGCTCCGCGGCGCGGGCAGCTCCAGCCGGCAGGTGCACAACTTCGGCACGCCGGAGGCGCTGGATGCCGTGCGGCTGATCGTGTGCGAGGTCATCACCCCCGGCGGCAACTGGTCGTCGTACCCGCCTCACAAGCACGACGAGAGCGTGCCGGGACACGAGTCCAAGCTCGAGGAGATCTACTACTTCGAATCCTCCCGCAGCCGCGATGCGCACGTCGGCGGTGAACCGCCCGTGCGAGATGACTCGTTCGGCGTGTTCTCGACGTACTCCTCGCCGGCCGGCGAGATCGAGATCGACGCCAGGGTGCGCACCGGCGACATCGCGCTGGTGCCGTTCGGGTATCACGGCCCGGCCGTCGCCGCGCCGGGCTACGACCTCTACTATCTCAATGTCATGGCCGGCCCCGATCCCGAGCGGGCCTGGCTCATCAGCGACGATCCCGCGCACGCGTGGGTGCGCGCCGCCTGGGACGATCAGATCATCGACCCCCGGCTTCCCTACCGGGATGAAGGAGAAGTGCAGCGATGACCGCGACGAGACGGATGACGGTGGGCCAGGCCCTGGTCGAGTTCCTGGCGCATCAGTGGACGGTCGACGGCATGCACCGCGAGCGCACGATCGCCGGCGTCTTCGGCATCTTCGGCCACGGCAACGTGGCGGGGGTGGGGCAAGCGCTCGCTCAGCTGCACTCCGAGGAACCCGGCCTGATGCCGTACCGTCAGGCGCGCAACGAGCAGGCGATGGTGCATCAGGCCGTCGGCTACGCGCGCATGCACCGTCGGCGGGGCACCTACGCGTGCGCGGCATCCGTCGGCCCCGGAGCCGCCAACATGATCACGGGCGCGGCGCTGGCCACCTCCAACCGCCTTCCCGCGCTGCTGCTTCCCAGCGACACGTTCGCCACCAGGACCACCGATCCGGTGCTGCAGCAGCTGGAGCATCCGCACGACACCGGGCTGCAGGTGACCGACGCGTTCCGGCCGGTGTCGCGCTTCTTCGACCGGGTGCAGCGGCCCGAGCAGCTCTTCTCCATCGCGCTCGCCGCGATGCGCGTGCTCACCGACCCCGCCGAGACCGGTGCGGTGACCATCGCGCTGCCCGAGGATGTGCAGGCCGAGGCGCTCGACGTGCCCGTCGAGTTCCTGCAGGATCGCGAGTGGCATGTGCGCCGCCCGCAGCCCGAGGCGGGGCCTCTCGCGCGCGCAGTCGACGCGCTGCGTGCCGCGCGCCGCCCGCTGATCGTCGCCGGCGGCGGCGTGCTGTACTCCGGAGCCGAGCAGCGGCTGCGTGAGCTGGCCGAGGCCACCGGCATCCCCGTCGCCACGACGCAGGCCGGTGGTGGCGCCCTCGACTGGGACCACCCGCAGTACGTGGGCGGGATCGGCGCGACCGGCAGCACGGCGGCGAACCGGCTCGCCGCGCGGGCCGACGCGGTGATCGGCGTCGGCACCCGCTACAGCGACTTCACCACGGCGTCGCGGACGGCCTTCCAGCATCCGGACGTCGCCTTCGTGAACATCAACATCGCGCCCTTCGACGCGTACAAGCACGGCACGCAGCTGCCGGTGATCGCCGACGCGCGCGAGACGCTGACCGCGCTGCGCGCGGCGCTGGGCGGCTGGCAGGTGGATGCCGAGCATGCCGGCACCGTCGCGCGCGAGAAGGCCGCGTGGGACGCGACCGTCGACCAGGCGTTCGCTCCGTCGGGCCTCGCGCTGCCCGGGCAGGCCGAGATCATCGGCGCCGTGCAGGCCGCCACCGCCCCCGAGGATGTCATCGTGCAGGCCGCGGGATCCCTGCCCGGCGACCTGCACAAGCTGTGGCGCGTGCGCGATCCGCTCGGCTACCACGTCGAGTACGCGTTCTCGTGCATGGGATACGAGATCGCCGGCGGCCTGGGCGCCAAGCGCGGCCTGCTCGCCGACGGAGACGAGCGCGATGTGATCGTGATGGTCGGCGACGGGTCGTACCTCATGCTCAGCAGCGAGCTGGTCACGGCTGTCGCCGAGGGCATCAAGATCATCGTCATCCTGGTGCAGAACCACGGCTTCGCCTCCATCGGCCACCTGTCCGAGACGGTCGGATCCGGCAGGTTCGGCACGAAGTACCGGATGTACGACGGCCGCACCGACGACTTCCAGGGCGACGACGTGCTCCCGGTGGACCTGGCGATGAACGCGCGCAGCTACGGACTGGACGTGATCGAGGTCGCACCGACCGCCGACGCGATCGCCGACCTGGGTCGCGCGATCGCGCGGGCCAAGGCATCCGATCGCTCGACGTTCATCCACATCAACAGCGATCCGCTGCGCTATGCACCGGACGGCGAGGGCTGGTGGGACGTGCCGGTCGCGCAGACCTCGCAGCTGGAGTCCACGCGGCGCTCGCGCGCCGAGTACGAGACGCAGCGGGCCGCGCAGCGGCCGCTGCTGGGATCGCCGGCCGCGGCGACGGATGAGGGAGCGCGCTCGTGAAGGGCACGGTGGCCGGCGCCCCGGTGAGCTTCGGCGTGTTCGAGCTCACGCCCGAGGGCGCCGAGACGGTGTCGCCGGATGCCATGTGCGAGGCGCTGCAGCAGACCGGATACCGCGGGATCGACCTCGGTCCGGTCGGGTTCCTCGGGCGCGGTGCCGGGCTGCGCGCGCGCCTGGCCCGCTTCGAGCTGGACCTCGCCGGCGGCTGGGTGCAGCTTCCGTTCAGCGACGACGACGCGTTCACGGCATCACTTCCCGTCCTGCACGATGCCCTGCGCGTCTTCACGGATGCCGCCGAGGCGGCACCGGCGCGGCTTCCGCTTCCCACGCTCGCCGACAGCGGCTCGGCGGCGCGGACGGCGGCGCCGGGACGCGGTGCCACCGCCGACCCGCTCGGCGCGGACGTCGCCACCCGGCTGCACCGCAACGTGGAGCGGGCGGCGGCCATCGTGCGCGAGGCCGGCTTCGAGCCCACCTTCCACCACCACGCGGGCACCTTCGTGGAGTCGCCCGACGAGATCGATGACTTCCTCGCGCACAGCGACGTGGACCTGACCTTCGACGTCGGCCACCTCGTGCTGGCCGGCGGTGACCCCGTCGACGCCGTCGCCCGCTGGAGCGGGCGCATCAACCATCTGCACCTCAAGGATGTCGATCGCGCCCGCGTCGACGAGGTGCTCGCCGCCGGCGGCGGCATGGCCGAGGTGTGGTCGGGCGGCGCCTTCGTGGCGCTGGGCCGCGGCGACGTCGACCTCGCCGCCGTGATGGACCCGCTGGCGGATGCCGGCTTCAACGGCTGGGTGGTCGTGGAGCAGGACGTGCTGAACGGGCCCGATGTGGCGATCGACGCGTTCCTGCGGGAGCGCACCGCCGATCAGCGCGTCAACCGCGACGCGCTGCGGCCCTGGCTTTGAGATCCTCACGAGAGAGCAGGAACCCCATGACGCTTCGCTTCGGCCTGATCGGAACCGGCCGCATCGGCCAGGTGCACGCGGCCAACATCGCCCGCAGCGAGGAGGCGAGCCTGGCCTGGATCGCCGACCCCTTCATCGAGGGCGCTCGCCGGGTTGCCGAGACATTCGGCGGCACGGCCACGGCCGATCCCGAGGAGCTGCTCGGCTCGGGCGGGATCGACGCTGTACTGGTGGCCTCGCCCACTCCGACGCACGTGGAGCTGATCGCCCGGTCAATCGAGCTCGGCCTCCCTGTCCTGTGCGAGAAGCCGATCGATCTGGACATCACGCGCGTCGACGCGCTGCGCGATGCGGTGCGCTCCTCCGGCGTGCCGGTGGCGCTCGGCTTCAACCGCCGCTTCGATCCGGGCTTCGCGGGCGTGCGCGCCAGGGTGGCAGCCGGGGAGATCGGCGGCTTGGAGCAGCTGACGATCATCAGCCGCGACCCGTCCGCGCCGCCGGCCGACTACATCGCGGTCTCGGGCGGGATCTTCCGCGACATGACGATCCACGACTTCGACATGGCGCGCTTCTTCCTCGACGACGTCGTCGAGGTGTCCGCGACCGGGTCCGCGGTGTTCGACGACGGGGCGCGCGAGCACGGCGACTTCGACACCGCCGTGGTGACGCTGCGGGCGGCATCCGGTGCGATCGCGACCATCATCAACTCCCGGCACAGCGCGGTCGGCTACGACCAGCGGCTGGAGGCGTTCGGGCCGCTGGGGTCGCTGTCGGTGGCGAACGCCCCGACGAGCCTGATCAGCCTGTCCACGGCGCAGGCCGTCGAGGCGAAGCCGCCGTACCAGGACTTCTTCCTGGAGCGCTACGCCCAGGCCTACGTCGATGAGCTGCATGCCTTCGTCCGACTGGTGCGGGGGGAGCAGTCCTCCTCGCCGACGTTCGAGGACGGGCGTGCGGCGCTGCTGCTGGCGGATGCCGCCCAGCGCTCCGCCGTCGAGCGGCGCACCGTGCAGGTCGAGCCCGCGGCCTGACCGCCTTCGCCCACGACAGAAGCGGCGGCATCCGGGAGGATGCCGCCGCTTCGTGGCTCTGCGCCGTCTGTCAGTGGCTGGAGACGGTCCAGGCGTCCTGCCACTCCGGGAGCGCGTCGTAGTCGTCCGCAGCCGTGGCGGGATCCGGGTCGAAGACCTGGTCGAGCAGATCGGCGATGCCGGACGGCTCGGCATCCGACGGGGCGATTGCGGCGTTCGTGGAGAACTTGCCATCGATCAGCTGCGGGGCGATGCCCTCCTCGGTCAGCATGTACTGGATGAACAGCTTCGCGGCGTTCGGGCTGTCGGTGCCGGTGGCGATCACTGCGGACTTCGCGTAGGAGCGGCCCAGCCACGGCATGAGGTCCGTGCACAGTCCCAGGTGGTAACCGGAGTCCGCGTTGGAGCGGTACTCGGCGGTACTCACCATTCCGACCGGCGGCGCGGTCTGCCCGGATGCGCCGATCGCCTCGGCCACGTCTCCGCCGGACTGTTTGATGATCGGCTTGTTGCCGGCGAGCGCCTCGAGCCACTGTGCGGACGCGCTCTGCTTCGAGGTGTCGATCGCCGTGCCGAACTGGTCCTGGTAGGCGGCGGCCACCTTGTCGTCCGCGTGCGTCTGCATCTGGTTCACCCAGTACAGGAAGTCGGCGCGCAGCAGGGGATCGGACAGGGCGACCTTCCCTTTCCACTCGTCGGTGGTGAGGGCCCACATGTTGTCGACCGGGCAGCTCTCGCCGTAGACCTCGGTGTTGTACGTCCACGCGTCGATCTCGGTGCTGACCGCCAGCGGCGAACGATACCGCTCGGGCACCTCGTCGAAGCCGGACGGAGGGAACCAGCTGACGGCGGCGCCGGAGGGGATCAGCTCCCCGCTGACGGCGGGCTCGTCGGTCATGAGGTAGACATCGCCCTGCACGTTTCCGCTCTGAGCCTCCCGCGTCATGATCTCCTGCTGCTCGTTGGCCTTCGCCTTCACGCCGGTGGCCTTGATCCCGTACTTCGCCGTGAAGGCCTTGGCGGTGTCGACCACCTTGCCCGTCACGTCGTAGACGACGATCGGGTCCTCCTTCTTCGCGGCGTCGATGAGCGCGTCGAGCGAGTAGTCGTCATCGGGGATGCCGAGGGCGGGGGAGTCCGCGTCGGCCGTCGGGGGAGCGGACGACGGGGTGCAGCCGGTGAGCACCAGGGCTGCTCCGATCGCGATCAGAGCACCTCCGGCGACGGGGTGAGGGGTGCGAATGCGCATGGTTCTCCTGGTGTGGGGTTCGGAAAGGGGCCGGGGAGGCGCCGTGGCGCTGGGGAGGCGCCCGGGAGACGCGGGGGCAGGCACCGGCATCCGGCGTCAGAACTCATCCTCGTCGTCCTGCTCGTCCTCGTCGTTCGACCACCAGCGGGCCGACGTGACCTTCGGGTCGAGGGTGAGCCTGCTGACGGCGCGTTCCAGCGGTTCCGGATCCAGCTTGGTGGACTGCAGCTCGGCGAGCAGGGCGACGTGCCCCTGCTTGTTGTGCGAGGTCGTGACCGAGGTGAGGTGGTACTCCGGGCGGCTGAGGGTCTGCAGCAGCAGAGCCCGCACGCGCGGCTCGGCCTTGTCGTTGGTCATCACCTCGAAGGCGAACCGGGACGGATCCAGCTGCGGCTTGGCCGCGGACGGGATCGTGCGGCCGCTCCGGCGGTTCACGACCCGGCCCAGTGGCCGCAGGAAGATGTTCGCGAGCACGATCAGGCCGGTTCCGAGGGCGGCGATCAGATACATGCCGGTGCCGGCCAGGCATCCGATCGCCGCCGAGCACCACAGCGTCGCCGCGGTGTTGAGTCCGCGGATGTTCAGTCCCTCGCGGATCATCACGCCCGCGCCCAGGAAGCCGATGCCGGAGACGACCTGTGCGGCGACGCGCGTGGGGTCGGCGCTGCCGTCGGGCGTGAAGCCGTACGCGCCCATCACGACGAACAGTGCGGCGCCGATGGAGACGAGGGCGTTGGTGCGCAGGCCGGCCAGTCCGGCACGCCACTGACGCTCCAGTCCCACGCACGCCCCCATCAGCAGACTGAAGAGCACGCGGAACCCCACCTCGAGCTCGTTCGGAGCGCTGAGGGGGAGGATCTCGCCCAGGAGAGAATGTAAAGACATTGTGTCATAGTAGCTCCGGGCGCCGGCGAACTCAAGGGGCCACTGCTTCTGAGCGGATGCCGCCGCGAGGCGACGTTCCCCATCCGGGAGAGTTGTGCTATTGTCTTGACAATTGCAAGGCGCCAGTCGGAGAGTCGGCGGGTCAGCCGTCTCCCGAGCATAAGGATGTGCGATGGAACCGAATCACACGCGAAGGCGGGTTGTGACGAGATGAGCAGGACAGTTCTGGAAAGGCCACGAGCGCAGGGCGGAGAGAATCGCTCTTCTCCCGCGCCTGTCAAGGACCGGCGCGCCGGAGGCGGCCTCTACCGCCTGAAGGTCGCGCTGCGCGAGCCCACCACCATCGTCGGAGTCCTCGCGCTGGCGCTGTTCACCTACCTGATCGTCGTGCCGATCGTCAGCATGCTGGGCGACGCGGTGATGGTCCAGTACGGCGACGAATCGCGTGCCGGGCAGAACTTCGGCGAGCTGACCGCCTACTACTTCCAGCGCGTCTTCGCCTCGCAGCTGTCGGCCACGATCTTCTGGCGGCCGCTCGCGAACACCCTCACCATCGCCCTCGGCGCGATCGTGGTCGCGGTGCTGATCGGCGGATCGATGGCGTGGCTGCTGAGCCGGACGAACATGTGGGGGCGCAAGTGGTTCGCCACCGCCCTCATCGTTCCTTACATGCTGCCGGCGTGGACGTTCGCGCTGGCGTGGACCAGCCTGTTCAAGAACCGCCGCATCGGCGGACAGGCCGGGTGGCTGGAGACCATCGGCATCGAACCGCCCGACTGGCTCTCCTACGGCCGCGTGCCGATCATGATCGTGCTGGCGCTGCACTACACGCCGTTCGTGATCCTGCTGTTCGGCAACGCGCTGCGCCGTTTCGACTCCCAGCTGGAGGACTCCGCCCGCATCCTCGGTGCACGGCGGTCGACCGTCACGCTGCGCGTGATCCTGCCGCTGATGCGCCCGTCGCTGATCTCGGCGATCATCCTCATCTTCGCGAAGTGCCTGGGTGAGTTCGGCGTCCCCTACGTGCTGGGCATGCCGGTGCAGTTCGAACTGCTCTCCACCTCGCTGTACCGCAACATATCCTCGCGGCAGACCGGGGTCGCCGCCGTGCTGGCCGGCGCGATCATCCTCATCGGAGTGATCTCGCTGCTCGTCGACGCGCGGCTGGTGCGCGAGGGAAAGCGATTCGTGACCGTCGGCTCGAAGGGGTCGATGAACCGGCTCTCCGATCTCGGCCGTTGGCGCACGCCGGCGACGATCGCCGCGGGCGTGGTCTTCCTGGTCAGCGTCGTGCTGCCCCTGATGACCCTCTTCCTCTCCACCGTGATGCGGTTCCCGGGGGTGTTCACCTGGGACAACTTCACCCTGGACTTCTGGATCGGCCACGATCTGAAGACGGTGGCGCTGTCACAGGGCATCCTGCTCACACCCGAGTTCTGGGCGTCGGCGTGGAACACGCTGTGGATCGTCGGACTGGCGGCCATCACCTCGGGCGTCCTCGGTCTGCTCGTCGGCTACATCGTCGTGCGGACCCCTGTGAAGTTCGTCGGCGGGGCGCTGCGGCAGATCACCTTCTTCCCGTACCTCGTCCCCGGCATCGCCTTCGCCGTCTCCTACCTCTCGCTGTTCGCCGTGCAGCGCGGCCCGATCCCGGCGCTCTATGGCACCGCGGCGATCCTGGTGCTCGCGTTCATCGCCGAGCAGATGCCGTACGCCTCGCGGGCCGGCATCTCGGCGATGATGCAGCTGGGCAAGGAGCCCGAGGAGGCCGCGCAGGTCTCCGGAGCGGGCTGGTGGAAGCGGATGACGAGCATCATCATCCCGATCCAGAAGGGGTCGCTCGCGACCGGCGTGCTGCTCCCGTTCATCTCGGGGGTGAAGGGACTGAGCCTGGTGGTGATCCTCGCCGTCCCCGGCACCAACGTGCTGACGACCTACTCGCTGCAACTGGTCGACTACGGGTATCAGCAGGCGGCGAACGCAGTGGTTCTGATGGTGGCGGCGATCGCCTTCTTCGGAACACTCCTCGGACAGAAACTCACGAAGAGCAACTTGGCAGAAGGGCTTGGTGGCTGAAATGCCCAACATCACGCTGGAAGGCGTTCAGAAGAACTACGGCGGGGGCTCGGCCAACGCGGTCGCGAACCTCGATCTCGAGATCGGAGACGGGGAGTTCATGTGCCTGCTCGGTCCCTCGGGCTGCGGCAAGACGACCACGCTGCGCATGATCAGCGGCCTGGAGCACCCCACCGGAGGCAGCATCCGCATCGGCGAGCGCGTCGTCGACTCCGTCCCCGACAGCATCTACGTGCCGCCGGAGAAGCGCGAGCTCGGCCTGGTGTTCCAGAGCTACGCGCTGTGGCCGCACCTGTCGATCGAGAACAACGTCGACTTCGGCCTGCGCCTTCGCAAGGTGCCGCGCGCCGAGCGCGAGAAGCGCACGACCGAGGTGATGGATAAGCTCGGCATCTCGAAGTACCGCAAGCGCTACCCCGCAGAGCTCTCCGGCGGACAGCAGCAGCGCGTCGCGCTGGCCCGCATGCTGGCCGTCAACCCCGAGGTGCTGCTGCTGGACGAGCCGCTGTCCAACCTCGACGCGCGCCTGCGCCTCGAGATGCGCGCCGAGCTCAAGCGCATCCACGCCGAGTTCAACACCACGATCGTCTTCGTCACCCACGACCAGTGGGAGGCCATGACGCTGGCGACCAAGATCGCGGTGATGAGCGAGGGCGAGCTGCAGCAGCTCGGCACCCCGGACGAGATCTACGAGACGCCGGCCAACCGGTTCGTCGCGGAGTTCGTCGGCAACCCGCCGATCAACATCATCGAGCTCGCCGGCGAGCAGAGCGGTGGGCTGGCCACGTGGGCGATGCAGTACATCGGTCAGCGCTTCGGCGAGATGCACGCGCTCGGCTCCGTGGGCATCCGCCCCGAATCCGTCCAGATCGCGCCCGCCGCGGCGGAGGTGCCCGACGGCGCCTTCAAGGCGCGCGCAAAGGTGAGCGGCATCCTCCCCACCGGGGGCAGCTGGATCATCGAGCTGGACGTGGCCGGCGAGAAGATGTTCTCCGTCACCAGCCTCTCGCCCGCGCTCACGGTGGGGGACGAGGCGTACCTGTGGGTCAGCGTCGAGCACCTGAACCTGTTCGATCAGGACGGCGCCCGTCTGGTGCCCGAACGCCGCCTGATCGCGGCGTGACCACTGCGCGCATGCGCGCTCATCCGAAGTACCCGAGCGCCGGGATCAGCCCGGCTCCACACGAAGGAAAGAGAACGATGAAGTTCACTCACAATCCGTCGCTGCGCGTCACAGCCGCGCTGGCGACGATGTCGATGCTGTCGCTGGGCCTCATGGCATGCGCGCCGTCGTCCGGCGGGCTGAAGACCGACGAGAAGAAGGATGCTGCCGAGCTGGGCATCAGCGACGACGGCTACACACTGGACAAGCTGATCGCCGCGGCGAAGAAGGAGGGGCCGCTGGTCGTCTCCGACAGCACGGGCAAGATCACCGACATGGCGGATGCCTTTACGGAGAAGTACGGCATCAAGACCACCGGCGTGAAGCAGAAGGCCGGGGAGGCGACCGAGATCGCCACCCGTGAGGCGTCGGCGAACAACATCCAGACCGACGTCTTCATCCTCTCCGACGCGCCTGCCGGCCAGCACGAGCTGATCGATCGCGGCATCGCCACCTCGTGGACCCCGCCCGATCTGGCCGACTCGATCGACAGCGAGTTCCAGGACCCGCTGGTGGTCAGCACCGACGTGCTGGTGTGGGGCTACAACACCGAGCTCTACCCGGACGGATGCCCGGTCGACAACCTGTGGGCCCTGACCGATGACGACTGGAGCGCTCACGTGGTCATGGAGGATCCGACGCTCAAGTCCGCGATCCTGTACTGGGTCAACGAGATGTCGGTCAACCACGACGACGACATGAAGAAGGCCTACGAGGACTACTACGGCGAGAAGTTCTCCAGCGACGAGAAGACCGCGTCGGCCGAGTGGCTCAAGCGCCTCGCCGAGAACAAGCCGCTGCTCGTCAAGAGCGGAAGCGACGCGGCCGAGGCCGCCGGCGCCACCGGTCAGAAGGAGGGCTTCATGGGCCTGATGAGCACGGCCAAGTTCCGCGACAACGAGGACAGCGGCTACAAGCTGGGCCTGTGCACCGGCATCGCCCCGTTCTCGGGCATCGGGTACACCAAGCTCGGACTCATCGCCAATGGCACCAAGAGCCCGAACGCGGCCAAGCTGTTCCTGCACTACGCGATGACCGCCGAGGGCATCGCCCCGCAGGTGGCGGACGGCAAGTTCTCCGGCAACAGCGACGTGCCCCCCGCCGCCGACGAGCCCTCCGGCATCCTCGACTACTGGGACGAGGTCTACGTGGCCGAGCGCAAGATGCTCGACTCGGACTTCACCTCGCTCCCCGAGTGGAGCGACTTCTGGACAGCGGCCAACCACTCCTGATCCCCAGGCCGGTGCGCGCGGATCCAACGCTGCGCGCACCGGCATCCTCACGACGAACGGAACGATGATGACGGACAGCAGCACCCTGGACTCCCGGTCTCTGCGGCGAACGGCCGTGCGAGCCGCACTCGGTGTCGGGGACCAGCTGCGCGCGGCGTTCCGCGCCCCGATGGACCACGACTTCAAGCGCGATGCGCACGACATCGTGACCGTGCACGACAAGGCAGCCGAGCGCAGCATCGTGGCGACGCTGCTGGACGAGCACCCCGACTCGATGATCGTCGGAGAGGAGGGCGGCGTCAGCGGCGAGGGGCGGCTGCAGTGGCACATCGACCCCATCGACGGCACCTCCAACTTCGCGCGCGGCCTGGCCTACTGGTGCGTCTCGATCGCCGCAGCCGTCGACGAACGGGTCGTCGCGGGCGTGGTGTACGACCCGGTGTCCGGCAATGTGTTCAGCGCGGATGCCGATGGCGCGCTGCTCGGCGATGCCCCGATGGCCTCCCGTGCCGCGGCCGAGGAGATCGACGCCACCCTGATCTCGAGCTTTCCCAACCCGAAGGACACCTGGCTCTTCGGCGAGAGCGCGTACGCGGCGCAGGCCAGACTGGTCGAGTCGTTCCAGGCCGTGCGCAACCTGGGCAGCGGGGCGCTGAACCTCGTGCACGTCGCTGCGGGCTGGGCCGACGCCACCATGGGCTTCTACACGAACTCCTGGGACATCTCCGCCGGCGGATTCATCCTGATGCAGGCCGGCGGCACCATCCGGGGCCTCAGCCGCGGCGAGGATCGCGAGCCGTTCCACACCTCGCCCGATTACTACGCGATCGGCGCTGGCGGAGACTATCCGACGCTCTCCGATGTGATGCGGAGCTGCTCAGCGCGCTACGACGCGGGCGACCCGCCCCCGCGACCCTGACTACCACCCCACACCGAGGAGAAGAAGAATGACGAAACTCATCAGGCCGCGCGGTCTGCTGGTGGATTTCGGCGGCGTGATCGTCGAGACGGCCAACCGCAAGGACTGGCAGGTCGGGCTGGCGGCGTTCGTGCACGCGCAGCTGGCCGAGGCCGGGCTCGAGTTCCCCGAGCTGACCGAATCCGTGATCGAGAACGACATCCGCGCCGGAGGGCGCGCCGACTCGCGCTGGAAGGATGCCATGTCGCGTCCGTTCGCCCCGGCCGAGCTGAAGTACGAGGAGTTCTGGGAGGGATTCGTGGCGGGCGATTGGCCCGCTGCCGCGCGCGACCATGTGCGCGACAACGCGCGTGAGCTGTGCCGCGTGATGGGGGAGATGAAGCAGGAGCGCGTCACGCGCGACGGCTTCGTGGAGTTCCTCGATCTCGCCGACGAGGCGTCCATCCCCGTAGCGATCGTGAGCAACACGCTGATGGGGCAGGTGCACCGCGACTACCTGACGCGCACCGGCCTGACCGAGCGCTTCGCCGAGCAGATCTACAGCGATGAGGTCCGGGTGCGCAAGCCCAACCCCGAGATGATCCACCTCGGCGCCCGCGCGATCGGCGAGACGGCGGCGACCTGCTGGTACGTCGGCGACAACTTCGACCGCGACGTGCTCTGCGGCGTGCGCGCCGGTGTCGGCGGCAACATCCTCATGGAGGCGCGCAGCACCTACGATCTGCCGTACGAGCTGTCGGTCACCGCCGACGCGATCGTGGCCGATCCGTGGGGCCTGCGCGAGCTGCTGGTCTCCTCCCTGGAGCGGGTGGCGTGACCAGCGCGTCGATCGACGGGCGCGCGGTTGGCGCCGAGGCGCTGGTGCAGTCGCAGCGGCTGCGCGGCATCGCCGAGGGCGCAGCACGGTCGGTGCAGAAGCAGCTGCGTGCAGCCTTCCGCGGCGAGATGTCCGTGGATCACAAGCGCGACGCGCGTGACGTCGTCACCGTGCACGACAAGCAAGCCGAGAAGACCATCTCCGCCTACATCTTCGAGCACGAGCCCGATTCACGCCTGCTCGGCGAGGAGGGCGGTGCCGTCGGCGACGGCTCCGTCGCCTGGTTCGTCGACCCGATCGACGGCACGAGCAACTTCGTCGACGGAATCGCGTTCTGGTGCGTGTCGGTCGCGGCCGCCGTCGAGGGCGAGGTGGTCGCCGCGGCCATCCTCGACCCGATGGCCGACGACCTGTTCTCGGCGGATCTGGGCGGTGCCTGGCTCAACGGTGAGGTGCTGCGATCGGTCGCGGCGCCGACCGAGGCCGAGGCCACGCTGATCACGGGGTACCCGAACGCGCGCCAGCTGTCCGCCCACGGCGGCGTCGCACTGACGGACTTCGCCGAGCTCGTGCTGGCGTTCCGCGCCTTGCGCCGCCCCGGCAGCGCGGCGCTGACACTGGCTCATGTCGCGGCGGGCTGGGCGGACGCCGCGGCGGGTTTCAACGTGAACCCGTGGGACATCAGCGCGGCCGAGCTGATCGTCACCCAGGCAGGCGGCACCTACCTTCCGCTGGCCGTCGGGCAGCGGGAGCGGCCCGAGCACTCCTACGATCACCGCGGCTACGTCGCGATCGCCGGCGGCGGGTCCTACCCGACGCTGATGTCCATCGCGCGCGACATCGCGGCGCGCAGCTGACGCGCCACCGTCCCCACCCCGGTATTCCCTGGCCTCACCCCCGGATCGCCGACCCGCCCGCCCTGGCAGGTCGGCGATCCTTCTTCCCGCCAGGGGTGATGATGGGTTCATGAGCAGCGAAGCCGTGATCGTCGATGTCGTCCGCACCCCGGTGGGGCGCGGCAAGCCCGGAGGGTCGCTGTCGGGGGTGCACCCGGTGGATCTCGCCGCGGGGATGCTGCAGGGCATCCTGGAGCGCAACGGGCTGGAGTCCGGGCAGATCGACGACGTCATGCTGGGCTGCGTGAGCCAGGTCGGCGATCAGGCGATGAACATCGCCCGGCAGGCGGTGCTGGCGGCCGGCTTCGACGAGCACATCCCCGGCACGACGATCGACCGGCAGTGCGGCTCCAGTCAGCAGGCCGTCCACTTCGCCGCCGCGGGCATCGCCGCCGGGGAGAACGACATCGTGATCGTCGGGGGAGTGGAGTCCATGAGCCGGGTGCCGCTCGGCTCCTCGGCATCCGGCGGTTCGCCGATGTCTCCGCGGCTCAGCGCCCGCTACCCGCAGGGACTGGTCAACCAGGGCGTGAGCGCCGAGCTGATCGCGCAGCGGTGGGGGCTGCACCGGGGGATGCTGGATGCCTTCGCCGCCGAGTCCCACGCCCGAGCGGCGGCCGCCTGGCAGGAGGGCTTCTTCGACCGCACGGTGGTGGCCGTGCCCGAGGCGCCGGAGGCGGTGACGGACGAGACCGTGCGCGAGGGGACGACGGCCGAGAGGCTGGCCGGGCTGCCGGCATCCTTCCGCACGGATGCCATGGCCGCGCGCTTTCCGGACCTCGACTGGCGCATCACGCCCGGCAACTCCTCGCCGCTCACCGACGGCGCGTCGGCGGCGCTGATGATGAGCGCTGACCGTGCAGAGCAGCTCGGGCTCACACCGCGCGCCCGATTCCGCGCGTTCGACGTGATCGGAGACGACCCGCTGATGATGCTGACCGGCCCCATCCCCGCCACGCGCCGCGTGCTCGAGCGCGCGGGGCTGACCATCGACGACCTCGACGCGTACGAGGTGAACGAGGCCTTCGCGTCCGTGCCGCTGGCCTGGGCCGCCGAGCTGGGCGCCGACCCCGCCAGGCTGAACCCCCGCGGCGGCGCGATCGCCCTCGGGCATGCCCTCGGCTCCTCCGGCACGCGCCTGCTGGGCACCCTGCTCGACCACCTCGAGGCCACCGGCGGCCGCCTGGGACTGCAGACGATGTGCGAGGGCGGCGGCATGGCCAACGCGCTCATCCTGGAGCGGGTCTGACCTGCCCGGTTTCGAATCGCGAAAGTTGCTGTATTCGCGGTCCGGATGCAGCAACCTGAGCGATTCGAACTGCCGGGCTAACTGTGCAACGCGCGTCTGACACGCTTCACCAGCTCCTCCGGGCGATTCACCAGCGGCGATGTCACGTCGATCACGTCCCATCCGGCCGCCCGGAATGCGCCGATGCGCTCCACATCCTGGGCCCACTGCGGGCCGTGGGGCATCCCGTGATACTCGACGATCACCCTTGCCTCCGGATACACCATGTCGGCGCAGCCGAGGAAGCGGCCCCGATCATCGAAGACATCGATGTTCAGCTCGGGCTCCGGCAGACCGGCCGTCACGAGAATGACGCGCACGAGCGATTCGCGTGGTGACCAGCTGTCTTCGCGGATCAGGGTCAGCGCTTCACGGAGCCTCGCTGCGCCGAATCGCCGTCCGGCGTTCAGCGCCCCAGTCAGTTGGTCGAGGGTTGCCAGCGGCGCCCTCCCGACGTGCTTCCTCCGGCACCTGCACGCCAGTGGCGGCAGAAGTAGTCGCCCAGCACGACGAGATCGTGCACCCGCAGACGGCCGAGTGAGACCCAGGTGGCGGCCGGTGAGGTCACGCGCAGATCGTCGTGCTCGCAGATCGACGTCAGGCTCGAGAGGGTGCGGTGTCCAACGTTCCCGCGAGCCCGCGGGAACGGTAGGTGGCCGGAGGCGCTGACATGCAGCAGCAGCATCTCCGGTTCGGCGATCTCGTGATCGGCGGTGAACTCGAGCGGCGGCGGTGCTCCCCAGATCGATGCTGCGGTGTGGTGACTGAAGAAGTGCCCCGGATGAAGGCGAAGGCGCGGGGCGTACAGCCGAGCCCGCGTGACGCGGGCGCGACGCTGACGCAGGTAAGGGTCATCGACGGGGTCGGGCTCGTCGACCGTGGACCCGACGATGCGCATGCCGTGGAATGGAGTGAGGAGGTCGCATCCGCGCATCCGCGCATCCGCGCATGGCTGACACCGTATCGCCGGGCTTCCGCCACGGTGAACCCGTCGCCGAGCGGATCGGGTAGTATCTGCCGTCGTCCCATCCGTTCACCTTGACAGGTCGCGAGGCGGTGGCGTTCTCGTTATCCACAAGCTACTCGCGTTTCGAATAGCTCAAGTTGCTGCATTCCCGGTCCGGATGCAGCAACTTTCGCGATTCGAACGGCCGGGGAGAAGGAGAGACCCCTGCCGACCCGATTCGGCGGGGGTCTCGCGGTCTGCGACCGCGGCGGGAGCGCTGCTCACCGCGGCGCGGGAATGGTCGGCACCCTTATCCGGTCAGGCCGCCAGGCCGCGCAGGGATATTTCTACGCGGCTGAGGTGACCGGACGGTGAACGGGCGGAGAACGATCTGCGGGGATGCTGCTCTCATTCCTCCTCCACAATTCGGGATTCGGTGAAATCCATCCACAACCGGCGGATTCCGCCTCCGCGACATGCCGATCCGCGCCATGGTGGTCGGCATGAACACCGAAGAATCTCTGCGGGACCGGGTCCTGCACACCGACGACCAGCTGCGCGATCTGATCCAGCTTCTGCTGCAGCGCGCGAATCAGCGGCAGCTGTGGCTGCTGTTCATCGACGAGCGCGGATGCCTGGGGGATCCGCTGATGCCGATGGCCGACTACCCCAGCGACCCCCTCGCGACCGTGCGCGTCGATGACCTCGGCGAGGTCACGGAGTCGCACCTGCTCATACACCGGATGGGTTCACTGCTGAAGATGACCGGCAACACCGGGATCGTGCTGGTGTGGGAGCATCCCGGCCGGGACGCCGTACGCAAGGCCGACCGGGCCTGGGCGCGGGCGATGGCCGAGCAGGCGGCAGACCTCGGCATCCCGCTCCGCGCGCAGTTCACCCTCTACGGTCGCGGCGTGCGTCAGCTGCACCCGGATGACTATCTCTGACTCGCCGAGCGATATTAGGGCCCCCTAGTAAATACCCTGTAGGCCGACTACCATGGTCACTGTGCCAAAGACGGCCCAGAGGAGTGTCACACAATGACCCGTTACATCCCCCATTTCGTAGGCGGAAAGCAGCTCGAGCCCACCGGCGGCCGCGTCGCCGACGTGTTCGACCCGAGCACGGGGCAGGTGCAGGCCCGCGTGCCGCTGGCGACGGCCGATGAGGTGCGCGCGGTCATCGAGAACGCCGCGGACGCGCAGCCCGCCTGGGCGGCGACCAGTCCGCAGAAGCGCGCCCGCGTGCTGATGCGCTTCGTCGACCTGGTCCACCAGAACATGGACGAGCTGGCGCGGCTGCTCTCCAGCGAGCACGGCAAGACCTTCGACGATGCCAAGGGCGACGTCATGCGCGGGCTCGACGTGATCGAGTTCTGCATCGGCGCCCCGCACATCCTCAAGGGCGAGTACTCCACCGAGGCCGGGTCCGGCATCGACGTGTACTCGATGCGTCAGCCCCTCGGCGTGGTCGCGGGCATCACGCCCTTCAACTTCCCCGCGATGATCCCGCTGTGGAAGGCCGGGCCGGCGATCGCCAGCGGCAACGCCTTCGTGCTCAAGCCCTCCGAGCGCGACCCCTCCGTGCCCGTGCGCCTCGCCGAGCTGTTCCTCGAGGCGGGCCTGCCGGCCGGCATCCTCAACGTCGTCCACGGCGACAAGGAGGCGGTGGACACCATCCTCACCGACCCGCGCATCCAGGCCGTCGGCTTCGTCGGATCCACGCCGATCGCCGAGTACATCTACGCCACCGCGGCGGCCAACGGCAAGCGCGCGCAGTGCTTCGGCGGCGCCAAGAACCACCTCATCGTGATGCCGGACGCCGACCTCGATCAGGCCGCCGACGCGCTGATCGGCGCCGGCTTCGGCTCGGCGGGCGAGCGCTGCATGGCGATCTCGGTCGCGGTTCCGGTCGGGGCGGAGACCGCGGATGCCCTGGTCGCCAAGCTCACCGAGCGCCTGGGCGAGCTGAGGGTGGGTCCGGGAATGCAGGACGGCGTGGACTACGGGCCCCTGGTCTCGGCCGCGGCGAAGGCGCGCGTGGAGGGACTGATCCAGGAGGGAGTGGATGCCGGAGCCGACCTCGTCGCCGACGGACGCGGACTGGTAGTCGCGGGCCACGAGGGCGGCTACTACCTCGGCCCCACCCTGTTCGACCACGTCACCACCGACATGTCGATCTACCGCGAGGAGATCTTCGGCCCGGTGCTCTCGGTGGTGCGCGCCGCCGACTACGAAGAGGCGCTGGCCCTGGCATCCGACAACCCCTATGGCAACGGCGTCGGCATCTTCACCCGCGACGGCGACACGGCCCGCGACTTCGCGGCCCGGGTGAACGTGGGCATGGTCGGCGTGAACATCCCCATCCCCGTGCCGATCGCGTCCTTCACCTTCGGCGGCTGGAAGGCCTCGGGCTTCGGCGACCTGAACCAGCACGGCGCCGACGGGTTCCGGTTCTACACCAAGACCAAGACGGTCACCAGCCGCTGGCCCTCCGGCATCCGCGAGGGCGCGAGCTTCGTGATGCCCGCGACGACCGGAGAGGGACACTGATGACCATGATCGACCCCGCGATCACCACCGTCTCCGCCGAGGAGCGCGAGGCGATCCTCGGTGCGGTGCGCGACTTCTCCGAGACCGAGCTGGCGCCGTACGCGGCTGAGTGGGACGAGAAGCACATCTTCCCGCGCGAGTCTCTGAACCGGGCCGGCGAGCTGGGCCTGGGCGGCATCTACGTGCGCGAGGAGTTCGGCGGCACCGGCCTGGCCCGCGTCGACACCGTCGCCATCTTCGAGGAGCTCGCCAAGGGCGACCCGGCCGTCGCGTCATACATCTCCATCCACAACATGGTCGCGTGGATGATCGACACCTACGGCACCGACGCGCAGCGCGGCCAGTGGCTTCCGGCGCTGACGGCCATGGAGCAGTTCGGCGGCTACTGCCTGACCGAGCCGGGAGCCGGGTCGGATGCCGCGAACATCGCCACCAGCGCCGTCCGCGACGGCGACGACTACCTGCTCACCGGCGTGAAGCAGTTCATCTCGGGCGCGGGCGAGGCCGGCGTCTACGTGGTCATGGCGCGCACCGGCGGCGCGGGCTCGGGCGCGCGCGGCATCAGCGCGTTCCTCGTGCCGGGCGATGCCGACGGGCTCAGCTTCGGCGCGCCGGAGAAGAAGATGGGCTGGCACGCCCAGCCCACCCGGCAGGTCATCTTCGACGGGGTGCGGGTGCCGGCATCCGCCATGCTCGGCGAGGAGGGCAAGGGCTTCGGCATCGCGATGTCGGCGCTCAACGGCGGGCGACTGAACATCGCCGCCTGCTCCCTGGGCGGGGCCGCCTGGGCACTGGAGAAGGCCGTGCAGTACGTGCACGAGCGGGTCGCGTTCGGCGAGCCGCTGGCCGAGAAGCAGTCGATCCTGTTCACGATCGCCGACATGCGCACCGAGCTGCAGGCCGCGCGGCTGATGGTGCAGGACGGCGCGCGCGCCGTCGACGAGAAGGCGCCGGATGCCACCATGCGCTGCGCCATGGCCAAGCGCTTCGCCACGGATGCCGGGTTCGACGTCGCCAACAGGGCCCTTCAGCTGCACGGCGGCTACGGGTACCTTCAGGACTACGGGATCGAGAAGGTCGTGCGCGATCTGCGCGTGCACCAGATCCTGGAAGGGACGAACGAGATCATGCGACTCATCGTCGGACGCGAGATGCTGCGCCCCGCAGGTTCCCACCAGATGCGGAGCGCATCATGACCGCCGCGTCGTCCAAGAGCGTGATCGCCTTCCTGGGCCTGGGCCACATGGGCCTGCCGATGGCGGTGAACCTGGTGAAGGCCGGTCACGAGGTGCACGGCTACGACCTCGTGCCGGCCGCCGTCGAGGCGGCGAAGGCCGCCGGCATCCCGGTCGCCTCCAGCGGAGCGGATGCCGTGGCCGAAGCCGACGCGGTCATCACCATGTTCCCCGCTGGGAAGCACGTGATCGCCGCCTATCAGGATGAGCTGCTGGCCGCGGCCAAGCCCGGCACGCTGTTCATCGAGTCGTCGACCATCGCCGTCGACGAGGCGCGGACAGCGCACCAGCTGGCGATCGACGCCGGCCATCGCAACGTCGACGCGCCGGTCTCGGGTGGCGTGGTGGGGGCCGAGGGCGGCACGCTGGCGTTCATGGTCGGCGGTTCGGACGACGACTTCGCCGCCGCCCGTCCGCTGCTGGAGATCATGGGCAAGCGCATCGTGCACTGCGGCGGGCCGGGGCTCGGTCAGGCCGCGAAGGTGTGCAACAACATGATCCTGGGCATCTCGCAGATCGCCGTCGCCGAGGCCTTCGTGCTCGGCGAGCGACTGGGGCTGGAGCACCAGGCCATGTACGACGTCGTGTCGCAGGCATCCGGTCAGTGCTGGGCCCTGACCACCAACTGCCCGGTCCCCGGACCGGTGTCCACCAGCCCGGCGAACCGCGACTACCAGCCCGGCTTCGCCGGCGCGCTGATGGCGAAGGATCTGGGGCTGGCGCTGCAGGCGATCGAGCAGACGTCGACGGATGCCCGGATGGGCCGCCTCGCCCAGCAGCTCTACGCCGCGTTCGCCGACGGCGAGGGTGCGGGCCGCGACTTCTCCGGCATCATCACCGACATCCGCGCCGGTACGGTCTGAGCACGTTTGCTTCGCGGGGCCCGATGTGGGGCCTCGCTGCGCGCGATGGAGCGAATCCGGACCCGCGAGCAGGAACCCGAGCGACGCGACCTGGAATACTTGGAGAAGCCGCAGCGCCGCGGCGGAGGGAGTGAGACATGGCCGAGTACGAGACGATCCTCGTCGAACAGCGAGGACGGGTGGGCTGGATCACCCTCAACAGACCGCAGGCGCTCAACGCCCTGAACAGCACGGTGTCCGAGGAGGTCGCTGATGCGGCATCCGCCTTCGACGCGGACGACGGCGTCGGCGCGATCGTCGTGACCGGCTCCGAGAAGGCGTTCGCCGCGGGAGCCGACATCAAGGAGATGGAGTCGAAGACGGCATCCGAGATGCTCGAGACCGACCACTTCGGCGCGTGGACGCGCTTCGCCGACGTCCGCACGCCCGTCATCGCCGCCGTGGCCGGCTACGCCCTGGGCGGCGGATGCGAGCTGGCGATGATGTGCGACATCATCCTCGCCGCCGACACCGCGGCCTTCGGGCAGCCCGAGGTGAACCTGGGCGTGATTCCCGGGATGGGCGGCACACAGCGCCTCATCCGCGCGGTGGGCTACTACAAGGCGGCCGAGATCGTGCTGTCGGGGCGGCTTGTGAAGGCAGACGAGGCCGAGCGCATCGGCCTCGTCTCGCGGGTGGTGCCGGCATCCGAGCTGCTCGATGCGGCGACCGCGCTGGCCGAGACCATCGCGGCGAAGTCGCTGCCGTCGCTGTACGCGGCGAAGGCGACGCTGGATGCGGCCATGGAGACGCCCCTCACCGAGGGTCTCGCCGTCGAGAAGGCGCAGTTCGCCGCGCTGTTCGACACGGCCGACCAGAAGGAGGGGATGGCCGCGTTCCGTGAGAAGCGCCCCCCTCACTTCGAGCATCGATGAGCGCCGTGGCTGACGTGCTGCCCGACGACGGCGATCTGACCCTGTCGGTGCAGGATCGGCGAGAGCTCGTGGAGTGGACCATCGCCTGCGCAGAGCGGATGCTGCCGCTGTTCCTTCAGGAGCGTCCCGACGACGCCCGGCCCCGGGAGGCCCTGGATGCCGCGCGCGCCTTCTTGCGCGGCGAGCTGAGCATCGACGAGGTGCGCGAGAAGGCCTTCGCCTGCCATGCGGCCGCGCGTGAGGCGGATGATCCTTCGGCGCTCGCCGCCGCGCGGGTGTGCGGGCAGGCCGCTGCCGTCGCGCACATGGCCGGTCACGCCCGGCAGGTGCCGCGCTACACGGCGAAGGCGTTCCCCGGTGACCGCTCGCGTCGCGACGAGGAGCTCGCCTGGCAGCGGATGAACGTTCCCGCGCGCTTCGATCACTACGTGTACGACGGCGACTGACCCAAACCCGTCTATGTGGCGCGAAGCGCCCTGATCTTCGCGAATTTCGGGCGGTTCGCGCCACATAGACGGGTGTTTCGTGGCTAGCCGCCCAGCTCGTCGAGCGCCTTGGCGAGACGGCGCTCGCGGGTGGCATCCTGCTTCGCGTCCGCGATCGAGCGTGCGATCTCCTTGCGACGGGAGTACGAGAGCGCATCGAACGTCGCCCTCGCGGCGGGGTCGGATGACAGGGCGGCAGCCAGGGCATCCGGGATCTCGACCGTGCGCTCGGCGACGTCGGCTGTGATCACGACGTCGAGCTCATCACCCAGCTCCACGGCCATCTCAGCGCGCACCGCCTTGCTGAATCCGATCAGGTTCTTGCCGCCCATGCGCGCCAGGCGCAGTCGGGCGGTGCGCTCACCGATGGTCACGACGACCGGGAAGGCCTTCGCGGTGCTCAGTTGCGCGACCTGATCGTCGTCGAGCACGATCGCGCCCGCCGGCCCCATCGGCTGGAGGACGGTATGCAGTCTCAGCTCTGCCATGCGCGCCAGCCTAACGTCCCGGCCGCAGAACAGCACGCCCTCCCGTTCGTGCTCCGGGGACGAATCGCGATCAGAGCGGGTCGGGAACAGGGCGCGGGTCGGTGAAGTCACCGGCGTTCTTGCGCAGCCGCGCGACGATGCCGACCAGCGCGTTCGCGTCGTCGGCGTCGATGCCGGGGTTGCTGAACACCTCGGTGTTCAGCGCGCGCGTCGCGCGTTCGACCAGGTCCCGGCCGATGTCGGTGAGGGTGAGAAGGGCGGCGCGGCCGTCGTGCGGATGCGGCTCGCGCCGCACGAGGCCGTCGCGCACCAGCCGCTCGGCCGTGCTGGTGACGCTGGTGGCGTGCACCTGCAGCCGTGCGACGACGCTCGAGAGCGGGAGCGTGCCCGAGCGGCTGAACGCCAGCAGGCGCAGCACTTCATAGCGGGCGAAAGTCACGCCGAACGGCTTGAGCGTCGACTCGACGCGCGCCAGCAGCAGCTGCTGCGCCCGCATCACCGAGGTGACCACGGCCATGCCGTCGGCGGCGTCGTCCCAGCCGTGTGCCAGCCACTGCCTCTTGGCTTCGGCGAGCGGATCGATCGACAGGGGGCGGGGGCGGGCCATGCCCCTACGTTAGTCGCAGGCGCTGCCCGGGATGCATTCCGCAACGGCACTCAGTACCATGAATACTGATATTCGATTTCACGCACGGCACCTGTGCGGCGAGAGCCGCCCGACTACAATCGACACAGGCGCGAGGAGGCTCGATGAAGATCTATGTCCTGGTGAAGGAAGTGCCCGACACCTACGGCGACCGCAAGCTCGATCTCGAGACGGGATTGGCGGACCGTGCTGCGGGCGACGTCGTCCTGGACGAGATCACCGAGCGCGCCCTCGAGGTCGCGCTCTCCTACGCGGACAAGAACGCCGGCACCGAGGTCGTCGCGCTGTCGATGTCGCCCGAGTCGGCCACGGCATCCGTCCGCCGCGCGCTGGCGATCGGCGCGGCATCGGCCGTCCACGTCGTCGACGACCAGCTGCGGGGCGCCGACCTGACCCTCACCGCCGAGACCCTTGCTGCGGCGATCCGTCGCGGTGAGCCCGACCTGGTGATCACCGGCAACCTGTCCACCGACGGCTCGGGCGGCGTGATCCCCGCGATGCTCGCCGAGCACCTCGGCTTCGCGCAGGCCACCGCGCTGAGCGCCGTCGAGATCGCCGAGAGCGAGATCACCGGCACGCGCAACGGCGACGACGGCACCCAGCCGGTCACGGCGGCGCTCCCGGCCGTCATCTCGATCACCGAGGCGCTGCCGGATGCTCGTTTCCCCAACTTCAAGGGCATCATGGCCGCGAAGAAGAAGCCGCTCGAGGTGCTCTCGCTCGCCGATCTGGGCGTCTCCGCCGATCCGGCCGACGCGCCTCACACGATCATGACGACGGTCTCGGAGAAGCCGCCGCGCGCTGCCGGCATCAAGATCGTCGACGAGGGCGATGCTGCCGCGCAGCTCGTCGAGTTCCTCGCGCAGAACAGGCTGGTGTGACCATGGCGTACCCCGAGAAGTCGATCCTCGTCCTCGTCGACGTCGATGCCGCGGGCGGTGCCGCGAGCAGCACCGCGGCTCTGATCGGCGCCGCATCCACGATCGGTGCGCCCGTCGCGCTGATCGTCGGCGGCGGCCAGGAGGCGACGGATGCCGCGGCCGCGGCCGGCGCGCAGGTGGTGCTCACCGCGGCCGGCGATGCGACCGCGCTGACCGTGCCTATTGTCGACGCGCTGCAGGCGGCGTACCGCCGGGTGCGGCCGGATGCCGTGCTCGTCTCCAACTCGATCAGCGGTCGCGACGTCGCGGGACGACTGGCCGTTCGGGAGAGGCTCGCGCTGTCGGTGGATGCCGTCGGAGTCTCCCGTGACGAGGAGGGGGTGCTCGCGCATCACTCCGTCTACGGCGGCTCCTTCCTCACCGACTCCGCTCCCACCTTCGGCTCTCCGGTCGTCACCGTGCGTCAGGGTGCCGTCGATGAGCGCGCCGAGGCGGCGACGCCCACGGTCGAAGAGCTCGAGGTCACGGCATCCGGTGCCGTCGCCGCGACCGCCGGCGATGTCGTCGCCGAGGAGAAGACGTCCTCCCGCCCCGAGCTGCGCGGTGCCGCGAAGGTCGTCTCCGGGGGGCGCGGTCTCGGCTCGAAGGAGCAGTTCGTGCTCGTCGAGCAGCTGGCGGATGCTCTGGGCGCGGCCGTCGGCGCATCGCGCGCCGCGGTGGATGCCGGGTACATCCCGTACGCGCATCAGGTGGGGCAGACCGGCGTCTCGGTCTCGCCGCAGCTGTACATCGCCCTCGGCATCTCGGGTGCCATCCAGCACCGGGCCGGCATGCAGACCGCGAAGACGATCGTCGCGATCAACAAGGACGGCGAGGCGCCGATCTTCGACGTGGCCGACTTCGGCATCGTCGGCGACGTGTTCACCATCGTCCCGCAGCTGATCGAAGCGATCGAAGCGCGGAAGAAGTAGGGCCGCACGGTGAGTGAGCGAGCGCCGCGAGGCGGGATCCGCCGCGGCCTGCCGCGGGTGAAGGGCGGCGAGGCCTGGCCTCCCGCGAGTGCGGTCGAAGCCGTCGATGCCGCATCGGGTGCCGAGGACCGGCTCCTGAGCGAGGAGGCCGTGCAGCCGGCGGGTTCCGGTGCCGTCGCCGCGTCGGCGCCTGCCGCGTCGGTGGCTGCCGCGTCGGTGGCTGTGGATGCTGCCCCCGAGGCTGCCGCGGCCCAGGCTGCTGCAGAACCGGCGTCCGGCTCTCCTTCGACGCTGAACGCGAGCGCGCCCGCTGCCTCACTGCGTCGCGGACTTCCGCGTGTGGCCGGTGGTGAGCCGTGGCCGCCGGCATCCGCCGCAGCACCCGCGTCCGCGTCGAGCGCGGGGAACGTCGTCGAGAGCACGACGGCTTCGCCTGAGGAGTCCGTGCCGCCGGCAGCATCCGATGCAGTGGCCGGGGAGAGCGCGCCCGTCGTCGCGTCTGGTGCCGCGCCGTCTGCGGCGTCCGATGCTCCGCCGGCCGCAGCCGCAGTCACCGCGGACGGCACTGCGCTGCGCCGTGGTCTGCCGCGTGCGCCCGGTGGCGACCCGTGGCCGCCTGCGGGTGTGGCGCGCATCGCCGAGGCGGGCGCCGCTTCGACGGGCTCAGTGACCCAGGGTGAGGGCTCAGCCACCCAGGGTGAGGGCTCAGCGACCCGGGGTGAGGGCTCAGCGACCCGGGCTGCCGCTTCCGTGCAGGGCGCCGTCGCCGTGGCATCCGCGCAGCCCGACGTGTCGACGCCGCTGCCGTACACGCGCACGGTGTGGGCGGGCACAGCTCCGCGCCGCATCGCGGCATCCGACGACCAACCCGCTCGGCGCAAGCCGACCTGGCCGCAGGCCATCGGCGGGCTGCTGGGTCTGGCGGCTCTGGGTCTGGTCGCTGTCGCGGGCGTGTTCCTGGTGCGCGCGTTCCTCAGCATCCCGTTCATGCAGGACTTCCTGACCACGTACCCAGGGGAGTACCACGTTGATGTCGCGCCCGGCTTCGCGCCGTGGGTGGGCTGGCAGCACTTCTTCAACATGTTCCTGATGGTGCTCATCATCCGCTCCGGACTGCGGGTGCGCACCGAGAAGCGGCCCACCGCGTTCTGGACGCCGCGCCGCAACGCGAAGGGCAAGATCAGCCTGACCCTGTGGTTCCACCAGTCGCTCGACATCCTGTGGATGATCAACGGCGTGGTCTTCGTGATTCTGCTGTTCGTCACCGGGCATTGGCTGCGCCTCGTGCCCACCAGTTGGGAGGTCTTCCCCAACGCGCTCTCCGCGGGACTGCAGTACCTCTCCTTCGACTGGCCCACCGACAACGGCTGGGTGAACTACAACAGCCTCCAGCAGCTGGCCTACTTCGCGACGGTGTTCATCGCCGCGCCGCTGGCCGCGATCACGGGCTTCCGGATGTCGGGCCTGTGGCCCAAGAACGCCGAGAAGCTGTCGAAGGCCTACCCGGTCGAGTGGGCGCGCGCGCTGCACTTCCCGATCATGCTCTACTTCGTGGTGTTCATCATCGTGCACGTCGCGCTCGTCTTCCTCACCGGTGCGCTGCGCAACCTGAACCACATGTTCGCCGCACAGGGCTCTGTCGACGGCGCCGAGTATGCCGCGAACTGGACCGGGTTCGGGGTGTTCGTGCTCGCCGTCGCCGTGATCGTCGCAGCGTGGTTCGCCGCGCGCCCGCTGATCCTCGCCCCGATCGCGAAGCTGTTCGGGCAGGTGTCCGGGCGCTGACCCGCCGTCGATACCCCCTCGCGTTGCCGAAACCCCCTCTGATCCGCGTGATCCAGAGGGGGTTTCGACATTCAGAGGGGGTCTCGACGGACGTGCGCACAGCGTCCGTCTTTCCCCACTCGAAAGAAGCGGAGAACTTGAGCGGCCGCACAGTGAGGACGGCTGGGGCGGCGTCGGACTCGGTCAGTAGTCTGGGCGAAACGTGAACCGGCACGGACGCCGGACGGAAGGATCGCGATGACGCAGATCGGAATCGTGCAGGAGGGGCCGGACGAGGCACGGGTCGCCGCGACGCCGACCACGGTGCAGACTCTGCTGAGGCTCGGCTACGAGGTCGCCGTCGAGCAGGGCGCCGGCGCCCGCTCGTCGTACTCGGACGAGGAGTACCGGAAGGCCGGCGCACGGATCGTCAGCCGGGCGGATGCCTGGGGCAGCGCCGTCGTGCTGAAGGTGAACCCGCCGACGGATGCCGAGATCGGTCTCCTCGAGAGGGGAGCGGCATTGGCGGGGCTGCTGGCTCCGGCGCTGCGCCCCGAACTGCTCGACGCGCTCGCCGCGCGCGGCGTGACCGCGCTGGCACTGGATGCCGTGCCGCGCATCTCTCGTGCGCAGTCCATGGACGTGCTCACTTCGATGGCGAACATCGCGGGCTACCGTGCGGTGGTGGAGGCCGCCCACGAGTTCGGCCGGTTCTTCACCGGTCAGGCCACGGCCGCCGGCAACGTGCCGCCCGCGAAGGTGCTCATCGCCGGCGCGGGGGTGGCCGGCCTGGCGGCGATCGGTGCAGCGGCCAGGCTGGGTGCCATCGTGCGCGCCACAGACCCTCGTGCGGAGGTAGCCGACCAGGTCGCCTCGGTCGGCGGCGAGTACCTGCCGGTCGACGTCGATGTCGAGAAGTCCACCGACGGCTATGCGAAGGCCACCAGCGCCGACTACGACCGCCGGGCCGCCGAGATCTACACCGAGCAGGCCGCCGACGTGGACATCATCATCACCACCGCGCTGATCCCGGGACGCGCGGCACCGCGACTGATCACGGCATCCGATGTCGCCCTGATGAAGCCCGGCAGCGTGATCGTCGACATGGCCGCAGGCCAGGGCGGCAACGTCGAGGGGTCGGTCGCGGGGGAGCGGACCGTCACCGACAACGGCGTGATCATCCTGGGCTACACCGATCTCGCCTCGCGACTGTCCGCACAGGCATCCCAGCTCTACGGCACCAACGCCGCCAACCTGGTCGCCCTGCTCACCCCGAACAAGGACGGTGCGCTCGCCCTCGACTTCGACGACGTCGTGCAGCGCGCGGTCACAGCGGTGCGCGACGGCGAGGTCACCTGGCCGCCGCCGCCCGTGCAGGTGGCGGCGACACCGGACCCTTCGACAGGCTCGGAGACCCGGAGAGCACCGGGAGCGGCGTCGGAAGCCAAGAAGACGCCCGTCGGCAGAAAGGTCGCCCTGATCGTGGCAGGTGTGGCCGCGCTGTTCCTGGTGAACGTCTTCGCGCCGACGCCGCTGCCCGAGCACTTCACCGTGCTGATGCTCTCGGTGGTGATCGGCTTCTACGTGATCGGCAAGGTGCAACACGCCCTGCACACGCCGCTCATGTCGGTCACCAACGCCATCTCGGGCGTGATCATCGTGGGCGCCATGCTGCAGATCACCGACGCGAATCCCGTCGTGCAGGTGATCGCCGCGGTCGCCGTGCTGGTCGCCGGCATCAACATCTTCGGCGGCTTCGCCGTGACCCGGCGGATGCTCAGGATGTTCACTCTCGGAGGGCCGCCGAAGGGATCGGCCAAGTGAGCGTCGACGCCATCGCGGGGGCCGCGTACATCATCGCCGCTCTGCTGTTCATCCTGAGCCTGGCAGGCCTCAGTCGCCACGACTCCGCGCGTGCGGGGGTGATCTACGGCATCGCCGGCATGATCATCGCGCTGCTGTCGACGCTGGCGCTGACCGTCGCGGATGCCTGGGGCGGAGCAGGCTCCGCTCTCGGCCTCACGCTGATGGGCGTCGGCGTGCTGATCGGCGCGGCCATCGGCCTGTGGCGCGCCAAGGTCGTGCAGATGACCGAGATGCCCGAACTGATCGCCATGCTGCACAGCTTCGTCGGGCTCGCCGCCGTGCTGGTGGGCTGGAACGGCCACCTGGCGCACGCGCCCATCGCGAGCGAGCTCGTCGGCATCCACAACGCCGAGGTGTTCGTCGGCATCTTCATCGGCGGCGTGACCTTCACCGGCTCGATCGTCGCGTACCTGAAGCTGTCCGCGAAGATCTCCTCCCGACCGCTCATGCTGCCGGGCAGGAACGTGCTGAACATCGGTGCACTGGTGCTGTTCCTGGCGCTCACGGTCTGGTTCGTGATGGATCAGCGGCTCTGGCTGCTGATCGCGGTCACGCTGCTGTCCCTCGCGCTCGGCTGGCACCTGGTCGCGTCGATCGGCGGCGGTGACATGCCCGTGGTCGTCTCGATGCTCAACAGCTACTCCGGCTGGGCGGCCGCTGCGGCCGGCTTCCTGCTGAACAACGACCTGCTGATCGTCACGGGTGCGCTGGTGGGGTCTTCGGGTGCGTACCTGTCGTACATCATGTGCAAGGCGATGAACCGGTCGTTCCTGTCGGTGATCGCCGGCGGGTTCGGCATCGTGGCATCCGCGTCAGGCGATGAAGAGCTGGGGGAGTACCGGGAGACGACGGCGGATGCTGTGGCTTCGCTGCTCTCCCGTGCCGCGAACGTGATCATCACCCCCGGCTACGGCATGGCTGTGGCGCAGGCGCAGTATCCGGTCGCCGACCTGGTCGCTCGGCTGCGCGAGCGCGGTGTCGAGGTGCGGTTCGGCATCCATCCGGTGGCCGGGCGCCTGCCCGGGCACATGAACGTGCTGCTGGCCGAGGCGAAGGTGCCCTACGACGTCGTGCTGGGCATGGACGAGATCAACGACGACTTCGCGTCGACCGCGGTCGTGCTGGTGATCGGCGCGAACGACACGGTGAACCCCGCCGCCGCCGAGGATCCGGGCAGTCCGATCGCAGGGATGCCGGTGCTGAAGGTGTGGGAGGCCGAGAACGTGATCGTGTTCAAGCGCTCGATGGCCGCGGGCTACGCGGGCGTGCAGAACCCGCTGTTCTTCCGCGAGAACGCCCAGATGCTGTTCGGCGACGCCAAGGAACGGGTGGAGGACATCATCCGCGCGCTGTGACTCCAAAAGGCCCGTCTATGTGGCGCGAATGGCCCTGAATCCGGAGGAATAGGGGCGGAATGCGCCACATAGACGGGCTCTGCCGCGCCAAGGAGGGATCAGCGCACGAAGCGGACCTCGGTGAGAGTCTCGCCCAGGAAGGGCTCGGTGTGGGTGGCGCCGTCGAGCGCGAAGCCGTTGCGCACGTAGAAGCGATGCGCGCGGGGATTGTCCTCGGCGACCCACAGGTACAGCGGCTCGCCCTCGTCGACCGCTGCATCGAACAGCTGCTGGCCGAGACCGGTGCCGTGGTAGGCGTCGAGCAGGTAGATGAAGTAGAGCTCCCTCATCGCCGGAGCGTCCTTGTCGCGGGCCGGTCCCGAGCCCACGAAGCCGACGATCTCCCCGTCGACGAGCGCAGCGCTCATCTTGAAGTCGTCGCCCTGACGGGCCCAGTTGGTCCACAGCTCGGCCATGCGACGGGGCGAGATCCGCTCCAGCGCGGCCTTGCTGATCAGGTGGTCGTAGGTCTCGTGCCACGTCTGCGCGTGCACGCGACCGAGGGCCTCCGCATCCACATCGCGGACCGGACGGACGATGATCTCGGGCTGGGCTTCGGCGCTCATGCCGTGACTCTACGCGCGAGGGCGCGGCAGGTGAAATCGGACGGTAACCAGGAGCGGTATCTGTAGCATCCATCCAACGGACTTGGGTGATCTGTCGAGGATCACTACCATCGGCGGGTGTGAATGTGATCTGGCGCACGCTTCTCGTCATCCTCCGCGCCCGGGTCGCCGTGCGCCGTGGGCGCAGTCTGGAGTCCGCCGCGATCGGGCGCATCCGGCTCACCACGCTGCCCACGGACATCGACATCCTGCGGCACATGAACAACGGCCGGTACCTGTCCCTGTTCGACCTGGGCCGCTGGGATCTGCTCATCAGAACCGGACTGTTCGATGCGATGAAGCAGCGCGGCTGGTACGCGGTCGTCTCCAGCGAGACGGTCACCTTCCGCAAGTCGCTGCAGCTGTGGCAGCGCTTCGATGTGGAGTCCCGTTTCGTCGGGCACGACGACAGGGCCGTGTTCCTGGAGCACCGGGCCGTGGTCGACGGCGAGGTGTACGCGCGCGTTATCGTGAGGGCGCGGATGCTGCGCCGCAGCGGCGGCACGGTGGGACACGACGAGCTCTTCGCCGCCGTGGGAAGGCCGTCGGGCGTCCCGGATGCTGATGAGTGGATTCACGAGTGGGCGTCCGCGTCGGCTCTGCCCTCCACGAGGAAGCCCGCCCCCAGCGTCTGGAGCTGACTGTCCTCGGCGCTCCCGCCCCCCCCGGTCATTTGAGCGAGCGCCAGCTTCCCTTCCCGGTCATTGAGCGAGCGCCAGCGAGACGGAATGCGGTCCGGCAGTTCCCGGCCCTTCCGTTGTTCGAATCTTTGTTCTATACTCGTGGGTATGAAGACTTCGCCCGTCACGCGCACCGACCGTCAGGTCGCACTGCGTGAGGAGTGGGTGCGAGTGCGGCGGCAGATCAATGCGCTCGAGGCGCGTGCGGCGGCGCTGCTGGGTCAGCGGCTGGAGCTCTTGGACGAGGATGTCGCTGAGGCACCGATGCATCGGCGGGTGATCGAACGGTCGATGATCGCGGAGTTCACGGTGGCGGGGCGTGCGGCGAAGGGAACCATCGAGCATGCGTTCGCTGACGCGCGGATGCTGGGTGAGGAGTTCGGTGCGCTCCGTGAGGCGCTCGAGGATGGCGCGATCACGGTCGCGCATGTGCGGGAGATCCTGACCGCGGCCTCTGCGGTGCAGGCCGCGATCCGTGAGGAACGCATCCCGCCCGACCTACTCGGGCTGTTCCAGGCCGCGGCGATCGAGTTCGCTGAGACGGAGTCCCCGGCCCGCACACGCGCTCACGCCCGGGAGCTGGCGGCCGTGCTCGCACCGCAGACGGTCACCGACCGGCATCGGGACGCCCTGACGGAGCAGGACGTGAAGTCCCGCCCGGTCGATGACGAGCTGTCGCTGCTGACAGCGCTGCTGCCCACCCACCGGGCCGAGGCGATCATGGACCGGTTGAACACGATGGTCCGCCACCAGAAGCAGCACGGCGAGGACCGGCATCCCGCCCTCCCGGTCGATGAGCAGTTCCTGGCCGAAGCCGATCGGGCTGTGGAAGTGATCACCGCTGAGGGAACATTCACGATCGACCCGTTCGTGTGGCACGGCCCTGACGAGGGCGACCCGGCCAGCACTCCTGAAGCGATCGACGCGTACCTGGAGATGATGGATCGCATCATCGAACGCGGCCCGGTCCCGATCATCATTCCGGAAGACCCGCGCCCGATCGGACAGATCCGCGCCGAACTGCTCAGCGACCTGCTCCTGGCCGCAGACCCGTCCACGGTCTTCGGCGATGGGATGGAGAACATCACCGCCCGCATCCAGGTCACCATCGACGGGAGCACCCTCAGCGGACGCGACGACAAACCTGCCCAACTCGACGGAACCGGAACACTCCACCCCGACACGGCTCGCACCCTGGCAGGAAGAGCGACCTCGTGGACGCGCCTGTTCCTCGACGCGGACGGCATGGTCACTCACACCGACACGTACCAGCCCACCGCCGGCATGCGCCGCTACCTGCGTGCACGTGACCAGCACTGCAGATTCCCCGGCTGCCGGCAGCCGCTGCACCGATGCGAGACCGATCACACCCGCGACTGGGCGCTGGGCGGACCCACCTCCCTCGACAACCTCGCCCATCTGTGCCCGGCCCACCACACGCTCAAACACCCGAGCGTGCCCGACGCGCACCGATGGGCCGCCCGGCAACTCCCCGACGGCACCCTCCAATGGACCGCTCCCGACGGCACCACCCACCTCGACCGGCCACCCCGCCGCGTCATGTTCACGCCCTCCGGGCCCCCAGACCCCATCGAACACGATCGGTCACGACCGCCAGGCGATACGGGCTCACCGTTCTGAGCCTGTGGATAACTTCTGCGCGCGTCAGGTTGTTCGCGTTACCGTGTCCGGGTGACTGCCACGACGACCACCGTCCGCGCGCTCGGTGCGCTGTCCGCCGGGATGCTCGCTCTCGGGATGCTCGCGGCCTGCACGCCGGAGCCTGCGCCGAAGCCGAAACCCACGAAGACGCAGCTGTTCGCCAGCGACGAGGAGGCGTTCGCTGCGGCTGAGAGGACCTACCGGGCCTATACAGATGCGCTGAACAACGTCGACACCAGCGACCCGAAGACGTTCGAGCCTGCTTTCGAAGAGACGACGGGCGATTTCCAAAGCCGCGATAAGAAGAACCTCAGCACAATGCACGCGGAAGGATTCACGCTGACGGGCAACACAGTCGTACGTGGATTTCATGGGCTCACCACATCAGGGGCCTTTGCGCAGGTGGTCGGGTGCGTGACCGTCGATGTGAGCGATACCGATATCACTGATGAGACCGGCGCGTCGATCGTTCCGGATGATCGCCCTGACACTTACACCGCAGTCGTGACTTTCGTCCAGGAGGGCGACGGATTGCTCATCTCCCATGCCGACGATGACCGGGAGAAGAAATGCGCGGACTGACGCCAGTAATCGCAGTCGTTGGTGCGATGCTCATCAGTTTGCCCGCTCAGGTCGACCCGCCGCCGCCTGATACACGGGGCTTGGGTGGCACCGATTTCGTGGCAAGCATCGACAGCGACGTGCTGAAGACAGCGGCAAGCAAGACCGCACCTGGAACTGAGGGTCACCGGGGCGGACCTCCCTCCAGAAGTCAAGTCCGCACAACCCCGGTGGTCGACGGATCCGGTGCTGGGCAGGGTCGGGCTGATTCGCTGATGGATTCAGCGTGGTCGCCCGGTGAGGGGGCGTCGCAGGTGCCGTTGGAGCGGCTGTGCCTGGAGTGGACGAGTCTGCCCGATCACTGCATCCGCCCCGACACCGACGACCCGGACCACGACCCGGAGCAGGAGGATCCGGCCGATCCGGGATTCCCGGCGGTCACGATCACCGACCTGGCCTCCTTCGCCCCGGCGCCCGCCACCCTGACCGGGGAACCCCACAACCTCGGTGTGGCGGGCCTGCCCACCAACTTCATCGTCGACGCCGACGTGCACACCCGAGACGGGGAACTGTTCGGCTACCCGATCACCGCCCGCTTCACCCCGGCATCCTTCACCTTCGACTACGGCGACACCACGACAGCGACGACCACCACCCCCGGCACCACCTGGGAGAACCTGCACGTGCCGCAGTTCACCCCGACCGACACCAGCCACGTCTACGCCGAACGCGGCACCTACACCGCCACCGCCGAAACCATCTACACCGCCGAGATCGACCTCGGCACCGGCTGGATCCCCGTCCCCGGCACCCTCACCATCCCCGGCCCCGAACAGAGCATCCGCATCTACGAAGCCCACACCGCCCTCGTCGCCCACACCTGCAACGAAGACCCCACCGCACCCGGCTGCCCCACCCGATGACCGTCCGCACTCTAAGCTGAGGAGCGTCATCAAAGGGGAGATCCATGTCCTACGACCCGTCGAACGCCGGCGCCGATGCGGTGCAGCCACCCGCGCCCGTGCAACCACCCGCGCCGGTGCAGCCGCCCCCGGCGCCGCCGGCCTTCCAGGCGCCGGAGCAGTACCAGCCGTCGGCTCAGTACCAGCCGCCTCTGCCCGACCAGCAGTACCAGCTGTCCGCGCAGTACCAGCTGTCCGCGCAGTACCAGCCGTCCGCGCAGTACCAGCCGGCCGCGCAGTCCGAGCCTCCGGCGTATCAGCCTCCGTCGCAGCCGCCCTACGCCGACTACCCACAGCAGCAGCCGACGTACTCCCCGCAGGGATATCCGGTGACCACCTACCCCGGCTACGGCGCCCCCGCCGCCTACGGCGCCTACGGCGCCCCGTCCTCGCCGGGCGTCGGCGGCATGGCGATCGCCGCGATCATCGTCGCCGGCGTGGCCTTCCTGGGCGGCTGGATCCCGGTGATCGGCCTCGTCCTCGCGATCGTGGGCATCGTGCTCGGCATCCTCGCCATCCGCAGCGGGCGGGGGAAGGTGCTGGGCATCGTCTCGGTGGTCCTGGCCGGACTCGCGTTCCTGACGAGCGCGTTCATCACCTCGGTCATGTTCCTGGCGATGCCCTGGAACTAGACCGCACGACTCGCGATGAGACCGCACGACTCGCGATGAGACCGCACGACGGGCGATGAGACCGCACGACTCGCGATAACGTGATGCCGTGAAGGCGATCCTCGTCACGACCGGGCGCACGCTGGCCCGGCACTGGCCGGCCATGCTGGCGTGGTATCTGGGCGGCGTGGCCGTGCACTACGCCGTGGTGCAGCTGGCCGGCGTCGTCGGCGCGCATTCGGCCACCGTGGGGTTCCTCATCCTCCCCATCGCGATCCTCGCGCGGCTGATCAGCTACGTCGCGATGTTCCTCGTGCTGCGCGACGGCCTGCGCGAGCTGAACGCCATCGCGCCGCAGCCCGAGTCGGCCGCTGAACGCCGCACGACGTTCCTCACCGCGCTGCTGGCGGGCATCCTGCCCTTCTTCGCCGTCTACTGGGGGCAGGGCCTGCTCCGCGACGACGTCGTCGCCTACTCCGCCCGCGCACTGCGCGAGCGCACGGACATGATCTTCCAGACCGCGCTGACGCCCGACGGGGCGCCGACGCCGGGCGGCACGCTGGATACCACCGGCGGCGTGCTCGACAGCACCGACTCGGTGCTGAACCTTCCGTTGAACATCTGGACGGCCGGCATCATCGTGGTCGCGTTCGCGGCGCGCTGGGCGTGGACGAAGTGGCAGCAGCGCATCCCCGGCTGGGTCTCGCCGCTGGCCGTCTACCTCGAGGTCGTCTGGGTGTTCTTCTCCGTGATCGTGATCGGCGACATCACCGATCGGGTGAAGGCCTGGGTGGATGCCAGGGCAGCGGTCGCCTGGTGGGAGCAGGTGCGCGACGGCGCGCTGGATGCTGTCGCGCCCCTGCGCTGGGCGTGGGACGGGATCGGGTGGCTGCTCTCGGAGGCCGGCCCTGTGCTGCTGGCTCCGCTCGCGTGGCTCACCGTCGGCGGCGTCGTCTACGGCCAGGCGATCGTCGCCGAGAAGCTGCGCATCCAGAACGAACTGCTCACGAACCTGCGCGAGCACGCGGCCGTGATCCCGAACCCGCTCCTGCGGCGGCTGAAGGACCTGGGCGACGAGCTCGGCTCGCGGTTCGTGCCGATCGGGCGCGCGCTGCTTCTCATGTGGCGCGCCGGTCCCGTGCTCGTCGCCTCGTATGCGCTGCTGCACGTCGCGGTGAAGACGGCGGAGACCTGGCTGCAGTACGGGGCGGTGCGCGCGATCGGCCCCCACGACCTGGTGTTCTGGGGCATCGCCCTGCCGCTGGTGTCGCTGGTGCCGCTGCTGCTCACCGAGCCCACCCGGATCGCGGTGATCGCCGGCGCATACGACGCCACGCTCGGCACGCTGCGCACGCGGCAGCAGAAGCGCGTGGAAGCCGGCATCGTCATGCAGGACGAAGCCGACGTGCGGGCGGTCGCCGATGCCGCGGGAGTGCTTCCGGATGCCGTGCTGCAGGCCGGCCGGAAGCCGCAGACCACCGGCGGTCAGGGATCGATCGAGAACCTGACGAACCGCCCGTCGCCGGACGGTGCGATCTCGAGCCAGAACGGGCCCTCCACGTCGTCGGGAACGATGAAGCCCGCCGTGAGCGAATAGGGCTGCGCCGACGCCGGGTCGTCCTCATCGGCGAGGCTTCTGATGCACTTGTCGGGCTCGTTCGAGTCGTAGGCGAGTCCCACCTCGGAGCGCACCGGCGTCCATTCCCGGCCCGTGCTCTGCTGCACGAGCATGGGCGGATCGCACGACACGGCTTCGCCGTCCGGCGCCACGGGCACGATCGCGGCGAGCAGCCGGGTCCCCTCCGGCAGGTTCAGCCCCTCGGTTCTGGTGATCTCGCCGTTGCGGATCGGCCCCCACTCCGCGCCCGCCAGGTGCACGGACTTCTCGTCGGGCACCTGCACGGCCGTCACCTTGCGGAACCCGTAGCCGTAGTAGAAGTGCCACTCGTTCCAGCCCACCCCGACGGCGACGGCGGGGATCAGCACGACCAGTGCGATCAGCGCCAGCCGGTTGGTGCGCCACCACCCGGGCCGCGTCTCCGGGCCGCTCACGACCGCGTCCAATCCGTCGTCGGGAGAGTGATCGCGTCCTCGACAGGGATGTCCTCCGCGTCGAACGCCAGCTCGACGAGGCCGTCGTACCGGGCATCCGACGGCACGCCCAGCCGCAGCGTCGCCGTGCCCTGCAGCGCATCGCCGGGCAGCTCGAACGCGATCGCACCGCTGCGGGGCACGCCGGGGACGAGCCGCCCGCGGAAGAACGTCTCGCCGCGCTCCGTCGCGCGGAAGACGCGATCGGCGATCGTCAGCTCGGCGAAGCCGAGCGAGGCGGCGTACTGCGTGGTCAGCGCCTGGGCATCCAGCTCGACGACCAGCCAGGTGCCCTGCGCCGACCAGCCCCGTGGGTCGGCGATGCCGCGCGCGGCGCGCACATCCGTCACCGTCAGCTCCAGATTGCGGGCCGTGGCCGCCTCTCCCACCGTGGCGCGGGTGAAGAAGCTCTCCTCGGAGGAGCCCTCCGGCAGCGCGATCGAGTTCAGCAGCCACGCGCCGGCCAGCAGCACCAGGGTCAGCAGCCACGGCATCACCCGCTTCATGCGGCATCCTTCTCGCTCGCCGGGATCTCCCGCACCGGGGCGGTCAGCGTGGCGCCGACGACCACCTCGTCCCAGAGATCCACGCTGCGCTGCACGTTCGTCCCGACCCGGTGCGTGGAATCCGGCAGCGACAGCCTCACCTCGTCGCCGTCGCTCAGGTCGTGCGCGCCGACCACCCACGACACCACCAGCCGCACGGGCACGTCGGGCTGCAGCCAGACGGCGCCCGCGCTGTCGTCGGCGTAGGCGATCGCCGGCTTGACGTCGATCCCGTCCACGCGGATGCCGTCGACCATCGGCGAGACCAGAGCGCCGCCCACCGCGAGGCGGGGCGTGCCGAAGGTGTTGACCACGTCGACGATCACGGCCAGCACCTTCTGCTGCTTCGCCTGGTCGGGAAAGGATGCCGCGTTCCCGCGCTCGGCGCGCAGCTCGACCCCCTGCACCGTGAACTGCAGGTCGGATCCGGAGTACTCCTCGCCCAGCGAGACGGTGGGGACCGGCTCGGGCGGCACGGTCTGCAGGCCGCCGAACGCCGCCGTGGCCGCCAGCAGCACCGCCCCGCAGCCGGTGATCAGCCAGGGCGTGGGGATCAGGCTCGCCATGCGCCGCACGCGGGTGACCAGCGTGCGGCCCTCGGCGGGCTCCTGCTGATCGGCGGATGGTGGCGCGACGGTCACGTGATCAGCATAGAACCGGCGCGGGGGACCTACGCTGTAGGCATGTCTGAGCAGTCGTCCAACGCACCGGGGGCGCGTCTGGAGGACGCGGCCGTCGAACTCGCACGCCAGTGGGTGCAGCAGGAGGCATCCATCCCGGTCGACCCGGCTGCGCAGCGCCTGGCCGGCGTGCTGCGCGATCCGAACGGCCTGCCGTTCACGCTCGGCTTCGTGGACGGGGTCATGCGTCCCGAGAGCGCGATGGCGGCGGCATCCAATCTGCATCGCGTCGCGCCGCTCGCCCCGGAGTTCCTGCCCTGGTACCTGCGCGGCATCGTCCGCGTCGGCGGCGGCATCGCCCCGGCGCTCCCGGTGCCAACGGTGCCGATCGCGCGCCGGGTGCTGCGCGAGATGGTGGGTCACCTGATCGTGGACGCCAGGCCCGAGAAGCTCGGCGCCGCGCTGGCGAGGATCCGGATGCCGTCGGGCCGGACCGACCCGTCGTCGCAGCCCGCGGCATCCTCCCGGCTGAACCTCAACCTGCTCGGCGAGGCCGTGCTCGGCGAGGCCGAGGCGAAGCGCCGGCTGGACGGCATCCACGACCTCATCCGGCGCGACGACGTCGATTACGTGTCGGTGAAGGTCTCGGCGATCATGAGCCGCATCTCGATGTGGGCGTTCGACCAGGTGGTGGAGCAGGCCGTCGAGCGACTGCTCCCGTTGTACCTCACGGCCGCATCGAACCGGACGTTCATCAATCTCGACATGGAGGAGTACAAGGACGTCGACCTGACCGTCGCGGTGTTCACCCGCCTGCTCGAGGATCCGCGGCTGACGCACCTCGAGGCGGGCATCGTGCTGCAGACCTACCTGCCCGACGCCCTGCCCGCGCTGCAGGAGCTCACCGCGTGGGCGCGCGACCGGGTCGAGCACGGCGGCGCGCCGATCAAGGTGCGCCTGGTGAAGGGCGCCAACCTCGCTATGGAGAAGGTCGACGCCGTGCTGCACGGCTGGACCCAGGCTCCGTACGGCTCCAAGCTCGACACCGACGCCAACTACCTGCGCTGCCTGGACTTCGCCCTCGACCCGCGCAGCACGGCCGCCGTGCGCATCGGCGTCGCCGGGCACAACCTGTTCGACATCGCCTACGCTTGGCTGCTGGCCGGGGAGCGCGACGTGCGGGCGGCCGTGGAGTTCGAGATGCTGCTGGGCATGGCCCAGGCGCAGGTCACCGCCGTCTCGCGCACCGTCGGTCCGGTGCTGCTGTACGTGCCGGTCGTGCACCCCGACGAGTTCGACGTGGCGATCAGCTATCTGGTGCGACGGCTGGAGGAGAACGCGTCGTCGTCCAACTTCCTCTCCGCGGCCTTCGACCTGGCGAGCGATCCCGCCCTGTTCGAGCGCGAGCGGCTGCGCTTCGTCGACTCGGTCAGCCGGGCGCGCGATCAGTCCCTGCACACCGGGCCGCGCCGCACGCAGAACCGTCTGGCGCCGATGCACGAGTCCGTCCGCCCCCTCACGCGGCCGCGGGCGCAGACCGAGGATCTCACCGGGCTCGTGCTCGGCATCGCCCGCGGCTCGTCCGATGACGGGGGAATGGATGCCGACTCCGACCCCTTCCTGCAGACCGCCGTCTATTCCCGCCAGGAGCTCCCCGGCTCCGGCACGGGCGCGCCCGGGTTCGCGAACGTCCCCGACAGCGACCCTGCGCTGCCCGCCAACCGCGAGTGGGCGCGCGGCGTCTTCGACCGGATGGCCGCACCCACGACGGGTTCGACGACCCACGAGGCGGGTCTCGGCGTCGCCACGCTGCGGGCGTCGCGCATCGACGACGAGCGGATGCTGCAGCAGACCCTCACGCGCGTCCGCGACGCGGCATCCGCCTGGGGGGCGCGCCCCGCCGCCGACCGCAGCGAGGTGCTGCTGCGCGCCGCCGCCGCACTCGCCGGCCGGCGAGCGGAGCTGATCGAGATCGCCGGCGTCGAGACCGGCAAGACCTTCGCCGAGGGCGACGTGGAGGTCAGCGAAGCCATCGACTTCGCGAACTACTACGCTGCGACCTGCCGTGAGCTGGACGGCGTCGCCGGCGCACGCTTCGAGCCCGCCCGGGTGACCGTCGTGACCCCGCCGTGGAACTTCCCGATCTCGATCCCCGCCGGGGGAGTGCTCGCCGCGCTCGCCGCCGGGTCGGGCGTGGTGTTCAAGCCCGCCCCGCAGGCGCGCCGCTGCGCGGCCGTGATCGCCGAGGCGCTGTGGCAGGCCGGCGTCCCGCGCGACGTGCTGGTGCTCGCCGACGTGGAGGAGGGCGAGCTCGGACAGCAGCTGATCTCGCATCCCTCAATCGACCGGGTGATCCTCACCGGCTCGTGGGACACCGCCGCGCTGTTCCGTTCGTGGCGGCCGGCGCTGCCGCTGCTGGCCGAGACCAGCGGCAAGAACGCCCTGATCATCGCCCCGACCGCCGACATCGACCTCGCCGTCGCCGACCTCGTGCACAGCGCCTTCGGGCACGCGGGGCAGAAGTGCTCCGCCGCGTCGCTGGCGATCCTGGTGGGGCCGGTCGGCCGGTCCAAGCGCTTCGCGCGGCAACTGGTCGATGCCACCCGGTCGCTGCGCGTGGCGTGGCCGGATGACCCGCAGGCCGAGGTCGGACCGGTGATCGAGAGGCCGCAGGGCAAGCTCGCCTGGGCGCTCACCCAGCTGGAGGGCGAGGAGCAGTGGCTGGTGGAGCCGCGGTCCCTGGATGAGACGGGCCGGCTGTGGAGCCCCGGCATCCGCGTGGGCGTGCAGCCCGGATCCCGCACCCACCTGGAGGAGTTCTTCGGCCCGATGCTCGGCATCATGCACGCCACGACCCTCGCCGAGGCGATCCGGCTGCAGAACGCCGTCGCCTACGGGCTGACCGCCGGGCTGCACACCCAGGACCCGGCCGATCTCGCGCTCTGGCTCGACGAGGTGCAGGCCGGCAACCTGTACGTGAATCGCGGGATCACCGGCGCGATCGTGCAGCGGCAGCCGTTCGGCGGGTGGAAGCGCTCCTCGGTCGGTCCCGGCGCGAAGGCCGGCGGACCGAACTACCTGATCGGGCTCGGCTCCTGGCGCTCGCAGCCGCGCGGCAAGTCGTCCAGCACACTGCACCTGCGGGGCCTGGACGCACGGATCTCCGGTCTCATCGAATCGGCGCAGCCATCGCTGGACTTCGACTCCTTCGAATGGCTGCGGCAGGCGGCGCTGTCGGACGCCGTGGCCTGGGATCGCGAGTTCGGCCAGGTGCGCGACGTCTCGCAGCTGGGCGTGGAGCGCAACCTGTTCCGCTACCGGCCGGTGCCCGTCTCCGTGCGGGCGGCCTCGGATGCGGCGCTCGCCGCGATCCTGCGGGTCGTGCTGGCCGGCATCCGCTCCGGTGCGGACTTCTTCGTCTCCGTGCCCGAGGGCGTGCCTGCGGGAGTGCGCGCCGAGCTGGGGGCGCTCGAGGTGCCGGTGGCGGTGGAGAGCGATGCGGAGTGGATCGAGCGGATGCGGAATCCCGCACCCGACGCGGCCCGCGTCGCGCGGGTGCGGCTGGTCGGCGGGCGGGATGCCGTCGCCGGCCTGCACCACGCGCTGGCGGATGCCGTGCAGGGCGATCCCGATCTCGCCGTCTACGACAACGAGGTGACCTCTGCCGGGCGGCTGGAGCTGCTGCCGTTCGTGCACGAGCAGGCGATCTCGATCACCGCGCACCGCTTCGGCACGCCCGACCCCTGGAGCGCCGAGGTCATCTGAGCGCGCAGGAGACAGCCGCCCGGCGGCCGGTCAGGCCGGCAGCATCCGCGACCGGGCCACGCGCGAGTACCACCGCGCACTGTCCTTGGGTGTGCGCTCCAGCGTGTCGAAGTCCACGTGCACCAGGCCGAAGCGCTTGTCGTAGCCGTACGCCCACTCGAAGTTGTCCATGAACGACCACGCGTAGTAGCCCCGCACGTCGGCGCCCTCGGCGATCGTCTGCAGCACCACCTCCAGGTGCCGGCGCAGGTAGTCGATGCGCTCCGGGTCGTGCACCCGGCGCTCGCCGCCCTCCACCGAGAGCTCGTCGGGGTACGCTGCCCCGTTCTCGGTGACCATCAGCGCCAGCTCGGGGTGCTCGCGGTGCATCCGCATGATCAGCTCGTGCAGCCCGCTCGGGTCGATGTTCCAGCCCATGTCGGTGTAGGGACCCGGCTGCGGGAGCATCTGCACGCTCTCGGCACCCGGCCACGGCGAGGCCGCGGACTGGTTGTGCCCGGCCGAGTGGTTGCTCGAGCCGGTGCCGTCCCAGCGGCGCACCCTGCTGGTGGAGTAGAAGTTGATGCCCAGGGCATCCAGCGGCTGGTGGATCGCCGCGACATCGTCGTCCTGCACGAACGACCAGTCGGTCACGCTCGCGGTGTCGTCCAGCAGGTCCTGCGGGTAGGCGCCGTCGAGCATCGGCCCGGTGAACACGCGGTTCGCCAGCGCGTCCAGACACCGGGCGGCGTCCCGGTCCTCGGCCGAGTCGGGATCGTCGGGACGGATGGCCTGCAGGTTCAGCGAGACGGAGTACTCCGCTCCGCTCGGCACGACCGCGCGCAGCGCCTGCAGCGCGAGTCCGTGGGCGAGGTTCAGGTGGTGCGCGGCGCGCAGCGCGATCACGGGGTCGGTGATGCCCGGCGCGTGCACGCCCGATCCATGGCCCAGGAACGCCGAGCACCACGGCTCGTTCAGCGTGGTCCACCGGTCGATGCGGTCGCCGAGCGCCTCGCCGACCACGCCGGCGTAGTCGGCGAACGCCGCCGCCGTGGCGCGCGCGTCCCAGCCGCCGGCACCCTGCAGCGCCTGCGGCAGGTCCCAGTGGTACAGCGTGGCGAGGGGACGGATGCCGCGCTCGCGCAGGCCGTCGGCGAGGCGCCGGTAGAAGTCCAGACCGGCCTGGGCCGTGCGGCCGCGGCCGGACGGCACGATGCGGGGCCAGGAGATCGAGAAGCGGTACGAGTCCACGCCCAGCTCCGCCATGAGATCCAGATCGGCATCCATCCGGTGGTAGTGATCGCAGGCCACGTCACCGGTGTCGCCGTGGGCGACCCGGCCGGGGGTGTGGCTGAAGGTGTCCCAGATCGACGGGCCCCGGCCGTCCTCGCGCGCGGCACCCTCGATCTGGTAGGCCGCTGTCGCCGTCCCGAACACGAACCCGTCCGGGAAAGGGGTCGTCGGCTGTGCCTTCGGCGCTGGAGTGGTCATTTCGGTGCGTCGCCTCTCTGGGGGTGGCCTCCGCGATCGCGGAGGCCGTTACGTGATCGTGATCAATCTAGCCTAACCGGTTAAGTTACGCTAGCGCTCGGATCCCCCTCAGGGACGCGTCGACCCGCCGGGTGTCGCGAAGAGAGGGACGACGGGCCGGGAGCCGGGCCGTAGGAGACGAAGGAGTCAGACGTGGAAGCGAAGAGGAAGGCGTTCGCCGCGGCCGGTGCCGTGGGCGTGCTGTCCCTGGTGCTGGCCGGCTGCTCGGGAGCCGGTTCGACCGGTGGTTCGGGTGACGGCGGCGATGTCACGATCAAGTACTGGGCCAGCAACCAGGGCACCAGCCTGGACAACGACAAAGAGGTGCTCACCCCGGTGCTGAAGAAGTTCACCGAGGAGACCGGCATCAAGGTCGACCTGGAGGTGGTCGGCTGGAACGAGCTGCAGACCCGCATCCAGACCGCCATCACCAGCGGGCAGGGCCCGGATGTCGTCAACATCGGGAACACCTGGGGCGCGGCGTTCCAGTCCACCGGCGCGTTCGCCGAGTTCGACAGCAAGAACGCCGAGGCCATCGGCGGGCTGGACCGGTTCGTGAAGACCGCGCTCGATGCCGGCGGTGCGCCGGGCGAGACGCCCACCTCGGTGCCGCTCTACGGCCTGGCGTACGGCCTGTACTACAACAAGGCGATGTTCGCCGACGCCGGCCTGCAGCCGCCGACCACCTGGGAGGAGCTGGTCGACGACGCCAAGAAGCTCACCCACGACGACCAGTGGGGGCTGACGCTGGCCGCAGGCAGCTACACCGAGAACATCCACTTCGCGTTCCTGACCTCGGCGCAGAACGGCGGCGAGTTCTACGACGACAGCGGCAAGCCGACCTTCAACACCCCCGAGAACGTCGCCGGGATCAAGCGCTACCTCGACCTGATGCAGACCGAGAAGGCCGCCAACCCCGCCAACGCGCAGTACGACAACGCCTCCTCGGCCGCCGCCGATCTGGCATCGGGCAAGGCGGCGATGTTCCTCAGCCAGAACAACGCCGACTCCACCCTCAAGGCCGACGGGATGAAGGAGGGCGACTGGGGCGTGGTCCCGCTGCCCGCACCGAGCGACGCCGCCGAGCAGATCTCGACCTTCCCGGCCGGCATCAACATCTCGGTGTTCGACTACACCCAGCACCTGTCCGAATCGCTCGAGCTGGTCAAGTACCTGACCAGCGAGGACGTGCAGTCCGAGCTGGCCGTGCCGTACTCGGTGCTGCCGGTGCTCAACGGCGCAGAGGCGAAGTTCACCACCGATGCCGACGAGGCGAAGGTGTTCATGAACGCCTACCAGAACCGCTCCAAGCCGCTGCCGCAGGTGGCCAGCGAGGGCGACTTCGAGAGCACCGTCGGCAAGGGCATCAGCGGCCTGTTCGCGCAGATCGCCACGGGCAAGACGGTGTCCGACTCGGACATCTCCGACATGCTCGAGACCACGCAGCAGCAGGTCGAGGCCGCCGGCTGATCCCGCCCACCGCAACCGCGGCCGAGGGCTGCTCGGCCTTCGGCCGCGGAGGCCACACGAAGGAGTGACGGACATGTCCGCAACCGTGTCGGAGCGCCCGGTGCGCTCGGCGACGACCGACCCGCCCCGGGCGCGGCGGCAGAGACGGCGCCCGCGCTGGTGGCTGCCGTACGTGCTGCTGCTGCCTGCGATCGTGTTCGAGCTGCTCGTGCACCTGATCCCGATGATCACCGGGGTCTGGATCAGCTTCATCAAGCTGACCCAGCAGTACCTGCGCAACTGGAGCGAGGCGCCCTTCCTGGGCCTGGGCAACTACCGGGTGTCGCTGGACTTCAGCGGCGCGGTGGGGGAGTCGCTGCTGCACTCGTTCCTGCTGACCTGCGGCTTCACGGTGCTCGTGGTCGGTCTCGCCTGGGTGGCCGGCATGGCGGCCGCAGTCGCGCTGCAGCGCCGCTTCCCGGGCCGCGGGCTGTTCCGCACGCTGTTCCTGATCCCCTACGCCATCCCGGTGTACGCGGGCATCATCGCCTGGAAGTTCATGCTGCAGAAGGACACCGGGGCCGTCAACCACCTGCTCTTCGACAACCTCGGGCTGCCCGGCGACAAGCCGTTCTGGCTCATCGGCGACAACGCGTTCTGGTCGCTGGTGGTCGTGGCGGTGTGGCGGCTGTGGCCGTTCGCGTTCCTGATGCTGATGGCCGGGCTCCAGTCGGTGCCCGAGGAGCTGTACGAGGCATCCGCCGTCGACGGCGCCAAGCCGTTCCGGCAGTGGCGCTCGATCACCGTCCCGATGCTGCGTCCGGTGAACGTCGTGCTGCTGCTGGTGATGTTCCTGTGGACCTTCAACGACTTCAACACGCCGTTCGTGCTGTTCGGCAAGACGGCGCAGCCGCCGGCCGGAGACCTGATCTCGTTCCACATCTACAACGCGTCGTTCCTGACGTTCAACTTCGGCTACGGCTCGGCGATGTCGGTGCTGCTGCTGATCTTCCTGCTGATCGTGACGATCGGCTACCTGCTGTTCGTGAACCGGAGGTCCCAGCGTGCGTGAGACGACGGGTACGCGGGTGTTCCGCGTCGTGACCATCATCGTGCTGTCGGCGTTCACCGTGCTGCCGATCTGGGTGATGATCACCTCATCGGTCAAGCCGCTCGGTGAGGTGCTGGACAGCTTCACCTGGTGGCCGCAGAACATCACCTTCCAGCCGTACATCGACATCTGGAAGACCGTGCCGCTGGCGCAGTACTTCCTCAACAGCCTGATCGTGTGCACGGCGGCCACCGCGGTGAGCCTGGTGATCGCGGTGTTCGCCGCCTACGCGGTGTCGCGCTGGAAGTTCCGCGGGCGCAGCGTGTTCAGCACGACGGTGCTGTCCACGCAGATGTTCCCCGGCATCCTGTTCCTGCTGCCGCTGTTCCTCATCTTCATCAACGTGACCCAGGCCACCGGCATCCCGCTGATCGGCACCCGGCTGGGGCTGGTGATCACCTACCTCACCTTCTCGCTGCCGTTCTCGATCTGGATGCTGGCCGGATACTTCGACGCGATCCCGCGCGGCCTGGACGAGGCGGCCAAGGTGGACGGCACCGGCGCGATGGGCGCGCTGTGGCACGTGCTGCTTCCGGCCGCCAGGCCGGGACTGGTCGCGGTGGGCATCTACAGCTTCATGACCAGCTGGGGCGAGCTGCTGTTCGCATCGGTGCTGACGAACGGGTCCACCCAGACGCTCGCGATCGGCCTGCAGCAGTACTCCACGCAGGTGAACGTGTACTGGAATCAGATCATGGCGGCCTCGCTGGTGGTGAGCGTGCCGGTCGTCATCGCCTTCCTGCTGCTGCAGCGCAGCTTCGTCGCGGGACTCACGGCGGGGGCGGTCAAGTGACGGATGCCGCCGGGCTGCCGGTCTGGATCGGCGCCAACTTCTGGTCGAGGGCCGGTGGTCCGCGGATGTGGACCGACCGGTACGATCCGGGCGTGGTCCGCGAGGAGCTGGCGGTGCTGGCCTCGCACGGGCTGAACATGACGCGCTCGTTCTTCTTCTGGCCGGATTTCCACCCCGAGCCGGACCGGCTGGACGAGGACTGCATCGCGCGGTTCGCGGACTTCCTCGACGCGCACCGGGATGCCGGGATGACGACGATCCCGACGTTCATCGTCGGCCACATGTCGGGGGAGAACTGGGACCCGGCCTGGCGCGGCGGGCGCGACCTGTACCGGGACGTGTGGTTCGTGGGCAGGCAGGCCTGGTACGTGCGCGAGCTGACCGCCCGGTTCCACGAGCATCCGGCGGTGTCCGGCTGGCTGCTCAGCAACGAGGTGCCGATCTACGGCGGCGAGGCTCCGCACGGCGACGTGACGGCGTGGGCGCAGCTGCTGATCGACGCGATCCGCGCGGCGGGGGCGACGCAGCCGGTCTCGGTGGGAGACGGGGCGTGGGGCATCGAGACCACCGGCCACGACAGCGGATTCCGGGTGCGCGAGCTCGCGGCGCTGACGCAGTTCGTCGGACCGCACGTGTACCGGATGGAGAGCGACCAGGTGCGTCAGCATCTGAAGGCGGCGTGGGTCGCCGAGCTCTGCCGGATCGCCGGGCTGCCGATCGTGCTCGAGGAGTTCGGCGTGACCGACGCGTTCGTGTCCGCCGAGGGCGCCGCCTCGTACTACCGGCAGCAGCTCTACAACACGCTCACCGCCGGAGTGAGCGGGTGGATCGCCTGGAACAACACCGACTTCGACGACCTCGTCGCCGAACGGCCCTACTCGCACCACCCGTTCGAGCTGCACTTCGGCATCACCGACAGCGCCGGCGCGCCCAAGCCCGCCCTGCTCGAGCTGGAGCGGTTCGCGGGTGATCTGCGCGAGATGGATGCCGCCGGGCTGCGACGCCCGGCGGCTCGGACGGCGCTCGTGCTCCCCTCCCACCTCGCCGAGGGATATCCGTTCAGCCGGGAGACCGAGCGCGAGCACATCGTCGCCGTGGGCGAGCAGGCGTACGCCGCCGCGCGGGAGGCGCACCTGCCCGTCGACGTGGTGCGCGAGAGCGCGGACGGCGGGATCGCGGCCGGGTACGACCTGTATCTGCTGCCCTCGGTCAAGCAGCTGTGCGGGCCGACCTGGCGGCAGCTCGTCGCCCTGGCCGACGAGGGGGCCGTGGTGTACGCCTCGTACTCCGCCGGGGAGACGAACGCGCAGCGGGGGCCGTGGTGGGCGTTCACCGAGGAGCTGTTCGGCGTGCGGATCGACTCGGCGTACGGGCTGGTGGAACCCATCGACGACGAGCTGGTGACGCTGGAGCTGACCGGAGCGCTGGGCGCCCCCGCCGGGCTGAGACCGGGCGACCGGTTGCGGGTGCGTGCCGCCGGCACCGACGACGCGCGCTCGATGCTGCCCGTCACGGTCACCGAGGGTGAGGTCCTCGCGACCGACGCGCACGGCAGGCCGGCGCTGATCGCCCGGCGTCACGGGTCGGGTCTGGCCGTGCTGTGCACGTATCCGCTGGAGTACCTGGCATCCCGGCTCGGCCGGGTGAACCCGGAGGACACCTGGCGGCTCTACGACGCGCTGGCCGCCGAGGCCGGCGTGCGACGGCCGATCGTGCTCGACGATCCCCGGGTGTTCGCCGACGTGCTCGAGCACGCCGACGGACGCCGGTTCGCGGTTCTCGCCAGCCAGCACGCCGAGCCGCGCACCTTGACGCCGGTCGTGGCATCCGGCGCGCTGCACGCTCTCGACGGCGCCCCCGCCGCCGACGTCGACCTGGGCCCTTACGGGACGCAGGTGCGGGAGATCCGCTGACGGATGCGGCGTCCCCGGCCCGGCCGTGTCAGAGTGTCATCGATGAATGGGAAGAAGAGCGCCACGCAGCGCGTGACGATCCGCGAGATGGCGGACCGGCTCGGGGTCTCGGTGGCCTCGGTCTCGTACGCGCTCAACGGCCGGCCGGGCGTGGGAGACGCCACCCGGGAGAGAGTGCTCGCCCTGGCTGAGGAGCTGGGATGGCATCCGAGCTCCTCCGCGCGCGCCCTGTCGCGCTCCCGCACCGACACGATCGGGATGGTGCTGCGCCGCGATCCCGAGCTGCTCGGGCAGGAGCCGTACTACATGAGCCTGCTCAGCGGCGTCGAGTCGGTGCTCTCCGAGGCGCGGCAGTCGCTGATGCTGCGGATGGTCGGCACGCAGCCGGGGCGCGACCTCGACGTGTACCGGCAGTGGAGCGCCGAGCGCCGCGTCGACGGGGTGATCGTGCTGGACCGCCTCATCGACGACCCGCGGCCGCACCTGCTGCGCTCGCTCGGGATGCCGTTCGTCATGCACGGGCTGCGCGTGGAGCCGGAGACCGGACGGCAGGTGGTGGAGGATCTCGTCACCGACGCGCACGTGCTCGTCGACCATCTCGCCGCCCTCGGTCACACGGACATCATCGATCTCACCGGTCCGCTCGCCCTCGCCCACGAGGTGGAGCGGCGCAGGGCCATCGCCGACCGCGCCGCGGTGCACCGCATGCGGGTCACGGTCGCGGAGGGCGACTACACCCTCGACGCCGCGGAGCGGCTGGTCTCGCACCGGCTGGCGGACTGGGGGCCCGCGACCGCCGTGATCAGCTCGAACGATGTGATGGCGCTCGGGGTGATCCGCGCGCTGCGCGCCGCGGCGCGGACGGATGTCGCGCTGGTCAGCTGGGACGACTCCATGCTGTGCGAGCTCTCGGTGCCGTCGATCACGTCGCTGGCCAGGCGGACCGGCGAGCAGGGCCGGCGCAGCGCGCGGACGCTGCTGCGCACGATCGCGGGCGAGGAGCAGCCCTCCGAGGACGCCATCCCCAGCGAGCTGATCGTGCGCGAGACGAGCATCCCGCGCCGCTGAGCTCGATCGGATCTGACAGTCGAGCGCGTGTAAAAGATTCTTGACACCGTTGCGATTCCGCCGATACTCTTCATGTGCGAGATGTTGTAAAAAATCTTTTACATTGAGGAGGGATCATGGTCTATCACGAGCGAGCCGCCTGGGCCGGACTGATCGCGTCGTTCGTCACGGTCGGCGTGTACATCGGACTGCTGCGAGGGGCGGATGGCTGGATCTGGCCGATGGTGTGGGCCGTCGCCGCGGGCATCGCCCTCAGCATCCTGATCATCATCGTCTGGGGGATCTTCGCCGGCATCCGCGATCGGGAGGGTGCCACGGCATCCGACCTGCGCGACCGCGACATCGGACGCATGGGCGGGCGGGTGGAGCAGGCGCTCCTCGTCATCGCCGGACTCGGCGTGATCGTGCTGTGCGCCATCGGTGCCGAGCTGTTCTGGGTCGCGAACACGATGTTCGCCGGCTTCGTGGTCGCCTCCATCGTCGGCGGTGTCGCCCGGGTGATCGCCTATCGACGGGGTCTGGTCTGATGGTCAAGCCGACCCGCGTGACGAACAGCATCCGTGCTCACCGTGAGAAGCGGGGCATCACTCAGGCCGAGCTGGCCCGCCGCATCGGGGTCACCCGGCAGACGCTGCTCGCCATCGAGGGGGAGAGGTACTCGCCGACGCTGGAGCTGGCGTTCCAGATCGCGCGCGAGTTCGAGGTACCACTGGGGGACGTGTTCGAGTATCCCTCGACGTGAGCTGTGCAGGTGCGGGCGCGCATGTGCAGGTCAGCGTACCATCGATGCATGGCGACCTTGGAGAAGCGGGTGCAGGTGCTGTTCTCAGCCGAGCAGTATGCACGGCTGGAAGCGGAGGCGCGGGCCGAGCAGATGAGCGTGGGTGCGTACGTCCGCGAAGCGGTGGACGGCTGGATGGATCGTAAGCGCGTGGATGCGCAGGCTGCGCTGACACAGCTGTTCGCCTGGGCGGACGAGAATCCGGTGCCCGGAATCACTCCGGAGTACTGGGAGGCTCACAAGGAGGATCTGCTGAACCGGCCATCGCTGGGGCAGATCCGGTGATGGCTCGCGTCGTCGAGGAACGCAGCAGCTCGATGAGTGCCGACGCTGTGCTCATCGACTCGACCGTCGTGCTTCACGCGCTGGGGAGCGCGGAGCCGCAGCGCAGTCGCTGTCGTGCGTTCCTGCAGACCCTGTGGTCAGGGCAAGGACGCGCGTATGCGAGTACGGAAATGCTGCAGGAACTCGTGTTCCACCGGATGCGTCGCGATACCCGGGAGAGGGCGGTGGAGGCGGCGCGCAGGGTCGAGCCCCTGCTCATCGTGCTGAGCTTCGACCACGAGATCCTCGAGCGCTCGCTCGAGCTCATCGAGACGACCGGCATGCGTGGACGGGATGCCGTGCACGCCGCGACAGCGCTCGCGTACGGCATCGAGACGATCGCCTCATCGGATGCCGCGTTCGACGGCATTCCGGGCCTGACGCGCATCGATCCGCTCGCGGACTGACACGACTTCCGGCGGCCTGCTTGGCGTCAGGCGCCGCGGGATGCAAAAATACAAGTGGTGTGCCTGTGTCGCATCTTCCCCGCGCCTCGCAGAGGCGGTCGGGTCGAACTTCCGCCAGGCCCATGGACAGCGTCCGCCGCACCTTCACGAGGAGCACTCATGTCCACGCCTGAAACCGCGACCGCCACGACCTCGGTCGCTGAGCCTGTCGAAGCGCGGGTCGCCCACCACCGCCGCTACCTGATGTGCAAGCCGACGCACTTCACGGTCGACTACAAGATCAACCCGTGGATGGAGCCGACCACCCCGACCGACACTGCCAAGGCCGTCGCGCAGTGGCAGAAGCTGCACGACCTGTACCTGGAGCTGGGCCACGAGGTCGAGCTGATCGAGCCGCTGCCCGGCTACCCCGACATGGTCTACACGGCCAACGGCGGATTCACCATCGACGGGCGGGCATACGTGCCCGAGTTCTTCTACGAGCAGCGTCAGGGCGAGTCGCCCGCGTTCGCCGACTGGTTCCGCGCGAACGGCTTCGACACGGTGATGCCGAAGGAGATCAATGAGGGCGAGGGCGACTTCCTGCTCGCCGGCGATGTGATCCTGGCCGGCACCGGCTTCCGCTCCGTCGGCGACAGCCACCGTGAAGTGCGCGAGGTCTTCGACCGCGAGGTCGTGACGCTCACCCTCGTCGACCCGCGCTTCTACCATCTCGACACCGCGCTGACGGTGCTCGACCCGGTGGTCGAAGAGGGCCAGACGGCGGGCATCGCGTACCTGCCGAACGCCTTCGACGAGGCGTCGCAGCAGATCCTGCAGGAGCGCTTCCCCGACGCGATCCTGGTCGCCGACGAGGACGGCGCCGTGTTCGGCCTGAACTCGGCATCCGACGGCCGCAACGTGATCATCTCGCCGCGCGCGACCGGCTTCGAGAAGCAGCTGCGCGAGCGCGGCTACAACCCGATCATGGTCGACCTGTCCGAGCTGCTCCTCGGCGGCGGCGGCATCAAGTGCTGCACCCTGGAGCTGCGCGGCGCCTGACGCCGCGGCCTCGCCCCGGCATCGGGCTCAGTCCGGTGCCGCGCTCAGGCGGGTGCGTCGTCGGGGTCGAGGCTCTTCAGCGCGTCGCGCTCCACGGGCGTGTCGGCGTCGAGCTGGTCCTCGGTGGTCTCGTCCCCGCCGAGTGGCGCGTCGTCATCTCCGGGCACGCCGTCGGGCGCCGTGTTGTGCTGCGGGTTGTCCTCGGGCTCGCCGGTGTGCGCGTGCGCTCCGGCCTGACGCGGCCGGCCGCTGCCCGCCGGGTCCTGCCCCGGCGTGTGGGGGTACTGCCCGGCATCCGGATGCTGACTGCTCTGCCGATCGTTCATGACCACGACGGTACGCCATCACCCGCCGCGCGGGCAGGGCGTTGACAGCGATCAGTCCTTCAGGAACGGCCCGGCATCCTGCTGCGGCACGTCGGGGTCGTCCAGCCCGGCCAGCTCGTCCTCGCCGACGAGCTCGTCGACATCGAGAGTCGACGGCGAGGCATCCACGGTGCTCTCCAGCGACAGCGCACCGGGTGTGATCCGGATCGGATCCGTGGGCGCGACGGGCAGGCCGAACGTGCGCTGCAGCCGGCGCATCCAGCGCGGCTGCGCGCCCAGCACGCCCCGCTCGTCGTGGGACTCGACCTCGAGACCGTAGTACTCGCCGATCCGGTCGATGAACTGGGCGCGCTCGGCCTTGGCGTACGCGCGGCGCTCACGGGTGAATGCGACCACGGTCGACCAGCAGATCAGCAGCATGACGACGCTGAACGGCAGCGCGATGGTGATCGCCGCCGTCTGCAGGGCGTTCAGCCCGCCGGAGAGCAGCAGCGAGATCGCCAGCAGGGCGGTGATCACGACGAAGAAGGTGCGGATCCAGCGCCGGGGCTCGGGCTTGCCGCCGGTCGCGATCATGCCCATCACCAGTGCGCCGGAATCCGCCGACGTGATGAAGAAGATCGCCAGCAGCACGATGGCGCCGATGCTCACCACCAGCGCTCCCGGCACGTGCTGCAGCAGGGCGAACAGGGCGCCCTGCAGGTCGACCCTGCCGTCGGGGCCGGTCAGCGAGCCCGGGTCGGCGAGCTCCATCGCCAGCGCCGAGCCGCCCAGCACCGAGAACCACAGCACGCCCAGCAGCGTGGGCACCAGGATCACGCCGATGACGAACTCGCGCACGCTGCGGCCCTTGGAGACCCTGGCGATGAAGATCCCCACGAACGGCGCCCACGAGATCCACCATCCCCAGTAGAACGACGTCCACGACGCCTGCCACTGCTCACCCGTGGCGCCCTGGAACGCGCTGACGTTGAACGAGAGGCCCACGAAGTTCTGGATGTAGTAGCCGATCGACTGCACGAACTCGCGCAGCAGGAACTCCGTGGGGCCGGCGGCCAGCAGGTAGACCACGAGCACCCCGGCCAGCACGAGGTTGGCATTCGAGAGCCACTTCATGCCCTTGGTCACGCCGGAGAGCACGGACATCAGCACGAACACCGAGATCACCAGGATCAGCACCACCTGCGTCGGCTCGTTCGGGTCGGCGATGCCGGCGGAGTGCAGGCCCGAGCTCATCTGGATCACGCCCAGTCCCAGCGAGGTGGCGACGCCGAACAGCGTGCCCACCAGGGCGATCACGTCGATAGCGTGGCCCCAGCCGCCCTCGACCCGCTTTCCCAGCAGCGGCTCGAGGGTCCAGCGGATCGAGACCGGCCGGCGGCGTCGGTGGATGGCGTAGGCCAGGGCCAGGCCGATGACGACGTAGATCGACCAGGCGTGCACGCCCCAGTGCAGGTAGGTCTGGCCGAGCGCCGCCTGGGCGAGCTGCTCCGGTGTGCCGGTGACGCCCGGCCGCGGCGCGGTGAAGTGCGAGAGCGGCTCGCTGACGCCGTAGAAGACCAGGCCGATCCCCATGCCAGCGGCGAACAGCAGCGAGAACCAGCTCATCAGCGAGAACTCCGGCTCCTCGTCGTCGCGGCCCAGCTTGATGTCGCCGAAGCGGCTGAAGCCGAGGAACAGGCAGAACGCCACGAAGAAGGCGGCGATCAGCACGTAGTACCAGTTGAACGCGTTCACGATCGTGCTCTGGATCGCCTGGAACATGGCTTCCGCGATATGCGGCGCCAGCAGTGCGAACAGCGCGAACGCGACGACGATCGCCGCGGCGGGCCAGAACACCCATCGGAGCACCTGCGGCTCATTCCTGTTTCCGCTCATGCCCCTTACGGTAGCCAGCGCGGTCGCGCGGGAACAGGGGCACTCAGGCGAGAACAGGTCAATCGCGCCCAGGCTGCGTCCGCGATGCGATCAGCACGAGCGCCAAGCCCGCCGCGAACGCCGCCAGCATGGTCGCACCGAGCGTCGTCGCCGAGACGCCGATCAGTGACACCAGCGGCGGCGCGAAGGCGCCCAGCAGCATCGAGAGCGTGCCGAGCACGGCGGACGCCGACCCCGCGCGGTGCCTGATGTGCCCGAGCGCGATCGCCGTGAGGGCCGGATTGTTCACGCCCTGCGTGCAGATGGCCGCGAACAGCGGCACCAGCAGCCAGGGCAACGGCGACTGCAGCATCCCGGCCAGGGTCAGCGCGAGCGCGCCGGCGACGCCGATCGACAGCGACCAGCGCACGATCCGGCTTCCCGGCATCAGGCGTGCGAGTCGTCGGTTGAGGTTCGCGGCGAGCGTGATCCCGACCGCGTTCACCGCGAAGACCAGCGCGAAGCCCTGAGCGCTCAGCCCGTACTGCGTCTGCAGCACGAACGGCGACAGCTGCAGGTACGTGAACAGCGCGATCGAGGCGATCCCGAGTGTGACCGCCGCGACCATGAACGGACCGTTGCGCAGCGCCGATCCCAGACCGCGCAGATCGTTCCCGACCCCGCCGGAGGTGCGCTCGCCGGATGCCAGAGACTCGGGCACCGCGAACGCCGCCACCGCGAGCAGCAGCAGTCCGATCACCGCAAGGGCCAGGAACACCGCGCGCCAGCCGGAGAAGGCCGCCACGGCGCCGCCGATCAGCGGCGCGAGCACCGGCGCCACGCCCATCACCGCGGCGAGCGTGGAGAACGCCGCCACGGCGTCGGCCCCCGCGAACAGGTCGTGCACCACCGCGCGGGCGATCACCATCCCGGCCGCACCGCACAGCCCCTGCACCACCCGGATGCCGATCAGCACCTCGATCGACGGCGCGAAGGCGCACGCCACCGAGGTGATCGCGAAGCCCGCGATGGCCACGATCAGCGGCATCCGCCGGCCGAACCGGTCGCTGATCGGCCCCCACAGCAGCTGGCCGATCGCGAGGCCGATCATGCAGGCGCTCATCGTCAGCTGCGACAGCGACTCGGGAGCGGTGAACTCGGCGCCCAGCGCGGGCAGCGACGGCAGGTACACGTCCAGCGAGATGGGGCCGAAGGCGGTGAGGGCGCCCAGCGCCGCCATCAGCCGCCGCGGATGCCGCGTGCGGCTCACTCCGCTCCCTTGTCGGGCAGCCTGATCGGCATGGTCGCCGCGGTCTTCTCGTCGAACGTCGACGACATGGCCCTCACCACCGACAGCGGCCTGGTCTCGTCCAGCGTCAGCAGGAACCGGGTGCGCTCGGTGCGGTGCAGCCGGCCCGACCACAGCATCCACGCGACGCCGATCGCGCAGGCGAGCAGTCCCGCGACCCCGCCGACGGTGATGGCCATCCGCGGCCCGAACTGGTCGGCCACCCAGCCCGCGATCGGCGCGCCGATCGGGGTGGAGCCCATCACGACGGCCATGTACAGCGCCAGCACGCGGCCGCGCAGCGCGGCGTCGGTCGTGGTCTGCACGTACCCGTTCGCGGTGGTGAGCATGGTCACCGTCGAGAAGCCCACGAACACCAGCACGGCGCCGTACGTCCAGTAGCTCGGCATCAGGGCCGAGACGATGGATGCCGCGCCGAACCCGGCCGCCGACAGCACGATCACCCGCACCCGGGCCCGATCGCGTCGTGCCGCGAGCAGGGCGCCGGCGAGCGAGCCGATCGCCAGCACAGAGCTGAGCACGCCGTAGCCGTCGGCGCCCTGGTGGAACTCCAGCGCCATGGTCGAGGCGAAGATCGGGAAGTTCATGCCGAACGCGCCGATCAGGAACACCATCACGAACACGACCTTCAGGTCGGGACGGCTGAGCACGTACCGGAAACCCGCGCCCAGCCCGCCGCTCCGGCGGGAGCTCTTGGCGCGCGGCATCAGCTCGTTGCGACGGATCAGCATCAGCGCGATCAGCATCGCCAGGAACGTCACCGCGTTCGCGACGAACACCCAGCCCGATCCCAGGGCCACGATGGCCAGGCCGCCGACGGCCGGACCGATCAGGCGGGCCATGTTGAACGACGCCGAGTTCAGCGCCACCGCGTTGGAGGTGTCCTCGATGCTGACCATGTCCGAGACGAACGCCTGGCGCGCGGGGGCGTCGAAGGCGTTGGTGACGCCGAACGCCGCGGCGAAGCAGAGCATCAGCGGCAGGGTCATCACCCCGGTCAGCAGCATCACGGCCACGCCGACGGCCAGCACCATCAGGGTGGACTGCGTTGTCAGCAGGATCCTGCGCCGGTCGAACCGGTCGGCGACCCATCCGGTCACGCCGACCAGCACCAGGGGAGGCCCGAACTGCAGCGCCATGGTGGCGCCCATCGCGGTGGCGTCGTTGTCGGTCAGCTCGGTGAGCACGACCCAGTCCTGCGCGGTGGCCTGCATCCAGCCACCGATGTTGGACACGATCGCCCCGAGGAACCACGTGCGGTAGTTGAACGACCGGAAGGAGCGGAACATGCCGGTCATGATTCGGCCACCTTCCGCAGCACCGCCGCCGCAGCCCGCAGAGTGGCCAGCTCGCCGTCATCCAGGTCGAGTTCGCGGATCATCTCGGCCAGGGCCTCGTCCCGGCGGCGGATGGTGGCGATCACCAGCTTCTCGCCCTGCTCGGTGAGCTCGACGTGCACGCGCCGCCGGTCGTCCTCGTCGGGAACCCGCCTGACCAGGCCGAGCTCCTCCAGGCCGCTCACGGTGGCGCTCATCGTGGGGGCGGTCACCCGCTCGTGCTCGGCCAGCCCCGAGATCGTGCGGCGGCCGTGCGCCCGCAGGGCGCCGAGGGCGGCGAGCTGCGCGTCGCTCATCGCGTCGACGGCCCGCACGCGGCGCAGGCGGCGGGTCAGGCGGAAGAGGGCGAATCGGAGCTCGGATGCGGTGGCGTCGAAGTCCTCAGTCATTACTTAGATAGCCTAACTAAGTTCGCAGGCGATCGTCAATGTGAAAAAAATGTTCAGAATCTCGCGCTGGGCGACTCCGAGTGTGAAAATGGCTCTCGTGTCCCTCGCCTTCGAGATCGCCGTTCAGAATCCCGCCGGTATGCGCATCGCCGCCGAGGTCGGCGCAGCACGCGTCGAGCTGGCGCAGGCGCTCGCGCTGGGCGGACTGACGCCGTCGCGCGGGATGCTGGAGAGCGTGCTGGCCGCCGCGGGCGACGACGGGCCCGAGGTGCACGTGCTCATCCGCCCGCGAGCGGGCGGCTTCCGCTATGGGCCGGATGCGACGGAGATCATGCTGCGCGACGTGCGGGATGCCGTCTCCGCAGGCGCGCACGGCGTGGTGGTCGGCTGCCAGGATGCCACCGGCGCTCTCGACGATGACGCGCTGGCGCGCATCGTCGACGCCGCAGGTGCGGCATCCGTCACCCTGCACCGCGTCATCGACGTGACGCCCGATCCGATCGCGGCGCTGCGCACCGCGCGCCGCCTGGGACTTCGTCGGGTGCTCACATCGGGCGGAGCCTCGCGCGCGGTGGACGGCGTCGACGTGCTGCGGCGACTGGTCGCCGAGGCCGACGGACGGATCGAGATCATGGCCGGCGGCGGAATCGATGCGCAGACCGTTGCGCGGGTCGCGGCGACCGGCGTCGACGCCGTGCACTTCTCCGCCAAGCGCACCGTGCCGGCCGACCGCGCGGGGGAGGCCGTGCGCCTGGGCTCCGCCGATGACGGCGGCGGCGGTCACGAGGTGACCGACCGCGACACGGCGCGCGCGATCATCGCAGCCCTCGACGGCGCACGCACCGGCGCGGCCTGAGCGTCCGACGACGCGAGGAGACCGCCACCGCGGACCGGGACGGCTCCGTAGACTCAGGGCATGCCTGAGTTCACCGACGCCCACGGGGTGGCCATCGTCTACGACGTGCACGAGGCGGCGGCGCCCGCACGCGGCGTCGTGCAGCTGCTGCACGGCGTCGGCGAGCACGCCGGGCGCTACCCCGCTCTCATCGAGGCGCTCACCGCCGCCGGGTTCCACGTGTACGCCGACGATCACCGCGGGCACGGACGCACCGGCATCCGGCAGTGGAACGGGCCCGCCGGGCTCGGGCGCCTCGGCCGCGGCGGCATGCGCGCGACCGTCGCCGCCTGCTGGCAGCTCACCGAGCTCATCCGCGATGAGCGGCCCGGGCTGCCGCTGGTGCTGCTGGGGCATTCGTGGGGCTCGTTCCTGGCGCAGATGCTGGTGAATCAGCATCCGGAGGCGTACGACGCCGTCATCCTCTCCGGCTCGGCCTACCGCACCCCCGCCGACCTGAACGCGCTCCCGCTGAACGCGAGGTGGGCGGGACCGGATGCCGACGGCCTGGAGTGGCTCTCGCGCGACGCCGCCGTCTGGCAGGAGTTCCGCGACGACCCGCTCACGGTCGAGACGCCGCTGCTGAAGCTGTTCGGGCCCATTGAAGCCGCGCGCATGTACGGCCGGCCGAAGAAGGATCTCGCCTCATCCCGCGACGTGCCCGTGCTGCTGCTGGTCGGCGGCGACGACCCGGTCGGCGGTCCGCGCAGCGTGCACAAGCTCGCCGACGCCTACAAGAACCGCTCGGGCCTCAGCGACGTGACGACGCTGGTGTACCCGGACGCCAGGCACGAGATCTTCAACGAGCTGCAGCAGGAGCAGGTGCGCGCCGACGTGCTCGCGTGGCTCGACCGTCGCTTTCCCGCGGCGAGTGCGCGGTGAGCGGGTTCCTGCACTGGCTACTGGAAGCCTTCAACGCGCAGATCCCGGTCGGCTCGTCCACACTGCTCGTGCGCGAGGTGATCGGGAACGTGTTCGGGCTGGCATCCGCTCTCGGTGCGATGCGCCGCCGGGTCTGGGCCTGGCCGGTCGGCATCGTCGGCAACGCCCTGCTGCTGACGGTGTTCCTGGGCAGCGTCTTCGGCACCGACCACACCGCCAACCTGTTCGGTCAGGCCGGACGCCAGGTGATGTTCATCGCGGTGTCGATCTACGGCTGGGTGCGGTGGCGCCAGGCCCGTGACGGCGAGGGCCATGCAGTGGTGCCGCGGTGGGCCTCGGGGCGCACCCGGGTGCTGCTGATCGGCGCGCTGCTGCTCGGCACCGCGGTGCTGACGCCGATCTTCCGGATGCTCGGCTCCTACGAGCCGGTGTGGAGCGACGCCTGGACCTTCGTCGGCTCACTGCTGGCGACGTGGGCGATGGCCAAGGGCTGGGTGGAGTTCTGGCTGATCTGGGTCGCGGTGGATGCCGTGGGCGTGCCGCTGCTGTTCTCGGCCGGGTACTACGCGACCGCCTTCATGTACCTGTTCTACGGCGGGTTCACGATCGTCGGATTCTTCGTGTGGATGCGGGCCTCGCGCGGACGCAAGCCCCGCATCGACACCGACCTGCCCGACCCGACGATCCGCGCCTGAGAGCGCGCGGTTAAGCTGGAGCCGTGCATGGTGAGTACAAGGTTCCCGGTGGAAAGCTCGTCGTCGTCGATCTCGAGGTGCAGGACGGCCTGATCCGGGACTTCCGGCTGGCGGGCGACTTCTTCCTCGAGCCCGACACGGCGCTCGAGGCGATCAACGCCGCCGTCGAGGGGATGCCGGTCGAAGCAGATGCCTCCACCATCGCTGCCGCCGTGCGTGCGGCGCTGCCCGAGGGCGCCGCGCTGCTGGGATTCTCACCCGAGGCGGTGGGCACTGCGGTGCGCCGCGCGCTCGTGACCGCGCCGGGGTGGACGGACTTCGACTGGGAGATCGTGCACGAGAAGGCCGTCTCACCGCGCATGAATCTTGCCCTCGACGAGGTGCTCACCTCGCGCGTGGGCGAGGGGCGCCGCCGGCCCACACTGCGCATCTGGGAGTGGGACGAGTCGGCCGTGGTGATCGGGTCGTTCCAGTCGTACCGCAACGAGGTCGACCCCGACGGGGCGGCTCGTCACGGGTTCGACGTCGTCCGTCGCATCTCGGGCGGTGGCGCGATGATGATGGCCGCGGGCCAGATCATCACCTACTCCCTGTACGTGCCGGCCTCCCTCGTGCAGGGCATGACCTTCGCCGACTCCTACGCGTTCCTGGACGACTGGGTGCTGCAGGCTCTGCGCGCGGTCGGCGTCGACGCGACCTACCAGCCGCTCAACGACATCGCCTCGCCCACGGGCAAGATCGGCGGCGCCGCGCAGAAGCGCCTCGCCAACGGCGGCGTGCTGCACCATGCCACGATCTCGTACGACATCGACGGCCAGACCATGACCGAGGTGCTGCGCATCGGCCGCGAGAAGCTCAGCGACAAGGGCACGGTGTCGGCGGCCAAGCGCGTCGACCCGCTGCGCACGCAGACCGGCATGGAGAGAGCCGAGATCATCTCGCGGTTCAAGGAGACCTTCCGCGCGCTGACCGGCGCGGAGGACGGTGCGATCACGCCGGACGAGTACGCCGATGCCGAGGCGCTGGTGACCTCGAAGTTCTCGACCGATGCGTGGCTGCACCGCGTCCCGTGAGTCGCTCGGAGCGTTCTTCTTCTGGGGTCCCTGAGCCTGTCGAAGGACCCGGCGCCGTCGAGATCATCGCGGGCGACAACCTCGCGGCGGCCGGCACCCTGGCATCCGGATCCTTCACCCTCGTCTACCTGGACCCGCCGTTCAACACCGGCCGCACCCAGGAGCGGCAGGTCGTCACGGCCCGGCGGGCGGGTGGCGATCCCGAGGGCGAGGTGCGGCACGGCTTCCACGGGCACGCGTATGAGCGGGTGCGCGGGATGCTGCGCGCCTACGACGACCGCTTCGACGACTACGGCGCGTTCCTCATGCCCCGGCTGGAGGAGGCATGGCGGCTGCTCGCCGACGACGGCACCCTGTACCTGCACCTGGACTACCGCGAGGCGCACTACGCCAAGGTGATGCTGGATGCCGTGTTCGGGCGCGACGCGTTCCTGAACGAGCTGATCTGGGCGTACGACTACGGCGCCAAATCGCGGCGGCGCTGGCCCACCAAGCACGACACGATCCTGGTGTACGTCAAGACCCCGGGCGGGCACTTCTTCGACTCGGACGCCGTGGATCGCGAGCCCTACATGGCGCCGGGCCTGGTGACCCCCGAGAAGGCCGCGCGCGGAAAGCTGCCCACCGACGTGTGGTGGCACACGATCGTGCCGACCACCGGGCGCGAGAAGACCGGCTATCCGACGCAGAAGCCTGAGGGCATCCTGCGCCGCATCGTGCAGGCGTCATCCCGGCCCGGCGACCGAGTGCTGGACCTCTTCGCCGGATCGGGGACCACCGGGGCCGTGGCGTCGGCCCTCGGTCGCGACGCCGTGCTGGTCGACTCGAGCCCCGAGGCGATCCGGGTGATGCAGGCGCGCATCCCGCACGCGAGAGTGCGCCCGCTCTGACCCCCAAGCCATAAGACGGGATCTACGGCGCCACGCGGCGGTGCGCGGTGAGGGCCTCGCGCAGCGCGTCGCGCACCAGGGTGACCGATTCGTCGCCGTGGGAGGACGAGCGCACGGCGGTGAACACCTCGCGCACCGGCGAGCCGGGCAGCTCCGCGACCGTCAGCGGACTGGGCTCGTCGCCCCAGATCAGGTCGGGCAGCATGCCGACGGCGTGGCCGGATGCCACCAGTCGCACGTGCGCGGTGAGGTCGGCGGCCTCGAAGCGCACATCGGGCTCGAAGCCCGCCGCCCGGCACTGCTGCACGGCCCACTGCCTGGCCGCGGTTCCCGGCGGCTCCATCACCCACGCGCGGTCGCGCAGCTCATGCAGCGGGAGCGGATGCTGCCACGGCGGCAGCACGATGCGGATCGGGTCCTCGCCGAGCAGGTCGTGCTCCACGCCGTCGCGCAGCTCGCGCGAGTAGCCAGGGTACTGCTCGGCGATCACCAGGTCGAAGCGCCGGGCCCACAGCTCGAACAGGCTCTCCTCCGGCGGCAGCTCGGCCAGCTCGACCCGCAGGCCCGGGGCGCGTTCGGCCAGGGCGGTGAGCGCGGCGGGCACGATCGTCTCGGCCGCGGTGGGCATGGCCGCCAGCCGCACCGTCTCCCAGCCGGCGTGCGCGGCCAGTGCCGCTCGTGCTGCCTCGTCGAGCTCCAGGGCGCGCGCGGCGTGCTCGGCCAGCATCCGTCCCTGCGGGGTGAGCCGCACCCGTCGGCCGTCCGGCTCCAGCAGCGCGACGCCGGCGTCGCGCTCGAGCAGGTTGAGCTGCTGCGACACGGTCGAGGGGGAGTAGGAGAGGGATGCCGCCACCTCGGCGATCGTTCCGCGCAGCGCCAACTCGTGCAGCAGCCGCAGGCGGCGGAGCTCGAACATTCGGCCTCCCGGATCATTCGGACATGTCGAACATTATCGTGCATTAAACATCGCTTTTCACAGAGGGTCTTCGGAGGCATCCTGAGAGCATGAGCACCTCCGCGCCCGCTGACGAAGCATCCGTCTCCGAACTTTCCGCACTCGCCGACGACGCCGTCGCGCTGGTGAGGAAGTGGCTCGTCGAGAGTCGCGAGGTGCCGGTGGATGCCGCAGGCACCCGTCTCGCCGGCGTGCTGCGAGATCCGCACGGGCTGGACTTCACCGTCGGCTTCGTCGACGGCGTGGTACGTCCGGAGGACCTGAAGGTCGCCGCGGCCAAGCTGAAGGAGCTCGTGCCGCTGACCCCCGCGTTCCTCCCCGGCATCATGCGCGGCGCGATCGGCCTGGGCGGCGCGACCGCGGGGATGCTCCCCGGCATCGTCGTGCCGTCGGCGCGCGCGGTGCTGCGGCAGATGGTGCGCCACCTGATCGTCGACGCGCGGGACGAGAAGCTCGGCGCGGCCATCAAGCACATCCGTGAGACGCAGGGGGTGAAGCTCAACATCAACCTGCTCGGCGAGGCCATCCTCGGCAAGGACGAGGCCGTCCGCCGCCTGGAGGGCACCCGCCGCCTGCTGCTGCGCGACGACGTCGACTACGTCTCGATCAAGGTGTCCTCCACGGTCGCCCCGCACAGCCCGTGGGCTTTCGACCAGGCGGTGGCGGATGCCATCACCGCGCTGCACCCGCTGTACGAGATCGCGGCCAAGCCCGCCCGTGGCGCGAAGAAGTTCATCAACCTCGACATGGAGGAGTACAAGGACCTCGACCTGACGATCGCGGTCTTCACCGGCATTCTCGACCGTCCCGAGTTCAAGAGTCTCGAGGCCGGCATCGTGCTGCAGGCCTACCTGCCCGACGCGCTCTCCGCCATGATGCGCCTGCAGGAGTGGGCGGCGAAGCGCGTCGCCGACGGCGGCGCCCCGATCAAGGTGCGCGTCGTCAAGGGCGCCAACCTGCCGATGGAGAACGTCGACGCCGAGACCCACGGCTGGCCGCTGGCCACCTGGTCGAGCAAGCAGGAGTCCGACTCGTCGTACAAGGCCGTGCTCGACTACGCGCTGCGCCCCGAGCACACCGCGAACGTGCGCATCGGCGTCGCCGGCCACAACCTCTTCGACATCGCGCTGGCCTGGCTGCTCGCACAGCAGCGCGGCGTCACCTCTTCGACAGGATCAGGGACCCAGCCCGTCGAGTTCGAGATGCTGCTGGGCATGGCCTCCGCTCAGGCCCAGGTCGTCAAGCGCACCGTCGGCTCGCTGCTGCTCTACACGCCGGTCGTGCACCCCGACGAGTTCGACGTCGCGATCGCGTACCTGATCCGCCGGCTGGAAGAGGGCGCGAGCCAGGAGAACTTCATGTCGGCCGTGTTCGATCTGGATGCCGATCCGGCGCTGTTCGAGCGCGAGAAGGACCGCTTCCTGGCATCCATCGCCACCATCCCCACCGAGGTGCCCGCGTCGAACCGCACCCAGAACCGGCAGCTCCCGGCAGCTCCGGCGCCGCGCGACGGCTTCGTGAACACTCCCGACACCGACCCGTCGCTGGCCGCCAACCGCGCCTGGGCCGACGGCATCCGCTCCCGCATGGCCGCCTCGGACCTCGGCGACGACACCGTCGCCGCGAACACCCTCTCGACCGTTGCCGAGGTGGACGACCGGATCGCTGCCGGTGTCGCGGCGGGCGAGGCCTGGCGCGCGCTGGGCGCCGACGGCCGCGCCGAGATCCTGCACCGCGCGGGCGACGTGCTCGAGGCGCGTCGCGCCGACCTGCTCGAGGTGATGGGCTCCGAAGCCGGCAAGGTCATCGAGCAGGGCGACCCCGAGGTCTCCGAGGCCATCGACTTCGCGCACTACTACGCCGAGAGCGCGAAGGCGCTCGCCGACGTCGACGGCGCCCAGATGCACGCGGTCGGGCTCACGGTCGTCACCCCGCCGTGGAACTTCCCGGTCGCCATCCCCGCCGGCTCCACCCTGTCGGCGCTGGCCACCGGCTCCCCGGTGATCATCAAGCCCGCCCGTCAGGCCCGCCGCTCCGGCGCCGTCATGATCGAGGCTCTCTGGGAGGCCGGCGTGCCGCGCGACGTGCTGCAGTACGTGCAGCTCGACGGGCGCGAGCTGGGTACGAAGCTGGTCAGCGACCCGGCCGTGGGCCGCGTGATCCTCACCGGCGGCTACGAGACCGCCGAGCTGTTCCGCGGCTTCCGGCAGGACCTGCCGCTGCTGGCCGAGACCAGCGGCAAGAACGCCATCATCGTCACCCCGTCGGCCGACCTCGATCTCGCCGCAAAGGACGTCGCCTACTCGGCGTTCGGCCATGCGGGTCAGAAGTGCTCGGCCGCCTCGCTGGTGGTGCTGGTCGGCTCCGCCGCGAAGTCGGAGCGCTTCCGCCGCCAGTTGATCGATGCCGTGCGCTCGTACGAGGTCGGCATGCCCGAAGACGGCTCCAACCGCATCGGCCCGCTGATCGGACCGGCCGAGGGCAAGCTTCTCAGTGCCCTGACCGAACTGCACCCCGGCCAGTCGTGGATGCTGAAGCCCGAGAAGCTCGATGAGGCCGGGCAGCTGTGGCGCCCCGGCATCCGCGACGGCGTCGCACGCGGCAGCGAGTTCCACCGCGTCGAGTACTTCGGTCCCGTGCTCGGCATCATGACCGCCGAGACGCTGGCCGAGGCGATCGACATCGTGAACGACATCGACTACGGCCTCACCAGCGGCATCCACTCCCTCGACGACGACGAGATCCAGCAGTGGCTCGCCACGATCCAGGCCGGCAACGTGTACGTCAACCGCGGCACCACCGGCGCGATCGTGCAGCGCCAGCCGTTCGGCGGCTGGAAGAAGGCCGCCGTCGGCGCCGGCTCCAAGGCCGGCGGCCCGAACTACCTGGTCGGCCTGTCGGAGTGGACGGATGCTCCCGTGCAGACCACCCGTCCACTGGACGAGCTCGGTCTGTCGGCGGCGAAGCTGGGCGATGCCGTGGACGAGATCGACGGTGGTGACGCCGCGTGGCTGCGCGGTGCGCTGGCGACCGACATCGACGCGTGGGCAGCGGAGTTCGGCATCGTCCGCGACGCCACGGGCCTGGTCACCGAGCAGAACGCGCTGCGGTACCAGGCGCTGCCGGTGACGATCCGGTACGAGGGCTCGCGCGTGGCAGAGCTCGTGCGCGTGGTCGCCGCGGGTCTGCGGGCGCGCTCGCGGGTGACGGTGAGTGCGGCATCCGCTCTGCCTGGTGCGGTGGTCGGCTGGCTGGGCGCGCACGACGTCGTCGCCGTCACCGAGGATGCTGCGGCGTGGGCTGCGCACGCGCGCCGACTGGCCGACGCCGGGTCGCGGGTGCGTCTGATCGGCGTGGATGCCGCGGCCACGGCATCCGCGGTGAACGGGGCTCCCAGCCTGGCGATCTACGCGAATCCGGTCGTCGCGGCCGGCCGCGTGGAGCTGCTGACCTTCCTGCGCGAGCAGGCCGTGTCGGTGACCGCGCACCGTTTCGGCACACCGCACCGCTACGAGATCCCGCTGCTCGACCCCGTGCGCTGAGCGCGCGGCTCGGGCGCCCATGCCCTGAAGCCACGCACTTCGCGGGGCGCGGGTCCTCTTCGCGGGTCCCGCTTTGCGGTCTCGGCGCGAGTGACGCCGCCATTCGGGCCCCGCGACACGCCCGGACGTCGTTCGGGCTCTCCTCGCGGGTCCGGGTCTGCGGTCTGGGTGTCGTGGATGCCGCGATTCGGGCCCCGTGAATCCCCGACCTGTGACCCCGCGAATCCCCAGGCCCCGCGCCTCGCCTACACCAGGGGCAGGGCGTCGTCGTAGGCGCTGCGCGAGAGCGCCGGCTGGTCGCCGAAGACCCGGGTCATGCCGGGCTCGGTGCGCCAGGCGGGCCACCCCGGGTCGTTGTCGCGCACGAACGCGACGGCCGCGGCGTGCATCTCATCGGCGAGGGACTGCGGTGGATGCTGCCCCGCCACCTCCGCCACGCCGTCGGAGCCCAGGCAGTCGAACCAGAACGGCACGTCCAGGCAGTGGTGCGACCATCCGTTCACGGGGGAGCGCCAGGCGAACCGGTACACCCAGGTTCCGGCATCCCGCCGCGCCTCGGCCAGCCGCACCACGAGCGACCGGAAGATGCGGTCGCTGACGAAGCGTCCCATCGCCGATCCCGCACCCCGGCGGGCACGGTTGGCCCGGCGCCAGCCGCGACGCAGCGCACCGGCCTTCTCGAGCACGCGCAGCGCCACGGAGACGGGCACGAAGCGCAGGAACCACGGCGCACGGTCGAAGACCATCGTGAACTCGTCGTCGGTGGCGCCCAGCATCAGCGGCTTGTGGGCACCCACCCCGGCCGCGAAGGACTCGGCGGTGGGCCGCAGGATCAGCTGGTCGTCGATCACCGGGCCCCAGGGGAGTCCGTCGACGAGCGTCGCGGTGGTCGCCGCCAGGCCCGTCTTGCCGAGCAGGGATGCCCGGTACTGGCGCCGCGTGAGCTGTCGCTCCTTCACGCTGCGGAAGCCCTCCAGCGTCGGCTCGCAGCCGGCCAGTTCCGCCAGCAGCTCGCTGCGCTCCGCCGCGAGCGAGCGCGGCAGATCACCCAGGGCACCGCTGATCGAGATCCCCGCGCGGAACAGGTGCTGCGCGCCCGGCATTCCGAACAGCGTGAGCACCGCGCCGCCGCCGGCCGACTGCCCCGCGATGGTCACCCGGCCGGGGTCGCCGCCGAAGGAGGCGATGTTGCGCTGCACCCACTCGAGGGCCGCGATCCAGTCGCGCACGCCGCGGTTGTCGGGCACGCCTGGGATGATCCCGAAGCCGTCGAAGCCCAGGCGGTACGAGATGCTCACGAGCACGATGCCGTCGCGGGCGAACGCGCCGCCGTCGTACCAGGGACTCGCCGCCGACCCCGCCGAGTAGCCGCCGCCGTGGATCCAGACCAGCACGGGCGCACCGCCGGTCCGCTCAGCCAGCCCGGGCGTGAACACGTTGAGATTCAGGATGCCGGCGCCCGGCACGCTCGGCTCGGGGATGATGGCGTTGTCCTCTTCGCGGCGCTGCGGGGTGGGACCGTATGCCGTCGCATCCAGCGGATCGGTCCAGGGCGTGACCGGCTGCGGGGGCTGGAAGCGCCGCTTCCCGGTGGGCGCCGCCGCGTACGGGATGCCGAGGAACGCCGTGCTCCCGTCATCGCGCCGGATGCCGCGGACCGGCCCCTCCGCGGTCTGTGCGACGGGCCCCTCGGTCATGCCTGCCAGCGTACCTCCGGTGCCGGACCAACGGCCCCTGGCTGCCGGCCGGATGGAGCCGTCGGGTGATCTCGGTTTCGGAAGTTCCGGATCTTCCCATCCGGACACCTGCGGCCGAGCGCGCGTCGTACTGTCCGATTGCGCGACGGCGGCCGAAGAGGGGACCGCGGCGGAGACGAGGAGCAGGGAATGTTCAAGACGGAAGCATCGAAGACCTCGCAGGGGAACTGGAACCTCCAGGCGTCATGCTCGAAGGGCCACACGGTCTTCAAGGACCAGTTCCACGCGGGCGATGCGTACAAGTGCCCGTACTGCGGCGGGGACGTGTACTGATCTGGAACAGGCTGCCGCAGGACGATCTGGCGAGGCTTCCTACGGCTCCGAGGACGAGAATCCAGCGATGAGCGGACCGAAGGGCTATGCCTGGGAGGTGGCGCAGGAGGAACTGCGACGGCAGGCGGCGGTATCGAACGCCCGCGCGCGAATCGCGATGCTGCGCGACGAGGCGAGGGCGGTTTGCGCTGCGCTGGCCGCCTGGGGCGACGTCAGGACGGCGCCGGAGCGACCGAGCATCGCAGCATCCGCATCTTCAGCGGACGCCGGAGAGGCTCTTGCCTCCTTTGAGGCGACTGTCGCCGCTCTGCGCGACGATCTCGGCCATCGGGAGCGGGCGGCAGTCGCCGCGCGGCTCATCTCGTCCATTCCCGAGACGGTCGCGGGATCGATAGCGCTGGACTGGACTTCGGCGAAGGCCGAGACGACAGGCGCCTCGCAGCGCACCGCCGGCAGCGCCGCGGACACGACGATGGAACTCGCCGACGTGGTCCCACTGCTCAGCCAGGTCGACGATGAGACTCTGCGCGAGCGCTGGATGGGGAATGCGCTCGCGGCGACCGGGTCGTCGGCCCTCGCCGGGTTGTGCAGGGAGGTGCGCGGGCATCTCGTGCAGCAACGGCGTGTGGCGGCGTTCCGGCAGCGCTGCGCGCGCGTCATCGAGGGGATCGCTGACATCGCCTCGCCGCAGGCCGACGCGGCCAGGCGGATGCTGCACTCAGCGGTGGACGAGAGCGGACTGGCAGAAGGGGCCTCGGCCGCTCGGCGGGCCAGGGCTGCGTGGGAGCGTCACGCCGCGCGGCAGCACGTCATCACCCAGACCGCGGCGGTGCTCGCGGAGCTGGGGCACACCGTCGACGAGGGCTTCGTCGTCGACGCCCTCGAGGGTGATTTCGTGATCGCAGGGACCGCGGATCCTCGCTATGGCCTCCAACTCCGCTTCACAGACCGCGGACAGATGCTGACGAACACCGTCGCGCTCGCCGAGAGCGCGGATCCCGGTGCGGACAGACAGGCCGAGGAGTCCGAGTGCGAGGCCCTGGGTGAGCTGAGCCGACGACTCGGCGAGTCGCGAATCGAACTGGTGCGCACGCATGCGGTCGCGCCAGGAGTCGTCGCAATGGAACGTCGAGTGCGCCCGGCTACGACTCGAGAGAGCGAACGGCGTCGTCGGAGCCGAAGTGAGGGGACGATCCGATGACCGACGCCGGCGCCGCACGCTGTGAAGGATTTCCGTCCTGGCTCGGTTTTGTCGACTCCGTGCTGCCGGTCACCTCGCTCTTCGTCGTCCATGGGAATCTGCGAGACCTGCATCTCGTGCCCGACGAGAGCGGGTTCGCTCTTCATCGGACGGCATCGGCACTGCGCGCGCTGCTTGAGCGCAGTGGTATCCCGGCACTCGTGCACTGCTCGATGCTCCACGGACTCTCGGTCGTCGCTGGCGGCGACGAGACGGTCGCCCGCGCCGCCCTCGGGACATGGGCGGCGCGCATCGGCGACGGCCGACTGACTCCGGACGAGGCGGCGGCCGTCATGCTGCAGGTGAACTGCGCCCGCGAGCATCCCTGCGCCGTCATGGTCGACTACGTGTCGCAGACGGCCGTGCACCCGGACGGTCATCCCGCCGAGACCTCAGCCGAACTGCACCGGGCGATGCTGAGGGTGGCTCACGAAGGCGCCGTGACAGCGACCCCCACCGGACCTCGCTCGATGCGACGCAACAGCGTCTTCGTGCTCGTGGACAGGCCGGGCGATCTGCCTGCGTGGGTGCTCTCCGGTGACGGCATCCGTCAGGTGCCGATCCCGAAGCCGGACCTCGCCACACGTACGAGGGCGGTGCGCAGCATTCTCCCGCAGCTGTTCGGCGTCGGCCGCGCCGAGCCGTCGACACAGGAGGAGGTGGCTCAGCAGTTCGTCGGCGCGACACATGACATGTCGCTGCGAGCCCTGATCGAGATCGTGCAGCTTCAGCGCGACGCCGGTCTGCCACCGCAGGCGATCGCCGACGCTGCGCGACTGTATCGCGTCGGCGCGGTCGCCGACCCGTGGCGATCGCCCGAGCTCACCGCGCGCATCGCCGAAGGAGAAGATCTGCTGCAGCGCAGGGTGAAGGGACAGCCGCGGGCCGTGCGCCACGCGCTGGACGTGCTGATCAGGTCGGTGACCGGGCTGTCCGCAGCCCATCGGACGCACGGGGCCGGCCCCCGCGGAGTGATGTTCATGGCCGGTCCTACCGGCGTCGGCAAGACCGAGCTGGCCAAGGCGATCGCCAGTCTGCTCTTCGGAGACGAGTCCGCCTGCATCCGGTTCGACATGAGCGAGTTCGCGCAGGAGGCCGCCGATCAGCGACTGATCGGATCGCCGCCGGGGTTCGCCAATCACGAGGCCGGCGGCGAGCTCACCAACGCGGTGCGCGACCAGCCGTTCTCGGTGCTGCTGTTCGACGAGATCGAGAAAGCGCATCCGCGAGTGCTCGACAAGTTCCTGCAGCTGCTCAGCGATGGGCGCCTCTCGGACGGCTCAGGTGACACGGTGTTCTTCCACGAGTGCCTGATCGTCTTCACCTCGAATCTCGGCGTCGGGACTGACGGCACCAGGGCTGAGGACTCGAGGAGCGAGCCGCTCGGCTATGAACGGCGTGTGACGGAAGAAGTCCACCGTGTGCTCGGTGAAGAGCTGAATCGACCGGAGCTGCTGGGCCGGATCGGAGACAACGTGATCGTGTTCGACTACCTGACGGACGACATCGCCGCGGAGATCACGGAGGGCTACATGGACAATGTGGAGCGGCGCATCGCACGAACGTCCGGCATCGGGCTCCACCTCTCTGATGAGGCCAGGGAGCACGTGCGGACGATCGTGCTCGCCGACCTGAGCAAGGGCGCGCGCGGCATCGGCAGCGCGCTCGAGACGGCGCTGGTGAACCCGCTGGCCAGGGCGCTGTTCGCGGTGCCGGAGGGCTCGGCCCGCACGCTGATCGCCTTGGAGACGGGCGACGACGGCGTGATCAGCGCCCGGCTGGACGGGTGAGTCCGACGATGCCGACGGTGGTGCGGGTGAGCAGGGTTGCGGCCCCCGTGACGGCGCTGGGGCCGGGTCGCAGGGTCGCGCTCTGGGTGCAGGGCTGCACGATCGGATGCGCGGGATGCGCGTCGGTGGACACCTGGGATCCGGACGGCGGCAGAGCAGTGGATCTCGATGAACTGCGCGCCCGGATCCTGGGCCATGCGGGGGCCACCGGCGCCGGCGGGTTCACCGTGACCGGGGGAGAGCCGTTCCAGCAGGCGCCGGCGCTCGTGTCGCTGATCGCAGGGCTTCGCGAGGAATGGCCTGGAGAGCGTCCGGACGTGCTCGTCTTCACGGGTTACGCAGCGGGGGCGGCGCGCCGCATCTCACCGGAGCTCTGGGACAGCGCCGACGTCCTGGTCGCCGGTCCCTACCGCGCGGACCGCCCGAGCGGGCATCCGCTGCTGGGCAGCGGGAACCAGGTACTGCATGTGCGGACGGAGGCGGGCGCGAAGAGCATAGAGCGGCACGGGATCGCCCCCGCCCACCTGCAGTTCGTCGAGCAGGACGGCGCCCTTCACGTGATCGGAATGCCCGAGCCGGGGGATCTCGATCGCCTTCGGGAACGGCTGCGGGAACGCGGGATCAGTTTCGACGCCGTGAGCTGGGAGGCGGGATGAGCGTGCACGAGTGCGGGGCGGAGATCGCTGCCGGAGCGCTGATCTGCTTCGGCTGCGGCCTGGAGATCGTCGCCGCTGCGACGGCGGTCACGGCAGCGCCATCGTCCACTTCTCCGACGCCGGCCGTGACAACAGCCGACTGCGCCGGCTGCGGTCGACCGCTGGCGAACGCCGCTGATGTCTGTGTGTTCTGCGGCGGCACGGCCGCAGTGACGGTTGTTGATGCCGGCGCGCGGGTGGTGCTTCCCGACGGCCGAGAGGTGGCCGTGGGCAGTGCGCTCGTGATCGGCCGCATGTCCGCCTCGGCCGTGGTCGCCTCGGCGCTGGACTTCGACGGCGTCTCGCGCCGGCACGCTCTGCTCTCCGATGAGGGCGACGGCCTGTTCGTCCGCGACCTCGGGTCCACCAATGGCACGTGGCTGGAGGATACGCCCGTCGAAGGCGAGCGGAGGGTGCCGCCGGGACGGACCACACTGCGCCTGGGTGCACGGATCGAGATCACCATCGTGAACGGAGCCGCGGGATGAACTCAGCGACGACGCCGGAGGGGATGCCCACGGTGCGCGAGGACACCGTGCGGGCGACGGTGCGCGAGAGCGACATCGCACGACTCACAGTGCGGGAGAACGGAGCAGCGGATCGCGCCACGATGCGCGAAGGGACTGCTGCGCCGAGGCCCCGGCAGTTTCGCCTGCCGCCCGCACTCGAAGCCGAGTATGAGCATGAGGCCGACCTCAGTAGCGGCTCGCAGGCCTCCGTGCTGCTCTGCCGGCGTCGGGCGACGAATGAGCAGGTCGCCATCAAGGTGTACTTCGCCACTGCCGGCACCGTCGATCCGTCGGCGATCGAGGCCCTTGCCGACGCGGACCCGCGCCACATCGCACCGAGCTCGTTCGGTTCAGCCGATGATCAGCAGTGGGAGATCATGGAGTACTTCCCGCTCCGCTCCCTGCAGGAGGTCATGCGGCAGCAGCGTGATCCCTTCCCCGCGGAGTTCGTGCATGCGTTCGTCGCTGACGCGGCCGCCGCCATCTCGTTCCTTCACGGTCAAGGAATCGTGCATCGCGATCTGAAACCGGCGAACATCCTCGTGCGAGCGCTGAATCCCGTCGACATCGTCCTGGGCGACTTCGGCATCTCGGCCCGCACCGACGGGAGCGCACTGCTCACCGTTCGGGGGACGTGGGGCTACGCGGCGCCTGAAGCCTCGTACGGCCGCGTCTCGCCCAAGGGGGATTGGTTCGCCCTCGGGCTGATCGCGTTCGAGTTGCTGACCGGCCGTCATCTTCTCGCGGATGCCGGGAGCGGCGTACTGCCCAACGATCTCGTGCTTCGTGATGCGATCGGGCGGGGGGTGTTCGATCTGTCCGGAGTCGGGGACCGGCACTGGCATCTGCTGTTCGAGGGTCTGCTGACGAGGGACGCGGAGCATCGATGGGGCGCGGCACAGGTCGGCGAGTGGCTCGACGGGGGCGAGCCGGCCGTGCACCGCAGTGCGGACGAGGCGACCCGACCGGTGACGGCGCTCGGTGTGCAGGCGTTCGCCTTCGGAGACCGCGCTTACGCCGACCCCGTCGAGCTGACCAAGGCGATGGCCGCGAACTGGCAGGAGGCCGGCAGGCGGTTGTCGGGGCGCGGACGCGGCGATCTGATCGATCTGCTCGCCTCGCTCGGATACGCCAGGACGGATGTGGACCGTCTGCTGTCCTCATCCCGGCCGGGCCTTCTCCTGCTCGCGATGCAACGGGAGTTCACCCCGGAGCGCGCGCCGACCTTCCGCGGCGTCGCTCTGGACTCCGCGACGATGAGTGCCGCCGCGCAGCGGGCATCCGGCGGCTCGATCGCCGATGGCGACTGGATCCGCGAGCTGCGTGAAGGTGGTGTGCTGAAGGCGCTCACGCTGTATCAGGGCGACGGCCAGTACGCCGTCGCGGAGGAGATCCTGCACGCATGGTGGGAGGAGCTCGACGCAGAAGCCGATTCGCTGCAGCGGCGCAGCACGGCATACACGGTACCCGCCGAGATGCGGGCGAGCTGGGAGGGACGGCTGCTGCTGGCGTCGTTGGATCCGTCGGCCGTCGGCAAGCTCGTCGAAAGCGCGGCGGAGGAGGTGGCCGAGGGCGGAACCCCCATCTGGACGTCGTCGTTGGCATCGCGTCTGCGCGAAGCGAGGAGCGTGCAGAGCGCGGTCCCTGCCGCGGTCGTGATCCGAACCTTCTTCCCGGTCATCAGGGGGATCGAGCGGGACCGCCTCAATGCCGAGCAGCAGGCGCAGCAGGAGCGCGATCGGATCGCACGCGAGGCCGATGAGGAGCGCGCACGCGAGGCGGCCGAGCAGCTGAAGGCCGCCCGCCGGGCGGACCGCAGGCGCCTCCGGTCGATCGCATGGCGTGGATTCGCCATCCGGATCTGGGCTGTCGTGGGATGTGCCCTGCTCGCTGGTGCCACATCGATGCTCAGCGGGAGCGGAGCGATCGACGACTGGGAGACGGGTCTGCGCGGTGCGATCGCGTGCGCGGGTCCCGTGCTCGCCCTCTCCCTTGTCATCGCGATCTGGGAATCGGAGAGAGGCCGGCCGACACCATTCGCTCGGAATGGCCTGCGATCCGCCTCTCTGGTCTGTGCGGCGGCGGCACTGGTTCCACACGTGCGCATCGGCGCGAGCAGCCTCGTGCCGGCGCACGTGTGGTGGATCCCGGTGCTCGTCCTCGCCGTCGGCTACGTCGCCGCCGTACTGCTCGACCGGTTGCAGACCCCGGTCTCGCGCGCGCTGACAGCCGAGGTGAAACGGGGCCGGTCTGCGGGCAGGTGGATGTGGGTGCCCACCGGTCTGGTGGCGGTGACGGCGCTCGGCCACGCCACCTCGGTCGTCATCGCGCAGTTCGGATGGAGCATCCCACTCGCGCTCAGCACGGCGCCGTTCGGCGGAGCGCTGGAGGCCTACGCGGTCTGGATGGAATCCTGGTTGCCCATCACGATCGGGGATGGCGCGATCGGGCTCTTCGCCGCGACCGCCGCAGCGTCTCTGGGCCTGGTCGCACCGGGGCTGTCGCGTGATCTCGAGCAGAGGATTCCGCGTTCCCGGCGGGCAGTGCTCGCGATATCCGCCGTGCTCTCGGGGTTGATCGTGATCACCTCGCCGTGGCAGGTGGCCTTCGCCGCCGTCTTCGCTGTGGTGACGGTCTGTGCCGGTCTCGTCATGCTCGTCGTCGTCGGCGTCATCGGTGCGATCGCAGGATGAGCAGGGACTGGCACATCGAAGCGGAGATCGCGGCCGCGACGCACATCGGGGTGGTGCGGGGCGAGAACCAGGATGTCGTGCTCGTCGACGGATGCGCCTCCGCCGGCCCGATCGCGAACTGGAGCCGATCCTCAGTGGATCTCTCGACCCCGCTTGCAGTGGCCGTGGTCGATGGCATGGGCGGACACCGCGGCGGTTCGATGGCCGCCTGGCTCGTGGCACGCGTGCTCGCGGACGGCTTGCCCAGGATCGCGGACGGCGCAGCGGCCAGGGCACTCGCGGGAACGGCCCACGCGACGGTCCGACGTGCCGGTGAGGGGCTCGGCACACCCGAGATGGGTGCGGCTGCTGCTGCCATGGTGCTCTCCGCTGACGGCTTCACCGCCATGAACGTCGGAGACTGCCGAGTGCATCGCGTGGTCGACGGCTACCTGGGGCAGCTCTCAGTCGACGACGCCGTGCCGGACCACCGCGTCCCAGGGCGCACCATGCTCACCTCGGCGCTCGGCGGAGGGGAGCAACCCCCGGTCGACGCGCACTGGTACGCGGAGTCCTGGGCGCCAGGGTTCCACCGGTTCCTGCTGGTCAGTGACGGCGTGCTCCCGGCCGGTGAGGCGCTGGCGGCGCGAGCGGGCGAGGACAGGATGCCCACCCAAGTCGCGGCGGGCGTCATCGATGACGCGCTCTCGGCGGGGCCGCCCGACAACGTGTCCGTCATCGTCATCGATGTGCAGGTCCGCCGGGTCGGAGAGCCGGAGTGAACGGAGTCGCCGAGGCGCTGGCCGGGGCTGTCCCCGCAGCCGTCGTGCTGATCGCGATGTGCGCGGTGGGTCTGCTTCTCATCGGCCGGATGCGTCCGCGCGGCCGCCATCCGCATCCATCCCGTTACCAGGCGCCGGATGACCTTCCCGGCTTCTTCGGAGGTTTCGTGACCGTCGTCGCGCTCGCCCAGGGGCTCGCGGTCTTCGGAATGGCGGATGCCGCACCCGGCCTGCTTCTGGGTGCGATGATCGCCTTCGGTCTCTCGCTCACCAAGCGCTTCGGTGCTCTGCTGGCCACGGTGGCCGGCGGCTTCGGCATCCTGTCTCTCGTGGTGCAGGTGTTCTTCACCGGGCATCGCACGGTGGAGCGTCTGCTGCTCATCGCCGGCGTCGCGTTCGTGATGCTCGTAGGCGCGTTCGCCGCTCGGCTCGTCGGCCGGGCGGCGAAGGCCGACCTGCTGCTCGTGTTCGCCGTCCTCGACGTGCTGCTGTTCATCATCGAGCCGCTCGGCGTGCCGCTGCTGGCGCAGTCGTTGCCCTACGTCCCGATCGCACTCGTGATCGCGACAGCGGCAGGATTCTTCGGCGCGATGGCACCGAACGCCGTCCTCGGCGTGTCCAGTCTGCTGATGGGCATCGCATCGATCGGGATCGCGGCCGGGGTCGGTGATCTCGCCGGCGTCCGCACCTGGAGCGGCGTGCTCGCTCTGCTGGGCTACTGCCTCACCTGGGTGCTGAGCGCGGGCCTGCGTCGGAAGCGCTGAGATAGTCCGGTCCGTCTGCTGCGCTCAGATGCACAGCGGCTCGCCCAGATCGACGTTCTCGCCATCTATGGTGACGGACCCGACCGTGCACAGCCGCGTTCCCTCTGTAGGGCGCACGACCAGCGTCGTGTAGGCGCCCTGCACATTGGGCTCCGTCGCCGTCTGCCGGTCGGGGCCGGTCGCCGCAGTCTCGGGATAGATCGATACCGTCACGGTGTTACCAGAGAGCTTCTCATCGAAGCGGGTCACGCGACCCCAGCCGGCATAGCACTTGTTCGACCAGATGATCTCGAGCTGATAGTGCTCCAGGCGCATCTGGGACGTGGCGACCTTGGCATCGTTCACGCAGGCGGTCAGCGCGGGGTCGGCGCCATTGCGCACATTGATCTGTGCGTGCTCGCTCGCCGGTGCGGCGAGGATCTCCTGTCGGGTCTGCTCTGCGGCATCCGCGCGGGCTTGGGCGATGGCGTCCGTGGTCACGAAATAGCTCGCCGCGGCGCTCACCGCCACACCGAGGACGAATGCCATGGCGATCAGGAGCACGTTGCGCGACCGCCGGCGCGGGACGCCGGTCGGGACGACGGAGGCGACGCGCGGCGCATCCGCCGGTTTAGCGGCCTCCGCTGCGCGACCACGCGCAAGGGCATCGCGCCGGGCAAGCCATTCCGCCGGGGCGCCGCCGCACGCGCGCACGATGCCGTCGACCGTGCGCGCAGAGGGCAGCCGCCGGCCGCTGAAGGCGTCTGAGAGGACCGTCTTCGAGATGCCGGTCGCATGCTGCAATCGGAAGAGCGTCGGGTTCGATGCGCTCAGACGCAGCGCGCGCAGGTCAGTGGCGAATGCGGCGGTCGAGTCTTCGGAGCGCGAGGAGGAAGCAGTCATTGCGGGTTCCTGCGGTTGGGTATCCGGGGCCGGGTCAGCCCCTGTGCTGTGCGGGTACTCCAATTTCTACCACTGTCTTCCGGAACTTTCGTCGTCTGACGCAGAGCGCGGTTCGGACCCGGGAGTTCCGGGAATTCCGAACGGAAAGACCGGCCCTCTGAGCAGGACGTCCGTCCGTCCGTCCGTCGCTAGCGTGTGAGCGACATTCGACGAAGGGACTCCGCCGTGGGTTTGAAGACATCCGATATCTCCCTCACCTCCTCCGCTTCGGTGGCTGACATCGGCCGCGCATTGCAGGAGGTGCTCCCTCGTGTGAAGGCGCAGTCCGTCGAGGAGATCACCGGCGGGATCGGTGCGCTCGCCGCATATGAGGAGCGGGCGGACATCCAGATCGTTGCCGAAGGGCAGACCTTCATGACCGGGCAATGGGCGGTGCAGATCTACGTCTCCGATGAGGGGGCCCAGCGTGCGATCACGCTCATCGCTCTGGGGGACAGCGGCTTCAGCAAGGCGATGAACGGAGCGAAGAACTCCGCGTGGCTGTCGACGAGCATCAAGAAACGCGACGAGATCGCCGCGTATCTCAGGTGAATCGGGCCGGAAAGGGCCGCAGCATCAAGCCGTCGACCCCGGCCCCGCGCTGCCGGCCGGATGGATAACGTCGGTGGGGACGCCCCGGGGGCGACCCTTTCCATCCGGCAGTTCTGAGCCGGATGGATAACGTCGGTGGGGATGCGGTGGGGCCAGCACTTTCCATCTGGCAGTCGCGCGCTGCGGTCCGGCCCGCCCTCAGACGAGGCGCTTCACGTGGCGCAGCTCCTGCAGCACCATGCCGGGACGCTCGTCGACCTTGCGGCCGCCGTCTGCGTGCCAGCCGTGCCGCTCGTAGAAGGCGGATGCCCGGGAGTTGCCCTCCAGCACCCACAGGTAGGCGCTCGCGTGCCCGGCATCCGCCAGCGCCCGCTCCACGGCGGTGAGCAGCAGATGACCGACGCCGGTGGACCAGGCATCCGGGTGCGCGTAGATGCCCCACAGCTCGCCGGAACCCGCGGCGACGCCCGCGGCATCCGCATCCCGTGCCGCACCGAAGCTCGCCCACCCCACGATCTGCTCGCCGTCCAGCACGACCAGTGTCTGCGAGCCGCGCGGCGTCGAGTCCAGGATGCGCGCCCAGCTCGCCGCGCGCTCGGGCACGGACAGCCCGTCGAGCACCCGCTGCGGCATCAGCCCGCGATAGGCCTGCTGCCACGAGCGCACGTGCACCTCGGCGATGCCGTCGGCGTCGCCGACCTCGGCCGGCCGCAGCAGCAGGCTCATCGGGTCAGCCGGCGCTGCGCCGGGCCTCCCAGCCCGAGCGCACCATCTCGTCGACCGTGTGGCGCATGGTCCAGTCCAGGTCGCGCGCGGCGAGGTCTCCGGCGGCGACGATGCGGTCGGGGTCGCCGGGGCGGCGCGCTGCGACCGTCGGCTCGAAGTCGATGCCCGTCACGCGCACCATGGCATCCATGATCTGCTTCACGCTCAGCCCGTCGCCCGAGCCGAGGTTGTACGCGGGCTCGATCGGCTGGCCGCTCGCCAGGCGCTGCGCGGCCACGACGTGCGCTGCGGCGATGTCGCCGACATGCACGTAGTCGCGCACGTTGGTCCCGTCGGGGGTGTCGTAGTCGTCGCCGAAGATCGCGGGGGTGCGGCCGGCCAGCAGTGCCTCGAACACGATCGGGAACAGGTTGTGCGGGCTGACGTCGTAGACGGTCGGGTCGGCGGAGCCGACCACGTTGAAGTAGCGCAGCGAGGTGTGCCGCAGGGGCGTGGCGGATGCCGCGGTCGCGACGCCCTGATCGCGCAGCAGCCACTCGCCGATGAGCTTGGACTCGCCGTACGGGCTCGCCGGGCGCTTTGCGGTGTCCTCCGTGACCAGCTCCACGTCAGGGGTGCCGAAGACGGCCGCGCTGGAGGAGAACACGATGTTGGTGACCCCCGCGGCATCCATCGCCTCGAGGATCACGCGCGTGCCCTCGACGTTCTGCGCGTAGGTGTGCAGCGGGCGCTGCACCGAGACGCCGGCGTACTTGAAGCCGGCGACGTGGATCACGCCCTCCACGTCGTGCTCGTGCAGCGCACGCTCGACCAGTTCCCGGTCCAGGATGCTGCCCTCGACCAGCGCCACATCCTCGGGCACGAACGACGCGCGGCCGCTGGAGAGATCGTCCAGCACGACAGGGGTGAGACCCGCCGCCGCCAGTGCGCGCACCACGTGCGCTCCGATGTAGCCGGCGCCGCCGGTGACAAGCCAGGACATGGAACTCCTTCCGGTGCGCTCGTGCGCAGTGTTCATTGTGTCAGGCGCTGTCACACATCGCGCCGCGGGCCGTCCGACGGCGAGACGGTGAACAGGTGCGGGGCGGTGAAGCCGGCAGCCGCGAAAGCCTGCTGCACGGCATCCGTCACGGCATCCACCGACGCGTGCGCGACCAGCGCGATCGCCGATCCGCCGAAGCCGCCGCCGGTCATGCGCGCGCCGATCGCGCCGTTCGCCAGCGCGGTCTCGACCGCCGCATCCAGCTCGGGCGTCGAGATCTCGAAGTCGTCGCGCATCGACGCGTGCGAGGCGACCAGCAGCTCGCCGATCGCCCGCGGACCCTGCTCGGTCACCGCGGCGACGGTGTCGAGCACGCGCTGGTTCTCGGTCACGATGTGCCGCACCCGGCGCAGCGTCACGTCGTCCATGATCTCGGCCGCGCGCGGCAGATCGGCGACGCTCGCGTCGCGCAGCGAGCGGATGCCGAGCAGCTGCGCCCCCCGCTCGCACGACTCCCGACGCTCGCGGTAACCGCCGGTGGAGTGCGCGTGCGTGACCTGCGTGTCGATCACGAGCACCTCGAGGCCCGCGTCGCGGAAGCCGGTCGGCACCGAGCGGGTCTCCAGGCTGCGGCAGTCGATGAAGGTGGCGGCATCCTCCTGGCCGAGCATCGACGCCATCTGATCCATGATCCCGGTCGGGGCGCCCACGGCCTCGTTCTCGGCCCTGCGGCCGACCTGAGCGAGCGTCACCGGGTCGAGCCCCAGCTCCCACAGGTCGTTCAGGGCGGATGCCACGGCTCCCTCGATCGCTGCGGACGACGACAGCCCTGCGCCGACCGGGACGTCGGAGGCGATCGCGATGTCGACGCCTCTGAACCGGGTCGCTGAGCCCGCCTCGCCCGCTGAGCCGGTCGAAGCGCCCAGCGCCCACGCGACGCCGAGCACGTACGCCGACCACTCCGGCACGTCGCGGTCGGCACCCTGATGCTCGACCGGGAACAGGTGCGCCAGGTCCTCCAGCGCGCACTCGACGGTCAGCCGAGCGAAGCTCGACGCCACCCGGATCCGATTGTCGGTGCGCAGCGCCACGGCGGCGTACGTGCGGTGCGGGATCGCGAAGGGCAGCACGAAGCCCTCGTTGTAATCGGTGTGCTCGCCGATCAGGTTCACGCGCCCCGGCGCCGACCAGATCCCGTCGGGCTCGCGCCCGAACGACGAGGCGAACAGTTCACGGGCTGCGGGTGCGGCGCTCATGCGGTCTCTCCCGTGGTTCTCGTCGCAGAGCCTCGGAGCTCGGGAACGCTCGCGATCGCGTCGCGCAGGCGGGCGGCGGCGTCCTCGGGGAGGATCTCGGCCGTCCAGGCCGACATCGCGGCCTCGGAGCCGGCCAGGAACTTCAGCTTGTCCGCGGCACGCCGCGGGCTGGTCAGCTCCAGCCGCATCCGCACGGTGTCGCGGCCGACGCGCACGGGCGCCTGATGCCACGCGGCGATGTAGGGCGTGGGCGTGGGGTACAGGGCGTCCACTCCGCGCAGCAGGCGCAGGTAGAGCGGAGCGAGCTCGTCGCGCTCGGCATCGGTCAGCGCGGCGAAGTCGGGCACGTGCCGGTGCGGCATCAGCTGCACCTCCAGCGGCCAGCGCGCCGCGAACGGCACGAACGCGGTCCAGTGCTCGCCCTGCAGCACGACCCGCTCCGAGTCGCGTTCCGACTCGAGCACACGCGTCATCAGATCGGGCGCGGTACGGTGAATGCTGTCCAGCAGCCGCTGCGTGCGCGGCGTGACGTACGGGTACGCGTAGAGCTGGCCGTGCGGATGCGGCAGCGTGACGCCGATGGCCTCGCCGCGGTTCTCGAACGGGAACACCTGCTCGATGCCGGGCAGCTCCGAGAGGGCGGCGGTGCGATCCGCCCACGCCTCGATCACCGTGCGCGCGCGGGTGACCGACTGGGTGCCGAACGAACCGGCGGTGTCGGGACTGAAGCAGACCACCTCGCAGCGGCCCACGCTGCTGCGAGTGCGTCCGATCCCGAGCTCTGCCAGGTCGTCGAGCCCGCGCGTGGGATCGCTCGCGGCGGGCGCACCGCCGACAGCCGTGTTCAGCGCAGGCCCGAACGACGGCGAGCGGTTCTCGAACACCGCCACGTCGTAGAGCGAGGGCACCTCGGAGGGGTTCGTCGGGGTCTGCGGCGCGAGCGGGTCGGCGTCGGCGCTCGGCATCATCACGCGGTTCTGCCGCTTGGTGGCGAACGTGATCCAGTCGCCGGTGAGGATGTCCTGGCGCATGGTCGCGGTCTCGGGTCGCTCGTCCAACTGCCGGGCGTCGACGGCGCGCTCGGGCCCGAGCGCGCTGCCCGGATCGTCGTAGTAGAACAGTTCGCGCCCGTCGGCGAGCACGGTGGCGCGCTTGACGACGCCGGCGCCGAGCTCGGTGATCCGCAACTCCGGAGATTCTGGGATGTTCACGTCAACACGGTAGCGCGCCGGCCGTGGTAACGTCAACAATCCGGAGTTGTGACGGCCGGATCCGGCCGAACGAGAAGGGGAGCGGATGTCGCAGAGGCGCGTCTCCATGGCGATGGTCGCCGAGCGCGCGGGCGTGTCGGGCCAGACCGTCTCCCGCGTCGCCAACGACAGTCCGAAGGTCGATCCGGCCACCAGGGCCCGCGTGGAGCAGGCGATGGCCGAACTCGGCTACCGCCCCAACCGGGCCGCCCGCGCCCTGCGCACCGGCCGCTCGCAGACCCTCGGACTGGTGGCGCAGACGCTCGCCACCGTCGGCAACTCCCGCATGCTGCAGTCCGTGGCGGAGTCGGCGGCATCTCGCGGCTACGCGCTCACGGTCGTCACCCTGGGCGCCGAGGCGGCCATCGACCAGGCCTTCGACAGGCTGCGCGACCAGGGCGTGGACGGCGCCATCGTGCTGAACGAGGCCACCGCGCTCGCGCGCGACGCGGCATCCGCCGGACTCCGCCTGGTGGTGATCGACTCCCCGCCCGACGATCGGTTCACCGTGATCGGCACCGACCACGCCGCGGGGGCGCGCGCGGCCACCGTGCACCTGCTGGCCGCCGGCCACCGCACCGTGCACCACCTCGCCGGGCCGGTGGACTCGTTCGCGGCGGCGGAGCGGGAGCGCGGCTGGCGCGAGGCGCTGGCCGCGGCGGGCGTGGCGCCGGACGAGCCGGCGCGCGGTGACTGGGGATCGGAATCCGGGTACCGGGCTCTGGAGCGGATGCTGCGCACGGTCTCACCCACGGCGATCTTCGCCGCCAACGATCAGATGGCCCTCGGCGCGCTGCGAGCGCTGGCGGATTCGGGGCGCCGGGTGCCGGAGGACGTCGCGGTCGTCGGCTTCGACGACGTCGCCGACGCCGCGCAGTACCAGCCGCCGCTGACCACGCTGCAGCAGGACTTCGACGCGCTGGGCGAGCGGGCCGTGGCGGCGCTGATCGCGCGCATCGAGCAGGGCGGGGACTCCTCGGCGTCGCCGGCCGCCGGCGGCGTGCTGATCGAGCCGCGATTGGTGCGGCGGCGCAGCGCCTGATCCACGGTTAGGCTGGCCCGGTGACATCCTCGCGCGATCGCCGATTCCCCCGCTCGGTGTTCGGCCGCGGCGCGGAGCCGGATGTGCGGTTCTCGCTGGCGAACGAGCGCACCTTCCTGGCGTGGACGCGCACCGCGCTGGCCCTGATCGCCGGAGGTGTGGCGCTGGAGGCCCTGGCGCTGGACATGTACCCGCCGCTGCGCCTGGCGGCTTCGCTGGTGCTGATCGTCACCGGCATCGTGCTGCCGGTGATCGCCTGGTTCGAATGGGCGAGTGTCGAGCGGCGCATGCGCCAGGGGCATCCGCTGCCGCATCCGCCGACCGGGGTCGTGCTCGCGGTCGCCGTCGTCACGGCCGGCGTGCTCGTGCTGCTGGCCGTGCTGAGATGACGAGCGCCCGGGAGCGGGAGCGATGAGGCGCCCCGGGGACGCGTGGGGCGGGCCGTTCGACGCGGGGCTGCAGCTGGAGCGCACCTCGCTGTCGTGGCGACGCACGGCGCTGTCGCTCGCGGTCGGCTCGCTGCTGTCGCTGCGCGTGCTGCCGCTGTGGCTGGGCGGGCCGGTCTGGGTGGTGCCCGGCATGAGCGGCCTCGTCGCCGCGGCCGCCCTGTGGACCGTGTCCCGACGGCGTCACGATGCGTTCATGGCCGACGTCGCGCGCGGTGAGCACCCCCGCGCGAACGGCGCCGGCGCGCTGGCCGCGGTCGCTGCCGGCGTCGCGGTGACGGGCGCGCTGGGGCTCACCGCCGTTCTCGCGACCCTATAACCATCTGGTAACACCCACGCGGCATAGAGCGCGCAAACACCGGCTGTCTGCGCCCGCGCCTTGACATCCTTATTGCCATCTGGTTATAACTAACTGGTGATAGATCGCAAGGAGGCGAGATGAAGGCGGACTACCCGCTGCTGGGAGTACTGGCACGGCAGCCGATGAGCGGCTACGGCCTGGCGAAGTGGCTCGAGACCGACGGCCAGTTCCTCGGACGCAAGCCGAGCATGACCCCGATCTACCGGGCGCTGGCCGATCTGGCCGATCGCGGCTGGGTCCAGGCGACCACTGTCGCGAGCGAGACGGCGCCGGATGCCAAGGTGTACGCCCTCACCGCAGCAGGACGCATCGCTCTGCAGGACTGGGCGCGCAGCCCGTACACGCCGTCCCCGCGGCCGATGGATCCCGACTTCATCGTCCGGCTCAACTTCGCCGGTCAGCTCGGCCCGGATGTGGCACTGGCGCTGGTGCGCACCGAGCTCGATTACCGACTGCTGCAGCGTGCGGAAGAGGCGGGCCCGTATCGGCTGGGCATGGTGAGTCCGATCCCCGAGATCGATGTCCGCTGGCTGGAGCGCGTGACCTTCTTCACGCACAGCCGCGGCTGGCAGTCCACGTCGTGGTACATCGGATGGCTGGAGACGCTCGCCGCAGAGCTGAGCTCGATCATCGCCTCGGGGCAGTACTCGCTGCTCGACGCCGCACGTGTCGAGGGGAGCGCATCATGACCGGCACTGCCACCGCCGCAGAGAACGCCGGAACCCGCACGGCTGCCATCGCCGCGCCCCGGGTGCCCGCGGCGGTCAACGGATACACCTTGTTGGGGATCCTGTCGATCGTCGCGGGCATCCTCATCTGGTGGGGGCTTTCGATCGTCAACCCCGCCGGCTCCCTGCCGAGTCCCCTGGCGGTGCTCGTGCGCTTCGGCGAGCTCATCGCCGTCGGCACGCTGCTGCCCGATCTCGGCGCGAGCCTGTCGCGGGTGCTGATGGGCTTCGCGATCGGCACAGGCCTGGCCATCCCGCTCGGCTTCCTGATGGGCTGGTACCGCCCGGTGCGGGCCGTGCTCGAGCCGTGGACGCAGTTCTTCCGCATGATCCCGCCGCTGGCGATCATCCCGCTGGCCATCGTGCTGATGGGCATCGGCGAGGTGCCCAAGGTGTTCGTCATCACCCTCGCCGCGTTCCTCGTCTCGATCGTCGCCACCTTCCAGGGCGTGCTGAACGTGGACCGCACCCTCATCAACGCCGGGCGGGTGCTGGGCGCCAGCGACGTGACGATCTTCCGCCGCATCGTGGTACCGGCATCCCTGCCGTTCATCATGGTGGGCATGCGGCAGGGCCTGGGCGCCGCCTGGGCGACCCTGGTGGCAGCCGAGCTGATCGCCGCGCAGGCGGGCATCGGCTACCGGATGCAGCAGGCGCAGATCTACTACGACCTGCCCACGATCTTCGTCGGCCTGGTCTCGATCGGGGTGATCGGCCTGATCATGGACCGCATCCTGCTCTGGGCCGACAAGCACCTCACGAGCTGGCAGGAGCGCCGATGAGCATGCACGACGACCAGAAGCCGAAGATCCACTTCGACCACGTCCGCGCGGTCTTCGACCTGAAGGGTGAGCCGTTCGTCGCCCTCGACGACTTCGATCTCACGATCGGCGCGAACGAGTTCGTGACGGTGGTCGGCCCGAGCGGATGCGGAAAGTCGACCGCCATGAACGCGGCGGCCGGCCTGCTCGCCCCCACCTCCGGCGCCGTGCACGTCGACGGCGAGACGGTCACCGGGCCGGGCCCGGAGCGAGGCGTGATCTTCCAGCAGTACGCGCTGTTCCCCTGGCTGACCGTGCGCGAGAACATCGAGTTCGGACTCGAGCTGCAGCGCATGCGCAAGCCGGAGCGCCGTGAGATCAGCGACCGCATGATCGAGCTCGCGGGGCTCACCGGATTCGCGGATGCCCTGCCGAAGAACCTCTCCGGCGGCATGAAGCAGCGCTGCGCGATCGCCCGCGCCTACGCGGTGAACCCGTCGATCCTGCTCATGGACGAGCCGTTCGGCGCGCTGGACGCGCTGACCAGGGTGCGCATGCAGGAGCAGCTGCTCGACACCTGGGCGCAGGAGAAGCGCACCGTCATGTTCATCACCCACGACGTCGACGAGGCCGTCTACCTCGCCAACCGCGTGATCGTGATGGCCGCGCATCCCGGACGCATCCACCGCATCATCGACATCGACCTGCCCTACCCGAGGACCGAGGACGTGCGCCTCTCGACGCGGTTCGCCGAACTGCGCAACGAGGTGTGGAACGCGGTCTACCACCAGCAACCAGCAACAACGAAGGGATCGTCACAATGACCTCGATCACCCGACGGGCACTCGTCGGCGGCACGGTCGCCGCCGTCGCGCTCGCCGCGCTCACCGCCTGCTCCGGCCCCGCCACCGACACCAAGGTGGATGGCGAGAAGACCATCCACGTCACCGCCGGCTACACCAGTGACGGCAACGGCGCGCTGCTCCAGGCGGTCGCGCAGAAGCAGGGCATCTGGAAGAAGCACGGACTCGAAGTGGATGCCACGCCGTTCACGAACGGTCCGCTGCAGATCCAGGCGCTGGGCACCGGCGACCTCGACTTCGGCTACATCGGGCCCGGTGCGCTGTGGCTGCCGATGAGCGGCAAGGCCAAGATCGTCGCCGTGCAGGGCCTGGGCACCGCCGACCGCGTCATCGCGCAGGAGGGCATCGAGAAGATCGAGGACCTCAAGGGCAAGACGGTGGGCGTCCCCGAGGGCACCAGCGGCGACATGCTGCTGAACCTTGCGCTGGAGAAGGCCGGGATGTCGATCGACGACGTCGAGAAGGTCGCCATGGATCCGCCCACGGTGATCTCGGCGTTCACGTCGAAGCAGGTGGATGCCGCGGCCATCTGGTACCCCTTCGTGGATCAGATCCACAAGAACGTGCCCGGCATGGTCGAGGTCGTCAAGTCCGCCGACTTCCCCGACCTCGCCTTCCCCGCCACCCTGGTCGCCGGCACCGACATCACGGACGACGCCGAGATGCTGCAGCGCTACCAGGCCGCGGCGAAGGAGGCCTACACCTGGGCCGCCGCGCACAAGGACGAGCTGCCGGCGCTGCTGGCCGACTTCCTGAAGGCGCCGAAGGACAGCGTCGCCAGCGAGTTCGAGTACGTCGACCTGCTCGCCCCCGACGACCTGCTCGCCAAGTGGGACTCGGGCGATGCGAAGGCGTGGTTCACCAACCTCAACAAGCAGTTCATCCAGATGGACAAGGTCGCCGACGAGGTCGACCCCGCCGACTACATCCTCATCGAGCAGTACCGAAAGGCATAAGCCACGCATGACCAGGCCGAACATCGTTTTCATCCTGGTGGACGACCACGCCCCGCACGCCATCTCGGCGTACGGGAGCGTGGTCAACACCACCCCGCACATCGATCGCATCGCCGACGAGGGCGCGCTGCTGGAGGCGATGTTCTGCACCAACTCGATCTGCACGCCCTCGCGGGCGTCGATCCTGACCGGCACCTACAGTCACGTGAACGGCGTGCCGTCGATCTTCTCGGAGATGGACTACCGGGTGCCGACCTTCGTGGACGTGCTGCACGACGCGGGGTACGCGACGGCGCTGTTCGGCAAGTGGCATCTGGGCGAGTCGCAGCGTTCGCACCCGCGCGGCTTCGACGAGTGGCTCGTCTTCCCCGGTCAGGGGGAGTACGTGGATCCGGTGATGATCGGACCGGAGGGCGAGGTGACGGTGCCGGGGTACGCGACCGACATCGTCACCGACCTCTCGCTGGACTGGCTGGAGCGGCAGGACGCCGAGGAGCCGTTCGCGCTGTTCGTGCACCACAAGGCGCCGCACAGCCCCTGGGTGCCCGATCCGAAGCACGCGCACCTCTACCCGGCCGGCAGCATCCCCGAGCCGGTCACGCTGCACGACCAGCACGAGTCTCTGGGCGAGTGGGCGTCGCGCACCACGATGTCGATCGCCGACGACCTCACCGAGCATCACCTCAAGGAGCCCCTGCCGGCGGAGCTGGAGGGCGAGGACCGGCGCGAGCAGCGCGCCAGCTGGAAGTACCAGCGATACATGCGCGACTATCTGCAGTGCATCCACTCGATCGACGAGAACGTCGCCCGCATCCTGGACCGCCTGGACGAGACCGGCCGCGCGCAGGACACGATCGTCGTGTACGCCTCCGACCAGGGCTTCTTCCTGGGCGATCACGGCTGGTTCGACAAGCGGCTGATGTTCGAGCAGTCGCTGCAGATGCCGGTGCTGTTCCGGTACCCGTCCGCCATCCGGCCCGGCACGCGCGTGCCGCAGATGGTCACCAACGTCGACTTCGCCGCCACCCTGCTGGAGCTGTGCGGCTTCCTGCCCGACCAGGCGCTGCCGAGCTCGCAGGGCACCAGCTTCGCCGGGCTGCTGGGCGGTGAGCAGCCCGACGAGTGGGCCGAGTCGATGTACTACCGCTACTGGGAGCACGACGATCCGAACCACCACGTGCCTGCGCACTACGGAGTGCGCACGAAGACCCACAAGCTGATCTGCTACTACAACGACGGGCTGGGCGTGCCCGGTTCATCAGGGAACACGTACCCGGTCGAGTGGGAGCTGTTCGATCTGGTCGCCGATCCGGCCGAGCTGCGCAACGTGATCGACGACCCCGCCAACGCGCCGATCATCGCCGAGCTCAAGACGGAGCTGGCACGGCTGCAGGAACGCTACGGCGACCGCCCCTATGAGGGACCGGGCACGCCGCATCCGGAATGGGCCGACGGCTACCAGCAGTTCTCCTGAGCGGCACCGCGTCCGGCAGGCGCACCGCTCAGAGCGCGACGGTCCTGAACCCGGCGTTGCCCATCGACGAGTCGGGGGTGTTCTGCGAGCGCGCCGAGTTGCGGTAGCGGTTGCAGTACGAGATGTGGCACAGGTAGCTCCCGCCGCGCAGCACGCGCGCCTGCCCGCTCTCGGGGCCGGCCGGGTCTGCTGCGGGGGAGTGCCGGTAGTAGTGCGGCGAGAACCAGTCGGATGCCCATTCCCACACGTTCCCGACCATCTGCCACAGTCCGTAGCCGTTCGGCCGGAACGAGCGCACGGGTGCGGTGGTCAGCCAGCCGTCGTCGAGGGTGTTCCGGCGGGGGAAATCGCCCTGCCAGATGTTGGTGCGCCAGCCGCCGGCATCCACCTCCTCGTCGCCCCACGGGTACTTCCTCTGGTCCAGGCCCCCGCGGGCGGCGTACTCCCACTCGGCCTCGGTGGGCAGGCGGCGCCCGGCCCAGGTGCAGTACGCCTGGGCGTCGTTCCAGCTCACGTGCACGACCGGATGGTCGCCGAGACCGGTCAGGTCGGAGTGCGCTCCGCCCGGATGCCGCCAGTCGGCGCCGCGCACGCCGAGCCACCACGGGGTGCCGGGCGGTCGGCCGATCACGTCGTCGTCGTCGGCGGCCAGCGCGAGGTGGAACACGGCCGAGTAGCCGTATGCCTCGGCCTCGGTGCGATAGCCGGTCGCGTCGACGAAGCGGGCGAAGTCGTCGTTCGTCACGCTCGTCGCGTCGATCGAGAACGCTGCAAGCGTCACCGGATGCTGCGGCACCTCACCGTCGGCGGGGTTGCGATCGCCTGAGGCGTCGCCCATCACGAACGTGCCGGCCGGGATCAGCGCCTGCTCGATCGCGTGCAGGGATCCGCCGCCGGTCGCCGGTGCGCCGAATCGGATCGGCACCGTGCCGAACGCCGCGCGCGACGGTGTTCCGCATCCGCAGGAGCACTCCTCGGCCACGGCATCCGCCCTTCCCCGGCGTCCTCGCAGCGCCTCAGTAGAGTCTATCGCCGCGTCCGGGGACGCCAGTCCGGGAAGCGTTTACCGGCCCGTGAGGACAACGGTTCGATAAACGAACACAGACGATCACAGTAGAACGCAAACCTTCTTGAGACGATCACATTGCGTTGCTAATCTCCTGAAACAGTCACCCGTTTCGAGGGTGCCGATCACTGCTCAAAGGAGAACCCGTGACCTCGACATCGCGCCACGCGCCGCGCAGCCCGATGCGCGACGGATCGCGGGACGCACTGGTCGCGTTCGCGGACCGTCTGCTCTCCGGCGCGGCCGCCTGGGCGTCCCCGGGCTTCGCGCGGATCACCCCGCCAGGCGCGCCGGGAGGGTACGGCACCGCGGTCGACGGGCTGGAGGGCTTCGCCCGCACCTTCCTGCTCGCCGGCTTCCGCATCGCGGGCGCGCGCGGCGAGGGTGTCGATCAGCTCATTCACGACTACTCCCGCGGCATCGCCGCCGGCGTCGACCCCGATTCCGATGAGCGCTGGGTGCGGCTGGACGAGCATCCGCAGGCCAAGGTCGAGGCCGCCTCGATCGCGCTCATCCTCGACCTCACCCGGCCGTGGATCTGGGACCGTCTCGACGCCCGTACGCAGCAGCGCGTGATCGATTACCTGTCGCCCGCCGTCGGCGATGACACCTACCCGCCGAACAACTGGGTGTGGTTCCGCATCGTCGTGCAGACCTTCCTGCGCTCGGTCGGCGGCCCGTGGTCGGCATCCGACATCGCCTCCGACCTGGCCCGCCACGACTCCTTCGCCCGCGGGGCCGGCTGGTTCTCCGACGGCGACGACCGCAACTACGACCACTACGTCGGCTGGGCGCTGCACCTGTACCCCGTGCTCTGGTCGCGCATGCGCGGCGCGGACGAGATCGCGCCTGAGCGCTTCGCCGCCGACGTCGCGGCGCTGGACGACTATCTGACGGACGCCGTGCACCTGGTCGGCGGCGACGGCGCACCGCTCATCGAGGGACGCAGCCTGATCTACCGGTTCGCCGCCGCCGCGCCGTTCTGGGTCGGCGCCCTCGCCGGAGTGCCCTCGACGGAGCTCGGCACGCTGCGGCACGCCGCAATGGGCATCCTGTCGCACTTCGACGAGCACGGGGCACCCGACGAGCGGGATCTGCTGACCATGGGCTGGCACCGCGAATGGCGGCGCCTGGCGCAGGGCTACTCCGGCCCGTCCTCGCCCTACTGGGCGGCCAAGGGCCTGCTCGGCGTGGCGCTGCCCGCCGAGCATCCGGTGTGGGCCTCACCCGATCCCGCACCCGCCGTCGACGACCTGCGCGCCGTGCACGCCGCCGGCTGGATCGTCTCCGGCACGGCGTCCGACGGCATCGTGCGGGTCGTCAACCACGGCACCGACCACGCGCTTCCGGGCGACCAGGTCGGCGACTCGCCGCTGTACGCGCGGATGGGCTACTCCACGGCCGCCTCCCCGCTGCTGAACGGCGACGCCTGGGCCGAGCCGCTGGAGCAGTCCGTCGCGCTCGTCGACGACGCCGGCCGCGCCACGCACCGCGCCGGCCTGACCTTGCTCGACGTGCGCGCCGACGGCGGCACGGGCGTGGCGGGATCCGCCAGCCGCATGCACTGGATCGACCCCGCGCCGGTGCAGGTGCGTCACGGCGCAGGCATCACCGGCGAGGTGGATGTGGCCGGGCGGATCACCACCTGGTCGGTCGTCCGAGGCGCCTGGGAGGTGCGGATCGTCCGTCTTGACGAGCTGACGGATCCCGGCACCCGGGCGCACCTGCGCATCGGCGGCTGGGCACTGGCCGGGCCGATCGGCGAAGTCGACGCCACGGCATCCGCTGCGGCATCCGTCGTGAGATTCGGCGACCTGCACAGCGTCGTCGTGCCGCTGACCGCCGGGCTCACGCCCGGTATCGAGCGCAGGACGGATGCCAGCCCGCTGGGCCCCGACGCCGCCGTGCCGACCGTGACGGGCGACACCGAACCGGGAGCGCCGGTGGCCGTGGCGGTGCTGCTCGCCCGTGGTGCCGACCCGGCGGCATCCGCTCCCTCCCTCGAACTCGCCGGAGATGACGCCACCATCGCCTGGCCAGACGGCGTGCGCACCACCAGCACCCTCGGACGCATCTCCGAACCCTGACATCCACACGCGTCGGCGGCGTCGGTGGCGCTGTTCTTCATCTGCATCCTCGTGACAATCGGCCAGTTCCTCTGGAACAAGAAGCGGAGCGCATGATGACCGACACGCAGCTGATGGTCACCGGCGACGCCACCCTGCGCCGCCTCTCCGCACCCGAGCGACGCGTGGGCGAGTCCGGCGCGGGGCGCCGGCTGGGCCGCATCCTCGGCTACGGCGCGCTGGTGCTGTTCGCGATCGGCCTGCTCGCCCCCTTCGCGTGGATGCTGCTGAGCTCGGTGAAGTCCGCCAACGAGGTGTTCTCGGTGCCGGTGGTGTGGTGGCCCGACATCTTCGTCTGGCAGAACTACATCGACATCTGGGCCAAGGCGAACATGCTGACCTGGATCCGCAACACCCTGCTGCTGGCGGTGGTCGTCACCTTCCTGCAGGTGCTGACCGGCTCGTTCGCCGCGTACGGCTTCTCCCGCATCCGCTTCCCCGGGCGCGACGTGCTGTTCCTGGCCTACATCGGCACGATCGCGGTGCCCTGGCAGTCCTACATGATCCCGCAGTTCATCCTGCTGTCGAACCTGAAGGTGTCCAACACCCTGTGGGCGATCATCCTCATCCAGGCGTTCGGCGCGTTCGGCGTGTTCCTGATGAAGCAGTACTACGAGACCGTCCCCGAGGAGCTCAGCGAAGCAGCGCGGCTGGACGGGCTGAGCGAGTACGGCATCTGGCGCCGCATCATGGTGCCGCTGTCGGTGCCGGCCATCGCCAGCCTCACGCTGCTCACCTTCGTGAACACCTGGAACGACTACCTGGGCCCGCTCATCTACCTGCGCAATCCCGACCTGTGGACCATCCAGCTCGGGCTGAAGAGCTTCGTCTCCAACCTCTACGACACGAACTACGCGCTGCTGTTCGCGGGGCTGTGCATCTCGGTGGTGCCGATCGCGATCATCTTCATGGCGGGGCAGAAGTACTTCGTCGAGGGCATCGCCACCAGCGGGATGAAGGGCTGATCGGTGAAGCGCGTCTCGCACGACACCTGGGCCTCGATCCTGGGGGTGCTGCACCTGGGGCTGATGGTCAACCTGCTGGTGCTGGTGACGGCATCCCCGCTGGTGGTGCTGCTGATCACGACCGATCCGCTGCGCTCCTGGCCGCTGCTGGCGCTCGCCGCGGCGCTCGCCCTCCCCGCGCTCGCCGCAGCGTTCGGCACCTATCGTGCGCACGAGCAGGGCGAGAACCAGGTGGTGCGCGCCTTCCTGCGCGCGCTGCGCGCGACCTGGCGCAAGGCTCTCGCGCTGGGCGGGCTGGCGGCGGGAACGGCCGTCGTGCTGCTGGTCGACGTACGGATGCTGGCCGACACGGCCGCCTCGGTGCTGGTGGTGCCGGTGCTGCTGCTCCTGATCGCGCTGACCGCCTCCACGGCGCTGCTGGCGGCAGTCGCGCTCGCCGAGGCGCCGGCGGCCCGACTGCGGGACAACCTGCGCTCGAGCCTGTACCTGGGGGCGCGGCGCTGGTACGTGCAGCTGCTCTCGTTCGCGGTGCTCGGCGTGCAGGCGGCGGTGTTCACCACCATGCCCGCCGTGGCGATCGGCCTGACGGCCGCGCCCGCGCTGTACGTGGCGTGGGCCAACGCGCGCTTCGTGCTGCGCCCCGTGCTCGCCGTCGCCGACGCCCCTGCGGGGTAGCCGGTGACGGATGCTGTCGCTCAGGCGCTGCGCACCAGTGACACCGCGTCCATCGGGTGCAGCAGCGGAGCGCCGGAGGCGTACGCGGCCAGCTCGTCGAGCGCGGAGTCTGCCAGGCGCCGCGTCTCGGTGCCCAGCGACCCCGCCCGGTGCGGCGTGATGGTCACGTTCGGCAGGCGGAACAGCGGCGAGTCCGCCGGCAGCGGCTCGGGATCGGTGACGTCGAGCACGGCGTCGATGCGGCCCGTGCGGCACTCGTCGGCGAGGGCGTCGTGGTCGAGCAGCGAGCCGCGCGCGGTGTTGATCACCGTCGCCGCGTCGGGCAGCGCGGCGAGCTCGCGCACCGAGATCATGCGGTGCGTCGACGGCAGCGCGGGCGCGTGCAGCGAGAGCACGTTCGCCTGCGGAAGCATCCGCTCCAGCGGAACGAGCTCCGCGCCCAGCGCCGCCACCTCGCCCGGGTCGGCGAACGGGTCGGCCACGAGCACCCGCAGGCCGGCGAACGGGCGCAGCAGCTCGGCGACGCGGCGGCCGATGCGGGAGAACCCCACCAGGCCGACCGTGCGATCGAGGTTGCCGATGCTCAGCTCGAGCAGGTTGTCGTTCCAGTCGGCGGCGCCGATCCGGGGTGCGCGCACGTGCGGCAGCACGCGCTTGCCCGCCAGCAGGATCATCGCGAGGGTGAACTCGGCGACCGGCACGGCGTTGGCGTCCGCCGCCGTCGTGATGCGGATGCCGCGCTCCCAGAACTCCTCCGAGACGTGGTGGCGGATGCTGCCGGCCGCGTGGAGCACGGCGCGCAGCCGCGGCATCCGGTCCAGCAGCGCAGCATCGAAGCGAGGCGCTCCCCACGAGGTGATCAGCACCTCGACGTCGGCGAGCAGCTCGTCCAGGCCCGGCGCGGTGAGGTCGGGGAGGTGCATCGGCGTGCGCACGTCGGCCAGCTCGGCGAACCGCCGCCGCCGGCTGTCGTCGAACAGCAGCTCGAACGCCTCGGTCGACATCGCCGCGTGCGCGCGGGGCCGGGATGAGGGCATCTGTGTCTCCATCAGAGTCAGGGCCGGACTGCTTGCGTGACGCGGCGTATCCAGTGAAGACTGATCACCCAAACAAATGCAACTAACTCGAAGCGAAAAAAGCGAACTCGAACACAGACGTTCATCGAAGAAGGGGAGCACGATGCTGATCCGAAGGGGCGCGCTGCGCGAGATCTGGTCCGCGCATGCCGACGCGCAGGGTGCACTGCCGGTGCCCGCGGCATCCGATCGCGACTTCTGGGACGGGGTCGACCCGCGCATCCGCGAGGCGATCCTCCGCGAGGCCGATCGCCTGCGCGACGAGCCGTGGCCGCAGCCGCAGCTGTCGGAGTGGTCGGCCTACGCGCGCACCGGAGACCGCTCGGCGTACGAGCGCGCGCTCTTCCTGCGCAACCGGCGCACGCGTCTGGCCGTGCTCGCCGCGGCGCTGGAGCCCACCGAGCAGCGTGTGCTCGAGGCGGCCGACGGCCTGTGGCACAAGATCGAGCAGGCCACGTGGTGCTGGCCCGCGCATGACGACGTGGTCAGCCGCGGCCTGCGGGTGCCCGACCCGGCGCGGCCCTTCGTGGATCTCGGCGCGGGGGAGGACGCGGCGCTGGTCGCCTGGGCCGCGCTGCTGCTGCGCGACGGCCTGGAGCAGCACGTGCCCGGCCTGGTGGCGCGGCTCGGCTCCGAGGCGCGTGCGCGAGTGCTCGAGCCGTTCCTCGCGCGGGAATGGCACTGGGAGGGCACCGAGGAAGACGTGCACAACTGGGCGCCCTGGATCCACGGCAACCTGCTGGTCGCCGCGGTCGCGTTCGCCGACGCGGAGCTGCGGAAACGCGTGCTCGATCGCTGCGTGGACGGCCTGGACCGCTACCTGGCGCAGCTGCCGGCCGACGGCGCGATCGACGAGGGCTTCGCGTACTGGTGGCAGGGAGCCGGGCGCGCCTTCGACGCGCTGCGGCTGCTGGACGCGCTGACCGGCGGCGCGATCGCCGCGCGGCTCGTCGACGGTGCGCTGGCGGGCCTGGGCGAACTCGCCCGGTTCCCGCAGCGGATGCAGGTGGGGCCGGGCTGGTTCGCGAGCTTCGCCGACGCCGAGGCCAGGGCGGACGACGGCACGCCCTGGCATGTGCTGTTCCGCGCCGCGACGCTCTGCCGAGAGCCGGAGACGGCCGCGTTCGCGCTGCGGGAGCGCGGCGACCGGCCGCTGTGCGGTCTCGACGACGGCGTGCACGCCGGGCTCGGGCGGATGCTGGCCGAGCTCGCCGACCTGCGCTCCGGTGCGCTGGATGCCGCGCGGCATCCGGCATCCGCCCCGGGTCGCGACGCCGCCGAGACCCGACCGGACGAGCCCCGACCCGACGTGCTGCTGTCCTCGATCGGTGTGGGGATCCGCGAGCGCGCGGGGCTGACCGTTGTCGTCAAGGGCGGGCACAACGGCGAGAACCACAACCACAACGACCTCGGGTCGATCGCGGTCGCCGTGGACGGGGTGCCGCTGCTGCCGGATCTCGGGCGGGCGGAGTACCGCTCCGAGACGTTCTCGGATCAGCGGTACGAGCTGTGGAACATCCGCAGCGACTGGCACTCCGCGCCCCTTCCGCGTGGCGCCGTGCAACTGCCAGAGGAGCAGTGGCGGGCGCGGATGGATGCCGTGGACGAGGGCTGGGCGCTCGATCTGACCAACGCGTATCCGGCGGGGGAGCGTTGGACGCGCATCGTGCGCGTGACGGATGCCGGGCTCGTCGTGCGCGACGAGAGTGCGGCGCTGGCCGACCCCGCGACCCGGATCGCGGTGCTGTGCACCGGCGTGCCCGAGCGCGACGGCGACGACGTGCTGATCGCCGGCCGGCACGGCTCCCGCGGCCTGCGGCTGAGCTTCGACCCGGCCGAGGTCGAGTTCGAGACCGTCGTGGTGGACGACCGGTATCTGCGACGATCGTGGGGCGACCGGGTGACGCGGATGCTGTTCGCGCCGCAGCCCGCGTCGTGCTGGGAGCTGAGAGGAGTGGTGCGATGACCGATGCGGAGACGCCCCCGGTGTTCGGGATCGCCCGACGCGAGCGGATCATGGACCAGCTGCGCACGGCGGGGGCCGTGCGCGTGGCGGACCTGGCGCGCGAGTTCGGGGTGTCCGAGCTGACCATCCGCCGCGACATCGGCGAGCTCGCCGACCGCGGCCTCGTGACGCGAGTGCACGGCGGGGCGACCCTGCGCAGCCGGCTGGACACCACGGTGGCGCCGCGCGCGTCGGCGGGCGGTCCGCGGTACCGGGTGGGCATGGTGGTGCCCTCGCTGAGCTACTACTGGCCGCAGGTCGTGATCGGGGCGCGAGCGGCGGCCACCGAGCTCGGCGTGCAGCTGGTGCTGCGCGGCGCCAGCTACGACCCCGCCGACCAGCGGCGGCAGATCAGCTCGCTCGTGGAGTCGGGCGGCTTCCACGGCCTGATCGTGGCACCCGAGAACCAGGGCCCGGACGGTCACGCGCTGCTGAGCTGGCTGGAGCAGCTGCCGATTCCCGTCGTGCTGGTCGAGCGGCGGGTCTCGTCGTCCCTCGCCGTGACGAAGCTGGAGTGGGTGACCACAGACCACGTCTTCGGCGGGCACCTGGCGGCCGCGCATCTCGCCTCGCTCGGGCATCGGCGGGTCGGCATCCTCACCTCGGCGCAGTCGCCCACCTCCGGACAGCTGCGTCGCGGCTGGGCGCAGGCGGTCGACGGGCTGGGGCTGGAGCCGACCGTCGATCTGAACGCATCGCTGGACTCACTGGAGGGCGCCGAGCGCGCCGACTTCGTGGGCTCTCTGCTGGATCGCATCCGGGAGACCGGCACCTCGGCGATGCTCATCCACTCCGACCCGCAGGCGCTGCTGGTGCAGCAGAACGCCCTCGATCGCGGCTGGGAGCTGCCGCAGGACCTGTCGATCATCGCGTACGACGACGAGGTGGCCGAGAACGGAGCGCCGCCGATCACCGCGCTGCGCCCGCCCAAGCAGCACGTCGGGCGGCGTGCGGTCGAGGTGATGCTCGCACGCCTCACCGAGGGGGCGGACCGTCCGGTAGAGCGGGTGCAGGTCGTGCCGACGCTGCACGCGCGGGAGTCGACCGTCTCGGTGTGAGGGGCGGTCCGGGAATGGTTGACCCAGGGCAATGGTTGATGATTCTCAACTAATGAGGTATCGTTGACGAAGATCAACCAATTCTGCAGGAGAAGCCCCTTTTGAACTCCACCACACACCAATCGGCCGAGACCGTGCGCTCGGCGCGCGAGGTCTTCACCGCGATCTCCGGCCTCATCGTCGGCATGTTCGTCGCCGTGCTCTCGGGCACGGTCGTCTCGACCTCCCTTCCCGTCATCGTCGCCGACCTCGGCGGCACGCAGGCCCAGTACACCTGGGTCATCACCGCCAGCCTGCTGGCCACCGCCGTGACCACCCCGATCTGGGGCAAGCTGGCCGACCTGCTGGACCGCAAGATCCTCGTGCAGCTGTCGCTGGTGCTCTTCACCGCGGGCACGGTCGCAGCCGGCTTCTCGCAGGACATCAACATGCTCATCGCCATGCGGGTGCTGCAGGGTCTGGGTGTCGGCGGTCTGATGTCGCTGGTCATGGTCGCCGTGGCGCTGATCATCTCGCCGCGCGAGCGCGGCAAGTACATGGGCGTCGTCGGCGGCATCATGGCGCTGGCCACCATCGGCGGACCGCTCCTGGGCGGCTTCATCACCGACGTGCTGGGCTGGCGTGCCAACTTCTTCGTCGGCGTCCCGTTCGCCGTCATCGCGATCATCCTGCTGCAGGTGACCCTGCATCTGCCCAAGCCGCAGAACGCGAAGGTGTCCGTGGACTACTTCGGCATCGTGCTGCTCGCAGTGGGCGTCTCGGCTCTGCTGATCTGGGTGTCCATGGGCGGCAACCAGTTCGACTGGGACTCGGCCACCAGCTACACCCTCGCGATCGGCTCCGGCGTGGTCCTGGTCGGCTTCGTGCTGGTCGAGCTGTTCGTCAAGGAGCCGCTGATCCCGCTGTCGCTGTTCCGCAACCGCACGTTCACGCTGTCGGTGCTCGCCTCGATCGCGATCGGCGTGTCGATGTTCGCCACCTCGGTGTTCCTGGCGCAGTACTTCCAGCTCGCCCGTGGCGCCACGCCGACCGAGTCGGGTCTGATGACCATCCCGATGATCATCGGCCAGATGGGTGCGTCGATCATCATCGGCCAGCTGGTCAGCCGCTTCGGCAAGTGGAAGGGCTGGATGCTGCTGGGCTCCAGCCTCGCGCTGGTCGGCGTCAGCCTGATGGCCACGCTCCGCTACGACACCCCGTTCATCTTCGTGGCGATCTTCATGTTCGTGCTCGGCGCGGGCCTGGGCATGGTCATGCAGAACCTCACGCTGATCGTGCAGAACGACACGCCGCCGCAGCAGCTGGGCGCGGCCTCGTCGGGCGTGAACTTCTTCCGCACGATCGCCGGCACGATCGGTGTCACGATCATGGGCTCGATCCTGGCGACGAACGTCAAGGAGTACATCGTCGACGGCTTCAAGGGCTTCACCCCCAGCTCGCCCTCCGACCTCGAGGCGCTGAAGGCGCTGGACTCCGGCAACGTCCCGAAGGTGTCGGATCTGCCCGAATCGATCCGCAACATCGTCGAGTCGGCCTACGGCCACGGCATCGCGGACGCCTTCTTCATCGCCATCCCGCTGGCCGTGATCGGCATCGTGGCGATCGCCTTCATCCGCAACAAGTCGCTGTCGACGAAGAACTCCGCCGAGCAGCTGCGCGAGAACGCCGAGGAGTCCGCGATCGAGGTCGCCGGAGCCGAGGTGGGTGCGGCCACCGGCAGCATCCGCGTGGTCGAGGGCACGTCGGCCGCGACCACCGGCTCGGTGATGGTGCTGGAGCGCGAGGAAGACGAGCCGGGACGCTGAGATGATCGCTCAGGCCGCCGACGAGACCCTCGCGGATTTCCAGGCTCATCTGAACCTGATCTTCGCGAGGGCCCGGACGCTGTGGAAGGAGTCCGCCGCGCGGATCCATCCCGATCTTCAGCCGGCCGGATACAAGCTGCTGGCGTACATCGCCCGCACCGGAGACGCCAGCGCCCACCGGCTCGCCGAGCTGTTCGAGATGGACAAGTCGGTGGTCAGCAGGCAGCTCCGCATGCTGGAGGACTTCGGCCTGATCGAATCCCGGCCCGATGAGCGCGACGGGCGCCAGCGCGTGCTGACCGCGCGGCCCGAAGCCGCGCAGGCGCTCGCGCAGCTGCGCTCCGAGACGGCGGAGCGGATGCGGTCGGTGCTGGCCGAGCTCACCTCGGACGAGGTGCAGGCGGCATCCAAGGTGTTCCGCCTGCTGTCCGAGGTCTGAGCCCGGCGCAGCGTCGTCGTAAGCTGACGAGCATGAGCGAGCATCCGTCCGACCCCTCACTGGATGACGCGGTCATCCAGGTGGAGCAGGGGCTCGGGCGGCTGTTCGCCCGCATCCGGGTCGGCTGGCGTGAGGCGGCCGCGACGGTGCATCCCGACCTCCCCGCATTCGGCTACCAGGTGCTGGTCGCGATCGAGAGCGGCAAGGCCACCTCGGCCGGAGCGATCATCGAGCGGCTGCAGACCGACAAGTCCACCGTGAGCCGCCAGGTGCGACAGCTGGAGGAGCTGGGTCTGGTGACCAGCATCCCCGATCCCGCCGACCGCCGTGCGCGCGTGCTGGTGGCCACCGAGCTCGCCCAGCAGCGCGTCGCCACCGCACGCGCTGCATACCACGGCCGCCTCGGCGAACGGCTGCGCGCCTGGTCGGCCGACGATCTGACGCACTTCGCCGAGCTGCTGGACTCCCTCGGCCGCTGACGCGCCGTCTTGCGTCGGGCTTCGCTCAGCGGGGGGACTGGCTGAACTCCTGGATTCCGGCTCCCCAGTCGGGATGCGTCGTATCCGGGCCGCTGTACGGCGTGTCCCCATAATGCTCCTGTAGTCGCGCCAGCCGGTGACGCAGGTGCGCGACAATATCGGCCCGGTTCGGATCGCTGATCACGTTGCGCAGCTCCTGCGGGTCCTCCTCCAGATCGTAGAGCTCCCATTCAACGGGGAACCGTCGATCGGAGGAGCCGGGAACGCCGAGCGGATCGTTGTAGTAGCAGATCAGCTTGTGGGTCCTCGTGCGGATGCCGTAGTGCGCCGGCACATGATGATTCGGGTCGTCGTGCTCCCAATACCGGTAGTACATCGCATCCGGCCAGTCCGGCACGGTTTCACCGCGCAGCTGGGCGGCGAAGCTGCGCCCCTGTGACACGGGCAGGCTCGACGCCACGTCGATGCCGCACAGCTCGAGCAGCGTCCCGGCGATGTCCACGTTCGTGAGAATGTCGGACACGACACCTCCGGGGGCGATTTCCGCGGGCCAGCGGATCAGCGCGGGCATCTGCAGCGACTGCTCGAACATCAGCCGCTTGTCGTACCAGCCGTGGTCTCCGAGGAAGAATCCCTGGTCCGACATGTACACGACGATGGTGTTCTGCGCATCTCCCGTGGTGTCCAGCCTGTCCAGGACGCGACCGACGTTGTCGTCGATCGCCTGGATGACCTGCAGGTAATCGCTCATGTATCGCTGGTACTTCCAGCTCGCGCGCTCCTCACGGCGGTCGGGGCCTTCGAGCTCAGGTGGCAGCGGCTCCTTCACGTGACGCTCGTGCAGATCGTCGGCGATGCTCATCGTGGTGCGATCGGACCACGAGCCGAGCGTGCGGTGGTCGTCGTGCAGAGTCTCGGGCTCGGGGATGCTCCCCACCGGATAGAGATCGAGGTGCCTGTCATCGGGGATCCAGGGCGCGTGGGGCGCCTTGTGGTGGATGAACAGGGCGAACGGCTGCGCGGTGTCGCGCTGCGCCATCCAGTCCAGAGCCAGGTCCGTGACGATGTCCGTGGCGTAGCCGCGCATCGCACGCTTGCCATCAGGCCCGATCATGTCGGGATCGACGTACGCGCCCTGTCCGGGGAAGACCAGCCAGTCGTCGAAGTCCCGGGGCCGCGCCGAAGCCGATTCGCCGAGGTGCCACTTGCCGTAGAGCGCGGTGGTGTAGCCGTGCTCGCGGAGCCCTGCGACGAAGGTGGGCACCCGGTAGTCGAATTCCGCGAAGATGCCCGGCGTCCCGTTCACGTGCGTGTAGGTGCCGGTGAGGATCGACGCACGAGACGGGGTGCATATCGAGTTCGTGCAGAACAGCGACTTCAGGAGCGCCCCCTCGTGAGCGATCCGGTCGATGTGCGGAGTCCGGTTCACGCGGCTCCCGTAGGCGGAGATCGCGTGCGGGGCGTGGTCATCCGCAAGGATGAAGATGATGTTCGGCTTCGTCATCGGCGTGCTCCCGGGTGTCTCAGCGTTCGGATTCAGGCGCCTGTGCCGACCCAGGTCGGGGAACTCCACGCGTACTGGTCGTTCGCCTGGCGGACCCGGGTGTAATACCAGTCGGCACCCATACCCGTGCCGGCGTCCTCGAAGTCCATCCGCACGGAGCGAGCCGATCGATCCACCGCGCGATGCAGCAGGATCGCCGGGCTCACGAACCCGCCGGTGTACGCCGAGCGCGAGCCCTGTCGTAGCTCGGCGACGCTCGCCCGCACCTCGCGGCCGTTGGCGGTCACCTCGACCACCGTGTCGCCGTCGCCGATGACCTGCAGGCCCAGCTGCTGGGTGGCGTCGGTGAGCACCGTGGGGTTCCCGCGCGTCTTCGTGACCATGGTGACCGTGCGCTCGTCCTCCTGCGTCCAGCGCGTCGTGGGGCTTTCGGAGTCCGATCCCTTGCGCAGCGGATCGACGATGTCCTCACCGTGCAGCCTCGGGTCAACGGCGAGGATCCGCCCGCCTCGCACGCGGATCGAGACGTCCCAGTCCACCTCGGCGCCGTACTCGCCCCAGCCGACGCTGACCCCGAGCACACCGTCGAAATCGGAGGAGGACGAGGCGGCTTCCGGGCGGCCAACGGCGATGACCTGGTTGTTCCGCAGAACCTCGACGAAGTCGACGCTGTCGCCGCCGAGGACGTCGACCTCAACGCGCCGCGGACCGGCCGCGACCAGTTCCGAGCCCATGGGCATGCCGTTCACTGCTGTGGCCAGCATGATCCGATCTCCGGTCACCGCGTACGTGCGGCGGGCCTGGATGGCGTCCCAGATGCCGTCACGCGTCAGGGAGTCGGCCCAGACCATCGCCTTGCCGTAGCCGTAGCTGCCCGGGTGAGCACTGTGGTGATCCGTGGAGCCGATGAAGCCGAAGCGGTGCCCCAGTGCCAGACCGTGCTGGGCGGTGCTCGCACCGTCACGAGGGCCCATCGTGTGCAGATACTGGCGCAGGCCGGGCTCGACCTCACCCGAGCCGTGCATGGACACCAGCTCGACCACCGGGGAGAGCTCCTCCGTGTACGTCGACCAGTTGATGCCGCGGTGGCCGGACCTGTAGCCGATGTGGTGCGGGAGCACCATCGTGGGCACACCGCCGGCGGCGATGGCGCGAAGGCGCCCCCTCAGCTCCTCGAGGGACTGCGACTGCGCGATCTCGAGAGGACCGTGGTCGGATCGGAAGTACACGCAGTGATCGCCGTAGGTGAGGCTGTGCCATTCCAGGGAGAGGAAGCTCACGAAAGCGTCGTCCTCATGGGCGGCGGCGGTGACGGACTGCACTCGGTCCCACTGCGCTGCCAGCCGGGCGAAGCCCTCGATGTGGTAATCGTGCACTTCGCGTGGCTCCGCGGGAATGTCGTGCCAGGCCGCGTGTCCTGTGACGCTCGCGAAGTCGAGCTGCTGCTTCGCATTGGCGAAGGCGGTCTCGATCGAGCCGTGGCCGTAGCTGATCCCGCAGTGATTGTGCAGGTCTCCGGCGTAAGCGGTCAGACCGGAATAGCCGTCGAGATCGGTGCTGGGTCGGAACAAGGACATGTCTGGGGGCTCCTTCGCCTGAGCGGCCCCGGGAGGCCTCGATGGGTCACTATACGATAGATCGATCTAGCACACCACATCACGGTGAGCATCGCCGGATATACTCGGCCCATGCGCCGCGTGACACTGCAGGACGTCGCCGCTGACGCCGGAGTCTCGCGAGCTGCTGCCTCGATGGTCGTCCGCGGCACCGGACGCCTCAGTGATCAGACCCGGGAACGGGTCCGTCAGTCGATGGAGAAGCTGGGCTACATCTACAACCGCAACGCAGCCTCCCTGCGCAGCAACCGGAGCTGGACTCTCGGATTCATCGTCACGGACTTCTCCAACCCGTACTTCTCTGCGATCGCACTCGCATTCGAGAAGGCGGCGTCGTCGGCCGGATATATGACCCTCATCTCGAACACGTTCGACGAGCCGGAACACCAGGACGCTCTGGTCACGACGATGCTGGAGTCGCCCGTCGCCGGACTCGCCTACGTGCCCGCGCTGGGCGCGGCATCCGTGGACCTGCCGATCCCGACGCTGGCACTGACGCGGCCGGCGGCCGGAGAGAGGCCGGCGCTCAGCAGCGATGCGCACGCGGCAGGTGCCATGGCGGCGGAGCATCTCGCGGGAGTGCATGGATTTCGTCGGATCGCCTACCTCGGCGGCGCGGCGCCCGCACTTCCCACGCGGGAGCGCATCGCCGGTGTGCGCGCGGTTCTGGCGCGATACCCGGATGCCGCGCTCGCCGCGGTCGTGCACGGCCAGACGAGCATCGACGGGGGTGCGAGACTCGCCGAAGAGCTGCTGCAGTCGGGGTCGGAGTTCGACGCGGTTATCTGCCACAGCGATGTGATCGCCTACGGAGTTCTGCGTGCGCTGCACGATGCGGGACTCGGCCTCGGCCGCATCGGAGTGATCGGATTCGACAGCCTTGCCGCATCGGAGGTGTTCATCCCGAGCATCACGTCGGTCTCGGTCGGCACCGCTGATCTGGGGAGACTGGCGGCCGAGTGGCTGATCCGCGCTGTCGACGACGCTACGACCGATCCGCCGCTCCCGCTCACTCCGTTCCTGGACGTCCGCGAGTCATGCGGGTGCACGGCACCGGACGGACGCCCGATTCCGGGCACTGCGTAGGCGCCGTCTCTCGCGGTCTGCGACGGCGGAGCGCCCCGCGCTTGCATCCGGGGAACGCCCTGCGCTTGCATTCGGGATGCCCATGACTGATACTGATGTCCGGTGCTATATCGATCTACCATCGGTACAGCAGCCACCCCGCCACTCGTGGTTGTCGAAGAAGTGACTCACGGAGGAACAATGACGTCCAGCCCACACCTGATCCGCGCTGACGCGGTCAGACCGCGTCGTCGGCGTGGCCGACGCTCCCTGGTCCCCGCGTTCGCTCTTGCGCCGTTCGTGCTGTTCTGCCTGGCGATGGCCGCCTTCCCCTTCGCTCACGTCGTGCGGATGGCGTTCTCGGAGGTCACCGTCACTGCGGTGGGCTTCCAGTTCGAGTGGACCGGCTTCCGGAACCTGCTCGCCGTCTTCGCAGACCAGGCGGCGGCTCAGGCCGTGATCAACACCGTGGTGTTCACGATCTTCGCCGTGGCGGGGAGCCTCGTCTGCGGCATTGTCGTGGCCGTGCTCGTGGATCGCGCCGTTGCGCTTCTCCCGCTTGCCCGGAACGTCATCATCTGGCCCGCGATCGTCACGCCGGTGGTGGTGAGCGTGATCTGGCTGCTCATCCTGAGCCCGACGGCAGGCGGACTCAACAAGCTGCTCGAGACATTCGGTCTGCCCGCGCAGACGTGGCTCAACTCGGGTCCTGCGGCGATGGCCAGCGTCGTCGTGGTCGACGTGTGGCACTGGACGCCTATAGTCTTCCTGTTCGTCTACGCGGCTCTCAAGGCGGTCGACCCGGAGATCCTCGAGGCCGCCCGGATGGACGGCGCGTCCGAGTCTTCGATCGTGCTTCGCATCGTCCTGCCGCTCGTGATGCCCGCGATCGCGGCCGTCGCACTGATTCGCATGGTGATGAGCGTCAAGGTCTTCGACGAGATGTACGTGCTGACCGCCGGAGGACCTCAGGGAGCGACCACGCTGGTGTCCCAGCGCATCCAGCTCTGGTTCTTCCGCGACCTCAGCTACGGAGAGGCCGCGGCCTTCGGCCTTCTCATCATTCTGGCCGTGATCCTCGTGTTCACGGTGGCGCTGATTCTGCGAGGAGCGAGAAGATGACCGGGCGTATTCGTGCGAAACGGCGGTCTTCACTCGTCGTCGAGATCGCGCTGCTGATCGTCGTGATCATCGTCGTGCTGCCGATCGTATGGCTGGTGCTGCTGTCCTTCCTTCCCAACCGGGCGATCGTCAGCCGCGACTGGATCTTCCCGTTCTGGCTGGGCAACTTCCGGGCGATCTTCGACGACGGAACGTTCGCTGTCCAGATGCTCAACAGCGTCGGGATCGTGCTGGGCACGGTCGCCGTGTGCATCGTCATCGGCAGCATCAGCGGATACGCGCTCGCTCGGCTCTCGCCGCCGAAATGGGCCACCATTCCTACCTTGGCGCTGGCCGCGATCGTTCCGCTGGTTCCGCCGGCGACCCTGGTCCCCGGCCTGTACGAGCTACTGAACGACATCGGGCTGCTCGGATCGGTGAGCGGTCTGATCCTCGTGAACAGCCTGTTCAACCTCCCGTTCGCGACGCTGCTGATGATGTCGTACTTCTCGGGCGTGCCGATGCAGCTGCGAGAGGCAGCACTCGTCGACGGCGCGACCGAGGCAGGAGTGTTCGTGCGGATCATGCTTCCGCTGGTGCGCCCGGGCCTCGCGGCCACGAGCATCTTCGTCGGAATCATGGCCTGGAACGAGTTCCTGATGGGGCTGACGCTCACGTCAGGCGGGCCGACGGCTCCGCTCACCGTCGGCATCGCCGGCTTCGTGCAGGAGTTCGCCGTGACCTGGGGTGAACTTGCTGCGGCCGGCGCCGTCGCCGCCGTGCCGCTGATCGTCCTGGCGGTCTTCGCGAACAAACAGATCATCGCCGGCCTCACCGCCGGCGCCGTCAAGGGCTGAGCACCCGCTCAGCCGGTATTCACAAGGAAGAGAATATGACTGGAATGAATCGTCGGTGGATTACACGCGGACTGCGTCCGCTCACCGCAACCGTGGCCGTGAGCGCTCTGGTGCTGGGGATGGCCGGGTGCAGCGCAGGCAACAAGGGTTCGCTGGGCGGCGGCGGGTCCGACGCAGGGTCGGGGCCGGTGACGCTCGTCGTTCCCACCAGCCAGGCGCCCTGGAACCCGGCCTACGCCAAGCTCGTGCAGGAATACCAGAAGGAGACCGGCAACAAGGTCGAACTGCGGCCGTTCCCCAACCCTGACGTCAAGACGCAGCAGCTCAACGACATCCAGAGTCAGAAGCACACGTTCGACGTGTTCCAGGTCAACGGTTCGGACCTCGGTCAGTTCAATGAGGGGGGACTGCTGCAGCCGCTCAACGAGATCGACCCGTCCTACGAAGTCGACTCGCACATCTACAGCTTCGGAAACCTCTCGCTCTGGGACTCGGCGACCAAGAGCTTCTCTGAGTCGGGTGAGCTCGTCGATCTGCCGTTCTCCGGCAATCTGGACATCTTCGTTTACCGCAAGGACATCTACGAGGAGCTCGGGCTGAAGGTTCCCACGACGTGGCCGGAGGTGATCGCGAACAGCGAGAAGATCGCGGAGGCCAAGGCCGCGAAGTACCCGATGGTCTTCCGCACCCAGGGCATCCCGGGGGCATCCGCGAACACCTTCGATTTCCAGGCGATCCTCGGCGCGGCGGGCGGTGGATGGTACGCCAGCCCCGGCACCGACTGGACGCCCATGGCCGACACGCCTGAGGGCATCCAGGCCGCGACGTGGATGCGTGATCTGGCGAAGTTCGGCCCTGAGGCGGTTTCCACCATCGGCCAAGCACAGGTGATCGCCGAGCTGCAGAACGGCAACGGCGCGCAGAGCTTCCTCGTGGCGGCAGCCGCCGCACAGCTGGAGAACGAAGCGAACTCCAACGAGGCAGGGAAATTCGGTTACGCTCCGCTGCCTCTCGCCCCCGATGGCAGCGCTGCGCCCGGTACGGGCATCTGGTTCCTCGGCGTCCCCGCCGGCCTCCCCAAGGAGCGCGCGAAGGCCGCGCTGGAGTACATCACGTGGATGACGTCGAAGAAGGCGCAGACGCTGTTCGCACAGAACGGCGGCATCCCGATCCGCGATGACTATGACACCGACGGGATGTCGGCGTCGCAGAAGCAGGCGCTCGAGGCGTACAGCGAGACCGCCGCCAAGCTGCCCGGGGCATCGACCTCGATCTGGTATCCGTTCGCCACGGACATGCTCAACATCACGGAGCCGGGCCTGGAGAGCATCGCCGCGGGAACCGTCTCGCCCGAGGAGGGCATGAAGCAGATGCAGGCCGCGCTGGAAGCCATGGTCGCCAAGCTGGATCTGCCCCAGAAGTAGTCGCCGTGCTCGGGTCCCGCGGTGAAGCCGTGCCGCAGGACCCGGGCACGATGGCGCCGCAGCTGGCATGGCGCTCCCACTGATCAGTAGTTAAGGACTCGTGACATGACACCGGACATCATCCTCTTCCACTGCCACGACCTGGGACGGTGGCTGCCGACCTACGGGATGCCGTCGGTGCCGGCACCGCAGATCGCGGCATTCGCCGATCGTTCCGTCGTCTTCGACGACGCCCACGCCGCGGCGCCGCTGTGCTCCCCCTCCCGCGGAGCCCTGTTCACGGGGATGCCTCCGTACCGCAACGGCATCCAAGGCCTGGCGCACGATGGCTGGCGCTATCGTGCCGGTGTCTCCACTCTTCCTGAGCGTCTTGAGTCGCTCGGATATCACACGGCGCTGATCGGGCTTCAGCACGAGAACGTGGATCCCACCGTGCTGGGCTTCGCGGAGTGCCCTGGACAGGGGTTCCTTCCGCGCACGCATCAGGTCGTCGATGCCACGTCCGCCTGGCTGTCGGGCCTGGCGCCCCGGGAGGAGCGGAAGCCGATCTTCCTCACGGTCGGCGTGTGGGAGGTGCACAGGCCTTGGCCGAGGTCCGACTACGTCTCCGCCGACCCTGCGGAGGTGGACGTCCCCGGTTTCCTCCCCGACAACGACGACACTCGAGCCGACATCGCGGACTTCTACGGGGCGATCGCGCAGCTCGATGCCGGCTTCGCAACCCTCCTGGACGTGATCTCGTCGACCATCGGCGATGAGAACACCATGATCGTCTTCACCACGGATCATGGCGCCGCCTTCCCCCGCGCGAAGAGCACCCTCTACGAGGCGGGCACCGGAGTCGCGCTCATGGTGCGCCCTCCGACCGGTTGGCAGGTCGCCCCGCATCGGGTGTCGGAGCTCGTCATCCATCAGGATCTGCTGCCGACGCTGCTCGAGATCGCCGGCGATGCAGGCCCGCACGACGCCGAGCTCGAGGGCCGGAGCATCCTGCCGCTGATCCGGAACACGCCGGAGGAAGAGCCGGCGCCGGAGCGGATGGTCTTCACCAGCAAGACCTATCACGACTCCTATGACCCCAAGCGGGCCGTTCGCACCTCCGACTACGTCTACATCCGCAACTACGCCGAGGGTCCGAGTCTCGAACTCCCCGCTGATCTCGAAGCGAGCCGCACACGCCGAGGACTCGGTGACCGGCATCTCGCACCCCGGCCGCGGGAGGAGCTCTACGACCGTCGGGCCGATCCGCACGAGCTCCACGACGTGGCCGGACAGGACGCCTACGCCGACGTGCGGAACAAGCTGGCGGGAGTGCTGCACGACCGCCTCGTCGCCATCGGCGACCCTGTCGAGACGGAGCCCATTCCGCGGGCGCCGCAGCGATCGCGCCACGTGGACGACCTCCCCGGTCTCGACCTGCCCGCACGCTAGGCGGACGAAGAGTCAGCGCCGCATGAGCGGGCAGCCGCCTGCGTGCCGAGCAGCAGCGCTCCGTGCGCAGGGGCATCCGTTCCGTGTTCGCTGACAGTCAGACCCGACATCGCGTCGCCGAGTTGCCGTCGGAGCGCATCGAGCACGACATCCGACCCCGCCAGGCCACCGGTCAGCACAAGCCGATCGGGGTCGAGCACCGCGCGCGCGACCTGCACGGCGAACGCGAGGCCCTCCGCGTAGTGATCGATGGCGGCGAGGGCGGCGGCATCGTCGTTCGCCGCGAGAGCAAGGATCGTGGACAGCTCGGCGTCCACCCCGCCGTTCGCGACGTGCGCACGGCGGATCCCCTCGATGGACACGGTGTCCTCGAGAGTGCCCCCGGTGGGAAGCGGGATGTCGCCGATCTCCCCGGCTGCGCCGGTTGCGCCTTGCAAGAGCACGCCGTCGTGCACGATGCCGAGACCGATTCCGGTGCCGGCTGCGATGACGGCGAGGACAGACGCGCTTGTGGCAGAGCGGGCCTCGGCGAGTGCGGCCGCCGCCAGATCGTTCTCCACCGCGACGGGGATGTGCAGGGTCGTCGACAGCAGTGCGGCGAGAGGAACGCCGTCCAGCAGAGGAGCATTCGGAATGCGGGACACGCATCCTGTCTGCGGATCGACGGCGCCGGGTACGCCGACGCCGAGGCCGACGATGGGGGGACCGGTCTGGGTGCGCACGATGCGTGCGATCTGCGCGACGACATCGGGCTCGGTCGGCTCACGGAGGTCGTCGATGATGCGGCCGGCGGCATCGGCGACGAGCGCGCGCACCTTGGTGCCACCCACGTCAACCCCGACGATGCGAGCATTCTGCAGTGCCGTCCGATCCGCCATAGCTCCTTTATATCAACTCAATCAAAAGTTGACCCAATAGACATACGCAGCGCTGGAGAGGTGTGGGATGCTGAATCGGAATCCGTTGCTGAATCGGATGACCATCGCATCGCCGGTTCTGTTCATACCACGTTGAAGCAGGTGCACATTCATGGCTCAGCCAGCGCGGAACCGGAAGCCGTTGCCGATGAAGGCGTCGAACCGCACCGCGTCTCGAGTGAACAGCACCCTCCTTCTGGATGCGCTGCGGGGAGGAGGGGCATTGTCCCGTGCTGCGCTCGCCCAAGTCACCGGGCTGAGCATCGCGACGGTGAATCGTCTGATTGACAGGATGATCCAGGATCGCGAGGTGGAGGAGATCGGCCAGACCTCGTCGACGGGAGGTCGCCCCGCCAGGCTCGTCCGCTTCAATGCGTCCGCCCACGCGGTGCTGGCCGTCGAGCTCGGCGGTCACCGGATCTCGGCGGCGGTCACCGACCTCGACGCGCAGGTGCTGCTACGGGACGCGTGCCTGGTCGACTCGCAGGTGCGTGGAGCGGGCAGGGATGTCTTCGAGGCCGTCGCCGTGCTCGCGTCCGGGCTGATCGAGAAGGCGGCGACGCAGCGGATCGAGGTGCGAACAGTCTGCGTGGGCGTGCCCGGCGTCGTGCGCCATCGCCGCGGACTCGTCGAGTTCGCGCCGGCCGTGCAGTGGTTCGACTTCCCGCTCGTGCCCTTGCTGGAAGAGCGTCTGGGTGTTGCGGTTCGCGTGGAGAACGATGTCAACCTCGCGGCTGTCGCCGAATTGCGGCATGGCGCTGCTCGAGGAAGGTCCGACGTGCTGACCGTCCTGCTCGGCACCGGCGTGGGCGCGGCTCTGATCCTGGACGGCCGCCTGTACCGGGGTGCCGTGGGTGCAGCGGGCGAGTTCGGGTACACGATGATGAGCCGCAGCTCGCTGGACAGCCCGTGGCCCGGGTTCGGCGACCTCGAGTCGCGGATCGGCGCCGCAGGAGTGCTCCGCAGGCACGGGTACACCTCGGTGACGGAGCCGGACGCCGAATCCTTGCTCGCTCGGGTGCGCGGCGGCGATCCGGTGGCTCGAGCCGTCTTCGACGGGCTGGTCGACGATCTCGCGCTTTCGATCGCCAACGCGAGTGCGCTGCTCAACCCCGAACTGGTCGTGCTCGGCGGCGAGTCCGGCCGCGCCGCCGCCGAGCTGATGCTACCTGCGATCGGACGCCGTCTGAACGGCCGCATCCCTTTCGTTCCGGAACTCGTGGCGGCCGAACTCGACGATGCCGCACTGATCGGTGCCGCAGAAGTGGCGATCGATGCCTCGGCGGGTGGCGCGACCCTGCTGGAATGACCCGATGCGGGACCTCCTGATCGCCCGCGTGCTTCCGAACCGGCGCCATGTGGGTGCTTGCGCTCCGTGACGTAACCTGATTCACTGTGGGAAAGCGTTTACCCGTGCCGCGGGCAGACGTGACGGACTTCAAGCAGAACGGAAACACCAATGGCGAACGTGCGCGAGATCGGCATCATCATGAACGGCGTCTCCGGACGCATGGGCTACCGGCAGCACCTGGTGCGCTCGATCCTCGCGATCCGCGACCAGGGAGGCATCGAGCTGGCCGACGGCCAGAAGGTGACCGTCAAGCCGATCCTCGTCGGCCGCAACGCCGAGAAGCTCGCCGAGCTCGCAGCGAAGCACGGCATCGACGACTACACCACCGACCTCGACGCGGCCCTCGCCGACCCGCAGTGGGAGATCTACGCCGACTTCCTGGTGACCAAGGCGCGCGCCACGGCCATCCGCAAGGCCATCGCCGCAGGCAAGGCCATCTACACAGAGAAGCCCACCGCCGAGTCGCTGGAGGAGGCCCTCGACCTCGCCCGCCTGGCGAAGGATGCCGGCGTGAAGACCGGCGTCGTGCACGACAAGCTGTACCTCCCCGGCCTGCAGAAGCTCAAGCGCCTGATCGACTCGGGCTTCTTCGGCCGCATCCTCTCCGTGCGCGGCGAGTTCGGCTACTGGGTGTTCGAGGGCGACTGGCAGCCCGCGCAGCGCCCCAGCTGGAACTACCGCACCGAGGACGGCGGCGGCATCATCACCGACATGTTCCCGCACTGGAACTACGTGCTCGAGAACCTGTTCGGCGAGGTCAAGAGCGTCTACGCGCAGGCCGCCGTGCACATCGCCGACCGCTGGGACGAGAAGGGCGAGCACTACGACGCCACCGCCGAGGACGCCGCGTACGGCATCTTCGAGCTGGAGGGCGGCATCATCGCCGAGATCAACTCCTCGTGGACCGTACGCGTGAACCGCGACGAGCTGGTCGAGTTCCAGGTCGACGGCACGCACGGCTCGGCCGTGGTCGGCCTGTTCGGCTGCAAGATCCAGCCCCGCAACGCCACCCCGAAGCCGGTGTGGAACCCCGACCTCGAGGACACCCACGACTACGACGCCGACTGGCAGACCGTCCCCACCAACGACGTCTTCCTGAACGGCTTCCGCCAGCAGTGGGAGGATTACCTGACCTCGTTCGTGCTCGGCACCGACTATGCCTTCGACCTGCTCGCCGGGGCGCGCGGCGTGCAGTTCGCCGAGGCGGGCCTGGCCTCGAGCGCCGAGGGCCGCAAGATCGCGATCGAGAAGCTGTCGCTGTGAGCATGCTGCGTCTGCTGTCGGCATCCGGTGAGGTGACGGATGCCGAGCTGAACGACTCCGGCGTCTTCGCCCGACCCGTGGCCCCGCTGCGCAGCCGGGTCGCCTACGCGGCCGCGCACGTCGTGCCCGTCGTGTGGGGCGACAACACACCCGGGCGGCCCGCCGACATCGACTGGGACTCGACACTCGCGTTCCGCCGCAACGTCTACTCGTGGGGTCTGGGCGTGGCGGATGCCATGGACACCGCGCAGCGCAACATGGGCCTGGATGCCGCCGCGACCCGCGAGCTGATCTCCCGCAGTGCGCAGGTGGCCCGCGAGGAGGGCGGCTCGGTGGTCGTGGGCGTCAACACCGACCACGTTCTGGAAGACCGGGTCACCCTCGACCAGGTGATCGACGCGTACGCCTCGCAGCTGGAGTTCACCGAGGAGCAGGGCGCGGGGCCGGTGCTCATGGCATCCCGCCACCTCGCCCGTGTGGCGACCAGCGCCGACGACTACCGTCGCGTATACCGCTCGGTGCTGCAGCGCGCCACGACCCCGGTCGTGCTGCACTGGCTGGGCACGGCGTTCGACCCGGAGCTGGAGGGCTACTTCGGCTCGACGGAGTGGCCCGCGGCATCCGACGTCCTGCTCGACATCATCGCCGAGAACCCGGGCAAGGTGGCGGGCGTGAAGATGAGCCTGCTGAACGCCGAGAGCGAGATCTCGGTGCGCGAGCGCCTGCCGCAGGGCGTGCGCATGTTCACCGGCGACGACTTCAACTACGTCTCCCTCATCGGCGGAGACACGGTCGGGAAGGGCGACGGGCATTCCGACGCGCTGCTCGGCGCGTTCGCGGCGATCGCACCTGTGGCATCCGCTGCGATCCAGGCGCTCGACGCGGGCGACCCCGCCCGCTACCTCGAGATCCTCGGTCCGACGGAGGAGCTCAGCCGGCAGGTGTTCGCCGCGCCGACGTTCTACTACAAGACCGGCGTCGCGTTCCTTGCCTGGCTCAACGGCCACCAGCCCGCGTTCCAGATGGTCGGCGGCCTGCACTCGGCACGCAGCCTGCCGCACCTCTCGCGGATCGTCGAGCTGGCCAACGCCTCGCTCGCCCTGGAGAACCCCGCGCTCGCACGCGAGCGCTGGCACGGGATGCTGCGACTGAACGGAGTGGACGCATGAGCGCCGACCGGCGTGCCGCCGCACGGAACGTGCCCGCCGCCGCACGAATGTCGGACGAAAGAACGGATGTCAGCCGAAAGGTGGCCGAATCGTCCGACATCTGTGAAATCGTCCGACATTTGAACGGAGTCAGCCTGTGAGCACCGCACATCCCCGCCTCTCGATCAACCAGGCCACCATCAAGCACGCCGACCTCGCCACCGCACTGCAGGTCACCGCCGACGCCGGCGTGCAGTCCATCGGATTGTGGCGCGAGCCGGTCAACGAGGTCGGTCTCGACCTGGCGGCGCGGATGCTGACGGATTCCGGACTGCGCTTCTCTAGCCATTGCCGCGGCGGGTTCTTCACGCTCCCCGAGGGTCCCGAGCGCGTCGCCGCGCTGGACGACAACCGCCGTGCCATCGTGGAGACCGCCACGCTCGCCGCAGCCGCCGCCCCCGGTTCCGCTGCCGTGCTGGTGCTCGTCGCCGGCGGCCTGCCCGAGGGATCGCGTGATCTGATCGGCGCCAGGGAGCGCGTGCGCGACGCGCTCGGCGCACTGGCGCCCTTCGCCCAGGAGCACGGCGTCACCCTGGCGGTCGAGCCGCTGCATCCGATGTACGCCTCAGACCGCGCCGTGGTCTCCACGCTCGGCCAGGCGCTCGACCTCGCATCCGCCTTCGACCCCGCGGTGGTCGGCGCCGTGGTCGACACGTTCCATATCTGGTGGGACCCTCAGGTGCTCGAGCAGATCGCCCGCGCCGGGCGCGAGGGCCGCATCGCCAGCTACCAGGTCTGCGACTGGAAGACGCCCCTCGCTGAGGATGTGCTGCTCTCGCGCCACTACCCGGGCGATGGCGTGATCGACTTCGCCTCGCTCACGCGTGCCGTCGTCGAGGCGGGCTATGCCGGCGACATCGAGGTGGAGCTGTTCAACGCCGACATCTGGGCCGCCCCCTACGCCGACGTCGCGGCCCGCACGGTCTCGTCGTTCGCCGAGTCCGTCGCCCCCCACCTCTGATTCGAACGCATAGGACGGCAGGATGAGGACATGATCATGCGACCAGGGCTGTGCTCGGTGACGTTCCGAGAGCTCGCGCCCGAGAAGATCGTGGCGCTCGCCGCCGAGGCGGAGCTCGAGGCCATCGAGTGGGGCGGCGACGTGCACGTGCCGCCGGGCGACGTCGAGCGCGCAGCGCGCGTCGCGCAGGCGACGACGGATGCCGGACTCGCGGTCTGCTCGTACGGCTCGTACTTCCGCGCCGGCGCCGACGAGCCGCTCACCCCGATCCTGGATTCCGCGCAGGCGCTCGGCGCCGACCGGGTGCGCGTCTGGGCTGGCCGCGTCGATTCCGCCGATGCGACCCCCGCGCAGTGCGCGCAGATCACCGCACGCCTGCGGGATGCCGCGGAGGAGGCCTCCGAACGCGGCATCCGCCTGGCTCTGGAGTACCACCGCGGCACGATCGCCGACACCCCGGATGCCGTGCTGCAGCTGCTGGTCGACGTGCCGGCGCTGTCGACGTACTGGCAGCCCTCGGTCGGCGCCGAGGATGCGGAGGCGCTCACCGAGTTCGACGCGATCTCCGCGCGCACCAGCGCCGTGCACGTGTTCTCGTGGTGGCCGGCCGGCGAACGGCTGCGCCTGCACGAGCGCGAGGAGCTGTGGCGGGGACTGTGCTCAGCGGCATCCGCTCTGCCCACTCCGCCGCGCGACGCCCTGCTGGAGTTCGTCCCTGACGACGACACCGCCCTGCTGGCAGCCGAGGCGGCCACACTGCGCCGATGGCTGGCCGAGACTGCTCGATAGGCTCAACGCATGACCGCTGACGCCACGCGCAACGCCGCCCCCACCCTGCACGACGTCGCACGGGTCGCGGGCGTGTCGCTGGCGACGGCGTCGCGGGTGCTGAACGGGTCGGAGCGCAAGGTCGCCGAGTCGTACCGGGAGCGCGTCGCGAGGGCGGCCGACGAGCTGGGCTACATCCCCAACGTCTCCGCCCAGGCCATCGCGCGCGGCACCTCGCAGGTGATCGCGCTGCTGGTCGCCGACATCGCCGACCCGTACTTCGGACAGATCGCCTCGGGCGTCGCGCGCGGAGCCGACGAGGACGGGCTCATCGTCACCGTCGCGATCACCGAGCGCGAGCCCGCCTGCGAAACCCGCATCCTGCACGCCCTGCGGGGGCAGCGCCCACGGGGCGTGATCCTCGCGGCCTCCCGGGCGGGAGAGCGCGACGCGGAATCGCTCGCAGAGCTCGGCGCCTTCCGCGACCTGGGCAGCCGCACGGTCACGTTCGGCCCCGGCGGCGACCGCAGCCTCGTGGTCGACAACCGCGCGGGCGCCGAAGCGCTGGGCCGAGCCATGGCCGGGCTCGGCTACCGGCGTGCGATCGCCATCGGCGCGGCCGCGGGCGTGAAGACCAGCGATGACCGCCTGGCCGGCTTCGCCGCCGGCTTCGGCAGCGACTTCGAGCGCATCCACCGCGGCACCTTCCACCGCGAGTCGGGAGCCGCGTCGATGACGGATGCGCTGGCCGCGGGCGTGGATGCCGGAACGCTGGTCTTCGCGCTCAGCGACGTGGTCGGCGTCGGCGCGATGACCGCGATCAGGGACGCCGGACGCTCGGTCGGCGCCGACATCGCCGTGTGCGGGTTCGACGACGTGCCCGTGAGCCGCGACGTCACACCGCAACTGACGACCGTGCGCGTGCCGCTGAGCGACCTCGGCTACCAGGCCTTCCGTGCCACCGTCGACGCCGACTGGCAGCAGCCGGAGCTGCCTCTCGAGGTCGTCGTGCGCGGCAGCACCCCGCGGGTGGCGCGGGTGGTCTTCTGATGCGGGTGGTCTTCGCGCCGGACAGCTTCAAGGGCACCATCACGGCGGCGGATGCCGCGCGGGCGCTGGCCGACGGGTGGCGTGAGAAGGACCCGGATGCTGAGCTCGTGCTGCGGCCCATGGCCGACGGCGGAGAGGGAACGGTCGCGGCCTTCGAGGCGGCGGTTCCCGGCGCACAGCGGATGCCGGTCACCGTCGACGGCCCCGCGGGAAGGCCTGTCGACACGTCATGGCTGCTGCTGCCGGCATCCGAGGAGGCGCCGCACGGCACGGCCGTGATCGACCTCGCCTCGACTTCGGGCATCGAGCTGCTCGACGAGCTGCGCCCGTGGGACGCCGATACGTCCGGCTTCGGGCAGGCCATCGCGGCAGCCCTCGACCACGGCGTCTCGCGACTGGTGCTGGGCATCGGCTCCAGCGCCTCCACCGACGGCGGCACCGGGATGCTGCGTGCGCTGGGTGCGCGGTTCGTGACCGCCGCCGGCGCTGAGGCCGGTCCCGGTGCACGCGGCCTCACCGAGATCGCGCGCATCGACCTCCGCGGCCTGCGCACCGCCCCCGAGACCCTCGTGCTCAGCGACGTCACCAACCCGCTCACCGGCCCACGCGGTGCGGCGGAGGTGTTCGGCCCGCAGAAGGGGCTCACGGATGCCGCTGATCGCGCGTCCGTGGACGCCGCTCTGACGAACCTGGCCGACCTGCTCGGCCTGGATGCCGGGACTCCCGGTGCCGGCGCCGCAGGAGGCGTCGGCGGGGCTCTCGTGGCCTGGGGAGCCCGGCTGCTACCGGGAGCCGGCGAGGTCGCGCGGCTCATCGGCCTGGCCGACGCGATCGCCGGGGCCGACGTGGTCGTGACCGGCGAGGGCTCCTACGACGGCCAGTCCGGCGACGGCAAGGTGCCGTCGTTCGTCGCCGCCGTCGCCGCGGATGCCGGTGCCCGCGCGGCGCTGGTCGCCGGCCGGATCGCCGCCGACTCCGACACCTCGCTGTTCACGGCGGCCGTCTCACTGACCGAGGTGGCCGGCTCCGCGGCATCCGCTCTCTCCGACCCCGCCCGCTGGCTTCGTGTGGCCGGACGGATGCTCGCCGAGCGCGCCTGAACGCGTCTCGCACTGCCCGGATTGACACCTCTCCGACCGCGACATAGACTCGCACTATCACCTGGGAATACGCTTTCCCATCTGCCCGCTGACGAAGGAGTCGAGGAGTCGCATGACGTCATCCCAGAACGCCACCATGGCGATGGCACTCGCCCAGGCGCCGCGCGAACAGCATCCCGTCGTGCGCTGGTGGGCTCGCAGCTGGCATCCGATCGTCTTCGGGATCGTGGTGCTCGCCGTCTGGTGGCTCGTCACCGCGCTCAAGCTCGTCAAGCCGTTCATCATCCCCTCGCCGGGCGACACCTGGAAGGCGTTCGCCGACAACGTCCCGTACCTGATGCAGCAGACGTGGGTGACCACCTACGAGACGCTGGTCGGCTTCGTGATCGCCGTGATCGTCGGCCTGTTCGTCGCCGTCGTCATGGTCTACTCGCGGGGCCTCGAGCAGACCCTCTACCCGGTCATCCTGTTCGCGCAGGTGATCCCGAAGATCGCGATCGCCCCGCTGTTCATCGTCTGGCTCGGGTTCGGGATGGAGCCGAAGATCCTGGTCGCCGTGCTGATGGCGTTCTTCCCGGTCGTGATCTCGGGGCTGGCAGGGCTCCGCACGGTCGACCCCGAGATCCTGCAGCTGACCTCGACGATGGGCGCCGGTCGCTGGCGCACCTTCACCAAGGTCCGGCTGCCCGCGGCGCTCCCCGAGCTGCTGTCCGGCCTGAAGGTGGCCGCCACGCTGGCCGTCACCGGCGCGGTGGTCGGCGAGTTCGTCGGCGCCAACGAGGGTCTCGGCTACGTGATCCTGCAGGCCAACGGCAACCTCGACACCGCCATGCTGTTCGCCGCGCTGATCATCATGTCGCTGATGGGCGTGCTGCTGTTCGCGATCATCCAGATCGCCGAGAAGTTCCTCATCCCCTGGCACGCCTCCAAGCGCGATGTCGGCGCGGCCACCGTCCGCCTCTGATCCCGTCCCTCCCAAGACCACTCCCCAGCATCACCCGAACCCACTAGGAGAACTACTGATGAAGAAGTCAGCATCCATCCTCGGCACACTCGCCGTCGTCACGGCATCCGCTCTCGCCCTCGTCGGATGCGGATCCTCCGCGCCGTCCAGCGACAGCAGCGCCCCCGCGAAGGGCGAGAAGCAGGTCACCGACGTGACGCTCATGCTCAACTGGTACCCCTACGGCGAGCACGCGCCGTTCTACTACGGGGTCGAGAAGGGCATCTTCAAGGACCACGGCATCAACCTGACCATCAAGGCCGGTCAGGGCTCCACCAAGACCGCGCAGGCCGTCGGCCAGAAGCAGGTCGACTTCGGCTGGGCCGACACCCCCGCCGTACTCGCCAACATCGACAAGGGCGTCGCGATCAAGAGCGTCGGCGTCTTCCTGCAGACCACGCCCTCGGCCGTGCAGGTGTTCGCCGACTCCGGCATCGAGGAGCCCAAGGATCTGAAGGGCAAGACCATCGCGGTCTCGGCCGGCGACGCTCCGACCACGACGTTCCCGATGTACCTCGAGGCGGTCGGGCTCAAGGAGTCCGACGTCAAGCAGCAGAACCTCGACCCGGCGGGCAAGATCGCCGCCGTGCTCTCCGGCCAGGTGGACGGACTGATCGGCTTCGCGCACGACCAGGGCCCGACCATCGCGGCCAAGAGCGGCAAGAAGATGCGCTACCTGCGCTACTCCGACGCCGGGCTGAACTTCTACAGCAACGGCCTGATCGCCCCCACCGACACCATCGAGCAGAAGCCCGAGCTGGTGAAGGAGCTCGTCGCCGCCACGTCAGAGGCGTTCGCCGCCGCGGCGGAGGACCCCGAGGCCGCCGTCGCGTCCATGACCGGCAAGGACCCGCAGATGCCGGCGAAGGATGTGCTGCTGGACCAGTGGACCGAGACCATCAAGCTGCTGAGCACCAAGGCCACCGAGGGCGAGGCCCCCGGCGTGAACGCCACCTCGGACTGGCAGGCCACCCTGGACGTGCTGGGCAAGGCCGGCCTGATCTCCGGTGACGGCACCGTGGACACGTACTACGACGCGTCCTTCGCACCCGGCAAGTGACCCCACTCCCGGCAGCTGAACCGAACCGACCGCACGAGCAGGAGAACACGCACATGACGCAGACGAGCGCGGCGCTGGAGATCACCGACGTCTCGATCACCTTCGCCTCCAAGCGCGGCACGGTGACGGCACTGGACGGCGTCGACCTGAACGTGCAGGCCGGTGAGTTCATCACGATCGCGGGGCCTTCGGGCTGCGGCAAGTCGACCCTGCTCAAGGCCGTCGCCGGCCTCACCCTGCCGAGCTCCGGCATGGTGAGGCTGAACGGCGAGGATGTGACGGGTCCCCGCCAGGACATCGGCTACGTCTTCCAGCGCGCAGCGCTGCTGGAGTGGCGCAGTGTGCGCGGCAACATCCTGCTGCAGGCCGAGATGCGCGGCATGGACATGAAGAAGGCCAACGCGCGGGCCGACGAGCTGATCGAGATGACCGGCCTGACCGGCTTCGAGAAGGCGCTGCCGCACGAGCTCTCCGGCGGCATGCAGCAGCGCGTGTCGCTGTGCCGTGCCCTGCTGCACGAGCCGCGGGTGCTGTTGATGGACGAGCCCTTCGGCGCGCTGGACGCGCTGACGCGCGAGAAGATGAACGTCGAGCTCAACCGCATCTGGGCGCAGACCGGCACCACCGTGCTGCTGGTCACCCATTCGGTGGCCGAGGCGGTCTACCTCGCCAGCCGGGTGGTCGTGATGAGCCCTCGCCCCGGCCGCATCCTCGAGGAGCATCGCGTGGACCTGCCCGCCGAGCGCGGGTACGCGCAGACGCTCGAGACGCCCGAGTTCACCCGCATCTCCAGCCGCGTGCGCGAGCTGCTGGGCTCGCCGGGCGGGGACTGACAGGCACGGATGCACGACCCGGGAACGGCTGCACGATCGAAGCCGCGATCTGGCCGTGCATCCGTTCCCGGGTCGTGCCGGTGTTCCCGTGTGCGCGACGCGGGCGGCACTCGCGTCCCGCTCAGCCCCCGAGCGCGGCACTGACCACCGCGCGGGCCTCCTCCTGCACCTGGGCCAGGTGCTCGGGGCCGCGCAGGCTCTCGGCGTACAGCTTGTAGACGTCCTCCGTGCCAGAGGGGCGCGCGGCGAACCAGGCGTGCTCGGTCTGCACCTTCAGCCCGCCGATCGAAGCGCCGTTTCCTGGCGCGTGCGAGAGCTTGGCGGTGATCTCCTCGCCGGCCAGGTCGGTCGCGGTCACGGCATCCGGCGCCAGGCGAGCGAGCGTCGCCTTCTGCTCGGGCGTCGCCGGCGCGTCCACGCGCTGGTACGTGGATGCTCCGAACGCCGCCTCCAGCTCGGCGTACCGCTCCGAGGGCGTCTTGCCGGTCACGGCGATGATCTCGGCCGCCAGCAGGCACAGCAGGATGCCGTCCTTGTCGGTCGACCACACCCGGCCGTCGTGGCGCAGGAACGACGCGCCCGCCGACTCCTCGCCGCCGAACGCGACCGAGCCATCGAGCAGACCGGGCACGAACCACTTGAACCCGACGGGTACCTCCAGCAGGCGGCGGCCCAGCGACTCGGCGACCCGGTCGATGATCATCGACGAGACGAGCGTCTTGCCGATCGCGGCATCGCGCGGCCACGAGGTGCGGTGCGAGAACAGGTAGTCGATCGCGACGGCCAGATAGTGGTTGGGGTTCATCAGCCCGGCATCCGGGGTGACGATGCCGTGCCGGTCGGCGTCGGCGTCGTTGCCCGTGAGCACGTCGTAGTCGCCCTTCTTGGCGACGAGGGATGCCATGGCCGAGGGCGACGACGGATCCATCCGGATCTTCTCGTCCCAGTCGAGGGTCATGAAGCGCCAGGTCGGATCGACCTCGGGGTTCACCACGGTCAGGTCGAGCCCGTGCATCTCCTTGATCAGCTGCCAGTACTCCACGGAGGCGCCGCCCAGCGGATCGGCGCCGATGCGCACGCCCGCGCGCTTGATCGCCTCGAGGTCGATGATCGAGGGCAGGTCGCGCACGTACGCGTCGCGGAAGTCGTACCCGGGCAGCGAGTCCCAGTCGATGTCGGCGAAGCTCTGCCGCTTCACGTCCTGCAGGCCGGCCTCGATCAGCTCGTTGGCCCGCTGCGCGATCCAGCCGGTCGCGTCGGTGTCGGCGGGGCCGCCGTGCGGAGGGTTGTACTTGAAGCCGCCGTCCCGGGGCGGGTTGTGGCTGGGCGTCACGACGATGCCGTCCGCGCGGTCAGGGTCGTCGGCCGCGTGGCCCCGGTTGTAGGTGAGGATCGCGTGGCTCAGCGCGGGAGTGGGCACCCAGGCATCCCGCGCATCCACCCGCACGTCCACACCGTTGGCGATCAGCACCTCGATGGCGCTGCGCTCCGCGGGCAGCGAGAGCGCATGTGTGTCGCGGCCGAGGAAGAGCGGGCCGGAGATCCCCTGCGCGGCGCGGTAGTCGACGATGGCCTGCGTGGTGGCGAGGATGTGATCCTCGTTGAAGCTCTTCGACAGTGAGGAGCCGCGATGGCCGCTCGTGCCGAACACGACGCGCTGCGTCGCGACCTTCGGATCAGGATGCTGGTCGTAGTACGCGGCGATCAGCTCGTCGACATCGATGAGGTCCTTTTCCTCCGCGGGGAGGCCTGCACGACTCGTCATGCTCCCATCTTGCAACGTCTGGGAGCGCCCCGCGACATGTCACTAGGCTGACGGGGTGACCGAACGCCGCACGTACAGCTACCTGGGCCCTGCCGGAACCTTCACCGAGGCGGCGCTCGACCAGGTGCCCGAGGCCCGCGGTCAGATCTGGAAGCCCGTGCACAACGTCGGCGAGGCGCTGGCCGATGTGCTCTCGGGAGTATCGGATGCTGCGATGATCGCGATCGAGAACTCCATCGAGGGCGGCGTCTCCACCACGCAGGACGCCCTGGCCACCAACCCGGGGCTGCGCATCGTCGGCGAGTACCTGGTCAAGGTGAACTTCGTGCTGGTCGCGCAGCCGGGCACCGAGCTCTCCGACGTGCGCGTGATCGCCGCGCATCCGGTGGCGTACGCCCAGTGCCACAGCTGGCTGGGGGAGAATCTGCCGGCGCACGCGCACGTGCCGGCGGCCAGCAACGTGGCATCCGCTCTCGGCATCCTGGACGGAACCCTGCCCGCTCAAGCGGCGATCGCCGCGCCCGGCATCGTCCGGCATCAGGACGTGCAGGTGCTCGCCGAGAGCATCGGCGACAACGACAACGCGGTCACCCGGTTCGTGCTCGTCTCCCGCGCGGCGGCGGTCGGCACCCCCACCGGCGCCGACAAGACCTCACTCATCGTTGAACTGCCCGACGACCGCCCCGGTGCGCTGCTCGAGATGCTCGAGCAGTTCTCCACGCGCGGCATCAACCTGTCGCTGATCGAGTCGCGCCCGATCGGCGACGAACTGGGACGGTATCGCTTCGTGCTGGATGCCGACGGTCACATCCACGACGAGCGCATGGCCGATGCGCTGCTCGGCATCCGACGCTTCAGTCCGCGGGTCGTCTTCCTGGGCTCGTATCCACGCGCCGATCGGCGCATCGTGCAGTATCCGGAGCGCTACGCCGACGAGATCTTCGTCGAGGCCCGTGACTGGCTGCGCGGCCTGATCACCGGCGAGCCCGACGAGGAGTAGCCCGCCGCGCTCGCTGGTTGCGCGTCCTGCCCGTTTGCCGCGGCGCCCGGATGCAAAACGTCGGTCCGCGGCCGCTCGCGCCGACGTTTTCCATCTCGTCCGCGGCGTCCGGATGGATAACGTCGGTCCATGGCCTCTCGCGCCGGCGTTTTCCATCTTGCCCGCGGCGTCCGGATGGAAAGGGTCGGTCAATGGCCTCTTGCGCCGACGTTTTCCATCTTGTCCGCGGCGTCCGGATGGATAACGGCGGCTCACGCGGTGCGAGACAGGATGGCGCGGCGGATGCGGGACAGCAGCGCCCTGGATCCGGCGCCCAGATCCTGCTGGGTGAGGCGGATGACGATCCAGCCACGATCCTCGAGCTCGCGCTGGCGCTGGATGTCGCGGCGCCACTGATCCTTGCTGCTGCGATGCCCGTCGCCCTCGTACTCGATCGCGATCCTCAGCTCCGGGTAGGCGAGGTCGACGCGGGCGATGACACGCTGCCGGTCCCGAACCTCATACTGCACGACGGGTTCGGGAAGCCCCGAGGAGACGAGCAGCATCCGCGTCTCGGACTCCTTCGGGGACTCGACTCCCGGGCGGGCCCGCGACAGCGCGGCGCGGATCGTGCGATGCCCGGGAAAGCTCCGCCAGATCGCGAGCCGCTCCTCAACATCGGCTGCGCTGACGATCGGCCGGCCGGGCTGCAGATCCGGATAGTTGGATGCCGAGGTCATCAGCGCATCGAGCAGGATCACCGCCTCGTCGACGGCCAGCTCCTGCGCGCAGCTGAACAGCGCTGTGATGGGATCCACGACAGGTGAGCCGTCGACACGGCACGTCGTGAAGCGGTGAGCGGCCACCCTCCTGCCCTTCACGCCAGCGGTTCGCGGCGGCGTGCGGTCGGGAGGAACCGCGATCTCGACGGGCTCCTTCGGCGACCATGCCTTCGGATGCGGCATGCCCCACAGCCGAACTGCGGTTCTGCCGACGTACAGCTGGTCCGCTTTCAGCCCCGGCCGATGGCACGCGATCGTCTCGGCGAAGGTCTGCGGTGCGCTGGTCGAGCGGATGCCGCGGAACGGGCGGTGCAGATCGACGGTGTCACGCCGCCAGCGGCCGACGCCGGCTGCAGAAGCCTGCTGGAGAGTGAAGCTCTGACCGAGATGTGCGGGGAGGGCGATCCGATGGCGCATGCCGATATGGTGGCCGAACGCTGCGCGCACGAACCCCCGATTCCCCGGAAACTGTGGAGAAGTCGATCGGATGCCGGATTGTGGAGGGCGTATCGCAGACACGCGATCGCGGGCGTGCACGATGGATAACGTTGGTGTGAGGGCGCGTGGAACGGCGCTTTCCATCTGGCTGGGGTGGGCGGGATGCGTAACGTTGGCGCGAGGGCGCGTGGAACGGCGCTTTCCATCTGGCTGGGGCGGGCGAGATGCATAACGTTGGCGCGAGGGCGCGTGGACCGGCGGTTTCCATCCGGCCCGGCCACACCCCCGCCACGATCGATTTCTTGCGCGCAGTTGCAATCCACTTGCGTAAGATGAAGGCATGACGAAACGTCTTGCCGAGGTGGCCAGGAAAGTGGGCGTCAGCGAGGCGACGGTCTCGCGGGTGCTCAACGGCAAGCCGGGCGTCTCGGATGCCACGCGGGAGGCGGTCCTGACGGCACTGGACGTGCTCGGCTACGAGCGTCCGACCAAGCTGCGCGGCGAGCGCGCCCGACTGGTCGGCCTGGTGGCGCCCGAGCTGACCAACCCGATCTTCCCCGCGCTGGCCGAGATCGTCGGCGGCGGCCTCGCGCAGAACGGCTACACGCCGGTGCTGTGCACGCAGAACGCGGGTGGCATCACCGAGGCCGACTACATCGACCTGCTGCTCGCGCAGCACGTGTCGGGCGTGATCTTCCTGGGCGGCCTCTACACCCAGGCCGAGGCCTCGCACGGCCACTACCAGCGGCTGCGCCGGGTGAACCTGCCCACCGTGCTGCTCAGCGCCCCTGTCGACACGCTCTCGTTCCAGACCGTCGCCACCGACGACGCGGCGGCGGGGGAGCAGGCGATCTCGCACCTGCGCCAGCTGGGGCACCGCCGCATCGGCATCCTGCTCGGCCCCACCGACCACATCCCCTCGCAGCGCAAGCTCGCCGCCGTGCGCAGGCTGCTCGACCGCATCGGGGATCCGCTGCAGGACGACATGGTGGTGCACGGGCTGTACGCGCTCGAGTCCGGTCAGGCCGGCGCCGCCAAGCTCATCGATCGCGGTGCCACGGCCATCGTCTGCGCGAGCGACCCGCTCGCCCTCGGAGCGATCCGCGCGGCCCGCAGGGCCGGGCTGAGCGTACCGGAGGACCTCTCGGTGGTGGGCTTCGACGACTCGGCGCTGATGAGCTGCACCGAGCCGCCGCTGACGACCGTGCGGCAGCCGATCGAGGCCATGGGGAAGGCGGCGGTCGAGCTGCTGCTCGCCCAGATCGGCGGCACCGCCACTGCCGCCGAGGAGCTGCTCTTCGAGCCCGAACTCGTGCTGCGGATGTCGACGGCGCCGCTCGCGCGCTGACGAAGCCGACCGGCGGATGCCGACCGGGTGCGCCCGGTCGCGCCAGCGCGCCTCGTGGCGCAGCCATCGCTTCGCGCTGCCCTCTCTACGTTGTATATTTGCGTAATTTCATCAATCTCTTGCGTTTCGCTATCGAGAAAGCTACCTTGGTCACATCGGCCACCGTGGCCGGACCTGATCGACGGAGAACCATGGACGACGCAGTCCCGGCGCGAGAACGAGACGACGAGTGGTGGAGATCCGCCGTGATCTACCAGGTGTACGTGCGCAGCTTCGCCGATGGCGATGACGACGGCATCGGCGATCTGCGCGGAGTGCGCGCGCACCTGCCGTACCTGGCCGAGCTCGGCGTCGACGCACTGTGGTTCAACCCCTGGTACCCCTCTCCGTTCGCGGACGGCGGCTATGACGTCATCGACTACCGCGGCATCCATCCCTGGTTCGGAGAGCTCGCCGACGCGGAGGCGCTCATCGCCGAGGCGCGCGCGCTCGGCATCCGCACGATCATCGACATCGTCCCGAATCACATCAGCGATCAGCATCCGTGGTTCCAGGAGGCGCTCGCCGCGCAACCGGGCGACCCGGCCCGCGACCGCTTCTGGTTCCACCCCGGCAAGGGCGAGGACGGTGCGACCATCCCGACCGAATGGGTCTCGAGCTTCCAGGGCTCCACGTGGACGCGCACCACGAACGCGGACGGCACGCCCGGCGAGTGGTACCTGCATCTGTTCACGCCCGAGCAGCCCGACCTCAACTGGAACCACCCGGACGTGCGCACCGAGCACGAGGAGATCCTGAGGTTCTGGTTCGACCGCGGCGTCGCCGGCGTGCGCATCGACTCGGCGGCGCTGCTGGTGAAGGATCCCGCGCTGCCCGAGGTCGGCGAGAGCGCCGACGGCTCGCATCCCACCCAGGACCGCGACGAGCTGCACGACATCTACCGGTCGTGGCGGGCGATCGCCGACGACTACGACGAGCCGCGCGTGCTGGTGGGCGAGATCTGGCTGGACGACATCGAGCGGTTCGCCGCCTATCTGCGCCCGGACGAGCTGCACACGGCGTTCAACTTCGACTTCATGACGCGCCCCTATCAGGCCACCGCCCTGCGCGCGTCGATCGATCAGACGCTGCGCGCCCATGCGCCCGTCGCCGCGCCGAGCACCTGGGTGCTCTCCAACCACGATGTCACCCGCCCGGTCACCCGCTACGGCCGTGAGGAGACCGGCTTCGCCTTCCTCGACAAGCGCTTCGACACCCCGACCGACCTCGAGCTCGGCACGCGGCGCGCCCGCGCCATGAGCGTCGTCGTCGCCGCGCTGCCCGGCTGCCTGTACATCTACCAGGGTGACGAGCTGGGACTGTCCGAGGTGGAGGACCTGCCTCGCGACCGCATCGAGGATCCGATGCACTTCCGCTCCGGCGGCGTGGACCCGGGCCGGGACGGATGCCGCGTGCCCCTGCCCTGGTCGGGCGACCGGCCGCCGTACGGCTTCTCGACCACTGCGGAGCCGTGGCTCCCGCAGCCGGAGGGGTGGGGGCGGCTGACGGCGGATGCGCAGGACCTGGATGCCGGATCGATGCTGGCCCTCTACCGGCGCACGCTGCGCGTGCGCCGCGAGATCGGCGTCCTCCGCAGCGGCGCGCTCGCCTGGCTGGACGGCCTCGGCGACGATGTGCTCGCCTTCCGGCGCGGTGCGGACTTCGTCTGCATCCTCAACACCGGCTCCGATCCCGTGCCCCTGCCCGCAGGAGAGGTCGTCCTGACCAGCGGGCCGCTCACCGACAGGCTTCTGCCGCGCGACACAGCCGCGTGGCTGCAGACGGCATCCGCTCCAGCGGATGCCGGGAACCAGGGATGAACGGGCGCAGACCGCACCACGCGCCCGCCCGCACAAGAAAGGTACGACAATGAGGTCACCACGCAAGGTCCTGCTCGCAGGCGCGGCGACGATCGCCGTCGTCGGCGCGCTCGCCGGCTGTTCGACATCTCCGGACAGCTCCTCCTCCGACGACGGGCGCGTCCAGCTGCGCGTCGCGACGTTCCCGCCCGGCGCCGACGCGGCCGCGTACGAAGCGTTCGCCGCCCAGGAGAAGCAGTTCGAGTCCGAGCACGAGAACATCGACATCATCGGTGTCGAGTACGAGTGGAAGGGCCCCACCTTCGCCGTGCAGCTGGCCGGCGGATCGCTGCCGGACGTGTTCACCGTGCCGTTCACCGACACCAAGACGCTGCTCGAGAACGGACAGCTGACCGACGTGACGGATGCCGTGAAGAAGCTCGGCTACGCCGACAAGTTCAACCCGGTCATCCTCGACGGCGTCACCAGCTCGGACGGGAAGATCTACGGCTTCCCGCGTCAGGCCTATGCGATGGGCCTGCACTACAACCGCGACCTGTTCGAGGCCGCCGGCCTCGACCCGGACAAGCCGCCGACGACCTGGGACGAGGTGCGCTCCTACGCCAAGCAGATCTCCGAGAAGACCGGCAAGGCCGGCTTCGCGCAGATGGCCGCGGGCAACACCGGCGGCTGGCAGCTGACGGCGGCGACCGTGGCGCGCGGCGGCCGGACGCAGACCGATGAGACCGACGGCTCGGCCACCTCGACGATCGACAACGATGCGACGAAGGCCGCGCTGCAGTTCCTGCACGACCTGCGCTGGGAGGACGGCTCCTTCGGGTCGAAGTTCGATCTGGACTGGGGCACGATCAACCAGGAGTTCGCCGCCGGCAACATCGGCATGTACGTCACCGGATCCGACGTGTACACGGCGCTCGTGCGCGATTTCGGCTTGACGCCCGACGTCTACGGACTCGGCGTCGTTCCGACCGAGGGCGAGGACGCGGGCACGCTCGGCGGCGGGGATGTCGCGGTGGTCAGCCCCACCATCGACGACGCGAAGAAGGATGCCGCGGTGGCCTGGATCGACTGGTACTACATGCAGAAGCTGCTGGACGAGGATGCCGCGGTCGCTGACGCGAAGACGCTGGCCGATTCGGGGCAGGCGGTGGGTACGCCCCTGCTGCCGGTGCTCAGCCGTGACCTGTACGAGGAGTCGCTGACCTGGATCGAGCCGTACATCAACGTGCCGCGCGAGCAGATGTCGTCCTTCATCGACAACATCTGGGAGCAGACCCCGGTGGGCGAGCCGAAGAAGAAGACCCAGGAGGTCTACGCCCTGCTCGACTCGGTCGTGCAGACCGTGCTCACGCAGGAGAATGCCGATATCGACGCGCTGCTGACGAAGGCGCAGACCGACGCGCAGGCACTGCTGGATCAGTGAGACATTCCGGGGTCGCCGCGACGCGTGCCGGCGGCCCCGGAACCGCGCCCGAGATGGGGAGAACGACGTGACACAGCTCGCAGAAGAGGCGCGGCTCGGCGAAACCGATGCCGAAGCCGCGATGACGCAGCGGCTGACCCGACGACGAACCGCCCGGCGCACGCCGATGACGTGGCTGCGGCGCGGCGGACTGTGGAACCTGCTGTTCCTGCTGCCGATGATCGTCGTCTTCGGGGTCTTCAGCTGGTCGCCCATCGTGCAGTCGGTGGTGATGAGTCTGCAGAAGACCAACCTGATCACCGCGCAGTGGGTGGGATTCGACAACTACCTCAAGGTGCTCTCCGACCCGCTGCTCGGCGAGGCCGTGGTCAACACGCTGTGGTTCGCCGTGCTCGCGCTGATCTTCGGCTTCCCCATCCCGCTGTTCATGGCGGTGCTGATGAGCGAGGTCAGAAGAGCGAAGGGACTGTACTCCGCGCTGGCCTATCTGCCTGTTGTCGTCCCGCCCGTGGTCGCCGTGCTGCTGTGGAAGTTCTTCTACTCGGCCGACGCGAACGGCGTCTTCAACACGGTGCTCGGCGCCGTGGGCATCCCGCCGCAGCCGTGGATCCAGGATGCTGTGCAGGCGATGCCCTCGCTGGTGCTCGAGGCCACCTGGGCCGGGGCCGGCGGATCCATCATCATCTACCTGGCGGCCCTGCTGGGCGTGCCGGCCGAGTTGTACGACGCGGCCGAGGTCGACGGCGCGTCGATCTGGCGCAAGGTCTGGCACGTCACGCTGCCGCAGCTGCGCGGCATCCTGTTCATCATGCTCATCCTGCAGGTGATCGCGACCGCGCAGGTCTTCCTGGAGCCGTTCCTGTTCACCGGCGGCGGGCCGGCCGGTGCGACGCGCACGATCCTGCTCTACATCTACGACAAGGCCTTCCGGAACAGTCTGGGCGGCGCGTACGGCGAGGCCACCGCCGTCTCGGTCCTGCTCGCGATCGCCCTCGCCATCCTCAGCTGGCTGTACTTCCGGCTGACCAACCGCTGGAGCAGCTCATGAGCACTGTCAGAGAGCACCGCGCCGGGCGCGTCGCCGATCACCGAGCCGGGCGACGCGCCGGTCGACGCGCCGCGGAGCAGGACAGGACCATCGTCTCGGCCTACGATCGCGGCCGCCGCGGCGTGCGCGCCGGGATGAGCGCGACGCACGTCTTCCTGCTCGTCACGCTGACGATCGCCGGGCTGGGGCCGATCCTGTGGCTGGCCAAGGCGGCGGTCACGCCCACGCAGGACACCCTGCAGCAGCCGTTCGCGCTGTGGCCGAACGGCATCGACTGGGCGAACCTGTCCACCGCGTGGAACGACATCGGCATCTCGCACTACTTCTGGAACACGATCGTCCTCGCCCTGGGGGCGTGGTTCTTCCAGCTGTTCATCGCGACGACGGCGGGCTACGGGCTGTCGGTGCTCAAGCCGCGGTACGCGCCGATCCTGAACGGACTCGTGCTGGCGACGCTGTTCATCCCCGGGGTCGTGCTGCTGGTGCCGCTGTACCTCACGATCGTGCATCCGCCGCTGATCGGCCAGTCGATGCTGAACAACTACCTGGCCGTGTGGCTGCCGATGGCCGCCAACGCGTTCAACATCCTGCTCGTCAAGCGGTTCTTCGACGCCCTGCCGCGAGAGGTGTTCGAGGCGGCGCGCACCGACGGGGCGGGTCCGGTGCGGCTGTTCTGGTCGGTCGTGCTGCCGATGTCCAAACCGATCCTCGGGGTCGTCTCGGTGTTCGCGATCATCGCGGCGTGGAAGGACTACCTGTGGCCGATGCTGGTGCTGCCCGACCCCGCGGTGCAGCCGCTGTCGGTGCGGCTGCCGGCCGTGCAGTCGCAGACCGAGCTGGACGTGTTCCTGGCCGCCCTGGCGATCGCGACCCTGATCCCGATCGCGATGTTCCTGGCGTTCCAGTCGGTCTTCCTGCGCTCGGCCGGCCTCGGCGGCGCCGTGAAGGGCTGACGGGCCCGCCGGTGCGCCGGCTCAGCCCGCCAGCAGCTCCAGCGTCTGCTCGCGACCGGGAGTCGCGTCGAGGGGCTCCGACTCGAAGGAGCCGGCCACGGGCGAGACCATGATCTCGTCGACCCCGTGCTGCGCGGCGAACGCGTCCAGTTCGCGCCGCACGTCCGGGCCGGTGCCGACGAACCAGGAGGAGCGGATGCTGTCGAGCAGCGTCTGCTCACCGGCATCCGGCCCCTCCGCCAGCCCGCGCTGGGCCTGCTCGACGGTCTCGAGCGCGGCCAGCGGCCGACCGGAGCGCAGCCGCGCCATCATGCGCAGCTGCGGCAGGGCGCGCGCCTGCGCCTCTTCGTCGGTCGGGGCGGCGACGACGTTCGCGGTCAGGAACGTCCGCGGCTCGGCCAGCGTCTCGCCGGCCGCGAACTCCGAGCGGTACAGCTCGAGCGCGCGCTCGAGGCCCTGGCCGGAGAAGTGGTTCGCGAACACGTAGGGCAGGCCCAGCGAGGCCGCCAGCCGCGCCGAGTAGTCGCTGGAGCCCAGCAGCCAGACCTGCGGCGATCCGGATGCCGCGGGCGTGGCCCGCACGGCGTACTCCCCGCCGCTGGTGAAGCGCACCGTGGCGCCGTCCTGGCCCAGCATGAGCGCGATGTCCTGCACGTGCGAGGGGAAACGCTCCACATCGCCGGTGGTGCCGGACTGGCGCAGCAGCTGCGTGATCACCGGGTCGCTGCCCGGTGCGCGACCGATGCCCAGGTCGATGCGGCCGGGGGCGATGGCCTCGAGCGCGGCGAACTGCTCGGCGACGATGAGCGGAGCGTGGTTGGGCAGCATCACCCCGCCCGAGCCGACCCGGATCCGCGAGGTGCGCGAGGCGGCGGCTGCGATCAGCACCGGTGGGGTGGTCGAGGCGACAGCGGGCATGTTGTGGTGCTCGGCGAACCAGTAGCGGCGCCAGCCCAGCGCGTCCGCGCGCACGGCGAGCGCCATCGACGCGGCGATCGCCTGCGCGGAGCTCTGCCCGGTGCGCACCGGGACGAGATCGAGAACGGACAGCGCGGGGGTGATCTCAGTGGCACTCATCACCACCCCGAACGCAGGGAGGTCCGCCGGCATTCCGACGAGCGGTGGTGAGCCGATGATCGCGCGGTGATCCCTCTGCCGGGTAGTGTGTCGTCGTGGCATCACATCGGCGTCCTCCCGGGTCTCAGGCTTCACTGCGTGAAGCCAACCGGCGTCGCGTGACCGCCGCGATCAAGAAGCAGGGCAGCCTGACGCAGGTGGAGCTCGCCGCCGTGACGGGACTGTCCGCGGCATCCGTCTCGAACATCGTCAAGGAGCTGGCGGCAGCCGGCATCCTGCGCACCACGCCGAGCATCCGCAGCGGTCGCCGGGCGACGCTGGTCTCGTTCGCGCGCGCGGTCGGGCTGGTCGCCGGGGTGCACGTCGCGGCGCGCCACCTGCGCGTGCTGGTCGCCGACGTGAACGGCACCGTGCTGGGCGAGAACCACATGCCGCTGGCGCGCGATCACCGCGCCGACAACGAGCTGGATCGCGCATCGCTGCTGCTGTCGGACATCCTCGCCAATCTCGACTCCGGCATCGACGAGCTGCGGGGCGTGGGCGTGGCCGTCTCGGCGCCGATCGACCGCGCGTCGGGGCGGGTCGCGGGCCGGGGGATCCTGCGCGGCTGGACCGGGGTGGACATCGTCGAGGTGGTGCACCGGCGGCTGCGCCAGCCGGTGTTCCTCGACAACGCCTCGAACCTCGCCGCCCTCGCCGAGGCGCGGCTGGGCGCAGGGCGCGGCACGCAGAACGTCGTGTACCTGGACGTCGGCGACGGGGTCGGCGCGGGCCTGGTGCTCGACGGGCGTGTGCTGCGCGGGCACAACGGCACCGCGGGCGAGCTCGGTCACACCGTGATCGTCGAGGACGGTCCGCTGTGCCGGTGCGGCAACCGCGGATGCCTGGAGGCGATCGCCGGCGGCCCCGCGATCCTGGAGCGCCTGGGCGACGCCGGGGGCATCACGAAGGTCGGCGACGTGGTGCTGCGGGCGATGGCGAACGACGACGACTGCATCCGGGCGCTGGCCGAGGCCGGTCGGCACATCGGACTGGCCGCGGGCAACCTGTGCAACCTATTCGACCCCGAGCGGATCGTCGTGGGCGGCGACCTGGCGCGGGCCGGTGAGCTGCTGCTCGGACCCATCCGCCTGGCGATGGAGAACACCGTGATCGTCACCGGGGCGGCCGTCCCCGACGTGGTGCAGGGACAGCTCGGACCGTCGGCGTCGGCGCGCGGCGCCGCCGTGCGCGCGATCGACGAGATGAACGTGCGCGAATGACGGAGGTAACGGATTGAGTTCAAGTCTTGACGTCAACGCGTGAAGACTGCCACACTCAGGAAGTCGCCAAGGTGGTCGGCACAGCTATGGAGGTTTCGATGAAGAACATGACCAAGCGGACGCTGGTGGCTGGCGCCGCGCTCGCACTCTCCGTCGGCATGCTCAGCGCATGTTCCAACGGCACGTCGACCGGTGACAAGCCGGCCGATTCCGGCAAGGACGGAGGCGCCGCGACGATCGGCCTGCTCCTGCCCGACAACGTCACCGAGCGCTACGCCGCCGCGGACAAGCCGTACTTCGAGGAGCGCGTGAAGGAGCTCTGCGACGACTGCAAGGTGATCTTCGCCAACGCCGACGGCGACGCCGCCAAGCAGCAGCAGCAGGCCGAGTCGATGCTGACGCAGGGCGTCGACGTGCTCGTGCTCGACCCGTTCGACGGCAAGGCCGCGGCCGCCGTGGTCAACCAGGCCAAGGCCAAGAACGTGCCCGTCATCTCCTATGACCGTCTGATCGACAGCGCGGATGTCTCGTACTACGTCTCGTTCGACAACGAGAAGGTCGGCGAGCTGCAGGCGCAGGCACTGGTCGACCAGATGAAGGAGCTCGGGCTGCCCGAGGATGCCGGCATCATCATGGTCAACGGATCGCCGACCGACCCGAACGCCGCGCAGTTCAAGAAGGGCGCGCACAGCATCATCGACGCGTCCGGCCTGAGCGTGCTCGCCGAGTTCGACACACCCGGATGGGAGCCGCCGAAGGCTCAGGACTGGGTCTCCGGTCAGGTGACGCAGTTCGGCGACAAGATCCAGGGCGTCTACGACGCGAACGACGACACCGCAGCCGGTGCGATCGCAGCGCTCAAGGCCGGTGGCATCACGCCGCTTCCCCCCGTCACGGGTCAGGACGCCTCGCTCGCCGGCATCCAGCGCATTCTCGCCGGCGACCAGTTCATGACCGTCTACAAGGCGTTCAAACCGGAGGCGTACCAGGCCGCCGAGCTGGCCGTCGCTCTGACCAAGGGCGAGTCGCCCGAGGCCGACACCACTGCCGACACCGCCAGCGGTGACGCAGTCCCGTCGTTCCTGCTGAAGCCGGTCGCCGTGACCGTCGACAACATCAAGGACACGGTCGTCGCCGACGGCCTGTACACGATCGACCAGATCTGCACCGCAGCGTACGCCGACGCGTGCGCGGAGCACGGTCTCAAGTGATCACCCCCGCGGTGGCGGCGGCCCCCCCCCCCCCCCCCC
>NZ_JAUZVD010000003.1:0-305223 GCF_031844385.1 Microbacterium sp. ARD32
ACAACCGCGAGAAGTTCTATAACGCTCTCGATCCCTTCATCAAGGTTGCGGTGTCCGGGAACAACCCGACTAGCACCGTGAAGCGGGAGGCCGTGCCGGCCAAGGAGATTCGGGCTTGGGCTAAGGAACAGCCGGCGAAGATCCGTGACCTCGTGAAGAGCGAGCGCGGCGCGGTTCCGAAGGCGGCCATCGCCGCTTACAACGAAGCGAACGGGACGAAATACTAGGACTCCCTCTCGCTTGAGCCCCCGACTCGTCGGGGGGCTCTTCGCTTTAGAACGTGTCGGACTGTCGTGACAGAAGTTGTCCGAGGGTCGCTTCCGTGTCGGGGTCCTTCAGGGACTCCGCGTACCACAAGGCGTATGCGAACACTGATGCCGCCTGCCTGCGGGCTTGCTTCATCTGACCGCGCTTTGCTTCCTGCGCGGCAAGTCGCTCTGTCTTCTGTGCCTCGCGAGCTAACCGGGCTGCATCGTGCTCCGCAGCATTGCGGTCAGCACGCTCTGCCCAGGAGGCCTTTTGTGCAGCTTGTCGCGCCTCGATGCGCGCCATCTCCTTCGCTTCTCGATGGGGATCGCGGCGCAAGGTGCCGTGTAGCGGGGGCGCTTCATCCCGGTCGAACTCTCGCCCCCGCGCCAGGATTGCTTCAAGGTTCACCTCAGGGTTGGAATCATCGGCCCAAGCCTCGCGTTCCCTCGCCGCCTCGAATGCGGCTTGCTTGCGAGCATCATGCTCGCGAAGGTAGGCATCGACCGCGCGATTGATCCTCCTGAGTTCCGCTTCATGCTGCTCGCGCCGATACGCAGCACGCTCGGCATCCGACATCTTGAGCCATCGCTGATTCAACTTCTCCTCAGGAGTCATCGGGGTTGGCGACTCCTGCCCGTGCTTCTTGGAGCGACCCCTCATCACCTCTTACCCCCTCGTGAACAGTGACCGTTGATAGCTGACCGGCCCTCAAACAAGCGGTTGGTGATCAAGTGACACCACTCCCCAAGTAGTACATCTTCTGCGTCGATGCGCCTCAGCTTCCTCTGCAGGTGCGCTTGGTGCGCCTCCTCGGCCATTACTCGTCTCTGCTCAGTCTCCTCCTCCCTCCACCTTTCCTTCGCCCGAGCTAGGGCGGCTTTACTCTGCCTACGGCTATGCCACATGGCTAAACCTCCTTCGTTGAGCCGCGGTCACCAGCAGACGGGCGAAGAAAACTTCCCCGACGCACCCTTCGGTCTTCCTACACATGCAGGAGGTAATAGATCTGAGCAACCAACGCCACGACCGCGTTGACAACGGTGAACAATAGGGCAAGGACGTAGGGGCGGATGCGGTAGTCAGTGATCGCCATGAGCGCCATCCAGGGCAGGGGAAAGAGCACAAAACCAGCTACGGTTATCCAACCCAGGAGGGGAACAAAGCCAAGAGCGAAGAAGATGCCACTGACAACGTAGGGCCAGCGTTGTTCGTACGTACTCCTCGTTATATCCCTAAGCTCAATTCGCCTCGCGCGTTTAAGCTGCCTGTTGCTGTCTCGGTGATTGAGGCGTTTCTCCTTAAGGCGTTGACGTTCTTGACGACGCTGTTCTCTATTGGTCAATGCTCCTACCGGTCCTTCAGTTAGATTGCGTGTAATGACCGTTCGATAACCCCAAGTTGTGGTGACCACTCGCGGTGGGATCTGTTACCAACCGTTCTTCACGCTTGCGGCTTGGAGAAGTCCTTCAGCAGTGATCAAGTCGAGGTTCAGCGGATCGCGCCTCCAAGATGGGTGCCAAAGCATGGAGGCGTTCAGATTCCGCGAGTGCGGACTTCCGAGGGCTGTCGTAGTTGGGCACAGCGTCCATCAGGTAGAACGGCATCGACTCGCTACGTGACCCAGTGCCAGAGAGCGAGGCAGAGCTAGCCGCCAGCGCCCTCTTAGCCGGATTGCCACTGACTCCAGCCTGCCGTTGCTTCTTGCTCCTACTGCCTTTGCCCATGCGGTCAGGCTACGGCAGCGACAATACACAGGAGTGCCTGATCCTGGCCGACGCTAGCAGTCCGTACAGATCCGTACACGACGCGGCTGCCAGTGCCGTTCTCCGCTCAAGCCTCGCGCAGTGACACGTTCACCCGTCCACGGTCGGAAGCTCGCTCAGAATCGCTCTGGTGACCGCTGGTGACATAAAAGCAGTCACTGACTCACTTGAGTAGATCGCTTGTGATTCCCGATAGGTAATTCTGTTGACAAAGACTGACTTCAGACACGAAAAGCAGGTACTGTATCGGGGCTGTATCGGGGCTGTATCGGGGCTAGTATCGCCGTCTAATCCCAAAAAAGTACGGTAGATCCATATTTGTATCGTCAGTATCGGGTAGATCATAGAAAGGAGATTCCCGTGGGGAATGGTTATAGCTATAACGCCTCTTTACATACACATACCAGTAAGGGGAGCAAGGATCCGTCGATCTACCCGATACTGACGATACAAGTACGGCCAGACCACAGCTTTCTCGGGTGTCAAGGGACTGCTGCACGGGTAGGTGACATCTGATCTGGCTTGCCCGTGGGGTGGGCCTGGAAGGATGTTGCTGTGCCCAAGCCCTACCCGTCCGAGTTCCGTGACGACGTTGTGCGCGTCGCGCGGAACCGTGAGCCCGGAGTGACGATCGAGCAGATCGCGAAAGACTTCGGTGTTCACCCGATGACGCTGCAGAAGTGGATGCGTCGCGCTGACATCGATGAAGGTTCGAAGCCCGGCCAGTCGCGGACCGAGGCGGCGGAGATCCGTGAGCTGAAGAAGCGGAACCGTCTGCTCGAGCAGGAGAACGAGGTCCTCCGCCGCGCGGCGGCGTATCTGTCGCAGGCGAACCTGCCGGGAAAAGGCTCTACCCGCTCGTGAGCGAGCTCGCCGACGCAGGGATCCCTGTGACGGTGACGTGTCGGGTGCTCAAGCTCTCCCGCCAGCCCTACTACCGGTGGCTGACGAACGGGCAACGGCCCTGAACGGCAATCCGTATAGTTCCGTACACGGCTGGGCTACACGGCCCGATCCCAGTGAACGCCCGCATCCTCGCTATCATCGGGACAGTGAAGGAAGCGGAACTCGCCAAGGCGCGCACGGAGTCTCTGGACGAGTTCGTCCGTGACCTTCGTGAACTCCGCGAACTGTCGGGACTGTCCTACAGGTCGATAGCCCTCATCATCAGCCAGCAGCGTGAAGCAGCAGGAGCGAGGCCCGGAACTTCACAGATCGCTCACACGACGGTCTCTGATGCGTTCCGTCTTGGCCGCCAACGGGTCAATCCGGTCCTCGTTGGTGAGATCGTTCAAGCGCTCGGGTTGGACGCCGACGAGAGCAAACGATGGCGCGAGCGTTGCGTGGCCGCAATGGCGTTGCGGACTGAGCAAGTAGCCAACAGAACACCTTCAGTCGAGCACGCCTCTGTGACCCCGCAAGTCAGCCCTGTTGCTCATCGACCAGCACTAGCGGTCCTCCTGGCCGTTGTCGGTGGGGGAGTCTTGCTCAATGCCACCGGTAAGTTCCTGAACCCCTTGTTCGGAGACATTTTCTTCTTCGACATGATCGGGACCGCCGCCGTAGCTATCTTGCTCGGCCCGCGGTGGGCCGCTCTGGTCGGAGCTATCTTCGCGATCATTGAACTGACTAAGGGCAATGTCGGTGATGCCCTGTTCGCAACCACGATGATAAGCGCAGGAATCCTATGGGGTTATGGCGCACGGCGTTGGAGTCTTGCTGACACACTGCCGCGCTTCTTAGGACTCAGCGTGCTCGTGGCGTTAATGACTTCTGCCCTAGCCGTGCCGATTACTGTTCTGTATTTCGGTGGCGAGCCGGGTAGAGGTTTCGACGGCTTCTTTCAGTCGCTCAGCACAACGGGTGCGAACCTGTGGGTAGTGGTCGGGCTGACCAACCTTGCTGTCTCCGTGGCTGACAAGGTGCTTACTGGAGCGCTGGCGTTCTACCTCGCAAAGCCGTTGAGCAAATACCTGACGATGGGCGATGAGACTTCTCGATGGACAACGACGCTGGCTCGCGATCTGGACCGTTGACTTCAGGGGTGACGCAACGATGCGAACCCGTCGTGAAACTCGCGCAGACTCGATCCTGTGACCGCTGGCGGCATGAACAGCATTGATGTAGCCTACGAACGTTAGCGAGCGACGAGGCCCGCTGTTTTGCCATGTGGCGATTTGTGTTGATGATTGTGTTGATGCGGTTTGGCCGATAGCTCGGAAAGTCGCGTGTTTTCGCGCTTTTCTCTTAGGATTACAAAATCCCACCGTCACCGCCAGACTGAAACCCCCGCAATCCCTTGGAAACACTGGGATCGCGGGGGTTTCTTCATGTCTGAGAACCATCCCGTGATAACACCGTGCTAACGCTTCACTGAGCGCGTGCCTGACCGAGCGACGCAGCTGAGGGAGCTGTAACTCATCTTCGGGGACACTGCCGCGCAGTCGAAGCTCGACCTGATTCAGTCGGCGACGGTGCTGGATCAGATCTACCCGGCGCTGGTGCAAAGTCCCCAGAGCAATGGTCGGCCACTGATCGGAGGTGTCGGTCACCGGATGCAGCTCCTGCTTCACGGCTAGCAGCCCCGCCTGGAATAGTGCTGTCACTAATTAAGGTTAGCGTCGCAAACTATAATAACTTGTGAGACAATCAAGCTATGGCTTCCCCCGAGCAGATCGGCATCCCGTGGCCCGTCCACGATGTCGAGCTGCTGCCATGGCGTCAGCAGGTGCGCGGGGGGACCCGGGCGGATCGGACGCTCAGTTCCGTCGAGGCGACGGTCCCTCCGATGATCGCGGAGCGGGACTATCTGCCGCCCATCACGACGACAGTCGCCTCGGAGGAGGCTCTGCTCGCCGTGACACAGGCGGACACCGATGCCGAAGGGCACTCGGCGGCGATAAGCCGCTTCATGATGCGCACCGAGTCTGTCGCGTCATCGAAGATCGAGCGCATCACCGCTGACGCGGTGGACTACGCCAAGGCCCTGGTCGGCAACCGCTCGAATACCTCCGCGACGAGCATGGTGGCGGCGAGCACCGCGCTGCACAGCCTGGTCACCGTCGTCGGAGAGCGGGGACGCTTCGAGCTCGACGATCTGCTGGTGGCGCACCGCGCACTGATGCATGACGATCCGATGGAAGCGGCCTACGCCGGTCGGCTGCGCGACATGCAGAACTGGATCGGTGGCAGCGACTACTCCCCCCGAGACGCCCTGCACATCCCGCCGGCTCCGGAGAGAGTGACAGCGCTGATCGACGACCTGATCATCTATCTCAATCGCGATGACGTGCCCGTGATGACGCAGGCTGCGATCGGTCATGCTCAGTTCGAGTCGATCCACGCGTTCACCGACGGCAACGGTCGCATCGGTCGCGCCTTGGTGTCGGCCGTGTTCCGTCGGCGAGGCGTGACCCGCAACGCTGTCGTCCCCCTTGCCAGTGGCCTGCTCGCAAAGCGCGACGACTACTTCGCCGCCCTCGGCGAGTACCGGAAGGGCGAGCCTGCGCCGCTGATCGACCTGTTCGCGCGGTCGGCGCGGTCCGCAGCGATCTGTTCGCGCCATTCCATCGCCCGCATCAAGGCTCTCCCGGACGAGTGGACGGATGAGCTGAAGCCCCGGAAGGGCTCTGCGGCATCAGCGCTGATTCCGTTGTTCTACGACCACCCGGTCATGACCGCCGCCGAGATCGAACGGCGATCCGGATCGTCGACGCCCGCGGCGTACCTGGCGATCGATCAGCTCGCCGAAGCCGGGTTCATCGAGGAGATCACCGGGCGCAAGCGCGATCGTGTCTGGGTCGCGTCCGAGCTGCTCGCCGAGCTCGATGATCTCGACCGGCGCATTCAAGCAGCGATGACGGCCTGATCCACCGCATCCGCGAACCCCTGAGCCGGCTCGGGATCAGGCACCACCCTCGCCGGCAGACCCGCCCTCGTCGGGCGGATCGCCACCGTCGACGACCTCGCCGTCGGCTGTGGGCATGTCCTGGTCGTGGAACTGGCCGTCGGGGAGCGCCTCGTTCGCCGGTTCCGGATCCCCGTCGACGCGACCGTCGCCGGGTTCGGGGCTGTCCTGCTGCCGGTGTTCATCTCTGCGTGTCATGCGACGAGTACACATCGCGGCGGCGCGCACCGACAGAGCGGTGACGCGCGGCCCGCCCGCGCGTATGATGTGCGCGCACGCGGGCGTCCGGCGCCTCCGCCGTCAGCGCGGGCCCTTCCGCCCACGCCGTTAGCCGCGCGGTGACAGGTCCGGCAGCATCCGCGTCCCGAACTCGTGCCGCAGCGCGCTGAGCGCGGCGAGCCAGCCGGGCATCCCGGTCACGCCCGGCCCCGGAGAGGCGGATGCCGAGGCGAGGTACACACCGCGCATCGGGGTGCGCCATGGGTCGGGGCTGAGCACGGGGCGCCGCAGCAGCTGCCACAGGTCGGGCGACCCGGCGGCGATGTCCCCGCCGGGATAGTTCGGGTTGTGCGCCTCGACCTCGAGAGCGCTGCGCGAAGAGGCGGCGACGATCGTGTCGCGGAATCCGGGCGCGAAGCGCTCGATCTGCCTGACGATCGCCTCCTGCCGGTCGAGGGAGCTCCCGGCCGGCACGTGCGTGTAGGTCCAGAGGGCGTGCATCCCGGCCGGCGCACGGCTCGCGTCGAACAGCGACGGCTGAGACACCAGCACGTAGGGGCGCTCGGGATGCCGACCGCGATGCACCTGGTTCTCGGCATCCGCCATCTCGGCACGCGTCCCGCCGACGTGCACGGTGCCGGCCCGGCGCAGGTCGGGATTCGTCCACGGCACCGGAGCGTTCAGCGCGAAGTCGACCTTGGCCACGCCGTCGCCGTACCGGAACGCCTCCAGCGCACGTCGATAGCGGCCGGGCATGGCGTCGCCCGTCATCCGGATCAGCGCCTTCGGCGTGACATCCAGCAGAGTGACCGTCGATGACGGCAGTTCGGCCAGCGAGGCCACCTCGTGGTCGAGCACGACCTCGCCGCCGTGAGCGCGCAGGTCGGCGAGCAGGGCATCCGTGATCGACTGACTGCCGCCCACCGGGATCGGCCAGCCACCCGCGTGCGCGTACGTGATCAGCGCGAGGGCGGCGCCGGCGCCGGCGATGCTCGGCTGAGCGAGGATGCTGTGCGCTGCGACGCCGGTGAGCAGTGCGGGCGCGGCATCCTCCCGGAAGCGCAGATTCCAGGCCGGCGTGCCCTGCTCGAGCGCGCGCAGCCCGAACGCGGCGGCGGTGAGCGGATGCCGGGGGATGCGCAGCAGCGTCGAGCCGGTGAAGTCGGCGATCCGGGTCGAGTGCTCCACGAGCGGACGCATCAGCCGCTCGTAGGCCGGGCCGTCCACGCCCAGGTTGTCGCGCGTGCGCGCGAGATCCCGATGGGCGACTGCCGCCCGCCCGTGTTCGAGCGGCTGCGCGAACGAGACCTCCGGGGTGACGAACTCCACACGTTCGCGCAGCATGAACTCGCGGAAGAACCGGGACTCGAACGCCATCGGATGCACCGCGGAGCAGACGTCGTGCTGGAAGCCGGGCAGCGTGAGCTCGCGGGTGCTGACCCCGCCGCCCGGCTGATCGGCACGCTCGTAGACCCGCACGCGCAGGCCCGAGCGTGCGAGCGTCACGGCGGCGGCGAGACCGTTCGGTCCGGCGCCGACGACGATCGCATCCAGCCCGGCGTCGCCACGGATTCCGTTCACGGTCCGGGCACCTCCGCGTCGGCGGGAGCGGATGCCGCTGCGGCCGCGCGACGAGCTGCACGCCCCTCCGCGAGGTAGGCGAGGCGGTGCAGCGTCTCGGCGTTGCGCCAGTGCAGCAGCGCGTCCATCACCGGTCGCGGCACCCATCGCGCCGGGCCGGCGATGGCCTCCTCCTGGATCCGCACGAGCGCGTCCTGGCCATGGCGCCTGACCTGCAGCGTCACGCGGGCCTCGCCGACCGGCCAGCCCCGTGCCCGCATCACCATGGCGTGCGGCGGATGGTGCTCCTCGATCACTGTCCTGTCGTCGAGGAGCATCGGCCACACTCCGAACGAGTGATGCAGTCGCGCCCCTGCCCGTGGCCAGTCCGCGTCGACTGCGCGCATGCGCGACGCGCCGACCACCCACGACGGGTACAGCCAGCCGTCGGCCAGCACCTCGAAGACGTCCTCGGGTGCGCAGCGCACCAGCCTCACATTGCGGGACATCGTGTCGTCCCCTCTTGTCGTCACGGATCCTCACCGTCGGTGAGTCCGGATCCTGCACGGATCCGGTCGCTTCGAACGTAGCTCCCTGCGTCGCCGCCCGGCAGCGGGTTGCGCGCACCGTCTCGCCTGTGGCACGTCGCCTCGTGTGTGCTGCACAGCGGCCCGGCGCCCGCCCCTCCTGACGCGGAGGGCGGCGTCTCCAGAGCCGCCCTCCGCGAGGGGAGGAACCGACGTGCCCCAGCACGGCGGCCTTGTGCCGGGACGCGTGAGGGGGTTCGACCCGACGTATGCTGAAGCGTACGGGATGGGGTTTCACACGACTCGGGGGAGACTGTGATGACTGGGGATGACAGTGTTCGGCGACCGGATTTCGCGGACGCGCTGCGCAGCGCGATCGCTCGGCGGGGGGTATCGCTGTCTCAGCTGCACCTTCGCCTGCGCGACAGCGGGAACCCGGTCTCGATCGCGATGCTCAGCTACTGGCGATCGGGTGAACGGCATCCGGAGGGCGCCGCGTCGCTGAGCGCCGTGGATGCGCTCGAGCGCCTGCTCGAGGTGCCCGCCGGCGAGCTGTCGCGGCTGGTTCCGCGCATGGTGCGGATGGGTGCACTGCCCATGCCGCGCATGCCGTTCGACGATGAGCGGGAACGGCGCGAGATCGGGGAGACGTTCGCAGCGCTGCGCGCCGCCCAACAGAACAGCCTTCGCGACATCTCCACGCACATGGATGTCGTCGTCGGCGCGGACGGCACCGTCGAGCGGACCACCTACCGGTGCCTGGTGCAGGTCACCAGCGGCACGCTGTCGGACCTGTCTCTGATCGACGTGGATGAAGAGCCCACCGACGCGATGCTGCTGATCACCGATGTCATCGGCGCGCGCCTGGACAGGCAGTATCGCCATCCCGACGGTCGCGTCTCCGGGATCGTGTTCACCTTCGACCGCCCCGTGGAGGCGGGGGAGACGGTGCTGTTCGAGTTCAGCGAGGCGCCGCCGCCGGGCTATCCGCGCCGGCGCACCGCCTGGCACGCGACGGCGCGTCCCGCCAAGGAGACGATGATCTTCGTGCGGTTCCCCCGGGACTGCGAGCCCGACTGGTGCGAGGAGTACACCGAGTCGGACGGCGGCGCCGAGGTGTCGTCGTCGCCGGTGCGGCTGATCGGCGGGATCGCGCACACGTCGCGACACGGCTTCGGGCCGGGCGTGCTCGGCCTGCGCTGGGGCTATGCCGAGGGCTGAGCGTCGACCGAGGACTAGCCCGGAGCATCCCGCATGGGGCGTCCGCCGTGAGGCGGGCACCCCTCCTGCGTGACGGAAGACAACGTTCTGGTCACAGCCCGGGGAAATCCTCGAATCTTTCTGCCGGACTGTTGACGGAAAAATTCGGGGTTGCGAGAGTTGCACGCATGTCATCGACGACCGGGGTCCACGCACTGGTGCGACGCACTCACGAGGAGCGCGTTCTCACCGCGCTGCGCGCGCACGGAGCTCTCAGCAGAGGCGAGCTCGCGAAGCGCGTCGGACTCTCGCGCACCACCCTCTCCGAGATCACGGCGCAGCTGCTCAACCGCGGTGCGATCATCGTCGCCGACACCGACGCGGCGATCCGCGCCGGCAGCGGACGTCCCGCTGAGCGGCTGGCGCTCGACCCCGATTCGGGCCAGTTCCTCGGTGTCGACTTCGGCCACCGCCGGGTGCACGTCGCCGTGGCGGATGCCTCGCACGAGGTCATCGCGCAGGGAGCGCAGCGCTACGAGAATGACACGCCGTGGCCGGACCGGATCGCCGCAGCCTTCGACCTCATCGACCGGCTCAGCGCGGAGACCGGGGTGCACTTCGGCGCCCTCCAGGCCGTGGGCATCGGCGTGCCGGGGCCCTACACGGCCGCGCTCGCCGGCGTGCCCGCGATCAGCTGGAAAAGGCAGCTGGCACCCGACGGAGTCGACCGCGCCTTCGCGGATCGCTTCGGCGCTCCCGTGATGGTCGACAACAACACGCGGCTGGCGGCACTGGCGGAGGCGATCGCACGCCCAGACGCCGTGGACAACCTGATCTACCTGCGTCTCTCGGACGGCGTCGGCGGCGGCCTGGTCGTGTCGGGACGCCTCGTCACAGGATCCCTCGGCTTCGCCGGGGAGCTCGGGCACGTCACGGCCCACCCCCGCGGTCTGGCCTGCCGGTGCGGCAAGCGCGGATGCCTCGAGACGGTCGCCTCGGCACCCGCGATCCTGCAGGCGTGCCGCGATGCCGGCGCCGAGACGGAATCGCTCGACGACCTCGCGCTCGCAGTGGCGAAGGGCGATCCGGCGGTCGACGCCGTGCTGCGCGAGGTCGGATCCACGATCGGCCGCGTCCTCGGCGCCGCGGCGATGACCCTGAACCCCCGTGAGGTCGTGATCGGCGGCGAGATCGTGCATGTCGCCCCGGTCATCGTCGAGCAGGCCGCTGCCACGCTGCGGTACGAGCTGTACTCGATCCCCTCCGACCAGCCCCAGATCGTCCGCGCCGCCCAGCTGCGCGACAGCGACGGCGCGCTCGGCGCGATCGCCGCGATCTTCCATCAATCACCCCTGCTGGCGGGCTACCCCGACCCGACGGCATCCGTCCGCGCCACCCCGCCGCAAAGGAGCGTCCTGTGACCCTGCCCGGAACCGATGTCAGCGAAGGAGCCCGATCATGAACGGCGTCGAGACCCCGTCCACTCCCTCGCGTGAGAAGGCCCTGCCGTCGTCGGCGAGCGGCGCCGCGCTCGCCGAGGAGACCCCAGCCGAGAACCCGCGCCCCGCGGGCAAGGTCCGCCGGCGCCGAATGTCGAAGCGCACCTGGCTGATGATCCTGAACGCCGTGTCGATCGTCGGCGGCATCGCGATCTGGTGGGTGCTCGCCCTGAGCGGGCTGCAGCTGCCCACCCCGCCCGAGGTCGTGCAGAAGGCGATCATGATGTGGGAGGCCGGCATCCTGCAGGAGGATGTCCTGGCCAGCCTGGCGCGCGTGCTGAGCGGGTTCCTGCTGGGCACCGCAGTCGCCGTGCCGGTCGGATTCCTGATGGGCTGGTACACCATCGCGCGAGGGATCGCCGAGCCGTGGATCCAGTTCTTCCGCACCATCCCGCCGCTGGCGCTCCTGCCGCTCGTGCTCGTGCTGATGGGCATCGGAGAGCTGCCGAAGGTCTTCGTCATCTTCCTCGCCGCGTTCCTGGCCTGCGTCATCTCCACCTACCAGGGCGTGGTCAGCGTCGACAGGACGCTGATCAACGCCGCGCGCGTGCTCGGCGCGAAGGACGGCACGATCTTCGCGCGCGTCGTCGTGCCGGCATCCACTCCGTTCATCCTCGTCGGCATGCGGGTCGGCCTCGGATCGGCCTGGGCGACCCTGGTCGCCGCCGAGCTGCTCGCCGCGCAGGCGGGACTCGGCTACCGGATGCAGCAGGCGCAGATCTACTACGACCTGGCCACCATCTTCGTCAGCATCGTCATCATCGGAATCCTCGGCCTGGTGATGGACCGACTCCTCCTGTTGGCCGAGGCCAAGCTCACCGGATGGCAGGAACGACGATGACCGACACCATGACCGCCGCGAAGATCTCGGTCCGCGGCATCCGCAAGACGTTCCAGCTGAAGGACGAGGAGTTCGTCGCCCTCGAGCACGTGAACCTCGACATCTCCGACAACGAGTTCGTCACGGTCGTCGGACCGTCCGGATGCGGCAAGTCCACGCTCATGAACATCCTCGCCGGCCTCGAGGAGCCGACCGCCGGCGAGGCGCTGGTCGACGGCCGCGAGGTGTCGGGGCCGGGACCCGAGCGGGGCGTGATCTTCCAGCAGTACGCGCTGTTCCCCTGGCTCACCGTCCGCAGGAACGTGGAGTTCGGGCTGAAGGTCGCCGGCGTCCCGAAGGCGGAGCGGCGCGCGCGCGCCGAGCACTTCATCCGCATGGTCGGGCTCGAGCAGTTCGCCGATGCGCTCCCCAAGATGCTCTCCGGAGGCATGAAGCAGCGATGCGCGATCGCACGCGCCTACGCGGTGAACCCCTCCATCCTGCTCATGGACGAGCCCTTCGGAGCACTCGACGCCCTCACCCGCGTCAAGCTCCAGGAGCAGCTGCTCGACGCGTGGAGCCGTGAGAAGAGGACCGTCATGTTCATCACGCACGACGTCGACGAGGCAGTATTCCTCGCTAATCGCGTCATCGTGATGGCCGCCCGTCCCGGGCGCATCTACGACGTCATCGACGTCGACCTGCCCTACCCGCGCACCGAGGATGCGCGCCTGAGCCCGGAGTTCGCGCAGTTGCGCAACCGGGTCTGGCACTCCGTCTACCACCAGGCCTCCGGCAATGCCGCCGGACCCGCGTCGCACTGAGACGCTCGACCCGAAGAAGGGAAACCCCCATATGCACATCTCACGCAAGCTGCTCGGAGCCGCCGCGGTCGGCGCCGCCGTCGCGCTCGTGCTCACCGGCTGCGCCGGAGGCGGTGAGGAGTCGTCGGGCCAGCCCGCCGACAGCCAGTACGACGACGTCATCGACGTGAACTTCGGCTACATCCCGGACTTCAACGGCACCAGCCTGCTGGCCATCGCCGAGGAGCACGGGCTCTGGGAGAAGTACGGCCTGAACGTGACCCCGCAGAACTTCACGAACGGACCGCTGCAGATCCAGGCGCTCGGCACCGGCGATCTCGACTTCGGCTACATCGGCCCTGGCGCCGTGTGGCTGCCGGCATCCGGGCAGGCGAAGATCGTCGCGCTCAACACGCTCGGCCAGGCCGACCGCGTCGTCGGGCAGGAGGGGATCGACTCCGTCGAGGACCTCCGCGGCAAGACCGTCGCATTCCCCGAGGGCACGTCCGGCGACATGATCCTCACGCTGGCACTCAAGGAAGCCGGCATGACGAAGGACGACATCGACGCCGTGCCGATGGAGCCCGCTGCGATCGTCGCCGCGCTCTCGTCGAAGCAGGTCGACGGCGCCGGCTTCTGGTACCCGGCGCTCGCGACGGTCAAGAAGCAGGTTCCGAACCTCGTCGAGCTCGCCGAGAACAGCGACTTCGAGGACACCGTCGCGTTCCCGACCGCGTTCGTCGCGGGCAACGACGTCGTGGCGGATGAGCCGGAGAAGGTGGACCGCGTCCTGAAGGCGCTGCGCGAGGCGATCGATCTTCGCGCTGAGGACCCCGACGAGGCCATCCAGCTGACCGCCGAATTCTCGGCGCTCGACCCGGCGCAGGTCGAGGCGGATGCCGGCAACGTGCAGATCCTCTCGCTCGACGAGCTCGACAAGCTCACCGAGGACGGCACGGTCGACACCTGGTTCGCGGGGATGGTCGACTACTTCGTCGAGGCGGGCAAGCTCGAGGATGCCGTGGAGCCCAGCGAGTTCTACACCGGAGACCTCTTCCTGCAGGCAGGCGAGTAAGCACCATGGCACCGAGAAACATCCTCTTCCTCATGACGGACCAGCACCGGGTGGACACACTCGGGGCGTACGGCAACGCCCTCGCGGTGACGCCGGTGCTCGATGAGCTGGCCCGTACCGGTACGCGATTCGACCGCTGGTACACGCCGACGGCGATCTGCACCCCCGCTCGTGCGAGCCTGCTGACCGGCCAGGCGCCGTTCCGGCACCGCGTGCTCGCCAACCACGAGCGCAACGTCGGCTACCTGGAGGACCTCGAAGACGGTGCGTTCACCTTCGTTCAGGCGCTCCGCGAGAAGGGGTACAACACCGGACTGGTCGGAAAGTGGCACGCCGGAACCGAGAAGAAGGCCGCGGACTTCGGGTTCGACGGTCCGGACCTTCCCGGGTGGCACAACCCGATCGAGAACGAGGACTATCTCGGCTACCTGAGCGAACACGGCTTGCCGCCGTATGCGATCAGCGATCGCATACGCGGCACGCTGCCCAACGGTGGGCCGGGCAACCTGCTGGCTGCCCGGCTCCACCAGCCGGTCGAGGCGACCTTCGAGCACTACCTCGCCACGCGCACGATCGAGCTGCTCGAGCGGTACGCCGCCGAGGTCGAGCACGACGGCACGCCGTTCTTCCTGGAGCTGAACTTCTTCGGCCCGCATCTGCCGTACATCGTTCCCGACGAGTACTTCGACATGTTCGATCCCGACACGATCGAGCTCCCCAAGTCGATCGCCGAGACCTTCGAGGGCAAGCCGCCCGTGCAGCGCAACTACAGCGCACACTGGACGTTCGACACCATGCCGATCGAGGTGACGCGCAAGCTCATCGCCGTCTACTGGGGGTACGTCGCCCTCATCGACCAGCAGATCGGTCGGGTCATGGAGGCGCTCGAGCGTCTCGGGCTGGTGGACGAGACCGCGGTGTTCTTCACCTGCGATCACGGCGAGTTCACCGGCGCGCACCGGCTGCACGACAAGGGGCCGGCGATGTACGAGGACATCTACCGCACTCCGGGCCTGCTGCGGATCCCCGGGGGTGTGGCCGGCCAGGTGCGCACCGAGTTCGTCAGCCTGCTGGACTGCACCGCGACGATCCTGGATCTCGCCGGCGTCGACCCGTCGCCCGCGGTCGACTCGCGCAGCCTCGTGCCGCTCGTCGAGGGTGAGCAGCCCGAGTGGGAAGACGACATCATCTGCGAGTTCCACGGGCATCACTTCCCGTATCCGCAGCGGATGCTCCGTGACGAGCGCTACAAGCTCGTCGTGAACCCGGACTCGGTCAACGAGCTGTACGACCTGTGGAACGACCCCGACGAGTTGCTCAACGTCTGCGATCACCCGGAGATGCGCGGCATCCGGGATCGCATGATGCGGCGTCTGTACGGTGCCCTGCGGGAGCGGGGTGACAACTTCTACCACTGGATGACGACGATGTACGACGTCGGGGAGGTCGATTACGACCCCACGCAGAGCGGCCTCGACGAGACGACGTACGACTCGTCGGTGACGGAGAGCGTCTGATGGATGCCGCCGCCCCAACATCGTGATGATCCTCACCGATGATCACGGTGCGCAGGCGATCGGCGCGTACGGATCCGTCGTCAACGCGACGCCGCACATCGACGCGATCGCCGAGAGCGGGTGGCGCTTCGATAGCTGGGGCTGGCGGTCGCGGCTGCCTCGGGCGCGATCTCCGAGGACGTGGGGCGCCGCCCGTCCCGGTGATCGCCGGCGCGCGTAAGCTCGGATCTCATGGCGACCGGTTCCACGATCCACATCTTCGATGTCCACCTGGCGGATGTGGACCGTGGCGTCTACGACGAGTTCACGCTGCGCGTCGCGCGGCATCCGTCCGAGACCGACGCCTACATGCTCACCCGGCTGCTGGCGTACTGCCTGGAGTACGAGGAGGGCATCGCCTTCACCGAGGGCGTCGCGGCGACCGACGAGCCGGCGGTGCTGGTGCGCGACCTCACGGACCGTGTGACGGCCTGGGTCGAGGTCGGAGCGCCGGATGCCGCCCGTCTGCACTACGGCAGCAAGCTGGCCGACCGCACCGCGATCTACACCTACCGCGACCCCGTGAAGGTGATCGCGAACTGGGCGGGCAAGACGATCCACGAGGCGGATGCCATCGTGCTGCACAGCTTCGACGCCGGCTTCCTCGACGATGCCGCGTCGGCACTGGCGCGCCGGAACACCATGACCGTGTCGGTCACCGAACGGCAGCTGTACCTCGAGCTGAACGGCACGCACCTCAGCACGGCCGTGCACGACCACAGCATCCGCTGAGCCGGGAGCGCCACGCGAGCGCGGGTTCCGCCGGCCAGCCGGCCGGAGCAGACTGGTCGCATGCCCACCCTCACCGCCGTCCTCGGCGACATCACCACGCAGCAGGTCGACGCGATCGTGAACGCCGCCAACAACGCGATGCGCGGTGGCGGCGGCGTCGACGGGGCGATTCACCGCGCCGGCGGGCCGAAGATCCTGCAGGACTGCATCGCCCGCTTTCCGCACGGACTCGTCACCGGTGACGCCGGCTGGACGACCGGTGGCGATCTGCCCGCCCGGTGGGTGGTGCACACGGTCGGACCGAATTGGAACGCCGGGCAGCGCGACAGGGAGCTGCTGGTCTCCTGCTATCGGTGCTCGCTCGAGGTCGCCGATGCGCTGGGCGCGCGCAGCATCGCCTTCCCGCTGATCAGCGCCGGCGTGTACGGCTGGCCGCGGGAGGATGCGATCCGGGTCGCCGTGGACACGATCCTCGATACCCCGACGAAGGTGTCGGATGCCCGGATCATCGCGTTCGATGAGTCGGCGTTCCCGCAGGTGCGGGCGGCAATCGACGCCTGGACCTGACCCTGGTCAGGCTTCGGCCGGCTCTTCGGCCGGGTGTTCGGACGGATTCCGGCGGATGCCGATCCACGACACCGCCCCGCCGATCGCGAAGAGCGCGGCCGTGGCGAACGCGGCGCTGTGGAAGCCGTCCAGGTCGAGCGCGCCCCCGACGATCGTGGACAGCAGCGCGACCACGAGCAGCCCGGCCACACGCGAGACCGCGTTGTTGACGGCTGAGGCGATGCCGCTGCGCTCCTCGTCGATGGCACCGAGGATCGCGGCGGTGAGCGGAGCGACGGTCAGCGACAGCCCGAGGCCCAGCACGAGCATGGCTGGCAGCACCTGCCACCAGTAGTCGAACTCGGCGTCCACGGTCAGCAGCAGCAGTGCGCCGAGCGCCATCAGCAGCGGACCGAACGTCATGAACGGCCGGGGACCGAACCGTCCCGCCCAGGCCCCCGCGCGCGAAGACAGCATGATCATCAGCACCGTGATCGGCAGGCTCGCCAGCCCCGCTGCGGTGGCGCTGAGGCCGGGGCCCTGCTGCAGGTAGACCCCGATGACGAAGCCGTTCAGTGACAGCGCCGCGTAGACGAACAGCGTGGCGAGGTTCCCCCAGCCGAAGTTGCGCACGCGGAACAGCGCCAGCGGCATGAGCGCGGCATCCGATCCCCGCTGGCGCAGCAGGAAGACGACCAGCAGCGCGATGCCGGCCGCGCCGGGCATCCAGATCGCGGGCGCACCCCATCCCAGCCGCTCCTGCTCGATCAGCGCGAACACCAGTGCCCCCAGCCCGATCGCGCAGATGATGCCGCTGGCCCAGTCGACGCGGACGCTGCGGTGCCGGTCGGGCAGGCGCAGCCGGCCGAGGAGGATCAGATTCGCGGTGATGGGAAGCACGTTGATCAGGAACACGAACCGCCACGAGATCAGATCGACGAACAGACCGCCCATGAGCGGGCCGACCAGCTGCGCGCCGGTCGTGAACGCCGTCCACACCCCGATCGCGCGCGACTGCAGCTCGCCCCGCATCGTCGCGGTGATCATCGCCAGTGAGCTGGGCACGAGCAGTGCGCCGGCGGCGCCCTGCGCCGCGCGGGCGATGATCAGGATCAGCGGGTCCGGCGCGGCGGCGACGGCGACGGATGCCGCACCGAACGCGATCAGGCCGATCCGCATCACGGTCACGCGGCCGTACGCGTCCGAGACGGAGCCGGCGAGCAGGATCAGCGCGCTGAGCGTGATCAGATAGGCATCCACCACCCACTGCTGCGTCACGATGCCGCCGCCCAGCTCGCGGCTGATCGCGGGAAGCGCGACGGTGACGACGGTCCCGTCGAGGAAGGTCACGAAAGAGGCGAGGATCGCCGCGACGACGACCCGTCGCTGCAACGCGGTGAACGGCGGCACAGCCCGACCCTACAGCGCTCGGCGGGCGCCGGGGGCGACCGGGCGCCGCCTCCTCACGTGCGGGCGCGGGCGGCGAGGTCCAGGAAGGCGCGCATCACCGGGGTCATGCGCTCGCGCCGCCGGATCAGCGCCCATCGCACCGGCTCGGCATCGTGGATCGGCAGGTAGGTCACGCCCGGCCACGAGTAGTACCGTCTGCCCTCGTCGGGCACCGTGGAGACCACGTCGCCGGAGGCGACCACGGCGAGGATCTCGGGGTACGTGGCGACCTCGTGCCGCCGCGGAACCGGGCGACCGGATGGCGTGCGCAACGGCGCGACCGCGCTGAGCCACGACTCCGGCGCGGTGGTGGCCGTGGCGGGCAGAGCCCAGTCGGCGAGGTCCTCGAGCGACACCGAGCTGCGGGAGGCCAGCGGATGCTGGTCGGAGACCAGCAGCCTGAGCGGCTCCTCACGCAGCACGCATCCCACGGCGAGGTCGGGTTCCGCGATGGGCAGCCAGGCCGTCACCAGATCGACCTCGTGCCGGCGCAGGCCGCCGAACGGATCGCTGAAGAACACCTCGCGGAACCGCAGCTCGCTGAACGGATGCGCCGAGCGGTACGCCTCCAGGATCGGGTCGAGCTCCACGCGCTGCGCGCCCATGGTCCCGATGGTCAGGATGTCCGCCGAGTGCCCGGCCAGGTCTCTCGCATCGGAGATGGAGCGGCGGATGCCGTCGTACGCCGGCCGCAGGCCCGCCCGCAGCAGCTCACCGACGGGTGTCAGCTCGACCTTGCGGCTGGTGCGGCGGAACAGCGGCGCTCCGATCTCGATCTCCTGCGAGCGGATCGCCTGGCTGACGCGCGACACCGACACATGAAGACGCTCGGCGGTGCGTCCGAAGTGCAGCTCCTCGGCCAGGGTGAGGAACAGCTCGATGTCGCGCAGCTCCACGGCGTCCTCTCGATCGTCGGTGACTGAGCGTATCAAGAAGGGGCGCGCACGTGCTCTGTTCAGCGCGCGGACCTGGGCGTAGCGTGGCGTCAGGCGGACGGTATGCCCGCCCGACGGCAGAGGAGAGGTGCGGCGAGATGGACTCGATGATGATGGACATGATGTCCGACGAGATGAAGATGCCCGGCATGGAGATGATGGACATGGCTGCCATGCAGGCCTGCATGGACGCCTGCTCGGCCTGCGAGCAGGCGTGCACGGTCTGTTCGACGCAGCTGATGGACTGCGCACCGGCGTGCATGAACTGCGCCGACATGTGCGGCACCATGATGCGCTCGATGATGCGGATGCAGGGGATGACCCCGGCCGTGATGATGTCGATGCTCGACGCCTGCATCGCCATGTGCCAGTACTGCATGGAGGAGTGCATGGCGCACGCCGAGCACAGTGACGTGTGCCGGATGTGCGCTCAGGCGTGCAGGGCCTGCATGGACGCGTGCACCACGATGCGGGATTCGATGATGAAGATGGCGAGCTGACCGGCGTCCACGTGGGTTCCTGAGCCCGTCGAGGGGCTCCTGAGCCTGTCGAAGGGCTAGAGCGCGACGTTGTACTGCGTGGTGCCGATCGCGAGCACGGCGTAGTCGCGATGCAGCGCCACGGGTGATCCGGCGGCGGCCTCCAACGCAGCTCCGCCCGCGTTCCAGACCGTGATGATCTCGCCGTCCAGCGTGCGCAGCGTGAGCTCGCCGGTGCCGGCATCCGCCGAGTCGACCAGGGCATCCACCCAGCCGCGCGGCGTCGCCGAGGCGAGACGCGCCTGGATCAGGTGCAGGGCGTGACCCGGCGCGAACGACGAGCACGCGTACCCGTGGCCGCACATGCACGCCGCACGCTCACGCACCTGGACGGGCGAAAGACGGGTCTGCGGGCTGGTCACGGCGGTCTCCTCAGGATCGGATGCTCCGAGGCTACGACCGCATGCCGCGCAGGTCGATCGGCGCCGACACGCGCCGACACACTCCGGCCGAGTGGACCTCAGCCGATCGAGTAGATCAGGGCGATGCAGGGCCCCAGCACGATCAGCCACGCAGCCGCGGCGATGATGAGCACGCCGGTGGCCCAGGGGCGGGTGACGCGGAAGAACATCCCGACGACCGACGCCACGGCGAGGAGGATGAACGGTGTCAGCCCGGCGAAGAGCCCGAACTGCGCGGCGATGGCGAACAGCAGCACCAGGCAGACCACATGCGCTACGACGCCGATCGCGACGCCCAGACCCAGGCGGGCGCCGAAGCTCAGCCCTTTGCGCGCGGGGAAGCCCGGATGCTGCTGCCAGCCCGGTGCGGGATGGCTTCCGGGATACGGCTGGCCTTGGCTGGGGTAGGGCTGCCCCTGGCCGGGGTAGGGCTGGCTCTGGCCCGGCTGCTGCCAACCAGGCTGCGGCTGGCCGGGCGCCGCTGCGTACGGGTTCGCGTACGGGTTCACCGGCGGATCCGCCGGCTGCGGAGCAGGCGCTCCGGTCGGCTCGCTCGGGTCCACGGGGTCATCAGGCGTGCTGCTCATCTCGCACACTCCTCTCGGTCACCGCGCCGCCGTCGGCGCGGAAGCGTCCGGTTCTCAGCATCCAGACCATCCTGCCCGCCAGCAGCGGGATCGTCACCAGCAGGAACAGCTGCGGACGGGTGAGCCCCATCCACGCCACCTCGTTGCCGCGCACGAACTCGACAGCGAAGCGGAACACGGCGTACGCCGCGATGTACAGCGTGAGCGTCTCGCCGGCCGCGATCGGGCGGTGCCGCAGCCAGAACCACAGCACGGCGAACGCCGCCAGGTGGAAGACGATCTCGTAGGCGAAGCTGGGATGCAGGGGCACGCCCGCCGGCGAGCCGGTGCGGGCCGCGGCATCCGCATCCAGCACGACTCCCCACGACGCGCCGGTCGGCGTGCCCGGCTGCTCGGTGAGCAGGCATCCGATCCGCCCGATCGCCATCGCGAGCGCCACCGCCGGGGCGAACAGGTCGCCGCTGCGGGCCGGGTAACGGCAGATCAGCTTGGCGATGTGCACGCCCAGCCACGCGCCGACCAGCGCCGACAGCATCGAGGCGTTGCCGCGCGTGAACTGCTCGAGCAGGCTGAGGTTCTGCGAGGGATCCAGATGCTGCGCCCACGTTCCCAGCCGCGACAGCACGGCCGCGCCGATCAGCGCGCCCAGCACCAGGTAGGCGATGCGATGGTCGGTCACGCCGCGACGGCGCTTCTCGATCAGGAAGACGCCCCCGGCGGCCAGCAGTCCCAGCGCGACGAACGTCGAGTGGGTGTCCAGTGGCGGAAGCCACGGGAGCAGGTCGCTCAGCGTCGGGAACACGTCAGCCGCCCAGCATCCGCATCCAGAGCATCACCCAGAACGGGATGCCGACGGCGGCGGCCACGGCGATCACCGTCAGATACGCGAGCACCACGCGGGTGTCGCCGAGCTTGCAGCGCGAGCGCAGCAGGCCGCCGCGCCGCGCCTTCGCGTAGCCGGCGATCGCGATCAGGGTGAAAGCGAGCACTGCGATGGGCCCCAGGATGCACGAGATCAGCGCGATCGTGGTGAACACGCACAGCCGCAGCGGATCGAACGACGGGGCCGGATCGCCGACCGAGGCGTCGTACTGGTTGAGCGGTGGTGTGGCCATCTCGTCTCCCGTCGCTCGCTCAATGACCGGGGGAGAGGACCGGCAGTCGAGTGCGCGCGCCGGTCTCGCGCACCTCGGTCGTCGTCGATTCCGGTCGGCCCAGCGCCGTGGAGATGCGGGTGCGGCTCAGCGGCGCCCACGCCTGCAGAGCGCAGAACGGTGCGCACTGATGCGCGTTCGTCTGCTCGTTCACGGTCGCCACGTGCACGCAGCACTGCGTCAGCCGCTCCTCGATCATGGTGTTGATGTCCATGAACGGCTTGACCGTGATGCGCAGCACCCGGTCGGCCAGCATCGCCCGCATCCGCTTGTGCTGACCCGGCAGCTTCGACGCGGCGAGCGTCGCCAGCGTGCCGACGCCCAGATCGCAGTTCACGCAGATGTCGCGCCAGATGTCGCCCATCGAGGGATGCGACAGCGACGACTGCTCGCTGAGCAGATCCAGCAGCGAGTTCTTCACCACCTCGCGGATCGCCTTGTTCATGTTCGAGTCGGCGATGCGATTGGCGATCAGGTCGGGGTTGAGGTCGAGGAACTCCTTCAGCCGCTCGTGCCCGATCAGCCCCACCAGCGACTTCCAGTCGCCGGAGTCGTCCTTCAGGAAGTAGCCCACCGAGCAGCAGTGCGGGTGGCTGCAGGGCAGCGCGGTCAGATCGCGCCAGGTGATCTCGTCGTCGGTCTGCGGGCCGATCCGGGCGAGCACCCCGGTGTGCGTGAGGCGCTCGTTCGGGTCGATCCCCGAGTTGCGGCCCGATCCGAACACCGGCTGGATCGTCACGCCGCCCACGTACGGCGTCGCCTGCGCTCGCCGGATGACGTTGCCGATCTCGTGGTCGTTCACGCCGAGTGCGGCGGTCATGGTCAGGGTGGTGAAGACCCCGGCATCCGACAGCCGCTCCAGCGCGCGCTCCTTGAACCGGCGGATGTCGGCGCCGCGGTGGAACGCGACCGACGACGCCTCCTCGCCGTCGTACTGCAGGTAGATCTCGACGCGCTCGCGGTGCTTGCTCAGGAAGGCGACGAACTCGTCGTCGTTGGCGATGCGCAGCCCGTTCGAGTTCAGCAGGATGCGCACGATGGGACGGGCCACGAGATGCTCGATCAGCTGCTCCAGCCACGGGTACAGCGTCGGCTCGCCGCCGGAGAGCATCAGCACGTCGATGCGGTCGTTCTCGCGGGCCAGCTTGGCGTCGACGGAGGCGAGCACCTCGGCCAGCGGTGCGACGGCGGATGCCGCGGGGCTCGACTCCGCGAAGCAGGTGGGGCAGCGCAGGTTGCAGTGGTCGGTGATGTCCTCCAGCAGGATGCAGGTGTGCTGGGTCTGCATCTCGGGCAGGCCGTCCTCGTACGCCTGCGGCACCGGCTTGAAGTTGCCCGCCGTGTCGGGCGTGTGCACCTTCGTCGGCGCGGTCCACTGCTCCAGATACCGCAGGATCTCGGCGCTCTCGTCGTACATCGTCGAGATGAGGCCGTGCTCGGGGCATCCGCGCTCCAGCCACACCGTGCCGTCGCGGTCGGCGAGCCAGCCCGACAGGCGGCGCACCTCGCTGAGCGGCTGGTCCGGCTGCTCCTCATGGCAGCGCGGACAGAACGCATTCACATACCGGTGGATGCGGTAGTCGCGCAGCGGCATCCCTGCGCCCGGCCTCGTCGCCATGGAGTCCCCCTCTTTGCGTCCAGAGTAGCGGGAGCGCAGGCGGCGTACACTTGCTGACGTGCTGTTCGCATGTTCTGTATCAGCAGAGGGCGCCTTCGTGGCGCGAGAGGTGATCGTCGGCGCGTCACGCGCCGACGGCAGAGGCTGAGAGCGATCCGGCGGCGGAACTCCCGTCACCGGAGAAGCGTCGTACCCGGCATCCGAGCCCCACTCTCATCTCCCGCCGACACCGGCGGTCCTGAACCAGAAAGCACTTCCTCATGCGTCCCATCGACGAGCGCGCCATCCGCGCCTCCTTCCGCAACGCCTCCCGCAAGGAGGTCTCCTCCCTGAACCTGCCGCCCGACTTCGACGAGATCGACTTCGAGAAGCTCGACTATCTCGGCTGGTTCGACCCGAAGATGCCCAAGCGGGCATATGTCATCGCCGAGATCGACGACGGCAACGTCGGCATCCTGCTGCAGCGCACCGAGCAGCGCACGGTGCGCCGGGCGCAGTGCGCGTGGTGCGACGACGTCACGCTCCGCAATGACGTGCAGTTCTTCTCGGCCCGCAAGGCAGGGGCTGCCGGCCGCAACGGCGACACGATCGGCACGCTGATCTGCGCGAACTTCGGCTGCTCCGCCAACGTGCGCAAGCTGCCGCCGCTGGCCTACGAGGGCTACGACCGCGAACTCGCGCGTGACCTGCGGATGCTGCGTCTGCGCGAGCACGTGGCATCCTTCGTGGGCGAACTCGGCTGACGACCCGGGCGGGGCCGGGGCGGCTCAGCCGACCGCGGCGCGTACGTGCGCCATCGCGTCGGACGCCAGCGCCATGGACAGGCGCTCGAACGTCTGCACACTGCGGGCGCCCGGCCAGTCGTCCGGCAGCAGCGCGGCCGGCAGACCCGGATCGACGTACGGCAGCACGCGCCAGCTGTCCAGCAGCCGCACATAGGCGGCGAACGGCGCGGAGAGGTCGAGCGCATCGACCGATGCCAGAAATCGTTCGTGCTCGGCGCGCAGCGCCGCCAGGTCCCACCATGTCTCCGCCGCTTCGGCGAGCGGCACGGCGGGCCTGGGGTCGGAGGTGCGGAACAGGGTGGCGAAGCGGCGTGCGCCGAGCTCGTCGAGCAGTTCCTCCACCTCGGCATCGAGGTGGCCGGGCAGGATCCACAGCCCCGCTGACACCGCGCCCGCGCCCAGGAACTGCAGCCGGCGCCGCAGCTGGTGGCGCAGGTCGCGCCGGGTCTCGGGGATGGTCGCCGACACCAGCATCCATTCCTCTCCCGCCCGCATCGTGCGCACGGCGAAGATGCGGCGGTCGCCGCGCTCCAGCATCGGCACGGCGGCGGGATTGAGCGCCAGCGCGCCACCGGCCCCCGGCAGCAGCAGCCCGTGCTTCTTCAGCCGCGTGATCGCCGTGCGCGCTCGTGCCGCGGGGATGCCGAGATCCTCGGCCAGCCCCACCAGTGCGCTGGAGCTGATCGTGCCTCCGACCGGGCGCAGATACAGTCCGATCACGGTCCGCAGCAGCGACATGGTGCTGCCCGGCCGCGCCTCGACATCGTCGAGTACCGGACCGCCTTCGTCGAGACCCCTCCTGTTCGTCGAAACCCCTCCAGATTTGCGCAATTCAGGAGGGGTCTCGGCAGCAGAGAGGGGTTTCGGCGGGAGGTTCGCGGGGGCGGGGGCGGTCATGTCAGGGCGTCGCGCACCGCGACGATGCCGCGCAGAGTCTCCTGGTGAGAGGTGCTGAGCGGCGACAGGCCCAGACGGATGCCGTCGGGGAAGCGGAAGTCGGGGATGACGCCGTCGCCCCACAGCTTCTTCGTGACCTCCTGGAACGAGTCGTGCCCGATCGTGATGTGGCCGCCGCGATGCGCGGCATCCCGGGTCGACAGCAGCCGCACGCCCAGCGGCGCGAGCAGTTCGTCGTACGCGCGCACGGCGAAATCTGTCAGGGACACCGACTTGGCGCGCACGGCCGTGATCCCCTCCGCGGCGATCAGGTCGAGCATCCCCTGCATGGCCAGCATCGACATCACCGGCGGGGTGCCGCTGAGCAGCTGACGGATGCCGCCGACCGGGGCGTACTCCGGACCCATCGCGAAGATGTCCGCCGCACCCCACCAGCCGTGGATCGGCTGCGTGAGCGTGCCCTGATGCTCGGTGCGCAGATATGCGAACGCGGGGGAGCCAGGGCCCCCGTTCAGATACTTGTAGGTGCAGCCGACGGCCAGGTCGACACCCCACGCGTCCAGCTGCATCGGCACCACGCCCACCGAGTGGCACAGATCCCACAGCATCAGCGCGCCCGCGTCGTGCACCACCGACGTGATCGCCGGCATGTCCGCCAGCGCTCCCGACCGGTAGTCCACATGGCTGAGCACCACCAGCGCCGTGCGCTCGGACACCACCGCGGCGACATCCGCCACGGCGACGCCTGCCACGGCATCCGGCTCGATCCAGCGCAGCGTCGCGCCGGTCTCCTGCGCGACACCGGCGGCGATGAACCGGTCGGTGGGGAAGTTGCCCGCCTCGATCACGATCTCGTCGCGCCCCGGCTGCCCGGCGACGGCCGCGCGCATGAGCTTGTACAGCAGCACGCTGGTGGAGTCCGCCACCACCGTCTGGCCGGCCGCGGCGCCGAGCGCGACCTCGGCGATGCGATCGCCCAGCTGCATCGGCAGCTGCATCCACTGCTCGTCCCAGGAGCGGATCAGCCGGGTTCCCCAGTCCTCGCGGATGAACGCGGACACCTTCTCGGGCAGGTCGCGCAGCGGCCGGCCGAGGGAGTTCCCGTCCAGGTACGCGGTCACGCCGGGGGCGTCGGCGAACGCGGCCAGGTGGTGCGCCAGCGGGTCGGCGTCGTCGAGTCGGCGTGCCTCGCTGAGCAGGTCGGGCGAGCTGATGCCGGCGATGCGGCGGTGCTCGTCGTCGATCGACTCGGTGGCGGTGGCTTCGGTCATGTCATGGCTCCAGGTGGGTGAGCGGGCGGGCGTCGGCGGGGTCGCCGCCGGGCAGGAAGAGGTCGTCGTCGCCGGTGGGTGTGAGCGCGTGCAGCAGTCGGATGCCGTCGATCCCGGCCTCGCGCAGGGCGTCGACCTCCGCGGGGTTCAGATCGACCGGCGTCGGGCCGTTGCCCATGTCGGTGCCGTACAGCACCGTGCCGCCCGCATCGGCGAAGCGGCGCACATTGTCGATCGCGATGCCGCGGTGCTGCCGGTCGTGGATCGCGAGCGTCGAGATCCATTCGGCGGATGCCGCCTGCTCGACGATCTCGTCATCGGCGAGGCGCTCCGTGAACGGGGCGTGCGCCAGGCGGTTCGCGCCCAGGCGCACGGCACGCTGCGCCTGGCCGGGGCCCTCCGCGTGTGCCACGACGGGCAGGCCACGGGATCTCGCGGCTGCCACGGTGGCGCGGAAGCTGTCATCGTCCAGGACCGGACCCGCGTCGCTGTGCGCGACGACCTTGATGCAGGATGCCCCGAGGGCGGCGAGCGCTGCCACGGCGGCGGTCGCGGCGGCAGCATCCGGGATCTCCCGCACCGAGCCGGCCGGCGCCCAGGAACGGTCCGACGGATAGCCGCCGGGCGCCGTCAGGAACGCCCCCGCGTACTCGACGGCCACCGTTCGCAACTCCGGAGAAACTCCGGCTTCCGGACCAGAATCCGCGCAGGAGCGCCGAAGATCACGCAGATCTCCGGAGTTGTGAATCTCTAGCTCGCGCAGCACCGAGGGATTCCCGCCGAGATCCACCACTCGACCGAGCCGGGAATCCGCGAGCAGCGTGTGGTCGACCAGCTGCAGGTGCACGTGATGGTCGGTGAAGCGGCCCGTGACGACACCGTCGTCGACCCGACGGAAGGCGGTCATTCCCGGCCGATCTCCGTGCGCACGCTGTACAGCTCGGGGAAGAACGTCAGCGACAGTGCGCGCTGCAGGAAGTCCACGCCCGTGGAGCCGCCGGTGCCCCGCTTCATGCCGATCGTGCGGGTGACGGTGCGCAGGTGGCGGAAGCGCCAGAACTGGAAGTTGTCCTCCACATCGACCAGCTCCTCGCAGGCCTCGTACAGGTCCCAATGCTCGTGCGGGTGCTCGTAGATCTCCCGGATCGCCTGCACCAGCTCCTCGTTCTCGCGGTACGGCTGGCGCACGTCGCGCTCGAGCACCTCGGCCGGGATCGGCAGGCCGCGGCGTGCGGCAAGGCGCAGGAACTCGTCGTACAGCGTCGGTCGCTCCCACTCGCGCGTCAGCATCGCGAGGTTCTCGGGATGGTCGCGGAACACGCTGAGCATCCGCTCGTTCTTGTTGCCGAGCGCGAACTCCACGCACCGGTACTGCACCGACTGGAAGCCGGACGAGCTGCCCAGATCGCCGCGGAACTCCGCGTACTCGGTGGGCGTGAGGGTCGCCAGCACCGACCATTGGCGGGTCAGGACGTCCTGGATGTGCTTGATGCGTGCGACGTGCTTGAGCGCGGAGCGCAGATCGTCCTCGGCCAGGCGGTCGCGGGCGGTGCCGAGCTCATGGATGATCAGCTTGAGCCAGAGTTCGGTGGTCTGGTGCTGGATGATGAACAGCAGCTCGTCGTGGTGCTCGGGCTGCGAGACCGGATGCTGGGCGTCCAGCAGCTTGTCGAGCTCGAGGTACGAGCCGTACGTCATCCGGTCCTTCAGGTCGGTGACGATGCCGTCCTCGAGTGCGCGCTCGTTCGCTTCAATGCCCATGCCGGGACGATATCACCAACATGTCGGGCGTCACAATGATGAAATCAGGCCAGGATCTCCGCGGTCGTCTGCAGTGCGAGCTGCGGTGGGTACAGCCCCATCACGTGCAGTGCCGCGGCGTGGTTCTCGGTGGTCGAGCCGGCGCATGCGTCGGTGGCGACGGTGATCCTGGCACCGGCATCCGCACCCGCCAGTGCTGTCGAGACCACGCAGCAGTCGGTCGAGACCCCGCTCAGCACGACCTGTGCGCCACGTCCGACGATCGCCTCCAACTCCGGCCCCCACTTGCCGAACGTGGGCAGATCCAGCGTCGGATGCGGGGAGAGGCCCACCGCGTCCGGAACCAGATCGTAGAGGGGATCGGATGCCGGCCTGTCGGCGAACGGCCATGCCCGGAAGTACTCGCCCCACGACGTCGAGCGGTCGGCGGTGGGCATCCAGCGCGTGACGAGCACGCGCTCGCCGTGCGCGTCGGCGAGCCGCCGGATGTTCGTCATCGCGTGTGCGAAGAACGGCGAGCCCCACTCCGAGTCGGGGGAGGCGAAGATGTTCTGCGGGTCGATGACGACCAGCCAGCTCTCCCGGGGCCCTGAGCCGGTCGAAGGGCTCATCCCTGCTCCTGACGGCGGATCTTGGCCGCCCGGGCGAACCAGGTGACCAGGAACGACAGCACCAGTGCGAAGAACACTCCGAGGTTCGCGTACGCCCAGTCGCCGTCCTTGCCGCCGATGATGCCGAGCAGGTAGCCCTGCCAGTTGTTCCACGGTGCCGCGTCTGCGAAGTTGTTCACCACGAAGCCCCAGCCGATCACCGAGGCGACCACCATCGTGACGATGGAGGTCCAGTCCCATGCCCCGTACCGGCCCCTCGGATCGAAGAGTGCGGCCTCGTCGTAGTCGCGCCGGCGGCGCAGGATGTCGGCGATCAGGATGCCGGCCCAGGATGCCAGGGGCACGCCGAGCGTGATCAGGAACGACTGGAACGGGCCGAGGAAGCCGGTGTCGCCGAACACCACCAGGATGGTGACGATCGTGAGGATGACGCCGTCGATCCCGGCGGCGGCGGGGCGGGGGATGCGGATGCCCAGGCTCAGCAGCGTGAGGCCCGAGGAGTAGATGCCGAGCACGGCGCCGGAGACCAGGGCGAGCACGGCCGTGATCAGGAACGGCACCAGCACCCAGATCGGCAGCAGGGTGGCCAGGGCGCCGATCGGGTCATCCTGCACCGCGATGAAGAGCGCATCGTCGGAGCCGGCCAGCAGCAACCCGAAGATCACCAGGATGACCGGCGCGACCGCGCCGCCGAACGTGTTCCAGAAGATGATGGCGCCGTCCGACGCCGTGCGCTTCTGGTAGCGCGACCAGTCCGCGGCGATGTTGATCCAGCCGAGCCCGAACCCGGTCATCACCATCACCAGGGCTCCGATCACCTGGCCGATGCTGCCGTCCGGCCGGGAGAGCGCGGCGGCGAAGTCGATGTGCGGGATCGCGAGTGCGATGTACAGCACCGTCACCAGGCCGGTGACCCAGGTGAGCACCGACTGCAGCTTCATGATGGTGTGGTAGCCGAGCACCGAGGCGCCGACGATCAGCGCCGCGACGATCACGATGGCGATGATCTTGAGCGCCACGCTGTCGCCGTCGCCGCCGAGCTGCGTGATCACGGTCGCCGTGGCCAGCACCGCCATGATCGCGAGGAAGGTCTCCCAGCCGATCGAGGTGAGCCACGAGACGATTCCCGGCACCTTCTGCCCGTGCACGCCGAAGGCGGAGCGGGAGAGCACCATGGTCGGCGTGGAGCCGCGCTTGCCGGCGATGGCGATCAGCCCGCACAGGAAGAACGACACGACGACGCCGATGACCGTGACGACGGTGGCCTGCCAGAACGAGATGCCGAAGCCCAGCACGAACGAGCCGTAGCTCATGCCGAACACCGACACGTTGGCCGCGAACCACGGCCAGAACAGGTCGCGCGGCTTGGCGGTGCGCTCGGACTCGGGGATGATCTCGATGCCGGTGCGCTCGATCAGCGCGGGACCTGCGGCTTCGATGCTCGCGGACATGGGTGCCTCCGGGATGTTCTGGATGTGATCATCCTGGCATCCGGTCCCGCGCCGCGCGAGCGCGACCCGCGAACGCCCGCGCGAGCGCTCAGCCTGCGAAGAAGGCGCGCGCGACGCGCGAGAGCTCGTGCAGGTCGCTGACGCCGGCCAGCTCGCGCGCGGAGTGCATCGACAGGATCGGGATGCCGATGTCCACGGTGCGGATGCCCAGGCGTGTCGCCGTGATCGGTCCGATGGTCGACCCGCAGGGCACCGCGTTGTTGGACACGAACTCCTGATGGCCGACGCCGGCTCGCTCGCACCAGTCCGCCCACGCGGCTGCGCCGACGGCGTCGGTCGCATAGCGCTGGTTGGCGTTGATCTTCAGAATCGGCCCCGAGCCGAGCAGCGGCTGCACGACCGGGTCGTGCTTGTGCGCGAAGTTGGGGTGCACGGAGTGCCCGACGTCGCTGGACAGGTGCCAGGATGCCGCGAATGCGCGGCGCCGGTCCTCGGCATCCGCTCCCAGCGACGCGTACAGCCGCGCCAGCACGTCCTCGAGGAACGGACCGGCGGCGCCCGACCGCGACCCCGAGCCCAGTTCCTCGTGATCGAACGCGGCGAGCATCGGAATCCGCTTCGCAGAGCTCAGCGGGCCATCTGCGGCCGCGGCTGCCTCGATCAGCGCCACCACGCCGGCGTGCACCGACGCGAGGTCGTCGAGCCGTCCCGAGGCGAAGAACGCGTCGTCCTTGCCGAAGACCGTGCCGCGAGCTGCATCGGCCACCACGACGTCGAAGCCCCGGATGTCGGCGGCGTCGACGTCGGCGGCCGAGGCGAGCTCGCCGAGGATGTCGGCGGATGCCGCATCGCCGACGCCCCACACCGGCTGGGTGCCGGTCTGCTTGTCGAGGGAGAGACTCTCGTTCGCCGTGCGGTCGAGGTGGATGGCCAGCTGCGGCAGACGCAGCAGGGGACCGGTGGCGGCGAGTGCCACGCGGCCGTCGGCCAGGGCGAGCCGGCCCGCCAGCCGCAGTTCGCGGTCGAGCCAGGAGGTCAGCAGCGGGCCGCCGTACACCTCGACGGCCGCCTGCAGCCAGCCGTGCGATCCGGTGGTGGGCCTGGGCTTGAGCTTGAAGCCGGGCGAGTCGGTGTGCGCGCCCAGTACGTGCACGGGTGTGGTGGAGGCGGCATCCGCCGGGACCGCCCAGCCGATCACGGCGCCGTCGCGCACCACGACGTATCGTCCGCCGGGCTGCGCGGGCCACTCCTCGGTCTCCTCGAGCCGGGTGAAGCCGGCCGCCTCCAGACGCCGGGCGACCTCTTCGGCGGCGTGATAGCTCGACGGAGCGGCGGCGACGAAGTCGGCGAGATCGGAGGCGTGGGCGAGGGCGGCTGCGCTGACAGTCATGCCTTCGATGATATTCCGGACGGCGCGCCCTCCCCGCGGCGCGACCGCGCCGATCAGCGGAAGTCGACCAGACCCGCGTGCGCGGCGGTGACCAGGATCTGCACACGGTCGCGCACGTGCCACTTCACCATGATCCGGCCCAGGTGCGCCTTCACGGTGCCCTCCGAGACGATGAGCGACTGCGCGATCTCGGCGTTGGACATGCCCTGGGCGAGCCGCTCGAGCACCTCGGCCTCGCGATCGGTGAGCGCCTCCAGCGCGGCGGCGGCGCCGGTCTCGGGTTCGGTCTCGCGCACGTGCTTGACCAGCAGCGACGCGATCCTGGGCGACAGCGAGCTCGCCCCGCGGTAGACCTCGCGCACGCCGCTGAGGATGCTCTCGGCGCTGGAGTCCTTGAGCAGGTAGCCCGAGGCGCCTGCGCTCAGCATGGGCAGGACCGTGTCGCTTCCGTCGAGCGTGGTGACGGCCAGGATGCGCACCTCGGGCCAGCGCTGCGTGATCGCGTCGGTGGCCTGGATGCCGTTCATCTCCGGCATCTGCACGTCCATCATCACGACGTCAGGGCGTTCGCGCTCGAGGAATGCGACGGCCTCCAGCCCGTTGCCGGCCTCTCCGATCACCTCGACGTCGTCGCCGCGGGAGACGAAGTGCGACAGCGCAGAGCGCACGAGGGGGTCGTCATCGACGATCAGGACGCGAATCTGCGGCATGCGATCAGCCTAACGGCGGCATTCGAAGCGGTTGTGAGGGGTACTGGAGCACCGGTCGAAGGTCTAGACCTTTGGCCAGGCAGGTCTGGCCCTAAGTCAGATGTGCTTCCCCTCCGTAACCGAGAAGATCTATGTGTACCTAGCCAAAAGAAAACATTTCGGAGGTGAATTCCATGTCCTTCTGGGCCCAGCTCGCTCGCCTTTTCGGTGCCACCGGCTGATCATACCGGGCAAATAGGAGATACTGAACCCATGCCTATGGGCCAATCTCCGCATGATGCCTCCGGCATTCTCCGCTTCAGTCGTGGTGAGCAACTGACCGCCATCGAACGCGTGGCCATGCTTGTCTTCCTGGCAGCGGTCACCGGCATGGATGTCATCGGTCTCATCACCACTCCGGGCGCAGACCTGATCGAGACTTCGATCAGCATCGCGTCAACCGTTGTATTCGTCTTCTACCTCTGGTGGCCGCCCATCGCCACCATCCTGCTCTGCGGCGTTTTCGCCGCATCCGCATTCGTCGGGCAGGACACTGCTGTCCTCTTCGCTGCCGCTGTGGCAGTGGGGATGGTCATGCGATTGGGATCCACGACACTGGTGCTCGCGTACCTGGGTGGATTCTTCGTCGCCACGGCTGTCGTCGCATACGGAGATCACACGATCCCTGTCAACGTCGGCATTTACCTCGTCGTCGCGGCCGTGGCGGGTGCCGTCGGCTACGCACTCCGACTCGCGTCCACCCGCGGGCGCACCCTCGAGCTGCGGCTCGCCGAGAGCGCGGAGCAGGAACGGCAGGCCGTGCTGGCCGAGCGCCGGTGGATCGCCGGCGAACTGCACGACAGCATCGCCCACCATCTCACCGTGGTGGCACTGCACGTCCAGATGCTGGACGACCCCGGCGTGAGCGCGCAGTCACAGGAGGCCATCCGCGTGGCCGCGCGCAAGGCCATGGCCGATCTGCGCTTCGTGATCGAGCTGGCCGACGACGGCCCGCGTGTCTCGTCGGTGCCGACCGGCGACCTGCTCGAGGCCATCGATGAGGCCCGATCCGAGATCGCCGCCGCGGGCCACGCCGTCTCGCTCGAGGGCGACCCCCTCGATGAGCGGATCCCCCGCATCGCCGACATCGTGTTCGCGCGCATCGTCCGCGAATCGGTGACGAACATCCTCAAGCACGCGGGGCCGGGGGAAGTCGCCGTTCGGCTGCGCATCGACGACGACCACGCGATCCTCACGATCCGCAGCCCTCTTCCGGAGACGCCGCGCCGGGATCTGCCTTCCAGCGGAACGGGTCTGAACCGGATGGCCGAGCGCGTGATCGGTGCCAGCGGCGAGTTCAGCGCGGGCCCTGTCGACGGAGCCTGGGAGGTCTCGGCGCGTCTGCCGATGGCCTGAGCACCCGACGAAAGTTCAGCCGGGCGCCGCCGTTGGTGCCTGTTCCGCGCTCGGCGGCGACGATATATTGGAAGTCCCCAGATAAGCGTTCCCCAGCGCTGCGATCGCGGGCGCGATCTGATCAGGCTTCTGTACCCTCGTGCTCGCGATCGTTCTGCGTCCGCAGCCAGTCGTCCAGTCGCGTCGGCAGGATCACGGCCTCAGGGCCCGGCAGCAGCGCCTCGGCGTCGAGCGTGCCGCCGAAGTAGCGCCCGTCGGGAGCCGCGCGCACGACGCGCTGATCGCCCCGAGCTCGCAGCACGCGTGTGACGAACCCGGCCAGCGGCATCCGCTCGGGCCCGGCGATCTCCGCATCGGCGTTCAGCGGTGCGGCCAGCGCCAGCTGCACGAGCACGTCCGCCACGTCGGCGCCCGCGGCCGGCTGCACCATCGCCTCCGGCAGGGTGACCGCGCCCTCGGCATCCGCCATCGTCGCGATCGCCGGAGCGAACTCGAAGAACTGCGTGGCGTGCACGAGGGTCCACGGCACCTCCGACTCCCGCACCAGGCGCTCGCCGTGCACCTTCGCGGCGTAGAAGGGCACGTCGTGCGGCCGCTCGGAGCCGACGATGGTCAGACCGAGATGGTGGCGGATGCCATGCTCCCGCTCCGCGTCGAGCAGGTTGGCGACGCCGGTGCTGAAGAACTCCCGCACGGATGCCGGATCGCCGGAGCGCGGCTTGGACGCGTCGATCACGACCTCGGCACCGGCCAGCGCCTCATCCAGTCCGGACCCCGTGACGAGGTCGACTCCGGTGCTGGGGGATGCGATCGCCACCGACCGTCCGCGTGCGCGCAGCCGGTTGACCGTCTTCGCTCCGATCTGCCCCGTGCCGCCGACCACGATGAACTCCGCCATGACTTCACGCTACGCCCGCCGGGCGCCACGGGCGCGGGTCGCGCGGACTGTCCTGTCAACCCCCTGCGCTCGGAAAGGGCCGGATGCGAGCATCGACGCATCGGCGAGAGGAGTCCGAAATGACCGATCCGGAGATCCACACCTGGTGGCCGCTGCTGTCAGCCGACGCGAAGCACGCGCTGGACGCGCTGGGCGGTGAGATCGTGCCCGACATCGTCCGCGCGGAGGTGGAGATCATCACCGGCACGCGCATGCTGCGCGAGGAACGACTCACCGTGCGCGACCGCGACTTCATCCGCACGCAGCGCGAGGCGGTCGACTGACCGTCAGAGCCGGTCGGCCGATCAGAACCGGTCGGCCGATCAGAACCGGTCGGCCGGTCAGCCGTTGCGCACCTCCCAGCCGCGCTCGTCGTCCTGCTCGCCCTCACGCTGCGCGGTGTAGTCCGGACGCTGCGGCTGCGGGGGCTGGTCGGACAGCTCGCCGCCCTCGCGCCCGCCGTACGGCCGGCCGTGGTCGGCGTACTCCTCGCGCATGAAGACCAGCGTCCAGCCGGCCACGGTGAACCGCGCCCCGGTGCGCAGCGTCTCGCTGCGTTCCTCGCCCTCAGTCCAGGCGTTCATCTCGCCCTCGCCGTGCATCGTGAGCACGTATTCGTCGCGGTCGTCGTGGACGACGGTCGCGTGCAGCGGGTCGGCCCCCGCCAGCACCAGCTCGCTGCCCGCCGCCGACCCGATCCGCGTCTCGTCGGCGGTGAGCGGGAAGACCTCCCGCACGTCCTCCTTCGAGACGAGCAGGTGCGGGGCCCCCGACCCCCACGCGGCGTGCGTGGTGATGGCATCCGCCGGTCGCCGGCTCATGTCCTTCTGCATGGCCTCCCTGTCGCCGTGCATGTCGATCTCCTCTCGTGTGCGCGATCCGGTGTGTCCGGTTGGCTCGTTTCGGCGTGACGTTCGCAGCGCGCTCAGCGCGTGATCTGCTCGACGGTCTCGCCGGTGTCCTTGGGGGCCAGGCTGCGCGCCACGTCGGCCTCGGCGACGATCCCGACGAGCACGCGGTCGTCGAGCACGGGGATGCGCCGCACCTGATGCTGCTGCATCAGCTCGAGCACCCGGCTGACATCCTCCTCGGCATCGACCAGCAGGGGTGTGCCCTCGGCGAGTGCGCCGGCGGTGGTCGTCTCGGCCGGCCGGCCGTTGGCGATCGCCTTCACCACGATGTCGCGGTCGGTCAGCATCCCCTTCAGCTTTCCGTTCTCGCCGCAGATCGGCAGTGAGCCGATGTCGAGATCGGCCATCAGCCGCGCGGCGGTCGCCAGCGAGTCGTTCTCGCCGATGCAGCGGGCACCCGCCGTCATGATGTCCTTCACCCGGACCTGTGTCGTGATTGCCATGATCTGGTCTCTCCCTCTCCCTGGTTCTCTGGTGCCCGACCATACGGACGGTCGGATCCGTCCGCGCAGGGGGTTGACAGTCCGCGGCGGCGTCGTCAAGGGGGTGGCCGGCCGATGATGCGTCGGCCACGATCCACTCAGGATCAGCGGTGAGGAGGACCAGGTGCAGGATGTGCGCAAGGGCAAGCAGGCGGGACGGGGGCCGACGATCGTGTTCTGGCTCTGGCTGACGGTGACGTTCGGCGGTCTCGCCGCCATGATGGCGATCGTGATCGGAGGGCGATGACCATGCGACGGCTACTGCGTGACAACGGCCTCGGGCTGTTCTTCCTGCTGCTGTTCCTGCTCACGCTCGCAGGCCAGTCGGTCGCGGGCTACTTCCGCCAGCTGGAGGAGCTGGCCGAGCACGGCCAGGCGGCGACGGGGTTCGTCGCCTTCGTGCTCTCGTCCGACTTCATCGTGGACGTGGCCGAGAACTGGCAGTCCGAGTTCCTGCAGTTCTTCCTGTTCATCGCCGCGACGGTGTGGCTCGTGCAGCGCGGGTCGCCGGAGTCGAAGAAGCCCGGCAGCGAGGGGCTCGAGAGCGATGCGGATCAGCTGGTCGGCGAGCACGCCCCTGACGACGCGCCCGCGTGGGCGAAGGCGTCGGGCTGGCGGCGTGCGGTGTACGGCAACTCGCTGCTGATCGTGATGGGCGCGGTGTTCGTGCTCTCGTGGACGGTCCAGTCGATGGCCGGCACGATCGTCGCGGGCGAGGAGGCCGCGATGCACGGCATGACCGCGCCGAGCTGGGGCGAGTATGTCGTCTCAGCCGATTTCTGGGATCGCACGCTGCAGAACTGGCAGTCGGAGTTCCTGGCAGTGGGAACGATGGTCGCGTTCTCGATCTACCTGCGTCAGCGCGGATCGGCGGAGTCCAAGCCGGTCGGCGCCCCGCACAACGTGTCCGCCGTCGAATCGGAGTGACGCCCGTCACCCGGCCGGGCGGGCGCGTCACCCGGCCGGGCCGGCGCGTCACTCGCTCGGCGTCATGTCCTCGGCGACCATCGTGATGCCTCCGCTGGAGTTCGCGGACTGCGCCATCGCGTTGATCCAGTCCCCGCGCAGCTCGGGCGGCTCGGGGGTCTCGAAGACGAAGCGCAGCGGGATGGAGGGGTGCAGCCAGATGGTGGAGCGTCCCGGGTCGTCTCCCTGGGGATGCCGCCACGAGAGCGTGAAGCTCTCGTTGCGCCGGAGCTTGGTCGCGATGACGACCTTGAGATGCGCGAGCGCACGGTCCTCGATCTCGATCGGCTCGGCCGCTCCGCCATAGTAGAGAAGTCCCATGTCGCTAACCTAGACCTCGTGCCTGGAATTCGTCATCGGATATCCAGCGGACCGGAGGTTGCCATGGGAAAGTTCATCTACGAGAACGGCGTCAAGGCGGAGATCGAGGACAGGGCGCTCACGCACCTGCAGCTCGTCATCACCGCCAAGCTGCGCCGTGGGGAGCCCTTCCCGTTCAGCTGGCGGGAGGACGTGAGTGTGGGGGGTGGACGCACCACGGTCTGGATGCATCCGGGCAGCTCACTCGTCTTCAAGTACTACGGCAGCCGGCAGCCAGGGATCAACCGAGGATGGACCGAGGCTCTCGCCTTCACCGCGAACTCCCCGGGTGGTCTGTATCTCGTGCCGGAGCCGCCGGATGCCGGTGACAGCAGCGCGCCCGAGGAGCCGACGACCGCTCACTCCGAGGACTGATCCACGTCGATCGGGTCGGGCTCGGTGGAGCGATCCCGGCGGGCCTGGCCGGATCGCCGCTCCTCGCCCTCCGGTCGGTCGTGCCCGTCGGGCTCCGCCGGTTCGGCGTGCTCGTCCTCCGGGCGCTCCTCGTCCTGCTGCCCCGGCTGAACGTGCTCGGGCAGCATGCCCTCGTCGATGCCGCTCATGGTGCGTCTCCTTCCGTTGCGCGCCTGCTGACACCACTGTGCGGGGCTTCGGGCGGACGTGGAACCCCCGTTGACATCGCCCTCGCGCGTGCCTAGGCGAAGCGGCCCGGGTGTCAACCCCCTGGAGTGCGCTCGCGCGCCGTGCGAGTGTCGGGGGACACGTACCGGAGAGGATCGACGATGAGTGACAGCACGAAGGACCCGCGCGAGGCGCACAGGGACGAGCCGATGCCGCCGCAGCAGCAGGATCAGCCCGGCAAGACCGAGCACACGGTGCCGGAGCCCGACCACGGCGAGGAGAGCTATGTCGGCCACGGCCGTCTGGACCGGCGCAGGGCCCTGATCACCGGCGGTGACTCCGGCATCGGCAAGGCGGTGGCGATCGCCTTCGCCCGCGAGGGCGCGGACGTGGCGATCGTGCACATGCCCGAGGAGCAGAAGGACGCAGACAGCGTCGTGGCGCTGATCGAGGACGCGGACCGCAAGGGGATCAGCATCCCCGGCGACCTTCGTGATGAGGAGTTCGCGACGGATGCCGTGCGCCGCACCCGCGAGGAGCTGGGCGGGCTCGACATCCTGGTGCTCAACGCGGGCTACCAGCACGACCTCGACGGCTTCGATCAGCTGCGCACCGAGGACATGCGCCGCGTGTTCGACACCAACCTGTGCGGCACGCTGTTCACGGCGCGCGCCGCGTACCCGGACCTCGAGGCGGGCGCGGCCATCATCGTGACCGCCTCCATCCAGGCGTACCACCCGTCACCGGGGCTGATCGACTACGCGATGACGAAGGCCGCTCAGGTCGCCTTCGTCAAGGCGCTCGCCGAGGAGGCCGGTGAGCGCGGCATCCGCGTCAACGCCGTCGCCCCCGGCCCGATCTGGACGCCGCTGATCCCGGCGACCGGGTGGAGCCAGGAGAGGATCGCCGGGTTCGGGAAGGACACTCCGCTGGGGCGTCCCGGTGAGCCCGCCGAGCTCGCCGGGGCGTACGTCTATCTCGCCTCCGACGAGTCGTCGTACACCTCCGGCTCGGTGCTGGCGGTCACCGGAGGGAAGCCGCTATGAGCACCGTGCTCAGCGACCCTCCGAGCGCCCCCGCCCCGCACGGCGACTGGGAGTTGACGCCGCTGGGCCGGGAGAGCTGGCGCATCTGCGACCGCGCACGGCGTCACGGCGACGCGGACTGCCTGATCGCCTATGTCGAGCGCGGCAGCACGGGCACACTCGATGTGCTGTGGCTGCGCCGGCCGTGCCCGCGCCGCACGCGCTTCGCGGACTTCGCTCAGCTGTTCGCCGCGCTCGACGCGGCCGTCAACGCCGCATCCGATCGCTCCAAGGCGCCGTCGCCCATTCCCCACCTGTCGCCGCGCTGAACGCGCGGCCGGTCATTGCTCCGGCGGGATCTCGACGTGCTCGTCGATCAGCGCGATGCCGCCGCTCGAGTTGGCCGAGTGCGCCAGCTCCTCGATCCAGGTGCGGCTCAGGGCAGGGCTCTCGGCCTCCTCGAAGACGAACCGGAGCGGGATGGAGGGATGCAGCCAGATGGTGCTGCGCCCCGGTGCGGCGCCGTCCGGATGGGTCCACGACAGTGTGAAGCTCTCGTTGCGTCGCAGCTTGGTGGCCACGACCACCTTCAGATGGGCGAGAGCGCGATCCTCGATGAGGATGGGCTCGGCGGCGTCCCCGTAGTACAGGCTTCCCATGCGGACCTCAGCTCAGAGCAGCGGCCGTGAGGCCGGATGAGGGGCGGGGGTGATGCACGATTCGCATGGCTTCTCCTGACGATGGGCGATGTTCTTCCCAAGGCGGGACATCTGGAATCTAACCCGCGCGGAGAGACCGTGAGGGCAGCGGCGCGGCGCAGGGTGCGAGACGCGAAACGACTGTTCGCCGGCGGTCATCGACCTTCGTCGAGACGGATCATTCCCGCCGCCGTGCCGTCGCCGCGGGCAGCACGCCGTACTGGTCGCGATAGGCGGCCGAGAAGCGCGACGGGTGCGCGAAACCCCACCGTCGGGCGATCGCGGCGATGGTGTCTTGAGTGCCGTCGAGCAGTTCGCGCCGGGCGCCCTCGAGGCGGGCACGGCGGAGCTGCTGAGCGGGCGTGGTGTCCAGCGAGCGCCGGAACGCGTACTGCAGACCGCGGGTCGAGATGTGCACGGCGGCCGCGATGTCGTCGACGGTGATCGGCAGGTGGGCGTTCTCGTCGATGTAGGCGAGGGCCTTCCGCACCAGACGCGGCGCGACCCGGGACTGCGGATCCTGCTCGAGCGCGGTGCGGAACGTGGTGGGGAACATCGTCAGCAGCAGCCACAGCGCCTGGCGCTGCACACCGGCGAGGATCAGCTCGTCGTCGGCGCTCTCGATCATCGCCGCCGCAATGAAGTCGATGCTGCGCGACCAGTGCTCGCGGGCCGCCTGGTGATCGGGCGCGCCGCCGAGCACGCGCAGCCGCAGCGTGTCGTCACCGCACATGCGCCGCGCGAGCTCCTCGGCGGTGCCCCGGTCGAAGATCAGGCCCGACACCTGTGCCTGATCCCACCGCGCCTCCATCCGCGCCCCGTCGGTGAGCCACGGCGCTCCGCACTTCATCGGGCTGCGACCCGACCAGACCTCGGCACCGGGGCCGGCGACGCTGCAGGCCAGCAGCTGGTTCTCCGGCTCGACCACGGAACGCACCTGTGCACGTAGCCCGTACCGCACCAGACTGAAACCCGCGCCCTCGGCCGAGAACCAGTCGAACCGGAAGTCATCCGGATCCACCTGCTGCAGCGCAGCCGATGGCACGAACTGCCTCCAGGTCTCCTCCACGCGTGACGCGTCATACGTCGAGAACTGCAGTACTGTCACGATCTCCACCTGGGATCAGTGGAGACGAAGTGCCTCCATGCGAAACCTACCCCAGTATTCCGGCAGTCGGGTGACGCCGGCGCGCGGCGGATGGCCGGGCGGCCGGGCGGCCGGGCGGCCGGGTGGCCGGGTGACCGGGTGACCGGTCGGGCGTAGCCTCGGAGTCATGACTGATCTGCGCGCGCTGCTCGGCATCCGGCATCCGATCGTGCTGGCGCCCTTCGGAGGACTGTCGTCGGTGGCGCTGACGGCGGCCGTCAGCGACGCCGGCGGCCTCGGCTCGTACGGCCTGTACGGCTACGACGGCGAGCGCATCCGTGCGACGGTCGCGGCGCTGCGCGCAGCGACGAGCGCCCCGTTCGCGCTGAACATCTGGCTGCCCATCGGCGACGAGGTGAAGCCGGGGCCCGAGCACGACGCGTACGCGACGGCACTGGAGACGCTCTTCGCCGAGGTCGGACTGGAGCCGCCCGCACGGCCTGAGCGCTACCTGCCCGCACTGGACGAGCAGCTCGCCGCGATCTGGGACGCGGCCCCTGCCGTGCTCAGCGTGGTGTTCGGAGTGCCGTCGCCCGCGCTGATCGAGCAGGCGCATCGCCGTGGCATCCGCGTGCTCGGCACCGCGACCACGACAGCCGAGGCGGTCGCACTGGCCGATGGCGGCGTGGATGCGATCGTCGCGACCGGTGCCGAGGCCGCCGGTCATCGCGTCTCGTTCCTCAAGCCCGCCGAGGAGTCGCTGGTGGGGCTGGTCTCGCTGCTGCCGCAGGTGGTGGATGCCGTGGACGTGCCCGTCATCGCGGCCGGAGGCATCGGCGACAGGCGCGGCGTCGCGGCGGCGTTCGCGCTGGGCGCGTCGGGCGTGCAGGCGGGCACGTCGTTCCTCGTCACGGCGGAGTCCGCCGCGAACGACGCCCATCGCGCGGCGATCCGGTCGACGGCCGCCGACGACTCGGTGCTGACCAGGGCCATGAGCGGGCGACTGTCGCGCGGCGTCTCCAACCGCGCGGTGCGCGAGATCGAGGCATCCGGCGCCATCGCCCCGTTCCCGGTGCAGAACTGGCTGACCGGGCGCTTCCGCGCGATCGCCGGCCGGCGCGGACTCGGCGAGCTGCAGTCCCTGTGGCTCGGGCAGTCGGCGCCGCTCGCGCGCTGGGACACGGCATCCGACGTCTTCGCCGAGCTCCTGGCGGGCGTTCCCGCCTGACGCGGCCGAGCGGTATCGCCGCTGTCAGAGGATCACGGCTGTCAGAGGATGACGGTGGAGCGGTCGTGCACGATCACGCGATCCTCGGCGTGCCACTTCACGGCCCGCGCCAGCACGTAGCGCTCGACGTCGGCGCCGCGGCGCTGCAGCTCCGCCGCCGACTCGGCGTGCGTGACGCGGGTGACGTCCTGCTCGATGATCGGGCCCTCGTCCAGGTCGGCCGTGGCGTAGTGCGCGGTCGCGCCGATCAGCTTGACGCCGCGCTCCTTCGCCCTGGCGTACGGGTTCGCGCCGATGAAGGCGGGCAGGAACGAGTGGTGGATGTTGATCACCGGCGCGCCGATGCGCTCGATGAAGTCGTCGCTGAGGATCTGCATGTAGCGCGCCAGCACCACGAGGTCGACCTCGCCCTGCAGCAGCTCCAGCTGGCGCTGCTCCATCTCGGCCTTGGCGTCCGGCCCGTCACCGCGGGGGATGTGCACGAACGGCACGCCGAACGAGCGCACGGACTCGGCCAGATCGGGGTGATTGGAGACGACCACGGTCACGTCGATGTCCAGCTCGCCGCGCTGCGTGCGCCACAGCAGCTCCAGCAGGCAGTGGTCGTACTTCGAGACGAAGATCGCCACGCGCTTGCGCTCGGCGGTGTCGTGCAGCGACCACTCCATGCCGAAGCGGCCGGCGACCTCCGCGAGGGACGCCTCCAGGTCCGGCCGCTTCCCCGCGAGATCGTCCAGGTGGATGACCGTGCGCTGGAAGAATCGCCCGCCCTGCTCGTCGGTGGAGTGCTGGTCGAGCGAGATGATGTTCGCTCCGTGCGACGCCAGTACCCCGGCGACGGCCGCGACGATGCCGGGCTGGTCGTCGCAGGCGATGAGAAGGCGCGCGGTGTCGGTGTGCGGCATGGATGCTCCTGGGCTGAGCCCTCTCACCCTGAGAGGCGTGCCTCGATTCTGCCTTCCCTGCGGGCGCCGGGGCGAATCCCCGCCGTCACACGCGCCGTCACACACGCCGGATGCTCCGGCGCGTGTGACGGCGTGTCCCGCCTCACGCCGGCGTGCGGTTCTCCGCGCTCACCATCCACGCGAGCTGCTCCAGGGTCTCCAGCACCACGTGCAGGATGTCGGCGCTGGTCGGGTCCTCCTCGTCGACGGCGTCGTGCACGTCGCGCACCGTGGCGACCGTGGCGTCGAGCCGCTCGGTGACCAGATCGATGGTCTCGGTGGTCAGCACCTCGCCGTCGGGGTAGGGCGGCAGCGACGTGGTCTTGGCCACGGTGGGGGTGCGACCGTCGGGGACTGCGTGCAGGGCCCGCATCCGCTCCGCCACCGTGTCGCCGAGCCGCCGTGCGGCCTCGACCACCTCATCGAGCTGCAGATGCGTGTCTCGGAAGTTGGTGCCCACGACGTTCCAATGCGCCTGCTTGCCCTGGATCTGCAGCTCCACCAGGTCGACCAGCACGCGCTGCAGACTCTGTCCGAGCCGCTCGGAGGCGTGGAAACCGCTCTCAGCGTTCTGGTCGCCGGTGAGCTCCGTCGTGTTCTTCTTCTTGCCGGCCTGCGCCGTGCTCTGCTTCTTCGTGGATGCCATCTTGTTCTCCCTCTCGACTCAGTGGTTGCGCAGCATCGAGATCAGCTCGGACTTGCGCTTGTCCGAATAGCCGGTGATGCCGAGCTCCTTCGCACGCGACTTGAGCTCGTCGACCGTGCGATCCTCGTAGTCCTCGGCCTCGCCGCCGCGCTCGCCGACCTCGCTGCGCCCGTCGCGGGCTGCCGCGTTGGAGATGCGGGCCGCCTTCTCCTTGGAGGCTCCGTCGTCTCGAAGCTCCTCGTAGAGATCCGGATCCTTCAGGCTGTTCGAACCGCGTCCACGGGGCATGATGCTCTCCTCACATGTCGATGGAGCCCTCAGCATGCCCGTCGGCGCTCGGCAGCCGAAGGGGGTTGACAGCGCTGCCGCCCGACGTGCGACCGGCTAGCCTGGGCGGGTGACCACGACCGCGGCGCTGCTGGCCCGTGCACGAGAGCGGCTGATCGGCGCTCCGCGCGAGGCGCTGGGCGTGGTGCGCACCTCGAGGTGGCGCGCGGACCGCATCGTGCGGGCGGGGGACGCCTGGCGGCTGGGCGTGCTGCTGCTCACCGACGACGCCGTGCTCGCGGCGGGCGAGGTGCTGCGCGCGGCGGAGGAGGTGCGCCGCGGGTACACCGCGGAGTCGTCGCGGGCGCGGGCGGAGCGTCGTGCGATGGCGCGGCGCGGGGGCTTCGCGGAGGGCGAGATCGTGCACGTCGGCTGGGTGACGCTGGACCCGGATGCCGTGGATGCCGGTGGCGCCTCCGGCCCGCTGGCGCTGCTGGACGGCCGGCCGGCGGTGCGCTGGTCACCGGCGGGCGGGCTCATGCCGCTGGCCGGGTACCTCGACGAGAAGGTCGCGCTGCTGCGTGAAGGGACCTGATCAGCTGCTGACGAGCGCCGGGAAGCGCGCCAGCAGGTCGGCGCCGTCGACGGATGCCGAGAGCACCATCCGCTCGGTCGCGGCGTACTCGCTCGGGTCGAAGTAGCCGGATGCCCGGTAAACCGCCATGCGGTCGGCGAAGTCCTGCGGCGACGCCTCCGGATGGAACTGCGTCGCGTACAGCCGCTCGCCGACCCGGTACGCCTGCACCGGGCAGTCGTCCTTGGTGGCCAGCAGCGTCGCGCCGGGCGGCGTCTCGGCTGCGGACTCCTTGTGCGCCGTGAACACCGACATCTCGGGGGCGTTCGGGCCGAACAGGGCATCCGTCTCGCCGGCGGCCGTCAGCCGGATGCGAGCCGCCTGCACGCGCTCCGGGTGATCCAGCACGACCCGTCCGCCCAGCATCCGCGTCACCACGCCGATCCCGTAGCACGTGAACAGCGCGGTGGTGCGGCCGTCCAAGGCGCGCGCGGCGATGCGCTCGAGGTCGCGCTCGACGATCAGCTGGGTGTCGCCCTTGTCGTCATCCGTGACGTTGAACGGGGACCCGCCGATCACGAAACCGTCGAACTGCTCCCACTCGACGGTCTCCAGAGACGCGTGCAGCAGATCGATCCGGTGCAGCCGCGGGAGGCCGAGGTCGCGCGCGAAGGAGCGGTGCTCGGCATCCGCCGCGCTGCGCTCCGGACGCACGCACACGTACAGCACCGAGGACATGCGGACGAGTCTATTCCGCGCATTCCGTCGGCGCCGGGAATAGGTGACGAGGCGACACGTTGAACTTGACAGTGATGCGCTCAAGTTTGAAACTTGATGACGGCACACTCAAGTTCGAGAGGAATGCACATGCCCAACGACTTCACCGGAGCGGGTTCGGGATCGTTCGACGAGTTCCTCGCCCGCTATCTCGCGGGTGAGCAGGCCCGGCAGACGCGGTCGATCGACCTCAGCCGGTTCCTCACAGCGCGCACTCAGCAGATCCTGCAGCGCGCCGGCCGCTTCGCGCTCGAGCGCGGTCAGACCGAGCTGGATGCGCTGCACGTGCTGCGCGTCATCGTCGACGACGAGGGGGTCGCGCGCGCGATCGACCGCATCGGCGCCGATCCCGCGGACATCGCTCAGGCGGTCGAGGCGCGCCTTCCGGAGGCCCGTGAGACCGCCGACACGGATGCCGCCAGCCTGACCTCGAGCGCCAGCCGGGCGCTGTTCCACGCATATCAGGTGGCCCGCTCATCGGGTTCGACGTACATCGAGCCGGAGCACGTGTTCTTCGCGCTCGTGATCGGACAGGACTTCCCGTCGGGGCAGATCCTCGCGCGAGCGGGGGTGACCGCCGAGGCGCTCACCCAGAGCCTGCGCGGCGAGCCCGTTCCCTCGGGCGTGACGCCGCAGGGCGAGGACGGCGCCGACCCGGCATCCGACACGCCGATGCTCGACCGGTACGGCCTCGATCTCACCGCTCGCGCGCGGGAGGGCGTGCTGGACCCGGTGATCGGACGAGCCCCCGAGATCGAGCAGACCATCGAGATCCTCAGCCGCCGCACCAAGAACAACCCGGTGCTCGTCGGCGAGGCCGGAGTCGGCAAGACCGCGATCGTCGAGGGGCTGGCCAGCGCCATCGTCGCCGGCGACGTGCCGACGCAGCTGAAGGACCGGCGCGTTGTGGCACTGGACCTGCCGGCCATGCTCTCGGGCACCCGGTACCGCGGCGACTTCGAGGAGCGGCTGACCAAGGCCATGGACGAGATCGCCGCGCACAAGGGCGAGATCATCGTGTTCGTCGACGAGTTGCACACGGTCGTCGGGGCCGGCGGCGCGGGCGAGAGCGGCGGCATGGACGCCGGGAACATCCTCAAGCCCCGCCTGGCCCGCGGCGAGCTGCACCTGGTCGGTGCGACCACGCTCGCGGAGTACCGTCGCATCGAGAAGGATGCCGCCCTCGAGCGTCGCTTCCAGCCGGTGCGGGTCGGCGAGCCGGCCATCGAGGATGCCGTGCGGATCCTCGAGGGGCTGCGTCCCGCCTATCAGGAGCACCACAGCGTGGCGTACACCGACGACGCGATCCGCGCGGCGGTGGAGCTGAGCGCCCGCTACCTGCCCGATCGGGTGCTGCCTGACAAGGCCATCGACCTGATCGACCAGGCCGGTGCACGCCTGCGCCTGCGACGCGGACCGGTCCCCGACACGTCGGCTCTGAAGACGGAGCTGGCCGAACTGGAGTCCCGCAAGAACGTGGCGGTCTCGACCGAGCGCTACGAGGAGGCCTCGCGCCTGCGCGATGAGATCTCCGAGATGCAGCGGCGGATCGACGAGGCCGATGCCGGCGAGCCGGCGGACGCCGTGGTCGACGAGGCGCAGATCGCCGACGTGATCTCCCGGGCTACGGGCATCCCTGTCAGCCGCCTCACCGAGACGGAGCGCTCGCGGCTCGCCGAACTCGAGGCCGACCTGCACTCCCGGGTGATCGGTCAGGACGACGCAGTGGCGGCCGTGGCGCGTGCTGTGCGGCGCAGCCGCACGGGCATGGGCGATGCGAACCGGCCGGTCGGCTCGTTCCTGTTCCTCGGCCCGACCGGGGTGGGCAAGACCGAGCTGGCCAAGGCGCTGGCGGATCGCCTGCTGGACGACGAGACCGCCGTGATCCGCTTCGACATGAGCGAGTTCGGCGAGCGGCACACCGTGTCGCGGCTGGTCGGCGCGCCTCCGGGATACGTCGGCTACGACGAGGCCGGGCAGCTCACGGAGCGCGTGCGGCGCAACCCGTACTCCATCGTGCTGTTCGACGAGATCGAGAAGGCGCACCCCGACGTGTTCAACCTGCTGCTGCAGGTGCTCGACGACGGGCGACTCACCGACGGCCAGGGGCGCACGGTGGACTTCCGCAACACGGTGGTCGTGATGACCTCGAACATCGGCTCGGAGTTCCTGGCCTCGCGGTCGGGTGCGCTCGGTTTCGTGGCCTCGCAGGATGCCTCGGGCTTCGCGTCGCAGGAGGACCTGAAGGCGCGCGTGATGGGCAGGCTGCGCGAGGCCATGCGGCCTGAGCTGCTGAACCGGATCGACGAGATCGTCATCTTCCAGAAGCTGTCGCAGACCGAGCTCGGCGAGATCGTCCGGCTGATGCTGCAGGCGACGGCCAGGCGGCTGGCCGGCCGGGAGATCGGCTTCGAGGTGACGGATGCCGCGGTCGTGTGGCTGGGCGAGCACGGCTACGAGCCGGAGTACGGCGCGCGCCCGCTGCGTCGGCTGATCCAGAACGAGGTGGACGACCGCATCGCCGACCTCCTGGTCTCGGGTTCGCTCGCCGATGGCGGTCGGGTGGTCGTGGATGCCCGCGAAGGCACCCTCACGGTGACGTCCGCCGCGCACCTGGCGGATGCCGCCTGACACGCTCTCACGGCCCGTCTATGTGGCGCGTTACGCCCCGTCTCGCTCTGGTGAGGGGCCGTTTGCGCCACATAGACGGGCTCTTGTGTCGGCGCTCAGCGCGAGGAGTTCGCGGTGCGGCCGCGCACGATGCCGACGAACGTCTCGACGTCGGGCGTGGTCGCATCCCGCGGCCACGCCAGCGCGACCGTGGAGACGGGGCCGGCGGTGAGCGGCCGGTAGTCGGCGTCCTTGCGCTTGTGCATTCGTGCGAGCGACATCGGCACGACCAGGATGCCGACACCCGACGCCACGGTCGCCACTGCGTCCTCGGTGGTCTCGATCGTGGGGAAGGTCGGAGTGACGGTGGGAAGGTCCAGTGGGCCGAGCACGTCATCGCCCGGGGTGATCAGCACCTGGCCGGCGAGGTCGTCGGCGGAGAGCTCGTCCGCGGCCATCAGGTGCGACTCCTTCGCCGCCACGACGACCGGCACCTCGTCGTACAGCGGGATCACGTGCAGGTCGCCGGGACGTCGCAGCGGCAGCCGCACCAGGGCGAGGTCCACGTCGTGCAGCCGCTCACGCTGGTCCGCGAAGGACAGTGGCACCAGTTCGAGCTCGACGTGCGGCATCCGCTCGTTCCAGGTGTCGATCCACCTGCCCGGCGTCGCGCCGGGGACGAGTCCCAGGCGCAGAGTGCGCGGCTCCTCGCGGGCCGGACGCGCGACCTGCGTCGCCTTCTTCGGCGTGGCCTTCCGCGGCGCCGATCTCTGCTGCGCCTTCTTCGCTGCCGGCCCGCCGGGGCGGGGTCGTGCGGGGCGGCGCCGGTCGTTCTTCATGGATTTCAGCGTAACCGCGCCGCGGCCGGTGCGCCGGAAGCCGGATGCCGTCGGCCCTGACCGGCCCCGCGGACGACCCCGCTCAGGCGGTCGGGCGGATCGCGACGCAGCACCGGCCCTCGTGCGGCTCGCCGTGGGCCCGCAGGTGCGGGCAGTCCATGCCCTCGAGGATGCCGCCGATCAGAGCCAGGTTCGCCGAGCAGACCAGCTGGGTGTGCTCGCGGGCCAGCGAGTCGAAGGGACAGTTCGCCAGTGTGAGCGCGCCGTCGGATTCGCGGGGTTCGAAGCCCTGGGCATCCAGCACGGCCGAGAGCCTTCCGAGCTCGCCGGTCGCAACGTCGGGTGGGGCGGATGCCGCGATCCTGCGCCCCTCGTCGCGGGCGACCTCCGCGACGGCGCGGTACAGGTCGGCCCGGTACAGGTCGGACCGTTGCAGATCAGACCGGTGCAGATCGGCGCCCTGCCGCTCGGCGCCCTGCAGATCGGCGCCCTGAGCGGCGCGCTCGATGGCGCCGGCCAGCAGGTGACCCACCAGGCCGTAGCGCCGCTGGGGGAGTGAGACCGCGACGGTGCCGTCGGCGCGGCGATACAGCTTGGACGGCCGTCCGGCACCGGGCCCGGAACGCCCGGACAGCCGACGGAACTCGGTCTGCAGCAGACCTGCCGCCACGAGCCGGTCGAGATGGAATCGGGCCATGTGCGCAGGGACGCCGACGGCTTCGGCGGCCGCGTCGCGGCTGACCGGCTCCGGCTGCGACGCCACATGCTCGTACAACGCGCGCCGGGTGTCGTCGGCGAGTGCGCCGATGCTCGACGCCCGCGCGGTGATGTCCATGGTGACATCATCGTACTTCTATCTTCGAAGGTTGACGCTTTTAGAAGCGGGCCCTCAGTCGCGCTGCACCAGCGCTCGCTGCGCACGCCGGAGCAGTCCGACGAGCCCGGTGATCAGCACCAGCGCACCCACGGCCAGCAGCACGAACGCCGTGATCGTGCCGGGGTTCAGCGTCGCGAACCAGTCCGTCACGCAGTCGCGGCGATCGGCGCCGCTCAGCATCCAGATGCCGAACCAGGCGATCGCGGCGAAGCAGAGTCCCCACACGATCGCGGCCCAGCGGGTGCGCGGCGGGGGAGCGGATGCCGCGGGTGCGGCATCCGCGGTGTCGAGCTGCTCGACGGGAAGCGTGGATTCAGTGCTCATTCGGACGTCTCCTGATCGGGGCGGGTGGAGTAGACCACGAGGATCAGGCCGGACTCCTGGTCGATCGTGACGGGCACGGTCAGCATGGCCTGTCCGTCCGGGGCGCGAGGATCCAGCGACGACGACACGCTCTCGCGGAACACCGTGCTGCCGTCCGCCTGACGTGAACCGGAGAACACGCCGTCGACGCTCGCATCACCGAGCAGCTTGCCGGCGGCATCCAGTTCGTTGCGCTGCCACCGCACGGTGCCGTCGCCCAGCGTCGCCGTCAGCCGCAGCTCCACGCCGTCGCTCACGTAGATCTCGGTGTAGCCGGAGCCCTTGCGAAGCACGACGGGGCGGGACGGCTCGCCCGGCACATTCTGCAGGTAGATGTCGGTGCGCCCGAACGGCTGCCGGATCGAACCCTGATCGGAGTTCCAGATGTTGGTGTTCCCGAATCGCACGTCGCCCATGCTGGCCGCCCCGCCCGTGATCAGCCCCGCGACGAGCACCACGACAGTGAGGAGCGCCAGGAATCCGCTGCGCCGGCGCGCGACCCCGGAGACGACCATGCCGAACGCGAGCACGAGCGCCGAGCTCAGCAGCGCGAGTGCGGCGGTCACGGCATCCGGTTTCGAGGCCAGCAGCCAGACCACCGCCGCCGCGACCAGCGCCACGCCGATCACCGTCGCGACGTAGGCGAAGCTGGCCCGCGGATTCGAGGCGCGGCGGACACGGCGACGTTCGGCGGCCTCGGCGGCGAACGCGGCCGCAGCAGCCTGTCGCTCGGCGCGGGCCTGATCGCGCGCGGCGCGCTCGGCATCCTGCTGCTGCTGACGCCACGCCTGGTCCTGCTGCTGCCAGGCGGCGTGCTGGGCGCGCCAAGCGTCCAGCGCTCCGGCATCCGCAGGAGGGGCGGAGGGCTCAGGGATGAGGGAGGATGCCGGCGACGCGACCTCTGCACCCGAAGCAGGGTCGAAGCTGGCATCCTCCTCTCGGATCTCCGCATCGACGGCGGCACCCGAATAGCCGACCGGAGCGGAGGGGAACGGGGAAGTCTGCGCCTCTGAAGCCGTTCGAGACGCGTCACCCCCCGGGGTGCGGCGCGCGGCGCGCACGATCAGGACGAGCAGGATGCCGACCAGCAGCAGCCCGACGATGAAGAGGAAGACGCCGAAGGGGCTCGCCCCGTACGTCTGGTACGAGTACGGGTTGAGGATCCTCTCGGCGAGGAACAGCCCCACGGTGGGTGTGACCGAGAGCATCCCGAGCAGGAACCCGGCGAGGATGCCGAGCTGCGCGGGCTCGAAGTGTCCGCGCAGCAGCTCGCGCAGGTGGATGCGGCCCTCCGGGTCGGGGAGAAGCGCCCAGGCCACGGCGTAGAGCAGGATCATCGGCAGTCCGAACAGGGCCGCCACCACGAGGATGCCGCGGACGATGAGCGGATCGATGCGCAGCCGGGAGGCGATACCGGCCGCGACGCCACCGATCCAGCCGTCCGAGCGGGCGACGCCGAGGCCGGACACCCAGGCGAAGAACCGATCGGATCGGTGCGGCATCGGGGGTCGCTCTGGAGCCGGAGGCGGCGCAGTCGGGAAGGTCATGCTCCGATCCTGTCGATGCCGGACCGAGTGCCGCCATGGGGTGATCCCCTGACTCGCCCCTGATCCTGGCCCCGGAGCCCCGGGATCGCCACTTCCGGGTGGTTGGATGGCGTCATGTCCTCTTCCGCGCAGCATCCGTCGACGCCTCTGGCGCGACCGCCGCGTGCCGTCGCGCCGCCGCGTCCGGAGCTGACGCGCGTGCGCGAATGCCTGATCTCGGGCACCGCCGAAGGGCTGGCCCGCCACCTGGGTGTGTCGATATGGCTGGTGCGGGCGATGTTCATCGCGCTGACCCTGCTGGGCGGCGCGGGAGTCCTGCTCTATCTCTGGTGCTGGGTGTTCACGCCGTGGGAGCCGGGGGAGTCCGCGCCGTCCCGGCGGGCGCCGGTGGCGTGGGTGATGCTGGTCGTCGCGGTGATCCTCGAACTGATCGTGCTGTTGACGCTGCGCGGCGGAGGCATGTTCAGTGTTTCGCCGGCGAATATGGGGGTCTACTCCACGAGGTATGCAGACCTGGGCGCGTTGTTCGGGTTGGTGCTGCTGCTGGTCGCCGGGTCACTGTGGGCCGACCTGATCGACAGGCACGATCCGGCTCGCGGGCCGCGGCAGGCGGCGATAGTACGGGGGATCACCATCATCCTGATGTTGGTCCTGCTGGTCGGGATGCTGACAAACCCGGTCGCTCCGGCGTACCTGCTCGTGCCTTTCGCCGGCCTTCTGGCGATGTTCGCCTCGTCGCTGATGCACCGCTGGCGCGAGCTCTCCGGCGAGCGGGTGCGGCGCATCCGCGAGGAGCAGCGCAGCGAGATGGCCGCCCACCTGCACGACTCGGTGCTGCAGACCCTCGCGCTCATCCAGAACCGCGCGGGCGCTTCCAGCGAGGCCGCCCGTCTCGCCCGGGCGCAGGAGCGCGAGCTGCGAGCCTGGCTCTATGACGGGGATGCTCCCGCCGACAGCGATCTGCCCACCGACCTGCGCGACTACGCGGGCGCGCTGGAGCTCGACTATCCCGTGCACATCGACGTCGTCTCCGCCGGGCTCTCGACCGAGCGGGCGAGTGGCGAGCTGGCCGCGGCGGCGCGCGAGGCCATGCTGAACGCGGCCAGGCACGCCGGCGGTGAGGTCTCGGTGTACATCGAGGGGTCGACGAGCGGTGTCGACGTGTTCATCCGCGACCGCGGCGCCGGGTTCGACCTCGACGAGGTGCCGGGTGACCGCCTCGGAGTGCGGCAGTCGATCATCGGGCGGATGCGGCGGGCCGGAGGATCCGGCACCGTTCGGAGTGATGAGAACGGCACCGAGGTGCACCTGCGGATCGCGGGGGCGCCACTGCGATCGGAGGACGCATGAGTGGCAGCATCCGCGTGGTGATCGTCGACGACCACTCGATCTTCCGCTCCGGCCTGCGCGCCGACCTCGACGAGACCGTCGAGGTCGTGGGCGAGGCCGCGGACGTGCCCTCGGCGATCGCCGTGATCCGCGAGACGATGCCGGACGTCGTACTCCTGGATGTGCATCTTCCGGGCGGCGCGGGCGCGGAGGCCACGGGCGGCGAGTCCGTGATCCGCGGCTCTGCTCCGACGACCGCGCGCTTCCTCGCACTGAGCGTCTCGGATGCCGCAGAGGACGTGGTGCGGGTGATCCGCGCCGGCGCCCGCGGGTACATCACGAAGGGCTCGTCGGGCAGGGAGGTCTCGCAGGCGGTGCACGCCGTGGCGGAGGGGGATGCGGTGTTCTCGCCGCGCCTGGCGGGCTTCGTGCTCGACGCGTTCGGTGCGGTGGCCGGCGAGACCGCCGCCGTGGACGACGAACTCGACCGGCTCTCGGCGCGCGAGCAGGAGGTCATGCGCCTGATCGCGCGCGGCTACGCCTACAAAGAGGTCGCCAGCTCGCTGTTCATCTCGATCAAGACCGTCGAGACGCACGTGTCGGCCGTGCTGCGCAAGCTGCAGCTGTCCTCCCGTCACGAGCTGACGGTCTGGGCATCCGAGCGCCGCCTGCTCTGACCTCGCGTGCGTCAGGCGGCCAGCCAGAGACCCTTCGGGTCGGTGGCGATCCGCAACCCGGCGGCGACCGTCTCGTCGTCGCCGATGCGCGCTCCGCGAGCGATCCGCGCTCCCGCGCCGATGTCGGTGCGGACGCCGACGTGCGCGCCGTCGCCGATCACGGCGCCCTGGCCGATGTGCGCGTGCGCGTCGATGTAGGCGTTCTCGCCGATCACGGCATCCGAGTCGACCCAGGCGCCGCGCACGATCCGCGCGCCGGCTCCGATCTTCGCCCCGGGTTCGACATAGGCCCCGGCTTCGATGAGCGCCTGGGGATTCACCTTCGCGCCGTGCGCGACGAGTCCGCGCCCGTTGACGTGCTTGCGGTAGCGTAGCGTCTCGCCTCGGTCGTCCTCGATGTCGATGTAGTTCTTACCCACTTTTCCTCCCGTGTCCGGAGACTTCCGGATATAGCTACAACCACGGGTGGTGCGAATTCATTCCCCATCTGGGATGCCCGGCCGCCGAGCGATGGATCCGGCTCACCGCTGGCAGTTCGGGCACCAGAACGTGACCCGCTCGCGGGTCGGATCCGCGCCGAGCTCGCCGCGGCGGATCAGCGTTCCGCAGCGCCGGCAGGGGCGGTTCGCGCGGCCGTAGACCCAGTCCGTGAAGCCGCGGCGCGCGTCGCCGGTGAACGTGCGGTCGACGCGGTCGCGGTTGGCGCGGATGGTGCGCACACCGAGGTCGATGAGGGCCTCCACATCGACCTCCGCGGCGGGGGTCTCGGGCAGGACGCCGCGCAGGAACAGCAGCTCGGCCGCGTACTCGTTGCCGAAGCCGGCCACGTTGCGCTGGTCGAGCAGGGCGACGTGGATGCTGCGGGTGTCGCCGCTGACCCGGCGGACGGCTTCTGCGGCATCCCAGTCCGCCGCGAGCGGATCCGGACCGAGATGTGCGACCAGCTGCGCTTCATCGCGGGTGGGGATGACGCGCACCTCGGCGATGTCGATGCCGACGGCCTCCCGCATCGCCGTGCCGACGATCGCGCGGACCTTGAACGTCGGATGCCGCCACTTCTCACCCGGCCGGTACAGGCGCCACGCGCCGTCCATGCGCAGATGGGAATGCAGCGTCCGGTCACCGATGCGCATCAGGATGTGCTTGCCGCGGGGCACGACTCCGTGCACGAGTTCGCCGGTGAGGTCGACGGTGGCGGCGCCCGGTACGCGCAGGTCGAAGCGCGTCACCTGCTGGCCTCGGAGTGCCTCGTCGAGGCGTCGCGTGGCCTGGAGGACGGTGTCGCCCTCAGGCACGGCGAGCGTCCGCAGGCTGATCGAGCAGGTCGCGCGCCAGCAGCGTCGCTCCGGCCACCGCGGTCGGCATGATGAACACCCCACCGAGGGGCACCATGAAGCACAGCTGCGTCGCCACGCCGAAGCCGAGCAGGCGCGACCGGCGGGTGGCGAGCATCCTGGAGCGGATGTCGCTCGGGATGTCCCGGGCGTTGAGTGCGCGCCCGGTGAGCTCGCGGGCGAGCAGCCGGCCGGTGAGCGCAACGCTGACGACCGCGGCGGCGGCCGCACCGACGGCGGGGATGAAGCCGAGGATCAGCGCGAGCAGGGCCACCAGTATGCCGAGCAGCACCAGGCGGATGCTCTCGCCGAAGGCCACGCGCAGCCCGCCGTCGCCGTCGGGGACATCGCCTCCGACATCGTTCTCGACCGCGCGCCAGATGCGCTGATAGAACGGATCGCCGATCAGCAGTGCGAGTGCGGTGAAGACCACGCTGGCCAGCACGAGGGAGCCGATGGTGATCACCGCTCCGATCGCTAAGCGCAGCGCGGTCGCCCAGCCGGCGTCCCAGGAATCCGCGAACGGGGTGATCCAGCTGGTGATCGTCCCGAGCGAGAGCCACAGCGGGATGAGCGCGGCCGCGAGCACCAGCAGGGCGATCAGTGCGGGCACCAGGCCGAGCGCCATCAGTCCCGGCATCCGCTTCCAGTATCCGAAGCCGCGCCCCAGGAACCGGATGCCGGTGAGGAACTCGCTGATCATGAACGCCAGACTATTTCATCGGCGCCACCTCGATCCGGGCCCAGGAGCGCTTGCCGGTGCGGACGACGCATCCGGTCTCCACGCGCACCTCCTGCTCCGGGTCGGTGAGGGGGATGCCGTCGATGCGCACGGCGTCCTGCGTGATCAGCCGCCGCAGCGCCGACCGGCTCAGCTCGGGCCGGACCTGTTCGAGCAGGGCGATGGCCGAGGAGAGCGGATGCTGCACCACGACCGCCGTCATGTGCTCGGGCAGGGCTCCGTGCGTGAAGACGTCGAGGAACGCGGAGCGCTCGCGACCACCGGCATCCGCTCCGTGGTACCGCGCGACGATCTCCGTCGCGAGGGTGAGCTTGGCGTCGCGGGCGATGCGACCGCCGCGGGCGGAGTGATCGGTCAGCGCGCTCACGTCCTCATCGTCGAGCGTCGTGTACGCGCTCGCCCAGATGCCGACCAGTTCGTCGGGCAGGCTCATCGCCTTGCCGAACTTGTCGGTGGCGCTGTCGGTGAGCGCGATGTAGTTGCCGAGCGATTTCGACTGCTTGAGTCCGCCGTCCAGCCCCGGTGTGATGACGGTCGTGATCAGCGACTGCGGGCTCGCACCGAGCCGTTGCTGGTACTGGCGGCCCATCATCTCGTTGAACAGCTGATCGGACCCGACGATCGTCAGATCGCTCTGCATCGCGAAGCTGTCGTAGCCCTGCAGCACCGGGTAGGTCAGCTCGTGCAGGGCGATCTCACGCCCCTGGGCGACGCGCTCGCGGAACATGTCGCGCGCCATCAGCTGCGCGTGCGTGGTCATGCTGAACAGGCTCAGCAGCTCGGCCACGGGCATCCGGTCGAACCACTCCGAGTTCCGGCGCACCTCGAACACGGCGGGGTCGGTGTCGAGCACGATCGAGACCTGGTCCAGGAACGCCTGCGCGTTCTGCTCGATCTGGTCGGTGGTGAGCACGGGGCGCGTCTCGCTCTTGCCGGTCGGATCGCCGACGCGGGTGGTGAGGTCGCCGAGCAGGAAGACGACGCGATGTCCGTGGTCCTGCAGGTGCCGCATGAGCCACAGATTCACGGCGTGGCCCAGGTGCAGGTCGGGCGCGGTGAGGTCGACGCCGTACTTGATGCGCAGCTGCCGGCCGCTGTCGAGCTTGGCGCGCAGCGCCTGTTCGTCGACGATCGTGTCGATGGTGCGGAGCATGGGACGCAGGATGTCGTCTGCGCGGGTCATGGTGGTTCCTCTCGAAGGGGGCACGAGAGGATGACCGGGGCAGAGCCTCCCGTGGATACACGAAAGGCAAGGACGATCGTCCTTGCCTGGGGCTCTGGCCTTGTCGGGCGCTACAGATCGCCGGCTCTGACCAGAGCCGGGAGATAGGTGTGCTGACGCGCCGTCATGGGGAGCAGGTTAGCACGCGTTCCTCAGGTGAGGAGTCCGCGCTGAGACAGCCGTTCCGTTGTAGCTGCGATCTCGGCATCCACGAGGTCTCCGATGTCGTAGTGCCGGATGAGTGCGAAGGTGTTGTGCAGCAGGTCCTCGATCTCCGACGCCAGGCGGGCGGGGTCGGCGGGGCCGTACTTGGCGGTCTTCGCGCCGTGATCTTCGAGGTGCGCCAACTCCGCCGCAACCTCTCCGAGCTCCTCGGTGAGGCGAGCGAGGATGCGCAGTGGCGAGTCCCCGTCCGGAAACGCGCAAGCGTACCCGTCGGCGATGCGGAGCAGGTCGTCAGCCGTGGTCTTCATTCGGCCAGCCAATCACACGGCCTTGCGCAGGGCGTAGCCGCGCGGGGTCGCGACGAAGCCGGCTTCCTGCAGGGCGAGCGCGAAAGGCGTGCCGTAGACGCCGGCGCCGTTGATCTTCTCGACCGTCAGCGTCTCCAGGCGGCGGGCACGGGAGGTCGCGACGAGATCGGATGCGGCGGCTCGCAGCACCTCGGGGTCGTTGTCGAACGCGAGCACGGTGCGTCCACCGCGCTCCAAGTACAGCACGAGCGCGCCGTCCACGAGCACCACGAGCCCGCCGGCCTTGCGGCCCGGGCGGTGCGACACCTCGTCGAGTCGCGGCCACGCGAGCGCCGCGCCGTACGGGTTGGCGGGATCGGTCGCGGCGAGCGTGACGGCCTGCCGCGGTGGCGGGTCGGCGAGGCCGGAGAAGGTGCGCAGGCGGTCGACCGTGGTGGATGCCGCGAACTGCGCCGCTCCCAGCTTTTCGATCACGTAGCCGCGTCGCGCGTGCCCCGCCTCCTCGAACCCCGCGAGCACGCGGTAGACCTGCGCGAACCCGCCCGGCACCCCCTCTGCCTGCACGGAGCCCCGGGTCACGACCCCGTATCGGTCGAGCAGCAGCCCGGCCGTCACGGTCGCGCGTCGCGCGGCATCCAGCTCCGGCTCCGGCAGCACCGCCCAGCGGCCGCCGAGTCCCGTCGACGACGGACGTGCAGCCGGCCGCGCCAGCGAGATTCCGCGATAGGTGCGGGTGCGCGGCGCGCGGCGCGTGGTCTTGTGCGCCTGGGATCCGCCCGCGAGCAGCGCCCGCACCGGCGAGAACGTGTCGTTCGTGATGTGCCCCTGCCACGTGAGGGTCCAGAGGGCATCGAGCACGGACTGCTCATTGTCCGCGCCCGTCATCGCCCGCAGCGCGCCCGCGAACGACGCACCGCTGAGCCGCAGCACGTCGAGCACCTTCTCCTCCAGGGAACCCGACGCCGGAGTCTCGTCGGGGACGGGCAGCGTGAACGGCGCCAGATCTGCCGGATGCAGCGACACCCAGCCGTCGCGACCCGGAAGCGATCCGTGACCGGCCCAGACGACCTCGCCGGCGGCGGTCAGCTCGTCGAGGAGCGCCGGTGCGTAGTCCCGCACGCGGCTCGGCAGCACCAGCGACTCCCAGGCGCTGGCGGGGATAGGCACCCCGGCGAACTGCTCGATCACGCTCAGCACGCCGTCGATACCCTCCAGCGGGCGGGTCAGGTGCTGCCAGTCCGGCAGGAACCGCGCATAGGCCCGCGGGCTGACCGGCTCGACGCTGCCGCGGATCGCCGCGAGCGAGCGCATCCGCAGACGGCGCAGCACCTCGGCGTCGCACCATTCCTTCGCGCCGCTCGGATCGGCATCCGCGGCGGGCAGGAAATAGCCGCTGGTCAGTCGGCCCGCCGATTCCAGCCGCTGCAGGGTGTGCCGCGCGACGGCGGCTCCGATCCCGAAGCGCGCGGCGACGGCATCCGTCGTGAACGGGCCGTGGGTGCGCGCGTGCCGCGACACGAGGTCGCCGAGCGGGTCGGCGACGGGTTCCAGGAACGCGACCGGGATGCCGGTGGGCAGCGCCGCGCCGAGAGCGTCGCGCAGCCGTCCGGCATCCTCGATCACAGCGAAGCGGGAGTGCCCCGCGATCGTGACCGGGATGGCCCGGCGGGCCGTCACGAGCTCGGTGAGAAGAGCGGATGCCGTACTGCCCTCCTCCAGCCGTGCGGCGACCTCCTCGGCATCCATCGGGCCCAGCATCCGCAGCAGGTCGGCGACGCCCTCCAGACCCCGCGCGCGGCGCTGCGGATCGAGACGCTGCACTTCGAGCTCGAACTGCGCGATCACGTCGGGGTCGAGCAGCTCGCGCATCTCCACCGTGCCGAGCAGCTCACCCAGCAGGGCGGGGTCGACGGACAGTGCGGCCGCGCGCCGCTCGGCCAGAGGGGAGTCGCCTTCGTACATGAACGCGCCGACGTAGCCGAAGAGCAGATCACGTGCGTACGGCGAGGGCTGTGCGGGCTCGGTCTCGACCAGGCGGATGCGACGCTCGGAGATGTCGGTGATGAGCCGGCGCAGCGACGGCAGGTCGTAGACGTCCTGCAGCACCTCGCGCAGGGTCTCCAGGATCACGGGGAAGGTCGGATGGCGGCGGGCGACCTCCAGCAGCTGCGCCGAGCGCTGACGCTGCTGCCACAGCGGGGTGCGCTTGTTCGGGTTCATCCGCGGCATCAGCAGCGCGCGCGCCGCGCACTCGCGGAAGCGCGAGGCGAACAGCGCCGACCCGCCGACCTCGGCGGTGACGATCTGCTCCAGCTCGTCGGCGTCGAACACGAAGAGGTCCGCGCCGGGCGGCTCGGCATCGGCATCAGGGATGCGCACGATGATGCCGTCGTCGCTCGCGACCGCCGATCCCTCCACCCCGAGCCGCTCCCGTACACGCGCGTTGATGGCAAGCGCCCACGGCGCGTGCACCTTCATGCCGTACGGGGAATGCAGGATGACCCGCCAGTCGCCGACCTCGTCGTGACCGCGCTCGACGGTGAGGGTGCGGTCTGTCGGCAGGGTGCCGGTGGCCTCGCGCTGCTCGGTCAGGTAGCCGATCAGGTTGGTGCGCGCCATCTCGTCCAGGCCCGCGTCGATCAGGCGCTGCTGCGCCTTCGACGGCTCGGCCGTGGAGACCTCGCGGGAGAAGCGGCCGAGGGCCTCGCCGAGCTCGAAGGGACGCCCGATGCCGTCGCCGTGCCAGAACGGCACCTTGCCGGGCTGGCCGTAAGCCGGAATGACGTTGACACGGTCGTGCGTGATCTCGGCGATGCGCCAGCTGGTCGTGCCCAACGTGAACACGTCGCCGACGCGCGACTCGTAGACCATCTCCTCGTCGAGCTCTCCGACCCGAGCGCCCGTGCTCTCGCCCGCGACGAAGACGCCGAACAGTCCGCGGTCGGGGATCGTCCCGCCACTGGTCACGGCGATGCGCTGCGCACCGGGGCGGCCGGTCAGGGTTCCGGCATCCCGGTCCCACACCACTCGCGGGCGCAGCTCGGCGAACTCGTCGGACGGGTACTTGCCGGCGAGCAGGTCGAGCGTGGCTTCGTATGCGGAGCGGGGGAGGGTCTGGAACGGCGCGCTGCGCCGCACGGTCTCGAACCACTCCTCGACCGAGATCGCATCGAGCGCGCAGGCCGCGACGGTCTGCTGGGCGAGGATGTCGAGCGGATTGCGCGGCACGGCGATCGCCTCGATCTGCCCCTTCAGCATCCGCTCGGTGACGATCGCGGTGTGCAGCACGTCGCCGCGGTGCTTGGGGAAGAGGGAGGCCCGGCTGACCTCGCCGACCTGGTGCCCGGCGCGGCCGACGCGCTGCAGCCCGGATGCCGCGGACGGCGGCGCCTCCACCTGGATGACCAGATCGACCGCACCCATGTCGATGCCGAGCTCCAGGCTGCTCGTCGCGACGACGCAGCGCAGGATGCCGGACTTCAGCTCCTCCTCGACGATCGCGCGCTGCTCCTTGGACACCGAGCCGTGGTGCGCCTTCGCGAGCACGGGATCGGCGCCCTCAGCATCGGGTGATCGGCGTTTCGTCTCGCTTCGCGGTTCCTGAGCGAGCGGAGCGAGACGAAGGGCGCTCAACAACCGGGACTCGTAGATCTCGTTCAGCCGCCCCGTGAGCCGCTCCGCCAGCCGCCGCGAGTTGGCGAACACGATGGTCGACCGGTTCTCGAGCACCTTGTCGACGATCGCCTCCTCGACGTGCGGCCACACCGAACCGGTCACTTCGGGGTACTCCGCATCCGCGGCATCCGTCGGCGACGGCGCGCCGGGCGGCGGGGGAGGATTGCGCATGTCCTCGATCGGCACCACCACGCCGAGTTCGAACGTCTTGACCGCCCGGGGCGCGACGATGTCGACGGGCGCCGAACCGCCGAGGAACCGCGCGACCTCGTCGATCGGGCGGACGGTGGCAGACAGGCCGATGCGCTGCGCCGGCTGCTCGATCCCGCGGGCTGCACGCAGGGCATCCAGCCGCTCCAGGCTCACCGCCAGATGCGCGCCGCGCTTGGTGGCGGCGACCGCGTGCACCTCGTCGATGATCACCGTGTGCACGCCGCGCAGCGTCTCGCCGGCGCGGCTGGTGAGCATCAGGTACAGCGACTCGGGCGTGGTGATGAGGATGTCGGGCGGGGCGCTGACCAGCTTGCGGCGGTCACTCGAGGTCGTGTCGCCCGAGCGCACGCCGACCGTGATCTCGGGTACCCGCAGCCCGAGGCGCCGGGCGGACTGGCCGATGCCGATCAGGGGCGAGCGCAGGTTGCGCTCGACGTCGACGCCCAGGGCCTTCAGCGGGGAGATGTAGAGGATGCGGGTGCGCGGCGTGCCATCGGCATCCGCTTCGCCCCCTGCGGAACGCTCCCGGAACACGCTGTCGATCGCCCACAGAAAGGCGGAGAGGGTCTTGCCCGACCCGGTCGGCGCGACGACGAGCGCGTTGCGCCCCTTCGAGATCGCCTCCCACGCACCCGCCTGAGCTGCCGTGGGCGCGTCGAACGCCCCGCGGAACCAGTCCTGGGTCGCAGGGGTGAAGCGGTCGAGCACATCGCTCATCCCTCCATCATGCGTCAGGGCACCGACACCGCGCCCCGCCGCCTCCGCATATCTGCGACCGCGCGGCGGATGCGGCTCGAACGCCGGATAGCGTGGACGGATGGACGACGCCGAATTCACCCGCCTGTACGGCCCCTGGGTCGCGCGCACGCCGGCCGACGTCCGTGCCTTCTTCGCCGGCTACCCGGGCATCTGGTGGATCGCCGGCGGCTGGGCGCTGCAGGCGTTCACGGGCGTCGAGCGGGAGCACGAGGACATCGACCCCGGCATCCTGCGTGTCGAGCTGCCGGTGATCCGCGAGCACGCGCGCGGACGGCTGGATCTGTGGGGTGCGTCCTCGGGCGCGCTCAAGCCCGTGGCATCCGACGACCCCACCGACCTGCTCGACGGATGCGGGCAGCTGTGGACGCGCCGCAGCGCGACCGAACCGTGGGAGTACGACATCCTGCTCGGGCCCGGGACGCCGGAGGAGTGGCGGTACAAGCGCGACGAGAGCATCCGGATGCCGATGGCCGATGCGCTCTGGGAGCGCGACGGCATCACTTACCTGCAGCCCGAGATCCAGCTGCTCTACAAGGCGAAGGGCCTGCGCGAGAAGGACCGCGCTGACTTCGACGCGACGCTGCCGTTCCTGGACGAGCGGCGGCGTGCCTGGCTGGCGGATGCTCTGGAGCGGACGCTGCCCGGGCATCCGTGGCTCGCGACCCTGGCCTGAGTCTCGACAACGTCGGCGGGGTGGGGGATGCTGGCGGCATGGCGCACACGACGAACTACACGAACACGTTCATCGAGGTCTCGGAGGACTGCCGTGCCGAGCACGGCGAGGAGCCGCCGATCGCGGAGAACCTCTCGATCGCCGCGCTGCACTACCGACTGCTCATCGAGGAGCCGTACACGCGCACCTCTGACGACGTGATCTTCGAGACGCACGCACTGCGCAAGGGCATCGATCCGCGGGACGTCGCAGCTCGCGAGGACTTCTTCTCGAAGGGTCAGGCCTGTCTGCGCGCGTCGCCGCTGGGCAAGCGCTACGGCTGGGGCACGCACCACGATGCCGAGGGGCGCGTGGCCCTGATCCCACGCGATTCCGAGGAGTACGCCCGGCTGGCATCGGACCCGGGGCTTGCGCACACCAGGGCCATGCGGTCCAGCCGGGCCCGATGAGGATCAGAACTCGTTCGGGATGACGATCCAGAGCAGCACGTAGGCCCAGAGCGAGAGTCCGGCGAACAGCACCGCGAGCACCGTGATGATGCGGACGGTCGTCGAGCTGATGCCGAAGCGCCGCGCCACGGCCGAGCAGACGCCGGCGATGAGACGGTCCTGGCGGGGTCGGACGAGAGGGTTCATACGTCCATCCTGCCCGCCAGGACCGCGCTCCGTCACCCGATCTGCCTGAATTCCCCATCGGCATCCAGCTCCAGCGTCAGATCCAGCTGCAGCCGCTGCAGGAACACGTCGTCGTGGCTGACGACGAGCACCGCTCCGCGGTAGGCGCGCAGCGCCTCGACGAGCTGATCGACCGTGTCGAGGTCGAGATTGTTGGTCGGCTCGTCGAGCACCACGAGGTGCGGCGGAGGATCGGCGAGCAGCAGCTTCGCCAGCGCCACCCGGAACCGTTCGCCGCCGGACAGCGCACTGACCGGACGGTCCATCGTGCCCCCGCGGATCAGGAAGCGGGCGAGCCGGTTGCGCAGCTCCTTGTCGGGCACGTGCGGAGCCGCCGCGGCGATGTTCTCCACCACGGACGCCGTCTCGTCGAGCCCGTCGACCCGCTGGGACAGGTAGCCGATCCGGTCGGTGTGGGCTTCACAACTCCGGAGAATCTGCTGCAGAGCCTCCGGAACGGCGGATTCCGGCGCAGAACCGTCCAGTTCTCCGGAGTTGTGGCCGGCATCCGCCACCAGCCGCCGCAGCAGCGTGGTCTTGCCGACCCCGTTGCGGCCGATCAGCGCCACTCGCTCGGGCCCCTGCACCACCCAGCTCCGCGTCCCGTCGCCGAGCGTCGCGATGCGCCGCGAGTTCGAGATCCCGGGATCGGGCAGCTCGATCTTCATCGAGGCGTCATCCCTCACCCGGCGGCCGGCCGCTTCCCGAGCTGCGCGCGCGGCCTCTTCCTTGCCGGCGACCTCGGTGCGCAGCTTTCCGGCCGACACCTCGGCCGCCATCTTGCGGCCGTTGGCGACGATCTTCGGCACCCGCTTCTCGAGGAAGGCCTTGCGACCCATCTGTGTGCGCGTGGCCAGCTTCAATTCGGCCTCGATGCGCTGCCGCTTCTCCTTCTTGAACGCCTGCGTCGCATCGCGCTCATCCTGCCTGGCGGCCTCCTGCTCGGCATCCAGCCAGGCCCGCCACTGCGAGTACGGCCCGCCGAAGACGCTCAGCTGGTTGCCGTAGAGCTCGGCGGTGTCGTCCATCAGCTCGAGCAGGGCGATGTCGTGGCTGACCACGATCAGCGTGCCCTTCCAGCTGCGGACCATCTCCGCGAGCCGACCCCGAGCCACCCGGTCGAGGTTGTTGGTCGGCTCATCGAGCAGGGTGATCGGCGCGCGACGCAGCCGGATGCCGGCGATCGCGACCAGCACGGATTCGCCGCCGGACAGCTCGCCGACGGTGCGGTCGAGGAACGACGGGTCGAGTCCCGCCTCGGCGAGGGATGCCTCGGCCCGGGCCTCGATGTCCCAATCGTCGCCGACCGCGTCGAAGTGCGCCGGATCGACATCGCCCGCGGTGATCGCGCGTACGGCGTCGAGCGGCGCGGCAACGCCGAGCAGGTCGGCGACGCGCCGTTCGGTGTCGAGCGTGAGGCGCTGCGGCAGGTAGGCGACCTCGGCCGTGCGGATGATCTGCCCCGAGGTGGGGACGAGCTCACCGGCGACCAGCCGCAGCAGCGTGGACTTGCCGGCGCCGTTGCGTCCGACGAGGCCGGTGCGGCCGGAGCCGAACGAGCCCGACACGGCGTCGAGCGCGACGGACCCGTCGGCCCAGGCGAACGTGACCCGGTCGAGGGTGACAGCGGAGGTGAAAGTGGTCGGTGTTGACATGAGCGGCTCCCGAAGTGTGCGGGTGCGCGGATGCCGACGGATGGACCCTGCAGTCGGCTGGGCCTGTGCCCTCGCCTGAGCCACTGAGCCTGTGCCCTCGCCTGAGCTGCTGGGGCTGTGCCCTCGCTTGGGTCACTGAGCCTGTCGAAGTGGCCACCGGGAACGGTGGGACCGCGGGCCGTGAGGATCGTCGGATCTGCGCGTGGATGATGTACGCGGAGGGACGACGATTCAGATCAAAGGACTTCCAGACACGGCGGACAGGGCTCTGCGACTCTAGCGCCTGCGTCGAGAATCGTGCAACCCGGGCGTGTCGCGGTCCGTCAGGTCTCGAGCCCACGCGCCGATATCCGCCGCGCGGGGGATGCCCGACGCGAACGCCCGGCCGTAGTGTCGGGGCATGGACGACAAGCAGCCGAGTTCACACGAGATGCGCGCGCGGATGAGCTGGGGCGCGGGGATCGCGATCGGCATGGGCGCCGGCGTGGCCTTCGGTGCGGCGCTGCACAACATGGGCCTGGGCATCGCCATCGGGATGGCGATCGGCATCGCTCTGGTCAGCGCATCGAATGCGGCAGGCAGGCGGTCGGCCGAGGGCACTCACGGCGACGAGGAGGACGGCTCGGAAGACGACGGGCCGGAAGGCGACGGGCCGGAGGACGATGGGCCGCAGACCACCCCGCCCACGCGCTGAGGCTCAGGAGCCGATCCCGTCCTTCCACTGCGACAGGAACACGTTCACGTCGGTCAGCTCCTGCTCCGAGATCGAGTGCGTGAGGCCGGGGTACACGCGGCCGGACAGCTCGGCGTGGGAGGGCAGCCACTGCGAGGTGTGATCGATCAACTCGGTCGGGATCACGTCGTCGCGGCTTCCCCGTCCCCAGAACACCGGCGGCCTCTGCTCCTGCAGCGCCGCATCGTTCGGCAGGTCGCCGGGCGCCGCGTAGCCGCTGAGCGCCACGACCGCGTCGATCCGCTCGGGCGCGAGCCGCAGCGCCTGAAGAGCCACGGCCGCTCCCTGCGAGAAACCCAGCAGGGCGATCGACGACGCGTCCGCGGAGACGGCATCCAGCCACCGCAGCAGCCCCTCCGCCGCGAGCGTGATCCCTGCGGCATCCCGCGTGTTCAGGGACTCGATCGCGTACCAGGAGCGTCCTGGTGTCGGCCAGGGCGGCGTCAGCGGCGCGGCGACGGAGGCCACGGCGATGCCGTCCGGCAGATAGGGGACCAGGCTGAACAGGTCGTTCTCGTCGGCGCCGTAGCCGTGCAGCAGCACGAGCAGCGCCCGCCCGGCGCGTTCGTCGGGCGACCAGCGCGTCAGGCCGTCGTCGATCTCGGTCATCCCCTCATCCTGCCAGGGGAGCCCGACACGCGGTCGTGTCGAGGAGCGGTGCTGGTAGAAAGGTCACATGGCGGTGCGCACACCTGATCCCGATCCCGACGACGGCTTCGGGTTCGACGACGTGCGCTCGCCGGATGACAATCCGGGCTGGCTGAGCGACATCGAGCTCGAAGAAGCTCGGCGCCGGCTGCCGATGCTCTACGTCGAGGCGGTGCCCGTGGTCACCGATGGGTCGGGGCAGGTCACCTCCATCGGCGTGCTGCTGCGCTCGACGCCGCTCGGCGAGATCACGCGCACCCTCGTCTCGGGCCGCGTGCGCTACGGCGAGACGGTGCGCGATGCGCTGTTCCGTCACATCGAGAACGACCTCGGGCCGATGGCGTTCCCGCTGCTGCCGGTGTCGCCGACGCCGTTCGCCGTGGCGGAGTACTTCCCGATCCCGGGTGTCAGCGCCTTCCACGACGATCGGCAGCACGCCGTCTCGCTCGCGTTCGTCGTGCCCGTGACCGGCACGTGCGAACCCCGCCAGGATGCGCTCGAGGTCACCTGGTTCTCACCCGAGGACGCGGCGTCCGACGGGATCTCCGCCGAGATGGAGGGCGGCCGCGGCACTCTGCTGCGCCAGGCCCTCGCCCACCTCGGCCTGCTGCGCTGAGCGGTTCTCCCCGCCGGGGCCACCCCGCGTAGGCTCGGTCGGGTGACTGAACCGATCGTCTTCCCCGCAGCATCCGCCGACTGGCTCGCCTTCGCGACCACCCGCACCGACGAGCGCCTCGCGCGCGTCGACGAGCTCGCCGCGCGGCTGAAGGACGGCACCGCCCGTACCGCGCTCGAGGCGCTGCAGCTGTGGAACGATCTGCAGATCGCCCTGCGCAGCGCGCACAGCGAGTCCGAACTGCTCAGCGAGGTGCATCCCGACCGCGCCGTGCGCGAGGCGGCCGAGTCGCGCACCGCCGCCGCCCAGGCGAAGGATGCCGAGTTGATGACGGATGCCGAGCTCGCGGCGGTCTTCGTGGCGTCGGATGCCGCTGGCCTCGACGCGGACGCCGCCCGGCTGCTGGAGCGCATCCGGCGCGACTTCCGCCGCGGCGGCGCGGACCGCGACGCCGAGACCCGGGAGCGCCTGCGGGAGTTCGCCGCCCGCGAGGCGGACCTCGGCATCGCGTTCGGCCGCAGCATCCGCGAGGGACGCCGGGAGATCCGCGTGGCACCCGACAGCCTCGCCGGCGTGCCGGAGGACTTCCTCGCGCAGCATCCGGTGGGAGACGACGGACTCGTCGCGGTCTCGACCGACAACCTGGACGTGACCGTGGTGATGAGCTACGCGCACGACCGCGAGACGCGCATGGCGCTGCGCCGCGCGCGCGCCGATCTCGCCTGGCCCGAGAACGACGCCGTGCTCGCCGAGCTGCTCGAGCTGCGACAGCAGCACGCCGAGCTGCTCGGCTACGCCAGCTGGGCCGACTACGAGACCGAGGATCGCATGGCAGGGTCCGCGGCGCGCGTGGCCTCGTTCCTGGAGGAGGTCGACGGGGCGACGAAGGTGGCCTCCGAGGCGGAGTACGAGCTGCTGCTGGAGCGGCTGCGTCAGGATGTGCCGGATGCCGAGGGCGTCACCAGCGCCGACGTGCAGTACCTGCTCGACCGCCTGCACGAGGAGCGGTTCGCCGTCGACGCGCAGCAGGTGCGCCGCCACCTGGACTTCTCGCGCGTGCTGGAGGGGCTGCTGACGACGACCGGCCGGCTGTTCGACGTCGAGTACCGCCCGGTCGACGCGTCCGCGTGGCATGACGACGTGCGCTCCTACGACGTCGTGCGCGCCGGGTCGCTGCTCGGCCGCATCCACCTCGATCTGCACCCGCGCGAGGGCAAGTACAACCACGCCGCGTGCTTCCCGGTCGCTCCGGGCGTGCGCGACCGGGTGGTGCCGGAGGCGGCTCTGGTGTGCAACTTCCCGACCGGCCTGATGGAGCACCGGCAGGTGCAGACCTTCTTCCACGAGTTCGGGCACCTGGTGCACGACATCCTCGGCGGCGACCAGGAGTGGGCGCCGTTCTCGGGTGTGGCCACCGAGTGGGACTTCGTCGAGGCGCCCAGCCAGATGCTGGAGGAGTGGGTGTGGGATGCCGACGTGCTGGCGTCCTTCGCTCGCGACGAGACCGGTGCGCCCATCCCCGCCGAGCTGGTCGCGAGGATGCGGGAGGCGGATGCCTTCGGCCGGGCGCTGCTGGTGCGCACCCAGCTCGGGCACGCACGCGTCTCGTACCACCTGCACATGGACCGCCCCGCCGATCTCGCCGCGGCCACCGAGCACTGGTACGACGTGTCGAGCCCGGTGCTCCAGCTGCCGGGGTCGCACTCCTACGCGGCGTTCGGGCACCTCACCGGCTACGGGTCGTGCTACTACACGTACCAGTGGAGCCTGGTGATCGCCCGCGATCTGCTCACCGGTTTCGCGGGGCTGATGGATCTGGCATCCGCCACCCGCTACCGCCGTGAGATCCTCGAGCCCGGCGGGAGCAGGGATGCCGCCGACCTGGTCGAGGCGTTCCTCGGGCGTCCCTTCACCGTCGACGCGTACCGCGCATGGATGGGCGCGCCGGCGGCCTGATCCCGGCGAAGGCGAGGGCGCGTCAGGCGGTGGAGAGGCGCCCGAGCTCGGCGACGAACGCGTCGACGTCGGACTCCTGGGTGTCGAAGCTGCACATCCAGCGCACCTCGTTGCGCGATGCGTCCCAGTCGTAGAAGCGGAACTTCTCGCGCAGCTGGTCCGCGACGCCGTCGGGCAGCACCGCGAACACCCCGTTGGACTGCGTGGGCTGGGAGAACGACACTCCGCGGATGCTGCCGTCGGCCAGCCCCTGCTCGACCGCGCCGCGCAGGCGCTGCGCCATCGCGTTGGAGTGCCGCGCGCTGCGCAGCCACAGGTCGCCCTCCAGCAGGGCGATGAGCTGGGCCGACACGAAGCGCATCTTCGAGGAGAGCTGCATGTTGTACTTGCGGCTGTAGACCAGGCCGTCTGACGCCTCGGGGTTGAGCACGACCACGGCCTCGCCGAGCATGGCGCCGTTCTTGGTGCCGCCGAAGCTGAGCACGTCGACGCCGGCATCCGTCGTGAACGCGCGCAGCGGCACGTCCAGCGCGGCTGCCGCGTTCGAGATGCGCGCGCCGTCCAGGTGCAGCTTCATGCCCCGCTCGTGGGCGTGGTCTGCCAGCGCCCTGATCTCATCGACCGTGTAGAGAGTGCCGAGCTCGGTGGACTGCGTGATCGAGACGACCAGGGGCTGCGCGCGGTGCTCGTCGCCCCAGCCCCAGGCCTCGCGATCGACGAGCTCGGGGGTGAGCTTGCCGTCGTCGGTGGGCACGGTGAGCAGCTTGAAGCCGCCGATGCGCTCGGGCGCGCCGCCCTCGTCGACGTGGATGTGGGCGGTGGATGCCGAGATCACGGCGCCCCAGCGCGGGAGCATCGACTGCAGCCCGGTGACGTTCGCACCGGTGCCGTTGAACACCGGGAAGGCCTGCACGCCTTCGCCGAAGTGCTGCGCGAAGACCTCCTGCAGGCGGGTCGTGTAGACGTCCTCGCCGTAGGCGATCTGGTGGCCGTCGTTCGCAGCGGCGATCGCTGCGAGGACCTCGGGGTGGATGCCGGAGTAGTTGTCGGATGCGAAGCCGCGGACGGCGGTGTCATGCAGAGTGCTCACCGGACAAGCCTAGGGCGTGGCATCCATCCCCGTCCTGCGGCGCCCCTGTCGGATGTCGGTGACCCCGCCTACTCTCTTCCCATGCGCACATTCCTGCAGGTGCTGCTCAACACGATGGTGGCCAATGTCACCACCAGCTTCCTGTGGTTCGCGCTCACGTTCTGGGTGTATCTGCAGACGCGCAACGTGATGGCCACCGGGATCATCGGCGGCGCATACATGCTGCTCATCGCGATCTTCTCGATCCTGTTCGGCACGATCGTCGACCGGCATCGAAAACGCTCTGTGTTCGTGTTCTCCAGCGCGGTCACGGCCGCTCTCTTCGTCGTGGCGTGGCTGATCTTCCTGTGGCAGCCCGAGTCGATGCTGCTCGATTTCGGCGGGCCGTGGTTCTGGCTGTTCGCGGCGATCATCCTGCTCGGTGCGGTGGTCGAGCAGATGCGCAATATCGCGCTGTCCACCACCGTGACGCTGCTGGTGCCCGTCGAACGGCATGCGAATGCGAACGGCATGGTCGGCACGGTGCAGGGGCTGGCGTTCATCGTGACCAGCGTGTTCAGCGGGCTCTCGGTCGGCTTCCTCGGCATGGGCGGAACGCTCGTGATCGCCGTCGGGCTCACGGTCGTCTCGCTCGTGCACATCCTGTTCATCCGCATTCCCGAGGAGCAGCCGCAACCCGACCCCGATGCGCCCTCCGCCATGGACCTGCGGGGCAGCATCCGCGCGATCCGGGCCGTGCCCGCGCTGTTCGCGCTGCTGTTCTTCTCGATGCTGAACAACCTGGTCGGCGGCGTGCACATGGCGCTGATGGATCCGTACGGCCTGGAGCTGATGTCGGTGCAGCTGTGGGGCATCGCGCTGGGCGTGGCTTCCACGGGCTTCCTGGTCGGCGGCATCGTGGTGTCGTCGGTCGGGCTGGGGAAGAACCCGATCCGCACCCTGCTGACGCTGGTGGTGGTGACGGGGGTCATCGGCGCGCTGTTCGCGATCCGCGACTGGTGGCCGCTTTTCGTCGCCGGATGCTGGCTGTACATGGCACTGGTGCCGGCGATCGAAGCCGCGGAGCAGACGGTCATCCAGAAAGTGGTGCCCTTCCACAGACAGGGCCGCGTGTTCGGCTTCGCCTCGGCGATGGAGGCCTCCGCTGCCCCTATCACGGCGTTCCTGATCGCGCCGATCGCGCAGTACGCGATCATCCCCTTCACGGAGTCCGCCGATGGGCGCGCGACGTGGGGGTGGCTGCTCGGCGAGGGGCAGGCGCGAGGCATCGCGCTGATCTTCTTCTTCTCCGGCCTGGTGATCATCGCCCTCGCCCTGATCGCCTTCACCACCCGGTCGTACCGAAGGCTCAGCTCCTCGTACCTGGCGGCCTCGGTTCCGCAGATCGCCGCGGGCGGCCCCTGACTGCTCGCTTGCACGACCTGAATGTTAGTGACTAACATTCAGGTCATGAGTCGTTGGGATGGCACGCACGAGAACCTGCAGCGCGCAGCGCTCGAGCTGTTCGCCGCGAACGGGTACGACCGGACATCCACCGCCCAGATCGCCGATCGGGCGGGCGTGAGCGAGATGACCCTGTTCCGCCACTTCGCATCGAAGGAGGCGCTGCTGCTGGATGATCCGTTCGACCCTCTCATCGCGGATGCCGTGGCGAGCAGGCCGTCCGATGAGGGGCCCGTCGCCGCGGTGGTCGCGGCCGTGCGCGACACCTGGACGCAGTTCGACGAGGCGACGCTGAACGGGCTGCGTGACCGACTGCGCATCGTCGCCGCCACGCCCGTCCTGCGCGGAGCGGTCGAGCGCAACAGCGCCCGCAGCAGCGAGGCTATCGTCTCGGCGCTGGGCGCCAGAGGAATCTCGCACCGGCGGGCCCGCGTCACCGCGGCCGCAGTGATCGCGGCGCTCTCGGCAGCGCTGGTGCACTGGGCGGAATACGACGACACGTCCATCGCGCAGGCGATCGGTGACGCTCTGGACGTGCTCTCCGGTGACTGAGGCGCTCGTGTTCGATGATGTCTCCCGCACCTTCCGCGCCGGGGCGGGGGTGAGCGGGCTCGACCTGCGCCTGGATGCCGGCGAGATCGTCGCCCTCGTCGGGTTGAACGGCGCAGGCAAGACGACGCTGATGCGCCTCGCGCTGGGCATGCTGCGTCCGCACGGCGGGACCGTGCGCGTGCTGGGACAGGACGTCGCACGGATCGCGCCGTCGGTATGGGCGCGCGTCGGCTCCTTCATCGAGACGCCGCCGGCCTACCCTGAGCTGACCGTTCGCGAGAACCTGCGCATGACCGCGATCCTCCGCGGCGTCGACGAACGCCTCGTCGAGCACACGCTCAAGCGCTGGAACCTCGACGCTGTGGCCGACCGCCGGTTCCGCCGCCTCTCGCTGGGCAACCGCCAGCGCACCGGATTGGCGGCCGCGCTGCAGCACGACCCCGACCTGATCGTGCTCGACGAGCCCGGCAACGCGCTGGATCCGACTTCGATCATCGCCCTTCGCGAGCACCTGCTGGCGCGCGCGGCTTCGGGTGCGGCGGTGCTGGTGAGCAGTCATCATCTCGACGAGATGGCGCGCATCGCCGACCGCATCGTCCTGATGAACGCCGGACGGTTGATCGGCGAGCTCGACACCAGCGGCGCCGACCTCGAGCGAGTGTTCTTCGAGAGCATTCGTCAGGACGACGAGCGCCGCGAGCCGGAGCGTGCGGCCACGGCAGCGGGAGGTCTGCGATGAAGCGGGCGATCAGGGTGGAGGCCCTCAAACTGACGAGGTCACCGGTGGGCATCGTGGCAGGCCTGGCCATCGTCCTGGGCCTGCTGGCACTGCTCGGAGGCATCTCCGCCGCGGTCGCCGGCGGGCAGCCGGAGCTGGTCGTCAAGCTCGGCCCGGCCGCCTCGGCCGATTGGGGCGGTCTGCTCTCGGCGGCGGCGCAGATCATGTCGGCCGGCGGACTGCTCGGCTTCGGCGTGGTGCTGTCGTGGATGTTCGGACGGGAGTTCACCGACGGCACCATCACCGCGCTGTTCGCGCTGCCAGTGGGGCGCGGTCGGATCGCGCTCGCCAAGCTGGTCGTGTTCCTGTGCTGGGCGGTCGCCGTGGCGGTGGCGTCGACGCTCGGTCTGCTGGCGCTCGGACTGCTGCTCCGTTACGGAGCACCGGGGCCCGATGCCTGGGTGGCACTGGGACGTCAGCTGGCGCTCGGGGCGCTCACCGCAGTATCCGCGATCCCCGTCGCGTGGGTGGCGACGGCGACGCGCTCGCTGCTCGCCGGTGTCGCGTCCGCGATCGCGCTGGTCGTGCTCGCGCAGGTGGGTGCGCTCGCCGGCGCGGGCGGCTGGATGCCGCCCGCCGCGCCCGCGCTGTGGGCGATCAGCGGCGGCACGGCGGTCTCGGCGGGGCAGCTGAGTCTCACCGTCGCCGTGGCGGCACTCTTCGCGGCGGTCGTCGCGGTCAGCTGGTCGCGCCTGCAGCTGCACCGCTGACGAGGTCGACGACGCGCCCGTTCAGGCCTGCGGCATCCGCGTCCCACAGGCCGACCACGGCGCGGGCGAGCTCGTCCGGGTCCAGCGCGCCGACGGCGCGGAAGACGACGGATGCTGCGCGGGGGGCGGTTCCCGCATCCCGCGCAGCCTTCGCATAGCCGTGCGCGACCGCTCGTGCCCAGGTCTCGGCGGCCGCCTTGACCGTGGCGTAGTTGGCGCCGCCGGCGAGCGGCTTGGTCACGACCGTGGATGACACGACGGCGAAGCGACCGGCATCCGAGGCCCTGATGCTCTCGTCGAAGGCGCGGCTGGTCGCGCGCACCGCCTGCAGAGCGGGCAGCAGCGCCTCGAAGTCCTCGTCGCTCTGACCGGCCAGCCCGCCACCGCCGCGCCAGCCGCCGACCAGCGGGAGCACGCCGTCGACGGCGCCCACCCGCCCGGCCAGGGCCTGCGTGTCGGCCAGCTGCGTGGCATCCGCCACCTCGACCTCAGCCCCTGCCTCGGCGAGGGGCGCGAGGCGCTCGGCGGAGCGGCCCGTCGCGATCACGCGCGCGCCCGCCCCGATCAGAGCGCGGGCGACGGCCAGGCCGGCCGCGCTCGTCGCGCCGGCGAGAAGGACAGTGCGGTCGGTGGCGGTCATGGCGGACTCCTTCTGATGCGTCTGTTCTCCGACACAGATGTCGGCTCAGATCACGGATGTCGGACGATCCGGCGGATCTGGGCCGACATCCGTGAAATCGGCTGACATCCGTGCGGACTCGGTGGGCGGATGCCGTCAGCTGTCACTCACAGATCGGTGCCGCGGATGCCGACGGTCGACTCGATCACCGGCTTCATCTTCTTGTTCAGTGTCTCGAAGAACATCGACAGCGGGAACTCGTCGTCCATCACGGCGTCGGTGTAGCCCTTCGGCGCGCCGGCGAGGATCTCGTCGGACAGGCCACGGGCCCACTGCGAGGCCGGATGCGGGGTGAGCGTGCCCCTGACCAGCTCGTAGGCGGCCAGCCAGTGCGCGATCTTCGGGCGGTCGATGGAGTGCCAGTACAGGTCGTCGATCGCGTCTCCCAGCGCCACGACCGCATCGGGCACGTTGTCCCAGTCGAACGCCAGTGCCGTGTCGGTCCAGTGCAGCACCCCGCGCTGGTGCAGCCACGCGAACAGCAGCTGGCCGCCGACCGCGTCGTAGTTGCGTGTGCGGGTGCCGGTGATCGCGAAGCGGAAGATGCGATCGAAGATCACCGCGTACTGCACCAGGTGCGCGTACTCGTGCATCTCCTGCTCGATCTCGGTGAGCTGCTCGCCGGCGGCGATGCGGGCGTCGAACGCGCGCTCGATCTTCACCGACTCGCGGAACGCCGTCATGTCGCAGCGCATCTCCTCCAGTGAGTAGAGGAAGAACGGCATCCGCTGCTTGATCATGAACGGGTCGAACGGCAGGTCGCCGCGCATGTGGGTGCGGTCGTGGATGATGTCCCACATCACGAACGTCTTCTCGGTGACCTTCTGATCGTCGAGCATCTTCGCCGCGCGCTCGGGCAGTTCGAGGTTGGTGATCTCGGATGCCGCGCGCACCACGCGGCGGTAGCGGGCGGCCTCGCGGTCCTGGAAGATCGCGCCCCAGGTGAAGCTCGGGATCTCGCGCATCGCGACGGTCTCGGGGAAGAGCACGGCCGAGTTCGTGTCGTAGCCGGGGGTGAAGTCGACCAGGCGCAGCGAGACGAACAGCTTGTTGCTGTAGTCGCCGGCCTCGAGCTCGGCGATGAACTCCGGCCAGATGGTCTCGACGATGAGGGCCTCGACGAGGCGGTCGCTGGAGCCGTTCTGGGTGTACATCGGGAACACGACGAGGTGGCGGATGCCGTCGACGCGGTGCTGCTGGGGCTGGAACGCCATCAGCGAGTCGAGGAAGTCGGGCTCGGCGAAGCCGCCGTCGACCCAGCGCTGGAAGTCCAGCACGAGAGCGCCGAGGTAGTCGGCGTCGTGCGGGAAGGCGGGGGCCAGGGCCCGGATGCCGGCGACGATCCCCGCCACGTGCTGCGCGGCGGCCTCGTGGTCGCTCGTCTCCGGGACGGAGCCGTCCTTGATCTGCAGCGCCTGCAGCGCGACCGCCGACTCCTTCAGCAGCTTCCACGCCGCACTGCTCTCCGCGGCGGAGGCGGCTGTGACGACCTCCGGCTCGCCGGCCGTCGACGAGAGTGGGAACCGGGCGGCGGTGCTGGGGCTGAGAGTGGTCATCGGAACCTCCGATCGGAGACATGCCGGAAATTTTCCGGTCTGAGACTGTTATGACCGCTATTATTCCACTCATGGATGATGCTGTCGACCACGTGATCCTCGCCGAGGTGTGCCGCGACGGTCGGGTGACGCTCGCTCAGCTGTCGGAACGCGTCGGCCTGTCGACCTCGGCCGTGCAGTCCCGCCTGAAGCGGCTCGAGACTCGTGGTGCGATCACGGGGTATCAGGCCGTGCTGGATGCCGAGCAGGTCGGCAAGCCGCTGTCGGCGTTCATCGAGATCACGCCGATCGATCCCGCGCAGCCCGACACCGCTCCGGAACTGCTCGAACGACTGGCCGAGATCGAGGCGTGCCATTCGATCGCGGGCGACGCCAGCTACATGCTGTTCGTGCGGGTGGCGAGCCCGCGTGCGCTGGAGGCGCTGGTCAACGACATCCGGGCCATCGCCAACGTGCGCACGCAGACGACGATCGTGCTGCAGACTTACTACGAGCGCCGCCCGATGGTGACCGGCCCTTCCGACTGACGTCGGCAAGTAGGATTCCGACCGTGGCATCCCGTACCAAGAAGAAGCGTTCCCGATCGGCGTCCCGACGCACCAGCGGCAACCCGGCCAAGCGCCCGGTCGTCGAGGCCGGCCCGGTCGTCCTGGCCGACTGGATCGGCGCCGCGCGGCTGCGCACGCTGCCTCTCGCCGTCGCGCCGGTCATCCTCGGCACCGCGGCGGCGCAGGTGACCGATCGCTCGCTGCACTGGGTGCTCGCCCTGGCCTGCCTGGCGGTGGCCGTGCTGCTGCAGGTCGGCGTGAACTTCGCGAACGACTACAGCGACGGCATCCGCGGCACCGACAGGCATCGGGTGGGCCCTGCCCGGCTCACGGCCTCCGGTCGCGTTCCCGCGAAGCGGGTGCTGATCACGGCGCTGGTGTTCTTCGCGCTCGCCGCCGTGGCGGGACTCGCGATCGTGATCCGCACGCAGCAGTGGTGGATGCTGATCGTCGGTGCCGCGTGCATCGTTGCCGCGTGGTTCTACACCGGCGGCAAGCGCCCCTACGGGTACAACGCGATGGGCGAGCTGTTCGTGTTCGTCTTCTTCGGGCTGGTGGCCGTGCTCGGCACCACCTGGGTGCAGTCGTTCGCCCTGCCTGTGGAGGCGTGGCTCGCCGCTGTCGCCGCGGGCCTGTTCGCCTGCGCGGTGCTGCTCGCCAACAACCTGCGCGACATCGACGAGGATCGCGCTGCGGGCAAGCGCACCCTGACGGTGCTGATCGGCAAGCGGGCCACCCAGGTGGTGTACACGCTGTTCGTGATCGTGCCCTTCCTGATCGCGGCGTTCTTCGCGCTGCTGTATCCGGTGGCGTGGCTGTCGCTGCTGGTGCTGCTGGCGATCATCCCGGCGGTCCTGATCGTGTGGACGTATCGGACTCCGCGCGAGCTGATCATCGCGCTGAGCCTGACCTCGCTGTCGTCGGTCGGGTACGCGGCGCTGATGTACTGGGCACTCGCGGCCTGAGTCCGGAACCTCACAGCGTGGCGCCCACCAGCGCCTCGGCGAGCGGGGTGCGCAGGTGCAGCATCCGATTGCCCTGGCGTGAACTGGCGATCAGTCCGGCGTCGCGGAGCACCGTCAGGTGGTGGGATGCCGTGGACGCGGCGATCCCGGCATCCCCGGCGACCTCCGAGGTGGTCCGCGCGATGTGCGCCCGCAGCAGGATGCCGGCGCGCACCGGCTCCAGCAGCGCGCCCAGCGCGTCGGCGAGCTCGGTCGCATCCCGGGCCCACGCCGCGGTCACTCCGCGCGCCGGGTAGAACAGCGTCGGCTGCGCCGAGGGCTTGGTGATCACCATGCATCCCCAGGACGACATGACCGACGGCACGAGCACGAGACCCGACCCCCGGCAGTCGACGTCCTCGCTGTGCCGTCGCACCCGCACGCGCACGGCGCCGTCGCTCCACTGCACGGTCGAGTGCAGAGCGCCGGCCATGGCGGACAGGCCGTCGGTCGTGATGGTGCGCCCCCGCACCGCGATGTCGGCGCGCACCAGCCTCTCCGGCTGCGGCCAGACGGGGGCGAGCACGGCATCCCATACCCGCTCCCATGCCTCGGCGATCAGCATCCGAGCGCGACGCGGATCGGCCTGCATCCGGATGAGCGCCGCCTGGCGTGCGCCCGATGAGCGGATGACCATCTTGCCGAGATCGAGGCGGACATCCGAGACGGCAGCCTCGCGCAGGGCGGCGAGTTCGTCGGCGGGGGTCATGTCCCATCGTGCGTCGGCGGTGAGGAAGTCGGGCATGTAGCCGTCCACGCTGATCACCTGCGCCGGCAGCGCCAGCGGTTCCGGCGGCACCCGGTCGCGCACCTGGCGCAGCCAGCCCCACTGCAGCGGATGCTGCTGCGGGCGCCGCAGGATCCGCACGGCGTGCGCGAGTTCATGACCCGGCGAGAGGCCGAAGCGGACGGCCTGGATGTCGCCGGGGCTGAGCAGGAAGTCGACGCGATGATCGGGATGGTCCAGACCCTCTGCGGGCCACGCAGGGGCCGGAGAGATTCGATCCACATCGAATGTCTAGGGTGTCCTGAGGCCGGGCGGAAGAGTGGGAGCGCACCGAAACGACACGATCACGGGGCCGGCGTTCGTGCCGCACCGCTTCACGAACACCGGCACGGGCACGATGCGCCTGATCGGCATCCACGCCTCCGCTGTCATCATCCAGACGAATCTCGACTGACCGACCCTCCGACGCAAGGAGACGCATGTCCTTCCAGGCCTACCTCGACAACATCGAGACCAGGACGGGGCTCACCCCGCGCCAGTTCATCGAGCTCGCCGCCGAACGCGGCTTCGACTCCACCACGAAGGCGACGCCGATCCTCGAGTGGCTGAAAGAGGATCACGGCCTGTCCCGCGGCTATGGGATGGCGCTCGTGCACGTGATCACCAAGGGCGCGCAGATCAGCGGCAAGCACGTCGGCAGCGCCGGTTCGCACGGTGATGCGTCCGACATGCTGTGGCTGGACGGCAAGGCCACCAATCCCGACCGCGCCTGACGGCTGCACGCGCGCCTGCGTGCGCGTCCCCTGTACGCGCGCCTGCGTGCGCGTCACTCGTCGATCGCGCGGTCCTCGGCATCCTCATCAGGGTCGACGCGGTGGCGGCGCGCGTAGATCTCGCGCGAGGTGTCGGACAGCGGAGCGCGCAGGAACAGCAGCGAGATGCTCAGGCCGATCAGCGTCGCGAACAGCACCGCCAGCCACCAGAACTCCTGGAAGATCGGGAAGAAGACCCACATGATCGCCAACGGCACGATGAATGCCAGCAACCGCAGCACGGTGTAGACGAGGAGGGGCGGCAGCTTCTTCACGCGACCAGTCTAGGAGCGGTCACTAGGCGTGTGCTGTGCGGTTCCGCCGGGACCGCGTCGGCCCCGCGGGCCGTGGCGCGCCGGGGCGACTAGACTGGAGGCATGGCTCGCGTCCTGATCATCGGCGGTTTTCTCGCCGTGGTGTTCTGGGTGTTCAGCATCGTCGACTGCGCGGCGCAGCCGGCGACGCGGCACAGGGGCGTGTCCAAGTTCACGTGGGTGCTGATCGTGCTGCTGCTGCCCGTGATCGGTGGCATCCTCTGGTTCACCCTGGGCAGGCTCCGCCCCGGCGCGGCCGACGCGGGATACGTCGTGCCGCCGGACGATGATCCGCAGGTGCTGCGTCGTATGCGCAATGCCGAGCAGGATGCCCGGATCCGCGAACTCGAGGCGGAGCTGGCGCGCCTGGACGACGACTCCGACGGCGCGGATCCGCGCTCGTGACATCGGCTTCGCCCGCATCGGCGTCACCGGCATCCGATGCGGCGGCCGCGCTGCTGGCCGGACTGATCGGCAACGGGGTGCGCGATCTGGTGCTCTCGCCGGGGTCGCGATCGCAGGCGCTCGCGCTCGCCGCGATGGAGCTCTCCCGCGCGGGGCTGCTGCGCGTGCACGTGCGCGTCGACGAGCGGGTGGCCGGATTCACCGCCCTGGGCCTGGCCCGCGAGACCGGTCTGCCCGTGCCTGTGGTCTGCACCTCGGGAACGGCCGCAGGCAATCTGCTGCCGGCCACCATGGAGGCGTTTCACGCCGGCATCCCGCTGCTGCTGCTGACGGCCGACCGCCCGCCCGAGCTGCGGGGTGTCGGTGCGAATCAGGCGACGGTTCAGCCGGGCCTGTTCGGCGCTTTCGTCCGGATGGCGACGGACGCTGCGGTGCCGCCTGCCGCGCCGGCAGCGGGCTGGACCGCGCTCGCCCGCACCGCAGTGGCGGCGGCACTCGGCATCGCGGGCGACGGTGTTCCCGGCGTCGCCGGCCCGGTGCACCTGAATCTTCCGGTTCGCGAGCCGCTGTCGGCCGTGAACCGCGTCGAGGTGCGACCGGGTGCGGCGCCGACGTCGCCGGCGTTCGAGCCGGTGGTGCTCGAGCGCGGGCCTCGCACGGTGGTGATCGCCGGCGCGGATGCCGGTCCGGATGCCGAGGAGCTGTCGCATCTCGGCGGCTGGCCGCTGATCGCCGAGATCGTCAGCGGTGCGCGCTTCGGCCGGCTGATCGTGCACGGCTATCGCGATCTGCTCCGCGACGACGCGCTCGGCGGACGGGTCGAACGGGCGATCGTGTTCGGGCATCCGACCCTCAGTCGCGAAGTCGCCGCGCTGCTCGCCCGCCGTGACGTCGATGTGATCGCGGTGCGCGGCGGTGGCGAGGAGCTGAACTTCAACGGGCGCACGGCGGCGGTGGCGGCGGTGGCGGTCGAGAACGGCCCGAGTGATCGGCAGTGGCTCGGGGCGTGGATGAACGCCTCGGCGGGACGGATCATCGACCTGAGTGCTCCGGCACCGGATCAGGACGGACTGTCGTCGGAGGACAAGGCGGCGAGGCTGAGCGCCGTACGCGCCGAGCTGGATGCCGTGCGCCGTAAGGCGGATCGCGAGATCCTCGCGGATGCCGTGTGGCGGGCCACCTGGCCGCATGATCGGCTGGTGTTCGGGTCGTCGCGCCTGGTGCGCGTGGCCGACCAGGTGCTCGGCGGCAAGAAGGTGCCCGTGCACGCCAATCGCGGGCTCGCCGGCATCGACGGCACCGTCGCCACGGCCATCGGGATCGCGCTGGCCAGTCAGGCCGACGGAGCGGTGGGCGTCACGCGCGTGCTGCTCGGAGACCTCGCCTTCCTGCACGATGTCGGGGCGCTGCTGCTGCCGGCAGGCGAGCAGCGTCCGCGCATCCAGGTGATCGTCGGCAACGACGGCGGCGGCACGATCTTCGACGGACTCGAGGTGGCGGCATCCGCGACTGCCGCCGATCTGGACCGTGCGTTCTACACGCCGCAGGCGGTGGACCTGCGCGAACTCGCCGCCGCCTACGGGTGGGAGTTCGCGCAGGTCGCGACGCGCTCCGCGCTCGACCAGGCACTCACCTCACCGGTGTCCGGTCCGCAGCTCATCGAGGTGCCCCTGGAGCGCTGACCCGCGTGGGGCGGTGCGCGCGGGTGTTCGCGGGTCCCGTTCTGCGGTCTGCACGTGGGTGTCGGTGCGCGCGTGTGTCGGTGCGCGTGGGTGTTCGCGGGTCCCGTTCTGCGGTCTGCACGTGGGTGAGGCCGCGATTCGGGCCCCGCGACGTGTCGGACACGTCCCAGGGTGCTCGGCCCGTTTCTTCGCGGGTCCCGGATTGCGCCCTCCACGCCGGTGAGGCAGCCGTTCGGGACCCGCGACACGCCCGGGGCGCGGAGCCCGGTTCTTCGCGGGTCCCGTTCTGCGGAGTCCGCGGGGTTGAGGCCGCGATGTCGGACCCGCGAAGTGTGCGACGCCTGCCCCGCCCGTGCGCAGGCACGCGCCCCTCACTCCAGGCGCTGGGTGATCTCTCCGAGGTCGGCACTGGCGTAGCGCTCCGCGGGTGCGGGGCCGGGGTCCTCGGCGTCGTCGTACAGATCTGCCTTCGAGGGAGCGATCGCGAGCGCCTCGACGGGCGAGGTGTCGGTGAGCACTTCCTCCAGACCCTGGAGCGCGCTGAACCGGCGGGCCTGTGTCACCACATTTCGGTCCAGCGAGCCGGCGAACCGGTTGTAGGCGTCCACTGTCGAGTTCAGGCTCTTGCCCAGCTTGGCCAGGTGCTGGCCGAGCGTGCCCAGCCGCTTGTGCAGCTCCTTGCCGACCGTGAAGATCTGCTGCGCCTCCTGCGCGAGCTGGTCCTGCCGCCACGCGTGCCCGACCGTGCGCAGCAGCGCGATCAGCGTGGACGGCGTCGCGATCACCACGTTCCGCTCGAACGCGTACTCGTACAGCGTGGAGTCCTGATCCAGCGCAGCCGCGAGGAAGGGCTCGGCCGGCACGAACATCACCACGAACTCGGGGGAGCCGGCCACGACGTCCCAGTACTCCTTGGTGCCGAGGTCGTCGATGTGCTTCTTCAGGTGCCGCGCGTGCGCCGCCAGGCGCTGGGCGCGCACGGTGTCGTCCGCGGCCTCTATGGCCTCCAGATACCCGTTGAACGCGACCTTCGAGTCCACCACGACGCGCTTGTCACCGGCCAGGTGCACGACCATGTCGGGGCGCAGAGCCCCCTCGTCGGTGACGTGGTGCAGCTGCTCGTCGAAGTCGACGTGGTTGACCATGCCCGACGCCTCCACCACCCGCCGCAGCTGCAGCTCGCCCCACCGTCCGCGCACCTGCGGTGCCCGCAGCGCGTTCACCAGGTTGCGGGTCTCGGCGCCGAGCGTCTCGGACGACTGCCGCATGAACTGCACCTGCTCGCTCAGGGCCGCGTGCGCCTCGAGACGGGCCTTCTCGGCCGTGGTCATCTCGGTCTTGACGCCCTCGAGGGTCTTCTGGATCGGCTCGATCAGCTGCTGCACGGCATCCTGACGCTTCTGCAGCTCGGCGGCGCCCTCGCCCTGACTGCGCTTGAGGCGTTCCTCGGCCTGCTCGAGGAACACCTTCGAATTCGCCTCCAGTGCGCGCCTGCTCAGCGCATCGAACTCGTCGGACAGACGCTTCTGGTCGGTCTTCAGCTCCTCCAGCCGCTCGGCCGCGCGAGTGCGCTCGGCTGCGACATCCGCCTCCGCCTCCTCACGCACCTCCGCGAGCCGGCGCACGTGCTCGGCGCGCACCTCGCTCAGTCGCGCTTCGGCGTCGCTCTTCGCCTGCGCGACGGCGGCGTCTCCCGCAGCCCGCGCCTCCGCGAGGCGGCGCTCGCCCAGTGCGCGCTCGTCCTGCACGCGCGCGGCGAGCTCGGCGCGCAGCGACTCGGCCTCGCGCTCGAGCGACTCCGCGCGCAGTCGGGCCGACTGCGTCTCGGCCTGGGCAGCGGCATCCGATGAGCGACCGCGCAGCATCCCGAGCACGAACCCGAGACCGCCGGCGAGGCCCGCGGCGATCACCGCGACGGTGATGACGAGAAGCGAAGTGTCCATGAGTCGATTGTGCCCAGGGCATCCGACATCCCATTCGCCGGCGCCCGCTCAGCACATCGCGTCGTACCCAAGGGGCATGATGTCTGCATGAGCAACCATGTCTGGTCAGCACGGCCGAGCGACTTCCTGCGAGTCGGCGACGGGTTCCGGCTGGAGGAGTCCGATCCGGACAGCACGCCAGGTTTCCGCGGCGACAAGCGCGCGGGCGAGAGGGAGCTGGCGGCACGCAGCGACGTGCTCAGCGACCTGCAGGAGCGACTGTTCGCGGGCTCGCGCGCGGGCGAGGCGAAGCATGCCGTGCTGCTCGTGCTGCAGGCCATGGACACCGCAGGCAAAGGCGGCATCGTCCGTCACGTCGTCGGCGAAGTCGATCCGCAGGGTGTCGAGCTCGCCGCGTTCAAGGCGCCGACACCCGAAGAGCTCGAGCACGACTTCCTCTGGCGCGTCCAGAAGCGCTTGCCCCAGCCGGGCTTCATCGGCGTCTTCGACCGCTCGCACTACGAGGACGTGCTGGTCGGACGGGTGCGTCAGCTGGCGCCGGCGGAGGAGATCGAACGCCGCTACGGTGCGATCGTCGACTTCGAACGGCGGGTCGCGGCATCCGGCATCCGCATCGTCAAGGTCATGCTGCACATCTCGAGCGATGAGCAGAAGGAGCGTCTGGCCGAACGCCTTGATCGTCCCGACAAGTACTGGAAGTACAACCCTGGCGACATCGACGAGCGACTGCGCTGGGACGAGTACATGGACGCCTACCAGGCCGTGTTCGAGCGCACGTCCACGCCGGAGGCGCCATGGTACGTCGTTCCCGCGGACCACAAGTGGTACGCGCGACTGGCCGTGCAGGAGCTGCTGATCGCGGTGCTGGAGGACATCGATCCGCAGTGGCCAGGCGCCGACTTCGACATCCAGGTCGAGAAGATGAGGCTCGCCGCGACCTGAGCGGGCGGAATCCGGTCAGAGCGGCTTGCGCGCCCGGTGCAACGCGACGATCCCGAACGTGAGATTGCGGTACTCGACATCGGTCCAGCCCGCCTCGCGGATCCAGCCGGCGAGCGTGCGCTGGTCCGGCCAGTCGCGGATCGACTCGTTCAGGTAGTCGTACGCGTCGCCGTTGGTGCCCGCCAGCCGGGCGACCCGCGGGAGCACCTGCGCGTTGTAGAACCGGTACAGGCTGCGGAACAGCTTGCCGGGAGGGGTGGAGAACTCGTTGATGACGATGCGCCCGCCCGGCTTGGTCACCCGGAACAGCTCCGCGAGGGCCTTCTTCGGCTGCTGCACGTTGCGCAGACCGTACGACATCGTGACGGCATCGAACTCGTCGTCACCGAACGGCAGGTTCGTGGCATCCGCCTCGACGAAGGTGATGTTGGGCAGGTGGCCGTGCCGGCGGCGGCCCTCCGCCAGCATCCCGGGGGAGAAGTCGGCGGCGACGATCTGCGCTCCGCTGCCGGCGAGGGATGCCGAGGAGGATGCCGTGCCTGCGGCGAGGTCGAGGATGCGCTCTCCGCGCTTCGGCGCCACCGCGCGGGTCGTCGCGGCCCGCCACAGCGCGTCGTTGCCGAAGGTCATCACGGTGTTGGTGCGGTCGTACCCGGCGGCGACCTGGTCGAACATGCCGCTGACGTGCGAGGGGTCTTTGCCGAGGTCGGCGCGGTTCGGCTCCATGCCTTCGATCCTAAAGCGGGCGGATGCGGTGTGCTTCGCGCGACTGCAGAGCGGATGCCGCAGAGCGGATGCCGTGCGCTTCCCGCGGACTTGTGCGCTTCGCGCGGACGGATGCCGGGAATTTCTCCGCGGGAACTGCGCTTTCCCGCGCGAAGCGCCCGCGCCCCGGGCCGGAGTGCTCGCGAGCCCGGGCATAGACTCGCCGGGTGAGCGCGAGCCGTCCCGAACCGGGCACCCTGATGATCTACCAGTGGCGCAAATGGGACGGCTCACCGCACTGGGCCAACGAGGAGGTCTACCTCGGCTCCGACGAGTGGGGCGACTGGATCGGTCAGCCGGCCGGCTGGCGCAGCAGCCGCCCCGGCCGCGAGTTCATCGCGAACTCCGTGGACGTGACCCTGATCCCGAGATCGGATGCTGGGCATGGCGCCGACCACGCGGTGACCGTGCATCGCCGGCATGCGAAGGCCATGCGCATCTACATCGACCTCGCGTGGGAGGTTCAGTGGACGGATGCCGGTGGCACCGACCCCACGACGGGCTGGCCGATCCTCGCCACCGGCATCGACATGGACCTCGACGTCGTGCGTGTGGCGGGGCAGCGCGGCACCTGGGTCGACGACCGCGACGAGTGGGCCGAGCACAGCATCCGCTATGGGTACCCGGCGGATGTCATGGCGCACCTGGAGGCCCTCGCCCTGGATCTCGAGACGCGCGTCCGCGCGCAGGTTCCGCCCTTCGACGACGCGACGGCGGATGCCTGGCTCGATCGACTCGAGGCGCTGGGGCTGGACCGGTGATCCGCGCAAGTAGGCTGAAGAGGTGAGCAGCATCCGACTGGTCGCGCAGACCCGCGAGATCCCACCCGTCGATGATCTGCTGTCGCACACCTCCGCCTCGCAGCCGCTCGCGTGGCTGCGCCGCGGCGACGGGATCGTGGCAGCGGGCGGCGGCATCGCGGCATCCGTCAGCGTTCCCGCGGGCCGCGGACCGCGCCGCTCGCAGCTCATCGCGGACAGCTGGCGCGAGATCGCCGCAGCGGCCGAGATCGATGACCCGATCGGCCTCCCCGGCACCGGGCTCGTCGCGTTCGGCGCGCTGACCTTCGACGAGGACTCCGCCGCCGACAGCATCCTGGTCGTCCCCGACACGGTGATCGGCCGGCGCGGAGGTCGCAGCTGGATCACCCGCATCCGCACCGCCGAGAAGGACTTCGCGCCGATCCCCGAACCGGCCCCCTACGCGCCGCACTGGGCCGGCCGCGTCGGGCCGGGCGCCCAGACACCGCAGGGGTATCAGGATGCCGTGCGCCTGGCCCTCTCCGAGATCGCGGACGGCGCGTACAGCAAGGTCGTGCTGGCCCGCGACCTCACCGGAACGGTGCCCGGCGACGCCGACCTGCGCCGCCTCGCGCGAGCGCTGTCGACGGGATATCCCGACACGTGGACGTTCGCTGTGCACGGCCTCATCGGCGCGAGCCCGGAGACCCTCGTCACCGCGCACGCCCGCGCGGTCACGGCCCGGGTGCTCGCCGGCACCACGGCGCGCGGCGCCGACCCCGAGGAAGACGCGACGGCCTCCGCCGCGCTCGCCGCGAGCACCAAGGACCTCGACGAGCACCGCTACGCGGTGCAGAGCGTGCTGGCCACCCTCCGCCCGCACGCCCGCGACCTGACCGCCAGCGAGCACCCGTTCGTCCTCGAGCTGCCCAACCTGTTCCACCTCGCCACCGACGTCTCCGGCGACCTCGACGACGGCGCCTCCTCGCTCGACCTGGTCGGCGCCATGCATCCCACGGCGGCCGTCGCGGGGACGCCGACGGATGCCGCCATCGCCGCGATCCGGCGCATCGAGCCCTTCGACCGCGGGCGCTATGCCGGCCCGGTCGGCTGGATCGACGCCGCAGGCGACGGGGAGTGGGCGATCGCGCTGCGCTGCGCGCAGTTCGCGGATGCCCCGGAGCACGAGTCCGGCGCCCGAGCGGTGACGGCGTACGCCGGCGCGGGCATCGTGGCCGGCAGCGACCCCGAGGCGGAGCTGCTGGAGACCCGCGTGAAGTTCCGCCCTCTCGTGGATGCGCTGGCGTAGCATCCGCACGCACCCTGCGGACTTCGACACCGGTGCGCGCAGGTAGGCTGGAGGGCGTGACTTCACGCCCCGCTTCCCCGGGCACGCGACTTGCGAGCCGTCTGGGCTTCAGCGACCGCGTCTTCCTCGGCCCGGCAGCCCGGCGCATCGCCTCGCGCATCGAGGACGGCCTCGATCTGGTCGAGGAGGGGCTCGCCGAAGAGCTGAAGATCGCCGACCCGGTGGCGGATGCCGCCGCACGCTACCTGTACGAGGCCGGAGGCAAGCGCATCCGCCCGGTGCTCACGCTGCTCACCGCGCAGCTCGGCGACGGGAACAGTCCCGCCGTGATCGACATCGCCAAGGCACTCGAGCTCACCCACCTCGGTTCGCTGTACCACGACGACGTCATGGACGGGGCGGACACCCGCCGTGGCGTGCCCGCTGCGCACGGGGTGTGGGGCAACAACGTCGCCATCCTCACCGGCGACATCCTGTTCTCCCGCGCCAGCCAGATCATGTCGCGGCACGGCGAGCGTGCGATGCGGCTGCAGGCGGACACGTTCGAGCGGCTCGTCCTCGGTCAGATGCACGAGACCGTCGGCGCGCAGCCGAACGACGATCCGATCGACTTCTACATCCAGGTGCTCGCCGACAAGACCGGCTCGCTGATCGCCGCGGCGACGCAGGGCGGCGTGATCTTCTCCGACGCCCCCGCCGAGTTCGAGGAGCCGATGCGGCTGTACGGCGAGAAGGTCGGTGTCGCGTTCCAGTTGCTCGATGACGTGATCGACCTGTCGGCGGATGCCGAGCAGACCGGCAAGGTCCCCGGCACCGACCTGCGTGCGGGCGTGCCCACCATGCCGTCACTGCTGCTGAAGACCGGCGCAGACGCATCCGACATCGACCTGGCGCAGCGCATCGACGATGGTGTCGCACTCATCGCCGAGGGCGCGGACCCCGCGATCCTCGACGGCCCGCTGGCCGAACTGCGCGATCACGACGCCACCCGGCGCACGATGGAACTCGCCCGCACGTGGACGGCCGACGCGGTCGCCGCGCTGGCACCGCTGCCGAAGGGAACGGTGCGCGAATCGCTGACGCGATTCGCCGAGACCCTCGCCGATCGCAGCAGCTGACGGAAGGAACCCCATTGACCAAGCTCAAGCTGGCCATCGTCGGGGCGGGACCGGCAGGCATCTACGCCGCTGACATCCTGCTCAAGGCGGAGCGCAAGTTCGACGTCTCGATCGACCTGTTCGAGCAGCTGCCCGCCCCGTACGGCCTGGTCCGCTACGGCGTGGCCCCGGACCACCCCCGCATCAAGGGCATCATCAACGCCCTGCGCAACGTGATCGACCACGGCGACATGCGCCTGTTCGGCAACGTGCACTTCGGCACCGACATCACGCTCGACGACCTCAAGCGGCACTACAACGCCGTGATCTTCGCCACGGGCGCCGTGCGCGACTCGTCGCTGGACATCCCGGGCATCGACGCGGCGCACTCCTTCGGCGCGGCCGAGTACGTCAGCTGGTTCGACGGGCATCCGGACGTCTCACCGGAGTGGACGCTGGATGCCGAGTCGGTCGGCGTCATCGGCAACGGCAACGTCGCGCTGGACGTGGCGCGCATGCTCGCCAAGCACGCCGACGACCTGCTCGTGACCGAGATCCCCGACAACGTCTACCAGGGGCTGAAGGCCAGCCGGATCACCGACGTGCACGTCTTCGGCCGTCGCGGCCCGGCGCAGGTGAAGTTCACCCCGCTCGAGCTGCGCGAGCTCGGCGAGCTGCGCGATGTCGACATGGTCGTATACGACGAGGACTTCCAGTACGACGAGGCCTCCCAGCAGGCCGTCGCCAGCAACAAGCAGGTCATGGTCATGGACCGGATCATGCAGTCCTGGCGCAAGCTCGACTCCGTGAACAACGCGGGAGGCACGGCATCCCGTCGTCTGCACCTGCACTTCTGGGCGCGCCCGGTCGAGGTCAAGAAGGACGAGAACGGCCGCGTCGCCGCGCTCGTGTACGAGCGCACGAAGTCCGACGGCGCCGGCGGCGCGATCGGCACCGGCGAGATGCGGGAGATCCCCATGCAGGCGCTCTACCGCGCGATCGGCTACTTCGGCTCGCCGCTGGCGGATGTGCCGTTCGACAAGAAGCACGGCGTCATCCCGAACCGCGAAGGGCAGGTGCTGGAGGCCAAGTCGAACCAGCGGGTGCCCGGCATCTACACGACCGGCTGGATCAAGCGCGGTCCGGTCGGCCTGATCGGCCACACCAAGTCGGATGCCATGGAGACCGTGCAGCACCTGATCAACGACCAGGGCTCGTGGTGGCACCCCGAGGACCCGTCCGACGAGGCGATCCCCGCGCTGCTCGCCGAGCGCGGCGTCCAGTGGACCGACCTGGACGGGTGGCACCGCCTGGACGCGCACGAGATCGCCCTGGGCGAGGCCCACGAGAGCGCGCGCGAGCGCGTCAAGCTCGTGCCGCGCGACGAGATGGTCCGCGTCTCGCGCGGGGAGTGAGTCGTCGCTTCGGAGCCGTGGGTTCGAGGCGCCGTCGAGCCGACCGATAGGTTGACCTCATGGGCGAGTGGGTTCCTGATGTCCTCGGCGACGAGTTCCAGCAGCTGACGCTGCCGCTGGAGCCGGATGCCGAGGGCGACGTGGTCGCGACGGTCGTGCGCGCACTGCCCGAGCCGCGACCGTGGTGGCGCCTCCGCGACCGGCGTCCGCTCGCGGACGTCGACGTGCTCTACGTGCACGGATGGTCGGACTACTTCTTCCAGAAGCGCCTGGCCCGGTTCTGGACCTCGCGGGGCGCGCGCTTCTTCGCCCTCGACCTGCGGAAGTACGGCCGCAGCCTGCGTCCCGGTCAGACGCCGGGGTTCATCACGGACCTCACCGAGTACGACGCCGACATCGAGGCCGCGCTCGCGGCGCGAGGGGATGCAGCGGGGCGCCGCCTCGTGCTGCTCGGGCACTCCACAGGTGGGCTGACGCTCAGCCTGTGGGCGTCCCGGCATCCGGACGAGGTCGACGCCGTCATCCTCAACTCGCCCTGGCTGGAGTTCCAGCTCGGTGCAGCGCGCCCGGCGATCGCGCCGATGGTCGAGCTGCAGGCGCGGTGGTGGCCGAAGGATGCCGCGCCTCAGGTGGACCTGGGGTTCTACACGCGGGCGCAGAACGACGTGGCCGATCCCGAGGATCCCATGGAGGTCGATCTGGCCTGGCGCCCGGAGCAGACCATGACCGTGCACGCCGCGTGGCTGCACGCGATCCTGCAGGGGCATCGGATGGTCTCGGCCGGCCTTCACATCGACGCCCCGATCTGCGTGCTGCTGTCGGCGCGCACGGCCGTGCCGCGGCGCTGGTCGGACGAGCTCACGCGGGCGGACAGCGTGCTGGTCGTCGACGACATCGCCCGCGCCGCCCTGCGGCTGGGCTCGTCGGTGACGGTCGAGCGCATCGACGGCGCGCTGCACGACGTGTTCCTGTCGCGCCACGAGGCGCGCGAGGACGCCTATGCCCGGCTGGAGCGCTGGGTCACCGGCTGGGTGGCGTCGCGCTGACCGAGCGGATGCCCGTGCTCACGCCACGTCGTAGATCGCGCGGCAGGCCTGCTCGGCGGCATCCGCATCCCCGGCGCGGAGCGCACGCTCGAGTTCGGGACATGCCGCGATCAGTCGTGCCCGATGAGCGGGAGTGATCTCCAGACCACGCAGCGCGCGGGCGAGGGCCATGCTGGCCTCGTCGACCAGAGCCTGCTGCAGGGTGTTCCCGCTGCGGGCGGCGAGGTATCCGATCGTGTCGCGCCGCGCCCGAGAGCACGCGGCCGGATCGTCGACCGTCTCGGTGATCCTGGTGATCAGTGCGGAGACGGCGTCGAGGTCGTCAGCGGTCAGTCGAGGGCATGCGAGCCGCACGATGATGCCGGCCTGCAGTCCCGCGAAGTCGTGCGCGATCCGGATCGATTCGGGCGTGATGCGGCTGATCTCGGTGTATCTGTTCGGATACATCACCACGAGCCCGATGCGCTCCAGTCGCTGCAGGGCCTCCCGCACAGGGGTGCGGGAGACGGCCAGTTCGCGAGCCAGCTCGGAGTCGCGGATGCGAGATCCGGGCGCGAACTCGCCGGTCACGATGCGTTCGCCGACCAGGTGGAACACCCCTTCGGCGAGCAGCCGCTTGCTCGTCACGGTCGTCGGAGCGGCCTGCTGTTCTTCGTCGACGAACACCACGATGTCTCCCCAGCTCTCCCTAGCGATTTCGTCGGGATGTCCCTCACATCACGACGGGGTTCCGTGATCACACTAGCGAGAGGCCCGGACACTCCGCAGGCGGGGTCCGCGCGGACGATCGATCTACCGGTAGTTGACGAACTGCAGGTCGACGTCGAGGTCGCTGCCCTTCAGCAGGGCGATCACGGACTGCAGATCGTCGCGGCTCTTGGACTGCACGCGCAGCTCGTCGCCCTGGATCTGGGACTTGACGCCCTTGGGACCCTCATCGCGGATGATCTTGCTGATCTTCTTCGCGTTCTCGCTGGAGATGCCGTCCTTGAGCGTGGAGACGATGCGGAACTCCTTGCCGCTGGCGAACGGCTCGCCCGACTCCAGGCTCTTCAGGGAGATGCCGCGCTTGATGAGCTTGGACTGGAAGACGTCCAGCGCGGCCTTCGCGCGCTCCTCGGAATTCGCCTTGATGAGGATCTGCTCGCCGCTCCATGCCACGGAGGCATCGGTGCCCTTGAAGTCGTAGCGCTGCTCGATCTCCTTGCGCGCCTGGTTGAGTGCGTTCTCCGCCTCCTGGTGATCCACCTTGGACACGATGTCGAATGAGCTGTCAGCCATGCCGGAAGTCTATCGAGGATGCCGTTTCACTGTCCGTCTGGAAGCGCTTTCAAGGTCTTGCAACACCAGATTTCCCGGATAACAGGTTGATATCGACGACTGCTTCCATTGCGTTACCGTGCCTCGCTCATGCATACTGTAAGCGCTTGCAATCGTGCAGGCCCCATTACATCGAGAGAGGCACCCACCAATGAAGGTGACCAAGAGGAGCATCGCGGCGTTCGCTGCGATCACCGTCCTGACCTCCCTGGCGCTCGCGGGCTGCTCGTCCGCGAACACGGGCGACAAGGGCTCGGACAGCGGCGATTCCGCGAAGGCCGGCAAGCTGGTCGTCTGGGTCGACTCGGAGCGCGTCGACGCCGTCAAGGGCGCCGCAGAGGCGTACGAGAAGAAGACCGGCGTGAAGGTCCAGATCGTCGGCAAGAACGTCGACAACATCAAGGACGACTTCATCCAGCAGGTGCCGACCGGCAAGGGCCCCGACATCACCATGGGTGCGCACGACTGGCTCGGCGAGCTGTCCACCAACGGCGTCGTGGCTCCGCTCGAGCTCGGCGACACGTCCAAGGACTACCTGCCCGTCGCACTGCAGGCCTCGACCTACGAGGGCAAGGTCTACATGCTTCCCTACGCGGTCGAGAACATCGCCGTGCTGCGCAACACCGCCATCGTTCCCGAGGCCGCCACGAGCTTCGACGACATGATCGCGAAGGGCAAGGCGGCCGGCCTCGACCAGCCGTTCGTGGTCGAGCAGGGCGCCGAGGGCAACCCCTACCACCTGTACCCGTTCCAGACCGCGTTCGGCGCTCCGGTCTTCGGCACCGACGCCCAGGGCTCCTACGACCCGACCAACCTGCAGCTGGGCAACGACGGCGGCATCGCCTTCGCGAACTGGCTGGCAGCGCAGGGCAAGGCCGGCACTCTGAACACCGACATCGACGGTGACATCGCCAAGCAGCAGTTCCTCGACGGCAAGGCCGCCTTCTGGCTGACCGGCCCCTGGAACGTCGGAGCCGCCACGGACGCGGGCATCAAGGTCGCCATCGACAAGATCCCCAGCCCCACCGACAAGGCCGCTTCGCCGTTCGCCGGCGTGAAGGGCTTCTTCATCAGCTCCGAGTCCAAGAACAAGGTCGCCGCGAACGACTTCCTCGTGAACTACATCGGTACGTCCGATGTCCAGCTCGAGCTGTTCAAGGCCGGCAACGTGCTGCCCGCACTCACCGCGGCAGCCGACAAGGCGGCATCCGACCCCATTATCGCTGGCTTCCAGGCCGTCGGTGCAGATGCCGTGCCGATGCCCGCGATCCCGGCCATGGGTTCGGTCTGGCAGTTCTGGGGCGTCGCCGAGGCCGCGATCATCAAGGGCGCGGACCCGCAGGCCACCTGGACCAAGCTGGCCGACGACGTCGCAGGCGCGATCAAGAAGTGATCGCGACCGACCGCGGCCGACCGGCCGAGGTCGAGTGAAGCAGTCCACGGCTGCCAGGACGGGGCACGTGCCCCGTCCTGGCAGCCGTGCACAAAGGGGTGAGGATGAGCCAGGCCACTGAGCTGGAGGCGCCGCAGGCGCCTCGCACGAGGAAGCAGCGTCAGGCTGCCGCGATCGCCGAGGCGGCGTCGGGGCACGTCGGCTGGATGCTGCTCAAGATCGGCCTTCTGGCGATCGTCGACGCGATCGCCCTGTATGCGGCGTTCGTGCTCTACACGGCATCCGAATGGGTCGTGCTGGGTGTCGTCGTGGTCGTGGCGATCCTGGTCAACTGGATCTACTTCTCCCGGCGACACGTCCCGGCGAAGTATCTGACGCCCGGCGTCATCTTCCTGATCCTGTTCCAGGTGTTCACGCTCCTGTACACCGGGTACATCGGGTTCACCAACTACGGCACCGGGCACAACGGCAGCAAGGACCAGGCCGTCGCATCGCTGATGCGCTCCGCCCAGGAGCGGGTGGCGGACTCGCCCACCTACGGCGTGACCGTCGTGGAGAAGCTCGGCGCACTGGGCCTGCTGGTCACCGATCCCGAGGACGGCGACGTCTGGGTCGGCACCGATGAGCAGCCGCTGCAGAAGGTGCAGGGCGCAGGCATGGACGGCGACAGGGCGGTCTCCGTCGACGGATGGACGAGCCTGTCCTTCGCCGACGTGATCTCCCGTTCCGACGAGGTGGAGAAGCTGTCGATCCCGTTCAGCGACGACCCCAACGACGGCACGATCCGCACGCCCGACGGACGCAGCGGTTACCGGTACGTGTCGACGCTCGAGTACGACACCGCGGCCGGGACCATGACCGACACCAAGACCGGCACCGTCTACCGCGACGCCGGCGTCGGCGCGTTCACCGCCGAGAACGGCGAGCAGCTGCTTCCCGGCTGGCAGATCACGGTGGGCTTCGACAACTTCCTGCGGGCGGTGACGGATGCCTCGATCCGCGGGCCGCTGATCTCGGTGACGATCTGGACGTTCGTGTTCGCGCTGATCTCGGTGGCGTCCACGTTCTTCCTGGGGCTGCTGCTCGCCCTGGTGTTCAACAACACCCGGATGCGGTTCCGCAACGGCTACCGCATCCTGCTGATCCTGCCCTACGCGTTCCCGGCGTTCCTGTCGGCGCTGGTGTGGGCGGGCATGATGAACGAGAGCTTCGGCTTCCTCAACCAGGTCTTCTTCGGCGGAGCATCCATCCCCTGGCTGACCGACCCGACGCTGGCGAAGGTGTCGGTGCTGATCGTGAACCTGTGGCTGGGCTTCCCGTACATGTTCCTGGTGTGCATGGGCGCGCTGCAGGGCATCCCGTCCGACGTCAACGAGGCGGCCGAGATGGACGGCGCGAACCCCTGGCAGATCTTCCGCAGCATCAAGCTGCCCCTGCTGCTGGTCACCGTGGCGCCGCTGCTGATCTCGTCGTTCGCCTTCAACTTCAACAACTTCAACCTGATCTACATGCTCACCAACGGCGGTCCCCGCTTCGATGACGTGTCGATCCCCGTCGGGCACACCGACATCCTGATCTCCATGGTCTACAAGGTGGCGTTCACCGGTCAGACCCGCGACTACGGTCTGGCATCGGCGTTCACGATCCTGATCTTCATCGTCGTCGCGGCGATCTCGATCATCAGCTTCCGCAAGACCAAGGCCCTCGAGGAGCTGAACTGACATGAGCACCGCTTCCTCCGTCCGCGACCTGCGCCCCGCCCGCCGCTCGTTCGGCAAGTGGTTCGGCGACACCGGCTGGCGCCACGTCGTCGCGATCGTCGTCAGCGCGTTCGCGGTGTTCCCCCTGCTGTACGTGGTCTCCGCCTCGCTGAATCCCAAGGGCACGCTCACGGGGTCGAACCAGCTGTTCTCCGCCATCGGCATCGACAGCTACGTGCGCATCCTCACCGACCCGAAGAACCCGTACCCGATGTGGTTCTGGAACACCCTCGTGATCGCGACGGTGACCGGATTCGTGACGGTCTTCTTGGGCGCACTGGCCGCGTACGCGTTCTCGCGGATGCGGTTCACCGGACGCCGCGTGGGCCTCGTCACCATCGTGGTGGTGCAGATGTTCCCGCAGCTGCTGGCCGTGGTCGCGATCTTCCTGCTCATGTCGACGCTGGGGGACTGGTTCCCCGCGATCGGGCTGAACACGCACACAGGCCTGATCCTGATCTACCTCGGCGGCGCGCTGGGCGTGAACACCTACCTCATGTACGGGTTCTTCAACACGCTGCCGATGGAGCTCGACGAGGCCGCGCGCATCGACGGCGCCGGGCACGCGCGCATCTTCTTCACGATGATCCTGCCGCTGGTGGCGCCGATCCTCGCCGTCGTCGCGCTGCTGTCGTTCATCGGCACGGTCAACGAGTACGTGATCGCCAGCGTGATGCTGATCGACCCCGACAAGCAGACCCTGGTGGTGGGCCTGACCAAGCTGGTCGCGAACCCGCGCTACGCGGACTGGTCGGCGTTCTCGGCCGGGGCTGTCATGGCGGCCGTGCCGGTGATGGTGCTGTTCCTGCTGCTGCAGAAGTACATCGTCGGCGGCCTCACCGCCGGCGCCGTGAAGTGATTTCGCGGCCTCGCCCGTGACGTGAGAGACTCGCGCCGGAGGGCGGGATGCGACGAGGTCTGATCGGCGGGGGAGTGCTCGCGGCGCTGTGGCTGTTGAGCGGGTGGCTGTCGTTCTGGATGCTACGCGCAGGCGGGAGCATTGCGACGCTGGGCGAGCTGGTGCCATCGCCGATGGCGAGGGGCGTCTTCGGGTCGCCGCTGGGATGGGCGATGCTGGTGCAGGCCCTGACCGTGGTGGCGGTGGCCACCGGGTTCGCGGCGCTCTGCTCCTGGTTCGCGCCACGGGCGGCGGACGTTCGCGGCGGGATGGATCTCGGCCGTGCTCGTCGGTTTCGCCGTCGGGGCAGCCCTTGATGTCGGCAGCTTCCTCTCCTGGGCGAGCCAGTTCGGCATCCGCGGTGCGCTGCGCACCATGGGCGTCACGCACGTGACCACGTGGTGGGCGCTGATCGCCGGCTGGATCCCCGCGCTGATCGCGCGACTCCCGCGGCGGCGGGTGGCCGGGAGCCGATGACCGGAGAACACGTCGCGTCGTGCTCGCCGCGATCGCCGTCGCGTCTCTGATCGTCCTTCCCGTTGCGGCGCAGGCAGGACGCGACGCCACTCAGCAGCAGCTCCGCGACGACCGCGCCGCCGCGCAGGCGAGCGCGACCCCCGACCCCGACGGCGCGGCGCCCGTCGATCCGGATGCGCCGGGCGAACCGGTGCCGACTGAGGCTCCCCGCGCGGACCCGATCCCGGACGACGCGTGCACCACGGCGAACAGCACGCTGATGGCGCCGGCACCGGACGGCGCGACCGGCCACCGCGGACAGGAGATCCAGCTGGTCAACGCCGCGGATACGCCGTGCACGCTCGAGGGATACCTCGACGTGGCCTACGGCGACCAGAACGGGCACCTGCTGGATGTGACCGTCGAGCACGGGAGCTCGTTCATGGCACAGGACGGGGGCGCCGTGCCGATCACACTGCAGCCGGGCGAGAGCGCTTTCGCCGAGATCGGCTGGGACGCCAACTCGATGCACGGTCAGCTCGTGGCCAGCACTCTGTGGGTCGCCACCAGGCCGGGCGATGACCGTCTGACGTGGGACATGCGATTGGACATCGTGCCCGGCGCGACCGTGAAGGTCACCGCCTGGCATCTGCGCCAGTCCGGCACCTGAAGCGGAGTCGCGCTGTCTTGCCACGCATGCTAGCTTGTGAGGCATGACAGCGGATGTCGGGGCGCAGCTGCGCAAGGGCGTGGTCGAGTACTGCGTGCTCGGGCTGCTCGACCGCGAGCCGATGTACGGCTGGCAGCTCGCCGACGCGCTGACCGGCCCCGGACTGATCGCCAGCATCGGCACGCTCTACCCGCTGCTGGGCCGGTTGCGCGACAAGGGGTGGGTCTCGACGTTCGATCGACCGTCCGAGGCCGGTCCGGTGCGCCGTTACTACCTGCTGACGGATGCCGGCATCGCCCAGCTCGCGCTGTTCCGCACCCAGTGGCAGCCGTTCGCGCGCACTGTCTCGTATCTCGTGGGAGAGGAATCACCATGACGCTCACCTCCGATTACCTGCACAGGCTCGATCTCGCGCTGCGGGACGTGCCGCACGGGGTCGCGGCCGAGATCCGAGCCGGGATCGCCGAAGAGCTGCAGAGCCTGGAGCCGGATGCCGCGCAGGCGCGCATCGCGCAGCTGGGCGACCCCGCACAGATCGCGCGCGAGGCTCTGGATGCCGGTGAGCACGCAGCATCGACGGCTCCGGTGCCCGCGGCATCGGCTCCGCCCGTGGTGGTGGTCGCCCCGCCGGCATCCGGGCAGGTCAGCCGCAGTCGCGGATTCGCGATCGCCGCTGCCCTCACCCTGAGCTTCGGCGGGTTCGTGGTCCCCGTCATCGGCTGGTTCGTGGGCGCCGTGCTCGTGCTGACGAGCTCGATATGGCGCACCTGGGAGAAGGTCGTCGCGATCGTGGTGCCGTTCGCCCTGTTCGCGCTGATCCTCGTTGTGACCCTGCCCGCGTATGTCGTGTCCGGCCCGGTAGAGGTCCACGAGGAGACCGGCACCTTCGCGCCGCCCGAGGCCGCGAACCCGCTGGTCCCGTCCGGGTACGACATCTCCTGGACTTCGCTCCTGCTGCTCCTCCTGCTCGCGGTCCCGGCGTCCGGCCTGTGGCTGCTGTGGCGGATGCGCGGCCGACCGGCATCCTGAGCCCTTCTCGACGTCAGTCGCGCTGCACTTCTCGCTCCGCCGACGGCGAAGCGCCGACACGTCGGCACGCCTGCGGTGCCGCGGAATGCGCGCGCGTTACCCTCACTGTGCACCTTATCCAGGAGAGGCGAGGCCATGAGCGACCCCGAGGTTCCCCAGAACGACAAGCCGGACGACATCGACGACGTCGTCGGCAGCGCCAACGAGGGTCTCGACGCCGCGGCTGCGGCCCGAGCGGACCGACCCGCCGACGCTACGATCGAGCCCGACGTCCCGGCCGCCGACGCGGCAGCAGGGGCCGCGGACCGACCCGCCGACGCTTCCGCCGATGCCGACATGGAGGCGTTCGCCGCCGCCGAGCGCGACTACCCCGGCACCTTCGGCGCGGGCGCCGACGAGACGGAGCGGTCCCAGGATGACGCCGACGCCGACGACACCGTCGCACAGTCGGCAGACGAGGTGCCGCACTACTCGACGGTCTCCGGCACCGGCGACGTCGCCGACACGCACGTCGCCGACACGCACGTCGCCGACACCCACGTCGCCGACACCCACTCGGTCGCGGAGTCCGCGTACGGGGCCGGCGCCGGGGCATCCGTCGCCGAGACGCAGGTGATGCCGGCTGAACCGGTGGCGCCGCCCGCCGCACCCCAGCCGATCTTCGTGCAGGCGCCGGAGCCGCCGCGCGAGCTGGGAAACCGCGCCACCGCCGGCGGCATCGGCCTGCTGGCGGCCATCGCCTTCGCGATCCTCTACCTGGGCGCGATCCTCGGTCTCGGCGCCTTGGCCGGCGAGGTCACGGCCGAGAACATCGGGACCTCCGCGCTCGCGCCGCTGAGCACCTGGGCCTTCTGGGTGCCCGTGGTCGTCTTCTACCTGGCCTTCTGGCTGCTGGGCGCGTTCGTGAACCGCGCGCGCTGGGGCAAGTGGGTCACGCTCGGCCTGCTGGTGGCCCTCGCCGCCTACGGCGGACACATCCTCGGACAGCTGTTCCAGGCGCCGTTCTGGAGCATCGCGCCCAGCGACGCCGCCGAGCTGGTGAACGAGCAGCTGCTGGCCCCGCTCGCGATCGCGGCCTTCGTGTTCGCGCGCGAGCTGACCATCTGGTTCGGTGCCTGGGTAGCGCGCAGCGGTGCCAAGAAGAAGGCGCTGAACGCAGAGGCGCAGGCGGAGTACGAGCGCACGCTCGAAGCCGGCCCGGCAGCCGCGCGCTGACCGGCCGGGCACCCCTGCGCTGCGCGTAGGGTGAGCTCATGACCACCACCGGAGATCCCCGCGGCGGCACGCCGTCGGGGGTCTCCGCGTCTCTGGCGCTGGTGGTCGGGTTCGTCGGGTTCGCCGCGCTCGGCATCCTGGGGCTCGGGATGCTGAGCTACTTCGCCGACATCGACATCCTGTCGGCGCCGGGGCTGGGCTGGCGGCCCGGCGTGGTCGGGATGCTCGTTGCGATCGGCGTGTTCTGCGGGGCGCTGCGCCCGTCGCTGCGGCGCGGCGATCCGTCGTTCCTGACGGCGTTCCCGGTCGCCCTCGGTGCCGCCGCCGCGCATCTGCTCGCCGTGTGGCTGACCGCGCTCCTGATCGGTGCCGGCACGGCATCCGCCTTCGCCGCGGCCGCGCAGCTGATCGTGCGGGGCTCGAGCACGGTGGTGCTCGCGGCGGCAGCGATCGGCGCGTGGGTCGCGATCGCACTGCGGCGCACCCGGGTCGGTGCGCCCCGCTGGCCGTGGGAGGACGACGACGCGCAGTGACGCGCCCGCCGCGGCGGGCCGGCGGGCCGTACCCTGTAACCGTGGAGAGGTCACTGGAAACCCAGGTGAGTCAGGCTGTCGAGGCCTGGCTGCGCTGGGTGCCGAGATGGGCGCCCGCCACGCACCGGGGTCGTGTGGCCCCGTGCCGTCGCTGCCTGGGCTCGCCGATCCTCTCGGCGGCCGGCATCGGCTCCAACGTGCCGCACGGGGTGCAGCACGGGCTCTCCACCCGCATCAAGGCGATCGTCGATCGCGCCGTGGCCGAGTACACCGCGCTCAACCTGCCCATGCTGCAGGCCGAGCTCGATCACCAGGCCGACCGCAACCGCTCGCGCGCCTACCGGCCGTCCGAGGGGCTCGACCCGGAGTTCGAGGGGATGCCGCTGGACCCCGATCCGGTGCCGGGTGCACCGTTCCTGTTCACCGTCGCGGGGATGGCGGATGAGGCGTCCGCCGAGCTGCCGCCGCTGCCGCCGCTGAGCGAGGACGCGAAGTCGGCCCTGCGGCAGGAGGTGGCGCTGGCGGACGAGTACGCGAACATGATCGGCCGGGAGGTCTGCGGGCTGCTGCTGGGGCACAGGCTGAGCGTGCAGGCGGCGATCTCGCAGTACGTCGAGCCGCAGATCGAGGCGATGCTCGCCGAGCTGAGCGAGGCGCTGGACTCCCCGTTCGATCCCGATACCCCGTAGCGTCTCGGCCGCGGTGCGGCGCCACGCGGATGCTGGGAATCACCCGACCCTTCGACAGGCTCAGGGATCCATCCGACACATCGGGTGCTATCGTTTTTCGATAGATAGCTGTCGCCTTTCGATAGGAGCATCATGCAGCCCCTCGCCACCTGCGCACTCAAGGCGATGATCGTCGTCATGCTGGGACTGCTGGTCATCGCGCAGGTGCTCATGATCCCCGCGGTCGCCGCGGCGACGGCCCGGCGCAACCCCGAGCTCGCCTACCTCGAGGTGCCGGGGATCATCGGCGCCGTGCTGTTCCTGCTGCTCATCGAGATCGTGCTGATCTGCGTGTTCGGCCTGCTCTCGCTGGTGCGCGCCGATCGCATCTTCAGCCCGCACGCCTTCCGGTGGGTCGACATCATCATCGGGACCATGCTGGCGGCGGCCGTCGTGATCGTGGCCTCGTACGTCATCCTCTTCATCGCGCAGGCAGCCAATCCGGGCATCCTGATCCTGGCACTGCTCGGCACGACGGTCAGTGTGTCGCTGGCTCTGCTGGTGGGAGTGATGCGCGGACTGCTGCGCAAGGCGCTGCAGCTCGAGCAGGACCTCTCCGAGGTGGTCTGATGCCGATCGTCATCGACATCGACGTGATGCTCGCCCGCCGCAAGCTGAGCGTGCAGGAGTTCGCCGACGCCATCGGCATCACGCCGGCCAACGTCGCCGTGCTCAAGAACGGGCGTGCCAAGGCCGTGCGCTTCACCACTCTCGACGCGATCTGCCGGGTACTGGACTGCCAGCCCGGCGATGTGCTGCGGTACGAACCCGAAGAATCCGACGGGTCCGACGAACCCCGGGAGGACTCATGACCTGGTCCCAGCTGGCGATCGAGCGCCTGCGCGACGCGCGGCTCTGCCCGGTGTGCGAGCGCGCGCCCCTGGCGGCCGGCCACTGCGCTCACTGCGGCGCCGATCTCACCGGCGAGCCCGGTGCGGCACTGTGGCGCGCGTCGGAGGCCGCCACTCAGGCGCTGATGATGCGCGAATCGCTGCGCATGGGCATCCCGCGCCGCGCGCCCGTCGCGGCCGGCGGCGTCGTGTCCCGGTACGGAACCGCATCCGCGAGTGCTGCCCCCGCGAGTGCGGTCCCGGCGAGTGCTGTCTCGCGCGTGCGGCCGCCCGCGACCGCCGGCACCAGCCTGCAATCCGTGCTCGCCACGGCCGGCGCGGGACTGTTCGCCGTGGCGGCGATCGTGTTCACCTTCTTCAATCCGGAGCTCGCCGACCGCGGCGTGCGCAGCGGGATCATCGCCGGCGTGACGCTCGCGTTCCTGGCCGGCGCCTGGCTGCTCGCCCGGCGCCGGCTGCAGTCGTCCGCCGAGGCCGTCGGCGCACTCGGGCTGGTGTTCGTCAGCCTGAACGTGCAGGCCGTGGCCGGCTCGTTCGGGGACGACGGATCGTCGTGGACGGCGGCGGCGGCCGCCACGGCTGCGGCCGGCGCGCTCATGCTGGCGGCCGCCCTGCGGGCGCGCATCCGCAGCTGGCTCTGGACATCGCTGCTCGCACTGGCCGCGGTCCCCGCGATGCTGGGCTTCGCCGCGTCGGCCGCCGTTCCCGCGGCGCTCTGGCTGGCCGCATCGGGATTCGCGGCCAGCGGTCTGATGCTGCTGCTGCCGCGACTCGCGGCGTGGTTCCCGCGGCGACGCTCGGACGCCCGGGCGGATGCTGAGAATCTCGCAGCCGCCGCCCGCAACGTCCCGGGGATCCCGGATGCCCCGGCCTCGCGTCGTGCGCTGAGCGCCGAGCACGCAGCGCTGACCGTGCTGCAGATCGTCGTCACCGCATTGGCGGTGGGCAGGGTGGTGCTCGGCGGCGCTCAGCCGCTGTGGGTCGCGGCAGTGCTGGGCGTGCTCGCGGTGCACGCCGTGCTCGCGGCGACCCGGACGGTGCCGAGAATGTGGGCCTTCGCGGCGGGCGCGCTGGTCACGGCGAGCGGCGCGTTCGCCGGCTGGGCACTGGTGGGCGAGGGCGTCATCCGCGTCGAGTGGACGGCTGCCGTCGTCACCGCCGGCGCAGTCGCCGTGCTGCTGGTCTGCGCCCTGGTGCCGCTGCCCGGCGGCACGCCGCGCGTGCCGCTCGCCGTCGGGGCGGGCCTGACCGCGGGCGTCACGAGTGCGCCGGCCGTCATCGGCGGTGCGCTGATCGGGGCCGAGGTGCTGCGCATCGCCGGCACCGGCGCGAGCGGAGCGGGCCCGGTGATGGCGGGCCCGGCGATGGGGGCGAGCACCTGGGCGATGATCGCGTCCCTCGCGCTCATCGCCGCCGGCTTCGGAGCGTTCGCGCTGCGCACGCGTCGCGACGCCCGGCTGCGTGCGCTGCGCGTGCCTGCGCTGGTCGTCGTGGTGCTGTACTCGACCGCGGCGGTGCTGTGCCTGGGCTCGTCGCGCGTGCTGCCGCTTCCGGTCGGCATCGCCGCGGTGCTGATCGCCGCCGCGGCCACCGCGCTCGCGGCCGGACGGCGATCGTCCGCAGCATCCGGCTCCGACGCGGTCGCCGCGCCGCGCAGCGCGCCCGCCTGGTCGGCGCTGCGCGCCCTCGTCCTGCTCGCGTGTCACGTCGCGCTGCCGGTCTCGGTGCTGCTGGCCTGGCAGGACCGGGCGCTCGTGCCTTACGCCGGAGCGGCGACGCTGGCCGTGCTCGCTCTCGTGGCACGCGCGATGCCCGCTTCCAGCCGCTTCCTGCACGTGGGTGCCGGCTGCGCGTACGCGCTGATCATCATCGGCACGGCGCTGTCGCTGGCGGGCGTCGGCGGGGTCGCGCTGCTCAGCCTCACGGCATCCGCCGGCCTGCTCGTCGCCGTCGTCGCCACCTTCGCCCCCGCCGTGCACTCGCGCGACTGGCAGACCGTGCTGGTCGTCGCGACGGTGCCCTTCGTGATCGGCGTCGTGCAGGTGATCTTCGAGCGCAGCGGCTGGACCGCGCTGTCGACGGGCCTGATGCTCGTGCTCGCGCTGTCTCTGCTGCTCACGCGCCGAGACGGCCTGACGGTCGTGATCCGCACTCTCGCTGCCGGGCTCGTGGTGCCCACCCTGGCGGTGCTCATCCTGTGCCTGGGCGCGCAGCTGCTCGTGCAGAGCGGCTCGCCCGTGGTGCTACCGGTCATCGCCGCGGTGATCGCGCTCGTGCTCCCGAGCGGAGCGATGATCCGCGACGCGCTCATGGCGCGCGGACGCCTGGCCGCGACTGCCAGGGCGGCGCGCGCGGCGATCGAGATCTCCGCACTGCTCACCGGCGCCATCGCCGTGCTGCTCGCGCTGGTGCGGGAGGCGGCCGGCTTCGGAACCGCCTGCCTCGTGCTGATCCTGCTCGGGGTCGGCGGTGCGCTCACCTCGCTGCTGGCCGGGCGCAGGTACGGCTGGTGGCTGGCCGCTGTCGCCTTCACCGGTGCGCTGTGGTCGTTGTGGGCGCTGAACGGGGTGACCCTTGCCGAGGCGTACCTGCTGCCGCCGTCGCTGGCCGCCGTGCTGATCGCGGTGCTGCTCGCGCTGCGTGGCGCACGCGCGGTGCCGCTGCTCGCGGCGGGGCTCGCGGGTGCGATCGTGCCGGTGCTCGCGCTGCTGATCGCGGGGGCGGGATCGGATGCCGTGCCCTGGCGCGCGCATGCGCTGCTCGCGTCGGCGTGGATGCTGCTCGGCGCGGCGGGGCTCGCCGGAAGAGCCTCGGGTGCTCGGGCGCGCCGGCTGCGGACGCTGCGCATGCCGACAGTGCTGGCGGCATCCGTCGCCGCGCTCGGCGGCACGGTCCAGGCGGTGCGGTGGGGGAGCGGAGTGGACAGCTCCCCGGTGCTGGGCGGTGGCGCCGGGCTCTTCCTGCTCTGCGTCGGGCTCAGCGCGCTCGCCGCGCTCGCGCTGCTCGTCGCCGCACGGATGCTGCGCTCCGCTGCGGCGCGCGGGCTCAGCGTCGCCGCCGCGCTCGCATTCGCAGTGGGGACGTGGCCTGCGATCGCCGAGGACTGGTTCACGATCTGGGGCATGTGGACGCTGATGCTCGGATGGCTGGCGGTCATGGTGCTCGCCGCCCGGCGCCCGTCGCCATTGGTGCCGCCGGTGCCGGTGCTGTTCGGCATCGCCTTCATCACCGCCGTCGTCGCCTGGAGCCCTCGGGAGCTGCGGGTGGAGATGTTCTCGCTGCCGCTCGGCCTGTTCCTGCTCGCGGCCGGCGTGATCGCGCGGCGCGGCTCGGCGGATGCCGGGGATGCCGCCGTCACGGGGCGGTGGGCGGACTGGCCGCACGGCAGGCGGAGCTCGTGGCTGCAGCTGGCGCCGGGACTGATCGTGCTGATGTCGGCATCCGTCGTCTCCACCTTCACCGACCCGCTCACCTGGCGCGCGATCCTGGTGATGGGCCTGGCGCTCGCGGCGATCCTGGTCGGAGCCGCGCGGCGCCTGGCGGCCCCGTTCGTGATCGGGCTCGTCGTGCTGCCGGTCGAGAACGTCTTCGTGTTCGCCGTGCAGCTGGGTCGCGGCATCGATTCGATGCCGTGGTGGATCACCCTCGCCACGGTGGGCGCGGTGCTGCTGGCGATCGCCGTCGCGGGCGAGCGACGCGAGGGGAGCGGGCCGGGCGTGGTCGCGCGCATGCGGGATCTGCGCTGAGCGGCCCGATGCCGCGGCCCGGGTGCCGACATTTGACCGTCGGGCTCACGCGCCATTACACTTGATCGAGTGTGCGCACGGCCGTGCGCGCATGCAGGGCGCAGGCAGACGCCGATTCGCCCCCACGGCATACCCATCACACCAAAAGCAGCGCGGTTCCGCACTGCCGGTGGGTCATGATGTGAAACCCATCACGCTGTCACCGTGCAGCACAACGAGGAGAGAACGTGCCAACTATTCAGCAGTTGGTTCGCAAGGGACGTTCGCCCAAGGTCTCGAAGACCAAGGCGCCCGCCCTGAAGTCGAACCCGCAGCAGGCCGGCGTGTGCACCCGCGTGTACACCACCACCCCGAAGAAGCCGAACTCGGCGATGCGCAAGGTCGCTCGTGTCAAGCTCCGCAACGGCACCGAGGTGACCGCCTACATCCCCGGTGAGGGCCACAACCTGCAGGAGCACTCGCTGGTGCTCGTCCGCGGTGGTCGTGTGAAGGACCTCCCCGGTGTCCGCTACAAGATCGTCCGCGGTGCGCTCGACACGCAGGCCGTCAAGAACCGTAAGCAGGCTCGTTCCCGCTACGGCGCGAAGAAGGGTTGAGATAGATGCCTCGTAAGGGACCCGCTCCCAAGCGCCCGGTCGTCAACGACCCGGTCTACGGTGCTCCGATCGTCACCTCGCTGGTGAACAAGATCCTCGTCGACGGCAAGAAGTCCCTCGCCGAGTCGATCGTCTACGGCGCCCTTCGCGGCGTCGAGGCGAAGAACGGCCAGGACGCCGTCGCCACGCTCAAGAAGGCGCTCGACAACGTGCGCCCCACCCTCGAGGTCCGCAGCCGCCGCGTCGGCGGCTCGACCTACCAGGTTCCCGTCGAGGTCAAGCCGCACCGCGCGAACACCCTCGCGCTGCGCTGGCTGGTCAGCTACGCGAAGGGTCGTCGTGAGAAGACGATGACCGAGCGTCTGCAGAACGAGATCCTCGACGCGTCGAACGGCCTGGGTGCCGCGGTCAAGCGCCGCGAGGACACCCACAAGATGGCCGAGTCGAACCGCGCCTTCGCTCACTACCGCTGGTAATGGGCTGAGCGGATGCCGCACGATACTGGTCAGTCCTCGGCCTCGCGGCCGCTGACGCGGCATCCGCTCCCACCTTCTGTTCGTTCCTGAACCATCCCGGAGGAACCCCCGTGGCACAAGAAGTGCTCACCGACCTGAGCAAGGTCCGCAACATCGGCATCATGGCGCACATCGATGCCGGCAAGACCACCACCACCGAGCGCATCCTGTTCTACACGGGTGTGAACCACAAGCTCGGCGAGACCCACGACGGCGCTTCGACGACGGACTGGATGGAGCAGGAGAAGGAGCGCGGCATCACGATCACGTCCGCCGCCGTGACCTGCTTCTGGAACAAGAACCAGATCAACATCATCGACACCCCCGGTCACGTGGACTTCACGGTCGAGGTGGAGCGCTCGCTGCGCGTCCTCGACGGTGCCGTCGCCGTCTTCGACGGCAAGGAGGGCGTCGAGCCCCAGTCCGAGACCGTGTGGCGTCAGGCCGACAAGTACAACGTGCCCCGCATCTGCTTCGTCAACAAGATGGACAAGCTGGGCGCCGACTTCTACTACACGGTCGACACCATCGTGAACCGCCTCGGCGCCAAGCCGCTCGTGCTCCAGCTGCCGATCGGCGCGGAGAGCGACTTCGTCGGCGTCGTCGACCTGATCGAGATGCGCGCACTGGTGTGGCCAGGCGACTCGAAGGGTGACGTGACCATGGGCGCCTCCTACGAGGTGCAGGAGATCCCCGCCGACCTCCAGGCCAAGGCCGAGGAGTACCGTCAGCAGCTGCTCGAGACCGTCGCCGAGACCGACGACGCGCTGCTCGAGAAGTTCTTCGGCGGCGAGGAGCTCACCACCGCCGAGATCAAGGGCGCGATCCGCAAGCTCGTGGTCGGCAACGAGATCTACCCGGTGCTCTGCGGCTCGGCGTTCAAGAACCGCGGTGTGCAGCCGATGCTGGACGCGGTGGTCGACTACCTGCCGAACCCGCTCGACGTGGGCGCCATCGAGGCTCACGACCCGAAGGACGAGGAGAAGGTCATCGAGCGTCACCCCGACGCGAACGACCCGTTCTCCGCCCTGGCCTTCAAGGTCGCGGTGCACCCGTTCTTCGGCCGCCTCACCTACGTGCGCGTGTACTCGGGCCACCTGGACTCCGGCTCTGCGGTCGTCAACTCGACCAAGGGCAAGAAGGAGCGCATCGGGAAGATCTTCCAGATGCACGCCAACAAGGAGAACCCGGTCGACTCGCTCACCGCGGGCAACATCTACGCCGTCATCGGCCTGAAGGACACCACCACCGGTGACACCCTGGCCGACCCGGCCAACCCTGTGGTCCTCGAGTCGATGACCTTCCCGGAGCCGGTGATCGAGGTCGCGATCGAGCCGAAGACCAAGGCCGACCAGGAGAAGCTCGGTCTCGCCATCCAGAAGCTGGCCGAAGAGGACCCGACCTTCCGCACCGAGCTGAACCCCGAGACCGGTCAGACGACCATCAAGGGCATGGGCGAGCTGCACCTGGACATCCTCGTCGACCGCATGAAGCGCGAGTTCCGCGTCGAGGCGAACGTCGGCAAGCCGCAGGTGGCGTACCGCGAGACGATCAAGAAGGCCGTCGAGAAGCACGACTACACGCACAAGAAGCAGACCGGTGGGTCGGGCCAGTTCGCGAAGATCCAGTTCACGATCGAGCCCCTCGAGGTCACGGCCGACAAGACGTACGAGTTCGAGAACAAGGTCACCGGTGGCCGCATCCCGCGCGAGTACATCGAGCCGACGAACCAGGGCTTCCAGGACGCCATGGCCACGGGTGCGCTCGCGGGCTACCCCATGGTGGGCGTCAAGGCGATCCTGCTCGACGGCGCATCCCACGACGTCGACTCCTCGGAGATGGCGTTCAAGATCGCGGGCTCGATGGGCTTCAAGGAGGCCGTCCGCCGCGCCAACCCGGTGCTGCTCGAGCCGCTGATGGCCGTCGAGGTCCGCACTCCCGAGGAGTACATGGGCGACGTCATCGGCGACCTGAACTCGCGTCGTGGCCAGATCCAGTCGATGGAGGACGCCCAGGGCGTCAAGGTCGTGCGCGCGTCGGTCCCGCTGTCCGAGATGTTCGGCTACATCGGCGACCTGCGCTCGAAGACCTCGGGCCGTGCGGTGTACTCGATGGAGTTCGACAGCTACGCCGAGGTTCCTCGCGTGGTCGCCGACGAGATCATCCAGAAGACCAAGGGCGAGTGAGCCCTTGTCCGGGATGCCGTGCCAGCGGCATCCCGGACTCCCTACAACTTCACATTCCCTCTCTACTAAACTGAGAAACCGAAATCCGTAGGGAGCCGGTCACAATCCAGTGCCCGGCCATCTCTACACGAACGTCCTGAGGAGGACCCAGTGGCCAAGGCCAAGTTCGAGCGGACCAAGCCGCACGTCAACATCGGAACGATCGGTCACGTCGACCACGGCAAGACCACGCTGTCTGCCGCGATCTCGAAGGTGCTCGCCGACAAGTACCCGTCGGACACCAACGTCCAGCGTGACTTCGCCTCGATCGACTCGGCTCCCGAGGAGCGTCAGCGCGGCATCACCATCAACATCTCGCACATCGAGTACGAGACCCCGAAGCGTCACTACGCGCACGTCGACGCCCCCGGCCACGCCGACTACGTCAAGAACATGATCACCGGTGCTGCTCAGATGGACGGTGCGATCCTCGTGGTCGCCGCCACCGACGGCCCGATGGCGCAGACCCGCGAGCACGTGCTGCTGGCCAAGCAGGTCGGCGTGCCGTACCTGCTGGTCGCCCTGAACAAGAGCGACATGGTCGACGACGAGGAGATCCTGGAGCTCGTCGAGCTCGAGGTCCGCGAGCTGCTCTCGTCGCAGGGCTTCCCCGGCGACGACGCTCCGGTCATCAAGGTCTCGGCTCTGGGCGCCCTCAACGGCGAGCAGAAGTGGGTCGACTCGATCCTCGAGCTCATGGAGGCCGTCGACAACAGCGTTCCCGACCCGGAGCGCGACCGCGACAAGCCCTTCCTGATGCCGATCGAGGACGTCTTCACGATCACCGGTCGTGGCACGGTCGTCACCGGTCGCGCCGAGCGCGGCACCCTGGCGATCAACTCCGAGGTCGAGATCGTCGGCATCCGCCCGACGCAGAAGACCACGGTCACGGGTATCGAGATGTTCCACAAGCAGCTCGACGAGGCATGGGCCGGCGAGAACTGCGGTCTGCTGCTCCGCGGCACCAAGCGCGAGGACGTCGAGCGCGGCCAGGTCGTCGTGAAGCCGGGGTCGATCACCCCGCACACGAAGTTCGAGGGAACCGCGTACATCCTGTCCAAGGACGAGGGTGGCCGCCACAACCCCTTCTACACGAACTACCGTCCGCAGTTCTACTTCCGCACCACCGACGTCACCGGCGTCATCACGCTGCCCGAGGGCACCGAGATGGTCATGCCCGGCGACACCACCGACATGGCCGTCGAGCTGATCCAGCCGATCGCCATGGAGGAGGGCCTCGGCTTCGCGATCCGTGAGGGTGGCCGCACCGTCGGCGCCGGCACGGTGACCAAGGTCGTCGAGTAAGCACTGCTTCATGCAGAGGGGTCGGGCCTTCGGGCCCGGCCCCTCTGTCGTCTCCGCGCACTTCCGCATCCCGCCCGGATCGCGTAGAAAGGGACGTGGCGCAGAGAACTGCGCGAAACGACAGGGGAGGAGACCCCATGGGCATCGAGGATCTGGTGAACCAGGGCAAGGAGCTGTTCGAGCAGAACAAGGACAGGATCGACGAGGCGGTGCACAGCGAGCAGGCGGAGCAGATCAGCGACCGGCTCCTCGACGGGGCGGCCGACTTCGTGAAGAAGGTCGCGCCGGGTGCCGCCGAGCAGATCGACGGCGTTCGCGACAGCGTCGACGGCGCTGTCGGCGACGAGTAACCTCTTCCGCCGTCTTCCCGAAGGGCGATGCGCAGCGCAGCGCATCGCCCTTCGATGTGTGCCGGAGCGGAATCTGTCCTAGACTGGGACCGCCGCCTGGGGTTCTGTGCGGCATCGGATGCCGTGGGGGCACGGCATCCACGCGACTGGGGATCATCATGGGGAACACTGTGCTCGGCACGTGGCTCGACCACGGATGCATCGTCGTGTCTGCGCGGCCGGTCGGCCGCGCTCCTGAACGAGGCGGCCGGCGCCCCTATTCGTCGGCTCCTCCCACCCGGTGCATCCCCTCACACCGGGTCTCCCACAGCGCTGGGCGGAGCATGGGGATGCTCCGCCCAGCGCCTTGATCCCGCCGCGCGGCACGCGCGACACGCCCGGGTTTGCAGTGGGCGAATCCGGCATGGCAGAATAGACAGGTTCCACATTCCTGTGCTCTTCGTGATGCGCGGGATCACTGTCACGAGAGTGCATAGACGGCGCGCAGGCGCAGGGTTCTAGGCCGCGGGCAGCAGAACCTCCTCCATTCGATGACGCGGGCACGCAGTGCCGGCGCCTTCGGAGTGAAAAGAGAACAGTGGTGCGCAAGCGCCGGGCGCGCACAGCGCCGACGTGCGTCCAATGCCCCAGGGTCACCCGGCCCCGGACGGTAAGACGCCTATAGAGAGAGAGCAGACAATGGCGGGACAGAAGATCCGCATTCGCCTGAAGTCGTATGACCACGAGGTCATCGACACGTCGGCGCGCAAGATCGTCGACACCGTGACCCGTGCGGGCGCGACTGTCGTCGGCCCGGTGCCGCTTCCGACGGAGAAGAACGTGATCGCCGTGATCCGTTCGCCCCACAAGTACAAGGACAGCCGCGAGCACTTCGAGATGCGCACCCACAAGCGTCTGATCGACATCGTCGACCCGACGCCGAAGGCCGTCGACTCGCTGATGCGCCTCGACCTCCCGGCCGACGTCAACATCGAGATCAAGCTGTAAGGGGCCTCGCATGGTTGACATCAACTCCAAGATCTCCAAGGGCATGCTCGGCACCAAGCTCGGCATGACCCAGGTGTGGGACGAGAACGGCAAGCTCGTTCCCGTCACCGTCATCGAGCTGGCGCCCAACGTGGTCACCCAGGTCCGCACGCCCGAGAAGGACGGCTACAACGCCGTGCAGATCGCGTACGGCCAGATCGACCCCCGCAAGGTGAACAAGCCGCTGACCGCTCACTTCGAGGCAGCCGGCGTCACGCCGCGTCGCCACGTCACCGAGATCCGCACCGCGGATGCCGCTGACTACTCGCTCGGCCAGGAGCTGACCGTCGAGGGCACCTTCGAGGCCGGCCAGCTGGTCGACGTGGTCGGCACCAGCAAGGGCAAGGGCACCGCGGGTGTCATGAAGCGTCACAACTTCAAGGGCGTCTCGGCATCGCACGGTGCGCACCGCAACCACCGCAAGCCCGGTTCGATCGGCGCCTCGTCGACTCCGAGCCGCGTGTTCAAGGGCATGCGCATGGCCGGCCGTATGGGCGGCGAGCGCGTGACCGTCCTCAACCTCACGGTGCACGCCGTCGACGTCGAGAAGGGACTTCTGCTCGTCAAGGGCGCCGTCCCCGGCGCGCGCGGCCGCATCGTCTTCGTCCGCAACGCAGTGAAGGGTGCCTGATCATGGCTGACTCGACTCTCGCGCTCGACGTCATCAAGGTCGACGGCAAGAAGGCCGGCTCCATCGAGCTGCCCGCCGCGCTCTTCGACGTCAAGACCAACGTCCCGCTGATCCACCAGGTCGTCGTCGCGCAGCTCGCTGCCGCACGCCAGGGCACCCACTCGACCAAGCGTCGTGGTGAGGTCTCCGGTGCCGGCCGCAAGCCGTTCAAGCAGAAGGGCACGGGTAACGCCCGTCAGGGCTCCATCCGTGCACCGCACATGACCGGCGGTGGCATCGTCCACGGACCGAAGCCGCGCGACTACTCGCAGCGCACGCCCAAGAAGATGATCGCCGCCGCCCTGCTGGGCGCGCTGAGCGACCGCTTCCGCGGTGAGCGTCTGCACGTCGTCGAGGCGTTCGTCGCCGACACCACGCCTTCGACCAAGACCGCTGCGGGCCTGCTCGCCGCCGTCGCCGGTCCGAAGAACGTGCTCGTCGTCACCGAGCGCAACGACGAGCTGACCGTGAAGAGCGTCCGGAACCTTCCGAACGTGCACGTGCTCAGCTTCGACCAGCTGAACGCCTACGACGTGGTCGTCTCCGACGACATCGTCTTCACCAAGGCCGCCCTCGAGGGCTTCATCGCCTCGAAGACCGGCGCAACCGAGGAGGTCTCGGCATGACTGAGCAGAACGTCCTCGCAACGGCCCTGAACAAGGACCCGCGCGACATCATCCTGGGCCCGGTCGTCTCCGAGAAGAGCTACGGCCTGATCGACGAGGGCAAGTACACCTTCCTGGTCGACCCGCGCGCCTCGAAGACCGAGATCAAGCTCGCCATCGAGAAGATCTTCGGCGTCAAGGTCGCTTCGGTCAACACGATCAACCGCGTCGGCAAGGCCCGCCGCACCCGCTTCGGCACCGGCAAGCGCAAGGACACCAAGCGCGCCATCGTCGCACTGAAGTCGGGCTCCATCGACATCTTCACGGCAGTCGGCTGACCGGGGGACAAGGACAGATAATGGCTATTCGCAAGTACAAGCCCACGACCCCGGGTCGCCGCGGTTCGTCGGTGGCCGACTTCGCCGAGATCACCCGATCGACGCCGGAGAAGTCGCTGCTGCGTCCGCTCTCGAAGACCGGTGGTCGCAACAACCAGGGCCGCATCACGACCCGTCACATCGGTGGTGGCCACAAGCGCCAGTACCGCGTCATCGACTTCCGTCGCAATGACAAGGACGGCATCAACGCCAAGGTCGCTCACATCGAGTACGACCCCAACCGCACCGCACGCATCGCGCTGCTGCACTACTTCGACGGCGAGAAGCGCTACATCCTCGCGCCGAACAAGCTGAAGCAGGGCGACGTGGTCGAGTCGGGTGCCGGCGCGGACATCAAGCCGGGCAACAACCTGCCGCTGAAGAACATCCCCACCGGTACCGTGATCCACGCGATCGAGCTGCGTCCCGGCGGCGGAGCGAAGATGGCCCGTTCGGCCGGCGCCTCGGTGCGTCTGGTCGCGAAGGACGGCCCCTACGCCCAGCTGCGTCTGCCCTCCGGCGAGATCCGCAACGTCGATGCGCGCTGCCGCGCGACCATCGGCGAGGTCGGCAACGCCGAGCAGTCGAACATCAACTGGGGCAAGGCCGGTCGCAAGCGCTGGAAGGGCGTCCGCCCGACCGTGCGCGGTGTCGCGATGAACCCGGTCGATCACCCCCACGGTGGTGGTGAGGGCAAGACGTCCGGTGGACGCCACCCCGTCTCCCCCTGGGGCCAGGCCGAGGGTCGTACCCGTCACGCCAACAAGGAATCCGACAAGTACATCGTGCGTCGCCGTAACGCCGGCAAGAAGCGCAAGTAGGAGTAGAGGAAGATGCCACGCAGTCTTAAGAAGGGCCCCTTCGTCGACGAGCACCTGCTTCGCAAGGTGGTCGGTCAGAACGAGGCCGGTTCCAAGAACGTCATCAAGACCTGGTCGCGCCGATCGATGATCATCCCGGCGATGCTGGGCCACACGATCGCCGTCCACGACGGTCGCAAGCACATCCCCGTGTTCGTGACCGAGACTATGGTCGGACACAAACTGGGCGAGTTCGCGCCCACCCGCACCTTCCGCGGCCACGAGAAGGACGACAAGAAGGGCCGTCGCCGCTGACGCGGTGACGCTCTGGAGAGAAACAGAGGAGGAGAACAATGGTGGATTCCATCGCACGCGTCAAGCACATCCGCGTGACCCCTCAGAAGGCTCGTCGTGTCGTCGCCCTCATCAAGGGCAAGCAGGCGCAGGAAGCACTGGCCATTCTGAAGTTCGCCCCGCAGGGCGCCAGCGAGCCGATCTACAAGCTCGTGCACGCTGCGATCGCGAACGCTCAGGTCAAGGCGGATCGCGACGGCGAGTACCTGGACGAGCAGGACCTGTACGTGAAGAACGCGTACGTCGACGAGGGCACGACGCTCAAGCGCTTCCAGCCCCGCGCCCAGGGTCGCGCGTTCCAGATCAAGAAGCGCACGAGCCACATCACGGTCGTGCTGGCCACCCCCGAGGTCGCTGACGCGGCCGCCGGCGCTTCGACAGGATCAGCGACCGACAAGAAGAAGGCGAGCAAGTAATGGGCCAGAAGGTCAACCCGTACGGCTTCCGCCTCGGCATCACCACGGACCACGTGTCTCGCTGGTTCTCGGACTCGACGAAGCCCGGCCAGCGTTACGCCGACTACGTCGCCGAGGACATCAAGATCCGTCGCCTGCTGCAGACGCAGCTCGACCGCGCCGGCGTCTCGGGCATCGAGATCGAGCGCACTCGCGACCGCGTGCGTGTGGACATCCACACCGCGCGCCCGGGCATCGTCATCGGCCGCCGCGGCGCCGAGGCCGAGCGCATCCGCGGTGATCTCGAGAAGCTCACCGGCAAGCAGATCCAGCTGAACATCCTCGAGGTGAAGAACCCCGAGGCCGACGCTCAGCTGGTCGCGCAGGGCATCGCCGAGCAGCTCTCCGCGCGCGTGGCGTTCCGCCGCGCGATGCGCAAGGGCCTGCAGGGCGCTCAGCGCGCCGGTGCCAAGGGCATCCGCATCCAGGTCTCCGGCCGCCTCGGCGGCGCGGAGATGAGCCGCTCCGAGTTCTACCGCGAGGGTCGTGTGCCGCTGCACACGCTGCGCGCGAACATCGACTACGGCTTCTACGAGGCCAAGACCACCTTCGGCCGCATCGGCGTGAAGGTCTGGATCTACAAGGGCGACCTCACCAACAAGGAACTCGCACGCGAGCAGGCCAACATGAAGCCGCAGCGCGAGCGTGGCGACCGTCGTCGCGCGCCCCGCAACGAGGCGCCTGTCGCAGAAGGAGCGTCGGCATAATGCTCATCCCTCGCAAGGTCAAGTACCGCAAGCAGCACCACCCGAAGCGTTCGGGCCAGGCGACCGGCGGCACGAAGGTCTCCTTCGGCGAGTTCGGCATCCAGGCTCTGACGCCCGCTTACGTGACCAACCGTCAGATCGAGTCCGCTCGAATCGCGATGACGCGTCACATCAAGCGCGGCGGAAAGGTGTGGATCAACATCTACCCCGACCGTCCGCTCACCAAGAAGCCCGCCGAGACCCGCATGGGTTCCGGTAAGGGCTCCCCCGAGTGGTGGGTCGCCAACGTCAAGCCGGGCCGTGTCCTCTTCGAGGTCGCGGGCGTGAACGAGGAGCTCGCACGCGAGGCCCTCACCCGGGCCATTCACAAGCTGCCGCTCAAGGCACGCATCATCAAGCGCGAGGAGGGCGACGCGTAATGGCGATCGGCACCAAGGAGCTCGCACCCGCCGAGCTCGACACGTTCGAAGACCAGCGCCTCGTCGAGGAGCTGCGCAAGGCCAAGGAGGAGCTGTTCAACCTCCGCTTCCAGTCGGCCACCGGCCAGCTGGAGAGCCACGGCCGCATCCGCGCCGTCAAGCGCGACATCGCGCGCCTGTACACCGTGATCCGCGAGCGCGAGCTGGGCATCCGTGCGACGCCCGCTCCGGTCGAGGCTCCGGCGAAGGCGAAGAAGAGCAGGGCCAAGAAGGCGGATGCCGCTGACGAGGCCGCTCCGAAGGAGGAGGCCGAGTAATGGCTGAGAAGAAGGCTGCTGAGGCCGTCGAGCACGCCGCGCACGACGTGCGCGAGGCCGGTGCTCGTGGTTACCGCAAGGCCCGCCGTGGCTACGTGGTCAGCGACAAGATGGACAAGACCATCGTGGTCGAGGTCGAGGACCGCGTGAAGCACCCGCTTTACGGCAAGGTCATCCGCCAGACCTCGAAGGTCAAGGCCCACGATGAGGACAACACCGCCGGCATCGGCGACCTCGTCCTCATCAACGAGACCCGCCCGCTGAGCGCCACCAAGCGCTGGCGTCTGGTGGAGATCCTGGAGAAGGCAAAGTGATTCAGAACGAGTCCCGCCTGAAGGTCGCCGACAACACCGGCGCGAAGGAGCTGCTCACCATCCGTGTGCTCGGTGGCTCCAGCCGCCGCTACGCGGGCCTGGGCGACACCATCGTCGCGACCGTCAAGGACGCGATCCCCGGTGGAAACGTCAAGAAGGGCGATGTGGTCAAGGCCGTCATCGTCCGCACCGTCAAGTCCACGCGCCGCGCTGACGGCTCGTACATCAAGTTCGACGAGAACGCCGCCGTGATCCTGAAGAACGACGGGGAGCCCCGCGGCACCCGCATCTTCGGACCGGTCGGTCGTGAGCTTCGCGACAAGAAGTTCATGAAGATCGTCTCGCTCGCCCCGGAGGTCATCTGATCATGGCGAACATCAAGAAGGGCGACCTGGTTCAGGTCATCACCGGCCGCAAGCAGGACAAGGGCGGCGACCGCGGCAAGCAGGGCAAGGTCCTCGAGGTCCTCGTCGAGCAGAACCGCGTGGTGGTGGAGGGCGTGAACTACGTCACCAAGCACACCCGCGTCGGCCAGACCCAGCGCGGCACCAAGACGGGTGGGATCGAGACCGTCGAGGCCCCGATCCACATCTCCAACGTCGCCGTCGTCGACCCCTCGACCAAGAAGCCGACCCGCGTCGGCCACCGGGTCGAGGAGCAGGTCAAGGACGGCGTGAAGCGCACGGTCCGCGTGCGCTACGCGAAGAAGTCAGGTAAGGACCTCTGATGGCAGCGACTGAGGCTGCGGAGGCTGTCAAGGTGCAGCCCCGCCTGAAGGCCAAGTACAACACTGAGATCAAGAAGGCTCTGCAGGAGCAGTTCGGCTACGCCAACGTCATGCAGATCCCCGGCGTGGTCAAGGTGGTCGTCAACACCGGTGTCGGCGAGGCGGCTCGCGACAGCAAGGTGATCGATGGCGCGGTCGAGGACCTCACCAAGATCACCGGCCAGAAGCCGATCGTCACGAAGGCACGCAAGTCGATCGCGCAGTTCAAGCTGCGCGAGGGACAGGCCATCGGCGCGCACGTCACCCTCCGCGGCGACCGCGCGTGGGAGTTCCTGGACCGCCTGGTGAACCTGGCCCTGCCCCGCATCCGCGACTTCCGCGGTCTGTCGGGCGACCAGTTCGACGGCAACGGCAACTACACCTTCGGTCTTCAGGAGCAGAGCGTGTTCCACGAGATCGACCAGGACAAGATCGACCGCGTCCGCGGCTTCGACATCACCGTGGTGACCACGGCGAAGACGGATGACGAGGGTCGTGCGCTGCTGAAGGCGCTCGGCTTCCCGTTCAAGTCCGCCGACGCCGCGGCGTAAGCGGAGAGGCGGGGAGGGGTGCTGAACGGCATCCCTCCCCGCGTCCCGTACAATTGAAGATTGTGCGTCCGCACGGACGCCGTGCTCATCGCAGGCCGTCTGTCGTGTAACGGCAGCCGGAACCTCATGATCGAAAGAAGAACACAATGACAATGACAGACCCGGTCGCAGACATGCTGACCCGTCTGCGCAACGCGAACTCGGCGCACCACGAATCCGTGACCATGCCGTCGAGCAAGCTCAAGACGAACATCGCCGAGATCCTCCAGAGCGAGGGCTACATCGCCGGCTTCGAGGTGACCGACGCCCGCGTCGGCAGCAGCCTCACGCTGTCGCTGAAGTACGGTCCCAACCGTGAGCGCTCCATCGCGGGCATCAAGCGCGTGTCCAAGCCCGGTCTCCGCGTGTACGCGAAGTCGACCGAGCTGCCCAAGGTCCTCGGCGGCCTGGGTGTTGCCATCCTGTCCACCTCCTCCGGTCTCCTCACCGACCGGCAGGCAGAGCAGAAGGGCGTGGGCGGAGAAGTTCTCGCCTACGTGTGGTGATCTGACATGTCGCGCATCGGACGACTTCCCATCGAGATCCCTGCGGGCGTGACCGTCTCGGTCGACGGCCGCGAGGTCAAGGTGTCCGGCCCCAAGGGTGAGCTCACCCTGTCGGTGGCCGCCCCCATCCAGGTCGAGGTTCAGGAGGGCCAGGTTCTGGTCACCCGCCCCGACGACGAGCGCGAGTCGCGGTCCCTGCACGGACTGACCCGCACGCTCATCAACAACGACATCATCGGCGTGACCCAGGGCTACTCCAAGGGCCTCGAGGTCGTCGGCACCGGTTACCGCGTGCAGCAGAAGGGCAGCTCGGTCGAGTTCGCCCTCGGCTTCTCGCACCCCGTGCTGGTCGACCCGCCCGCCGGCATCACCCTGACGGTCGAGGGCACGAACAAGCTCACCGTCAGCGGGATCAGCAAGCAGGCTGTCGGCGAGGCAGCTGCGAACATCCGCAAGATCCGCAAGCCCGAGCCGTACAAGGGCAAGGGCGTGCGCTACGCCGGCGAGGTCGTGCGTCGCAAGGCCGGAAAGGCTGGTAAGTAACCATGGCTGTCAAGTCCAAGTCCGCCGCCCGCGCACGTCGGCACGCACGTCTTCGCAAGAAGATCGTCGGCACCGACGTCCGCCCGCGTCTGGTCGTCAACCGCTCCGCACGCCACGTGTTCGTGCAGCTCGTCGACGACAGCAAGGGCCACACCGTGGCATCCGCTTCCACGCTCGAGACCGACCTGCGCTCCTTCGACGGTGACAAGACCGCCAAGGCCCGCAAGGTGGGCGAGCTGCTCGCCGAGCGCGCCAAGGCGGCCGGTTTTTCCGAGGCGGTGTTCGACCGCGGCGGCAACCGCTACGCCGGTCGTGTCGCGGCCATCGCCGATGGCGCCCGTGAAGGGGGGCTGGCACTGTGAGTGACAACAAGGAGAACGAAGTGACCGAAACCGCTCCTGCCGAGGCTGCGGCTCAGGCCGAGCCGCAGCGCGAGCAGCGTGACGGCCGTCGTGGCGGACGTGACCGCGGCCAGAGCCGCGACCGCAACTCGCGCGACCGTGGCGACAACCAGTTCCTGGAGCGTGTCGTCACCATCAACCGCGTGTCGAAGGTCGTGAAGGGTGGTCGTCGCTTCAGCTTCACCGCTCTCGTGGTCGTCGGCGACGGCAACGGCCTGGTGGGCGTCGGCTACGGCAAGGCGCGCGAGGTCCCCCTGGCGATCTCGAAGGGCGTCGAGGAGGCCAAGCGCAACTTCTTCCGCGTGCCCCGCGTCGGCTCGACCATCCCGCACCCGGTGCAGGGCGAGGCCGCTGCCGGTGTGGTGCTGCTGCGTCCGGCTGCCGCCGGTACCGGTGTGATCGCCGGTGGTCCGGTTCGCGCCGTACTCGAGTGCGCCGGCATCCACGACGTCCTGTCGAAGTCGCTCGGTTCGTCGAACACGATCAACATCGTGCACGCGACCGTCGAGGCTCTGCAGGGCCTGGAGGAGCCGCGCGCCGTCGCTGCCCGCCGTGGTCTCGACTACGACGCCGTCGTGCCGGAGATCATCATCCGCAACGAGGCGAAGGCCGCTGCCGCCGCCGCGCAGAAGGTAGGTGCCTGATGGCCGAGCGCCTCAAGGTCACGCAGATCAAGTCCAAGGTGAGTGAGAAGCAGAACCAGCGCGACACGCTGCGTTCGCTCGGACTCAAGCGGATCGGCGACTCGGTCGTCCGTCCGGACGACGCGCAGACGCGCGGTTACGTCCGCGCCGTCGCTCACCTCGTCCAGGTTGAGGAGATCGACTAATGGCTGAGAAGAACGAGGTCGTCGAGGAGAAGGCGGCAGCCGCTCCCAAGAAGACCGCCAGCAAGCCCGCAGCCAAGGCCGCCCCGGCCAAGGCCGCAGCCAAGAAGGCACCGGCGAAGAAGGATGCCGAGGCCGAGGCCTCGCGTCCCGCCGTGCTGAAGGTGCACCACCTGCGTCCGGTCCCCGGCGCCAACACCGCCAAGACCCGCGTGGGTCGCGGTGAGGGCTCCAAGGGCAAGACCGCAGGCCGCGGCACCAAGGGCACCAAGGCCCGCAACACCGTTCGGGTCGGCTTCGAGGGTGGGCAGATGCCGCTGCACATGCGCACCCCGAAGCTGCGCGGGTTCAAGAACCCGTTCCGCGTCGAGTACCAGGTCGTGAACCTGGCCAAGCTCGCCGAGCTGTACCCGAAGGGCGGCGACGTCACCGTCAGCGACCTGGTCGCCAAGGGCGCCGTGCGCAAGAACGAGAAGGTCAAGGTCCTCGGCGACGGCGACATCTCGGTCAAGCTCACCGTGTCGGTCGACAAGGTCTCGGGCAGCGCCGAGCAGAAGATCGTCGCCGCCGGCGGTTCGGTCAACTGAACCATCAGCTGTGAACGCTGGGAGGGGTCGGAGATTCTCCGGCCCCTCCTGTGCGTTACCCTGGACTTTCGGCCGTTCTTCGACGTTCGGCAATCCCTTCAGGAGGACCGCCCTTGTTTAGCGCCATCGCGCGAATCTTCCGCACGCCCGATCTGCGTGCGAAGATCCTTTTCACCATCGGCATCATCGCTCTGTACCGCCTGGGCTCCAACGTGCCGGCTCCGTTCGTGCACTTCCCGAACGTCGAGCAGTGCCTCGCGGAGAACACCGGAACGGACGGGCTCCTGGGCCTGGTCAACCTGTTCTCCGGCGGCGCGCTGCTGCAGCTGTCGATCTTCGCGCTCGGCGTCATGCCGTACATCACGGCGACGATCATCGTGCAGCTGCTGCGCGTGGTCATCCCGCACTTCGAGACCCTGCACCAGGAGGGTCAGGCGGGCCAGACCAAGCTCACCCAGTACACGCGCTACCTGACGATCGCGCTCGCGCTGCTGCAGTCGGCCACCCTGGTCACCGTCGCCCGCAGCGGACAGCTGTTCGGGCAGACCAGCGTCGCCGCCTGCCAGAACCTGCTGACCAATGACGTGTGGTGGGCGCAGGCGCTGATCATCATCGCGTTGACGGCCGGCACCGGCCTGATCATGTGGATGGCCGAGCTGGTCACGGAGCGGGGCATCGGCAACGGCATGTCCGTGCTGATCTTCACCTCGATCGCCGCGACCTTCCCGAGCGCGCTGTGGGGCATCCAGGAGGCCAAGGGCTTCGACGTCTTCCTGCTCGTGCTGCTGATCGGCCTGGTCGTGATGACGCTCATCGTGTACGTCGAGCAGTCGCAGCGCCGCGTGCCCGTGCAGTACGCCAAGCGCATGGTGGGCCGGCGCACCTACGGCGGCACCAACACCTACATCCCGATCAAGGTGAACATGGCGGGTGTGATCCCGATCATCTTCGCCTCGTCGCTGCTGTACCTGCCGATGCTGGTGGCGCAGTTCAACACCCCGACCGACGGCAGCGAGCCGCCGGCGTGGGTGGCATGGGTCTCCACGTACCTGGTCTCGGGTGATCAGCCGCTGTACATGCTGATCTACTTCCTGCTGAACATCGCCTTCACCTACTTCTACGTCGCGATCACCTTCAACCCGGTCGAGGTCGCCGACAACATGAAGAAGTACGGCGGGTTCATCCCCGGCATCCGCGCCGGACGCCCCACGGCCGAGTACCTGGACTACGTGATCACCCGCATCACGTTCCCCGGTTCGCTGTACCTGGGCATCGTGGCGCTGATCCCGCTGATCGCGCTGGCAACGGTGCAGGCGAACCAGAACTTCCCGTTCGGCGGCGCGTCGATCCTGATCATCGTCGGCGTCGGGCTCGAGACCGTGAAGCAGATCGATGCGCAGCTGCAGCAGCGCCATTACGAAGGGCTCCTGAGATGACACTTCGACAGGCTCAGCACACCGCGACATCCGCTCGGCTCCTGATCGTCGGCCCGCAGGGCTCCGGCAAGGGCACGCAGGGCGTGCGGGTCGCGGATGCCCTCGCGATCCCGGTCGTCTCCACCGGAGACATCTTCCGTGCCAACATCAAGGCGGGCACCGAGCTCGGACAGAAGGTCACGGCGATCCTCGATGCGGGCGACCTGGTGCCGGACGAGCTGACCAGCGAGATCGTGCGCGACCGGCTGTCGCAGGAGGATGCCGCGAACGGCTTCCTGCTGGACGGCTACCCGCGCAACACCGCGCAGGTCGGTCACCTGGACGCGTTCCTCGCCGAGTCGGATGCCGCGCTGGATGCCGTGATCCTGCTCGACGTGCCGCGCGAGGAGAGCCTGTCGCGGCTGCACCTGCGCGCGGTCGAGCAGGGTCGTTCGGACGACACCGACGAGGCCATCGCGCATCGGCTGGACATCTACGAGCACGAGACGGCCCCGATCATCTCGGTGTACGCCGAGCGCGGCATCGTCGACCGCATCGACGGCGTCGGCTCGCTGGACGAGATCACCGCGCGGATCTCCGCGGCGCTCGGCGCCCGCGGAATCGGCCAGCTCGTCTGAGCCGCGTCCGCATGTCGATGTTCCGCAAGTCGATCTACAAGACGCCCGCGCAGCTGCGCGCGATGGTGCAGCCCGGTCTGATCACCGCGGCCGCGCTGGACGCGGTCCGGCCGCTGGTGCGCCCCGGAGTCACGACTCGGGAACTGGATGCCGTCGCCGACCGGCTGATCGCGGAGCGCGGCGCGGAGTCGAACTTCAAGCTCGTCCGCGGCTACCGTCACACCACCTGCATCTCGGTCAACGAGCAGGTCGTGCACGGCATCCCGGGGGACCTCGTGCTGCAGCCGGGCGACATCGTCTCGGTGGACTGCGGTGCGCAGTTCGAGGGCTGGAACGGCGACAGCGCCGTCACCTTCGTGGTGCCCGACCCGGCGAGACCGGAGCTGGTCGCCCGTCGTGAGGAGCTCTCCCGCGTCACCGAGGGATCGATGTGGGCCGGCATCGCCGCCATGGCATCCGCCTCGCACATCGGCGAGATCGGCACGGCGATCCAGGACCACATCGAGGCGCAGGGGCCTTCTGCGGTGTCCGGGCAGACCTACGGCATCCTGCGCGAGTACGTCGGCCACGGGATCGGCCGGCGAATGCACGAGCCGCCGAGCGTGTTCAACTACCGCACTCCGGATGCCGGACCCGAGATCCGCGCGGGGCTCGTGCTCGCCATCGAGCCGATGGTGACGGCCGGGGGAGAGGCCACGTTCGTGGAGGATGACGACTGGACCGTCTCCACGATCGACGGCTCCGACGGATCGCACTGGGAGCACAGCGTCGCACGCCACGCGGACGGCATCTGGGTGCTGACGGCCCCGGACGGCGGCGCCGCCGGTCTCGCCCCCTTCGGCGTGACCCCGGTCCCGATTCCGTAGCCGCCTCGTCCGCCAGAGCGTGGTCACAGGCGAGGCATAGCCGGAACACGGCACAATGGGGTGTCAACTCTCTGCAGAAACAGATCGGACTGTCATGGCCCAGGCACAGAGCAAGCCCAACTGGTTCGTCATCGGCATCTCGGCCGCGGTCGTGGTGGTGCTCGTCGCACTCGGCCTCGTGGTCGTGTGGATGAACAACAGGGCGACGGATGCCGGGCCCGCGCCGTCGAGCTCGAAGTCGTTCGACGCCGAGACCGGGGCCATCGCCTTCGGAGACGGCGATGACGTCGTGGATGTCTTCGTCGACTTCCAGTGCCCGGTGTGCAAAAGCTTCGAGGAGCAGTTCGGTGCGCAGCTGATGAAGGCCGCCGACGACGACAAGATCACCCTGAACTACCACCCGATCGCCATCCTGGACCGCTATTCGCAGGGCACGGAGTACTCGTCCCGCTCCGCGAGCGCCGCGGTGTGCGTCGCGGAGTCCGATCCCGACGAGTACCTCGACTTCGCGCAGCTGCTGTTCGACAACCAGCCCGAGGAGAACACGACCGGGCTGGAGACGAGCAAGCTCGCCGAGCTCGCCGAGCAGGCCGGCGCCGACGAGGCGGCGTCCTGCATCACCGACGAGACGTACAAGAAGTTCGGCGTCGCCCAGGCGAAGAAGCACGAGATCGCAGCGACGCCGACGGTGGACCTCAACGGCACGCGCCTGAACCTGCAGGACCAGGCTGATCTGCAGAAGCTCGTCAAGCTCATCAGCTGACGTCGAGTTGCCCGTCCGGCCCGAACGGACTAGCATAGACCCTTGGTGCTCTGCGCCTCGTTCCGGCGTGTCCGGATGAGGTGGCGCCAATCATCACCCATCCACCGCAGATCGACCGGTCTGCAGAAGCGTCAGCGAGGCTATGGCTAAGAAAGACGGTGTCATCGAGATCGAGGGCGTGATCTCCGAGGCTCTTCCCAACGCGATGTTCCGCGTCGAGCTGAGCAACGGTCACAAGGTCCTGGCGACGATCTCCGGAAAGATGCGGCAGAACTACATCCGCATCATCCCCGAGGACCGCGTGGTCGTGGAGCTCTCGCCCTACGACCTCACCCGCGGCCGCATCGTCTACCGCTACCGCTGATCGGTCGAGAAGTAACACCTCGGGCGCTTGCGCGCCCGCTCGGTGAAGACAGCGAACAGGAAACATCATGAAGGTCAACCCCAGCGTCAAGCCCATCTGCGACCACTGCCGCGTGATCCGTCGTCACGGTCGCGTCATGGTGATCTGCAAGAGCAACCCGCGCCACAAGCAGCGCCAGGGCTGACGTGAGTCGTGTCAATGCGGCGAAGCCGCGTTGACACGCGAACGTCAAGGTTGAGCGAGCGCAAGCGAGCCGAGACCTGGGCCACAACTCAATATCGAAACACGGTCAGCGCGAGCGTTTCGTCTCGCTTCGCTCGCTCAACGACCGGTCATCACAACAGGCAGCATCGGATGCTTCTCGACGAAGCGGACACCTCGGGGCGGAGGCCCGGGAACGGATGCTGCTCCACACCTCCACAACACTCCAGGAGAACCGCATGGCACGTCTTGCCGGCGTTGACATCCCGCGCGACAAGCGCGTGGTGATCGCCCTCACCTACATCTACGGCATCGGCCGCACCCGCTCCGCCGAGATCCTGCAGGCGACAGAGATCGACGAGTCGATCCGCGTCAAGGACCTCAGCGACGAGCAGCTGGTCGCCCTGCGCGACCACATCGAAGGCAACTACAAGGTGGAGGGTGACCTTCGCCGCGAGGTCGCCGCAGACATCCGCCGCAAGGTCGAGATCGGCTCCTACGAGGGCATCCGCCACCGTCGCGGCCTCCCGGTCCGCGGTCAGCGCACCAAGACCAACGCCCGTACCCGCAAGGGCCCGAAGCGCACCGTCGCCGGCAAGAAGAAGGCCCGCTAAGCGGCCAGGGAATAGGAGAACACTTTCATGGCTGCACCCAAGGCCGCCGCGCGCAAGCCGCGCCGCAAGGAGAAGAAGAACATCGCGCTGGGCCAGGCCCACATCAAGTCGACGTTCAACAACACGATCGTCTCGATCACCGACCCGTCCGGCGCTGTCATCAGCTGGGCCTCGTCGGGTGGCGTGGGCTTCAAGGGCTCGCGCAAGTCCACCCCGTACGCCGCCGGCATGGCGGCCGAGTCCGCCGCCCGCCAGGCGTCGGAGCACGGCGTGAAGAAGGTCGACGTCTTCGTGAAGGGTCCGGGTTCGGGCCGCGAGACCGCGATCCGCTCGCTGCAGGCCGCCGGCCTCGAGGTGGGGTCCATCCAGGACGTCACCCCGCAGGCGCACAACGGCTGCCGCCCGCCCAAGCGCCGCCGCGTCTGATCTCGCTGATTGCTGCCCTGCTGGGGCCCTCCGGGGCCCGGCAGGGCACAGTCGCCCGCAGAACTCCACAACTCAAGACCTCACCAAAACGCGTGTCATATAGCGGGCACGCGATCGAAAGGAACACATAGTGCTCATCGCACAGCGTCCCACTCTCACCGAGGAAAAGATCTCCGAGAACCGCAGCCGGTTCGTCATCGAGCCGCTCGAGCCCGGATTCGGCTACACGATCGGCAACGCGCTGCGTCGCAGCCTGCTCTCCTCGATCCCCGGCGCATCGGTCACCACCATTCGCATCGACGGCGTGCTGCACGAGTTCAGCACGATCCCCGGTGTGAAGGAGGACGTCACCGAGATCATCCTCAACATCAAGCAGCTGGTCGTCTCCAGCGAGCGCGACGAGCCCATCACCGCCTACCTGCGCAAGACGGGTGCCGGCGAGGTCACTGCCGCGGACATCTCCGCTCCGGCGGGGGTCGAGGTGCACAACCCCGACCTGGTCATCGCGACGCTCAACGACACCGCTCGGTTCGAGCTCGAGCTGACCATCGAGCGCGGTCGCGGCTACGTCTCCGCCGCGCAGAACCGCAACGAGTACGCCGAGGCCGGTCAGATCCCGGTGGACTCGATCTACTCGCCGGTGCTGAAGGTCGCCTACCGCGTGGACGCCACGCGTGCCGGTGAGCGCACCGACTTCGACAAGCTCGTCCTGGACGTGGAGACGAAGTCGGCGATCAGCCCGCGCGACGCGGTCGCCTCGGCGGCCAAGACCCTCACCGAGCTGTTCGGTCTCGCCCGCGAGCTGAACGTCGAGGCCGAGGGCATCGAGATCGGCCCCGCGCCGGTCGAGGCCGTCCTCTCCAGCGAGCTCTCCATGCCGATCGAGGACCTCGACCTGTCGGTGCGCTCGTACAACTGCCTCAAGCGCGAGGGCATCAACACCGTCTCGGAGCTGGTCGCCCTCTCGGAGACGCAGCTGATGAACATCCGCAATTTCGGTCAGAAGTCGGTCGACGAGGTGCGCGACAAGCTCATCTCGCTCGGTCTGTCGCTGAAGGACTCGGTGCCCGGTTTCGACGGCGCCCACTTCTACGGCGCAGGCGAAGACGAGTCCTTCTGACACCCGACCTCTTTCCGACCAGGAGATAGACGATTATGCCCAAGCCCACCAAGGGTCCCCGCCTCGGAGGCGGCCCCGCACACGAGCGCCTTCTTCTCGCGAACCTCGCGGCAGCGCTCTTCACCCACAAGTCGATCAAGACGACCGAGACCAAGGCGAAGCGCCTGCGTCCGCTGGCGGAGCGCCTCATCACGCTCGGCAAGCGCGGCGACCTGCACGCCCGCCGTCGTGCGCTGACCGTGCTGCGTTCCAACAAGGACGCCGCGCACATCCTCTTCAACGAGATCGCGCCGCTCGTCGCCGAGCGTGAGGGCGGCTACACCCGCATCACCAAGGTCGGCAACCGCAAGGGCGACAACGCGCCCATGGCCGTGATCGAGCTCGTCCTCGAGCCGGTCGCGCCGAAGGCGAAGAAGGCCGCCAAGGCCGCTGCACCCAAGGCTGCCAAGCCCGAGAAGGCGCCCAAGGCCGAGAAGGCTGAGCAGGCTCCCGCCGAGGAGACCGCCGCTCCGGCAGCTCTCGTCGACGGCGGCTTCGGCGAGGACTCCGCCGCCCCGCTCGAGGACGGCTCCGCGCCCGAGGGCTTCGACATCAAGGGCAACAAGGACTCCATGAAGTTCCACCAGCCCGGTGGCCAGTGGTACGACGCGACCGTCGCAGAGGTGTGGTTCCGCACCGCTGAGGCCGCCGAGGCCGCAGGCTTCGTCGAGGCCGGCAAGTAAGCCGCAGCGCACGCTGAAAGAGCCCGTCACCTTCCGAGGTGGCGGGCTCTTTCGCATCCGGATGTCCGGTCCTGCGACGCTTCACTTCGACTCGCTTCGCTCGCTCAGTACAAGCGACCGGCTCAGCGACCCAGGGCTCGACCGTTCAGGCGCGCGCCCGCAGATCCTTGCGCAGGATCTTGCCCGAGCTCGACTTGGGGATGACGTCGATGAACTCGACCAGGCGCACCTTCTCGTGCGGCGCGACGTGCTCGGCGACGAACGCCATCACCTCCTCCGCCGTCAGCTGCGCGCCGGCCTGCGGCACCACGAACGCCTTCGGCACCTCCTGCCCGTCAGCGTCGCGCGCGCCGATCACCGCGGCATCCGCGATCTGCGGATGCTCGAGCAGCACGGCCTCGAGGACGGCGGGCGCCACCTGATACCCCTTGTACTTGATCAGCTCCTTCAAACGGTCCACGATCCGGAAGATCCCGTCGACGGTGACGGTGGCGATGTCGCCGGTGTGCAGCCAGCCATCGGCATCCAGCATGTCCGCCGTCGCATCCGGACGGTTCAGGTAGCCGACCATCACCTGCGGGCCGCGCACCCACAGCTCGCCCGGCGCGCTGGCGCCCTCGGCGGGCGGCTCGACGTCGGCGCCGGTGTCGGGATCGACCAGCCGGGCCTCGGTGTTCGGGACCAGCGGTCCGATCGAGGACTTGTCCACATCAGTGCGCTCGGCGGGGATGAGGTTCACGGCGGGGCTGGTCTCGGTCATGCCGTACCCCTGCACGACCTCGCAGTCCAGCCGGCCCGCGACGGCGGCTGCCAGTGAGCCGTCCAGCGGGGCGGCGCCCGAGAAGATCACCTTCACGCCCGACAGGTCGTACTGGTCCACGAGCGGATGCTTGGCCAGCGCCACCGCGATGGGCGGGGCGATGAACACCCAGCTGGTGCGGTGCTCGGAGACGATGCGCAGGAACTCCGTCAGGTCGAAGCGGGGCATGGTCACCAGCCCCGCGCGCTTGCGGATCGCGAAGTTCAGCAGCACGGTCATGCCGTAGATGTGGAAGAACGGCAGCACCGCCAGCACGCGATCGGTCTCGTCGACGCTCAGCATGGGCACGCACTGGGCGACGTTGGCGACCAGGTTGCGGTGCGTGAGCATCACGCCCTTCGGGCGCCCGGTGGTGCCGGAGGAGTAGGGGAGCACGGCCAGGTGCGTGGCGGGATCGAAGGAGACCTCCGGTGCGGGATGCCCTTCGCCGAGCAGGTCGCGCAGGTTCGGATGCCCGTCCGCGCCGTCCAGGACGATGAGGTGGTCGTCATCGAACCCCATCCGGGCCGCGGCCTCCTTGGCGCCCGCCAGCAGCGGGGAGACGGTGATGAGCCATTCGGCCTCGGCATCGCGCAGCTGGTTCTCGATCTCGTCGGCCGTGTAGAGCGAGTTGATGGTGGTCGCGGTCGCCCCCGCGCGCAGGATGCCGTGGAACACGGTCGCGAACGCGGGCACGTTCGGGCAGAGCACGCCGACCTTCGTGCCGACTCCGGCACCGCGGGCCGCCAGGGCGCCGGCGAACAGGTCGATCTGCGCGACGAGCTGCCGGTAGCTGGTCTCCGCCCCGGAGGAGCCGTCGACGATGGCGACGCGGTCGAGGGCGGCCTCGTCCAGGTCGCCGAACAGGTAGTCGTAGATGGAGAGGGCCGGGATCTCGACCTCGGGGTAGGCGCTGCGGAACATGTGATCTCCTTCGATCGACGCCGGGTGTCAGGCGCACCGGGCGGTGTGGGAGTCAGTCTCGCACAGACGGGGACGCGGTCCCCAGTGCTCCCGCCGGCTCGTTCGCGCGGTAGCGCGTGCCCGGCCGGCCCTTCGTGGAGTAGTCCAGCGCGCGCAGGGCCCGGCCCGTGCTGGCCAGATGCTCCAGATAGCGCCGCGCGCTCACCCGCGACATCGACAGCACCTCGCCCAGCTCGGCGGCGGAGCAGTCCGGATGCCGGGCCAGCGCGGCCGCGACTCTGCTCAGCGTCTCGGCGCTGAGCCCCTTGGGAAGGCCCGCGCGCTGCCGGAACGCGATGATGGCATCCGCGGCATCCACGCGGCGCACGACGTCGTGCAGCTCGGTGTGGTCGCGCAGCAGCAGCGTCGCCTCGACGGCCGCGTCGTCCACCCGAGCGCCGGTGCTGCGGGCGACGAGCACGCAGCTGCCGACGATCACCGGTCGCCCGGCGTCCTCCCCGTCGCGCAGCACGCCCATCAGCTCCTCGCCGAGCACCTCGGCCGCGGGCGAGCCGGTCAGCGAGTTCGCATCCGCTCCCAGCAGCCGCGCGGCCGCGTCGTTGGCGAGCGTGATCACGCCCTGCGCGTCGACGGTGATGACACCCTCGCTGAGCCCGTGCAGCGTGGTCTCCTGGTTGCGCACCAGCGCCGTGATCTCGTACGGCTCCAGCCGGTGGATGCGGCGGCGGATCACGGCCGTCACCCAGGCGGAGCCGAACATGCCCAGCACCACCGCGGCGAGCATGGCGCCGATGATCCAGGCCAGGTAGCCGGTGAACTCACCCACGCCCTCCGTCTCGAGGATGCCCACCGACACGGTGCCGATCACCTGCGAGTCGTCGGCGAAGATGGGCACCTTCACTCGCCACGATGGTCCCAGCGTTCCGGTCTGGGTGCCCATGTAGACCTTTCCCGAGAGCGGAATGGACGCATCGGTGGACACGTGCTTGCCGAGGTTCGCCGGGTTGGGGTGCGAGTAGCGGATGCCGTCGGCGTTGGCGACCACGACGTAGGTCAGGTCCGACGCGGTGCGGATGGCCTCGGCCAGCGGCTGGATGGTCGCAGACGGGTCCGCATCGTCGAAGGCCGCGCGGATCACGGGCATCGACGCGACCGACTGCGCCACCGCCAGCATCCGGTCCTCGTACGCGTCGCGCACGGTGTGCGCCTGGATCACTCCGGCGGTGGCCCCGGCGATCAGGGTGACGACCGCGACGATGAGGGCCTGCAAGAGCAGCAGCTGCACGCGCAGCGTCATCCTGCCGCCGTGCGCGTCCGCGGGCGCGTGCATCATCTTCGAGGCCACCGCTCCATTCTCCCCGCGCGTCCGGCGCCCGGGAACCGGGCGGAGCCGGCATCCGAGACCAATAGTTTCGAAACGCGACCAATGCTTTCCGAAGCGAGGGCGGGCCTGCCGCGATGCATAGCGTGTGGTCATTCCAGCGCTCGAGGAGGAGCACATGAAGAAGTCACGAAGAAGTGCCGTCGTCGCGATCGCGGCGATCGCCGCCCTCGCCCTGGCCGGATGCTCGGCCCAGAGCAGTCCAGGCGGGAAGACGGATGCCGGTGGAGACGCGGATGCGAGCTTCTCCGACGTCTCGATCATCGTCCCCGCCGATCCCGGCGGCGGATGGGACCAGACCGGCCGCACGATGGCCAAGGTGCTCACCGAGGACAAGATCGTGAAGACCGCTCCGGTGACGAACGTCGGCGGCGCCGGCGGCACGATCGGACTGGCGCAGCTGGCCACCGAGAAGGATCCCGCCACGCTCATGGTCAACGGCCTGGTGATGGTGGGGGCCATCGAGACGAACGCGTCGCAGGTGCGCCTGGAGGACACCACGCCGATCGCCCGCCTCACCGACGAGGCGCTGGTCGTGGTCGTGCCGGCCGACTCGAAGTACGAGACGCTGAAGGACCTCGTCGAGGACATCGTCGACAACGGCCAGGCCGTCACCGTCACCGGCGGCTCCGCCGGCGGTGCCGACCACATCCTCGCCGGCCTCCTGCTGGAGGCCGCGGGGCTGGACAGCGCGGAGATCCCGCAGAAGCTGAACTACACGCCCAACGCCGGCGGCGGCGAGGCCGTGTCGCTGATCCTGGGCGGCAAGGTGGATGCCGGCATCTCCGGCGTCGCCGAGTTCCAGCAGCACATCGAATCGGGCAAGATGCGCGCGCTGGCGGTCTCCGGTGCCGAGCCGGTCGCCCAGCTGCCCGACGTGCCCACCATCACCGACGCCGGCTACGACGTGGAGCTCACCAACTGGCGCGGCGTGATCGCGCCGGGTGACATCAGCGACGCGGAGCGCGCCGAGCTGGAGCGCATCGTCACCGAGATGCATGACACCGACGCCTGGAAGAAGGAGCTGGAGACCAAGGGCTGGGCGGATGCCTTCCTGACCGGCTCCGAGCTGGACACCTTCATCGAGCAGAACATCACCGACGTCACCGGCACGCTGAAGAACATCGGGCTGATCTGACATGAGCGCCCCGATCGCCGGGGCGGACGGGCGGGCCGAGACGACTCGGCCCGCCCCGCGGGTTCCCATCGGAGAGCTCGTGTTCGCCCTGCTCCTGTTCATCCTCGGCGTCCTCGCCCTGATCGGCGCCTTCACCATCCACGTCCCCGTCGGCATCCAGGTCGGGCCCAGGGTGTTCCCGATCGTCGTGTCGATCCTGCTGATCGGGTCCGCGGCCGCCGTGGTCGTCGGCGTGCTGCGCGGTGACCGCGCCGAGCTGGAGGACGGCGAGGACATCGACCCCGACGCGAGGACCGACTGGGTCACTCTCGCGAAGATCGTCGGCGCCATCGTGGTGCACCTGGTGCTGATCCGGTTCACCGGCTGGGCGCCCGCCGCCGCCGTCCTGTTCGGCATCGTCGCCTGGGCGCTCGGTGCGAAGCGGTGGTGGCTGGGATTCGTGGTCGGCCTCGTCGTCGCGCTGGCGGTGCAGATCGTCTTCGGCGGGCTGCTCGGCCTCTCGCTGCCCTGGGGTCCCGCGTTCGGCTGGCTGGGAGGGATGTTCTGATGGACAGCTGGACCCTGCTCCTGGAGGGCTTCGCGACCGCGCTGCAGCCGCAGTACCTGATGTGGGCGTTCATCGGCGTCTTCATCGGCACCGCGGTGGGCGTGCTGCCCGGCATCGGGCCCGCCATGACGGTGGCGCTGCTGCTGCCGCTGACGTACTCGCTCGATGCGACGGCGGCGATCATCACCTTCGCCGGCATCTACTACGGCGGCATGTACGGCGGATCGACCACCAGCATCCTGCTGAACACCCCCGGCGAATCCGCGTCGATCGTCACCGCCATAGAAGGCAACAAGATGGCCAAGCTGGGGCGCGGCGCGGCAGCGCTCGCCACGGCGGCCATCGGATCGTTCATCGCCGGCACCATCGCCACGGTGGGCCTCACCCTGCTCGCGCCGATCCTGGCCGACTTCGCCGTCTCGCTCGGCAACCCGGACAAGCTCGCGCTCATCGTCGTGGCGTTCATCACCGTCGGCGCGCTGATGGGCAGATCGGTCTCGCGCGGGGTGCTCTCCCTGGCGATCGGCCTGTTCATCGGTCTGGTCGGCACCGACGCGCTCTCGGGTCAGCAGCGCTACACGCTCGGCATCCCCGAGCTGGGCCAGGGCATCAGCGTGGTGCTCGTCGCGGTCGGTCTCTTCGCCGTCGGCGAGACGCTCTACGTCGCCTCGCGCATGCGCCGGGGCGGCGTCGACATCATCCCGGTCACCAAGGGGTGGCGCAGCTGGATGACCAGGGACGACTGGCGTCGTTCGTGGAAGCCGTGGCTGCGCGGCACGGCCATCGGCTTCCCGATCGGGACGATCCCCGCCGGAGGCGCCGACGTCGCGACCTTCCTCTCCTACGCGACCGAGCAGAAGCTCTCCACGCACAAGGAGCAGTTCGGCCGTGGCGCCATCGAGGGCGTCGCCGGCCCCGAGGCCGCCAACAACGCCGCGGCCGCCGGCGTGCTCGTGCCGCTGCTGACACTCGGGCTGCCGACCACCGCGACCGCGGCGATCATCCTGTTCGCGTTCCAGTCCTACGGCATCCAGCCCGGACCGCTGCTGTTCACCAACCAGCCGCAGCTGGTGTGGGCGCTGGTGGCCAGCCTGTACCTGGGCAACCTGATCCTGATCGTGCTGAATCTGCCGCTGGTGGGCATGTGGGTCAAGCTGCTGCAGATCCCGCGACCGTACCTGTACGCCGGCATCCTCATGTTCGCGGCGTTCGGCGCGTTCGCGATCAAGTTCAACATCTCCGACATCATCATTCTGGTGATCATCGGCGTTCTCGGGTACTTCATGCGCCGGTACGGGATACCCGTGGCGCCGCTGGTGGTCGGGATGATCCTGGGGCCGATGGGCGAGGCCGAGCTGCGCAAGGCGCTGCAGCTGAGCCAGGGCGACCCGATGACGCTGATCGCCAGCCCGTTCGCCGCCTGCGCGTACGCGGTGCTGGTCGTGCTGATCCTCGGGGCGCTGTGGCTGCGTCGGCGGCAGAACCGCTACGAGCGGCAGCTCACCGAGTCGATCGCCGTGCCGATCCAAGCTGATCAGGAGGTGTGAACCGCGTCCGCTGGGGGCGCCGCCGACGGCGTCATCGCCGACGGCGCGCGAGGCTCCCGGGATAGTCTGGTTCCGTGCACGAGGAACAGGCGATCACCCGGGGGCCTCGCGCGTACGTCGGCTTCGTGCTGATCGGTCTGGCAGCCGGTCTTCTCTCCGGCCTGTTCGGGGTGGGCGGGGGCACCGTCATCGTTCCCCTGCTGGTGCTGCTGCTGCGTTTCGACCAGCGTCGCGCAGCCGGTACGTCGCTGGCCGCGATCGTGCCGACGGCAGCCGTCGGAGTGATCAGCTATGCGCTGTCGGGCTCGGTCGCGTGGGTCGCCGCGCTCATCCTGGCGGCCGGGGCGGTGGCGGGAGCGCAGATCGGCTCCCGCCTGATGCCGAGGGTCTCGCAGCGCGCGCTGCGCTGGGGCTTCGTCGTGTTCCTGCTGATCGTGCTCGTCAGCCTGTTCGTGATCATCCCCTCGCGGGAATCGACGTTCGAGCTGGGCTGGGCGAACGGGATCGGGATGCTGCTGGTCGGCGTCGTCACCGGCGTGGTGGCGGGCCTGATCGGCGTCGGGGGAGGGGTGATCGTGGTCCCCGCCCTGATGATCGTGTTCGGCACCAGCGACCTGGTCGCCAAGGGCACCTCGCTGATGATGATGATCCCGACCGCGGTGTCCGGCACGATCGGCAACCTGCGGCACCGCAACGTGGAGCTGCTCGGAGCGGCGATCATCGGGGTGTCGGCGTGCACCATGACTGCGCTCGGCGCCTGGCTGGCGACACTGATCGACCCGACCACCGGCAATGTGCTGTTCGCGGCGTACATCGTGGCCATCGCCGCCCAGATGACGATCAAGGCGATCCGCACCCGCTGAGATCGCCGCACGCGCACCCCGGATAGGATCGAGGGGTGCCCGTGAACAACGAACTGGTCGGCCGGGAGTTCCCGCCGACGGCCCCCTACCTGGTCGGACGTGAGAAGGTGCGCGAGTTCGCCCGCGCGGTGTTCGCCGATGCCCCGCAGCACACCGACGTGGACGCGGCGCAGGCTGCCGGCTACGCCGACGTGGTGGCGCCGCCGACCTTCGCCATGGTCATCCAGGACCTCACGCTGCAGCAGTTGCTGGCGGAGCCGGACTCCGGCATCGTGCTGGCGCGCACCATCCACGCCGAGCAGCGCTTCGCGTATTCGCGTCCGATCGTCGCGGGCGATGAGCTGACCGCGCAGCTCTCGGTCACCGGCATCCGCACCCTCGGCGGCAATGCGATGATCACGAGCGACGCGACCATCACCGACGCCGCGGGCGCGCACGTGGTGACCGCGACCAGCGTGCTGCTGGTCGGGCAGGACCCCGAGGAGGCGAAGTGATGGCCGAGTTCACCGTGGGCGACGTGATCGCAGAGCGCACCGTGCACCTGACCCGCGAGTCGCTGGTGCGCTACGCCGGAGCGTCCGGCGACTTCAACCCGATCCACTACCGTGACGACGTCGCCGCCGCCGTGGGGCTGCCCGGCGTGCTCGCGCACGGGATGCTGACCATGGGCATCGCCTCGTCGGTCGTCGTCGCCGCCCTGCCGGCGGATGCCCGGCTGGTCGACTACGGCGTGCGCTTCACCAAGCCCGTGGTCGTCGATCCCGAGACCGGCGCCGAGGTGCACGTGCTCGCGAAGATCGGCGCCGTGGACGAGACCTCGGCGCGCATCGACCTGACCGTGAAGGCGGCCGAGACGACCGTGCTCGTCAAGGCGCAGCTGCGGGTCGCGCTCTGACATGGCGTCCCTCGAGGTCACTCCGATCCCGCTGCGGCAGCTGACGACGCTGCGCACGGGAGTCGCTCCCGAACGGATGCTGGATGCCGTGACCACGGATGACCTCGTGCAGGCGCTGCGCGAGGTCTGGGCCGACGGCGACGAGTGGTTCGTGCTGGGCGGCGGGTCGAATCTGTTCGCGGGGGACGAGCCGTTCGAGGGCGCGGTGATCCGCATCCTCACCACCGGCATCGAGGAGCTGCCGTCCCCGCATCCCGGCCGCATCCGGTTGCGCGTGCAGGCAGGCCACAGCTGGGACGCGCTGGTGGCGTATGCCGTCGAGCGCGGCTACGCCGGCATCGAGGCGATGAGCGGCATCCCCGGCACCGTCGGGGCCGCGCCGGTGCAGAACGTCGGCGCGTACGGGCAGGAGATCCAGGAGACCCTGGTCGAGGTCGAGCTGATCGACGAGGGCGCGGACGCGCCGGTCGCCGTCCCGGCCGCCGAACTGGGGCTGGGGTTCCGCACCTCGGTGCTCAAGCATCATCATGGCGGCGTGCCGCAGCGACGTGCGGTGATCAGCTCGGTCACGCTCGACCTGGCCGCCACGGGCGACGCCGGACGGGTCATCCGCGGCGAGCAGCTGCGCCGGGCGCTGGGGCTGGACGACTTCGAGCCGGTGCCGCTGGAGTGGGTGCGCTCCCGCATCCTGGCCACGCGCGCCGCGAAGGGGATGCTGCTCGACGAGCACGATCCCGACACGCACAGCGCGGGATCGTTCTTCCAGAACGCGATCGTCCCCGAGCACATCGCCCGCACTCTGCCTGCGGAGTGCCCGCGCTGGCCTGTCGAACCCGACCTGGACACCATCACGGTCATCCCGCTGGAGGAGTACTACGGACTCACTCCGCGCGCCGAGAGCCCGGAAGGGCTGGTCAAGGTCAGCTCCGCGTGGCTGATCGAGCAATCCGGTATCGGCAAGGGGTTCAAGCTGCCGCGCTCGCGTGCGTCGATCTCGACCAAGCACGCCCTCGCACTGACCAATCGCGGTGGTGCGACCGCCGCGGAGCTGAGTGAGCTGGCCCGGTTCATCCAGAGCCGTGTGCACTCGGAATTCGGACTGCTGCTGCAGCCCGAACCCGTGCTCGTGGGGGTGGAGCTGTAGGTCTGGTGATCGCGACCCATCCTGCGTAGGCTCGCCGGATGAGCGGATTGATCCCCTACCTGCTGTTCCCCGGAGACGCAGCCGAGGCGCTGCAGCAGTACGCCGCGATCTTCGGCGGCGAACTGCAGATGTTCACCTACGCGCAGGCCGGGCGCACCGACGGTCCCGAGGACGCGATCGCGCACGGGATGCTGGTGAACGGCCCGGTCGAGCTGGCGGGAGCGGATGCCGCGACCGGCGAGGACGCGGTGGCGATGAGCGGCATGTTCCTCTCCCTCCTCGGCACCGCCGACCCGGACAGGCTCGCCGGCTGGTTCGACGCGCTCGCCGCAGGCGGGGAGATCATCGACCCGCTGCAGAAGCGCCCCTGGGGTGATTCCGACGGCACGCTGGTCGACCGGCACGGGGTGCGCTGGCTGATCGGCCACCAGGGCTGAAGACACGGCACCCCCGGCACGGATGTCCATGCCAGGGGTGCAGGAAGGATCGGGGCGGCTCAGGACGCGAACAGCTTCTGCAGGCGCTGCACGCCCTCCAGCAGCTGGTCGTCGCCCAGCGCGTACGACATGCGGATGTAGCCGGAGGGGCCGAACGCCTCGCCTGGGACGACCGCGACCTCGGCCTCGTCGAGGATGAAGTCCGCGAGCTCGAGCGAGGTGGTGGGCGTCACCGTGCTGCCGTCGCGGCGGGTCCACGTGCGGTTCAGCAGGCCCTGCACGTCGGGGTACACGTAGAAGGCGCCGGTGGGGGTCGGGACGACGAGACCCTCGATCTTCGACAGCTCGGAGACGATCAGACGGCGACGGCGGTCGAAGGCCTGGCGCATCTGCTCGGCCTCGTCCTGCGGTCCGTTCAGGGCGGCGATCGCGCCGCGCTGCGCGACGTTGTTCACGTTGCTGGACAGGTGCGACTGCAGGTTGCCGGCGATCTTGATGGCATCCGCGGGTCCGACCATCCAGCCCACGCGCCAGCCCGTCATCGCGTAGGTCTTGGCCACGCCGTTGACGAGGATCGTCTGGCTCGCGATCTCGGGCAGCGCCTGCACCACCGAGGTGGCCTTCACGCCGTCGTAGGTCAGGTTCTGATAGATCTCGTCGGAGATGATCCAGATGCCGTGTTCGAGGGCCCACTCGGCGATCGCCTTCGTCTCCTCGGCGGTGTACACCGATCCGGTCGGGTTCGACGGCGAGACGAACACCAGCGCCGTGGTGCGGTCGGTGCGGGCCGCTTCGAGCTGTTCGACGGTGACCTTGTACTCCTGGTCGGCGCCGGCGAACACCTCGACGGGCGTGCCGTCGGCCAGCCGGATCGCCTCGGGGTACGTGGTCCAGTACGGAGCCGGGAGCAGCACCTCATCACCCGGGTTCACCACCGTCTGGAAAGCCTGGTACACCGACTGCTTGCCGCCGTTGGTCACGATGATCTGGCTGGGCGAGACCTCCAGCCCCGAGTCGCGCAGCGTCTTCGCGACGATCGCCTCGCGCAGCGCGGGAAGCCCCGCGGCGGGGGTGTAGCGGTAGCTCGCAGGGTCGGCGAGGGCCTCGGCCGCGGCATCCACGATGAACTGAGGCGTGGCGAAGTCGGGCTCACCGGCGGCGTAGGAGATGACGGGCTTGCCCTCCGCCTTGAGGGCCTTGGCCTTGGCATCCACTTTGAGGGTGGCGGACTCGGCGATCGCGGACAGCTTGCGGGAGAGAGTGGCACGTTCGGTCACACCTCAGATGCTACCCGGCCGTGAGCGGCTCTTCGAGGGCCCGCGGGCGGAGTAGGCGTGCTCAGCAGGAATCCGCGTAGCGACGGATCGGATGCTGCGGATCGGTGAGGTCCACGAGCACGTTCGGCGCCGTGTGCACGCCGTGCGCGCTGGCCATCAGCCAGATGCTGAAGTGCCACAGGCCGCGGTGAGTGCCGTCCAGCAGCTCCGGACCGCCCGCGACTCGGCGACCGACCTCCAGCTCAGCGTTCGACCAGGATGCCGTCCTCATCGGCGTAGAGGCGGGCGCCGGGACGGAAGGACACCCCGCCGAACTGCACGACGACGTCGGCCTCGCCTGTGCCCTGCTTGCCGCTCTTGCGCGGGGTTCGTGCCCAGGGCCTTCACGCCGAGGGGCATCTCGAGCAGCGCGACGCTGTCGCGCACGCACCCGTGGATCACCACCCCCGCCCACCCGGAGTCCACCGCACTCTGCGCGATCATGTCGCCCATCAATGCGGTCTCCAGCGAACCCGCACCGTCGACGACCATCACCGCTCCGTCTCCCGGAGCGGCGAGGATCCGCTTGAGCAGGGCGTTGTCCTGAAAGCACCGCACGGTGCGGATGGGGCCTTCGAAGCGTCGCAGGCCACCGAAGCAGCGCAGCTGCAGGGGGAGGGACTGCAGGTCTTCGCCGTGCAGGTCGTAGAGGTCGGCGGTGGCGGTCATGATGCTCCTTTGTCGGTCAGACAGCGACGCTTCGACAGGCTCAGCGACCCATCTCTGGGTCCCTGAGCCTGTCGAAGGGTCGAAGGGTCGAAGGGTCGAGGGGTTGAGCCGACAGACGGGTCAGCTGAACTGGTTCATCGTGTTGTGCTGGCCGCCGGCCTTCAGGGCCGCCTCACCGGCGAAGTACTCCTTGTGGTTGTCGCCGAGGTCGCTGCCGGCCATGTTCTGGTGCTTCACGGTGGCGATGCCCTGGCGGATCTCCCGGCGCTGCACGTCGCGGACGTAGGTCAGCATCCCCTCCTCGCCGAAGTAGCCCTTGGCCAGGTCATCGGTCGACAGCGCGGCCGTGTGGTACGTGGGAAGGGTGATCAGGTGGTGGAAGATGCCGGCTCGGGCCGACCCGTCGCGCTGGAAGGTGCGGATCTTCTCGTCGGCGATGCGGGCGAGCTCGGTGTCGTCGTAGTCGGCGCTCATCAGCTTGTCGCGGTCGTAGGCTGAGACGTCCTGACCCTGCGCGACCAGCTGGTCGTACGCCTGCTGGCGGAAGTTCAGCGTCCAGTTGAACGACGGGCTGTTGTTGTAGACCAGCTTCGCGTTCGGGACGACCTCGCGGATTCGGTCGACCATGCCGGCGATCTGCTCGACGTGCGGCTTCTCGGTCTCGATCCACAGCAGGTCGGCGCCGTTGCGCAACGCGGTGATGCAATCCAGCACGACCCGGTCCTCACCGGTCCCGGCGCGGAACTGGTAGAGGTTGCTCGCGAGGCGCTTCGGGCGCAGCATCCGCCCGTCTCTCTTGATGACGACGTCGCCGTTCCCCAGCTCGGCCTCCGAGACCTCCTCCACGTCGAGGAAGGAGTTGTACTGGTCGCCAAGGTCGCCGGGCTCGCGCGAAACCGCCAGCTTCTGGGTGAGGCCTGCCCCCAGCGAGTCGGTGCGCGCGACGATGATGCCGTTGTCGACGCCGAGCTCGAGGAAGGCGTAGCGCACCGCATTGAGCTTGGCGATGAAGTCCTCGTGCGGCACGGTGACCTTGCCGTCCTGGTGGCCGCACTGCTTCTCGTCGGACACCTGGTTCTCGATCTGGATGGCGCACGCGCCCGCCTCGATCATCTTCTTGGCCAGCAGGTAGGTGGCCTCCGGGTTGCCGAAGCCGGCGTCGATGTCGGCGATGATCGGCACGACGTGCGTCTCGAAGCCGTCGATCCGGGACTGGATGAACTCGGCGCCGGTCTCGTCGCCGGCCGCCCGCGCGGCATCCAGCTGGGTGAACAGCAGGTCGAGCTCACGGGCATCCGCCTGGCGCAGGAACGTGTACAGCTCCTGGATCAGCGCGGGCACCACGGTCTTCTCGTGCATCGACTGGTCCGGGAGCGGACCGAACTCCGAACGGAGCGCCGCGACCATCCAGCCCGACAGGTAGAGGTACCGCTTGCTCGTCGACTTCAGATGCTTCTTGATCGAGATGAGCTTCTGCTGCCCGATGAAGCCGTGCCAGACCCCGAGCGACTGGGTGTACGCCGAGGGGTCGATGTCGTACGCGGCCATGTCCGCCCTCATGATGTCGGCGGTGTACCGGGCGATCTCCAGCCCGGTGCGGAAGCGGTTCTGCGCCCGCATCCGGGCGGCCGACTCGGGGTCGATGGCGGCCCAGCCCGCGCCGTTCGCGTGCTTGAGCTCCTGGATGGCGGCGATGTCGTCCTGGTAGTCAGTCATGTCGTGTCCTTCGGTGAGGGGGATGGTCAGTCGGTCTCGACGAGGAAGCGCGAGTACGCCGGCAGCGTGAGGAACGCCGGGAACTCGGGCCGCAGCGCCACCTCGCGGAACAGCTCGGCGGCGTCGTCGAAGCGGTCGGATGCCTGCCCCGCTCCGCCCTGCGGGCGCGGCGCCTGCGCGAGCATCTCCGTGATCAGCCGCTCGACGTACTCTGCGGTGATCAGATCGCCCTCCTCGGTGCGGCGGTCCTGGTGGATCCATTGCCACACCTGCGAACGGCTGATCTCGGCCGTCGCGGCATCCTCCATCAGGTCGTCGATCGCCACAGCGCCCTGTCCGCGCAGCCATGCCTCGAGGTAGCGGATCGCGACGGAGACGTTGTCGCGCACGCCCTTCTCCGTGATCGGCCGCCCGATGCGCAGATCCAGCAGCTGCTCGGCCGTCACGTCGACGTCGTCGCGCTGACGATCCAGCTGGTGCGGGCGATCACCCAGCACGGCGTCGAACTCCGCCTGGGCGGCGGGGATCAGGTCGGGGTGAGCGACCCAGGTGCCGTCGAAGCCGTCGCCGGCCTCGCGACGCTTGTCGGCGGCCACCTTCTCCAGTGCGCGCTCGGTGACGGCGGGGTCGCGGCGGTTCGGGATGAAGGCGCTCATGCCGCCGATCGCGTACGCCCCGCGCTTGTGGCAGGTCTTCACGAGCAACTCGGTGTAGGCCCGCATGAAGGGCACCGTCATCGTGACCTCGCTGCGGTCGGGCAGCACGAATCGGGCGCCGCGGCCGCGGTAGTTCTTGATGATCGAGAAGATGTAGTCCCAGCGGCCGGCGTTCAGCCCGGCGCAGTGGTCGCGCAGCTGGTAGAGGATCTCGTCCATCTCGAAGGCGGCGGGCAGGGTCTCGATCAGCACGGTCGCGCGGATCGTGCCGTAGGGGATGCCGAGGTACTCCTGGCTGAACGTGAAGACATCGTTCCACAGCCGCGCCTCCTCGCTGGATTCCAGCTTGGCGATGTAGAAGTACGGGCCGCGGCCGCTGTCGATCAGCGCCTGCGCGTTGTGGAAGAAGTACAGGCCGAAGTCGATCAGCGAGCCGGATGCCGGCAGCGTGCGCCCCGTGCGGTCGGTGAACTGGATGTGCTTCTCGCCGAGGTGCCAGCCGCGGGGACGCATCACGATCGTGGGCGTCTGCTCGGCGGTGACGCGGTACTCGCGGCCGTCGGCGCTGGTGTGCGTCAGCTCGCCACGGATCGCATCGCGCAGCGACAGCTGTCCGCCGATGACGTTGTCCCAGGTGGGGCTGGTCGCGTCCTCCTGGTCGGCCAGCCACACGCGGGCGCCGGAGTTGAGAGCGTTGATGGTCATCTTCGGGTCGGTCGGGCCGGTGATCTCCACGCGGCGGTCCTCCAGGCCGGGCCCTGCTCCGGCCACGCGCCAGTCCGCGTCCTCGCGGATGTGCGCGGTGTCCTCGCGGAAGCGCAGGTCGTGGCCCTTGCCGATCTCGAAACGCGTCCGCTGGCGATCGGCGAGGCGGTCGTGGCGGCGTCCGGCGAAGCGGTGGTGCAGCTCGGTGAGGAACGCGATCGCCTCGGGCGTGAGGATCTCGTCGAAGCGGTCCCGCAGGGTGCCGGTGACGTGCAGGGCGGGACCCTGCCGGTCGGTGGGGATGGGCGGATCGGTGGGGACGGGCTGGTCGGTGGGGATGGGCGTGGTGGTCGGGATGGTGGGAGTGCTCATGACCGTGGTCCTCTCTGTGTGGCCTGGTTCTGTGCGGCCGGGTGGCTTGGCATCCACTCTGGGTGAAGATTCGGATGCTGTGCGACCAGATCGCAGGAGAAGTTTGCTGAAAATTCTGTTTCTGTGACACACTGCTGCGATGACCACCGAGGAGACCTCCGACGCGCTCACGATCGGGCGGCGTATCCGGCAGCTGCGCACCGGGCAGGGCATGACGCTCGAAGAGCTCGCGCGGCGCATCGATCGCGCGCCCAGTCAGGTCTCCATGTTCGAGACGGGCAAGCGCGAGCCGAAGCTCACCCTGCTGCAGGCGATCGCCAGGGCGCTCGGCACCACGATCGACGCGCTGCTCGAGGGAGAGCCGCTCGACGAGCGCAGCACCATGGAGATCGCCCTCGAGCGCGCCATGAAGGGGCAGACCTTCCAGGCCCTCGGCATCCCGTCCTTCCGCATCGCCAGATCGACGCCGGACCACGTGCTCGCGGCTCTGCTCGCTCTGCACGACGAGATCGAGCGTCTCCGCGATGAACGCGCGGCGACGCCCGAGGAGGCACGGCGGGCGAACGTCGAGCTGCGTCATCTCATGCGCAGTCAGGACAACTACTTCGCCGACCTGGAGGCGCAGGCCCGCGACATCCTGGCCGCCGTCGGGCATCCGGGAGGGCCGGTCACCCAGCGCACGGCATCCGAGATCGCCGCTCACCTCGGATTCACGCTGCACTACACAAACGACCTGCCGCAGACCACCCGCAGCGTCGCTGACCTCGCCCACGGGCGGCTGTATCTCTCCGGCAGCGTGCAGGCCAAGGGCGATGCCCGCACGGCCGTGCTGCAGGCGCTGTCCAGTCGCATCCTGGGTCACGGTGAACCGCGCAGCTATGCCGAGTTCCTGCGCCAGCGGGTGGAGACCAACTACCTCACCGGTGCGATCCTGGTACCCGAATCGCACGTCGCGCCTGTGCTGAAGGAGGCCAAGTCGCGCCGCGCGATCTCGATCGAGGACATCCGCGACGCGTACTCGGTCTCGTACGAGACCGCCGCGCACCGGTTCACGAACCTCGCTACCCGGCACCTCGAGATCCCGGTGCACTTCCTGAAGGTGCACGAATCAGGCACCATCACCAAGGCGTACGAGAACGACGACGTGAACTTCCCGACCGACCGGCTGGGCTCCATCGAGGGGCAGATGTGCTGCCGCCGCTGGACCAGCCGCGAGGTGTTCGAGGTGGAGGACCGGTTCAACCCGTACTACCAGTACACCGACACGGGCAACGGCACTTATTGGTGCACGGCCCGTGTGGAGCCGTCCAGCGAGGGCCTGCACTCGGTGAGCGTGGGTGTGCGCTTCGACGACACCAAGTGGTTCGTCGGCCGCGACACTCCCAACCGCGGCGTGTCCAAGCATTCCGTCGAGGTGTGCTGCCGGCGCGCGCCGGCCGAGCTCGAGGAGCGCTGGCGCGAGCAGGCCTGGCCGAACGTGCGCACTCCGCGTACGCTGCTGGCCACGCTGCCGACCGGTTCGTTCCCCGGGGTGGACACCACCGACGTGTACGAGTTCCTCGAGGCCCACGCGCCGCGCTGAGGTGTCAGCCTACGCTGAGTCGTCAGTCTCCGCTGAGTGCCGGTTTCCGCTTCGTCGGCACCGTGGCGCAGCTCCTCGACGCGCTCACGGTCTGACGTCCTCCTGCGTCCCGGGGTGCTCGCGGGTCCCTTCTGGTCGCCTCAGCGGGCCGGATGCAGCCAGACAGGACCCGCGAAGCGGATGCTCAGGATGCCGGCCCCGCCGCGTGCAGCGCGGCCCACAGCTCGGCGCGAGCGGGGAACGAGGAGAGATCTGCCTCCAGCAGCATCGCCGCCTGGGCGATCCGGGTGCGCAGGGTGTGGCGGTGGATGCCGAGCGCTGTCGCGCTGCGCTCGCTGTGCGTGTCGTGCTCCAGCCACACCCGCACGGTGCGCTCCAGCTCGCCGTTCGTCTCGGCATCGTGGCGGCGCAGCGGCGCGAGTCTGGTCCTGGCCAGCAGGCGGGTCTCCTCGCCCGCGAGCGCATCCAGCATCCCGCCCGAGACCGTGTCGGCGTACCTCGTCGTCGCCGCGCCCGCCGGTGCCCGCCGCAGTGCCGTCCGCGCCTGCGAGGCGGCCTGCGCGAAGCCGGTGTAGTCGGCGGCATCCGAGAGGCCGAAGCGGATGCCGAGCTGTCTCGCGAGCGGAGCCAGCTGCCGGGCCTGGCTCGCCGGAATGCACACCACGCAGTCGTCGTCGCTCTCGGCGACGAAGGCCGCCGCACCGGCATCCGCTCGTCGTCGATCCCGCCACTCCAGCAGCGCGCCGATGCGCGCGCCGTCCGTGACGGCGATCACGAACGGAGCGACGGGCAGTGAGCCGAGCACGCGCCGGGCGAGGGCAGGGTCGTCCTGCATGAGTGAGGACAGCAGCTGAGCGTGCAGGCGTCGGCGACCGCGGGACAGCTGCTCGTTCTGCTCCAGGGCGAGCCCCGCCATCGCGATGACGGAGGTGATCACCGCCCGGGTCTCCGGGTCGAGGGTCGCGGCGGCGATCGCGATCACGCCGCGCAGCTGGCCGGTGCGTCCCAGGGTGAACAGCGTGAACGCGCTCTCGCCGTCCTCGATCGTGCGGCTGGCGGCGCCGCCGCGGGACAGCAGTTCTGCGACGGCGTCGGCGACGGCATCCGCTTCCGCTCCTGGGCCGAGGGGCGACGGATGCTGGTGCGCGGCCGCACCTGTCGCATCGAACATGCCCACCCAGCATCCGAGTCGCCGGGACAGCTCCGCGAGCGTCGACTCCAGCGCATGCGGGCGGAGGGCGGCGATCGCGAGGGCCCGCTGCGCCTCGAGCGCCCAGGTGCGGCGGGCGTACGCCTCGGCGGCGATCGCCTGCGCATGGGCGCGCGCTATGGCCAGGAAAGGTGTGTCGTACGGCACCTCGAACAGCACCAGTCCGGCGTCCGCGCAGGCGTCGACCAGCTCGGCCGGCGCGCCCGCGCGATGCACGCCCGAGCCGAAACCGAGGGCCAGCACTCCGCGCTGCACCAGCCGGGCGACGTAGGCGGTCGCACCGGCGGCATCCGCCTCTTCCAGTTGAGTGCCGGTGGTCAGCAGCACCAGCTCCTCGGCGAGGAACGGCGTCGGATCGGCGAGGTCGGAGCTGTGCACCCACCGCACGGGCCGATCCAGCGCGCCGGCGGGCAGTGAGGCTTCGGGCGGGATCAGGTGCAGCCGCAGATCACCGCGCTCCAGCAGCGTGCGCAGCGTCGGCGGGCTTATCGGCTCCACGGCGTCCTCCACCTTTGTACGGATCGGTGAATCGCTTCGGTTGATTATACGTTCGGGCGAGTGCTTTCCTGGTCGGACGGACATAGTCTCGCCTCATGACACTGATCGACGAGACCTCTACGATCCCCGCTGGCGGGCCCGCCCTCGAGCAGCTCCGTCGACTTGTCACCGCACTGCCCGGCCCCCGCTCGGCGGCGATCCTGGCACGCAAGTCGGATGCCGTGGCCGCGGGCGTCGCGCATTCCATGCCCGTCGCCGTCGTCGCCGCAGGCGGCGGCGTGGTCGTCGACGCGGACGGCAACTCGCTCATCGACCTGGGCTCGGGAATCGCGGTGACCAGCGTCGGCAATGCGCACCCCAAGGTCACCGCCGCTGTGGCGGCACAGGCCGCACAGTTCACGCACACCTGCTTCATGGTCTCGCCCTATGAGTCGTACATCGAGGTGGCCGAGGCGCTGAACCGCCTGACCCCGGGCGACTTCGCCAAGAAGACCGCGCTGTTCAACTCGGGGGCCGAGGCCGTCGAGAACGCGATCAAGATCGCCCGCAAGCACACCGGCCGCCAGGCCGTCGTCGCTTTCGATCACGGCTACCACGGGCGCACCAACCTCACGATGGCGCTCACCGCCAAGTCGATGCCGTACAAGTCCGGTTTCGGCCCGTTCGCCCCGGAGGTCTACCGTGTGCCCGGTTCCTACCCGTACCGCGACGGACTGACCGGGGCCGAGGCCGCCGCGCGCGCCATCACGCTGATCGAGAAGCAGGTCGGCGCCGAGAACCTGGCGGCCGTCATCATCGAGCCGATCCAGGGCGAGGGCGGCTTCATCGTGCCGGCCGATGGCTTCCTGCAGGCGATCGTCGAGTGGAGCCGCGCCAACGGCGTGGTCTTCATCGCCGACGAGGTGCAGACCGGCTTCGCCCGCACCGGGGTCATGTTCGCCAGTGAGATCTTCGGCATCGAGCCCGACCTGATCACCACCGCCAAGGGCATCGCTGCGGGTCTTCCGCTGGCCGGCGTCACCGGCAGAGCCTCGATCATGGATGCCGCGCACGCCGGCGGCCTGGGCGGAACCTATGGCGGCAACCCGGTCGCCTGCGCCGCGGCGCTGGCCGCGATCGACGCGTTCGTGCACGAGGGGCTGGTCGAGCGCGCGCAGCGGATCGGCGGCATCCTGCTGGAGCGACTGCACGCGATCGCCTCGGCCGACCCGCGCATCGGCGACGTGCGCGGCCACGGCGCGATGGTCGCCGCCGAGTTCGTGCATCCCGAGACCGGGGAGCCGGATGCTGCTCTCACCGCAGCGGTGGCCAGGGCGTGCATCGCAGAGGGCGTGATCGTGCTCACCTGCGGCACGTTCGGCAACGTCATCCGCTTCCTGCCGCCGCTGTCGATCGGCGACGAGCTGCTGAACGACGGGCTCGACGTCGTCGCAGCCGCCATCGCGACGGCGCAGAGCAGCTGAGACCGTCGGCCGCGATCCCGGTCGGGGGATCACCGATCGCGGCCGACCACCTCCCCGCACAGAATCTTCACTCAAGCCTCAACGCACAGAATCGAGACGGAACATGAGCACTCTCGCAGCGAACGAACAGGAACTCCTCGCCCGCGTGCCCGGCGGCCTCTTCATCGGCGGCCAGTGGACGGATGCCGACGAGGGGCGCACCTTCGACGTGCGCGACCCCTCCAACAACCAGGTGATCGCCTCGATCGCCGACGCGTCGCCCGCCGACGGCATCCGTGCCCTCGACGCGGCCGTGGCCGCGCAGGACGCGTGGGCCGCAACCGCCCCGCGCACCCGCAGCGACATCCTGCGCCGTGCCTGGGAGCTTGTGCAGGAGCACAAGGAGGATCTCGCGCTGCTGATGACCCTCGAGATGGGCAAGCCGCTGGCCGAATCCCGCGGCGAGGTCGTGTACGGCGGGGAGTTCCTGCGCTGGTTCAGCGAGGAGGCCGTGCGCATCAGCGGCCGCTACGGCAGCAACCCCGAGGGCACGGGTCGCATGATCGTGTCGCAGCGGCCGGTCGGACCGTCGTTCTTCATCACCCCGTGGAACTTCCCCTTCGCGATGGCCACGCGCAAGATCGCCCCGGCGCTCGCCGCAGGCTGCACCGTGGTCGTCAAGCCCGCGGCCCTCACGCCGCTGACCACGATCTTCTTCACGAAGCTGCTGGAAGAGGCGGGGCTGCCCGCCGGCGTGGTCAACATCGTGCAGACCTCGCGGTCGAGCGCGCTGTCGGCCCCGATCATCGCCGACCCGCGCCTGCGCAAGCTGTCGTTCACCGGGTCGACCCCGGTGGGACAGAAGCTCATTGCGCAGGCCGCGCAGGGCGTGCTGCGTGTGTCGATGGAGCTCGGCGGCAACGCGCCCTTCGTCGTGTTCGAGGACGCCGATCTCGACAAGGCTGTGGACGGTGCGATCGCGGCGAAGTTCCGCAATATCGGCCAGGCCTGCACGGCCGCGAACCGCTTCATCGTGCATGAGGACGTCGCCGACGAGTTCGCGCGCCGCGTCGCCGAGCGCGTGAAGGCCATGAAGATCGGCCGCGGAACCGAGGACGGCGTCGTGATCGGCCCGCTGATCGACGCGGATGCCGTCGCCAAGGCGCAGGAGCTGGTGGGGGATGCCGTCCAGCGCGGCGCGCGGCTGCTCGCCGGCGGCGAGGCGATCGAGGGCGAGGGGACGTTCTATCAGCCCACCGTGCTCACCGACGTCGCTGCGGGCAGCGACATCCTGCGCGAGGAGATCTTCGGTCCCGTGCTCGCGATCGCCCGGTTCTCGGACGAGGCTGAGGCGGTGCGGCTGGCCAACGACACCGAGTACGGGCTGGTCGGCTACGTGTTCACCGAGGATCTCGCCCGCGGGCACCGCATGATCGATGCGCTCGAGACCGGCATGATGGGGCTGAACGTCGGCGTGATCTCCAACGCCGCGGCCCCCTTCGGGGGTGTCAAGCAGTCCGGCATCGGCCGTGAGGGCGGTGTCGAGGGCATCCACGAGTACCTGTCCACCAAGTACACACTGCTTCCGAGCAGCTGACACGTGGTCGGCTCCCGAACCCGTCGAAGGGCCACCACCGAATGAGAGGACCGACATGACCGACTACGCCGTCGTCAACCCGGCCACGGGCGAGACCGTCGCCACATACGACACGTTCACCGATGCGCAGATCGAGGACGCCATCGTCCGCGCGGCATCAGCAGCCAGGACGTGGGCGGCGACTGCGCCGGCCGAGCGCGCGACCGTCATCCGCCGCATCGCCGAGCTGCACCGCGAACGCAAGGACGAGCTCGGCGCGATCATCGTGCGCGAGATGGGCAAGCCCATCGCCGCTGCGGTCGGCGAGGTGGAATTCGCCGCCGACATCATCGAGTTCTACGCCGACAACATCGACAAGATCACGGCCGACCAGCCGCTGGAGATCCTGGGCGACGGCACCGCCGTGGTGCGTCGTGCGCCGCTGGGCGCGCTGCTGGGCATCATGCCGTGGAACTTCCCGACGTACCAGGTGGCGCGCTTCGCGGCCCCGAACCTCGCGATCGGCAACACGATCATCCTCAAGCACGCCCCGCAGTGCCCCGAATCGGCCGCCGCGATCGAGGCGATCTACCGTGACGGGGGCCTGCCCGACGGCGGGTACGTGAACGTGTACGCCACGAACGAGCAGGCGGCGACCATCATCGCCGACCCGCGCGTGCACGGCGTGTCCGTCACCGGCTCCGAGCGCGCGGGCGCCGCCGTGGCCGAGGTCGCCGGACGCAACCTGAAGAAGGTCGCGCTCGAGTTGGGCGGCTCTGATCCGTTCATCGTGCTCTCCACGGATGATCTGGATGCGGTCGTGCAGAACGCCGTGGATGCCCGCCTGGACAACAACGGCCAGTCCTGCAACGGGGCGAAGCGCTTCATCGTGATCGACGACCTGTACGAGGAGTTCACGTCGAAATTCGCGGCGGCGCTGTCGGCGGTCTCGGCAGAGGACCCCACGCGGGAGGACACCGTGCTGGGACCGCTCTCTTCGCTGGCCGCGGCGGAGCGGCTGCAGGAGCAGATCGACCGTGCGCTGGAGCAGGGCGCGACGCTGGTGACCGGCGGCACTCGCGAGGGGACCTTCTTCGCTCCGACCGTGCTGGCCGATGTGACACCCGAGATGGACGTGTACCGCGAAGAGCTGTTCGGGCCCGCCGCGGTCGTGTACCGGGTCGCCGACGAGGATGCTGCTGTGGCGCTCGCCAACGACACGTCGTTCGGTCTGGGCTCCTACGTGTTCACGACGGATGCCGAGCAGGCCGAGCGCGTGGCCAACGGGATCGAGGCCGGCATGGTCTACGTCAACCTCGTGCTGGCAGACAGCCCTGAACTGCCCTTCGGCGGCGTCAAGCGCAGCGGCACCTCGCGCGAGCTGGGTCTGCTCGCCGCTGACGAGTTCGTCAACAAGAAGCTGATCCGCAAGGGCTGAGCGCCCGCAGTGGCTGCGCAGGTCCGGATCCGTCGTCGAGAAGAGGAAAACGGCCGAGAGAAGGACGATTGATGCAGGATTCGTCCTTTTCTGGGAGGTTCTCCTCTTCTGGGCCGGGGCGCAACCGGCCGAGCCGATCACCGGCGCACCGGCGTACGCTCGTTCTCATGACGACCGTCGCTGAGAACATGGTCCGCACACTCCATGCCAACGGCATCGACCGGGTCTACGGGATCCCGGGCGATTCGCTGAACGGGTTCACGGATGCCCTGCGCAAGGACGGCACGATCCGCTGGGTGCACGTGCGGCACGAGGAGTCGGCGGCGTTCGCGGCGGCGGCGGATGCTGCGCTCACCGGCGAGCTCGCGGTCGTCGCGGGCTCGTGCGGACCCGGCAACCTGCACCTGATCAACGGGCTCTACGACGCGAACCGCTCCCGCGTGCCTGTGCTCGCCATCGCCGCGCACATCCCGACCGTCGAGATCGGCACCGGCTACTTCCAGGAGACGCACCCGCAGGAGCTGTTCCGCGAATGCAGCGTCTACGTCGAGTACGTCGCGGATGCCTCGCAGATGCCGCGGCTGATGGAGATCGCGATGCGCGCCGCGATCGAGCAGCGGGGCGTCGCCGTGCTCGTCATCCCCGGCGACGTGGCGCTCGCCGAGATCGCCGATGACCGCGCGATCGTCATCCCGCGCACGAGCGCGGTGGTCACCCCGAGCCCGGCCGAGCTCGAGCAGGCCGCCACCCTGCTGAACGGCTGCAGCCGGGTCACGATCCTCGCCGGAGCGGGCGTGGAGGGCGCCCATGACGAGGTGATCGCGCTCGCCGATGCCCTCGCCGCACCGATCGTGCACGCGCTGCGCGGCAAGGAGCACATCGAGTACGACAACCCCTTCGACGTCGGCATGACCGGCCTGCTCGGCTTCGCCTCCGGATTCCGCGCGATGGAGGATGCCGAGACGCTGCTGATCCTCGGCTCCGACTTCCCGTACACGCAGTTCTATCCCGAGGGCGCCAAGACCATCCAGGTGGACATCCGCGGCGAGCAGCTGGGCAAGCGGCATCCGCTCGATCTCGGCCTGGTCGGAGACGTCAAGGCGACGATCGATGCGCTGCTGCCGCGGCTGAAGACGAAGAGCGACCGCGCCCACCTGGACGACGCCACCGCGCACTACCGCAAGACCCGGACCAAGCTCGACGACCTGGCCGTCCCCGCACGCGGCAAGGCGCCGATCCACCCGCAGTACCTCGCCCGGCTGATCGACGAGGCGGCGGCCTCGGATGCCATCCTCACCGCCGATGTCGGCTCGCCCACGGTGTGGGCGGCACGCTACTTCACGATGACCGAGCAGCGCCGCCTGATCGGGTCGTTCACCCACGGGTCGATGGCCAACGCGATCATGCACGCGATCGGCGCTCAGGTCGCCCGTCCCGACCAGCAGGTGATCGCGCTGGCCGGGGACGGCGGGCTGGCGATGATGCTCGGCGAGCTCATCACGCTCACGCAGAACAGGCTCCCGGTCAAGACCATCGTCGTGAACAACTCCTCGCTCAACTTCGTCGAACTGGAGATGAAGGCCGCGGGCTTCGTCACCTACGGCACCGACCTGCACAACCCCGACTTCGCCGCCGTCGCGCAGGCGCTCGGCATCTTCGCGCGCCGCGTGGAGCGCTCGGAGGATCTGCTGGATGCCGTGGCCGAGGTGCTCGCTCATGACGGGCCTGCGCTGCTGGACGTGGTCACCGAGCGGCAGGAGCTGTCCATGCCGCCGGCCGTCACAGCCGAACAGGTGAAGGGCTTCGCGCTCTACGCGATCCGCACCGTCATGTCGGGGCGGGGCGACGAGCTGCTGGACCTGGCTAAGGCCAACTGGCGTCAGCTGTTCTGATCCGGCGCCCCGTCCTCGGCAACAGCCTCCGGCTCGGGGTCGGGCACGGTAGAGATCGGGCGGGTCTCGTCTCCGCGCGAGGGTTCGTCCGCAGCATCCGCGGCAGCATTCGTCGCAGGAGCAGGCTGCGACGAAGCAGGATGCGAAGCCCTGCGCTGCCGCGGCTTCGGAAACGCCTCGCCGTCGCGCTCGACGGCCTGGATGCGGGTGCGCGGCAGGCCCTCGGGATTCTCGCGCTGCAGCCACAGCAGCATCTCCTCGCGCACCGTGCGCGACAGGTCGAACATCGTGAACGCGTCGGCGGCGCTGATCAGCGCGCGCACCTGCACGTAGCCGCCGACCGTATCGGTGATGCGCAGCGACGAGGCCGCGCCGTCCCACATCCCGCTCTCGGCCAGGATGCGGTCCAGCTGGGCGCGCATCCGCAGGATGTCCACACCCCAGTCCAGGTCGAAGAACACCGTGCCGAGCACCGCGGTCGACTCCCGCGTCCAGTTCTCGTACGGCTGCTGCGTGAAGTAGGTCGAGGGCAGTACCAGGCGCCGCTCGTCCCACACCTTCACGACCACGTAGGTGAGGGTGATCTCGTCGATGTACCCCCATTCGCCGTTGACCACGACGATGTCCTGCAGGCGGATCGCACCGCTGAAGGCCAGCTGCATCCCGGCGAAAACGTTGCTGAGCGTCGACTGCGCGGCGAGCCCCGCCACGACCGAGAGGAAGCCCGCCGACGCGAGCAGTGTGCCGCCGACCGCGGCGATGCCCGGGATGGTGAGCAGAGCGGCGGCGATGCCGACGATCACGGTGGCAGCGCCGATCAGCCGGCGCACCACCGCCACCTGCGTGCGCGCGCGCCGCGCCTGCCACCCGTCCGAGCCGTCGACGGCGTACTGTGCGAGCCCCAGATCCGTGACGAAGATCAGCGCCGAGCCGAGCGCCCAGGTGGCGGACAGGATCAGCAGCACGAGGAACAGATGATGGAACCACCCCGACGTGGTCGCCCCGACGGGCAGCGTGAGCCCCAGCGCCACCCAGGACAGCACCACGGCGCTGAGCACGGCGAACGGCACCCGCGTGCGCCGGCGCAGCACGTCGGTCCAGTCCCTGCCGCGGCCGATCAGGCCGATCAGCGCGGTGAACAGCCGGGTGGCGAGGATGACGAGCACCGCGGCCGCGGCCAGCAGGATGAGGGCGTTCAGAGCGGGCGGGAGGTTCCAGAACGAGACCATTCGCCTCAGCCTACCCGGGGTCGTGCTCGGCTCGGTTCGGCCCGGCCCGGCGGATGCCGTACACTTGAGGGGCAGTTGTCTGCATCCTTCGCCGTGCCCTCACCGGTGCACGACGGATGCGGACCCAGGGACCGTCCGGTCTCTAGGGCGGTAGCTCAATTGGCAGAGCAGCGGTCTCCAAAACCGCAGGTTGCAGGTTCGATTCCTGTCCGCCCTGCGCGTCAGCGCATACGCTGACTCACGAAAGGTACTTGCAGGATGGATCAGGACGACGTGGGCGGCGAGTCCGTCGCCGCAGGCCCGTACTCCCTGCGGGACAAGCAGCTCGGCTTCTTCGGTCGCATCGCGCTGTTCTTCCGTCAGGTGATCAGCGAACTGCGCAAGGTGGTCACGCCGACCCGCAAGGAGCTCATCAAGTACACGGTGGTCGTGCTCGTCTTCGTGCTGATCGTGATGGGCCTGGTGTACGGATTCGACTCGCTGTTCGGCTACATCACCCACATCGTCTTCGGAGTGCCCGGCGCCGACGCACCTGCGACGCAGTAACGGAGAGAAGCAACGTGTCTGAACGATATTCCGATGACGCCGACTGGGCCCCCGCGGCCGAGCAGTCCAGTGAAGAGGACGAGGCCCAGGAGGGCAGCATCCTCGCCGAGCAGGAGAAGTCGGTGACGTCCGCGGAGACCGTCGCCCTTCACGTGGAGGGCGACGACGACTCCGGCGAGGAGTACCGCAGTGACACCGACGACATCGAGATCCGAGACCCGGAGGCGGACGCGATCGTGAACGACGCCCTGAACCTGGACGAGGCGGCTGAGTCCGAAGCGGCCGCCGACGTCCTCAACGACGCCGTGGCTGAGGAGACCGCCGAGGAGGCGGCCGCCGCCGCCGACGAGGTGACCCCCTACGTCGAGGAGCAGGACGCCGTCGAGGAGGACCCGTACGAGGCCTTCAAGATGGATCTGCGGATGCTGCCGGGCAAGTGGTACGTCATCCACTCCTACGCCGGGTTCGAGCGCAAGGTGAAGGCCAACATCGAGCAGCGCAAGTCGACGCTCGAGGTCGAGGACGACATCTACCAGATCGAGGTCCCGATGGAGGACGTCGTCGAGATCAAGAACGGCCAGCGCAAGATGGTCACCCGCGTGCGCATCCCGGGCTACGTGCTCGTGCGCATGGAGCTGAACGAGGACACCTGGTCCGTCGTGCGCCACACGCCGGGAGTGACCGGCTTCGTGGGCAACGCCCACAACCCGACGCCGCTGCGCTTCGAAGAGGCCTTCAACATGCTGAAGTCCCTCGTCGAGGTGAAGGACGTCCCGACCGCGAAGTCCATCGCCGCCAAGGGCGGCGTGGCCGTGCCCCGTCCGGTCGCGGCCGAGATCGACTTCGAGGTCGGCGAGACGATCACGATCAAGGAGGGCTCGTTCGCCGGCCTTCCCGGAACGATCAGCGAGATCAACGCCGCCGCAGGCAAGCTCACCGTGCTCGTCTCGCTCTTCGAGCGCGAGACTCCGGTGGAGCTGTCCTTCGAGCAGGTCACCAAGATGCTCTGATTCCCGTTCTCGGGTAAGATCAAGAGGTTTGCGCGTCACGCGCACGGATAGCACCGCGGTCCGGAGATGCCGGAGTCGCGGGAGAGGGATGCCCCTGGCATCCACTCGATGAAAGGAAAGAGAATGGCACCGAAGAAGAAGGTGACCGGCCTGATCAAGCTTCAGATCAACGCCGGTGCAGCCAACCCGGCGCCGCCGATCGGCCCCGCGCTCGGTCAGCATGGCGTCAACATCATGGAGTTCTGCAAGGCGTACAACGCCGCGACCGAGTCGCAGCGCGGCAACGTCATCCCCGTGGAGATCACCGTCTACGAGGACCGCAGCTTCACGTTCGTCCTGAAGACCCCGCCGGCAGCCGAGCTGATCAAGAAGGCCGCGGGCGTGCAGAAGGCCTCGGCCACCCCGCACACCGTGAAGGTCGGCAAGATCACCGCCGAGCAGGTGCGTCAGATCGCCGAGCAGAAGCAGGCCGACCTGAACGCGAACGACATCGACGCCGCGTCGAAGATCATCGCCGGAACCGCCCGCTCCATGGGCATCACGGTCGAGGGCTGAGGGAGATAATCATGGCTACCAAGTCCAAGGCTTACCAGGCTGCGCTCGCCAAGATCGACGCAGACCGCTTCTACACTCCGACCGAGGCCGTGGCCCTGGCCAAGGAGACCGGCTCGGCGAAGTTCGACTCCACCGTCGAGGTCGCGCTCAAGCTCTCGGTCGACCCGCGCAAGGCCGACCAGATGGTGCGCGGCACCGTCATGCTCCCGCACGGCACCGGCAAGACCGCTCGCGTCATCGTGTTCGCCAACGGCCCGGCTGCTGAGGCCGCCATCGCCGCCGGCGCCGATGAGGTCGGTGGCGCCGAGCTGATCGAGAAGGTCGCCGGCGGCTGGACCGACTTCGACGCCGCCGTCTCGACCCCCGAGCTCATGGGCCAGGTCGGTCGTCTCGGCAAGGTGCTGGGCCCCCGCGGCCTGATGCCGAACCCGAAGACCGGCACCGTGACCCCCAACCCGGCCAAGGCCGTGGAGGAGATCAAGGGCGGCAAGATCGAGTTCCGCGTCGACAAGCACGCCAACGTGCACTTCATCGTGGGCAAGGCGTCGTTCTCGGCCGACCAGCTGAACGAGAACATCTCGGCCGCGCTCGAGGAGATCGTGCGTCTGAAGCCGTCGAGCTCGAAGGGCCGCTACATCCAGAAGGGCGCCGTGTCGACCACGTTCGGCCCCGGCATCCCGCTGGACGTCAACGCCATCTGAGCGTGATCACGATGGGCCCGCTCCGGGCCTGTCGGCGCAAGGCCCTCACCGGTTCGCCGGTGGGGGCCTTGCTCGTCCGCCCACGAAGGCGCGGAGGAGGAGGACGGATGCTGATCAGCCGGCGAACACGGGAAGCACGAGCAGCACGCCCATGAGCACGAGCAGCGCGGCGATGCCGGTGTCGAGGATGCGCCAGGCGCGCGGCGTGCGCAGCCAGCGTCCGAGGTGCCGGGCGCCGAAGCCCAGAGCGAAGAACCAGGTGACGCTGCCCAGGATCGCTCCGGCCGCGAACAGCCAGCGCAGGTCGCCGTGCGTCGCGGCGACCGAGCCGATGAGCAGCACCGTGTCGAGGTAGACGTTCGGGTTCAGATAGGTGAAGGCCAGGGTCGCGATGATCACTGTCGCCAGGCGCAATCGGGTGGATGTGGCGGTGCCGGTGGTGACGGCGACCGTGCCGCCGGTGTGCGGCGCGCTGTCGACATCCGCGGGTGAAGCGTCCGCGACGAGTGATTCGCCGCTCGCCCGCCATGCACGCCGCGCGGCGAAGATCCCGTAGAGGATCAGTGAGAGGCCGCCCAGCCAGCGCGCCGCGATCAGCAGCCAGGGCAGCCGGCCGATCAGGAAGCCCAGCCCGGCGGTTCCCGCCAGCACCAGCACGGCGTCGGATGCTGCGCAGATCAGCACCACCGGCAGCACGTACTCGCGGCGCAGACCCTGGCGCAGCACGAAGACGTTCTGCGCGCCGACGGCGATGATGAGCGAGAACATGAGGCCGAGGCCCGAGAGAACGGTGAGCACATGCCCACGCTAGATCCAACACTGCATGAATGCCAGCGAAGAGAACTGAATCTGCATTAGCATCCCTTATGTGAGAATCGACGCCCAACTGGCCGCCACAGTCGCCGCGGTCATCGACGAGGGCAGCTTCGACGCCGCGGCGCGGCGTCTGCACATCACCCCGTCGGCGGTGAGCCAGCGCATCAAGGCGGTGGAGCAGCAGCTCGGCCGCGTGGTGGTCGTCCGCGCGCGCCCCGTGCGTGCCACCGAAGCAGGAGAGGCGCTGATCCGCCTGGCGCGGCAGGTGCAGCTGCTGGAGCACGACGCGCTCGCGGCCTTCGGCCTGGGCGTCGCCGAACAGGCGCCGTCCCCGCGCATCCGGGTGCCTCTGGCGGTGAACGCCGACTCGATGGCGACCTGGTTCCTGGCACCCATCGCGCGTGTCGCGCAGCGGCATCCGATCGACGTCGACCTGCACCGCGACGATCAGGACTACACCGCCCGCCTGCTGGAGTCAGGTGAGGTGATGGCGGCCGTCACCAGCGAGGCGCGGCCGGTCGGCGGCAGCGCCGTGACGCCGCTGGGCGTACTGGAGTACCGCCCGATGGCGACCGCCGAGTACTTTGCCCGCTGGTTTCCGGATGGCGTCTCCGTCGCCGCGCTGCGGGTCGCGCCGTTCGTGGACTTCGACCGGCGGGATGCCCTGCAGCAGGATTGGCTGCGCGCCGGGGGAGTGGACCCGTGGTCGGTGCCGCGGCACTACGTGCCGGCATCCCACGACTTCTCCCGGGCCGTGCGACTCGGCTTGGGCTGGGGGCTGATCCCCTCGCCGCAGGCAGGAGACGACCTCGTCGAGCTGGGCGGTCCGCCCACCCGCGTTCCGCTGTACTGGCAGCAGTGGAATCTGCGCTCTCCGCTGCTCGACGCCCTCGCCGACGAGGTCGTCGCCGAAGCAGGCCGGGCGCTTGCGCCGCTCTGAGGCCGCAGCGACGTCTGCAACTCGTCAGTCGGAGAGGGCGAGCGCGCGGAACAGGTCGCGTTCGCGGAGGGATTCACGGCGGTTGGCGGTGAGCGGACCGCGATCGGGAGGCGCCTGGCCCGTCGTGCGGTGGTAGAGCTCGTCGATCAGGCGGTTGGCGAGGCCGACCAGGCGACCGATCTGCTTGTCGTCGCGGTCGATCCACACGCTCCTGGGCTCGTCGTGGACCGGCTGGAAGTCGACGTGCTCCTCCCAGACGAACAGCGTCCGCTCCGCGCCGAGCACATACTGCTGCCACCAGACCTGGCGCAGGTAGGTGCGCGGGATGGTGGCCCAGGACTTGTTGGTGGTCTTGATCTCCGCGAGCAGCACGTGTCCCCCGCCGTCGACGCACACGCCGTCCGGAGTGGCGAGGTGGCGCTTCTCGACCTCGGCGCGGAACAGTGCGGAGGAGGGGAGGATGCCGTGGGTCGCGGCCACCCACGCTGCGATCTCGGGCTCGCGCCGCCGGCCGTGGTCGGTGTACGCGTTGCCGCCGAACCGCGGGCCGTGCCCGAGCTTGGCATCCGCTGCCCGGGAGATCGACGCCTCACCGGACAGACCGGCGACATCGGTCGCGGTGATCCCTCTGGCGCGTGCGCGCAACCATGCGACCCGATCCCGCGAGTCCGCGATGATGCGCGCTTCGAGTTCCGGGGTCACCCTTCGACCCTACGCCCGAAGCGCCTCTCTCCACGCCTTCCACGCCGCTCGCTCGCCGAGGATTTGGGGGAGGGGAGGGGATGCCGTAGAGTGGACTCAACCGAAGACCGCCGGTCATTCAGCGTGTGCGAGCACGATGAATCGAAGCACTGCTCTGCAGGGGCCCGCGCAGGTGTCATAGAGGGTTTTCACGCTCCGTGCGCTTGCGCCGGAGCGTTTTTGTTTGGCTGCGGGCGGTCGAGGTCGATGTCACGCAGCCGCGCGGCATCCGTACACGTAAGGAGTGACCATGGCGCAGAAGGATGCAACGGTTGCCGAGCTCACGAAGAACTTCGAGGACTCGAACGCCGTCCTGCTGACCGAGTACCGCGGTCTGACGGTTGCCCAGCTCAAGCAGCTGCGCAACGACATCCGTCAGAACGCGGAGTACGCCGTGGTGAAGAACACGCTGACCAAGATCGCCGCGAACAACGCGGGGATCACGACGCTGGACGACGACCTCAAGGGTCCGTCGGCCGTGGCGTTCGTGCACGGTGACTTCGTCGCCACTGCCAAGGCTCTGCGTGACTTCGCCAAGGCCAACCCGCTTCTCGTGATCAAGGGCGGCGTCTTCGAGGGCAAGACCCTCGACGCCGACGAGGTCAACAAGTACGCCTCGCTCGAGAGCCGTGAGGTTCTGCTGGCGAAGGCGGCGGGCATGATGAAGGCGACGATGGGCAAGGCTGCCGCCACCATCGACGCGCTTCGCGAAAAGCTGGAGACCGCCGAGGCCGCGTGAGCGACCGGCGTCTTCCCGACACAACCCCCATCTATTAGGAGAAATATCATGGCGAAGCTTTCCACTGAGGAGCTGCTGGAGCAGTTCGCTGGTCTGACCCTTGTCGAGCTCAGCGAGTTCGTGAAGGCGTTCGAGGAGAAGTTCGACGTCACCGCTGCCGCCCCCGTCGCCGTCGCCGGTGCCGCCGGTGGTGCAGGCGAGGCCGCTGCCGAGGAGGAGAAGGACTCGTTCGACGTCATCCTCGAGGCTGCCGGCGACAAGAAGATCCAGGTCATCAAGACGGTCCGCGAGCTCACCTCGCTGGGCCTCGGCGAGGCCAAGGCTGTCGTCGACGGTGCTCCGAAGGCTGTCCTCGAGGGCGCCAACAAGGAGACCGCCGACAAGGCGAAGGAGGCCCTGGAGGCCGCCGGCGCCACGGTCACCCTCAAGTAAGTCGCGGCGCGAGAGCGCAGACTTCTTCGAAAGGCCCCGGGTTGTCCCCGGGGCCTTTCTGCTGCCGCGGCGGCGCTTCGACGGGCTCAGCGACCCTGCGGCGACGCTTCGACGGGCTCAGCGCGGGGCCGCCGTGGAAGCGCGCACCACCAGCTCCGAGGGCAGCACCTGACGCTCGGGCGCGGCATCCGGGGCATCCATTCTCCGGCGCAGCACCTCGACGGCGGCCAGCCCCTGCGCGCGAGGCTGCTGTCGCACGGTCGTGAGCGCGAACATCTCAGCGTGCTCATGATCGTCGATGCCGACGATGCTCAGTTCGGCGGGCACCGACAGGCCGAGCCGGCGTGCGCCGACCACCGCTCCGATCGCGGCTTCGTCGCAGACGGCGACGAGCGCGGTCGGCCGGCTCTGCCGATCTCCCAGCATGCGCACGGCCGCCTCGTAGCCGCCCGGCATGGTGGGTTCCCCGTCGGCGTGCCTGACGAACGCCGCCAGTCCCGCCGCCATCATGGCCTGGCGGTACCCCGCGAGTCGCCGCTCGTCGCCGAAGGCGTGGGTGGCGGCATCCGCCGTTCCGCCGAGGAAGGCGATGTCGCGATGGCCGAGGTCGATGAGATGCTCCGTCGCGATGCGCGCCGCGCCGGCGTCGTCGATCGAGACGGCGCTCGTCCCCTCGCTGTAGGCGCCGATGCTCACCAGCGGCGACTCCACCCGGATGAGACGTTCGAGCTCACGGGCGCTGGGCTGGATGCCGACGGCGATGATGCCGTCCAGCCGGCGCCGGGGGAGCACCTCCTCGAACAGCTGCGCGCGCTCGGCGGTGCGCTCGCGGATGCCGTAGAGCACCAGATCCTGGCCCGAGGCGAGCAGCCCTGCCTGGATGCCGGCCAGCAGCTCGGCGAAGAACCAGCGGTCCAGGGCGGGCATGATCACGCCGACCGACAGCGATCTGCCGGTGGCGAGGCTGGTCGCCGAGGAGTGCGCGACGTAGGAGAGCTCGGATGCGGCGGCCCGCACCTTCTCGCGCGTCGGCGCCGACACGTACCCGCCGCCGCTGAGCGCGCGACTGGCAGTCGCCTTGGAGACGCCGGCGCGCGCGGCGACGTCGGCGATGGTGCTCATGGTTCCTCCGCAGGTCGGGTCGGGCGCTCTCGACGTCGGGCGCTCTCGACAGAGTATCCGGAACCGATGTCTCACGGAACCGGTTCCACAGGTTAGGCTATGGGAGCGCTCCCACCGCGCGGATCACGTCTGCACAACGGTTGTGCGGAACCGCGAGCGTGCCATTGTGCAAGGGCGCCTGGGGCAAGTAGGTTGTCCTGGAATCGGTTCCTCACCGGCTGCAGATATCGCAGCTCACGGGGATCCGGGATCCACCCGAAGAGGAGAAAACACATGGCTCTGTCACAGCGATACCGCCTGCTTGCTCCCCTCGCCCTGGTCAGTGTGGCTGCAATCGCCCTGACCGGTTGCGCGGAGGCAGCACCGGGCGGCGGAAGCGGCGATTCTGACGGCAAGTCGACCGTCCGCATCTCCGGCGGCATCACCGGCATCGAGGCCGATGACCTCAACAAGTCGTTCGAGTCCTTCGAGAAGGACACCGGCATCAAGGTGGAGTACACCGGCGACAAGGGCTTCGAGGGCAACATCGTCACCAAGGTGACCGGTGGCGACGCCCCCGACATCGCGATCGTCCCCCAGCCGGGTCTGCTGAAGACGCTCGTCGAGACCGGCAAGGTCCAGGCCGCGCCCGACAGCGTGTCGAAGGCCGTGGACGAGAACTGGTCCGCGGACTGGAAGAAGTACGGCACGTTCGACGACACCTTCTACGCGGCTCCGATGCTCGCCAACCTCAAGGGCTACATCTGGTACTCGCCGTCCAGCTTCAAGGAGTGGGGCGTCGAGGTTCCCAAGACCTGGGACGAGATGATCACGCTCACCGATACCATCCGGGAGAAGACGGGCAAGGCGCCCTGGTGCGCCGGCTTCTCTTCGGAGGCCGCCTCGGGCTGGCCGGGCACGGACTGGATCGAGGACCTCGTCCTTCGCCAGTCGGGTCCTGAGGTCTACGACAAGTGGATCGACGGCGACGTCAAGTTCACCGACCCCGAGATCAAGAAGGCGTTCGACGCTGTCGGCTCGATTCTGCTCAACCCGGACTACGTCAATGCCGGCTTCGGCGACGTGAAGAGCATCAACTCCACCGCCTTCGGCGACGTCGCGGCGAAGGTCGCCGACGGCAGCTGCGCCCTGACCCACCAGGCGTCCTTCCTGTCGGCCAACTTCCTCGACGTGAAGAACGCCGACGGCAAGACCCCTGAGGTCGGCCCCGACGGTGACGTGTACGCGTTCCTCATGCCCGGCGAGACCGAGGGTGAGCTGCAGGTCGAGGGTGGCGGGGAGTTCGTCGCCGGATTCAACGACGACCCGTCCACGGTCAAGGTGCTCGAGTTCATGGCATCGCCCGAGTTCGCCGACGCCCGCGTCAAGCTCGGTGGCGTGCTCTCCGCCAACAAGAAGGCCGACTCGAGCCTCGCCTCCAGCGAGTTCCTCAAGGAGGCCATGGACATCATGCAGGACGACTCGACGACCTTCCGCTTCGACGCATCCGACCTGATGCCGTCGACGGTGGGCTCCGGCTCGTTCTGGAAGGGCATGGTCGACTGGGTCGACGGCAAGTCCACCGATGAGGTGCTGAGCAACATCCAGGCCGGTTACGAGAACTGACCGGTGGCGCTAGTCTGAGCGCAACCTGCTGACAGGTGCGGGGTCGGGCCACGGCCCGACCCCGCACCCGCATCACCTCCCGGGCCGTGAACTCGGCGGCCCAGCTGCACCGGGCGTGACCGGTGCCGTACCCAGAAGGGGAACCCATGTCGCAAGTGATCGTCGAGGAAGCCGAGACGACTGAACTGCCGCAGACCACGCACGGCGCCGACCCGAAGGGACGAGCGCTCACGCGCATCCTCGTGGTCGTGGGCTTCGTGCTCATCGCGGCCCTGATCTTCCTGCTGATCTTCTCAGCGCCCGTCGAGGACCCGGCCCGCATCGCCCTGGGCCCCGTCTCGCTCAACACATTCTTCATGTGGCTCGGCAACATGCATCCGCTGCTGCAGATCCCCGTGGTGCTGCTGGCCTTCGGCCTGGTGGTCGCGATCGTGCTCGTGCTCATCGAGTTCGCACCGCGCCCGGGCAGGGGCTACTTCATCATGCGCCTGGTCGCCTGCCTGGTGGTCCCGGTGCTCGCCTTCATGCTGCTGCGCCCGTACTCCAACGCGGTGCTCTACGTGGTGGGGATCGCACTGCTCTCCGGCGCACTGCTGTTCTTCGCCGACTACCGCTCCCGCCAGGGCGCCGGCTACCTCTTCCAGCTCATCCTGTTCATGGCGCCCGCCGCGATCATGCTGCTGCTCGGCCTGATCTACCCGGCCGTCGCGACCTTCGTGAAGTCGTTCTTCGACAAGACCGGCACCGACTTCGTGGGGCTGGAGAACTACTTCTGGGTGTTCACGAACCCGGTCGGCACGGCATCCGTGATCAACACGCTCATCTGGGCGCTGCTGGCACCGACCATCTCGGTCGCCTTCGGTCTCGCCTACGCCGTCTTCATCGACAAGGCGCGCGGTGAGAAGGTGCTGAAGGTGCTCGTCTTCATGCCCGTCGCGATCTCGTTCGTCGGCGCCGGCATCATCTGGAAGTTCATGTACGACTACCGTCAGGGCGACCAGCTCGGACTGCTGAACGCCCTGGTGACGATGTTCGGCGGAGACCCGGTCAACTGGCTCGCCGTGCAGCCGCTGGTCAATACATTCATGCTGCTGATCGTCTTCATCTGGACGCAGACCGGATTCGCGATGGTCATCCTCTCGGCCGCCATCAAGGCCGTTCCGGTGGAGCAGCTCGAGGCCGCCGAGCTCGACGGCACGAACGCCTGGCAGCGGTTCACGAACGTGACCGTCCCCGGCATCCGCTCGTCGCTGATCGTGGTCCTCACGACCATCACGATCATGTCGCTGAAGGTGTACGACATCGTGGCCGTGATGACCGGCGGGCGTGACGACACCACGGTCCTCGGCTTCGAGATGGTCAACCAGCAGCAGCGCTTCCAGAGCTACGGACACTCCTCGGCGCTGGCCGTGGTGCTGTTCATCTTCGTGCTGCCGCTGATCATCTACAACGCCCGATCGATGACCAAGCAGAGGGAGATCCGCTGATGAGCGCCACAGAAGCCGTCGTGATGGACACCCGCACCAAGCGCCAGGTCGCACGCGACACCCGCCGCAACGAGGCCATCGCCCACAAGAAGCTCACCTCGAAGGGCGCGACGATCGCCGCCGTGATCATCGCCTTCTTCTGGACGATCCCCACCTTCGGGCTGTTCGTGACGTCGTTCCGTCCCGGTGCCGACACGCAGTCCACGGGCTGGTGGACCGCCTTCACCGACCCGAAGTTCACTCTGGACAACTACGTCGAGGCGCTCACCGCTGGCGGCACCTCGACCACGCTGGCGGTCGCGTTCGTCAACTCGCTGGCGATCACGATCCCCGCGACGGTGTTCCCGATCGTGGTCGCGTCGCTGGCCGCCTACGCGTTCGCCTGGATCGACTTCAAGGGCCGCAACCTGCTGTTCGTGTTCGTGTTCGCGCTGCAGATCGTGCCGCTGCAGATGGCCCTGGTGCCGCTGCTGAGCCTGTTCTCGAGCGGTCTGACGATCGGCGACGTGACGGTGTTCCCCGGCTTCACGCTGAACGACCTGGACTACAGCTTCGCCCGGGTGTGGATCGCGCATGCGATCTTCGCGCTGCCGCTGGCGACGTTCATGCTGCACAACTTCATCTCGGAGATCCCCGGCGACATCGTCGAGGCGGCCAGGGTGGACGGCGCCGGTCACGGCCAGGTGTTCTTCCGCATCATCCTGCCGCTGGCCATGCCGGCGATCGCCTCGTTCGGCATCTTCCAGTTCCTCTGGGTGTGGAACGATCTGCTGGTCGCGACGATCTTCGCCTCGCCCGGCGCGCTGCCGATCACCCAGGCGCTGAACTCGCTGTCCGGAACCTGGGGCAACCGCTGGTTCCTGCAGTCGGCGGGTACGTTCATCTCGATCATCGTCCCGCTGATCGTGTTCTTCGCACTGCAGCGCTTCTTCGTGCGGGGCCTGCTGGCCGGCGCGACCAAGGGCTGACACTCGCTTCGACAGGCTCAGCGACCCAGGAGCTGCGGCTCAGCGACCCAGGAGCTGCGGCTGCGCGACGCAGGAGTTGCGCTGAGCCTGTCGACGCACGTCCGAGGGCGGGTAGCATGGGAGACTTCCGCTGCGTCGAATCGATTCGAGCGCGGCATCCGCTCCTCCCCTGAAAGTCCTCCGTGAGCGACGAACGCACTCCCACCGGCGGCCTGCGGGCGATCACCGGCACCATCCGCACCTCCACGCCGACCGGCGCCATCCGCACCCTCGGCGCGGATCCGGCGACCGCGCCGATCATGCTGCACCCGGGCGACGCGATCGCCACCGGGCGCCGCACGCTGTACATCATCCTGCTCGGGGCGCTCACCGCCCTCGGGCCGTTCACGATCGACCTCTACCTGCCGGCCTTCCCCCAGTTGGAGAAGGACTTCGCCACCTCGGCGGCGATGATCCAGCTCACGCTGACGGGAACGATGATCGGGTTCGCGATCGGGCAGCTCGTCGTCGGCCCGCTCAGCGACAAGGTCGGCCGGCGGGTGCCGCTGATCACCGTGACCGCCCTGCACGTGCTGGCCAGCGTCGCCGCCGCCATCGCCCCCGACCTGATCCTGCTGGGCGCCGCGCGCGTGGTGATGGGCATCGGCGCCGCGGCGGGCGGCGTGGTGGCGATGGCCATCGTGCGTGACCTGTTCGGCGGGCGGCGGCTCGTGGTGATGCTCTCGCGGCTGGCTCTGGTCTCGGGTGTCGCGCCGGTGGTCGCGCCGATCATCGGATCGGGGCTGCTCACCGTGATGCCGTGGCGGGGCATCTTCGTCGTGCTGGCGGGCTACGGCGCGGTGATGCTGCTGGCGGCGATCCTGCTGCTGCCGGAGACGCTGCCGAAGGCCCGCAGGCAGGATCGCGGGGCGAGCACCGTGCTGCAGCGCTACCGCAGCGTGTTCTCGGACCGGGTGTTCGTGGGCGTGCTGGTCATCGGCGGGATGACGTTCTCGGGACTGTTCTCGTACCTGTCGGCCTCGCCGTTCCTGTTCCAGCAGACGCACGGCCTGAACCCGCAGGCGTACGGGCTGCTGTTCGCAGCCAACTCGCTGGGCGTGGTCGGCGGCGTGCAGGCCGCCTCACGACTGGCGGCCCGGTTCGGGCCGCAGTGGGTGATGGCGTTCTCCACCGGGATGCTGCTGATCTCGGGCGCCGCGATCATCGTGTGCGATCAGCTCGGCGCCGGGTTCTGGGGCACGGTCATCCCGCTGTGGCTGTTCATGACCGCGTGCGGGTTCACCTTCCCGTGCGTGCAGGTGCTGGCGCTCGACCGGCACGGCAGGGCGGCCGGCACCGCGGCATCCGTGCTGGGCGCCTGCAACAACGGCATCGCGGCGATCATCTCGCCGGCGGTGGGGCTGATCTCGGCCGGATCGGGCATCACGGCGACGACCATGGCCACCGTGATGGTGGGCTGCGCGGTGGTCGCGATCGTCGCGCTGTGGCTGATCGTGCGTCCGCGCACCGTGGAGATGCTCGCGCCCTGAGCGGCGGGCGCTCGGGTCAGCCGATCAGCGTGAGCAGCACGTGCGACGCGTCGACGGCCTCGAGCTCATGCGGCTCCGAGGCGGCCACCTGGATGGTGCCGCCCGCGGTGAGGTCGTACTCCGTCCCCGCCACCCGGAACAGCACGCGACCGGCGGCCACGGTGACGAGGATCGGCACGGGCGCCCTGTGCTCGCGCAGCACGGCACCGGCATCCATCACCAGCGTCCTGATCTTGAACCCATCGCCGTCGAGTGTGCGGTGCGGACGCACGCGTCCCTCTTCCACGGGGTGCGCGGCGACCAGGTCGGCGGCAGAGGCGGCCAGCAGCAGGTGCGAGGTGGCGAAGCTCATAGCCCGAGGATATCGCCGGTGCGCAGCGGGTTTCGAGCGGGCGGCGGGGAGAATGGGATGATGACGCGCAACCGGATGCTGATCACCTCGGGCGTCCTGCTGGTGGTCGCCGTGCTGCTCGGCGCGGCTGTCGTGCTGCTGCCCGGCGAGGCGGTCAACGGGATCGACCAGGGCTGGCACGATCTGGTGGCCGGCGTACGGCAGCCGTGGATGCTGTCGATCTCGTACGCGCTCAGCTACCTCGGCGGGGGCTGGCGGGCCGGCGTGGTCATGCCGCTGCTGCTGATCGGGATGCTGGTGGCGCTGCGACGCCCGCGCGCCGGCGTGTACGCCGCAGCCGCGCTGCTGGTGAGCGTCGGGCTGGTGCAGCTGCTGAAGGCGTTCTTCGACCGCGCGCGGCCGGAGGGGATGCTGGTGGTCTCGGATCCCGGTTCATTCCCCTCGGGGCATACGGCCAACATCGCGACGATCGCCATGCTGCTGTACCTGATCCGGCCGCGACGCCGGGTCGCCGTGATCGGGGCGGCCGTCACTGTGGTGATGGCGGTGTCGCGCGCGGTGCTGGAGGCGCACTGGCTCTCCGACACGGTCGGCGGGATGCTGGTGGGCGCGGCGGGCGCCCTGCTCGCCGGCGCCGTGCTCGGGGACTGGGCGTCGCTAGGCTGGACGCATCCCCGTGCGTCTGATCCGAAGGAGCCGCCCGTGTCACGCATCCGCCCGTACCGTCCGTCGGATCGTGAGGCGCTGTACGAGGTGTGTGTGAGGACGGCGGACGCCGCTGGCGACGCCACCGGGCTGTTCCGCGATGACCGCCTGTGGGGTGACGTCTTCGCCGCGCCGTACGCGGAACGGCATCCGGACCTGTGCTGGGTGGTGGAGTCCGATGACGGACGCACGATCGGGTACGTCGTGGCGACGGATGACACCGACGCGTTCGAGACCTGGTTCCGCGACGAGTGGTGGCCGGGTGTCGCCGCGCGCTATCCGTTCTCCGGCGAGGACGAGGCGACGCGGGAGGACGGCATCATCGGCTACGCGACCGCGCGGGGGCCCGGGCGCGAGAAGCACACCGCGCAGTACCCCGCGCACCTGCACATCGACCTGCTGCCCGAGACGCAGGGGCAGGGGCTGGGGCGCCGGCTGATCGAGACGCTCTTCGACGAGCTGCGTCGCCGGGGCGTGCCGGGACTGCATCTGGGCATGAACCCCGAGAACGTCGGTGCCGGCGCGTTCTACGAGCGCATCGGCATGCACCGCCTGGATGCCGGACCGGAGACGACCATGTACGGCGTGCGGTTCGTCGCCTGACACGTCGGAGGGCCCCGCTTCGCGAAGCAGGGCCCTCGGACCATTGGCGGTGACGGCGGGATTCGAACCCGCGGTTGCTTGCACAACACACGCTTTCCAAGCGTGCTCCTTCGGCCGCTCGGACACGTCACCAGGAGACAACCTGTCCATCCTATCCGATCGGCGGAGTGCTTCCCGACGCCTTCACGGCGGACCCGGCCGCTGCCGGGGAGCCATCGGTCGTGCCCACGTAGAATCTCCTGGTGCCCACCCCCAAGATCGTGCTGTTCTACGCGTTCGCGCCGCTCCCGGATCCGGACGCGATCCGGCTGTGGCAGCGCGACCTCTGCGAGGCGCTGAAGCTGCGCGGGCGCATCATCATCTCGAAGGACGGCATCAACGGAACTCTGGGCGGTGACCTGCCCGCGGTCAAGAAGTGGCTGCGCCGGTTCCGCGACCACGCGGCGTTCAGGGACGCCGACGTCAAGTGGAGCGAGGGAACCGGCCTGGATGCCGACGGGTACAGCCTCGACTTCCCGAAGCTGAGCGTGAAGGTGCGCGACGAGATCGTGTCGTTCGGCGCACCGGACGAGCTGCGCGTCGACGAGCACGGCGTGGTCGGCGGAGGCGCACGACTGAACCCGCAGCAGCTGCACGAGCTGATCGCCGAGCGCGGCGACGAGGTGGTGTTCTTCGACGGACGCAACGCGCTCGAAGCCGAGATCGGCCGCTTCAGGAACGCGATCGTGCCCGACACCGAGACCACCCGCGACTTCGTCCGTCTGCTCGACGACGGCACATTCGACGACCTGAAGGGCAAGCCCGTCGTCACCTACTGCACCGGCGGCATCCGCTGCGAGGTGCTCTCCAGCCTGATGGTCTCCCGCGGTTTCGGCGAGGTCTACCAGCTCGACGGCGGCATCGCCCGCTATGGCGAGGCGTTCGGCGACGACGGCCTGTGGGAGGGGTCGCTGTACGTGTTCGACAAGCGCGGCTCGGTGGAGTTCTCCGACCATGCCGCCGTCATCGGCGAGTGCGCCGGATGCGGGGCATCCACCAGCCGCACCGCGAACTGCCCCGACCCATCGTGCCGGCGCCAGTTCGTGGTGTGCGCGGGCTGCGAGGCGATCCGCTGCGCCGAGCACGCCGCCTGATCCGCGCCGGTCACCGTCTGCGGGCGAAGAGCGACGCCGGCAGCAATCGCGCCAGCAGGCGCTGGCGCCCGTCGACGCTCTCGCTCAGCTGCGCGATCACTGCTCCGAGCGGGGTCGCCAGGTTTCCGGCATCCGGCACCGCCCGCGCGTAGCTGGCGTGCTCGACGGCCCGCACCAGCGGGGCCAGAGCGTCCGCATCCACAGCTCGCGTGGTCGCCAGGACATCCGCCCGCACCCGCGCCGTCTGCGCCTGCGGCGCGCGCAGCCCGAGATCGACGAGCGTGTCGTTCAGCTCGGCCCACGCCGCCATCGCGTCGCCCCGGCGAGCGCGTCCGAGCCGCCGTGCGCGCACCAGCGAGCGCGCCAGCAGGGGCAGCGCGAGCACGAGCAGGATGCCGAGGGCCGTCAGCGTCACCGGCACCGGGTCCAGCCGGCGCAGGGGAGTCGCGCCCGCGCTGCCCGGATCCCGCGGGGCGTCGGTGATGCCGGAGGTGTCCGTCGACGAGCTGGGAGTCGGCGACGAGCTGGGCGCAGGCGCCTCCGGGCCCTCCCCGCTGCCGCCGCCCGCGGACGCTGCGATGAAGTCGGTCGGCTCGCCCAGCGTGGCGGTCGGCTCGAACGGCACCCAGCCGATGCCCTCGAAGTGGACCTCGGGCCAGGAGTGCAGCTGGTCGCTGGAGACGGAGTAGAGGATCTGGTCGCCGCGCTTCTGATCCGTGGCCGCGCCGGGCAGGTAGCCGACCACGATGCGCACCGGCATCCCCAGGTTCGACGCCATCAGCGCGAACGCGCCGGCGAAATGGATGCAGTAGCCGGTGCGCTTCTCGAGGAAGGTCGCCACCGCATCGGCGCCCGTCCCGTCGAAGCCCTCGTCGACCGGCGCCTGCAGCGAGTAGGTGAACTCGGCGCGGAACCAGTCCTGCAGGGCGATCAGCCGGTCGTAATCGGTGTCGGCACCGGCGGTGACCTCACGCGCGAGGTCCTCGATGATCGACGGCAGGTCGTCCGGCAGCTCGGGAACGTCAGCACCGGATGCCGTGCTCGCACGGATCTGCTCGAGCGTGGGCACCGCGGTCGCGGCCTGCACCGTGTAGTCGCTGCCGGCGGCATCCGCCGTACGACTGACCACGGTGCGATTCACCGCCATCGCCGACCACCCGCCGCCGGCGTCGGTGACCTGCTGCGGTGCGTACGGGACGGGCAGCCGGTCGCTGGAGACGCCGGTCACGTGAATGGACACCTCGCTCTCGACGGTCTTGATCGGATCGGTCCAGTCCAGGTCGCCGAAGCCGTCGCCCAGCGGCACGCGCTCGCCGCGATCGGGGCGCCACACATCGCCGTCGAAGCGCGAGAGCGTGGCCATGCGCAGATACGGCGGCTTGGCCGCCGAGGTGACCAGCGTCAGTGCCTCGACGCCCTCCGGTCGGCGCAGATCGTCGCCCAGCCGCAGGGTCGCGTCGACGGTGAGCATCGGTCCGGTGCCGGGCAGAGCGGATGCCACGGGCAGCACCGGGGCGAGCACGAGCGCCGCCACGATCGCCAGCACTCCCGACGACATCGCCACGGTCGTCGAGGCGCGCAGCGGCGCATGCCGGGCGTGCCGCGCGCCGTAGCGCAGCAGCAGGAGGATCACGATGGCCTGCATCAGGAACCAGGCCAGGTTCACCGAGCCGAACGAGATCAACATCGGCATGACGCCGACGATCGAGCTGAACACCGCGGCCAGCAGCACCCGCCGGTGCGCGACCAGCTGGTCCAGCAGGATCACCACCACCGCGAACGCGAGTCCCAGCAGGGTCGCGATGGGAACGGAGGCCGCGATCGGCGCCACCCCGTTCATGATCTCGTCGAGGCTCTGCTGCAGGCGCAGACCGACCAGCTGGACCGTCCGCGGCGTGGGGACCAGACCCGCGATGCCCGTCTCGCCCGCGAGGGTCGCCGTGCACGCGAGCGCCGCGGCTACGACCTGCAGCAGCAGCACCAGCATCCGCGACACACCGGCGCGGACGCCGGCGAAGGCGACCCTCGCGAGGATTCCGGTCAGCACGATCACCGCGATCAGCGTGCCGATCACGAAGCTCCACAGCCCCGGCAGCACGGCTCCCGTGTAGGCCCAGACCGCGACGGCTGCGGTGAGCGCGGTCAGGGCTCCGGCGCCCGCCGGGCTCGGCGGACGCCGGGTGTCGGCGGCGCGCTCAGGCATGCTGCACCCGCGAGAGGGGGAGAGCGGATGCCCATGCCCCGGCCAGCTCGTCGGCATCGGCGGGCAGCACGGCGGGGAACCAGCCGTGCGCGCGCACCGACGCGAGCGCGGCCTCGGACGCGTCCGTGGTGAACAGCAGCGGCGCGGCGGCCCCTGCTGTACTCAGCTTCTCGGCGGCCTCGTCGTCGAGCCGCCCGGTGATCACGACCAGCGGCCCCGGTGGAGTGCTGCCGACGACCGTCCGCAGATCACGGCGTCCGCCGCGCGGCGCGACCACCGCGAGCGCGACCATCACGTCCTCGCGGTCCTCCTCGTGCCCGCGCAGCGAGCCGAGCACCTCGCCGGCGCTGTCGAGCACGTCCACGCTGTAGCCGTCCTGCGCCAGGCGCAGCGCCGCGGAGGCGCACAGGACGACCGCCGATTCGAAGAGCGGATCCGGGTCGTCGCCCGGGCGCGCCCAGCCGTCCGCGGCGCGGTCGAGCACGACCACGGCATCCGGGCTGGCCTCCTCCTCTTCCTGGCGCACCATCAGATCGCCACGGTGCGCAGTGGCGCGCCAGTGGATGCGCCTGCGCGAGTCGCCCGACGAGTACGGGCGGGGGATGAGGTTGTCCGCGCCCTGCCCGAGCCGGGTGGAGCGCGTCTGCGCCGAGCCGCCCGCCGCGCCCACCTTGGCGGGCAGCGAGGCGAGGGCGACCGTCTGCGGGATGACGGTGATGGTGCGGGTGTCGCCGAAGGCCTGCTCCCGCTGGGCCAGTCCGAACGGGTCGGTGGTGCGCAGCAGCAGCGGGCCGAGGGTGGAGATGCCGCGCCGGACGCCCTCGAGGTCGTAGCGGAGGGCATCCTGCGGATAGGCTCCGGTGGCATCCCCCCGCACGGCGTCGGGCAGCGTGTCGCGCCAGGTGCCGTTCGGGATGCCGAACGTCCACAGGTCGAAGCGCACCTGCACCCGCGAGGTCTCGCCGACCGCCAGCAGATCCGTGGCGATCTGCCTGCTGACCTCGCCGCGGCGGCGCGGCAGCCGCACGAACAGCAGGCACACCACGGGGAGTGCTGCCAGCAGCACGCCCAGGTACAGCAGCGGACGCGCCGCGGTCACGTTCGCGGCGACGATGAGCAGCGTGCCGGCGAGCAGGCAGCCCCACCCCGTGGCGGTGAGTGGATGGTGCTTCATGGCCGGCTCAGCATGGTCGGCTCAGCGGCGTGCGCCGGCGAACGGCACCGGCACGCGGGCGATGATCTGACTCAGCGCGGCCTCCACCGGCTGGGTCCCGGCACGGTGCACGCCGCGTGCGGCGATCAGGCGGTGAGCGAAGACCGGGATGACGAGGTCGGTGATGTCGTCGGGCACGACGAACTCGCGACCGTCCAGCGCGGCGCGCACCTTCGCCGCGCGCACCAGCTGCAGGGTGGCGCGGGGGCTGGCTCCCAGGTGCAGGCCCGGGTCCTGACGGGTGGCCTGGGCCAGTGCGACGGCGTACTCCTCCAGCGACTCCGCGACGTGCACGCGCCGCGTCCAGGCGATCAGGGCGTGCACGGTGGCGGCATCGGTGACCGGCACGATCTCCGCGAGGGGATTGGCGGTCTCGCGCTGGCGCAGCATGAGCGTCTCGGCCGCGGCATCCGGATACCCCATCGAGATGCGCATCATGAAGCGGTCGCGCTGGGCCTCGGGCAGCGGGTAGGTGCCCTCCATCTCGAGCGGGTTCTGCGTTGCGACGACGAGGAAGGGATCGGGCAGACGGTGGGAGGCGCCGTCGACGGTGACCTGTCCCTCCTCCATCGCCTCCAGCAGCGCGGACTGGGTCTTGGGTGAAGCGCGATTGATCTCGTCGGCGATGACGATGTTCGCGAACACGGCTCCGCGCTTGAACTCGAACTCGCGGGCCACCGGGTCGTACACGGCGACCCCGGTGACGTCGCCGGGGAGCAGGTCGGGGGTGAACTGGATGCGGCGCACCGTGGCGTCCACACTGGCGGCCAGCGCGCGGGCCAGCACGGTCTTGCCGACGCCCGGCACGTCCTCGATCAGCAGGTGCCCTTCGGCGAACAGGCAGGTGAGCGCGCTGCGCACGGCATCCGGCTTGCCGTCGATCACCGAGGAGACCGAGGCGATGATCCGGGACGTCTGGTCGGCGAAGCTCTCGGCAGTGATCCGGGTGGTGCTGTGGGTGATGCTCTGCTCGGTCAACTGGTCTGGCATGCGGTGGCTCCCTGCGCGACGGTGCGAACTTCGATCGTAACCGAGCGAGTGAACGGCGGGGCGGGGTCCCGGGCTCCGGATGCTGTCGAAGGGTGCTCCCATGGTCGGGTAGACTCGTGGACGGCTCTCCGCGTGACGGCATCCAGGCCAATTCCCCCAGGACGGAAACGTAGCAAGGGTAACCGGGCTCTGTCGGGTGCGCGGAGGGTCCTTTCTCTGTCCGGGTCGTGCTGTCCGGGTCGTACTGTCTGGATCGTGCTCACCGGATCACCTGCGAGGATCGTGTTGTGACAGCATCCGCCCCTCCCGCCGTCCTCGCTTCGCGAGGGTCGCGCTTTCTGGCGCCGGTCGGACTGCTGGCGCTGATGTGGGGGATTCGGATCGCGGATGCCGCGCTGCCCGGAACCTTCGTCGGCTGGGGCCTGCGCTCGTGGGACCTGGGCAGCCTGCAGGGCTTCGTGCTCGGTCCGCTGCTGCACGCGAACTGGCCGCATCTGATCGGCAACTCCGTGCCGTTCCTGGTGCTCGGCTGCCTTGTCGCCGTCGAGGGGGCGCGCAGGTTCTGGCTGGTGACGGTGGTGGTCGCGCTCGTCGGGGGTGCAGGAACCTGGCTGCTGAATGCGCCGGGAACGCTCACGGTCGGGGCATCCGTGCTCGTGTTCGGGTACTTCGGTTACGTGGTGCTGCGCGTGGTCGCGCCGGGGCGGGTCGCGCATCGAGTGGCGTATGCCGCGATCGCCGTCATCGTCGTCGTGCTGTACGGAGCCACGATGGTCGCCGGCATCCTGGGGGCGGCACCGGGCGTCTCGTGGCAGGCGCACCTGTTCGGTGCGATCGGCGGCGGCTTGACGGCCCTCAGCGGCAGGCGGCGGCGCGGGTCGGCGGAGTGAGCGGGCGCCGGTCCCGCGCGACCGTGCTGCGGCACCGCGCCCGTCGACGCAGGGAGCGGAGGCGGATGCGGCGCATCACCGGCATCACGGCCGCAGTTGCGGTCGTGCTGGTGGGGGTGCTCGTCGGCGTGAGCCTGCTGACCGCGCCGCGACCGGATCGGTACTGCGCCGACCGGCCGCAGACGTTCCCCGCAGCCGGCGTCGCCGGGTGGCGCGGCGAGCAGCTCGAGAACGCGGCGACCATTGTCCGCACGGGACGGGAGCTCGGCTTCGGACGTGACGGGCAGATCGTCGGCGTGATGGCGGCGATGGGGGAGAGCTCGCTGCGCAATATCGACTACGGCGACTGGGAGACCTCCGGCGTCACCAATCCTGATGGAAGCCGCACCAGCAGCATCGGGCTCTTCCAGCAGCAGAAGTGGTGGGGGAGCGTCGACGAGCGCATGGACCCGGCCACCGCGGCGACGAAGTTCTTCACGCGGTTGGGGAGGCTGTCCGGCTGGCAGCGGATGCCGCCCTCGCACGCGATCAACCGCGTGCAGATCAACGCCGACCGCGAGCACTACGCCCGCTTCCAGGACGACGCGACGGCCGTCGTGGATGCGCTGTCCGGGGCATGCGGCGGATAGCGAGACTCCGCGCGATCAGAACGGCGAGCCGGCCTCCTGGGCGGTGAGGGGCGTGCTCGGCCAGCCGCTCTGAAGCGGCTCGGTCGGGACGAACATCACGCGCGGCCGCTCGAGGTCGTGATGCGTGCGGCCGTCCGGGTCCGTCCATTCGACCGATCGGTCGGAGGTCTGCCGCGCGGTCCAGCGGGCGAAGTCGGGGAGGTCCGGATGCTTGAGCGTGTGGTGGGCCCTGCAGAAGTGGGCGAGGTTGTCGATGCTGGTCGTGCCGCCCAGGGCCCAGTCGACGTTGTGGTCCCTCTCGCAGCGGTGGACCGGCTGCCGGCAGCCGGGGAATCGGCAGTGCTGATCCCGTGCGCGCAGGAAGCGGCACATGGACTCGGTGGGGGTGTACGAGTCGGTCTGCGTCACGAATCCTTCCGGGTCGAGGAACAGCCTCGTCCATCCCTTCGTGCCGCCGGCGAGAGCCCGCGCGACCTCGGGGCGGATCGGACCGTGCCCGTCGAGCTCGGCCGGCCGCTCGTCCTGCCCGATCAACGTGGTGGCGGTCACCGTCACCTGGACGGTCGCGCGGATGCCGTCCAGCCCTGACCCGTGTGCGGCGGACGGGTCGCCGGTGAGCAGCAGGTCGGTGAGCAGGTCGGCGCGCAGCTGGTCGAACGTGCGCGATTCGTCCGGAAGACGGATGATGCAGGGGCTGTCGGGGTCGGCACGCGGGTCCGTCCAGCGGTTCAGATCCGGTTCCGGTCGGGGATCGCTGGAGTCGGGGTCGTCGTCGATCCAGAAGCCGTCGGCATCGAGATGTCGGGCGATCAGTTCCCGGAAGGCGACCTCGGAGTCGGGGTCGGGGTCGGGGTCGGGTTCGTGGCGGGAGTCGGAGTCAGCGTCAGGCTCGAGGCCGGGCGCGTCAGCGGCTTCCGCCGCAGCGGCCTTCGCGGCCTCTGCGGCGGCGCGGCGGGCGATCTCCTCGAGGCGCGTCTGCTCGGCGCGGTCGGCGGCAGCCCATTCGGCTTCCCATGCCGCCCACTGGGCGTCGGTCGGCTCTTCGAGCGGGGTGTCGCGGTCTTCGGGATGCCCGCGCAGATGCCGGGCCATCTTCGTGAGCCGGTCGTGGATCGCGATCGCGAGATGCTCCGGGAGGACGGCCTGCAGCAGCGCGAGGCCGTCGCCGACGGATCGGACGGTGATGGATCGTTCCGAAAACGCCTTCTTCTGCTGCTCCACCACGGTCAGCCCGGCCAGGGCCGCGGCGACGCGGCGGGCGTGCGCCTTCGTCCGCGCGGCCGTGTCGCGCTCGGCGACTTCCAGACACGCCTGCTCATACAGGGCGAGCGTGTCCGGGGTCACCTCGCCGGTGTCGATCGCCTCCCGCACGGGCTGAGACTCGCGGAGGACATCGCGCACGTGCGGCGGCGTGATCCGCCCGTCGGCGAATGCGGCGCGGACGGCGGGGAACTGGCCCAGCATGCGCGCATCGGTGAACGCGAACTCCATCGCCCCCTTCGACACGTGTCCCGCGGCCGCGTACTGCGCCATCATCGAGCGCTCGATGGACCGAGCGTGCATCGGCTCCGCGTGAAGCTCCTCTTCGAACAGGACCCACCGCTCGGCGAGCAGCTCGGCGGCCTCCGCCTGCAGACGAGCGATGTCGCGCTGCTTCGAAGCCCACGCATCCAGCAGCGCGAGCCGCTGCTCGTGGAGAGCTCCGAAGTCGTGGTCCATGCTTCGAGTGTAGTACATATCTTCGAATGAGGCAACAGGCGCGAGGAGTTCCTTCGTGTGCGTTTCGATTCGCTGACGGTCGCTCGACGACCGCGCTGATTCGAAGAGACGACTCCACTGGTGCCCCGATCGTCAGAGTTGTGACCGCCGGTAGCGGGGAGGACCAGAGGCGGCCGACGAGCTCGGCGTCAGCAGCCCGCCATCCGGCCCGGGTCAGTAGGCTGGCGGCGTGGCGCGCAGCATCTACATCACCTCGGCCGAGGGGCACACGGGCAAGTCCACGATCGCGCTCGGGGTGCTCGACGCACTGATGCGCGTATCGCAGCGGGTCGGGGTGTTCCGCCCCATCGCACGCTCCTGGGATGAGCGCGATCACGTGCTGGAGCTGATGCTCGCCCACGACGGCGTGCAGTTGGACTACGACGAGTGCGTGGGCGTCACCTACGAGGACGTGCGCCGCGACCCGGAAGGCGCGCTGGCGACGATCGTCGCGCGCTTCAAGGCCGTCGAGGCGCAGTGCGACGCGGTCGTCGTGATCGGCAGCGACTACACCGCCGTGGCGAGCCCCGCAGAGCTGGGTTACAACGCACGGATCGCCGCGAATCTCGGTGCGCCCGTGCTGCTCGTGCTCTCCGGCCGCGACCAGCAGCGTCAGGCCGAGCAGCTGGGCACCACCACCGCTCGCACGCCCGAGCAGGTCGGGCAGCTGGCCTCGCTGGCGTTCGCGGAGCTGGTCGCCGAGCGGGCCGAGCTGTTCGCCGTGGTCGTCAATCGCGCCGAGCCGCACGGGCTGGACGCGATGATCGAGCAGGTGCAGGCCGCGCAGCCACGGCAGACACCGGTGTGGGCTGTGCCCGAGGACCGGATGCTGGTCGCACCGTCGATGCGCGGAGTGCTGCGTGCGGTGGACGGGCGCCTGCTCAAGGGAGATGAGGCGCTGCTGGACCGTGAGGCGCTGGACGTCGTCATCTCGGGGATGTCGATGGTCAACGTGCTGCCGCGCATCACCGAGGGAGCAGTGCTGGTGATCGCCGCCGACCGCACGGAGGTGCTGCTGGCGGCCCTGCTGGCATCCGCCTCGGGAACCTTCCCTCAGATCGCCGGCATCGTGCTGAACGGGCCCTTCGAGCTCCCCGAGCCCATCCAACGGCTGCTGGAGGGCTTCGCCCCCGGCATCCCGATCATCGCCACCGACCACGGCACCTTCGACACCGCCACCCGCATCATGAGCAGCCGCGGGCGGATGAGCCTGGAGTCCGGACAGCGGTACGAACGCGCACTCGCCCTGTTCCAGACGCACGTCGACCTGACCGAGCTGACTATCGAACTGGGCCTGGCGCAGTCGACCGTGGTCACCCCGCTGATGTTCCAGTACGGCCTCATCGAACGCGCCCGCGCCGACCGCCGGCGCATCGTGCTGCCCGAGGGCGGTGATGACCGCATCCTCCGTGCCGCCGCCATCCTGCTCGCACGCGAGGTCGCCGACCTGACGATCCTGGGAGATGAGGCCGAGGTGCGCGCCCGCGCGACGGCGCTGGGCCTCGAACTGGCCGGCGCGCAGGTGCTCAGCCCCACCGATCCCGAGCACGTGGAGCGGTTCGCTGCCGAGTACGCACGCTTGCGCGCCCACAAGGGGATCACCCTGCAGCAGGCCGCCGACACCGTGACCGACGTGTCGTACTTCGGCACGATGATGGTGCATCTCGGGCTGGCCGACGGCATGGTCTCCGGGGCCGCGCACACCACGGCGCACACGATCCGCCCGTCGTTCGAGATCATCAGGACACGGCCCGGAGTCGACGTCGTCTCCAGCGTGTTCCTGATGGCGCTCGCCGACCGCGTGCTGGTCTACGGCGACTGCGCGGTCATCCCCGACCCCACCAGCACCCAGCTCGCCGACATCGCGATCTCGTCCGCGGCGACCGCACGGCAGTTCGGCATCGACCCGCGCGTGGCCATGCTCTCCTACTCCACCGGCGAGTCGGGGTCGGGTGCCGACGTGGACAAGGTGCGCGAGGCGACCGCGCTGGTGCGCTCGCGCGAACCCGGTCTTCCGGTCGAGGGGCCGATCCAGTACGACGCGGCCGCCGACGCCGCAGTGGCCGCCGCCAAGCTGCCAGGGTCGGCGGTCGCCGGCCGCGCCACGGTGTTCGTGTTCCCCGATCTGAACACCGGCAACAACACGTACAAGGCCGTGCAGCGCTCGGCCGGCGCCGTCGCCATCGGACCGGTGCTGCAGGGGCTGAACAGGCCCATCAACGACCTGTCGCGCGGCGCGCTGGTCGACGACATCGTCAACACGGTCGCGATCACCGCGATCCAGGCGCAGGAGAACCGCGCATGAGCGTCGTGCTCGTCATCAACAGCGGGTCGTCGTCGCTGAAGTACAGCCTGATCGACGTGGCGCGCGAGGCCGAGCTGGCCTCCGGGCTGATCGAGCGCATCGGGCAGGATCAGGGAATGGTGAGCCACCGGGTGCGGGTGGTCGCAGAGCCGGGTCAGGCCGCGCCGGCCATGCTCGATGCCACTCACTCCGCCGAGCAGGCGGTGGCCGATCACGACGCGGCGTTCGCCCTGATGCTCGACCAGTTCGCTCAGCACGGACCGGGCCTGGCGCAGCATCCGCCGGTCGCGGTCGGCCACCGGGTCGTCCATGGCGGCGCGCGCTTCTTCGAGCCCACCGTGATCACCGCACGCGTGGAGACCGACATCGACGAGCTGTCGGTGCTCGCCCCGCTGCACAATCCCGCCAACCTGGCAGGCATCCGTGCGGCGCGCTCGGCGTTCCCCGACGTGCCCCACGTGGCGGTGTTCGACACCGCGTTCCATCAGACGCTTCCCGCGGCGGCCTACACCTACGCGATCGACGCGGCGACCGCGCGCGAGCACCGCATCCGCCGCTACGGGTTCCACGGCACCAGTCACAAGTATGTCTCCGAGGCCGCAGCCGCCTTCCTCGGCCGCGAGGTGCGCGAGCTGCGCCAGCTCGTCTTCCATCTCGGCAACGGCGCGTCGGTGACGGCAGTGGACGCCGGGCGCTCCGTGGAGACCTCGATGGGCTTCACGCCGCTGGAGGGGCTGGTGATGGGCACCCGGTCCGGCGACATCGACCCGGCCGTGCAGCTGCAGCTGTCGAGGCGGGCCGGAATGGATGCCGATGAGCTGGACGACCTGCTCAACAAGCGCAGCGGACTGCTCGGCCTTGCCGGGCGCAGCGACATGCGCGACATCCTCGCCGGCAGAGCCGCGGGGGAGCAGGCCGCGACGCTCGCCTACGACGTGTACATCCACCGGCTGCGCGCCTACGCCGGTGCGTACATCGCCCAGCTCGGCGGCGTGGACGTGATCTCGTTCACCGCCGGCGTCGGCGAGAACGCGGCGGACGTGCGCGCGGATGCCCTGGCCACGCTCGGGTTCCTGGGACTGCGAGTGGACCCCGAGCGCAATGCGGCGCGCTCGCACGGCATCCGACGCATCTCGGCCGATGATTCCGCCGTGGAGGTGCTGGTGGTGCCCACCGACGAGGAGCTCGAGATCGCGCGGCAGACCATCAGCGCCGGTTGACCGCATCCACTCGGAATCCGCCTGGCTCGTTCATTAGGCTGGACACGCTCGTTCGCTGATGGAGGTTCCGTGACCGCATTGCTGCCCGACCTGCGCCGCGCCGCCGGAGTGCTCTTCGACCTCGACGGGGTGCTGACGCCGACCGCCGAGGTGCACATGCGCGCCTGGCAGAAGGTGTTCGACGATGTGCTGGCACGGTGGGGCGTGACCGACCCGTACACGGATGCCGACTACTTCGCGTACGTGGACGGCAAGAAGCGCTACGACGGCGTCGCCAGCCTGCTGCGCAGCCGCAACATCGAGATCCCGTGGGGCGAGATCGCCGACCCACCCGAGGCGGAGACGATCTGCGGCATCGGCAACCGCAAGAACGACGCGTTCGCCGCGGCCCTGCGCGCCGAGGGCATCGCGCCGTACCCCGGTTCGCTCGCGCTCCTCGAGCTGCTGAAAGACGCATCCGTGCCGATGGGTGTCGTGTCCAGTTCGAAGAACGCGGGCGAGGTGCTGGCATCCGCAGGCATCCGCGACTTCTTCCCGGTCGTCGTCGACGGCGTGGTCGCCGAGCGCGAGCGTCTGGCATCCAAACCCGCTCCGGACATGTTCGCCGAGGGCGCGCGGATGCTGGGCGTCGCGCCCTCCGCGGCGGTGGCCGTCGAGGATGCCGTCTCGGGCGCCGCATCCGCAGCATCCGCCGGTTATGCGACCGTGATCGGCGTCGACCGCGGCGCGGGACCGACCGCGCTGCGCGAGGCCGGCGCCACCTGTATCGTCGATGATCTTGCCCGTCTGCTTCCCGACGACGCGAACTGACACCCCCCACTCAGAATCCCCCTTGGGAGAATGCATGCGCTGTACTGAGCGATCAGAGGAGTCGAAGTGATCGACCGCGAACGCTACCCCGTGGACCCCTGGCGTCTGATCGAGTCCCGCTACGAGGAGGACGGCGTCTCCGAGACGGTGTTCTCGGTCGGCAACGGCTACCTCGGACTGCGCGGCAACCACATCGAGGGCCGAGGTGCGCACGAGCACGGCACGTTCATCAACGGCCTGCACGAGACCTGGCCGATCCGGCACGCCGAGCAGGCGTACGGCTTCGCCGAGGTGGGCCAGACGATCGTCAACGCTCCGGATGCCAAGGTGATGCGCGTCTACATCGATGACGAGCCGCTCTCCTTCGACGAGACCGAGATCCACGAGTACTCGCGCGTGCTCGACATGCGCACCGGAATCCTCTCGCGCACCGTGGTGTGGATGACGCCCTCAGGCAAGCGCGTGCGCATGCACGACGAGCGCATCGTCAGCTTCGACGAGCGCCACCTGGCCGTGCTGCGCCTGGAGCTGGTGGTGGAGAACGCCGACGCCCCCGTCACGATCAGCTGCCAGCTGCTGAACAGGCAGGACGGCGCCGGAATCTACGCGGGCGACCCGATGGCGGCGAAGTCGGAGGGGAAGGGCGCCTTCGATCCGCGCAAGGCGGAGCGGATCACCGCCCGCGTGCTGCAGCCGGTGGAGTACTGGCAGGACGGACTGCGCTCGGCGCTGTCCTATCAGGTGACCGACTCGGGCATGACCGTCGCGGTGGTCGCCGACCACGTGGTGGAGACCGAGAACGACTACAGCGCGCGCACGCTGATCGAGCCGGACATCGCCAAGAACGTGTTCCGCGTGCAGGCGAAGGCGGGCGTGCCGATCAGGATCAGCAAGATCGTCAGCTACCACAGCTCCCGCGGTGTGCCGCCGCGTGAGCTCGTCGACCGCTGCCGTCGCTCGCTGGACAGGGTCGGCGTGGAGGGCGTGGATGCCCTCTTCCGCGCGCAGCAGGAGTGGCTGAGCGAGTTCTGGGAGCGCTCCGACGTGCGCATCGCCGGCCAGGACGACCTGCAGCAGGCCACCCGCTGGTGCCTGTTCCAGCTCGCGCAGGCGGCGTCGCGTGCCGATGGTAACGGCGTGCCGGCCAAGGGGCTGACGGGGTCGGGCTACAGCGGCCACTACTTCTGGGACACCGAGATCTACGTGCTCCCGTTCCTCACCTACACGTCGCCGCAGTGGGCCAAGAACGCGCTGCGCGCGCGTGTGCTCATGCTCCCCGCCGCCCGACGCCGCGCCGCACAGCTGAACGAGGCCGGGGCGCTGTTCCCGTGGCGCACGATCAACGGCGAGGAGGCCTCCGCCTACTACGCGGCAGGCACCGCGCAGTACCACATCAACGCAGACGTCAGCTATGCGCTCGGCAAGTACGTGCGGGCCACGGGTGATGAGGAGTTCCTGCGCCGTGAGGCCGCCGACATCGCGGTGGAGACCGCGCGGCTGTGGGCGACGCTGGGCTTCTGGCGCGGCACCAACGGCGACTCGACCTTCCACATCCACGGGGTCACCGGACCCGACGAGTACACCACCGTGGTCAACGACAACCTGTTCACGAACGTGATGGCCCGGTACAACCTGCGCTTCGCGGCGCGGATCGTCGGCGAGATGGCGGAGCGCGACCCGGCGGCGTACGCGGCGCTCGTGGAGCGCACTGGTCTGGATGCGGGGGAGCGGGATGCCTGGGAGCGGGCGGCGGAGGCCATCCACATCCCGTTCAGCGAAGCGCTGGGCATCCATCCGCAGGACTCGCTGTTCCTGGAGCGCGAGGTGTGGGATCTGGAGGGCACTTCCCCGGATCAGCGGCCGCTGCTGCTGCACTACCACCCGCTGGTGATCTACCGGTTCCAGGTGCTCAAGCAGGCCGACGTGGTGCTGGCGCTGTTCCTGCAGGGCAATCACTTCAGCGCCGAGGAGAAGCTGGCCGACTTCGACTACTACGACCCGCTCACCACGGGCGACTCGACGCTGTCCGGGGTCGTGCAGTCGATCATGGCCGCCGAGGTCGGCTATCAGGAGCTGGCGCTGAAGTACTTCCGGGGCTCGCTGTTCGTCGACCTGGCCGATCTGCACCGCAACGCCTCGGACGGCGTGCACGTGGCATCGGCCGGGGGCGTGTGGACGATGCTGGTGTCCGGTTTCGGCGGCATGCGCGACCACGACGGGCTGCTCGACTTCGATCCGCGCCTGCCCGAGGAATGGCCCGAGCTGGCCTACCCCCTGCAGTGGCGCGGCACCGACCTGATGGTCACGCTCACCCGCGAGGCGCTGCGCGTCGAGGTGCGCGCCGGCGACCCGGTCGACTTCAGCGTGCGCGGGGTCTCGTACCGCACGGCGCTGGCGGAGCCCGCTGTCGTGGCGCTGGCCGACCAGGGGCCGGTGCGGCCGGGGCGTCCCACGCTGCAGCAGTTCGAGGATGCGCGTCGTGACGACGGAACGCTGATGTCGCCGAGCATCCCCGTCACCACCACGACGATCCCGATCCTCGGCGTCTACGAGGATTGAGCGGATGCTGGGGACGGGCGGAACCGATGTCGGCACCACGCCGTAGGCTGGACGGGTGACGACAGCCCTCTACCGCCGCTACCGGCCCGAGACCTTCGCGGAGATGATCGGCCAGTCCCAGGTGACGGATCCGCTCATGACCGCGCTGCGCGGCGACCGCGTGGGGCACGCCTATCTGTTCTCCGGGCCGCGCGGGTGCGGCAAGACCACGTCGGCGCGCATTCTCGCGCGCTGCCTGAACTGCGCGGAGGGCCCCACCGACACGCCCTGCGGCGTGTGCCCCAGCTGCGTCGAGCTGTCGCGCAGCGGCGGCGGGTCGCTGGATGTCGTCGAGATCGACGCGGCCAGCCACAACGGCGTCGACGACGCGCGCGACCTGCGCGAGAGGGCCACCTTCGCGCCCAGCCGCGATCGCTACAAGATCTTCATCCTCGATGAGGCGCACATGGTGACCCCGCAGGGCTTCAACGCTCTGCTGAAGCTGGTGGAGGAGCCGCCGGAGCACGTGAAGTTCATCTTCGCGACCACCGAGCCCGAGAAGGTGCTCGGCACGATCCGCTCCCGCACCCACCACTATCCCTTCCGGCTCGTGCCGCCCGCGGCGATGATCGAGTACGTCGAGAGGCTCTGCGCCGAAGAGGGCGTGCAGGTCGAGCAGGGTGTGCTGGGCCTGGTGGTCCGGGCCGGCGGCGGGTCTCCGCGCGACACGCTCTCGCTGCTGGACCAGCTGATCGCCGGGTCCGATGCCTCGGGTGAGGCCGGCGTGGTCGTCTCCTACGAGCGCGCGGTGGCGCTGCTCGGCTACACGCACGCGGCCCTGCTCGACGAGATCGCCGAGGCGCTCGCCGCGGGCGATGCGGCCTCGGCGTTCCCCGCCGTCGACAGGGTGGTGCAGACCGGACAGGATCCGCGCCGCTTCGTCGACGATCTGCTCGAGCGGCTGCGCGACCTGATCGTCATCGCCGCCGTCGGCGACGGCGCCTCAGCCGTGCTGCGCGGCCTGCCCGCCGACGAGCTGGATCGGATGCGGGCGCAGGCGGCCTCCTTCGGACCCGCGCGTCTGTCCCGCACGGCCGACCTCGTGAGCCAGGCGCTCGACGACATGACCGGCGCGACTTCGCCGCGCCTGCACCTCGAGCTCATGGTCGCCCGAGTGCTCGCCGGCGCTCCGGCCGCACCCCCGACGACTGAAGCCGGGTCCCTGAGCCCGTCGAAGGGCAGCGCCCCCGCCCCGGATGCCGGGTCCCTGAGCCCGTCGAAGGGCGCCGCGGCCCCGGACGCTGGGTCCCTGACCCCGTCGAAGGGCAGCGCCCCGGCGTCCGACACCTCGTCTGATTCGGATGCTGGGTCCCCGAGCCCGTCGCAGGACGCCCCGGCGCAGCCCGCGCCGACGGGTCCGGTCACCTTCGAGCGCGTCGTCGCGGCCTGGCCGGCGGTGCTCGCTCGCCTGGCGGAGGTCAGCCGTGCATCCTGGCTCGTCGCCACCGGCACGCAGCCACTCGCCTACGATGCCGACACCGGGGTGCTCACGCTCGGGTTCGCGAGCCCCGCCGATGTGCCGAAGTTCAAGGGCACCAAGCCGGGCCAGGGTCCCTCCGACCACCTGCGCGCATCGATCGAGCAGGAGCTCGGCGTCACGGTGAAGTACCTTCCCGCGCCGCTGCCGCCCTCCGACGGCGGCGGGTCCGCGCGGCCGGATTCCCCGACGCGTCCGCAGCCGCCCGCCTCCGATCGCGCCGGCGACGACGCACCGGCCTCGGGCTGGGCCAACCCGATGAGCAGTCCCGAGCCGGTCGGCGACCGCGAGCAGCACGGCGGGGCACAGGGCACGGCGCCCACGGCATCCGCAGCTTCGGCGCCCGCGGCTTCCGCTCCCGCATCTTCGTCCCGTCAGTCGGCCGCTGCCGTCACCGAGTGGGCCGTCGCGCCGATTCCCTCGTCGGCACCGGATGCCGCGCCCGATGGCGCCGCGTCCGCGCCGGTGGCCGCGTCCGTCGCCGCTCCCGCGCGGCAGCAGCAGTTCCCGGTGGACGAGGAGCCGGCCGAGGTCGAGGCATCGGCATCCGCTCCGCAGCCGCCCGTGGACGGCGCGATCGACGCGCCCCGGGACGGAGAGGCGTCGCCGTACGACGACGTGCCCCCGTACGATGACGAGCCGCCGTACGACCCCGAGTACGACCCGCCGCACCGGGACTCGCCGGCGCCGGCACCCGCTCCCGCCGCACCCGCACCACCTGCACCTGCTCCCGCGGCGCAGCAGGCGGCTCCGGCCGCTCCCCGAAGCGCCCCTGCGCCCGGCGGCGTGGAGCGACGGGGCGAGGCCGTGATCCGGCAGGTGCTCGGCGCGACGTTCCTGCGTGAGGAGCCCTACCAGCCCCCGACGAGGTTCAGCTGATGTACGACGGAATCGTTCAGGAGCTGATCGACGAGTTCGGCCGACTGCCCGGCATCGGGCCGAAATCGGCGCAGCGCATCGCCTTCCACATTCTGCAGACGCCCTCCTTCGACGTCGCACGCCTGTCGGAGCTGCTCACCGAGGTGCGCGCCCGCGTGCGGTTCTGCGAGGTGTGCGGCAACGTGTCCGAGCAGGATCGCTGCGCGATCTGCCGCGACCCGCGCCGCAGCCCCGAACTGATCTGCGTGGTCGAGGATGCCAAGGACGTGGCCGCCATCGAGCGCACCCGCGAGTTCCGCGGGCTGTACCACGTGCTCGGCGGCGCCATCAGCCCGATCGCGGGCGTCGGGCCCGACGATCTGCGCATCGCGCAGCTGATGGCTCGCCTCGCCGACGGCACGGTTCAGGAGGTCATCCTCGCCACGAACCCCAACCTGGAGGGCGAGGCCACGGCCAGTTATCTCAGCAGGCTGCTGACGAGCATGCAGATCGCGGTCTCGCGCCTGGCCTCCGGCCTGCCGGTCGGCGGCGACCTGGAGTACGCGGACGAGGTGACGCTGGGGCGGGCCTTCGAGGGTCGTCGCCGCCTGTGAACGCGCACGGCGGGTTCACCCGCAGAGGCTGGCTGCTGTTCGCCGTCATGGCGTTCGTGTGGGGCATCACCTACCTGTTCATCAAAGAGGCTGTCCAGACCTTCGGCCCTCCCGCCGTCGTCTCTGGCCGCACGCTGCTGGGCGGCCTGGTGCTGCTGCCGTTCGCGATCCGCAGCGGTGCGCTCAAGGCCGCCTGGCAGCACTGGCCCTGGGTGCTGCTGTTCGGGCTGGTGGAGATGGGCGGGCCGTTCCTGCTGCTCAGCCACGCCGAGACGCAGCTGCCCTCGGGACTGACCGGGCTGCTGGTCGCCACCGTGCCGCTGTTCGCCGTCATCATCGCACTGCTGCGCGGCGATCGTTCCGCGCTGGCGCCCGTGCGCCTGGGCGGCTTGATCGTCGGATTCGTGGGAGTGGCCATCGTGGTCGCCGGTCCCGGGCTGTTCCCGCGCGAGCCCGGCAGCGTCCTCGCGATCGGCGAGATCCTGCTGACCGCGGTGATGTACGCGATCGCGCCGTTCATCATCGCGCACAAGCTGGCCGACGTCCCCTCGATCGGCACCATCACACTGGCGCTGTTCGCGATCGGCCTGGCGTACGTCCCGGCCGCTCTGCTGACCCCGCACGAGCCGCCGACGCTGCGCTCGGCGGGATCGCTGGTGCTGCTCGGGGTGATCTGCACGGCGCTCGCGTTCGTCGCCTTCTTCGCGCTGATCCGCGAGGTCGGGCCGGTGCGGGCGCCGCTGTTCACCTACATCAACCCGATCGTCGCGATCGTGCTCGGCACCGTGCTGGTGGCGGAGCCGGTCACGCCCGGGCTGCTGATCGGGTTCCCGATCATCCTGCTCGGATGCTGGTTCGCCGCCACCGGCGGGCGGCTCAGGCCCCGGGCATCCGCATCCGCCCCTGTCCTGACTGACTAGCGGATTGCGGCCGGCGACCCGTCACATGCGGCGGGCGGCATGGAGGCGATCCGTACAATGATCCTGGGCGGTACCGCCCACCGTCCCCGGGAGTGATCGTGGCCCTGATCGTGCAGAAGTACGGCGGATCGTCCGTCGCCGACGCAGAGAGCATCAAGCGCGTCGCCAAGCGCATCGTCGACACGCGTCGCGCCGGGCACGACGTCGTGGTCGCGGTCAGCGCGATGGGCGACACCACCGACGAGCTGCTCGATCTCGCGCACGAGGTGGCACCCATCCCCGCACCGCGCGAACTGGACATGCTGCTCTCCAGCGGGGAGCGCATCTCGATGGCGCTGCTGGCGATGACCATCCACTCGATGGGCTTCGAGGCGCGCTCGTTCACCGGCAGCCAGGCCGGCATGATCACCGATTCGCACCACGGCAAGGCGCGCATCGTCGACGTCACCCCGATCCGGCTGCGTGAAGCGCTGGACGAGGGCGCCATCGTGATCGTCGCCGGCTTCCAGGGCTTCAACCGCGACACCCGCGACATCACCACGCTCGGCCGAGGCGGCTCCGACACCACCGCGGTCGCGCTGGCCGCGGCACTGAAAGCGGACGTGTGCGAGATCTACAGCGACGTCGACGGCATCTACACCGCCGACCCGCGCGTCATCCCCCTGGCGCGCAAGCTCGATCACGTCTCCAGCGAGGAGATGCTCGAGCTCGCCGCCAACGGGGCCAAGGTGCTCTACATCCGCGCGGTCGAGTACGCGCGCCGCCATCGCGTGCTCATCCACGCGCGGTCGACGTTCTCGTCGTCCGAGGGCACCTACGTTCTGGGCGAGGGCATGAAGAACCCCCGCGAAACCGAGGGAGCAGCCATGGAAGAACCCATCGTCGCGGGCGTCGCCACCGACCTCAGCCAGGCCAAGATCACCGTCGCGGGCGTGCCCGACGTGCCGGGCAAGGCGGCTGAGATCTTCAAGATCGTCTCGAAGTCGGGCGCCAACGTCGACATGATCGTGCAGAACGTGTCCGCGGCATCCACCGGCCGCACCGACATCTCCTTCACCCTCTCCAAGGCCGACGCGCCGGCCACGCTCAAGGCGCTCGCCGTCGAGCAGTCCGAGGTGGGGTTCGAGAACCTGCTGCACGACGACCAGATCGGCAAGCTCTCGGTCGTGGGCGCGGGCATGCGCACGCACTCGGGCGTCTCCGAGATCCTCTTCGACGCGCTCAGCAAGGGCGGCATCAACATCGAGATGATCTCCACCTCCGAGATCCGCATCTCGGTGGTGCTGCGCGGCGCCGACCTCGCCGAGGCCGCCCGCACCGTGCACAGCGCCTACGGCCTGGACAGCGAGATCGAGGCCGTCGTCCACGCCGGCACCGGCCGCTGAACGGCATCCGCTGCACCCTGAGGATCGCCGCACTCCCGCGTCACTGACCGCACAGATGTCAGCCCAGATCACGGATGTCGGACGAGAAGGCTCTTCTGAGCCGACATCCGTGCATTCCGCCGACACCTGTGCCCTCCGCCGTCGCGAGCGGACGCCGGATACGATCGTCGGATGACGACGGATGCCGGTCCCACGATCCGCCCGATCGAGTCCTCCGATCGCGGCGCGTGGGCCGCGCTGTTCCGCGGCTACCGGGACTTCTACGAGCTCGAGCACGACGACGCCGTCATCGACACGGTCTGGGGCTGGCTGCTCGATCCGGCCCACGAGCTGAACGGGCTGGTCGCCGTGCGCGACGGCATCCCGATCGCGCTCGCGCACTGGCGCCGGTTCTCCCGGCCCTCACGCGGCGCCACGGCGATCTTCCTCGACGACCTCTTCGTCTCGCCGCACACCCGCGGCGGGGGAGTCGGCCGCGCGCTGCTGACCCGGCTGCACGAGATCGCTCGCGACGAGGGCCTGATCGAGGTGCGCTGGATCACGTCGTACACCAACACCGACGCACAGCGCCTGTACGAGCGGGTCGCGCTCCGCGCCCCCTTCCACACGTACATCGACCAGGTCTGAGCGCAGCATCCCTCCGCAGAAGCCGCCGTCCGTCACGACCGATCCCGCCCGCGCCACGACCCGGTAGACTCGCGGCAACCCTGACATCGGCGCCGGGCGCAGCATCCTCACCCGGGGCTGAGCCTGGCGCATCGTCTCACGCCAAGGACAGCTCATGACCCGTATCTCCGACTCAGGATTCTCGATCGCCATCGTCGGCGCGACCGGACAGGTCGGCACCGTGATGCGCGAGATCCTCGCCGAGCGCGCGTTCCCGATCCGCGAGCTGCGGCTGTTCGCCTCCGCCCGCTCAGCGGGTCGGTCCGTCGATTTCGGGGGCACCGAGGTCGTCGTGGAGGACGTCGAGACGGCGGATGCCGCAGGCATCGACATCGCGCTCTTCTCGGCCGGCGCGACCGCCAGCCGCGCTTACGCGGAGAGGTTCGCCGCGGCCGGCGCCGTGGTGGTCGACAACTCCAGCGCGTGGCGGATGGATCCCGAGGTTCCGCTGGTGGTCAGCGAGGTGAACCCGGATGCCATGGACGAGCGTCCCAAGGGCATCATCGCCAACCCGAACTGCACCACGATGGCCGCGATGCCGGTGATGAAGGCGCTGCACGAGGCGGCGGGCCTGGAGCGTCTGATCGTGAGCACCTACCAGGCCGTCTCGGGTTCGGGTCTGGCCGGTGCGCAGGAGCTGCTCGGCCAGGTGGAGGGCGTGCTCGCGCAGGGTGACACGCTGCGGCTGGTGCACGACGGCTCGGCCGTCGACTTCCCGCAGCCGGAGAAGTACGTCGCCCCGATCGCGTTCGACGTCATCCCGCTGGCCGGCGCCATCGTCGACGACGGCGACAACGAGACCGACGAGGAGAAGAAGCTCCGCAACGAGAGCCGCAAGATCCTGGGTCTGCCGGACCTGCGCGTCGCCGGCACCTGCGTGCGCGTGCCCGTCTTCACCGGTCACTCGCTCTCGATCCACGCCGAGTTCACCGACGACATCACCCCTGAGCGGGCGTACGAGGTGCTCGCCGCGGCCCCCGGCGTCGTGGTCGACGAGGTGCCCACCCCGCTGCAGGCGGCGGGCAAGGACCCGAGCTTCGTCGGCCGCATCCGCGCCGACCAGTCCGCACCCGAGGGCAAGGGGCTGGTGCTGTTCATCAGCAACGACAACCTGCGCAAGGGCGCGGCGCTGAACGCCGTGCAGATCGCCGAGGAGCTCACGAGGCGCCTCGCTCCCGCGTCCGCCTGACCCCACTTCCCGTCTATGTGGCGCAAGCGGCCCCAGTTGATCCGGTTTCGGGGCGCAAAGCGCCACATAGACGGGCAGGTGGGGCGGAAAGCGGGACGGATGCCGGCGGCTAGACTTGTCGGGTGACTGAAACCGTCGATGTCGTTCTGATCGGTGGGGGCATCATGTCCGCCACTCTGGGTACCCTGCTGCGCGAACTGCAGCCGGACTGGAAGATCGTCGCCTACGAGCGACTGAGCGACGTCGCCGAGGAGAGCTCGAACGCGTTCAACAACGCCGGCACCGGTCACGCCGCCCTCTGCGAGCTGAACTACACGCCGGAGAAGCCCGACGGCAGCGTCGACGTGACCAAGGCCGTCTCGATCAACGAGCAGTTCCAGCTGAGCCGCCAGTTCTGGTCGACCCTGATCGACCGGGGCGTGCTCAGCGAGCCCGACACGTTCATCAACCCGACCCCGCACATGACCTTCGTGCGCGGTGAGAAGAACGTCTCGTTCCTGAAGACCCGGTATGAGGCGCTGTCGAAGCAGACGCTGTTCGCCGACATGGAGTACAGCGAGGACTCCCGCGTCATCAACCAGTGGGCGCCGCTGCTGATGGAGAAGCGCCTCGCCGCCGATGCGCCCTTCGCCGCCACACGCGTCAGCGGCGGCACCGACGTGGACTTCGGGTCGCTGACCCGCCAGCTGTTCGCTCATCTGACCGAGGCCGGCGTGCAGGTGCTGCCCAACCACGAGGTGCGCTCGCTCAAGCGGCAGAAGGACGGCACCTGGCTGGTCAAGAGCCGCCGCACCCTGGGACGCACACCGAATCAGATCAAGGCGCGCTTCGTGTTCGTCGGTGCAGGGGGCTGGGCGCTCAAGCTGCTGCAGAACAGCGGCATCCCCGAGATCAAGGGCTACGGATGCTTCCCGATCGGCGGCCAGTGGCTGATGACCACCAAGCCCGAGATCGTCGCCAAGCATCACGCCAAGGTGTACTCGAAGGCGACGGTGGGCGCCCCGCCGATGTCGGTTCCGCACCTGGACACCCGCGTCGTCGACGGTGAGACCTCCGTGCTGTTCGGACCGTTCGCCACCTTCAGCCCCAAGTTCCTGAAGAACGGCTCCAACTGGGACATCGTCACGCAGGTGCGTCCGTCGAACCTGTTCAGCATGCTGAAGGTCGCGGTCACCAACTTCGACCTGATCAAGTACCTGGTCAGCGAGCTGCTCAAGAACCACGGCCGCAAGGTGGACGACCTGCGCGAGCTGATGCCGGATGCCAGGGACGAGGACTGGGTGCTGCGGCAGGCCGGCCAGCGCGCCCAGGTGATGCACAACGGCAACCTGCAGTTCGGCACCGAGGTCATCACCTCGGCGGACGGGTCGATCTCGGGTCTGCTGGGCGCGTCGCCCGGAGCATCGACGGCCGTGCCGATCATGCTCGGGCTGCTCAAGCGCTGCTTCCCCGAGCAGTACGCCGGCTGGGAGCCCGCGCTGCGCGAGCTGATCCCGACCCTGGGGGAGACGCTGAACGACCGGCCCGAGCTGGCAGAGAAGACCTTCGCCGAGACCTCGGCGACGCTGTCGCTGCAGAACTGACGAGACCACCGTGGCGAAGTTGTACTTCCGCTACGGCGCGATGAACTCAGGCAAGTCGACCGCGCTGCTGCAGGCCGCCTACAACTACGAGGAGCGCGGGCAGCGGGTGCTGCTCGCCAAGCCCGCGATCGACACCAAGGGGGCCTCGCAGATCGCCAGTCGGCTGGGGATGACGCGCGAGGTCGACTTCCTCGTCGGGCCCGATGACGACGTGAGAGCGCTGTTCGAGGAGCATCGCGCGCGCGTGCGCGCCGAGATGCAGGAGGAGCTGCTCCCCGCCGAGCCGGTCGATGTGGCCTGCCTGCTGATCGACGAGGCGCAGTTCCTGACCGCAGCGCAGATCGACGATCTGTTCCGCATCGCGGTGCTCGACGGCATCCCGGTGCTCGCCTACGGCATCCGCAACGACTTCCGCACCCAGGCGTTCCCGGGCTCGGCGCGGCTGCTGGCGGTGGCGCACACGCTGGAGGAGCTGAAGACGATCTGCCGCTGCGGTCGCAAGGCCGTGTTCAACGGCCGCAAGATCGACGACCGGTTCGTGTTCGACGGCGACCAGGTCGCGATCGACGGCGCCTCGGTGACGTACGAGTCGCTGTGCGGCGACTGCTACCTGCGCGAGTCCGGCGGCGTGCTCGGCTGAAAATCGTCGCCGGGTGCCAATCCCTGGGTCGCTGAGCCTGTCGAAGCGTCGCCGGCCTGCTTGCGTGGTCAGACCACACGGAGTAGCCTGTGGTCAGACCACAGGAGGATGGATGCCGGAAGTCACAGCCGCGCGCGCGTGGCGCACCGTGCTCGAGAGCATCGAGCGCGATCTGGTCGAGGGACGTCTCGGTCCCGGCGACCGGCTGCCCTCCGAGCGGGATCTCTCCGCCGACCTGGGGGTCGGCCGCTCGAGCGTGCGCGAGGCGCTGCGTGTGCTCGAGGTGATGGGCCTGATCCGCACCGCGACCGGCTCAGGCCCGCAGGCGGGCGCGATCGTCATCGCCGCACCGTCCGGCGGCATGTCCACGCTGCTGCGGCTCCAGGTGGCCGCGCAGGGCTTCCCGCTCGCGGACGTCGTGCAGACCCGGCTCGTGCTGGAGGACGCCGTGGCCGCGCGCCTGGCATCCGATCCGCAGCGCGACCTCTCCGGCATCCGCGGCATCCTGACCGCGATGGATGCCGAGGGCCTCACCGCGCCCGAGTTCCTGGCGCTGGATGCCGAGCTGCACTACGCCCTGGCCGAGGCATCCGGGAACACCGTCATCGCCGCGATGATGGCGGGCCTGCGCACCGCGATCGAGTCCTACGTGCGGGAGGGGTCCGCGCGCATCGAGGACTGGGAGGCCATGGCATCCCGGCTGCGCGCCGAGCACCACGGCATCGTCGACGCCATCGAGGCGGGCCGCGCAGACACGTCGCGCGCCCTGGTGCGCGACCACATCACCGGCTACTACACCGCCGCCGGGCTCGTGCCCGGCGACCACTGACACCCGCCTTCCGAAGGAGAACACCATGGTCCAGCGACAGCTGCCCAACCCCGCCGAGCTGCTCGAGCTGATGAAGTTCAAGAAGCCCGAGCTCAACGGCCGCAAGCGCCGCCTCGACGCCGCGCTCACGATCTACGACCTGCGCACGATCGCCAAGCGCCGCACGCCGAAGGCCGCCTTCGACTACACCGACGGCGCGGCCGAGGGCGAGCTGTCGCTGGCGCGCGCACGGCAGGCGTTCGAGGACGTGGAGTTCCACCCCGGCATCCTCAAGCCCGCCCCCACCGTCGACACGAGCGTCGAGATCCTCGGCGGGCCGTCGGCGCTGCCGTTCGGCATCGCACCCACCGGCTTCACCCGGCTGATGCAGACCGAGGGCGAGGTCGCGGGAGCCGGTGCGGCCGCGGCGGCCGGCATCCCGTTCACCCTCTCCACTCTCGGCACCACCTCGATCGAGGGTGTGAAGCAGGCCAACCCGCACGGGCGCAACTGGTTCCAGCTGTATGTCATGCGCGACCGTGAGATCTCCTACGAGCTCACCCGGCGGGCCGCCGCCGCCGGCTTCGACACGCTGCACTTCACCGTGGACACGCCGGTGGCGGGCGCCCGCCTGCGCGACAAGCGCAACGGCTTCAGCATCCCGCCGCAGCTGACCCTCGGCACGATCATCAACGCGATCCCGCGGCCGTGGTGGTGGTACGACTTCCTCACCACGCCCAAGCTCGAGTTCGCGTCGCTGAGCACCACCGGTGGCACTGTCGGCGAGCTGCTGGACGCCGCCATGGACCCCACGATCAGCTACGACGACCTCGCGGTCATCCGCGACCTGTGGCCCGGGAAGATCGTCATCAAGGGCGTGCAGAACGTCGAGGACTCGGTGCGGCTGAGGGATGCCGGTGTCGACGGCATCGTGCTCTCCAACCACGGCGGGCGGCAGCTCGACCGCGCGCCGATCCCCTTCCGCCTGCTGCCGCACGTGCGCAAGGCCGTGGGCGACGACTTCACGGTGATGGTGGACACCGGCATCATGAACGGGGCCGACATCGTGGCATCCGTCGCACTTGGCGCCGACTTCACGCTGATCGGCCGCGCCTACCTGTACGGCCTGATGGCCGGCGGGCGCGAGGGCGTCGACCGCACGATCGCGATCCTGCGCACCGAGATCGAGCGCACCATGCGCCTGCTCGGCGTCTCGTCTCTGGCCGAGCTCGAGCCGTCGCACGTCACGCAGCTCGCGCGCCTGATGCCGGTCGCGACGGATGCTGCGGAGTCGGTCGTCCGCTGAGGCGGTGTCTCGCCGGGCTCAGCCGGCGACGGCCTCGGGGAGGCGCGCGATGAGCTCGTCGAGTCTGTCGGCGGTGTCCTCCCACCCGTCGACGGCGATGGAGGGCACGCCGATGGCGAGGACCGGGTAGTCGTTGCCGCCTTCGTCGAGGCGGTCGCCGTAGAAGAGCATGTCCGGCAGAGGGATGCCGGTGAGCTCGGCGAGCCGGCGCATGCCGTAGGCCTTGTCGATGCCGGCGCGGGTGATGTCGATGCTCGTGGAGCCGCCGGAGCGGACCTCGAGGCCGGGCAGGCGCGGGGCGACGGCGTCGCGGAGCGCGGCGCGCTTGGTGCCGTCGGGGTCCCAGGCGTGCTTGGCGTCGCGCGGAGCCTGCTGACCCAGCGCCGAGAACGTGATCTGCGAGCCGCGGTCCTCGAGGATCTCGCCCCAGGGCTGCGGCTCCCACAGGTTCAGGCGTTCGGCCTCCTCGCGCAGGGCGGTGAGCGCGTCGGTCTTCTCCCGGTCGGTGAGGTCGTGGGCGTAGACGGCGGTGAAGTCGGTGCCGTCGTGGCGCAGGTAGCGGGTGCCGCAGGTGGGCAGCAGGTGCAGCCGGGTCAGGTCGGATGCCGTGGCATCGTTCAGCTGGGCGATCACCTGGCGGCGGAACTGGTCCTCGTTGCCGCCGGAGATGATCGCCACCTCCACCCGCTGCAGCAGTGCGCGCAGCAGATCGGCGATGCGGACGTCGATCCTGCCCTTCGACGGGGCGAGCGTGTCATCGAGGTCGAAGGCGACGAGACGGGGCGTGGTCATAGTGCCTCCAGCCTATTCGAGTGCGGGGACGTCGCCCGCATGCGCGATCAGCGCATGGAGCAGCAGATCGAAGAGCCGGTCGAGCTGAGCGCGCCCGCCGGCCACCTCGGTGGCCATGATCAGACCGACGATGGCGGTGATGACATCGTCGGGACTCACATCGGCGCGCAGGGTTCCGTCCTCACGTCCGGCGCGCACGAGCAGGTCGATCGCCCCGGCGAGCCGCCGGCGTGATGCCGGCGCGGTGACCACGCCGGTGTCGATCAGCGCACGAAGGGCGTCGCCGAGCTCGTGCTTGGCGTCGACGTGGTCGGCCATGCGGTTCATCCACTCCCGCAGGGCGCGGTCCGCCGGCATCCGGGCCGCGAGTGCTCCCGCCGACTCGCACAGCTGCTCCACGTCGTCGCGGTAGAGCGCTTCGGTCAGCGCGTCCCGAGTGGGGAAGTGGCGGTACAGCGTGCCGATGCCGACGCCCGCCTGCTGCGCGATCCGATCCAGCGTCGCCGGGCGGCCGGTGCGGCGCGCCTCCGAGAACGCCTCGCGGGCCGCGTGCAGCAGGCGCTCGCGGTTTCGCTGCGCGTCCGCGCGAGGTCGCCGGGTGTCGTCTTCAGTCATGCGGAGGGGCCTCCGGTTCTGTTAGTCTGCCCAGTGAAACGGAGCTTCCTCCGAATCAACACCAGTGTCTCACGAAGGGAACAACATGGATCTCGATCACGGCACCACCGTGTCGCTCTGCGGGCGTCCCGTCTCACGCATGGGGTATGGCGCCATGCAGCTCACCCACGGCGGCCGAGTCGGCCCCGACGCCGCCGCCGCCGTGCTCAGACGGGCCGTCGACCTGGGCGTGAATCACATCGACACCTCGTGGTTCTACGGCGCGGGAGCCTGCAACGCGCTCGTGCGGACAGCGCTCGCTCCGTTCGGCGGCGACCTGGTCGTGGGAGTCAAGCTCGGCGTGGACAACGCCCCCGACGGCAGCCTGATCGCCGCGCAGCATCCGAGCCAGCTGCGCAGCCAGGTGGAGGACAACCTGACCTCGCTGGGCACCGAGCGGCTCGAGCTGGCCTATCTGCGCCGGCTCGACGTGGCACCGGGGATCGTCGCCGAGGGGGAGCAGCGGGTCGACATCGACGCGCAGCTGGCCGAGCTCATGGCGCTGCGTGATGAGGGGAAGATCGGCGCGATCGGGCTGAGCCACGTCGACGCGGCGCAGGTCCGGCATGCCGCGCCGATCGGCATCGCCGCCGTGCAGAACGGCTACAACGTGCTCGAGCGCGCCGCCGAGCCCGTGCTCGACGAGTGCCGGAGGAGCGAGATCGCCTGGGTGCCCTATTTTCCGCTCGGCTCAGGATTCGCCGATCGCCGCAGAGTCACCGACGACGCGACGGTCATCGCGATCGCGGAAGAACTGGACGTCACCGCCTCGCAGGTAGGGCTCGCGTGGCTGCTCGCGCACGAGCGGCGCACGGTGCTGATCCCCGGCACCGTGAGCATCGCGCACCTGGAGCAGAACATGGCCGCAGCTGATCTGGAGCTGGGAGAGGATGCACTGGCGCGGCTGGACGCCCTCGGGCAGTGAGGGATGCCGCGCGTGCGGAGCGCAGTGACGGAGAAGCCGCAGGACCCCGCCCTGAGGGCGGGGTCCTGCGGCGTTGAGTCGGGGTGACAGGATTTGAACCTGCGGCCTCTTCGTCCCGAACGAAGCGCGCTACCAAGCTGCGCCACACCCCGTTGTTGCAACCGTTCGAGTCTACATGGCAACGGCGGCGACGACCAATCGGCGGACAGTGACCGCAGTCACGCCGTCCGCGGCGTGAGCGTGAGCAGGGTCGCCTCGGGGCGGCAGGCGAAGCGCACGGGAGCGTAGATCGAGTGTCCGCAGCCGGCGCTCACGTTCAGGGGAACGGTGCGCCCACCGTGCGACCAGGTGCTCAAGCCCTTGGCCTGCTTCAGCGGGATGTCGCAGTTCGCGACCAGAGCGCCGTAGCCGGGCAGGCAGACCTGCCCGCCGTGCGTGTGGCCGGCGAACACGGCATCCGCTCCCAGCTCCACGAACTCGTTCAGCACGCGCTGGTACGGCGCGTGCGCGACGGCGAGCACGGATGCTCCCGCCGGCCGCTTGCCGAGGGCATCCAGCGCGGCAGGGAGGACCTCCAGCTGATCCCAGCCGTTGTGCGGGTCGTCCACGCCCAGGAAGTCGATCGCGTTGCCGGCGACCTCCAGGCGCACCGCGGCGTTGTTCAGGTCGCGCCAGCCGAGCTCGTCGGTGAAGAACGCGTCCATCGCCGCGGTGTCGAGCAGCTGCGGATCGCGGGGCTTGTCCGAGGGACCCATGAAGTACTTGAACGGGTTGCGCGGAGATGGCCGCAGCACGTCGTTGGAGCCGTGCACGAACACGCCGGGGATCCCGGCGAGCGGCGCGAACGCACGACGGATGCCGGTCAGGCCCTCGGTGTGACCGAGATTGTCGCCCGTGTTGATCACGAGATCGGGCTCGAGGGCGGCGAGCGATGCCAGCCAGGCCTGCTTGCGGTGCTGCCAGGGCGCCATGTGTGCGTCCGACAGATGCAGCACGCGGATCGGATTGCTGCCGGGAGCGAGGGCCGGTGCGGTCACCTCACGGACGGTGAACAGGTAGCGCTCGATCCCGATGCCCCACACCGCCGCCGCGACGCCCGCGGCCCCCACCGCGCTGAGCGCGATGAGGGCCGGGTGCGCGGAGTTTCGAAAGCTCAATCCCTGTCGCCTTCGCAGAGCACCGAGACCGTGCTGCCCGGAGGCGCCGAGGAATCACCCGACGGATTCTGCGCGATGACGGTGGACCCGCCGCGGCAGTGCTCGCCGTCGACCTCGAAGCCGGCCTTCTTGAGCTTGTTCTTTGCGCTGCTGAACTTGGAGTCGACGACGTTCGGAACGTCGGCCGACGGAGCCTTACCGGTACTGGGGGACAGCGTCACGGTCGTGCCGCCGGCCACCCGACCCGCGCCGGGGCTCTGCTCGGCGACCAGGCCCTTGCCGACGGTGCTGTCGATCGCGTCGCCGACGTTCACGGAGAACCCGGCCGCCTCGAGCGTGCTCCTCGCATCGTCGATGGACTGTCCGACAACGCTCGGCAGATCCTTCAGCACGTGGCGGGTCAGGTTGCTGTCCGGGCTGGGGAACCTGGTGCCCGGGTAGGCCATGTCAGTGGCGTGCTGCAACGCCTTCGAGACGGTGTAGCGGACGGTGTTCAACGGCCGCCCGTTGTACCACTGGGACCCGAGCTGATACTCCGCGCCGTTGACCTTGCCGGCGTATACGAAGGTCGCGGCCTTCGTGCTGGACATCGCCATCGCCGTTCCCCACGACTGGTGGGTACCGGTCTTGCCGATGAGCGGAGTTCCGTCGTAGGGGTTCGCAGGGCCACCCGTACCGCCGTTCATGACGCCCTGCAGAGCGTAGGCGGCCGTTGCTGCGACCTCGGGCGAGAGCACCTGCTTGCAGGATGCTTCGGGAGTCGGGATCTCCTCGCCGTCGATGCCGACGATCTTGTCGATCGCGCGAGGCTCGCAGAAGATGCCCTTGTTGGCCACGGTCGCGTAGGCACCGGCCATCTGGATCGGCGCGATCGGCTTCGAGCCGAGCACGGACGGATACGGATCATTCGGAGACTTGTCGCTGGGATTCACCTCAGTGGTCGCCGCCATGTTCCCGTAGTGCACGCCCAGGGAGGTCGCCGTCTTGTTGATCTCGCACAGGTCGAGCTCCTGGGCCATCGCCAGGAAGCCGGTGTTGAGAGAGGTGCGGGTGAAGTCCATCACGTTGGACACCCGCCCGTTGCCCGAGAAGTTGTCGATCTTGGCGGTGTTGATGTACGGGGCGCCGCACTTGGTGAAATCCTTGAAGACACGTGTACGTGCGTCAAGCACCTCGTTGACCGAATGGCCCTGCTTCAGCCACTCCAGCAGCGTGAAGAGCTTGTAGGTGGACCCGCCGGGGAAGCCGATCGACTGTCCGTGCTTCTTGTCGGCGGCATAGATCAGGCTGGTGTGGCCGTGCGCGGCATCGGCATTGGCCTTCTCGTCGAAGGTGGTGTTCTGCACGATGGCGAGTATGCGGCCCGTGTCCGCCTCGATCGTGACGCCCGTGGCGCCGAAGCTCTTACCTTCGAGGTAAGGCGGGGCATACGCAGTCATCGCTTCGCTGCCGGGCTGCTGCACGCGCATGTCCAGCGTCGTGTACACCTTCAGGCCGCCACGACGCAGCTTGTCGGGGCCGAGTGACTTGTCGTTCTCGATGACGTTCTTCACGTACTGGCAGAAGTAGGCCTGCTTGCCCGCGGTCTGGCAGCCCTGGGTCGACGGGTGGATGTCAGGGGTGATCGGCAGCGCCTTCGCGTCATCGTGCTGCTGCTTGGTGATCTTGCCGTCTTTGAGCATGCGGTCGAGCACGTAGTTGCGGCGGAGCTCCGTGTCGGCGTAGCCGTCTTCCTTGGAGTTGCGCGCCTTGCCGTCCTTGTCGGTCCAGCTGCCTTCCTTGCGGTCGAAGCGGAAACGGTTCGGGTTCTGCACGATGCCGGCCAGGATGGCCGCCTGATCGAGCGTGAGGTTCTTGGCGGTGGTGCCGAAGTAGTAGTTCGCGGCCGCCTCGACGCCGTAGGTCTGGCCGCCGAAGTTCGCCACGTTCAGGTAGCCGAGCAGGATGTCGTTCTTCGAGTAGTCCTTCTCGATCTGGATCGCGTACCGCATCTCCTGCAGCTTGCGCTCGATGCCGTCCGCGCCCTTCGCCTCGCTCGCCTCGATCCAGCAGTTGCGGATCTCGGCGTCGTAGTCGTACTCCGTCGAGTTGGGGGAGAACTTCTGCTCGCACTGCTGGATGAGCACGTTCTTGACGAACTGCTGCGTGATGGTCGAGGCGCCTCGCGACGACGTTCTGCGCAGGTTGTCGTACACGGCCTTCACGGTGGCGCCGAGATTCACGCCGCCGTGCTGGTAGTAGTTCTTGTCCTCGCTGGAGAGCAGGGCGTCGTACATCAGCGGGGAGACCTGGTCGAAGGTCACGGGAACGCGGTTCTGGTCGTAGAACCGGGCCAGCTCGAAGGTCTTGCCGTCGGTGCCGGTGGCGTACAGCACGCTCGGCTCCATCGGGTTGCCGGGCGTCAGGCTGTCGGGCAGGTTCTCGAAGATCGTGAGGGCCTGCGATCCGCTGACACCGGCGATGGCGATGGCGGGGGTGACGGCGGCCGTGGCCAGCACACCCGCGACGGCGCTCAGGCCCACCAGACCCAGCAGTCCGCCCAGGACACCCTTCACCGTGCGATTCGTTTGAGGCATACGCTTGATGCTAGGGGAGTTCCCTGAATAGAAGCCTCGATGCGCGGCATCCGAATCCTGCGCGTCGACGACACGCAGGAGTGCCATGACCACGTGGGAGTATCTGACCACGCCGCTGCTGATCCACAACACCGCGGCCATCCTGAACAACTGGGGCAAGCAGGGCTGGGAGCTCGTGCAGGTGGTGCAGGGCCCCGAGGGCGGCCTGGTCGCCTACTTCAAGCGTCCGGTCACCGACGACTCCGCCGCCAACACCGGCCTCGCGGCAGCTGCGGAAGCGTCGCGCCAGTTCGAGGAAGGAGCGCGGCCGTGAGCGTCACCGCCCGTCTTCAGGAGCTCGGCATCGCGCTTCCCGCCGTCGCCGCACCCGTCGCCGCCTACGTTCCCGCCGTGGTCCACGGCGACGTCGTCTACACCTCGGGCCAGCTGCCGTTCGTCGACGGTGTGCTGCCGGCTACCGGCAAGGTCGGCGCCGAGGTGGATGCCGAGGCGGCCAAAGGCTGCGCCCGCACCTGCGCGCTGAACGCGCTGGCCGCCGCCGCGGAGGCCGCGGGCGGAGTGGACCGGATCGTGGGAGTGCTCCGGGTGGGCGGCTTCGTGGCATCCGATCCCGCCTTCACCGGCCAGCCCGGCGTGATCAACGGTGCCAGCGAGGTGCTCGGCGAGATCTTCGGCGACGCCGGCAGGCACGTCCGCGCCGCGGTCGGCGTGAACGTGCTCCCGCTGGACACCCCCGTCGAGGTCGAGGTCGCCTTCCTCCTCGCCTGATCTCTTCGACGTGGGGCAGACGAGCTACTTCACCTGGCTCGTGATCGTGCTCATCACCATGGTGTCGGCCAGCGTGGTCGTGTCGCCGACCTCGCGGCCCTCGGCGACGTCGCGCAGCAGACGGCGCATGATCTTGCCCGAGCGGGTCTTGGGCAGCTCGTTGACCAGGTACACGTCGCGAGGACGCGCGATCGGCCCGATCTGCTGCCCCACCCAGGTCCGCAGCTCGGCGACGAGCTCCTCCGGGGTGCCGCTGTCCAGGAAGCGCTGCTTGATGATCACGAACGCCACCACCGCCTGACCGGTGGTCTCGTCGTTCGCGCCCACCACGGCCGCCTCCGCGGTGGCCTCGTGCGCCACCAGCGACGACTCGATCTCGGTGGTCGACAGGCGGTGGCCGGACACGTTCATCACATCATCGACGCGGCCGAGCAGCCACAGGTCGCCGTCCTCGTCCAGACGTGCGCCGTCGCCGGCGAAGTAGTAGCCCTTGTCCTGGAACTTCTCCCAGTACGTCTCCTTGAACCGTTCCGGGTCGCCCCAGATGCCGCGCAGCATCGACGGCCAGGGCTCGGTGATCACCAGCAGCCCGCCGTTGCCGTTGCCCACCTCGTTGCCGTCGTCGTCCACGACGTCGATCGAGATGCCAGGCAGCGGCACCTGCGCGGAACCGGGCTTGGTCGCCGTGATGCCGGGCAGCGGGCTGACCATGATCGCGCCGGTCTCGGTCTGCCACCACGTGTCGACGATCGGCGTCGCATCCGCACCGATCACCTCGCGGTACCACATCCACGCCTCGGGGTTGATGGGCTCGCCCACCGAGCCGAGCAGGCGCAGACTCGACAGGTCGAACTGCTGCGGGATCTGCCGTCCGGTCTTCATGAACGAGCGGATCGCCGTGGGCGCGGTGTAGAAGATGGTCACGCCGTACTTCTGGATCAGCTCCCACCAGCGGCCCGGATGCGGGGCATCCGGCGTTCCCTCGTACATCAGCTGCGTGGCGCCGTTGGCCAGCGGCCCGTACGTCACGTACGAGTGCCCGGTCACCCAGCCGATGTCGGCGGTGCACCAGAACACGTCGGTCTCTGGATGCAGATCGAACACGTACTTGTGCGTGTACGCGGCCTGGGCGAGATAGCCCCCGCTGGTGTGCAGGATGCCCTTGGGCTTGCCGGTCGTGCCGGAGGTGTACAGGATGAACAGCGGGTTCTCGGCGCCGAACGCCTGCGCCTCGTGATCGGCGGATGCCTGGGGCACCACGTCGTGCCACCAGATGTCGCGCTCGTCGGTCCAGTCCACCTCGTTCTCGCCCCGCTTGACGACCAGGACGTGCTCGACGGTGGCCTGCTCGCCCTCGCCGTGCCGGTCGCTGAGTGCCTGGTCGACGGCGGGCTTGAGGGCGGAGACCTTGCCCTTGCGCCAGCCGCCGTCGGCGGTGATGACCAGCTTCGCGCCGGCGTCGTCGATGCGCGAACGCAGGCTGTCGGCGCTGAAGCCGCCGAAGACGACCGAGTGGATGGCGCCCAGGCGGGCGACCGCCAGCATGGAGACGACCGCCTCGGGGATCATCGGCAGGTAGATGGCGACGCGGTCGCCGTGACCGATGCCGAGCTCGGCCAGCACGTTGGCGGTGCGCTTGACCTCGTCGGTCAGCTCGGCGTAGGTGATGCTGCGGGAGTCTCCCGGCTCGCCCTCCCAGTGGATGGCCACGCGATCGCCGTTGCCTGCTTCGACGTGGCGGTCCAGGCAGTTGTAGGCGACGTTCAGCTCGCCGTCATCGAACCACTTCGCGAACGGCGGGTTCGACCAGTCGAGCACCTGCGTGAACGGCTTGCTCCAGGTGAGCAGCTCGCGGGCCTGGTCACCCCAGAAGGCCTCGCGGTCGGTGGCGGCGCGGTCGTACAGGGCCGGGTCGTCGATGGTCTGGGCGACGAACGCGTCAGAGGGTGGGAACTTCCGCGACTCGTCGAGGAGGTGGTCGATCTGGCTGCTCATGGCACTTCGCTCCTTTGCGCGGGGTGATCGGTCGTGGCGCGCACGACCCGGGACACGGCGAATCTAGTCGCGCCTGGCAAGAAGGCCTACTGTCGAAAGTCGGTAGTGCGCGTCGTTTGCGTCGGCCATCGACCCTGCATACACTGACCTCGGCCGAATCCTATTCCGGCTTCAGCGCGCCCGCGATACCCCCCGGATGCGGGCCTGCGCGCCTGGACGGCACCTCATTCCCCCCGTGAGGTGCCGTCCTCTGGCATCCGGGGTCGGGAGGGGGTCGGATGCCGCGGGCACGACGGCCCCGAGCCGGCGTCCGACTCGTGTGCACAATCCCGCAATCCCGCGGGTTGTGCACAGGACGCGGGTTTCCGCCATCCGGAGGTCGGCCGGCCCGCTTAGCGTCGTGGCATGCCAGCTCAGTTTGTGCTCCGTCCGCGGGCGCACCAGCATCCATCGGCCCCCGATGAACGCGTCGCCCCGGTGGCCGATCCCGCATTCGGAAGCCTCGCTGCGCACGTGCAGGACCCGCAGGTCACGGACATCTTCGTCAACGGCGCGAGCGGTCTGTTCGTGGACCGGGGTGCGGGAGCGGAGCGCATCGCCGACTGGCGGGCGTCCGAGCGCGAGGTGCGCGAGCTGGCCGTCGCGCTGGTGGGCGCGGGCGGGCGGCACCTCGACGACCAGTCCCCGTGCGTCGACGTGCGCCTGGACGGCGGCATCCGCGTGCACGCCGTGCTCGCCCCGGTGTCCACCACCGGCACGGCGCTGTCGATCCGCGTACCGCGCGTGCTGGGCGCCGATCTCGACGCGCTCGCCGCCGCCGGAACCTTCACCCCCGCACAGCGCGCGTGGCTCGGGCGGCTGGTCACCGAGCGCGCGAACATCCTGATCACCGGCGGCACGGGCACCGGCAAGACCACGCTGCTGACGGCCCTGCTGTCGCAGGCGGCGCCCGGCGAGCGGATCGTGACGATCGAAGACGTCGCCGAGCTGCGACCCCGGCATCCGCACCACGTCTCGCTCGAGGCGCGCCAGCCCAATCTCGAAGGCGCCGGGCGGATCACCCTCGCCATGCTGGTGCGCGAGTCGCTGCGGATGCGACCGGACCGGCTGGTGGTCGGCGAGTGCCGCGGCGAGGAAGTGCGCGAGCTGCTGACCGCGCTGAACACGGGCCACGACGGCGGTGCCGGAACGCTGCACGCCAGCGGACTGACCGATGTCCCGGCGCGGCTGGAGGCGCTCGGGGCGCTGGCGGGCATGGATGCCACGGCGCTGGCGCGCCAGGTGGTCAGCGCCTTCACGATCGTGCTGCACCTGGAGCGCGACTCCGGCGGACGCCGCCGGATCGCGATGGCGGGCCGGTTCACGCTGGAGGGCGAGCGGCTGGGGATCGCGCAGGTGGAGCCGTGGTGATCCGCGGGCTGCCGGGCCGCGGGGGAGCAGCGGATGCCGGGGATACCGCTGCCGCGGCGGCCTCCAGCGTGCGCACCCTGGCGGTGCTGCTGCAGGCCGGCTCGCGACCGGTGGACGCGTGGCGGCACCTGGCCGACACGGGCGACCCGGTCGCACTGCGCGTCGTGGAGCGCTGCGCGGCCGGAGCCGACCCGGCCTGCGCGATCGATGCGGAGGGCGGCACCTGGTCGGACGTCGCCGCGGCCTGGGAGATCGCCACGATCGTGGGCGCCCCGCTGGCCGACGTGCTGCGCTCGCTCGCGGAATCGCTGCAGGATGCCGCAGCCGCCGCCGACGATGTGCGCATCGCCCTGGCCGAGCCGACCGGCACCGCCCGGCTTCTGCTCTGGCTGCCGTTCGCCGGACTGCTGCTCGGCTTCGCACTCGGTTTCGACACGATCGGCGTTCTCGTCGCGAACCCGCTCGGCATCGCCTGCGTGGTCGCAGGAGTCGCGCTGGTGCTGGCCGCCCGACTGTGGACCGCGCGGCTGGTGCGACGCGCGGCCGCGAGCCCCGGCACCCCGGGGATGCACGCCGAACTCGTCGCCGTCGCCCTGTCGGGCGGAGTCGGGATTCCGCGGGCGCTGCGGCTGGTGGAGCACAGCAGTGCCGGCCTCGCCGACGACCGCACGACGACCGACTCCGTGCTCGAGCTGTCGCACTCGGCCGGCGTGCCCGCGGGAACGCTGCTGCGCGCCTCGGCCGCGCAGCAGCGACAGGAGGCACGGGTGCAGGGACGCATACGCGCGGCCCGGCTGTCGTCCGCGCTGCTGCTGCCGCTCGGAGCCTGCACGCTGCCCGCCTTCCTGCTGCTGGGCGTCGCCCCGCTGATGCTCAGCGTGCTGAGCTCCACACCGCTGCCGATCTGAACAGGAACGACGGAGCAACGAATGCGAACCACAGAGATCTCAACCAACCACAGAGAGAAGAAGAGAGAGAAGGAATCCCATGACCGATGACACGAGCAACGACCTGCCCGAGCTGACCAGGGCGCGAGCCGTGCGGCTCTTCACCGACGAATCAGGAGCGGCGACCGCGGAGTACGCCATCACCACGATGGCGGCCGTGGCCTTCGCCGGCCTGCTGGTGGTGATCATGCGCTCCGACGAGGTGCGCGGCATCCTCACCGACCTGGTGCGACGGGCGCTGACGGTGTCATGACGCCACGCCGCCGACGGCGGGTGGTGCGGTGCGCCGGCGCCCCGCGGAGCGCGCCACGCGGCGACCGCGGCTCGATCGCCGCCGAACTGGCGATCGCGCTGCCCGCCGTGCTGCTCGCCCTGCTGCTGGGCGTCGGCGCACTGCACGCGGCCGCCACTCAGGTGATGCTGCAGGATGCCGCCGCTGATGCCGCCCGTCTGCTCGGACGCGGCGAGAGCGTCGCACGCGCGCGCGCCGCGGTCGGCGTGGTCGACGGCGCGGCATTCGCCTCACGACCACAGGGCGACCTGGTCTGCGTGACCGCGTCGCTCGACGTGCACGTGGGTCGGCTGATCAGCATCCCGCTCCGCGCCGCAAGCTGCGCGCTCGACGGCGGGCTGTGAACCGCACGGACACGCCGCGCTCACCGGACGACACCGTCCCGAGAGGAGGATCCCATGGCCGGAACCGCGCTCGCCGCCGGCGTCCTGGCCGTCGCCGCGACGCTGTCGGTCGGGCTGGCGGCCGTCGGGGGCGCCGCCGTCACCGCGCAGCGCGCGTCGGGTGCCGCGGATGCTGCGGCGCTCGCCGCCGCGGACGCGGCCTCTGGCGCCGTCATCACCGACGAGGACCCGTGCGCGCTCGCGGCGCGCGTCGCGACGGCGTCCGGCGCTGCGCTGACCGGATGCCGCACCGACGGCCTCACGGCCACCGTGCGGATCGAAGCCGCGTACGCTGGACTCGTCGCCGTCTCCCGCGCCCGCGCAGGGCAACCCGAGGGATGACGACGGCGAACCACTCCCGCCTCCGCACACGGCGCCGTCGGCGCCGCGTCGGTGCGATGCTGTGTCTGCAGCAGGAACGCGGTGTGTATGGTGTGCTTCGAAGAAAGGACGCACTCTTGGCACAAGGCAAGAAGCTCGTCATCGTCGAGTCCCCGACGAAGATGCGGTCGATCCAGGGCTACCTCGGCGACGACTACGAGGTGCTCAGCTCGGTCGGTCACATCCGCGACCTGGCCGACAAGAAGGACATCCCCGCCGCCGACAAGAAGGCGTACGGCAAGTACTCGATCGACGTCGAGAACGGCTTCGACCCCTATTACGTCGTCTCCGACCGCAAGACCAAGACCGTCGCCGAGCTCAAGCGCGCGCTTAAGACCGCTGACGAGCTGCTGCTCGCCACGGATGAGGACCGCGAGGGCGAGGCCATCGCCTGGCATCTGCTGGAGACGCTCAAGCCCAAGGTGCCCGTCAAGCGCATGGTGTTCCACGAGATCACCAAGGACGCGATCCAGGCCGCCGTCGGCCGCACGCGCGACCTCGACCTCGCGCTGGTCGATGCGCAGGAGACTCGGCGCATTCTCGACCGCCTGTACGGCTGGGACGTCTCGCCGGTGCTCTGGTACAAGGTGAAGTCCGGCCTGTCCGCCGGCCGCGTGCAGTCGGCCGCGACCCGCATGATCGTGGACCGCGAGCGGGAGCGGATGGCGTTCACCTCCGCCGAGTACTGGGACATCGAGGCGAGCGCCTCGACGGGCTCCGCGACCCAGGGCCAGTCGTTCGGGGTGCGCCTGGTGCGCATCGACGGCGGTCAGCTGGCACGCGGCACCGACTTCGACGACACCGGCAAGCTCAAGAAGGCCGTCGTCGTGCTCACTGAGGCCGAGGCCGCCGCGCTCGCCGCCGCCGTGAACGACGCCGGCACGGTCACCGTCAGCAGGGTCGAGGCCAAGCCGGGAACGCGCAGCCCCTACGCGCCCTTCACCACCTCCACCATGCAGCAGGAGGCGGGCCGCAAGCTCTCGATGAGCGCGAAGCAGGCGATGAGCGTCGCCCAGCGCCTGTACGAGAAGGGCTACATCACCTATATGCGCACCGACTCGGTCGCGCTGTCGACGCAGGCCATCCAGGCCGCGCGCAGCCAGGCCGTCGCGCTCTACGGCGACGCCGCCGTGCCGCTCAAGCCGCGCGTGTACAAGTCCAAGAGCAAGAACGCGCAGGAGGCGCACGAGGCCATCCGCCCCTCGGGCGAGAACTTCCGCACCCCGGCATCCGTCGCCTCCCAGCTCGATCGCGAGGAGCAGCGGCTGTACGACCTGATCTGGAAGCGCACCGTCGCCAGCCAGATGTCGGATGCCAAGTACGAGACCACCACGGTGACTCTCGAGGCGGTCGCCGACTCCAAGAAGGTCGAGTTCACGGCATCCGGCACCGTCTACACGTTCAAGGGCTTCCTGGAGGCGTATGAGGAGGGCCGCGACGAGAAGCGCAACGCGCAGGACTCCGCCGAGAACCAGTCCCTGCCCGCGGTCGCCGTCGGCGACCGGCTGGCGGTCTCGGATGCCGAGGCCAAGGGCCACCGCACCACCCCCAAGCCCCGCTACACCGAGGCCTCGCTGGTGAAGGCGCTCGAGGAGCACGGCATCGGCCGCCCCTCCACCTTCGCGAGCATCATCGGCACCGTGATCGACCGCGGCTACGCCACCAAGCGCGGCCAGGCGCTCGTGCCCACCTGGTTGGCGTTCAGCGTGGTGCGGCTGCTGGAGCAGCACTTCGCCGATCTGATCGACTACGACTTCACCGCCGCGCTCGAGGACGACCTCGACGCGATCGCCCGCGGCGAGCAGAACCGCAGCGCATGGCTGCACTCGTTCTATTACGGGTCCGAGGCGCATGTGGGACTGCGGCAGGTGGTCGACAACCTCGGCGAGATCGACGCGCGTGCGCTGAACTCCACGCGCATCACCGACACCGCCACGCTGCGGTTCGGCAAGTACGGTCCGTACCTCGAGGTCACCGACCCCGCGCATCCGGATGCCAAGCCGCGCATCGTCAACGTTCCCGACGACCTCGCGCCCGACGAGCTGACCGCGGCGCGGGCGCAGGAGCTCATCGACGCTCCGGTCGCGGGCGACCGCGTGCTGGGCGAGAACCCCGAGAACGGCAAGGTGATCGTCGTCAAGGACGGCCGCTTCGGCCCGTACGTGCAGGAGAACGACCCGGTCTCCGACGAGGACGCCGTCGACGAGGCGACCGGCGAGGTCGTGGCCGCGCCCAAGAAGGGCGCGAAGAAGAAGGAAGCCGCACCCAAGCCGCGCACGGCATCGCTGTTCCGCTCCATGTCGGTGGACACCATCGACCTCGACACCGCGCTGCGGCTGCTCAGCCTGCCCCGCGTGGTGGGCGCCGACCCCGAGTCGGGCGTCGAGATCACCGCCCAGAACGGCCGGTTCGGGCCGTACCTGAAGAAGGGCACCGACTCCCGGTCGCTGGAGAACGAGGCGCAGATCTTCGATGTCACCCTCGAGCAGGCGCTGGAGATCTACGCCCGCCCGAAGTACGGCGCCGGCCGGGTCAGCAGCGCACTGAAGGAGTTCGAGGCCGATCCGGTCAGCGGCAAGCCGATCCGCATCCGCGACGGACGCTTCGGTGCCTACGTCACCGACGGCGAGACCAACGTCACCATCCCGCGCGGTCAGACCCCCGACGACATCACCTTCGAGGTCGCGGTGCAGATGCTCGCCGACAAGCGCGCCAAGGGCCCCGCGCCCAAGCGCGGCGCGAAGAAGGCGCCTGCGAAGCGCCGTACTGAGCGAGCGGAGCGAGACGAAGTGAAGGCCCCGGCCAAGAAGGCCCCGGCCAAGAAGGCGCCGGCCAAGAAGACGGCGACGAAGACGGATGCCGAGAAGGCGGCCGCACGCTCCGCCGCGGCGAAGAAGGCGGCCGCCACCCGCGCCGCCAACGCCGCAAAGGCGAAGTCGGGCTCGTGACCTCGGAGCGGCAAGGGCTCTGGGTCACGCTCGAGGGCGGCGACGGCTCGGGCAAGACGACGCAGGCGGCGCTGCTGGCCGGATGGCTGGAGGCCCGCGGTCGCGCCGTGCTGCACACGCGCGAGCCGGGTGGCTCCGAGGTGGGCGTGCTGATCCGCGACATCGTGCTGCACCACCGCGGCGACATCGCGCCCCGCGCCGAGGCGCTGCTGTACGCCGCCGATCGCGCGCATCACGTGGCGACAGTCGTGCGCCCCGCACTGCAGCGCGGCGACGTCGTCATCCAGGACCGCTACCTCGACTCGTCGGTCGCCTACCAGGGCGCAGGGCGGGTGCTGGATGCCGACGAGGTGCGCAGCCTGTCGCTGTGGGCGACCGAGGGGGAGCTGCCCGATCTGACCGTGCTCCTGGACCTGGATCCGTCCCAGGCGCGCCGGCGGCTGGATGCCGAGGACAAGCCGTTCGACCGGCTGGAGGCCGAGCAGGAGGAGTTCCACACCCGCGTGCGGGAGGGATACCTGCGGCTGGCAGAGGCCGAGCCCGAGCGCTTCCTCGTCGTGGATGCCACCGGAGACGCCGAGGACATCGCCACGCTCATCCGCGCGCGGCTGTCCGTGCTGCTGTGAGGGCCGGCCGATCTCTCCGTCCGCCGAGACCCCTCCTGACCGCCGAAACCCCTCCTGCTTCGCGTGATTCACGAGGGGTCTCGGCGCTGATGAGGGGTTTCGGCGCAGCGTGGACGGGGCGGATGCGGCGAGGTCGGATGCCGCGGTTAGGCTGGACTCCATGACGCAGGCCGCTCTCGCTCCGTTCCCGTGGAGCGAGGTGTGGGGTCAGGATGCTGCGGTCCAGACCCTGCAGCAGGCCGCCTCCGATCCGTCCGCACTGTCGCACGCATGGCTGATCACCGGGCCGCCCGGCTCGGGCCGGTCGACGCTCGCTTACGCGTTCGCGGCGGCGCTGATCGCCGACGACCCGGCCGACGAGAACACGATGCGGCAGGTGCTGGCCGGCACGCATCCCGACGTGACCGCACTGCGCACCGACAAGGTGCTCATCACCATCAGAGAGGCCCGCGACCTCGTCGCCCGCTCCTACTTCTCGCCTTCTGCGGGCCGGTACCGCGTGATCGTGGTGGAGGACGCCGATCGCATGGTGGAGCGCACCTCCAATGTGCTGCTGAAGGCGCTCGAGGAGCCGCCCGAGCAGACCGTCTGGGTGCTGTGCGCGCCCAGCGAGGCCGACCTGCTGCCGACCATCCGCTCCCGGGTGCGCGCGCTGCGCCTGCGCGAGCCCGAGGTCGACGACGTCGCGCGGCTGATCACCCTGCGCACCGGCGCTGACGAGCAGACGGCCGAGCAGGCCGCCAGGCATGCGCAGCGGCACATCGGGATGGCCCAGCGCCTGGCGACGGACGACGATGCGCGCCGCCGCCGGGACGAGACCCTCCGTGCCGTGCTGGGCGTGCGCGGAGTCGGCACCGCGGTCGAGGTCGCGGGGCGCATCATCCAGGCGGCGACCGACGACGCCAAGGCGCTGACCGCCGAGCGGGATGCCGCCGAACGGGCATCCCTGCTGCGCACCGTCGGGATCGCCGAGGGGCAGGCCGTGCCGCCCGCGCTGCGACCGCAGCTGTCGGCGCTCGAAGACGATCAGCGCAAGCGCGCCACGCGCAGCCTGCGCGACGGCATCGATCGGGTGCTCACGGATCTGCAGTCGATGTACCGTGACGTGGTCATGCTGCAGTTCGATCGTGCCGACGAGCTGATCAACCGCGAGCTGCGCTCCGAGCTGGCCGCGCTCGCTGCCGACTGGCCGGTCGAGCGTTCCCTGGTCACCCTCGACGCGATCGCGGCGACCCGCGAGTCGCTCGAGCGCAACGTCTCGCCGCTGCTGGCCGTCGAGAGCCTCCTGGTGACCATCTCCAGCGGAAGGACCCCGTGACCCATCGTGCACGGCGCGCAGCGCGCCGCATCCTGACAGCCGTGGCGGGCACGGCACTGGCATCCGTCATCCTCTCCGGCTGCCTGTACGCGCAGATCCCCGCGGCCTCGCCCGCGCCGGAGCGCACCCCCGACACCAGCGGTGTGCCCGCCGAGCTGATGTCGTACTACACGCAGGAGCTCGACTGGTCGTCGTGCGGAGCGGGCTTCGACTGCACCGAGGTCACCGCACCGCGGGACTGGGACGACCCCGCTCAGGGCGACCTCTCGCTCGCGGTCGTGCGGCACCGTGCCACCGGTGAGTCGCAGGGCTCGCTGCTGGTCAACCCGGGCGGTCCGGGCGCGAGCGGCTACGACTTCGTCGCCGACAGTCTCGCCTACGCGGTCGGCGACGACCTGATCAAGGACTTCGACGTGATCGGCTTCGACCCGCGCGGCGTCGGCCGCTCCAGCGCTGTCTCGTGCCTGGATGCGGAGCAGATGGACGATTACGTCTACGGCGTCGTGCCCGGTCCGCGCAACACTCCGGAGTGGGATGCCAGGATGACCGCGCGCGACAAGACGTTCGCCGAGGCCTGCGAGGCGGGCAGCGACGGGCTGCTGCCGTTCATCACCACCGTGAACTCCGCCCACGACATGGATCTGATCCGCGGGCTGCTGGGCGACGAGACGCTGAACTATCTGGGGTACTCCTACGGCACGTTCCTCGGTGCGACCTACGCCAAGCTGTACCCGGAGCGGGCGCAGCGTCTGGTGCTGGACGGCGCCCTCGACCCGTCGGTGCCGGGGCTGGAGGTGGGCACGATCCAGGCCGAGGGGTTCGAATCGGCGCTGCGCGCGTACCTGGTGGGATGCCTGAACGATCGGGACTGTCCGTTCAGTGGCACGATCGACGAGGCGCTTCAGGACGTGCAGGCGCTGCTGGCAGGCATCACCCGCTCGCCGCTGCGGAACGGCGACGGACGGATGCTGACCGTCGACACCATGATCACCGGCGTGATCACGGCGATGTACAACCCGCAGAGCTGGCCGTACCTCACCAAGGGCCTCACGGCCGCACTGCAGGGCGACCCTTCGGTGATGATGGCGCTCGCCGACCAGTACAACTCCCGCGGCACGGACGGCGAGTACCTGGACAACACCGCAGAGGCCTTCCGCGCCTACAACTGCATGGACTATCCGGTGGAGGACGACAAGGCCGCCGAGGATGCCGCGATCGCTCAGCTGCAGGAGAAGGCGCCCACCTTCGCACCGTACTGGCAGGCGCCAGATCCGTGCGAAGCCTGGCCGCATCCGCCCACCGGCGTGCGCGAGAAGATCATCGCCGCGGGCTCCGGCCCGATCGTGGTGGTCGGCACCACCAACGACCCGGCGACGCCCTACGCCTGGGCCGAATCGCTCGCCGACCAGCTGCAGAACGGCGTGCTCGTCACTCGGGTCGGCGAGGGCCACACGGGCTACAACAAAGGGAACGCCTGCGTCGACGACGCGGTGGAGAAATTCCTGATCGAGGGCAAGGCGCCGAAGGACGGGCTGCGCTGCGGCTGAGTCCCCCTCAGTTCGCGGTCGTCGGATCGTCGTAGTAAGATCATTGCTTGTGCCGCAGTCCGCTGCGCACGCCACCTTAGCTCAGTGGTAGAGCATCCCACTCGTAATGGGAAGGCCGTCAGTTCAATCCTGACAGGTGGCTCGTACAGGCCCCGGGATCGACGATCCCGGGGCCTTCGCCGTTCAGCACGCGGTCAGATGATGCTACGGCCCTCGGCCTTGGCGGCGCGAGCCTCCTTCACGAAGGCGCGCACGATCACGGCGAGGGTGCCCAGCACGATCACGGGCCACACCAGCAGGTATGCGGTCAGGGCGATGGTCGACAGTTCCATGTTGTCCTCCTTGCGGTTCAGCTGTTCGAGGGCTCTGCGCCGTCGGCGCGCGCCGGCTCCAGCGCGGAATCCGCGTCGGCGCTCAGCGCGGCATCCAGCACGGCATCCAGTTCCGCATCCACGTCCTCGTCGAAGTCGCCGGTGCGCTTCCTGATCAGGTCGAAGTCGAACTCCTCCTTGCTGGGCAGGGTGAGCGCGACGCAGACGATGGTCGAGACGGCGTACGCGACGAGCGACCCCGACAGCACCGGATAGGTGTGCAGGAAGCCGATCGCGAACGGCGCCGAGGCGAGCACGGACAGCGTTCCCACGATCAGCGCGACGCGCTTGCCGAAGAACCCGAAGGCCATCAGCCCGAGCACCACGCCGATGCCGATCGTCGACAGCACATCGCTGACGATGCCGATCGCGCCCTCCAGCGGCACCCACTCGAAGCGCACCGGCAGGAACACCGCCAGCGCCACGACGACGGACACCGAGAAGGCGAGGTTGGTGACGCGCTTCCAGTAGAAGCTCGCGATCACCGGGAACACCAGCGCACCCCACAGGGCGCCGACGAACACGAGCAGGTCGAGGATGTTCAGCTGGGACCCGGCGAAGTACAGCCCGGCCACCATCGCCACGATCATCGTGATGCGCCCCACCAGCACCATGGTGCGCGGGTTCGCCCTCTTCCTGCCGGCGATGTTCTGCCCGTAGATGTCGGCCATCACGATCGATGAGAGCGCGGTCAGATCGGCATCCGCGGTGGAGGAGAGCGACCCGATGATCATCACGAAGAACACGCACAGCAGCACCGGCGACAGATAGGTCGCCGCCATCTGCGGGATGAGGTTGTTCACATCTCCGCCGACGGGCGTGATCCCGGCGTACAGGGCGATGACGCCCAGCATCCCGATCCCGATGATCGTGGCGCCGTACCCGAAGGTCGCCGTCACGAAGGTCTTCTTGATCAGGTCCTCGCGCACGGCGAAGAGCCGCTGCGCGATCGTCTGGTTGCCGATCGCGTAGGCCAGCACCGCGGCGATGTACGGCGCGCCCTGGTTGAAGAACGCGTCGGACGAGAAGAAGTCCGCCTGCTGCGGGGTGAGGTTGGATGCTCCGGTCTCGAAGAGCGACGGGCCGCCTGCGGCGAAGAACACCACGGGGATGATCACGATGACGGCGCCCAGCATCGCGCACACCTGCGCGAAGTCGGTGAGCACCGAGGCCCGGAAGCCCGACCACAGCGTGTACAGCAGCACACCCGCGCCGATGGCGAGAATGCCCTGCGTGAACGTGAACGGGGAGAGCATCGAGATGAGCGCGCCGCCGGCGATCAGGTTCGAGGTGAGGCTGATCAGGCTGCCGAGCACGTTCGAGCCGGCGAGCATGAGCTGGCTGGATCGGCCGTGACGGGCGAACATCACCTCGGCGATGGTGTGCGCACGCGGTGCGACCTGGCGGATGCGCCGCCCGAACGGGTAGATGAGCAGGATCATCAGCGCGCCCCACAGTCCGTAGTGGATGGGGCCGGAGATCCCGTAGGTGTAGCCGGAGGTGGCCGAGGCGTACATCGAGGCGGCCCAGATCCAGGTGGCGGTCATGGATGCGGCGGAGATGCCGAATCCGATGCGTCCGCCTGCGGTCATATAGCCGTCGGCGTTCTCGGTGCGCTTGCTGATGCGCAGCGACATGTACAGGCTGCCGCCGAAGAACAGCAGCATGAGCAGGACCACGACCGGTCCTGCGAGGGTCTGAAGGTTTTCCATTTCTCTCTCTTCTCGTCGGCACCGGCTGCGGTGCCAGTGGACGGGGGAGGGAGAGCAGCTAACGGGTGGGCAGCGTCGCCTTCAGGGGCCCGGAGGTGCGGGGGTGAGCAGATGCGAAGAAGGTGGTCGGGGCGGTGCCGGCCGGCATACGGTTCCTTTCGAGATGGCGCACGTCCGATGCGGGACGGATGGCGCGCGGATGCGGCGGGCGTCCGCCGCATGAGGTGATGCGGATTCCGGGCGGCCGCTGCGCGCGCGGTCAGGGCGCTTCGGCAGCGGATCTGAGACCCGGTCGATGCGCGGTCGCCGCGCGGCGGCGCCCTAGCGAGCGCATCCGGCTCGCCTCTCCAACGTAGCAACCGCCCTCGGCAAGTCAAAAGCGCGCGAAGGCGGAGGGCCGTACGCTCAAGGCATGAGCAGAGCACTTCTCGTCGTCGGCGTGCAGCACGATCCCGCTGACGGCGGTGCCCGGTGAGCGTCCGCTGCGCGCTGCTGCTGCGCGCCGTGAACGTCTCCGGGCGCAACCGCGTTCCGATGGCAGAGCTGCGGGCCCTGCTGGGCGAGCGGACGCGGCTGAGCGGCGTGTCGACCTACATCGCCAGCGGCAACGTCATCGCCGACGTGCCGGGCGCGCTCGATGCGGCCTGCGCCGAGGTGCGGATGCTGATCCGCGAGGCCTTCGACGTGGACACCCCGGTGATCGCGCGCACCCACGAGCAGCTGGCCGCCGCGCTGACCGACCACCCGTTCGGGGACGCCGCCGAGGAGAAGATGCTGCACATCATGTTCCTGGAGTCGACGCCGATCGACGGTGCGGTGCAGGCGCTCACGCCCCGGCTGCTGCCCGGTGAGCGGATCGCCCTGGACGGGCACGACCTGTGGATCGACTACGGGCGTTCGGGGGCGGGGGCCACCAAGCTCACCCGTCCCGTGCTCGACCGCGCTCTTGGCGTGGCCGGAACCGCCCGCAATCTGCTCACGCTGCGCCGCCTGGTCCAGCTCACGGCGCCGACCGGTTCGGCCGCGACCTGAGACGTGGGCGAGGAGTCAGGCGTGCTGCTGGCGATGCCGGCCCTCGTCGATCTCCTCGATCACCTTCGCGCAGAAGGCGGGCAGGTCGTCGGGCGTGCGGCTGGAGACGAGTCCCGCGTCGACGACGACCTCCTCGTCGACCCAGGCGGCACCGGCGTTGCGCAGGTCCGTGGCCAGGCTCGGATAACTGGTCATGGTGCGGCCGTCGACGACGCCCGCTTCGATCAGGATCCAGGAGCCGTGGCAGATCACGCCCACCGGCTTGTGCTGCTCGAAGAACGCGCGCGCGAAGTCGATCGACGCGCGATCCAGCCGCAGATGGTCGGCGTTCACCACTCCGCCGGGGAGGACCAGGGCGTCGAAGTCATCGGCCGACGCGTCGGCGGCGAGAAGGTCCACGTTCTGCACGTGGCCGTTCTTGCCGGTGATCCCGTCACTCTCCGGCGAGATCATGGTCGCCGTCGCGCCGGCGCCGGTCACCGCGTCCCAGGGGCTGGTCAGTTCGCTGTCCTCGTAGCCGTTCGTCGCCAGGAAGGCCACCCGGGCCTGAGAGATGCTGCTCATCGTGAAGTCCTTTCCGTGGAGGGGATCACGACAGGATGCGCTCGCCGGCGGCATCCCGGCAGGGGATGGCCATGCGACGGATGGCGTGCTAGACCTCCGTCCGCTGAGTGGAGGAGCCGGTCGCGTCACGACGCGGCGGTGGCGACGTGACTCTGCGGCACGGGTGGGAGGGCCTCATGCATCCGCAGATCCACGCGTCTGGCGGCGCAGCCGACGCAGCGCACATAGACGATCTCCCCCTCCGACGTCGCGTGTGCGGATTCCGTCAGCCAGGCGTGCTCATGCATCCGGATGGGCAGCGGGATGCGGAGGGGGAGGGTGTCCGGTGCGGTCATGCCTCCACGATGATGTAATGGCCTTATGCATCTCAACCCTTACGGCGAGTACGCGGTGCTGCTGGCGGCATCGCTGGCCAACGACTGGCCTTCCGATCGCGACGGCATCGAGCGGCGCACGCGCGATTTCGGGATGACGATGGCCTTCGATGCGGCGCCCGACGATCACGCGCGCACCAGAGCCGTGGTGGACGCCTGGCTGCAGGTGGTGGATGCCGGCGACGACGCTGCGAGAGCGCTCGCGCTGAGCGTGCAGATGTCGGGTGCCGCAGCCTACCCGCAGCTCACCGATCATGACGGCGAGGGCTGGCACCTGCATTATCGCGACCCTGGGCGTTCACTGCCCGAGGTGCTCGAGGCGGTGATCAGCGTCGGCACGGCGCTGCACCTGACGGAGCGGGGGCATGCACCGGCTCGGGAGATGCGCCGCGTCGCCCTGCGAGAACGTGTACGCCGATGTCACCCGCAACGGTCGACAGCGCTACTGCTCCGTGCGCTGCGCCAACCGCGATGCGGTCCGCCGCCATCGGGCGCGCGCGGCCTGAGCGATGGCGTGACTGCTCACCGCAGCGCGGCGAGCACGGCATCCGACAGCGGCGGCCACGCCTGGATCGCCCACGGACCGAAGTCGCGGTCGGAGAGCGCGATGCACGCGGCACCCGCCTGCGGATCGACCCACAGGAACGTGCCGCTCTGCCCGAAGTGCCCGAAGGTGGCGGGGGAGTTCGCCGCAGACGTCCAGTGCGGATCCTTGTGGTCGCGCAGCTCGAAGCCCAGGCCCCAGTCGTTGGGACGCTGGATGCCGTACCCGGGGAGCACCCCGTACAGGCTCGGGAAAGCGACGGAGGTCGCGTCGGCGAGAGTGGCGGCGGCCAGCAGCGTCGGACGCAGCAGCTCGGCAGCGAAGCGCGCGAGGTCGGAGACGGTGGAGACGGCCGCGGCTGCGGCCGAGCCCTCCAGGCGCGAGGATGCCATGCCCAGCGGCTGCAGGACCGCCTCGTCGAGGTAGTCGGCGAACGGGATACCGGAATGCTCGGTCACGGCGTCCGCGAGCACCTCGAACCCGCGGTTGGAGTAGATCCGCTTCGTGCCGGGAGCGGCGCGCACGATGTCCGCGCTCATGTCCAGGCCCGAGGCATGCGCGAGCAGGTGGCGCACGGTGGATCCGGCAGGGCCCGCCGGGGTGTCGAGTGAGAACACGCCCTCCTCGACGGCGATCAGCGTCGCGTACGCGGTGAGCGGCTTGGTCACGGAGGCCAGCCGGTACCGGCGGTCGGTGTCGCCGTGGGATGCCAGCACCGTGCCGTCCACGGAGACGACGGCGGCCGCGGCGTTCTCCACCGGCCACTCGTCGATGGCGGCGAGGGCGTCCTGCAGTGCGGTCATGGCTCCTCCAGCGGCATCCGGCGTGCGCCCGCGGTTCCGGCATCCGGACGCCCTGGCATCCTCCCACACCCGGTTGTGCGCGCCGGGACTCTCTTGCGCCCGCATCACTCTGTACGCCAAGTTCGCGGCATCCGCTCGTATGTCGCGATCGCGTGGCAGTTGCGACACCGCACGTCGCACTTCTCGATCTCGGCTGAAATGACGGCGATGCCGTAGCCGTCGTTGACCAGCTGCATCACGCCATCGCGCTTGTCCGTGCCCGGGCGGTGGTCGAAGTCCAGCACCCTTATGTCTCGGATCCCGCAGTCGACGCAGGGATGGGTGAGCAGATGACCGCGGATGATCGCGCGATTCGTCGCCCGCTGCGCGTCGTTGCGCTTGCGGATGACCGCAATGTGATGCGCGCGATTGCGCGCGTAGTAGCGGCGGGATGCTTCGCGGTTGCATTCTCGGCAGACTTCTTGAAGGCCGTCGGCACGGGACGACTTCCGGTTGAATTCGGACCGTGGTTTAGACTTCTGGCAGGTGCCGCACCTCTTGCGGTCCGGCATCCGCCCCCGTAGCTCAGAGGCAGAGCAACCGGCTTTTAACCGGTGGGTCGGGATGTCGGAATTCCCCGGGGGCACTTCTTCGGATTCCATGCCGAGTCCTCTCGCCAGTGCGATGCACCACCGCCCGAGTGCAATGTCAACACCGTAGCGCGGGGCTCGGACACCACCGTCCACGGCGACGCGAACGTGCCCGCCGACGTCGGTCGGCGGGCACGTGGCCGCTCGCGCGCTCCCCGTCGCGCGGAGCGGCTGCGGGCGCCGATCCGGGTCGGCGCCCTGACCTCACTCGGCCGGCGGCATCAGCACCGAGTCGATGAGGTAGACGGTGGCGTTGGCCGTCTGGACCCCGCCGCAGATGATGTTGGCGTCATTGACCTTCCAGGAGTCGCCCGAGTCGGTGACGTCGACCTCAGCGCCCTGCACGGTCTTGTGCATGCCGGCGATGTCGGACGGCTCGATCTGACCGGGCACCACGTGGTACGTCAGGATCGAGGTGAGCGTGTCGGCGTCTGTCTTGAGCATGTCGATCGTCGCGGGATCGATCTTTCCGAACGCCTCGTCCACCGGGGCGAAGACGGTGAACTCGCTGCCGTTGAGCGTGTCGACCAGGTTCACATCCGGGTTCAGCTCGCCGCTGACCGCTGCGACGAGCGTGGTCAGGAGCGGGTTGTTCGACGCGGCGACCGCGACAGGATCCTGCGACATCCCCTGGATCGACCCGTCTCCGTCCGGTACCTGCTCCGCGTAGGCATCGCAGCCCGGACCGACCAGGTTCGCCGCCGGATCCATGGCCTGCGGCGTGGACTCGGTCGACTCCGACGTCTCGGGTGCCTGCGGCGCGCTCGACTCCGGCGCCTCCGCGCCGCCCATCGAACAGCCCGACAGGACCAGAACGCCGGCGAAGCCGAGCGAGAGCACTGCGCTGATCTTCTTCTTGGTGCTGAGCATTTCAACCTCCGGGGTTCGAGGCCGCGGACCTTCCGCGGCGTCGAGGGTTGTTCGGAGGCCTGCCGCGATCGGATCGGATCGGATCGGAATCAATCCGATCCGGGCTCTGCGACCGAACAATGACCGACGAGAACAGTGACCGACGAAAGGCGCAGCATGGACCTCATCCTCATCGGACTGCTCGGCGGTCTCATCACGGGAATCTCCCCGTGCATCCTGCCGGTGCTCCCGGTCATCTTCCTCACCGGCGGGGCGCAGTCGGCTCGCTTCGAGGGGCAGGTCGCTCCCGCGTCCCGCTGGCGGCCCTATCTGGTGATCGCAGGCCTGATGCTGAGCTTCAGCGCCGTGACACTGCTCGGCTCCCTGGCGCTCGGTCTGCTGAATCTGCCGCAGGACATCATTCGCTGGGTCGGCATCGCGGTGCTGATGATCGTGGGAGTCGCGCTGCTCGTGCCGCGCCTGGAGCAGCTGCTCGAGAAGCCCTTCCAGCTGCTTCCGCGCCACGAGGTCAGCAACCGCGGTTCGGGGTTCGGCGTGGGACTCGCCCTCGGCGCCGTCTTCGTGCCCTGCGCCGGTCCTGTGCTGGCGGCGATCATCGTCGCGGGCAGCACAGGGCGGATCGGCGGCGACACCGTGCTGCTGACCGTATCGTTCGCGGTCGGCGTGGCCGTACCGCTGCTGGTGTTCGCACTCGCCGGTCGCGGGCTGGTCGAGCGCATCCGCGCCTTCCGCTCACGCGAACGAGGCCTGCGGATCGCCGCCGGCGTCGCGATGATCGCGCTCGCCGCGGGCCTTGCCGCCGGCCTGCCCCAGCAGCTTCAGCGCCTGCTGCCCGACTACACGGCCGGCCTGCAGAACGACCTCGCCGAGAAGCAGGCAGACGCACTGGATCTGGGTGGGCTGGTCACCGACGAGAACCGTGAGCTGAGCAACTGCACCAACGGGTCGGCCGAGCTGGAGGACTGCGGCACCGCGCCCGCGATCCGCGGGATCTCGGACTGGCTGAACACGCCTGACGGCGAGGCGGTCGACCTGGAGGACCTGCGCGGTCGGGTCGTGCTCGTGGACTTCTGGGCGTACTCCTGCATCAACTGCCAGCGATCGATCCCGCATGTGGTCGCCTGGGACAAGGCCTACCGCGACGCGGGGCTGCAGGTGATCGGCATCCACTCGCCCGAGTACGCGTTTGAGAAGAACGCCGACAACGTGCGCGCCGGCGCCCGCGACTTCGGCATCGACTACCCCGTGGCCCTGGACAACAATCTCTCGACCTGGACCGCGTACCGCAACCGCTACTGGCCCGCTCACTACCTGATCGACGCCACGGGGACGGTGCGGCAGATCACCTTCGGTGAGGGCGACTACGCCGTGACCGAGAAGCTGATCCGCCAGCTGCTCACCGCTGCCGACCCGCAGGTGGTGCTGCCGGATGCCACCGAGGTCGCAGACACCACGCCGCAGGCGGGATCCACCACGCCAGAGACGTTTCTCGGCTCCGCCAAGGACGTCAACTACGGCGGTCCGGGGCCCTACCGCGCCGGCACCTCATCCTTCGAATTCCCCGCTCAGCAGAAGCCGGACACCTTCGCGCTGGACGGCCGTTGGCGGGTCGAGACGCAGTACGCCGAGCCCGCGGCGGGCGACGCAAGCATCCGACTCGATTACCGCGCCGCCGAGGTGCGGATGGTTCTGGCGGGATCCGGTGTGATCGAGGTGCGCGACGGCGACGGCGAGGCGCACAGCGTGCGCGTGGACGGAACACCGCGCTCGTACCGAGTGCGCGACGGCGGGGCGGGATCGGGAGCGCTCAGCGTGAAGGTTCCCGAAGGGGTGCAGGTCTACTCGTTCACCTTCGGATGACCGTGGCGTCGAGCGCGAGGGGAGGGGATGCGGCATGCTTGTGGAGATGGTCGTCGACGGCGTGGAACTGCCCGAGGACGGATCGGCGTCGGATGACGCCGCCGACCTGCTCGTTCGCGTCGCCGAGGGCGACGAGCGCGCATTCGCTGAACTGTACGACAGGCTCTCCCCTCGAGTGTTCGCACTCATCCTGCGTGTGGTGGTCAACCGCGCGCAGAGCGAAGAGGTGCTGCAAGAGGTCTTCCTGGAGATCTGGCAATCCGCAGCGCGGTTCGCTCCGAACAGAGGGCGAGGAAGGTCGTGGGTGCTGACGATCGCACACCGTCGGGCCGTCGACAGGGTGCGCTCGTCGCAGTCCAGCGCTGATCGGGATGTGCGCGTCGGGGTGCGGGATCTGGCCGCCGCACGCGACGTGGTCGCCGAGTCGGTCGAGGCGCGGATGGAGGGGGATCGGGTCGTGACCGCACTGGCGGGCCTGCCCGAGACCCAGCAGGAGGCACTGGTGCTCGCCTACTACGGCGGGTACAGCCAGAGCGAGATCGCCGTGCTCACGGGTGCGCCGCTGGGCACGGTGAAGACGAGGATGAGGGACGCGCTGAAGAGACTGCGCAGCGAACTGGGGGTGTCAGCATGAACGAGCAGGAATTCGAGGAGCTCGCCGCCGGGCACGCGCTGCACGCGCTGTCGGCCGAGGACGAGCGGCGGTTCGCGCTCGCCGCGGACGCGCACCCGGAATGGCGCTCGCATCTCGACGACGCTCGCCAGACGGCCGCCGGCCTGGCAGCTGCGGTCGAGCCCGTGCAGCCGCCGGCGCGACTGCGGTCGTCGCTGCTGGACAGCATCGCGCAGACCCCGCAGGGTGTCGTCGCCGAGAAGACCCCTGAAGCGGCGGACCGGACCCCGGATGCGGCGGACCGGACCCCGGATGCGGCGGACCGGACCCCGGATGCGGCGGACCGGACCCCGGTTGCAGGTGAGTCGGCCGAGGGTGCGGCACGCTCCACCCCGGAGCGTCCGCGACGCGGCTCGCGCGCGCTGTTCGTGCTCGCTGCCTGTCTGGTGCTCCTGGTCGGGGGCGGCATCGCCTCGGCGGTGCTTGTCTCGCAGCTGCAGCGCCCGGCATCCGTCGTCGCGCTGGACGAGATCCGCTCCGCTCCGGATGCCGAGCAGGCGACGGTGCAGCTGGAATCGGGCGCCACGGCGACCGCGCACTGGTCCGGCACGCTCGGCGAGGCCGTGCTCGTCGCATCCGGACTGCAGCGACCGGATGCCGGGCGCACCTACGAGCTGTGGTTCCTGCGGGACGGGCAGCCGATCTCGGCGGGAGTCTTCGACACCGACGACGGAAGCGCGACGGCACTGCTGGACGGCCCCATGCACGCGGGCGACACGATCGCCGTGACGGTCGAGCAGAGCGGCGGATCGCCCACCGGGACGCCGACCAGCGACCCCATCGTGGTCATCCCCACCGCCTGAACCCGGCGTACCCTGGACCCCGTGCCAGATCAGTTCCACCGCCCCGTCCGCCGTCCGACGGCAGCCTTCGACAACCTCGTCGGGGCCGTCGACCCGGCCGAGAGATCGCGCGCCGCGCACGCCACGGCATCCGCTCTGCTCGAGCGGGCCCGCACGGATGCCACCGGAGAGACGACCGAACGGCTGATCGCCTTCACCGCCGAGCACGGCATGGACGACATCGCCGAGCTGTGGTCGCAGGCACCGGCCCGCTCGCTGCCCGGTGCGCTGTGGCGGCTGTACCTGCTGCAGATCGCGATCCGCAGCGATTCCGCGACCACCGCGCTGCTGTACGACCGCGGCCGGGTCGAGCTGAGGTCGGCGGATGCTGTGATCGCCGGCGCTCCCACGCCCGCGAGCCCCGAGGAGCTGACCGACCTGGTCGACACGATCCTGCGCGGAGTGTTCCAGGGCGACTTCGCCGTGGCGCTCGAGCGCGCTGCCGCGTACTGCCGGGTGCAGGCATCCGGGGCGACGCACATCGCCGACGACTACGAACGCACCGAACCCGACCGCGCGGGTGACCTCACCCGTCGGGCACTGCGCCTGAGCGGCTATGCCGATGACCTGTCCGCCTCGGCCGGCGCCTGGCGCCGCGGCATGCTGGTCTGAGCGACCCCGAGCTGGAACCGACTCGAAATCGGTCCGGAGAGGATAAGACCGGGCCGCAAGAACGCCTCTCGGCGGAAGGCCGCTCGAAGCGGCAGAAGTTGGAGCCCGGGGTTATGCGGCCCGGCCGATACAGTGTAACGCGTTCGGGTTCGAGGTATTCCCAGCCGTTCTAAGCTGTGGAGATGGCTCAGCGATTCGCCCTGATGATCGACCCGGCCGACGTCGCGGACAGCCGTGACGACTACTCCGGCACCTTCACAGAGGTGGACGTCAGTGCCCCGGCGCTGAGCGTCGGGGAGTTCAGCACCCAGCGCGGCGACGGCGTGTTCGAGTCGATCGGCGTGATCGACTCTCACGCCAACGAGGTGGAGGCGCACGTGCAGCGGCTCGCCCATTCGGCGCAGCTGTGCGATCTGCCTGCGCCGAACCTGGAGCAGTGGCGGCAGGCGGTCTCGGTCGCAGCCGCACGGATCCCGCATGGCGAGGCCGTGGTCAAGCTGATCCTGTCGCGCGGCGTGGAGCACGGACCCGCGCCGACCGCATGGGCGACCGCTTCCCCTGCGGCGGACTTCTCCGAGGTGCGGCGCGACGGCGTGCGAGTGGTCACGCTCGATCGCGGCTACGATCTGGGGGCGGGGGAGCGCGCGCCCTGGCTGCTGCTGGGGGCGAAGACCCTGTCGTACGCCGTGAACATGGCGGCTCTGCGCGAGGCGCGCAGGCGCGGCGCGGATGATGCCGTGTTCATCACGCGCGACGGGTACGTGCTCGAGGCGCCGACGGCATCCCTGATCATCCGCCGCGGCGATGACTTCCTCACGCCGGCGCCTTCGGGCGGCATCCTGCACGGCACCACCCAGCTCAGCGTCTTCGAGCATCTGGAGTCTCGGGGGCTGCGCACCGGCTACGCCACGCTGTCGACCACCGACCTGGCGACCGCCGACGCTGCCTGGCTGGTCTCCAGCATCCGGCTCGCCGTGGCGATCACCGCCGTGGACGGGGCGCCGCTGGCATCCGACCCCGACCTCACCGCCCAGCTGAACGCGTTCCTGCTGACCCCACGCTGAACGCTCTTCCCGCGCCGACCCGCGCACGGCGCGCGGCCCGCGCGCGGCGCGCGGGCCGGCCAGGTCAGCCGAAGCGGCCGGAGACGTAGTCCTCGGTGGCCTGCACCGCGGGGGTGGTGAAGATCGTGGCGGTGTCATCGAACTCGATCAGCCTGCCGGGCTTGCCGGTGCCGGCGATGTTGAAGAACGCGGTCCGATCCGAGATGCGCGACGCCTGCTGCATGTTGTGCGTGACGATCACGATCGTGTACTCGTCCTTCAGCTCCTGGATGAGCTCCTCGATCGCGAAGGTCGAGATCGGGTCAAGCGCCGAGCATGGCTCGTCCATCAGCAGCACGTCGGGCGACACCGCGATCGCGCGGGCGATGCACAGTCGCTGCTGCTGCCCGCCGGACAGGCCTGAGCCGGGCTTGTCGAGCCGGTCCTTGACCTCGTTCCACAGGTTGGCTCCGGTCAGCGAGCTCTCCACCAGTGCATCCTCGTCTGAACGGGACATGCGCTTGTTGTTCAGCCTCACCCCGGCCAGCACGTTCTCCCTGATCGACATGGTCGGGAACGGGTTGGGGCGCTGGAACACCATGCCCACCTGGCGTCGCACCAGCACCGGGTCGACGCCCGTGGCATACAGGTTCTCGCCATCCAGCAGCACCTCGCCCTCGACGCGGGCGCCGGGAATCACCTCGTGCATGCGGTTCAGCGTGCGCAGGAACGTCGACTTGCCGCAGCCGGACGGGCCGATGAAGGCGGTGACGCTGCGGGGCCGGATCTCGAGGGAGACGCCCTCGACGGCGAGGAAGTCGCCGTAGTAGACGTTGAGGTCGGTGACATCGATGCTCTTGGACACGGTGCTCTTTCGGGTTGGGGCTCAGCGGCTCTTCGCCGGCGCGAAGTACCTCGCGACCAGGCGTGCGATGAGGTTGAGGATCATGACGAGGACGATCAGCACGAGGGCGGCGGCCCAGGCGCGGTTCACGTACGCCTCGGCCGGGATGCCCTGGTTCATGTACTGCGTGTAGACGAAGACCGGCAGCGACATCGTGCGGCCCTCGGTGAGGCTGTAGTTCATGGATGCCGTGAATCCGGCGGTCACGAGCAGCGGTGCGGTCTCGCCGATCACACGGGCGATCGCGAGCGTCACGCCGGTAACGATGCCCGCCATCGAGGTGGGCAGCACCACCTTGAGGATGGTGAGCCACTTGGGCACTCCCAGCGCGTAGGACGCCTCTCGCAGTTCGTTCGGCACCAGGCGCAGCATCTCCTCGCTGGAGCGCACGACGACCGGGATCATCAGCACGGCCAGCGACAGGGCGCCCATCAGCCCCATCCGTACGCCGGGTCCGATCAGCAGCGCGAACAGCGCGTAGATGAACAGTCCGGCGACGATCGAGGGGATGCCGGTCATCACGTCCACGAGGAAGGTGATCCCCTGTGCCAGCCGTCCGCGGCCGTACTCGATCAGGTAGATCGAGGTGAGCAGTCCGATCGGGATGGAGATCACGGCGGCGGCCAGCGTGATCAGCAGCGTGCCCATGATGGCGTGCAGCGCGCCGCCGCCTTCGCCGACCACGTTGCGCATCGAGCTGGAAAAGAACTCCGCGTTCAGGCCCGCCACGCCGTTGTGCACCGCGGTGTACGCCACCGACACGAGCGGAACCATCGCGATCGCGAACGCCGCGGTGACCAGTGCGGTCACGATGCGGTCGGTGGCCGTGCGGCGTCCTTCGACGAGCGTGGAGATCACGCCGATCAGCACCAGGTACAGCAGCCCGCCGATGATCGCGGCTCCGACGGGGTTGAAGCCCTGCCCGCCCAGCGCCAGCACGGCGAACACGGCGGCGGACACGGCCAGAGAACCGGCCAGCAGCGCCCATGGCGACCAGGTCGGCAGCCGGCCGCTGGCGATGCGCTGCGAAGAAGCGAGTCGCGTCACAGGGGCGTGCTCGGCAGTGACGCTGTCGGTGGTCTCGGTGATGGTCATGTCAGTTGGCTCCCGAGAATTCGCTGCGACGGCTCACGATCCAGCGCGCGACCGCGTTGACGGCGAAGGTGACGATGAACAGGATCAGGCCGGTGGCGATCAGGACGTTGATGTTCACGCCGTACGCCTCGGGGAAGGTCTGTGCGATGTTCGCGGGGATCGTGTTGGGATTCTGCGCCGTCAGCAGGCGCCAGGTGATGCCGCCGGATGCCGAGAGCACCATCGCCACGGCCATCGTCTCGCCCAGCGCCCTGCCCAGTCCCAGCATCGCGGCGGACACGATGCCGCCGCGCGCGAAGGGGAGCACCGCCATGCGGATCATCTCCCAGCGGGTGGCGCCCAGCGCGAGGGCCGCCTCTTCATGCAGCGGCGGGGTCTGCAGGAACACCTCGCGGCAGATGGCCGTGATGATCGGCAGCACCATCACGGCGAGCACGATCGCCGCGGTGAGGATATTTCGGCCGGACGGGTTGCCGTCGAACAGCGGGATCCAGCCCAGGTTCTCGGTCATCCACGTGTAGATCGGCAGCGCGGCGGGCGCGAGCACGGCGATGCCCCAGATGCCGAACACCACCGACGGCACCGCGGCGAGCAGGTCGACGATGTAGCCGAGCCCCTGCGCGAGCCGCCGGGGCGCGTAGTGCGAGATGAACAGTGCGACCGCGACCGAGAGCGGGATGGCGATCAGCAGGGCGATCCCCGCCGCCCACACGGTGCCGAAGGCCAGCGGGCCGACGTAGTCCCAGAAGCCGGTGTCCAGGATCGACGCGTCCTCACCGGACGCGGTGATCCCGGGGATCGACTGGACCACGAGGAAGACCGCCACCGCGGCGAGGGTCACGAGGATCATCGTGCCCGCCGACAGCGCAGCAGCGGAGAACCAGCGGTCGCCGGCGCGCTGCGTCGCCGTCACCCGGGGCGCGGTGGCGGTGGAGGTCATCTCGGGTGTCCTTGCTCTTCGGGGCGTCGGGTTCGGAGCGGATGTCGGGCGGCGTGCGGATGCCGGGCGGGATGCCGGCGGCGGGACGACGAGCGGATGCTGTCGTCCCGCCGCCGTGACGTCACTTCGTGACGATCAGGTCGATCGCGGCCTCCGCCTTGGCGCGGATCGTGTCCGAGATCGGGGCGGAGCCGGCGGCCTCGGCGGCTGCCTTCTGGCCCTCGGCGCTGATCGCCTCGGTGAAGAAACCCTTCACGAGCGCCGCCTGCGCGGCATCCGCGTACTCCTCGCACCCGATCAGGTAGCTGACCAGCACGATCGGGTAGACGCCGGCCTCGGAGCTGGTGCGGTCGAGCTCGACGGCCAGGTCGCCCTCGCCCTCGCGCTCCTCAAGCGGGGAGTGGTCGACGATCGCAGCCGCGGCCTCGGGGGAGTACGCGACGAACTCGTCGCCCACCTTGACAGACACGGTGCCGAGGTCGCCCGCACGAGAGGCGTCGGCGTAGCCGATGGTGCCCTTCCCGCCCTCGACCGCCTGGACCAGGCCCGAGGTGCCCTGCGCTGCCTCACCGGAGCCGATCGGCCACTCCTCGACGGACCCGTGGGTCCACACCGATCCGGCGGCCGCGGACAGGTAGTCGGTGAAGTTGCCGGTGGTGCCGGACTTGTCGGCGCGGTGCACCGGGTTGATGGCGAGGTCGGGGAGCTCCACGCCCTCGTTGCTCGCGGCGATCTTCGGGTCGTTCCAATTGGTGATGGTTCCTGCGAAGATGCCCGCGAGAGTGTCGGCATCCAGGTTCAGCGAGTCCACGCCTTCCAGGTTGAAGATCACCGCGATCGGCGAGATGTACGCGGGGATCTCGATGATCGGGGAGTCGGGCGCGCAGCCGGTGAACTGCATCGAGGAGAGCTCGTCGGTCTTGAAGGCGCGGTCCGAGCCCGCGAACGCGAAGCCGCCCGCGGCGAACGACTCGCGTCCGGCGCCGGAGCCCTGCGGGTCGTAGTCCACCGTGACGCCGCTGTTGGCGGTCTGGAACGACTTGGTCCATGCAGCGATGGCGACCTCCTGCGAGGTCGCGCCGCCGCCGACCAGGTTTCCGGTGAGCTCGGTGCCGCCGGCGGGCTGGTCCGAGGCCCCGGGGGAGGTGGTCTCGTTCGCGGCGCAGCCGGTGAGGGCGAGAGCGGCGACCGCGCCGATGGCGCTGATGCGGGCGATGCGGGAGATCTTCACTGTTGATCCGTTCGATCGGGGACTGTGTACGGCCCGGTGCAGGGCACACAGTGACGCTAGGAGCGCCGGTTAACGGGACTCTCCCCACGCGGTGAACGGCAGGTGAACGGAAGGCGGCCCCTTGATCAGGCTCAGGCGGGGTTCGCTGAGCCCGCCTGAGGCGTCAGATCTTGGGCTCGTGCGTCTCGATCGAGATGATGCCGGAGCCGGGGTTGGTCGCCGACACGTGCACCACAGAGAAACCCGCCACCTCGAGCGCACTCGCGCTGTCGACGTAGGAGCCGTGCATGGTGCCGGTGGCCAGTGCCAGCTCGGAGAGGATGCCGGGCAGCACAGGCCCGTGACTGCACAGCACCGCGGGCTTGCGCGCGCGCACGCGGCGGCCGATGACGGCGCGGATGTCTCCGGTGCCGTCATCCCAGGCATCCTGACTGAGCTTCGGCGTCACCCGTGCCGCCCGGCCCAGCTTCTTCTCCAGCGGGGCGACGGTCTGCCGGCAGCGCAGCGCGTCGCTGGTGACGACGCGGCGCACCCCGAACGCCCGCAGCGGCGCGACGATGGATGCGGCCTGCCGCTGCCCGCGGGCGGTCAGGGGTCGCTCGGCATCCGCTCCGTCCCAGTCGTCGTGACTGACGGCCTTCGCGTGCCGCAGCGCGATCAGCGGGAACGTGCGCAGCACGCCGTCGTCGACCAGACGGGCGAAGTTCTCGATGATCTCGACATCCACCGGATAGCTCAGCCGGGCGCGCGCCTTCTTCAGGCTCAGCCACTCCACACCCGAGATCTCACCGTTGGGCACGAAGCTCGACGCGCGGATCGCGTCGTCGGTCGCCTCGGCGGCCCAGTAGTGCACGACCTTCTGCCGCTTGGGGCGCATCCAGTAGCGGCTCACGCCCACCGGCACGCCGAGCACCACCTTGATGCCGGTCTCCTCGCGCACCTCGCGCACGGCCGTCTGCGCGAGCATCTCGCCCGGATCGACCTTGCCCTTCGGGAGGGTCACATCGCGGTACTTGGTGCGATGGATCAGCAGCACGCGCAGCTTGCCCTCGACCAGGCGCCACACCACGGCGCCTGCGGCGAAGACCGCGGTGTCCGTCATCGCACCGCCCGCTTGCGCCGGCGACCCTGCACCGCGAGCATCGTGCGGTCCTGCAGATCGGTGAGCGGATGCTCGTCGGTGCCCGTCGCCCTGGTCCAGACGCCGTCCTCCAGGTGCCAGGAATTCGTGCCGTCGTCCATCGCCAGATCGAACAGACCGTGCAGCTCCTGGATGTGATCCGGGTCGGACAGGCGCACCAGCGCCTCGACCCGTCTGTCCAGGTTGCGGTGCATCATGTCGGCGCTGCCGATGTACACGATGGGCTCGCCGTCGTTCTCGAACGCGAAGATGCGGGAGTGCTCCAGATAGCGGCCCAGGATGCTGCGCACCGTGATGTTGTCGCTGACGCCGGGCAGGTCGGCGCGCAGACTGCAGATGCCGCGCACCCACACCTCCACCTTCACGCCGGCGATGCTGGCGCGGTAGAGCGCGTCGATGATCTGCTCGTCCACGATCGAGTTGACCTTGATCCGCACGCGCGCGGGTTTTCCGTTCTCGGCGTTGCGGCGCTCGCGATCGATGTGCCGCAGCAGCCCCTTGCGCAGATGCAGCGGGGCGACCAGCAGCCGCTTGAACTTCTTCTCGATCGCATAGCCGGACAGCTCGTTGAACAGCCGGGTCAGGTCCTTGCCGATCTGCGGGTCGGCGGTGAACAGGCCGAAGTCCTCGTAGATGCGGCTGGTCTTCGGATTGTAGTTGCCCGTGCCGACGTGCGAGTAGTGGCGCAGCACGCCGTCCTCCTCGCGGATGATCAGTGCCAGCTTGCAGTGCGTCTTGAGTCCGACCAGGCCGTACACGACATGCACGCCGGCCTTCTCGAGCTTGCGCGCCCAGACGATGTTGTTCGCCTCGTCGAAGCGGGCCTTCACCTCCACCAGTGCCAGCACCTGCTTGCCGGCCTCGGCGGCGTCGATCAGCGCCTGCACGATCGGGCTGTCACCCGAGGTGCGGTAGAGGGTCTGCTTGATGGCCAGCACCTGCGGGTCTCGTGCCGCCTGCTCGAGGAAGGCCTGAACGCTGGTCGCGAACGACTCGTACGGGTGGTGCACGAGCACGTCGGCGCGCCCGATGGATTTGAAGATGTCCGGCCGCTCGTTGCTGTCGCCGGGCTGGAACGCCACGGCCGTGGTGGGCAGGTGCGGCGGGTAGCGCAGGTCGGGCCGGTCGATGCGGGACAGGTCGAACAGGCCGCGCAGATCGAGCGGGCCGGGCAGACGGTAGACCTCCTGACCGGTGATGTCGAGCTCCTTGAGCAGCAGCTCCAGGGTCACATCGTCCATGTCGTCGGTGATCTCCAGGCGGATCGGCGGGCCGAAGCGCCGGCGCAGCAGCTCGGCCTCCAACGCCTGGATGAGGTTCTCGGACTCGTCCTCCTCGACCTCGAAGTCCTCGTTCCTGGTCAGCCGGAACGCGTGATGGTCGAGCACCTCCATGCCGGGGAACAGGTCGTCGAGGTGGTTGGCGATCAGCTCCTCCAGGCGGATGAACCGCAGGATCTCGCCGCCACCGGGAACCTCCACGAAGCGGGGAAGCATGGGCGGCACCTTCAGGCGTGCGAAGTCCTGGCGGCCGGTGCGGGCGTTGCGGATGCGGATGGCGAGGTTCAGCGACAGTCCGGAGATGTACGGGAACGGATGCGCGGGGTCCACCGCGAGCGGCATGAGCACGGGGAACACCTGCGACCCGAAGTACTCGCCCAGCGCCGACCGCTCGGCATCCGTCAGATCCACCCACTCGGTGATCTCGACCCCGGCGTCCGCGAGAGCCGGCTTGACCTGCGTCGTCCACACGTCGGCGTGGCGCAGCTGCAGTGCGTGCGCCTCGGAGGAGATGTCGGCGAGCACGTCGGTCGGTGCGCGTCCGACATTGGTCGGCACCGCGAGGCCGGTGAGGATGCGGCGCTTGAGCCCCGCCACACGCACCATGAAGAACTCGTCCAGATTGCTGGCGAAGATGGCAAGGAAATTGGCCCGCTCCAGCTCGGGCAGAGCCGGATCCTCGGCCAGCTCCAGCACCCGCTGGTTGAATGCCAGCCAACTCAGCTCGCGGTCGTGGTAACGATGATCGGGCAGCACCGCATCGGGTGCCTCGTGCGCATCGAAGTCATCGTCCTCGGCATCCCCGAGACCGGCGTCGACAAGTTCGCGTTCGATCATGGGGTACATCCTTGCACCCGCAGGTGGCGGATGGGTGAACTCAGTCCTGCGCGCGCTGCTCCTCGTCGTGCAGGTTGAAGCGGTAGCCGACGTTGCGCACGGTCCCGATGATCTGCTCGGCTTCGCCGAGCTTGGCTCGCAGGCGCCGCACGTGCACGTCGACCGTGCGAGTGCCGCCGAAGTAGTCGTAGCCCCACACGTCGCTGAGCAGCTGCTCGCGGGTGAAGACGCGTGAGGGGTGCGTGGCCAGGAAGTGCAGGAGCTGGAACTCCTTGTAGGTGAGATCGAGCGGGCGCCCGTGCAGCTTGGCCGAGTACGACTGCTCATCGATCGTGATGCCGGAGGCATGGACGCGCACCGGCTCGCCCTCGGCAGCATGCGCGAGCGCCAGGCGCAGGCGGGCGTCGATCTCGGCGGGACCCGCACTCTGCAGCACCACGTCGGTGAAGCCCCAGTCCGCCGACACGGCGCTCAGGCCGCCCTCGGTGACCACCACGAGCACGGGAGCGTCGACGGCCGCCGTGCGCAGCAGGCGGCAGGCGCTTCGCGCGGCGACGAGATCGGTCGCGGCGTCGACGAGGATGGCGTCCGCCTCGGGCAGCGTGACCAGGTGGCCCGGGTCGAGCGGATGCCGGCGGAGCTCGTGCGGCAGCAGGCCGAGCGCGGGCAGCAGCGACTCCGCGTCGGGGGAGGTGCTGAGCGCGAGCAGCAGGGCCACGCGTTGAGCATACTTGCCGGTGCGGCCGACTTCCGTCGCGGTTTCCGCGCGGATCACAGGCGCAGGCAAGTACGATGGCCGCATGTCCGAACCGGCCCTCGCCCCGCGCAACGCCTTCCACGGCGTGATCGCGGTATGGATCGTGTCGCTCGTGACGGCCCTCACGCTCGGCGTCGTGCTCTCCGAGCAGGATCGGGTGCCGTGGCTGGTGATCGCCTTCGGCGGCGTGGTGCTGCTCGGCTTCGCCGTGCAGCTGGCCTACGGCCGGGCGCAGGGCTTCATCGCCCGCGTCGCGGCCTCGGCGGCCGGATCGCTGGTCGTGATGGGGCTCGTGTCGGCGGTCTTCGCGCTCTCCGCACTCGCGGCGGCGTTCTGAAGCCCGCGGCGCGGTGGTCGACTAGGATGAATCGCATGGATCCCGTCGCGCTCGAATTCTTCTTCCTCGGTCTGCTGGGACTGGCGAGCCTCGCCATCGTGTTCGTCGCCGGCGTCGTGCTCGTCAACCTGTTCCGCGGCCAGCGATGAGCCGCTCTTCGTCGTGATCGATCTGCCCACCGATCTTCCCGCCGACCTCGCACCGCTGTCGTGGCTGCTGGGCGTGTGGGAGGGCACCGGCGTCATCGAGTACACCGCCGCAGAGCGGCGCTTCCAGGGTGAGTTCTCGCACCGGGTGAGCTTCAGCCACGACGGCGGTCCGTTCCTGAACTACGCGGCCACGGCATCCTTCCTGGGGCCGGAGGGCGAGGACGAGCCCGTGCAGCTGCTCGCCGAGACGGGTTTCTGGCGTCTCGCGCGGCCCCGCACGGATGCCGATCCCGGGCCCGCGCTGCTGCCTCCGGCTGCCGCCGGGCCGGAGCGCACCGTGCACGACGTCGAGAAGCTGCGCACCGAAGACGGCTTCCCGATCGAGGTGTCGGTCGCGCACTCCGACGGAGCGCTCGAACTGTACCTGGGACGCATCGCCGGCCCGCGCATAGACATCGCGACCGACGCCGTGGTGCGTCCCGCGGGAGCGGCGGATGCGAAGTACACGGCGGCGAGCCGCATGTACGGGCTGGTCGACGGCCATCTGCTGTGGGCGTGGGACATCGCCGCCTTCGGCGAGCAGCTGAAGTCGCACGCCTCCGCCCGCCTGGGGAAGGTCTGAGCATGACCGCCTTCGACGCGCTCGCTGGCGCTGTGCGCGACGGCGGCCTGATCACGCACTTCGGCAACCCGATCGTCGAGCAGCGCGAGCTCGCGGCCGGGCGGGCGATCTCGCCGCTCACCGACCGCACCCTGATAGAGGTGGCGGGCGAGGATCGGCTGAGCTGGCTGGATTCCATCACTTCGCAGTCGGTCGCCCGGCGCCTCCCCGGCGAGAGCACCGAGCTGCTCGTGCTGGATCCGCAGGGCCGCGTCGAGCATGCCGCGGGCGTGTTCGAGGACGGCGTGAGCGCGTGGCTGATCGCGGATGCCGAGGACACCGAGCAGCTCGCGACATGGCTGAAGCGCATGGTGTTCCGTTCCCGCGTCATGGTCACGGTACAGGCGGATGCCGCCCTGGTCGGCTTCTTCGCCGGAGGCGATGCCGAGGGCCGGATCACGGCATCCGCGCCGCACGGCGTCCCGCTGATCTGGCGTGATCCCTGGCGCGAGGTGCAGCCCGGAGGCCACCAGTACGCGCTCGCCGACGGGCATCCGGCCGCCGACTACGCCTGGAGCGTGGCCGTGGTCGACGATGCATCCGCCCTGACCGGACCCTTCGCCGGCGCGCTCGCCGCCGAGGCGCTGCGGGTGGCCGCCTGGCGTCCGCGCTGGTCGCACGAGGTCGACGAGCGCACGATCCCGCACGAGTACGACTGGATCCGCAGCGCGGTGCACCTGAGCAAGGGCTGCTACCGCGGGCAGGAGACCGTCGCCAAGGTGCACAACCTGGGGCATCCGCCGCGCCGCCTCGCCGCACTGCACCTGGACGGCAGCGACGTCGTGCTGCCCGCAGCCGGGGACCCGGTGCTGGCCGGCGACGACGAGGTCGGGCGCATCACCTCGGCCGCGCTGCACTACGAGGACGGCCCGATCGCCCTGGCGATCCTGTCCCGCCGCGCACCCGTGGGCGACCTGGTGGTGCGCTGCGAGGGCGTCGACGTCGCCGCCGCTCAGCAGGTGATCGTCCCGGCTGATGCCGGCGCCACCGCCGGCGTGCCCCGTCTGACGCGCCTGTCCCGCCGTCCGGTCGGCGAGGACCCCCGCAACGCCCGCTGAGCCGCCCGTCCTGGACCGTTGGGGCCGCCCGTCGTGGGTCGCTGAGCCTGTCGAAGCGTCGCCCGTCCCCGACGGTAGGGTCGATGGATGACGGGTGCGGTGAAGACGCGGATGCAGTGGCACGATCTGCCGCGCGAGGTGGTGGCCGAGGTCGAGCGGGTGCTCGGCGCGCCCGTCGTCGACGCCGTCAGCCAGACCGAGGGGTTCTCGCCCGGCAGCGCGGACCGCGTCGTGACGGCGGACGGCACCAGGGCATTCGTGAAGGCCGTGCCACGCGGTCGCAACGAGGGCACGTACGACCTGCACCGGCGTGAGATCGAGGTGATGCGCCTGCTCCCCGCCGAGGTGAGCGCGCCCGCGCTCCTCGGGTCCCTCGTGACCGACGAGTGGGCCGTGCTCGTGCTCGAGGATGTCGACGGCCGCCACCCGGGTGCAGCCGGCGACGGGGCGGACGTCGCCGCCGTCCTCGACGCCTTCGCCACCTTTCCCCGCCTGCCCGAGGCCGCTCGGGCATCGCTGCCGTCCGCCGTCGACGAGTTCGCCGCCGAGCAGGACAGCTGGTGGCGGATCGAGGCGGATGCCATCGCGCTGCCCGACTGGGCGGAGGGCAACCGCGCTCGCCTCCGGGCGGCGGGCGAGCGCGTGCTCGACGCGGTCGCCGGCGAGCACCTGCAGCACTACGACGGCCGCGCTGACAACGTGCTGATGGATGCCGACGGGAGGCCCTGGATCATCGACTGGCCGTGGGCGTCGATCGGCGCGCGCTGGATGGACGGACTCTTCTACCTGCTCGATGTCAGACTCCGCGGGGAGGCGATCGATGTCGAGGACGTGCTGGCGCAGCATCCGCTCTTCGAGGGCGTCGCCGCTGCCGACATCGACGCGGTGCTGGCCGCCGTGACCGGTCGGTTCTTCGTGAAGGCGCAGCTGCCCGCGCCGCCCGGCCTGCCGACCCTGCGCGACTTCCAGTACCGCGAGGGCATCGCCGGCATGGAGTGGCTGCGGCAGCGCTGGGGCTGAGTCAGGATGCCGGGGCGACGGCCGACCAGGGGACGGTCAGCTCACCCAGCCGCCAGCGCGCCTTCGTGCCCTGCACCGGGATTCCCTGCTCGCGCAGTGCCGTCACGGCGGCGAGCCAGCGCTGCACCGGACCGAACGCGGACAGGGGAGCGGCGCGCTCCCACTCGCGGTCGAGCGCGGCGAGGAGGCCGTGCACCCGCTCGCCGGGCACGTTGCGATGGATGAGCGCCTTCGGCAGGCGCTCGGCCACGACGCTCGGATGCTCGAGCTCGGCCAGCCGCAGCGAGATCGTGAACCGCACGGGCAGTCCGTCGGATGCCACGTCGACCCAGCCGGCCACCCGGCCGATCTCGTCGCACGTGCCCTCGAACAGCATTCCGCCCGGCGCCAGCCGAGATGAGACCTGCCTCCAGGCATCCGCGACATCGGCCTCGTCGTACTGACGCAGCACGTTCATGGCGCGGATCACGGCGGGTCGCCGTCCGTCCGGCAGCGGCACCTCGAAGCCGCCGCGCGCGAACGACACCGGGAGGTCGGCGGCGAACGGGGTGCGCCCCGCGCGCACGTCGGTCAACTGCTCGTGCGCGGTCGCCACGCGTGCCGGGTCGAGCTCGAGGCCGATCACCTCGGCATCCGCCCGTTGCTGACGCAGTCTCTGCGCCAGCTCGAAGGCTGTGACGCCGCTGGCCCCGTACCCCAGGTCGATCACGAGCGGATCCGCAGCTCTCCGGAAGGCCTCGGATGCCGCGATCCAGCGGTCGTTGCGCCGTAGCCGGTTGGTCCCCGTCGTCCCCCGGGTGGGCTGCCCGACCGGTGCGCTCATTCTTCTATTCTTCCCCACCAGGGTGCCGAGTCTTCCCGCAGAAAGTTGAGGGTGTCGTGGCGTTCCCGGAGCGAGCATCGGGGAGGAGCGAAGCGGAGGGGCATGGGCCGCGGTTCCTGAGCGAGCGGAGCGAGTCGAAGGGCTACGAGCGAAGGGAACGTCACGACGCCCGCCCGCCAGACGCGGAAAAGCTAAGCTGGACCGCATGACGCGTACCCTGATCCTGCTCCGCCACGGCCAGAGCGAATGGAACCAGCTCAACCTCTTCACCGGCTGGGTGGATGTCCGGCTGACCGAGCAGGGCAGGGCCGAGGCGAAGCGAGGCGGTGAGCTGCTGACCGAGTCCGGCATCCTCCCCGATGTGCTGCACACGTCGCTGCTGAGCCGCGCGATCCAGACCGCGAACATCGCGCTGGACGCGGCCGACCGGCTGTGGATCCCCGTAACGCGATCCTGGCGCCTCAACGAGCGTCACTACGGCGCTCTGCAGGGCAAGGACAAGGCGCAGACGCTCGAGGAATTCGGGCCCGAGCAGTTCCAGGTGTGGCGTCGTTCGTTCGACGTGCCGCCGCCGCCCCTGGATGACGACAGCGAGTTCAGCCAGGTGAACGACGCCCGTTACGCGGGCATCGACGGTGAGGTCCCGCGCACCGAGTCGCTCAAGCTCGTCATCGACCGTCTGCTGCCCTATTGGGAGAGCGCGATCGTCCCCGACCTCGAGGCGGGCAAGACCGTGCTGGTCACCGCGCACGGCAACTCGCTGCGCGGCCTGGTCAAGCACCTCGAGAACATCAGCGACGAGGACATCGCCGGGCTGAACATCCCCACCGGCATCCCGCTCGTCTACGAGCTCGACGAGAACAACGTCCCCACCGCTCCCGGGCGCTACCTCGACCCCGAGGCCGCCGCCGCCGGAGCGGCAGCCGTCGCCGCGCAGGGCAAGAAGTAGCTCCCGGCGGTCAGTCCTCGGAGGGATCGGCTGCGGCGGCGAGCGCCGCGATGTCCTCCTCCTCCACGGCCCAGTCCCCGGTCGCCAGGTACACCACCTTCTTGGCCACGGCCACGGCGTGATCGGCGAAGCGCTCGTGGTAGCGGCTGGCGAGCGTGGCATCGACGGTGGCGGTCGCCTCGCCCTTCCAGTTGTCGCTGAGCACCTTCTCGAACACACTCGCGTGCAGTTCGTCCACGTCATCGTCCGCGTTGCGGATGGCATCGGCGAAGCGCAGGTCCTGCGTGCGCAGCAGCTCGGCGAGGGTGCGCGCGATCTCGACATCCAGCTCGCCCATGCGGCGGAACGTGCCCTTGAGGCCCTTCGGGATCGCGCGCTCGGGAAAGCGCAGCCGTGCCAGCTGGGCGATGTGCTCGGCCATGTCGCCCATGCGCTCCAGCGACGCGCTGACCCGCAGCGCGGTGATCACGATGCGCAGGTCGCGGGCGACCGGCTGCTGGCGGGCGAGGATCTCGATGGCCTGCTCGTCGAGGGCGACCGCCAGCTCGTCGATCTGCGCATCGTCCGCGATGACCTCTTCTGCCAGGGCGACGTCGCTGTGCGCGAACGCCGTGGTCGCCTTCTCGATCGCGACGCCGACGAGGTCGGCGATCTCCGCCAGGCGCGACTGGAGCTCCTCGAGGGACTGGTGGAAGACTTCGCGCATGGGGGCGCAACCTTTCGTCAGGGGGACCGGCCCCGATCATCGCGGTCGCAGGTTAACGGCCGGTGACGCGAACACGAACACTCTTCGCGCCGGCGCGTGAAGGCGGCGTGAACGCCCGGAGCAGGGTGCCGGTGCCCCTACTCTGGAGGCATGTCCTCGGCCCAGCTCGCGCTCTTCGCGCTCGCCGTCGGCGTCGTCATCGGGGTCGGCGCGGTGCTGCTGGTGATCTGGGCCTACCGCATGCGCGCCCACGCGATGGCGGTCACGTCGGCGTGGGTTCCCAGCGGCACCACCGAGGTGCTCGACGGCATGGACGACGCCGCGTGCGTGCTGGACTCGTCCGGCCTGGTGGTCGCGACCTCGCGAGCCGCGGCGCGCTTCGACATCCGCGCCGGCGCGGTGCTGGAGAACACCGAGCTGCGGCGCCTGGTGCTCCAGGTGCGCAGCAGCGGCGTCAGCGCCACCGAGACCCTGCGCATCGCCGCCGGCAGCACGCTCGACCCCCGGCTGGTCTCGGCTCGTGCCAGTGCGATCGGCCGGCGGCTGACGCTGCTGATCCTGCGCGACGTCACCGAGCGCGAGCGCCTGGAGCAGATGCGCACCGACTTCGTCTCCAACACCAGCCACGAGCTGAAGACGCCCGTGGCATCCGTCACCCTGCTGGCGGAGGCCATCGAATCGGCCGCCGACGACCCCGACCAGGTGCGTGCGTTCGCCGCGCGCATCACGGCCGAGGCGGGCCGTCTGAGCCAGCTGACCGGGCGGATCATGAGCCTGTCGCGGCTGCAGGCCGCCGAGAGCCTCGCGCAGCAGGAGCCGGTCTCGATCGACGAGGTGGTGCGCACCTCGATCGAAGGGCATGCGGTGCAGGCCGACTCCGCAGGTGTCGAGCTCGCCGGCGGCGGTGACACCGGTGCGTGGGTGCGCGGCGATGCGCAGGTGCTGGTCGAGGCGGTCGGCAACCTGCTGTCCAACGCCATCCAGTACTCGCCGCGCGGCTCGCGCATCGGGGTCGGGGTGCGTGTGGACGGCGATCTGGTGGAGATCGCCGTGGCCGACCAGGGCATCGGCATCTCCGCAGCCGACCGCGAGCGGATCTTCGAGCGCTTCTACCGCGCCGACGACGCGCGTTCGCGTCGCACCGGCGGCACCGGTCTCGGGCTGTCCATCGTGAAGCACGCCACGCAGCGCCATGGCGGCGAGGTGCGGGTGTGGTCGCGTCCGGGACGCGGATCCACGTTCACCATGCGCCTGCCGCGGATGGCGTCGGATGCCGACGACGTCGGCTCCGCGAAGATGAAGAAGAAGTCGAAGAAGAAGCAGTCGAAGAAGAAGCAGAAGGCACTGCAGCGCGCACGCGCCCTCGGGGCCCTGCATCCGGAAGCGACCCGGGACGGAGACACCGCATGACCCGCATCCTGCTCGTCGAGGACGAGCCCGACCTGGCCGATCCGCTCGCCTACCTGCTGCGCCGTGAAGGGTACGAGGTGGAGATCAGCGAGGACGGACCCGGGGCGCTGGAGGCGTTCCGCGCGCGAGGAGCCGACATCATCCTGCTCGACCTGATGCTGCCGGGCATGCCGGGCACGGAGGTGTGCCGCCAAGTGCGCCAGACCTCGAACGTGCCCATCATCATGCTCACGGCCAAGGACTCCGAGGTCGACATCGTGGTGGGGCTGGAGATCGGCGCCGACGACTACATCACCAAGCCGTACTCGTCGCGCGAGCTGCTGGCGCGGATGCGCGCCGTGCTGCGCCGCATCGCGCAGGCCGAGACCGACGTGGACGAGCGCGTGCTCGCAGGCGGTCGCGTCACGCTCGACATCGACCGGCACACGGTGGCCGTGGACGGCGAGGAGATCAACGTGCCGCTCAAGGAGTTCGAGCTGCTCGAGGTGCTGATGCGCAACGCCGGACGCGTGCTCACCCGCGGCCAGTTGATCGACCGGGTGTGGGGGAGCGACTACTTCGGTGACACCAAGACGCTCGACGTGCACATCAAGCGCATCCGGTCGAGGATCGAGCAGGATCCCAGCCGGCCGGTGATGCTCGTCACCGTGCGCGGACTCGGCTACCGCTTCGAACCTTGATCGCGAAGAGGCCGGCCCCGCATGCGGGACCGGCCTCTTCGGGACGAGCGGACGTCAGGATGCGGGCGTCTCCTCAGCGGAGGGCACGAGGTCCTTGTAGTAGGGGAGCGTGCCGTCGAGCACGGGCACCTGGATCGGGTCGGCGCTCTCGTCGCCGGAGCGGAACAGCACCTCGACGGTCGCGCCGGGCTTGACGCCCAGGCCCTCGATGAGCAGCGGGTCCTCGCCGGCGCCCAGGCTCACCGTCTCGCCGGCGGGCACGCGCACGTTCAGCTGCCTGCCCTCGACATCGACGGTGAGGCTGGCGCTCTTGTCGCCGTCGTTGACGAGAGCGGCCACGAGGTTGCCGGCCGAGCCGTCGTCGGTGGCGACGATCAGGGCGTTGCGCACCACGACAGGGCCGCCGGTGGAGGCCACGTCGACGCCGTCGGCGATGTTGACGATGTTCGTGGTCTCCTGCGGAGTGATGAACGTGCAGCCGGTGGCGCCGAGGGTGATCGCGGTGCCGAGCGCGGCAGCGGCGATGAGGCGCGGAGCGATGGACGCAGCAGAGCGCGAGTTCACGGATCCTCCTGAGATGCGACGATTGTCGTGCCTCAGTCTAGTGGATCCGGACGCGTTCTCCGGGACTGCGCGAGCGTGCGACGAGCTGCCGGCGCGAACCTTAGTACATAACCGCTGTGGTATGCTGGAGATTGCCGAAAGGACACGTTTTTATGCTTTTTGAGGTTGGCGAAACCGTCGTCTATCCGCACCACGGAGCCGCGACGATCATCGAGGTCAAGGACCGCGTGATCAAGGGCGAGACGAAGAAGTATCTCAAGCTGAACGTCACGCAGGGCGATCTGATCATTGAGGTGCCCGCCGAGAACGTCGACCTGGTCGGCGTGCGCGACGTCATCGGCCAGGAGGGCCTGGATCACGTCTTCGAGGTGCTCCGCGCACCCTTCACCGAGGAGCCGACCAACTGGTCGCGCCGCTACAAGGCGAACCTCGAGAAGCTCGCGTCGGGCGACGTGATCAAGGTGAGCGAGGTCGTCCGCGACCTGTGGCGCCGTGATCAGGACCGCGGGCTGTCGGCGGGCGAGAAGCGGATGCTGGCGAAGGCCAGGCAGATCCTCGTCTCGGAGCTGGCTCTCGCCGAGAAGATCGATGAGGAGAAGGCGGGCGAACTGCTCGACGAGGTGCTCGCCTCCTGAGTCGCGAAGACACCGGAGTTCGAGGAGGGCGGATGCTGCGGCATCCGCCCTCTTCGCATTCCCGGGCATCCACGGCTGCACGGTAGCGTGTCAGCGTGACCTCCGCACCGAGAACCGCGATCGTCGTCGTCGCCGCCGGCTCCGGCACCCGCCTGGCGGCGGGCGCACCGAAGGCTCTCGTCGACCTGGACGGGCGCACCGTGCTCGCGCACGCGCTCGAGGGCGTTTTCGCCGTGCGGCCCATGCAGGTGATCGTCGTCGCGCCCGCCGGGCACGAGCCGGCCGTGGCCGGCGTGCTGGCGGATGCCGATGGCGGGCGCGCATGGCCGGCATCCGTCGTCACCGGCGGCGCGACCCGGCAGCTGTCGGTCGCGGCCGGACTCGCCGCGGTCGACGCGGCGGTCGAGGTCGTGCTCGTGCACGATGCGGCGCGCGCGCTGACGCCGTCCGCGCAGATCGACGCGGTGGCTGACGCTGTGACGGCGGATGCCGGCGTGATCCCGGCGCTGGCGGTGATCGACACACTCAAGCGCGTCGACGGTGATGCCGTCGTCGAGGCGGTGGACCGCTCGGTGCTGGCCGCCGCGCAGACGCCGCAGGGGTTCCCCCGGGCGGCGCTGGATGCCGCATACGCCCGCGCGCTCGAGGCGGGGGAGGAGCACACCGACGATGCCGCGCTGTTCGCGGCGGCCGGCGGGGCCGTGCGCCGCATCCCCGGTGACGAGCGCGCGTTCAAGATCACCACTCCCGCCGACCTGGAGCGCGCGCGGATGCTTCTGCACCCGGCGTCCGTCGGCCTGCCAGTGACGCCCCGCATCGGCGTCGGCACCGACGTGCACGCCTTCGGCGGCGGCGGCGACCTGTGGCTCGCGGGGCTGGAGTGGCCGGGGGAGCAGCCGCTGTCGGGACACTCCGACGGCGACGCCGTCGCGCACGCGATCGTCGACGCGCTGCTGGGCGCCGCCGGACTCGGCGACATCGGCGAGCACTTCGGCACCGCGCATCCGGAGTACGCGGGAGCGCACGCCGACGTCTTCCTGGCGCGCACGGCGCGGATGCTGGCGGATGCCGGGTTCGCGATCGGCAGCGTCTCGGTGCAGTTCCAGGGCAACCGCCCGCGCTTCAGCGCCAGGAGGGCCGAAGCGGAGGCCGTCCTCTCCCGCGCCCTGGGCGGGGCAGCCGTCTCGGTGACAGCGACCACCACCGACGGCCTGGGCTTCACCGGCCGCGGCGAGGGCATCGCGGTGACCGCCGTGGCACTGGTGCTGCCGCGCTGATCCTCAGAAACCGCGCGTGCCGCCCCGGTAGTCTTGTGCGGTGACGATCCGCCTCTACGACACCCGCGCACAGCGCCTGCGCGACTTCGTTCCGCTCGACCCCTCGAACGTGACGATGTACGTGTGCGGACCCACCGTGCAGTCGGGGCCGCACATCGGGCACGTCCGCGCCGCGCTCAGCTTCGACCTGCTGCGTCGCTGGCTCGCGCACCGCTTCGGACGGGTGACCTTCGTGCGCAACGTCACCGACATCGATGACAAGACCCTCGCGAACGCGACCGCGGAGGAGCCGTGGTGGGCGCTCGCCTACCGGATCGAGCGGGAGTTCGGCGCGGCGTACGCCGCCGTCGGCATCCTTCCGCCCACCTACGAGCCGCGCGCGACCGGGTTCATCCCGCAGATGCACGAGCTGATCGCCTCGCTGATCGAGCGCGGCCACGCCTACGCCGCTCCGGACGGGTCGGGCGACGTGTACTTCGACGTGCGCTCCTGGCCCGCCTACGGCGAGTTGACCCACCAGTCCGTGGACGCCATGGAGGCCGCGGCCGACGCCGACCCGCGCGGCAAGCGCAACCCGCAGGACTTCGCGCTCTGGAAGGGCGCGAAGGCCGACGAGCAGGCGGATGCCGTCTGGGACTCGCCCTGGGGCGCCGGACGCCCGGGCTGGCACATCGAGTGCTCGGCCATGTCGAAGCGCTACCTGGGAGCGGAGTTCGACATCCACGGCGGCGGGCTCGACCTGCGCTTCCCGCACCACGAGAACGAGCTGGCGCAGTCGACGGCCGCCGGAGACGGCTTCGCCCGGTACTGGGTGCACAACGGGCTGGTGACGGTGAACGGGCAGAAGATGTCGAAGTCGCTGGGCAACTTCACGCTCGCGGCCGACTTCCTCGACGGCGTCGACCCGATGGTGGCGCGCTACGCGCTCGGGGCCGCGCACTACCGATCCAGCCTCGATCTCGGGGAGTCGACGCTGGCGGAGGCCGAGTCCGCGCTGGGCCGCATCCGCACCTTCGTGGAGCGCGCCGGGCGCGGGGCCGATGACGCGGCCGTGCCGGGGATCGTGCCGGACGCCTTCGCCGCCGCGATGGACGACGATCTCGGTGTGCCGCAGGCACTCGCCGTGATCCACGAGACGGTGCGCAGGGGCAACGCGGCGCTGGATGCCGGGGACGCAGCCGCGGCGGAGCACGCCCTCCGCGAGGTCACGGCCATGGCCGACGTGCTCGGCATCGATGTGCGCGGCACCGAGCGCGGGAGCGTGGACGCCGCGGCATCCGCCCTCGACGATCTCGTCAAGACGATGATCGCGCAGCGCGCGCAGGCGCGCGCCGACAAGGACTGGGCCGCGGCCGATCGCATCCGCGATGCGATCGCCGCGGCGGGAATCACTCTGGAGGACACTCCGGACGGAACGCATTGGAGTATCGATGGCTAAGCCTGGCCGCCCCGGAGCGGGCAACAGCAAGAAGAAGGGCGCCGCGAAGGGCACCGGCGGTCTCGGCCGCAAGGCACTGGAAGGACGCGGACCCACGCCCAAGGCGGAGGACCGCAGCTGGCACGTGGCGGGAAAGCGCAAGGCCGCGGCCGAGCGCTACGCCGCCGCCGGCGGCAAGGGCAAGCCGGGTCAGCGGCCGCAGTCGAACGTGAACCGTCAGGCGCGCGGGTCCAAGCCCGCCGACGACACCGAGACCGTCACCGGCCGAAACTCGGTGCTCGAGGCGCTGCGCACGAAGATCCCGGCGACGGCCTTCTACATCGCGCAGCGCGTGGAGATGGACGACCGCGTCAAGGAGATGCTCGCCATCACGCGCCACCGCGAGATCCCGGTGCTCGAGGTGACGCGTCAGGAGCTCGACCGGATGGCGGGCTTCGACGGCGTGCACCAGGGTGTCGCGCTGAAGGTGCCGCCCTACGAGTACGCGCACCCGCAGGATCTGCTGGAGCAGGTGATCGACCAGGGGCAGACCCCGCTGTTCGTGGCGCTGGACGGCATCACCGACCCGCGCAACCTGGGCGCCATCATCCGCTCCACGGCCGCCTTCGGCGGGCACGGGGTCATCCTGCCGCAGCGCCGCTCGGCCAGCGTCAACTCGGCTGCCTGGAAGACCAGCGCCGGGGCCGCCGCCCGCATCCCTGTCGCCCTCGCGTCGAACCTCACCTCGATGCTCAAGGAGTTCAAGAAGCAGGGCGTGTTCGTGCTGGGCCTGGACGGCGGCGGGGACGTGTCGCTGCCCGCGCTCGAGCTGGCGGACCGGCCGGTCGTGATCGTGGTCGGCTCCGAGGGCAAGGGCATCTCGCGCCTGGTGGCCGAGACCTGCGATCAGATCGTCTCGATCCCGATCTCGGCGGCGACCGAATCACTGAACGCCGGCATCGCGGCATCCGTCGCGCTGTACCAGGTGTCCACCGTGCGGGCCGCGCGGGGCTGACCGCTCCCCGCGCGGCATCCGTCGCCGGCTACTTCTTGTACTGATAGGGGTTGGTGAGCACCTCGGTCTCCGGGATCTCCGGATGCATGCCGGGAACCCACTCCTCGCCCACCTCGCGCTCGAGATGGGCGACGGTGTCGGCCAGCTTGGCCTTGACGCCCGGCAGATCGCCGGCGACCACCTTGCCCTCGGACTTGACGACCTCCCCGCCGACCAGCACGGTGTGCACGTCGCCGCGCTGCGCCTGGTAGACGACGTGGCCCCACGGGTTGATCACCGGGGTCCAGGTGGGCGAATCATCGTTCTTCAGCAGCACCACGTCGCCGAGCTTGCCCGCCTCCAGCGAGCCGATCAGATGGTCCTTGCCCAGCGCCTTCGCCCCGCCCCGGGTGGCCAGATCGACCACGTCCTCGGCGCGCAGGCGCACGTGCGTGACGGTCTCGGCGGGATCGAGACGGTGCGCGATGTAGTGCTCCAGCGCGCGGTCGGCGTTCACGGTCGCGCGCATGGCGGAGAACAGATCGGCGCTGAACCAGACGCTGGTGTCGACCGACAGCGATGCCGGGATGCCGTGCTTGCGCAGCTCGTGGATCGGCGGGTAGCCCTGTCCGCAGGTGTCCTCCGATTCGGTCGACAGCGAGACGTTCCCTCCGGTGGCCGCGATCTTCTGGTACGACTCCTCGGACAGCGACGCCGCATGCACGTAGGTGAAGCCCTCCTCCATGACGCCGGCGTCGTACGCGTTCCGGATGCCCCAGTCGTTGGTCGCACCCCAGACGCCGGCGTGCGTGGTGACGCGGAGGCCGAGCTCCTTGGCCACGCGGTAGGCGGCGAGCTCCGGGAACTCCGCGTCCTGGTTGGGGACGTCGAAGGCGATCTGCGTGCCGAACATCCGCGAGTCGTCGCGGGAGCGCACGAGCAGGTCCTGCACGGCGGGATCGGCCGTCCACTCCCACGGCGACTGATGGATGTTGCCGTATGCGAACACGAAACGACCGGGGGAGGTGGCCAGCGCCTCGTACGCGGCCTCGGCGTGCTCGACGGTGCGCAACCCGTGCGACCAGTCGACGCTGGTGGTCACGCCGGACTCGATCGCGTCCAGCGCCGAGATGAGATTGCCTGCCGCGTAGTCCTGCGGACGGAACTTGACGCCGTGCTGCAGGTAGTACCACACGAAGTACTGCGTCAGCGTCCAGTCCGACCCGTAGCCGCGCATCGCGGTCTGCCACATGTGCCGGTGCGTGTCCACCATGCCCGGCATGAGGATGCCGCCGGCGGCATCGATCACGTGCGCGTCCTCCGGGGCCTGGATGCCCACGCCGACCTCGGCGATCCGGCCGTCCTTGACGAGGACGTCGCCGTGCGGGATCACTGTGTGGGCATCGTCCATGGTCAGGACGATGCCGTCGGTGAACAGGATGGGCTGCCCCGGGCGGGGCAGGGGTGCTGCGGTCATCGCTCATCTCCTTCGATCAGCTGCTTCCGGCCGGCCGGGTTGTCGGCCAGGATGCGGCGCTTCGCTCACGGTGTACAGCGCTGCCTGTACAGTGTCACGAAACGCATGAGTAGGCTCAGCATGCCGCATGTCGGCGCTTTTCGGTAGTCTTCGGCCGCAGATCGCCGGTGAGAGCTGTCGTTGGTCGGTCGGTGATGCTTGACAATCGGGCGCGCCGCCGCTCTACTTGAGATAAAGTCACACTGAACATCGCTGGACGGTGAGCGGCGCAGTCCGGTCGCACGGCGAGAAGACATCGATCGGCAAGGAGGCCGTCCATGACGCGTTTCGTGGTTCGTCGCGCGGACGAGGCGGAGTACCGTGACCCCGGCGCCCTCGCCCCGGCGTCGCAGGGGCTGACGCGCTGGCGCTGCGTGGGAGAGGCCGACGGCGCCTCGCACACCGACTTCGGCGTCAACCGGCTGGCACCCGGGGGGAGCACGGCGACCCATGTGCACTCGTTCGAGGAGAGCTTCCACATCCTCAGCGGCGCCGTCGTGCTGGCCACGCCCGAGGCGACGGTGCGGCTGGTGGCCGGCGACTACGGGGTCATCCCCATCGGCGTGCCGCACGCCTGGCGCTCGGCCGGTGACGCGGAGGCCGTGTGGTGCGATCTGTTCACGCCCCCCGCGCGCACCAGGCACGCGGACGATACCTATCGGGTGCCGGAGCTGCCCGAACGTGATCCGATCCCCGTGGACGCCAGGGATCCGCGCACCCGGTCGTTCGGCAGCATCACTCGCGAGCACATGGACGCCGGGCGGCAGTCCCAGCAGCTGCTCGCGGTGTCGGCCTCGATGCGCACCGCGCTGCTCGTCTACAGCGGGATCACGCTGAAGATGATGGTCGACACCGATCTCGGGGCGACTCTGGCGGCGATGTTCATGGTGCGCTATGCGCCCGACGGCGTCGCCGGGCCCCACGACCACCCGCTCGAGGAGGCCTACCTGGTCACCGAGGGGGAGGTGAGAGCCACCTTCGACGGACAGGAGTTCCTGCTGAAGGAGGGCGACTTCGCGTGGGCCGGCGTGGGGTGCGTGCACTCGTTCTCGGCCACCGGGCAGGAAGTGCAGTGGCTGGAGACCCAGGCTCCGCAGATGCCGGCTCGCCATGCGTACCGGTTCGCCCGCGATTGGCAGTATCTGGAAGAGCGACTCGAGGAGGAGTCATGAGCGCACGCCGCATTCTCATCGCCGGGGGATCGTCCGGCATCGGCCGGGCGCTGGCCGAGGACCTGATCGCCGCCGGCGACGAAGTCGTCCTCACCAGCAGGGACGGAGAACGCGCCGAGCAGGTCGCCGCCGAGATCGGACCGGGCGCGCAGGGCATCGCGCTCGACGTCTCCGAGCCGGAGGGGATCGCGGATCAGCTGGCCGGGGTGGGCCGTCTGGACGGACTGGTGATGGTCGCCATCGAACGCGACGCGAACTCGATCCGCGAGTACGACATCGCGCGCGCCCGTCGGCTGGTCACACTGAAGCTGATCGGCTACACCGAGACCGTGCACGTGCTGCTCGATCGCCTGGAGCCCTCCCGGGACACCGGCATCGTGCTCTTCGGCGGCCGGGCGAAGGACGCGCCCTACCCGGGGTCCACGACCGTGTCGACCATCAACGGCGGTGTCGACGGACTGATGAACACCCTCGCGCTGGAGCTGGCGCCGATGCGCGTGAACTCCCTGCATCCCGGGATCATCGGAGACAGCCCGTTCTGGGCCGGCAAGCCCGACGGCGTGCTGAGCGGGTACGAATCGCGAACGCCCGGCGGCGAGCTGGCCAGCATGGCCGACGTCGTCGACGCGACCAGGTTCCTGCTGTTCAACCGCGGAGTGTCCGCGCACAGCTTGAACGTCGACCGCGGCTGGCGGATCTCCTGAGCCGCGAACGCGGCCGGACACGGACGAGAGGACTGAGATGAGCATCGCGACACGCGGCACCATGGGCGTCGACTGGGAGGCACGGGTCGATTTCGAGCGGCTGCGGGACGAGCGCCTGGCGCGCCTGCGCCGGGAGCTGGACAGGTCGTCGGTGGGCGCCGTGCTCGCCTTCGACTTCTCCAACATCCGCTACGCCTCGGCCACCCACATCGGAACCTGGGCCATGGACAAACTGATCCGGTTCTGCCTGGTCACGCGCAAGACCGACCCGATCGTGTGGGACTTCGGCTCGGCGGCCAAGCACCACGATCTGCTCAACCCATGGCTGCACGAGACCCACATGGAGGCGGACGCCGACCCGCACGCGCCTCATCACGGCGCCACGCGCCCCCGCGCGGAGTCGGGTGCGCGCGCCGGCATCTCCACGTTGCGCGGTGCGTTCCCGCCCGACGCCGGCATCGCCGAGCAGGTGGCGCACAAGATCAAGCGGGAGCTGCAGAAGTTCGGACTGGCCGACGAGCCGCTGGGCGTGGACGTCATCGAGCTGCCGATCCTGTTCGCCCTGCAGCGCGAGGGGATCGAGGTCGTCGACGGCCAGCAGATCTTCATGGAGGCGCGCAGGATCAAGACCGCCGACGAGATCACGCTCCTGACCACGGCGGCCTCGATGGTGGATGCCGCCTACGACGAGCTCTACGGGTTCCTGCGCCCCGGCGTGCGCGAGAACCAGTGCGTCGGCCTGGTCGCGAAGTCGCTGTACGACCAGGGCTCCGAGTACGTGGAGGGAGTCAACGCGATCTCCGGGGAGCGCTGCGCACCGCATCCGCACGTCTACTCCGACCGCGCCGTCCGCCCGGGAGACCCGGCCTTCTTCGACATCCTGCACTCGTACAACGGCTACCGCACCTGCTACTACCGCACCTTCGCGGTCGGGTCGGCCAGCCCCGCCCAGCGCGATGCGTACAAGCGCTGCCGGGAGTACATGGACATGGCGATCGCCGCCGTGCGGCCGGGTGCCACCACAGCCGACATCGTCTCGCTGTGGCCGAAGGCCGAGGAGTTCGGCTTCCCCGACGAGGAGGCGGCCTTCGCCCTGCAGTACGGGCACGGAGTGGGGCTGTCGATCTGGGAGAAGCCGATCTTCTCGCGGCTGACCTCGCTCGAGCACCCCGAGGTGCTCGAGGAGGGGATGGTGTTCGCCCTCGAGACGTACTGGCCGTCGGCCGACGGCTGGGGTGCCGCGCGCATCGAGGAGGAGCTGGTCGTCACCGCCGACGGCTGCGAGGTGATCACGAAGTTCCCCGCCGAGGAGCTCATGATCGCGGGCGGCGGACGCTACATCACCGTGAACGGCCCGCTGCCGGGCATCCGCGACTCCCAGTCCCACCTGAACACGCCGGAAGGTCGTGGCGAGACCGAGGGATGAGCGCCCGGCGGGTGCTCCCGCCGGGCCGGGTCCCCGGGTGTCGGCGGCGGCGGTCCTGCCGCTGGCCATCTTCTGGTCCACCATCGACAGGTCGCTCATCCTGCCGCTGATCCCGCAGCTGGCCGAGGACCTGGACGCGCCGCTCGCGGTCGCGGCCAACGCGGTCACCCTGCACGCGCTGGCCTATGCGCTGCTGCAGGTGATGTGGGGACCGCTGTCGACGCGGTGGGGCCGCATCCGGGTGCTCACGGTCTCGACGGCGCTCGCCGCGGTCGCGAACCTGCTCGTCGCGCTCTCGCCCGACATCGTCGTGCTGCTGATCGCCCGCACGGCGTCGGGCGGGGCGTTCGCCGCCATGTTCGCCGCCGTGCTGACCTATTTCGGGGACACGCTGCCGCTGGAGAGGCGACCGGCGGCCATGGCCAACCTCGCCACGGCGACCGCGCTGGGGCTGGCGGCCGGCACGGTGATCGCGGGTGCCGCCACCCAGTGGGTCTCCTGGCAGGTGCTGTTCGTCGTGTACGCGGTGGTGACGGCGCTGCTGGCCGTGCTCATCGCCGTGCTGCCCGAGGCTCGGGACGACGGCGCCGCACCCCTGCGGATGCAGCTGCGGCAGCTGATGCGCAACAGGTGGGCGCTGGTGGTCTGCGCGGTGACGGGGCTGGAGGGCGTGCTGCTGATCGGGCTGTACAACATGCTGCCGGTGGCGCTGCAGCAGGCCGGCGGCGGCGCCGCGGTCTCGGGCTTCGTCACGGCGGCGTTCGGCGTGGCGGTCGTGGTGGTCAGCCAGCTGATGAAGCTCGTCGTCCACCGTGTCGCGCCACTGTGGTTCCTGGTCGCGGGCGGCGGATGCGCCGTGCTCGCGTTCGTGCTGCTGGCGACGCAGATCACGCCGCTGTCGGTGCTGGTCGGCGCGACCGGGATGGGGGCGGGGTGGGCGCTCGCGCACACCACCCTGCAGACCTGGATGACGGATGCCGCGGCGCAGACTCGCGCGCTCGGGATGACGATGTTCTCGATCTCGCTGATGCTGGGCGGATCGCTCGGCGCGCTGGCCGGTGCCGCCGCCGTGGCGGCCGAGTCCTTCCCGCTGCTGTTCGCGGCCGCCGCCCTCGCCTCCGCGGTCTTCGGCGGAACGGCGGCTCTCGGGCGGCTGCGCTACCGGGTGCGCGGCGACTGAGGCCCCGCCCGCGACGAACCAGTGAACACTGTGCATTCCTGATTCACGCAAGTGTTCACTGACACTTGACTTTCTTCAGTGGGATTGCTTCACTGAGTCAACCGCTCCCCAACGACGAGGAAGGTCTGGCCCCGGTGTTCGAACCCGTATTCCTCCTGCAGCAGGTGCTCAACGGCTTGAGCTTCGGCGCGCTGCTGTTCCTGCTCGCGAGCGGTCTCACGCTCGTGTTCGGCCTGATGAGCATCGTGAACATGGCGCACGGCGCGTTCTACATGATCGGCGGCTACATCGGCGTGGTCGTCGCCACGCTGACCGGCAACCTGCTTCTGGCCGTGCTCGTCGCCGTTATCGCGGTCAGCGTGACCGCCCTGATCGTGGAGCTCGTGCTGCTGCGCTTCGTGCGCGGGCAGGAGCTGCCCGAGGTGCTGCTCACGATCGGCGTCTCGTTCGTGATCGCCGACCTGTGCCTGGCCGTGTTCGGCGGCGATCCCCAGAACCTGCCCAGCGAGGTGCGCATCCCCGGCGCGCTGGCGCTGGGCGGGTTCGCCTACCCGTGGTACCGCATCTTCGTGATCGTCGTCGCAGTGGCCATCGGCATCGGTCTGGCACTGGTGCAGTCGCGCACCCGGATCGGTGCGACCGTGCGCGCCGGTGTCGACGACCGCGAGATGATCACGGCGATGGGCGTGAACATCAGCTGGGTGTTCACCGGGATGTTCGTCGTCGGAGCGGCGCTGGCGGCGATCGGCGGCACGATCGGCGCGGGAATGCAGAGCATCCTCCCCGGCGTGCAGAACGAGGTGCTCCTGTACGCCCTGGTCGTCATCATCATCGGCGGGCTGGGGAGCGTGGGCGGCGCGGCGATCGGCAGCGTGCTCATCGGCCTGATCGACGCCTTCGCGAAGGCCTGGATCCCCGAGCTCGCCTACTTCACGATCTTCCTGCCCATGGCTCTCGTCCTCGTGCTGCGACCCAGGGGGCTGTTCGGAAAGGCGACGTCATGAGCAACCGCATCGTCCAGACCCGCACCGTGCGCACGTTCGGAACGCAGCGCGGCGGGCGTCTGCGCCGACTGAACCTCGGCCTTCTGGCACTGCTCCTGGTCCTCGCCCTGGCGCTGCCCTACCTCGGCGCCTCCGGGTTCGTGGTCTCGCTGACGACCACGATCCTGATCGCCGCCACCCTGGCCACGAGCGTGAACTTCCTGGCCGGTCAGGTCGGGATGGTCTCCCTGGGCCACGCCGGCATCGCCGCCGCCGCGGCCTACGGCGCGGGGTGGGCATCGCAGCAGGGCCACGCCCCCGCCGTGCAGGCGCTGGTCGCGCTGGTCATGACCCTGCTGGTCTCGCTGGTCTACGGACTGCTGTCCATGCGCACCAGCGGCATCTACTTCCTCATGGTCACGCTCGCCGTCGGCATGCTGATCTACGGCCTCGCCTTCCGGCTGTCCTCGGTCACCGGGGGAGAGAACGGCATCTCCGGGATCGCCCGGCCCGCGTGGATGGAGTCCTACTGGGTCTACTACTACGTCGTCCTCGCGGCGTTCGTCTTGGCGACGGCTGCGCTCTGGGTCGTCTCGGGCTCGCCCTTCGGCGCCGGCCTGCAGGGCGTGCGCGACAGCGAGAGCCGCATGCGCAGCCTGGGCTACAGCGTGCGCGGATACCGGCTGGGCGCGTTCATGATGTCGGGCACCATCGCCGGACTCGCGGGGCTGCTCGCGGTGTGGAACACGCATTTCGTGAGCCCGTCCACCGCGGGTGTCGACCGCTCCATCCACCTGATCGTGATGGTCATCCTCGGTGGCATCGGAACGCTGCTCGGGCCGCTCATCGGGGCGGCGATCGTGGTGCTGGTGGAGAACGTGCTCTCCAGCCACGTCGACCGATGGCCGACCGTGCTCGGGCTGATCTTCATCCTCGTCATCCTCTTCGCCCGCGCCGGCATCGCCGGCAGCGTGCGCAAGGTCGTGCGCCGGCTGCGGGAACGCACCGGGGCCGAGGCCCCCGCAGACGCGGGGGCCGCACAGGACATACCCGTGTCCGCACGCATTCCCGAAGCATCAAGAAACGGAAAGGACCTGCCATGAATTCGACGATGATCTCGGCCCGTGGTCACCGTAAGGCATTCGCCGGGCTCACCCTTCTCGCGGCTGCGGCGCTCGCGCTGGCGGCCTGTGCCCCTCCGGGGGCCGAGAAGCCGGAGGAGCCCGCCGGAGGCGGTGACTCGGGCACCCTCACCGTCGGCTACATCTCGCCGACCACCGGCAACTTCGCCGTGGCGGGCCAGGAGATGGTGGACGGCTGGAACCTCTACTGGGATCGCAACGGCAGCAAGGCCGGCGACATCACCATCAAGACCATCGTGGAGGACGACGCCGGGAACCCCGAGACCTCGCTGACCAAGGCGCACAAGCTCGTCGAGCAGGACAAGGTCGACATCATCGTCGGCCCGCTGATCGCGAACACCGCGCTGGCGGTCGCCGGGTACACGGCATCCGTGGGCATCCCCAACCTGCACCCCGTCGCGGCATCCGACGACCTCACCCAGCGCAACGCGAACGACCTCACCGTGCGCACCGGATCCATGGGCGGCTCCCAGGCCAACTACCCCGGCGGCCAGTGGGCGGCGACCGAGGGCGGGTTCAAGACCGCGGTGACGCTGTGCGCCGACTACGCGTTCGGCTGGGAGTCCTGCGCCGGATTCGTGCAGGGGTTCACGCAGAACGGCGGCGAGGTCGTCAAGCAGATCTGGTTCCCGAACTCGACCACGGACTTCTCGACCTACGTGTCGCAGATCCAGGCCGCCGACGCCGACGTCGTGTACGTGGCGACCGCAGGCGGAGCGCCCGGCCCCAACTTCCTGAACGCCTATCTGGACCTCGGCCTGGACCTGGACAAGGTGATCGCGAACTGCTGCGCCGCCGACCAGGGAACGCTGCGCACCATGGGGGACAGGATCCTCGGCCTGAAGTCGATCAGCTACTGGGCCGAGGGGCGCGACGGCGAGGCGACGGCGGAGTTCGTCGACGCGTACAAGGAGTTCGCCGACGGCAAGATCCCCGGCGCCTACGTGGCGGGCGGCTACATGACCGCGTCGCTGGTGGCCTCCGTCCTCAAGGAGAAGGGCCTGCTCACCGGATCCGATCTGGTCGATGCGATCGCCGACTACACGTTCCAGGACAGCATCTTCGGCAAGGTCTCCTGGGACGACCACAACCAGATGGTCGGACCGGTCTACGTGCGCGAGGTGCAGAAACTGGACGACGGCAACTTCTACAACGTGCCGATCGCGACCATGGAGGATGTCGACCAGTGGCTCGGACGCACCCCCGAGGACGCGATGAAGCAGCCCACCTACTCGCAGGACTTCCAGGGGCTGGAGTGACCACGATGGACATGCTCGCCGAGGCCCCGGACCCGCACGGGTCCGGGGCTCCCGGCGCGGCGCTCGCCGTGACGGGACTGGGCAAGAGGTACGGCGGCGTGCAGGCCGTCGACGACATCTCGCTCGACGTGCCGGCCGGCGCCCGCGTCGGCGTCATCGGGCCGAACGGCGCGGGCAAGACCACGCTGTTCAAGATGATCGCGGGAGACGTCGCGCCCACGGCGGGAGCGATCGAGCTGTTCGGACGCGACGTCACCCGGCTGAGCACGGTCCGGCGCTCCCGGCTGGGAGTGGGGCGCACGTTCCAGGTCTCCAACCTGTTCCGCGACATGACCGTGCTCGACAACGTCCGTGTCGCCGCGCGCGGCGGCAGCGGTGCGGCGCACGTGTTCTGGCGGATGCAGGGGCTGCGCGACGACGCGTCGGTGCGCGCCCTGGAGATGCTCGACGCCGTGCACCTGCACGCCAGGCGCGACGACACGGTCGCGGATCTGTCGCACGGCGAGCAGCGCCAGCTCGAGATCGCGATGGCGCTCGTGGGCGAGCCGCGGATCCTGCTGCTCGACGAACCCGCCGCCGGTCTCTCCGCGGCGGAGCGGGTCACGCTGCGCGACCTGGTCGAGGCGCTGCCGCGGACGCTGTCGATCCTGCTCATCGAGCACGACATGTCGCTCGCCCTCGGCCTGACCGACCGGGTGATGTGCATGGAGAACGGCAGGCACGTGGTCACCGGCACGCCGGACGAGGTGCGCGAGCACCCCACGGTCAAGGAGATCTACCTGGGCAGGAGGGACAGACGATGAGCCTGAGGGTCAGGGACCTGCACGTCGGCTACGCCACCGCACGCGTGCTCAACGGCGTCGAGTTCGACATCGCCGACGGCCAGAGCGTCGCCCTGCTGGGGCGCAACGGCATGGGCAAGACCACTCTCGTGCGCGCGCTGTGCGGACTGCGTCCGCCGGCCGTCGTCAGCGGGAGCATCGAGTACGACGGCGTGGACATCTGCCGGATGCCGGTGCATCGCATCTCCCGCGCGGGCATCGCCCTGGTGCCGCAGGGGCGCCGGGTCTTCGGGTCGCTGACCACACTGGAGAACCTGAACGTCGTCTCCCGGCGGCGGGCGGCGGACAGCGACGACCCGTGGACGATCGAGCGCGTCTTCGACTTCTTCCCCCGACTGGCGGAGCGCTCCGGATCCATGGCGCGTTCGCTCTCGGGCGGTGAGCAGCAGATGCTGGCCATCGGGCGGGCGCTGATGACCAACCCGTCGCTGCTGATCATGGACGAGCCCAGCGAGGGACTCGCGCCGAGCGTGCTGGATGTCATCCAGGACCGCCTGGCGGGGCTGCGCAGCTCGGGACTGGCCGTGCTGATCGCCGAGCAGAACGTCGACCTGGCACTCGACATCGCCGATCACGTGCTCGTCATCGACGACTCCGGCACGATCGCGTGGTCGGGACTTCCCGAGGCTCTGCGCGGCGATGAGAGCCTGCTCGAACGGCATCTGAGCATCTGAGGCGGGCGGACTCGTGCACACCGACTTCCCCTCGCTCCCACTCGTGGACCTGGTCCTGCGCGGCGGGCGCATCACGACCTTCGCCGACCCCGCTCAGGCGCCGGCCGAGGTGTCGGCGATCGCCCTGGCGCACGGCGTCGTGGTCGCCTGCGGCACCGACGCGCAGCTCGAGCCCTACGCCGCACAGGCGAGCAGGGTCATCGAGCTGCGCGGCCGCCGCGTGCTCCCCGGCCTGAACGACTCGCACATCCACGCGGTGCGCGCCGCCGCATCGTGGGCGGAGAGCATGCACTGGGAGGATGCACGCACGCTCGAGGACTGCCTGCGCCTCGTGCGCGAGCAGGCTGCTCGCGTCGGCGCCGGCAACTGGGTCGCCGTGATCGGCGGCTGGCACTCCTCGCAGCTCGCGGAGGGTCGTGCGCCCACACGCGCCGAGCTGGACGAGGCGGCGCCGGAGAACCCCGTGTACGTGCAGGAGCTGTACGACCGCGGCGTGCTCAGCACCGCCGCGCTGCGCGCCTGCGGTCTCGACGACGACTCGCCCGACCCCGTGCGCGGCACGCTGCTGCGCGACGCCGCGGGCCGGCTCACCGGCGAGGTGCGCGGCATCGGCGCGTTCGCCCTGCCCACCTCGCTGGCGCTGGAGCACACCGATGCCGACGCGGGCCTGCGGAAGATGACCGCGGCCTTCCTGCGGCACGGACTGACCGGGGTCGTCGACGGCGGCGGGCTCATGATGACCCCGCGCGACTACGATCCCGTGCACCGGGCGTGGCGCCGCGGGGAGCTCGGCATCCGGATGCGGCTGTTCCACTCCGCGTGGACGCGCGGAGCCGAGGTCGATGACATCACGGCGCTGACCGGCGTCGCCCAGCCGGATTCCGGAGACGGGATGCTGCGCCTGAGCGGCGTCGGCGAGATCCCCCACCTCGGCTGTCACGACATGGAGGGACTGGATCCGTTCGAGCTCGGCGACCAGGCTCATGCGGAGCTGGTGGAGATCGTCCGACTGTGCGCGCGTCGCGGCTGGCGGATGAGCATCCATGCCGTGCGCGAGGCGACGCTGTCGCGCATCCTGGACGCCTGGGAGCAGGTCGAGGCGGAGCAGGGCGGCATCGCCGGCCGCGGCTGGTCGATCGTGCACGCCGACGAGGCGTCCCGGTCGCAGCTGGAGCGGATCGCCGCGCTGGGCGCCGGCATCCTGGTGCAGAACCGGATGCTGCTCAAGGGCGGCGATTACGCGGATGCCTGGGGGATCGACGCCACGGCGCAGGCCCCGCCCATCGGGGACATGCGCGGCCTCGGCATCCCGATCGGAGCGGGGACCGATGCCACGCGTGCGAACTGGTTCTCGCCGTGGGCGTCGGTGCAGTGGCTCGTCACGGGCCGCGCGCTCGGCGTCCGCGGTCATCGCGATGCCAGGCATCTGATGGCCCGCGCGGAGGCGCTCGCCGCGTACACGCGCGATGCCGCCTGGTTCACCGGCGAGCAGGACCACCGCGGCCGCCTCGCGCCCGGGTACGACGCCGATCTGTGCGTGCCCGATCTCGACCCGCTCGAGTGCGACGAGGACGAGCTCTCCACGATCCGCAGCGACCTCACCGTGGTCGCCGGCCGCGTCGTCTTCGACTCCGGCGCACTCGGCGCCGCGGCACCCGGCTCACCCATCCGAACGCGTGAACGACAAGGAGCATGACCATGACCGCCATCCCCGCGCCGCGGCGCGTCGGCAACGCCGACATCATCCACCACGACGGCTTCGACGAGACGATCGTCAGCCCGTTCGTCCCGGCCGTGAAGGTGGTGCAGAACGCCCGGCTGGTGTTCGTCAGCGGCGTCACCGGAGCGCCGGTCTATCACGATCATCCGCACGTGGCCGAGGTGTTCGACGCGATGCCGATGGATGCCGCCGGCCAGGTCGCCAATGCCTTCGACCACCTGGATCTCGCGCTGAAGGCGGCCGGCTGCGAACGGCACGACGTGGTGAACCTGATCCGCTTCTTCACGGATGTCGATGCCGACCAGAACGTGGTCAACCGGCATCAGGCCGAGTGGTTCGGCGGCCACATCCCCACCAGCACCACCGTGCAGGTGACCCGGCTCGCCACCGACCCGCGGCTGCGGTTCGAGTTCCACGTGGTCGCCGCCGCTCCGGGAGACGGAGCCTCGGCGTGACCAGCGCGCACCGGCACGGCCACGCGCACGGCAATCCGCGCTTCGAGAGGCCGTCGCTGCGCCCCGACGGGGTGCGCCCACTGGGTGCTCCGGGCCAGGGCGCTGTCGATTACGAGCACCGCGTCGACTTCGCCCGGCTGCGCGAGTACCGCCTGTCGCGCGCCCAGGAGGCGCTGGAATCCAGCGAGTGCGGCGCCTTCCTGCTCTTCGACTTCTACAACATCCGGTACACGACCCAGACCTGGATCGGCGGCGCGCTCGGCGACAAGATGATCCGCTACGCGCTGCTCATGCGCGGCAGGGAGCCGATCCTCTGGGACTTCGGCTCGGCGGTGCGTCACCACCGGATGCACTCCGACTGGATGCCGCAGGAGAACCACCGCGCCGGGTTCCTGGGCTTCCGCGGTGCGGTCGATCCCGAGGGCGGCGGACTGATGCGCGACGCGGTCGCGGAGATCGTCTCGCTGCTGAGGGCGGAGGGCCTCGCGGATGCGCCGGTCGGCGTGGACATCGTCGAGCCGCCGTTCCTGTTCGAGCTGCAGCGGCAGGGGCTGCGGGTCGCCGATGCGCAGCAGCGGATGCTCGACGCGCGGGTGATCAAGAGCCAGGACGAGATCATGCTGCTCAACCAGGCCGCGGCCATGGTGGACGGCGTCTACCAGGACATCGTCGAGGCTCTGCGCCCCGGAGTGCGCGAGAACGAGATCGTCGCCCTGGCCAACGCCCGCCTCTACGAGTACGGCAGCGACCAGGTGGAGGCCATCAACGCGATCTCCGGGGAGCGCTGCAACCCGCATCCGCACAACTTCACCGACCGGATCATCCGACCGGGCGACCAGGCGTTCTTCGACATCATCCACTCGTTCAACGGGTACCGCACCTGCTACTACCGCACCTTCGGGGTGGGGTGGGCGACCCCGAGCCAGGAGGACGCGTACAAGCAGGCGAGGGAGTGGATGGACCGCGCCCTCGACGCGATCCGTCCTGGTGTGGGCAGCGACCAGGTCGCCGCGACCCTCCCCAGGGCCGAGGAGTTCGGGTTCGAGAGCGAGCTGGCGGCCTTCGGCCTGCAGTTCGCGCACGGGCTGGGCCTCGGGCTGCACGAGCGTCCGATCATCTCGCGGCTGAACTCGATGAAGGATCCGGTGGAGCTGCGGGCGGGGATGGTGTTCGCGATGGAGACCTACTGCCCGGCATCCGACGGGATCTCGGCGGCGCGGATCGAGGAGGAGGTCGTCGTGACCGACTACGGCATCGAGGTGCTGACGAAGTTCCCCGCGCAGGAGCTGTTCGTCGCGAACCCGTACTGAGCCGGTGCATCGCGAGCGGGAGCGGCGTCGCTCCCGCCCGCGACCGGCGCGGAGCGCTATTGTCATTGGGCGGAAGGAGTGCGAATGTCGCAGGATCTGGGGGGACGAATCCGTGTCGCACGCCTCGAGCGCGGCAAGAGCCTGCGGGCGGTGGCCGCCGACGCGTCGATCTCACCGAGCCTGCTCTCGCAGGTGGAGACCGGCAAGGTGCAGCCGTCCGTCAGCACGCTGTACGCCGTGGTCGCGAGCCTGGGGCTGTCGATGGACGAGGTGCTGGGTCGCCGCGAGCGCCCGACGTCCGCGCGTCGCGCAGAGCCCGCAGGACCGGTGCAGCCCCGCGAGGAGGGGCCCGAGGTCGTGATGGAGAACGGCGTCACCTGGCGCGGGCTGGCGACGATGCGCGCCGGCGACGGCATCGACGCGGTGCTGGCCACGTATCAGCCGGGAGCGTCGAGCTCCGTCGACGAGACGCACATGCGTCACAGCGGGGTGGAGTACGGCTACGTGATCCGCGGTCGGCTCACCCTCCGTCTCGAGTTCGAGACGTACACGCTGCGCGCCGGCGATTCGCTGTGCTTCGACTCCACCCGTCCGCACCTGTACCACAACGACACCGATGAGATCGCCGAGGGGATCTGGTTCGTGATCGGGATGAACCCGGCCGATCACGCCGGGTCCGACGAGATCCGCTCCGCGATGGACGTGCTGCACCTGATCGGTCGCCGGCCGGGTCGCGTCACCGACTGAAGGGACCACCATGCCCGAACTCGACGCGCCCTGGGATGTCGTGGGCGAGCGCGTGCGCGCCGTCCGCAGGAGCGCCGGTCTGACCGTGCGCGAACTGGCTCGCCGCATCGGCGTCTCCGCCAGCCACGTCTCCCAGGTCGAGCGGGGGATCGGCGCGTTCAGCGTGCCAGCGCTGTATGCCGTGGCGAGCGAGCTCGGCGTCTCGATGAACGAGCTGCTGGACGCGTCGCCGCGCCCGTCGGCGACCGCCGCCGCCGGCCCGGAGTCCACGCGGCTGCAGGATCTGGTGGTCGACGGCATCGTGCAGCGCGCGGACGCGCACCCCTCCATCCAGCTCAGCTCCGGGCCCCGCTGGAGCCGGCTGACGGCCGTGGGGGAGCCGGAGTCGGAGTTCCTCGAGGTCGTCTACGCTCCGGGCACCGCCGCGCCCGAGGATCACATCCATCACGCCGGCCGGGAGTTCGGCATCGTCATCTCCGGGCAGCTGAACGTCGAGGTCGGCGGCGCCGCCACGGTGCTGCAGCCGGGCGACTCGATCGTCTTCGACTCGCCGATTCCGCACCGGTTCTGGAACGACGGCGATGTCGAGGTGCGCGCGATCTGGTTCGTGCGCGACGGCGATCCGCACGACCCGGTGCCGCACGCCTGAACGGGGCCCCTGCGAGCGATCGGCGCGCCGGCGCGGTCAGGCGTGCCGGCGGTGTTCAGGCGCGCCAGACCGTCTTCAGGTTGCAGAAGGCCCGGATGCCGTCGGCCGACAGCTCACGACCCACGCCGGAGTCCTTGATCCCGCCGAACGGCAGCTCGGGATACGAGGCCGACATCCCGTTCACGAACACCGCGCCGGCCTCCAGCCGTGCGATCACGTGCTCCTGCTCGGCGGCATCCTGCGACCACAGCGCGGAGCTGAGCCCGAACGACGTGTCGTTCGCGATCCGGAGCGCGTCGTCCACGTCGTCGGCGCGGTACACGGCCGCGACCGGCCCGAACGCCTCTTCGGCGTAGAGCCGCATCTGCGGGGTCAGGCCGGTGAGCACGGTGGGCGGGTAGTACCAGCCCGGGCCGTCTGCGGCAGCGCCGCCCGTGGTGGCCGTGGCACCCTTCGCGAGGGCGTCGTCGACCAGGGCGCTCAGCTCGTCGCGGGCCTGCTCCCCGGCGAGCGGTCCGACGTCGGTGCCCGGCGCCGTGGGGTGTCCGACCCGCAGCGCCGCCATGGCGGCGGTGAACCGCTCCAGGAAGGCGTCGTGGATGTCGGTGTGCACGATGAACCGCTTCGCGTTGATGCAGGCCTGTCCGTTGTTCGAGGTGCGCGCCGTGACCGCGGTGGCGACCGCGCGGTCCAGGTCGGCGCTGGGCATCACCAGGAACGGGTCGGACCCGCCCAGCTCGAGCACGACCGGCTTGACCTCGTCGCCGGCGATCGCGGCGACCGACCGCCCCGCGGGCTCCGATCCGGTGAGCGTGACCGCACGCACGCGCGGATCCCGCAGCACGGCCTCGACGCCGGAGGCGGGGATGAGCAGCGTGCGGAACGAGCCCGCCGGGAACCCCGCGCGCGCGAACAACCCATCCAGGTACATCGCCGAGGCGGGGACGTTCGACGCGTGCTTGAGCAGCCCGGTGTTGCCGGCCATCAGCGCGGGCGCGGCGAAGCGCATCACCTGCCAGATCGGGTAGTTCCAGGGCATCACGGCCAGCACCACGCCCAGCGGCTGGTAGAGCGTGTACGCCTCCGCCGCGCCGACGGCCGACGGATCGTCCAGGCGCCCGCCGGACAGGAACCCCTCGGCGCGGTCGGCGTAGAAGCGCATCGCGTTCGCCGATTTGACGGCCTCCGCACGCGCCTGCGCCAGCGGCTTGCCCATCTCCTGGGCGATGGTCGCGGCCACCTGGTCCGCCTCGGCCTCCAGAAGGTCGGCGGCGCGGTGCATCCAGGCGGCCCTGGTCGCGAAGTCGGTGTCCCTCAGCGCGAGGTGCGCAGTGTGCGCCGTGGCGATGCGGTCGGCGACCTCGGCATCGGTGTGCGGCGGGTATTCGCGGATCAGCGTTCCGTCCGCGGGGTCGATGATGGCGATGGGCATGACGGTCCTCTCAGACGCCGTCGACGGCGCCGGGTGCGACGTCGAAGATGTGCGGATGCCTGGCGAGCTGACGGCGCGTGCGGCGGATGTGCCCCGCCAGCACGTGCTCGGCCTCCTCGACATCGCCGTCGCGGAGCGCGGCGACCATGAGGTGGTGCTCTTCGTGGGCGATGCCGCGCGAGGCGGGCTCCCAGCCGGCGACGTAGGCGCGTCGGTACGGCGCGGTGGTGTTCCACAGCTTGTGCACCAGCGGCAGCAGCTGGGTCGTCTCGGCGCGCGAGTAGCTGAACAGGTGGAACTCGCGATCCAGCATGAGGAACGCCTCGGTGTCGCCCCCGACGCCGCTGATGCGCTCGGCGAGATCCGACAGCCGGTCCAGATCGTCCGGGGTCAATGCGGGAGCGCTGTAGCGCAGCAGCAGGGGCTCGAGCCGTTCCCGCATCTGATACACCTCTTCGCACTCGGCGAGGGTCAGTCGCGACACCCACGCTCCCGCGTTGGCGACGACCGTGACCAGCCCCTCGAACTCCAGCTGCCTGATCGCCTCGCGCACGGGCACCCTGCTGGCGCCGTACTCGGCCGCGACGTCCTCCTGCCGGATGCGGGCGCCCGGCGGGCGCTCGCCCGAGATGATGGCGGAGCGGATGCCGGCGGCGATGCGCGCTCCGGCGTCCCCACCGCGCGTGCGGGTCTTCTCCTCGGTGGTCACGCGCTCACTCCGCGGGCCGCGCCGGATGCCAGAGCAGCGTCTCGGCACCGGCCTCGTAGGCCTTGCCGTCGGGGAAGCTGACCAGCTCGAACTGCATGCCCCAGGGGCTGCGGAAGTACAGCCAGCGCTGCCCGGCCGATGCGCCGGCGCTCGTGACGGGCCGCCCCATCACCTCGACGCCCGCAGCGCGCAGGTAGTCGGCAGCCGCGTCGATGTCGTCGACGTAGAGCGCGAGGTGGTGCCCGCCGATGTCGCTGTTGCGCGGCTGCGACGCCTGGCCGTCGGCACTGTCGTAGGCGAAGACCTCGAGGTTGGTGCCGTTGCCCAGGCGGTAGAAGCGGATCTCGGTGATCTCGGTGCGCGGATGCACGCCGAGCTGCACCGACATGAAGTCGTCGTCGGCGCGCTTGCCCGCCAGCGTGTAGACCGGCACGGCGCCGAGGATCTCGACGAGGAAGTGCTCGGCCTGGTCCAGGTCGGGCACGGTGAAGCCGATGTGATCGGAACCGCGCATCCCGGGGAGCGGCATGAGGTCTCCTCTCTTCCTTCGAGCCGGATTGTGGTCGATTGTATCCAGATTCGCGTCAACAACGCTAGAGCACCGGGGGATTTCTGCGTCTGTCCTTGTAATTGGATGCAATCACTGTTTAGTATGAGTGCACACCCTGCTGCATGAGATCAACGGAGACGGACATGCCGCGACATCGCAGACTGCACACCGGCACCCCCTGGATCGAGCTCAGCTCGACCGCCGCCGACTGGCGCGGCGCGGACCCCGCGCTGCTGGGCACCATGCTCGGGCAGCTGCACCTGATCCGCGCCTTCGAGGAGACGGTGCTCGACCTCGCCGGCGCAGGACTCGTGCACGGTCCCGCGCATTCCAGCATCGGCCAGGAGGGCGGGGCGGTCGGCTCGATCGTCGGCCTGCGCTCCAGCGACGCCGTGAACGGCTCGCATCGCGGCCATCATCAGTTCCTCGCCAAGGCCATCGCGCACGTGTCGGGGGGCTCGCTCGATCCCGGTGCGCTGGTGACGCCGCAGCTTCAGGCGCTCCTGCAGCGCACGCTCGCCGAGATCCTGGGCCTGGCGCAGGGCTTCTCCGGCGGGCGCGGGGGATCGATGCACCTGCAGTGGCTGGACGCGGGCGCCCTCGGCACCAACGCCATCGTCGGCGGTGGAGCCGCCATCGCCGCAGGGAACGCCTGGGCTCAGAAGCACGCGGGCACCACCGACGTGTCGATCAACTACTTCGGCGACGGCGCCTCGCAGATCGGGTCCGTGCTCGAATCGATGAACCTCGCGGCGGCGTGGAGGCTGCCGGTGATGTACTTCATCGAGAACAACCTGTACGCCGTCTCCACCCACGCCGACGAGATCACCGCCGACCCGCGGTTCTCGGTGCGCGGCCAGGGCTTCGGCATTCCCTCCTGGCGAGTGGACGGCATGGATCCTCTGGCGGTGCACCTGGCGGCGGAGGAGGCCCTCGCGCGCATGCGTGCAGGAGAGGGGCCGGCCATCGTCGAAGCGCAGGTGTACCGGTTCTTCCACCAGAACGGACCGTACCCGGGGAGCGCCTTCGGGTACCGCACCAAGGACGAGGAGAGGCAGTGGCGCGAACGCGATCCGCTGGATCGGGTCGCGCGGGAGATGGCGGGGCTGTCGCTGCTGTCGCCCGATGAGGCGAGTTCCGTGCGCGCGCAGGCGCAGGAGGCGATGCGCCTCGCCGCTGACGCGCTCACCGAGAACGACCCCGACAACGCCGGACGCCGCCGCATCCGACCGGAGCTCTGGCCCGATCCGGCGGTCGTGGACACCGGCATCCGGGGAGACGCCGCCGAGTTGTCCGGGCTCCAGGAACGCGAGCCGCAGACCTGGACGGGACCGTGGCGCGAGACGAAGTTCGTCGACGCGGTCGCGGCGACGATGGATCGCCGGATGGAGCAGGACAGCCGCATCATCGTGCTCGGCGAGGACGTCCACCGCCTCGGCGGAGGGACGAACGGAGCGACCAGGGGACTCGCCCAGAAGTATGGCCCGGATCGCGTCATCGGAACGCCGATCAGCGAGAACGGATTCTTCGGGCTGGCCGGCGGCGTCGCCATGGACGGACGGTTCCGCCCCGTGGTGGAGTTCATGTACCCGGACTTCATGTGGGTCGCCGCGGATCAGGTGTTCAACCAGGTCGGCAAGGCCCGACACATGTTCGGCGGCAACAACACCATGCCGCTGGTGCTGCGCACCAAGGTCGCGATGGGCTCGGGCTACGGCTCGCAGCACCTGATGGATCCGGCGGGCATCTTCGCCACTCAGGCCGGCTGGCGCATCGTGGCCGCCTCGACGGCCGCCGACTACGTCGGCCTCATGAACGCGGCCCTCGCCCTCGATGACCCGGTGCTGGTGATCGAGCACGTCGACCTCTACGGCACGGCTGATCGCGTGCCGGACGACGACGGCGACTACGTCATCCCGCCCGGCAGCGCCGCGATCAGGCGCGGCGGGGCGGAGGTCACTGTTCTCACCTATCTCTCCATGGTCGCCCGCAGCCTGGAGGCGGTGGAGCAGACGGGCATCGACGCCGAGGTGATCGATCTGCGCTGGCTGGACCGTGCGTCGCTGGACTGGGACACCATCGGCGAGAGCATCCGCAAGACCAACAGCGTGCTCATCGTCGAGCAGGGGGCCCGGGGCCCGTCGTACGGCGGATGGCTGGCCGACGAGGTGCAGCGGCGCTTCTTCGACTGGCTCGACCAGCCCGTGCAGCGCGTGACCGGCGGTGAGGCGAGCCCGAGCATCTCGAAGGTGCTCGAGCGGGCCGCCATCGCGGGGACGGAGGAGGTCGTGGCCGGCCTCGAGGTCGTGCGCGCCGGCTGGGGCGGTCGATCATGAGCGTCGTGGTGCGGATGCCGCAGCTCGCGGCCGGCGGCACGGAGGCCGCGATCCAGAGCTGGCTCGTCGCCGTCGGCGACGAGGTCACGGCGGGCCAGTCCGTGGTCGAGATCGAGACGGAGAAGGCCGTCGTCGAGCACGACGCGGATGCCGGGGGCGTGATCGCGGGCATCTTCGTCGGTGCCGGTGAAGTCGCCGCCGTCGGTGCGCCGATCGCCGTGATCGCCGAGAGCGGTGAGACCCGCGAGCAGGCGCTCGCCGACGCGGGCGCGGCGGTGGCATCCTCCGCCTCGGACGCACCCGAACCGGCACGCGATCCCGAGCCCGCGCGCGATGCCGGGCCGGCGCCCGCGGAACCCGAGCCGACCCCGGCCGCGCGGTCGCGGTTGTTCGCGAGCCCGCTCGTGCGCCGTCTGGCGCGCGAGCACGGCCTCGACCTCGCCGCGGTGCACGGCAGCGGACCGAACGGGCGCATCGTCCGCCGCGACATCGACGAGCTCATCGCGCGACCCGCCGGCGGCGCGCCGGCGGCGCAGCCGGCGCCGCCGAGTAGTCCGGCGGGCGCGAGGGGCGAATCGGCGGTCGACGCTTACACCGACGTACCGCACACCGGCATGCGGCGCGCGATCGCCCGCCGGCTCGTCGAGAGCAGAACCACCATCCCGCACTTCACGCTCTCGGCCGACTGCCGGGTGGATGAGCTGCTCGAGCTGCGCGCACGCTTCGGGGAGCGCACGGTGGTGAAGCCCTCGGTCAACGACTTCGTCCTCAAGGCCGCCGCGGCAGCCCTGATCGATGTGCCCGAGGCCAACGCGATCTGGACCGACGACGCCACGCGGCGGTTCCACGCGGCTGACATCGCGGTCGCGGTCGCGGTTCCGGACGGGCTCGTCACTCCGGTGCTGCGCGGTGTGGAGCGCATGTCGCTGGGTGAGATCGGCTTCGCCGTGCGCGAGCTCGCCGAGCGAGGACGGGAGGGTCGCCTGAAGCAGCACGAGCTGGAGGGCGGATCCTTCTCCGTCTCGAACCTCGGCATGCACGGCGTGCGGCAGTTCGACGCGATCATCAACCCGCCGCACTCCGGAATCCTCGCGGTGGGAGCCGCCCAGCGCCGTCCCGTGGTCGACGAGCGCGGCGAGCTGACCTCGGCGACCGTGATGACGGTGACGCTGTCGGCGGATCACCGCGTGCTCGACGGTGCGCTGGCCGCACGCTGGCTGGCCGCCTTCGCGGACCGCATCCAGAACCCCCTGTCACTGCTGCTCTGACCCCGGGATGCGCGGTGTGCGCGCGTCCGATCCGAAGAAACGAAGGAAGATCGACATGACCTCCCAGAACACCCCCACGATCGGCTGGATCGGTGCAGGCCGGATGGGGGCGCAGCTCGTGCAGCGCCTCCTGGCGGCCGGTTACGACGTCGCCGTCTACAACCGCACGGCGGCGAAGGTGCAGCCGCTGATCGACGCCGGTGCGAGCTACGCGGAGCGCCCCGCCGAGCTCGCCGGACGCGACATCGTCTTCAGCATGGTGTCTGCCGACAAGGACCTCGAGTCCGTGCTCGTCGGGGAGGGGGGTCTGCTCACCGCCGAGACGGCGCCCCGCATCATCGCGGACGTGTCGACGGTCTCGGTGGGCACCAGCGAGCGCATGCGCGCCGCCGCCGCCGAGCGCGGCACCGCGTTCCTGGCCACCCCGGTGTCCGGCAACCCGTCCGTGATCGCCGCCGGCAAGCTCACGGTCGCCGTCTCGGGACCGAGGGAGACCTTCGACGAGGTGCGGCCGCTGATCGAGCACTTCGGTCGCGGGGTCACCTACGTCGGCGAGGGCGAGGTCGCGCGGCTGGTGAAGATCGCGCACAACGTCTTCCTCGGCGTCGTGACCCAGTCGCTGGCCGAGATCACCGTGCTCGCGCAGAAGGGCGGGGTCTCGCGCGAGGCGTTCCTCTCGTTCCTGAACGACTCCGTGATGGGGTCGGTGTTCACCGGATACAAGACGCCCGCGTTCGTGAACCTGGACTTCACGGCCACCTTCACCATGCCGCTGCTGCAGAAGGACTTCGATCTGGGTCTGGATGCCGCGCACACCCTGGGCGTGCCGATGCCGATCGCGTCGGCCACCCGGCAGATCGTCGCGCAGGAGGTCGGCGCCGGCAACACCACCGAGGACTTCGCGACGCTGCTGCGCACGGTCGCCCGCGGTGCCGGAGTGGACCTCGTCTCGGAGCAGGCCGACGTCACGGACGGGCTGCAGGACTGAGGCCATCCGGGAATATCGTGCCGGCGCCCGCGCTTGTCCCTGAATGATCGTCCCGACACGGAAGGAACGCACATGGCACGCATCGTCGTCATCGGAGGAACCGGGTACGCCGGCACGCACATCGCGCGCGAGGCGGTAGCGCGCGGCAACGAGGTCGTGGTGATCTCGCGCACGGCACCCGGCTCACCCCTCGACGGCGTGCAGTACGTGCAGGGTTCGGTGCTCGACCTCGACGCGCTGGGCGGCGTCTTCGACGGCGCGGATGCCGTGGTCTCGGCCCTCTCGCCGCGGGGCGACATGACCGACGAGGTGCTCGGTGCGCTCCGCGAGCTGATCGCGAAGCTCTCGGGCACCTCGACCCGCCTCGGCGTCGTCGGCGGCGCGGGCGGCAGCCTGGTGACACCGGGCGGCCCGCGTCTGTTCGACCAGGACTTCCCCGAGGAGTACCGGCACGAGGCGCAGGTGGGCATCGACTCGCTCGAGCTGCTGCAGGCGATCGGTGCCGAGCTGGACTGGTTCTTCATCCACCCGGCCGAGGTCTTCGGACCCTGGGCCGAGGGGGAGCGCACCGGTCGCTACCGCGACGGCGGCGACGTGCTGGTGCGCGCTGAGGACGGCAGCTCGACGATCTCGGGGGCGGACTTCGCGATCGCAGTGGTCGACGAGATCGAGCACCCGAAGCACCACCGCGAGCGCTTCACCGTCGGCTACTGATCCCCGGCGTTCTCGCACCGGCCTCCGTGAGAAGGAGGGCGTGGGGATCACACCAGGTCGCGCCAGTCGATCGCGGCGGTGTCCTCGGAGAGATCCACCGCGCCGGTGACGACCGGCAGGCTCATGGTCTCCGTCGGCGGGCCCATGATGGTCGCCTCGTCGCGGCGGTGCCGCAGCACGTCGTTGATGTAGCTGGTCAGCACCTCTGCCAGAGGCACCGAGCGACCCTGCGCCTGCGACAGGTACCACCGGTGCTCCAGCACCTGGTGATACACCTCGGCGGGTTCGAGCTTCGCCCGAAGGTCGTAGGGGATCGCCCGCACCACGGGCTCGAACACGCGCGTCAGCCATTCGTGGGCGTGGATCTCCTCGTCGTCGAGATCCTTCTTGGAGCGCACCCGGAACTCGTCCAGGTCGTTCAGCAGCCGGCGGGCCTGGTTCTCCTCGACGTCCAGGCCGGTCAGGCGCAGCAGTCGCCGCTGGTGATGTCCGGCATCCACCACCTTCGGCTGGATGCGCACGGCCGTGCCGTCCGGCGTCGTGACGATGGACATCTCATCGATGTCGAAGCCGAGCGCGTTCAGCCGGCGAACCCGCTCGGTGATCCGCCACGCCTCGTCCACGCCGAAGGACTCCTCATCGGTGAGCGCGGTCCACAGCGACCGGTACGACGAGACGATGCCGTCCGCGATCTCCAGGGCGTCGACGCCGCGCTCCAGCCGCCCGCCCGCGGCCAGGTCCATGATCTCGCCGGCGATGTTGGTGCGCGCCAGCTCCAGGTCGTAGCTGCGCTGGCCGTCGGTGAGGCCCTCCTCGTGCAGCTCGCCGGTCTCGGCATCCACCAGATAGGCGGCGAAGGCGCCCGCGTCGCGACGGAACAGCGCGTTCGACAGCGAGACATCACCCCAGTAGAAGCCGACGTTGTGCAGCCGCACCATCAGCAGCGCCAGCGCGTCCACGAGCCGATCGGCGGTGTCGGGGCGCAGCACCTGCGTGAACAGCGCGCGGTAGGGCATCGAGAAGCGCAGGTGCGAGGTCACCAGGGCCGCGGGCAGCTCTCGGCCATCGGCATCCACCCTCCCGGCGATCACCGCGACGCGATCGACGCAGGGCACGTCCAGCTTCGCCAGGCTGCCGAGCATCTCGTACTCGCGCTGCGCCATCTGCTCGGTGGTCTCCTTGACCGCCACCACGCGACCGGACAGGTCCGCGAAGCGCACCAGATGCCGCGACAGGCCCTTCGGGAGCGAGACGATGCGGTCGGACGGCCACCTGCCCAGCGGCGTCCCCCACGGCAGTCCCAGCAGGCCGGGATCGACCGAGCGCGCGCTGATGCGCAGCGACTGCTTCTTCATGCGTCCTCCGCGGGATGACGGGGAGCGGATGCCGGTGAGCGCACCGCCCCGGAAACGCAACGGCGCGGGCGACCCGGAAGGTCGACCCGCGCCGTTGCGTCGGAGATCAGGCCGAGACGATCGGCTTCTCGTTCAGCCGCTCGCCCGACTCGAGGTCGAACAGGTGCACGTGGCCGGCGATCGGCGCCAGGACGACGGTCTCGCCCGCGTTCGGGTGACGACGGCCGTCGACGCGAGCGACGAGGTCGGTGCGCTTGCCGTTGATGTCGGTGTGACCGTACAGGTAGCCGTCGGCGCCGAGCTCCTCGACGAGGTCGACGGTCACCGACAGACCCTGGCCGTCCTCGGGCGCGACGACGATGTCCTCGGGGCGGATGCCGACGGTGACCGAGTTGCCCTTGGCCTTCGCGACGGCCGCGGTCTCGGTCGGGACGAGCTTCGTGCCGAACTGCACGCCGCCCTCGCCGAGCGACGCCTCGAACAGGTTCATCGCGGGCGAGCCGATGAAGCCGGCGACGAACACGTTGCTCGGGGTCTCGTACAGCTCCCGCGGCGAGCCGACCTGCTGCAGCAGGCCGTCCTTGAGCACCGCGATGCGGTCGCCCATCGTCAGCGCCTCGGTCTGGTCGTGGGTGACGTACACGGTCGTGACGCCCAGGCGACGCTGCAGCGACGCGATCTGCGTACGGGTCTGCACGCGCAGCTTCGCGTCGAGGTTCGACAGCGGCTCGTCCATGAGGAACACCTGCGGCTGACGCACGATGGCGCGACCCATGGCGACGCGCTGACGCTGACCGCCCGAGAGCGCCTTCGGCTTGCGGTTGAGGTACTCCTCGAGGTCGAGGAGCTTGGCGGCCTCGAGCACGCGCTGGGCGCGCTCCTCCTTGCCGACACCGGCGATCTTCAGAGCGAAGCCCATGTTCTCGGCGACGGTCATGTGAGGGTACAGCGCGTAGTTCTGGAAGACCATCGCGATGTCGCGGTCCTTCGGCGGCACGTCGGTGACGTCGCGGTCGCCGATGAGGATGCGGCCGGCGTTGACCTCTTCGAGGCCGGCGAGCATGCGCAGCGAGGTGGACTTTCCGCAGCCGGACGGGCCGACGAGAACGAGGAACTCGCCGTCGGCGATCTCGATGTTCAGCTTGTCGACCGCGGGACGGGTGCCTCCCGGGTAGATGCGGGTGGCCTCGTCGAACGTAACGGTTGCCATTGTCTCTCCTTCACCGGCAGGTACGTGCCGGACGATCCGTCGTGAATGGAAGCGGCGGACCGGGCCCGCCGTGACCCGCCATCGGGTCGAGATCAGTATTGCACGAGCGGGGGCGTCTGGGTATTTCCCAGACTGCCTCGTTAACATCGAACGCGGTGCCGCACCCGTGACGGCAGCGGGATCACCCGTCCCACCCGAACTTTCAAGAGGAACGATGTCGAGCGACGAAACGCCGAACGTCCCTGCCGCCCGCAACTCACGCGAGGCCGCGCGGGAGAAGGCCCAGCGAGTGCACGCGAGGCAGTCGCGAGCGCGCGTGATGCGACGCGTGATCATCGGACTCGTCGCCGTGGTCGCCGTCGGATCGATCGGCACGGCCGTGGCGTTCGCCGTCAGCTCGTCGATGTCCGAGCCCGAGCTCAGCCCGAGCGGCATGACCGGCGACGGCGTGACCGTCAGCGATGTCACCCTCGCCGCCGGCTCCACCGGAGTCTCACCCGATCAGACCCCGTCGCCATCGCCGACCGCAGCGGCCACCACGCCGGCACCCGAGGGCACGCAGGAGGCGGCGAGCCCCACCGAGATCCACATCTACGTCGATTACCTGTCGGCGGGCGCCTCGGAGTTCGAGAAGGCGAACGCCCGGCAGCTGGCCGGCTGGATCGATCAGGGGGCTGTCACGGTCACCTACCACCCCGTCGCGCTGCTGACGGCGAGCTCGAACGGCACCAAGTACTCGCTGCGCGCCGCATCCGCCGCGGCCTGCGTGGTCACCTACTCGCCGGAGCAGTTCTTCGACTACAACCACGAGCTGCTCACCGATCAGCCCAAGATCGACAGCGACGGACGCAGCAACGTGGAACTGGCCGACCTCGCGGTCGCCGTGGGAGTGCACGACGCCAAGCGGGTGCGCTCCTGCATCGAGGGCCAGGACTTCGTCAGCTGGGCCAAGGACGCCACCGCGCGCGCGCTCGCCGGGCCGCTTCCCGGCTCCAAGGACCTCAAGCTCAACAACGAGGCTCTCGTGGTCGTCGGGGGAGAGGCGTACGTCGGCGCGCTGAACGATCCGGCTGAGTTCGCCCAGTTCGTGCTCACCACCTCGAACGACGAGTACTACGGCGAGGCGGATCCGATCCCGACGCCGACGCCGCCTGCCACGCCCGCGCCGACGGACACCCCTACGGCACCGGCCACGCCCGCATCCTGACGTTCGAGCGACGCCCCGCCGCTCGCTATGCTTGTGAGCGGCTTCGGCCGTCTTCGCCTCCTTAGCTCATCTGGTAGAGCAGCGGCCTTGTAAACCGCAGGTGGCCGGTTCGAGTCCGGCAGGAGGCTCCGCCTCTAGAAGAGCATTCCGTCGCCGCGGTCGTCCGGACGCGCCCGCGCCGTGAGTCGTTCGTCGAGGGATGCCGCGGCCAGCAGCGCCTCGTCGACGAGCTCGCGTCCGGGATCACCGCCCAGCCAGTCCGAGGCGAAGTCGGCGGGCACGAGCATCGGCACGCGATCGTGCAGAGCCACCAGGTGCGCGGGCGCGGGACGCATCACGATCGAGTAGCAGGTGGTCCACTCGCCGTCGGGCGTGCGGCCGCGCTGCGTGACGGCGGCCATGCCGAACAGCGTGCCGCCCCCGAACCCGAACTCATGCCAGATGCGCTCCGGCTTCTGCAGCTCGAACCAGCCGGTGGTCGGTACGATCGCGCGGTTGCGCAGACCCCCGGGCCGGTCCTGCAGGCGCTCGGAGCGCGTGTTGATCGACGGGAACCGGGCCGGCGCCCCGTCGACGAGGTAGCCCCACCACGCCCGCTCCAGCGTCGGCACGCCCTCCGACGCGGTCACCAGCGGGTTCAGGTTGCGCAGGTTCCTGCCGGTGGGGCGCAGGGTCTCGCCGGCATTGGCCTCCGCCCAGGAGCGCAGCCCTTCCAGGACGGCCTCGTCGGCCTCGGCCAGCAGCTCGGCGTCGGTGAAGCGGGGATCGAGTCCGTAGCTCGCGCACATGCTCAGAGCGTACTCGCGGGCCCCGACATCGGTCAGGCCGATTCAGCGCTCGCCGCGCTGCGGCATCCGTGTCAGCAGCGCATCCGCGTCGACGGGAGCGCGCCGACCGGCATCCTTCCCCTCCGGCTTTCCTCCGACGTAGAGCCAGCCCAGCAGCTGCTCGTTCTCCGCCAGCCCGTGCGCTGCGGCGACGGCACGTGACCGGGTGTACCCGCCGGTGCGCCAGATCACGCCCCACCCGGCTTCGTCCAGCAGCAGGCTCAGCGTGTGCGCGACTCCGGAGGCCACCGCCTCCTGCTCCCAGCGCGGCACCTTCTCGCTCCTGCGATACGACACGACCACGCCGATCAGCAGCGAAGCGCGCAGTGGCTTGCCCGACGGCTCGTCGTCGCCGTTCGCCTTCGCGATGGCGGCGCCGAGTGCGAGCCGGTCGTCGCCGCGCAGCTCGATCAGCCGCCACGGCCGCAGCGACGAGTGATCGGCCACCCGGCCTGCGGCCTCGATCAGCGGCAGCAGCTGCTCGCGCGTCGGAGCGTCTTCGGTGACCTTCGACCAGGAGGTGCGGCGCAGGACGGCCTCGAGGGCGCTCACGACTCGTCGGGATCGAACGTCAGCGCCAGCGAGTTCATGCAGTAGCGGTCACCGGTGGGCGTGCCGAACCCGTCCGGGAAGACGTGGCCCAGGTGCGAGCCGCAGGCCGCGCAGCGCACCTCGGTGCGCGTCATGCCCAGGCTGGTGTCCTCGATCAGCTCCACGGCCTCCGGACGCACCGACTCGTAGAAGCTCGGCCACCCGCAGCCGGAGTCGAACTTCGTGCCGCTGCGGAACAGCTCCGCTCCGCACGCGCCGCAGTGGTAGAGCCCGTCGCGCTTCTCGTCGAGCAGCTCGCCGGTCCACGGGCGCTCGGTCGCGGCCGTGCGCAGCACCGCGTACTGGTCATCGCCGAGCTCTTCGCGCCACTCGGCCTCGGTCTTGTTCACGCTGTAGGACATGCATCCATTCTCCCCCGTCGCGGGACGGTGCGGGCCGGCGGGAAGACGATCGGAGCCGGCTGGAAGAATGGCGGGATGACGGATGCCGTGCGCGAGCGCTTCGACCGCTTCGCCAGCCGGGAGGCCCCCGGCCGCAGCGCGGTGTACGCGGAATGGGCGGCGGGAGTCGCGGCGGATGCCGAGGTGCGGGTCGTGCTCGCGCGCATCCCGCCCGCGCATCGGCAGCCGCCGCTCGTGTTCGCGGTGACGCGTCTGCTCGGCGCGCCCGTGGGCGGCTACCCGGAATGGCGCGAGTTCGTGCTCGCCCGGGCGGACGAGGTCGTCGCGGAATGCGAGCGTCGCATAGTGCAGGCGAACGAGCCGCTGCGCCTGGCCGCGCTGCTGCCCGCGCTCAGCCGGATCGACGGGCCGATCGCGCTGCTGGAGCTCGGTGCCGCGGCGGGGCTCTGCCTATACCCCGACCGGTACTCCTACCGCTTCATCGCGGCCGATGGCGTGGAGCGGGCGCGCCTGGACCCCGTGGACGGCCCGTCCCGCGTGGTCCTGACCAGCACCGTGCGCGGTGCCCTGCCGCCGCTGCGGGTTCCCCGGGTCATCCGGCGCGCCGGCGTCGACCTCGCGCCGCTCGATGTCAGGGACGGCGGGCACCGAGCCTGGATCGACGCGCAGATCTGGCCGGGGGAGCACGAGCGGGCAGCCCGCATCTCCGCGGCCGCGGGCATCGTGGCATCCGATCCGCCGCTGCTGCTGACCGGCGACGCCGTGAACGCACTGGACGAGCTCCTCGCCACGGTGCCCGCCGGGACGACTCCGGTGATCACCACCCCCGGCGTGCTGGTCCATCTGCCGCGGGCGGCGCGAGAGCGGATGATCGCGGGCATCCGCTCCTCCGGCGCCCGCTGGGTGACGATCGATCCGGTGCGGCTGCATGAGGGTTGGTCCGGACCCGAGGAGGCGTTCGCGGTCGGTCTCGACGGCGTGCAGGTGGCGGATGCCGATCCGCTCGGCCGCTGGTGGGAGTGGCGTGCGGGCGAACCGTCGCCGCGCGGATAGCCTGATGCCATGCTCGGGGAACTCTCCGATCGCGATCGCGCGATCCTGACGCTGGAGGCGGCATGGCCGCGCCACGGCGGCATGAAGGAGGAGACGATCCGCACGCAGCTGGGCATGAGTCCTGCCAGGTACTACCAGCTGCTCGGCCGGCTGATCGACACCGAGCAGGCGCTGGAGTTCGATCCGCTGCTGGTGCGGCGACTGCGACGGCTGAGAGACGCGCGCGGCCGGCAGCGCGCGACGCGGATGCGCGGATTCGCCGGCTGAGAGGCCCCGCCCCAGCGGTTTCCCGGAGTTCGGCCGATAGCATCGTGGGGTGCTGAAGACCCCCCACGATCGATTCGACGACGTCCCTCGCGCCTCCGGGCGCGTCGGCGCGCACCGCGCCGAGCAGCCCGGCATCAACGGCCCGATCGCACTGCTGTGGTCCGCGGCGGTCGCGCTGGTGCTCGTCGTCATCGGGATCTTCGTCTCCATGGTGCTGATGGGGCGCATCGACCTGTTCGGCGCGGCTGATCCGGAAGCGCCTCAGACCCCCGGCGTGCTCGCGAAGATCGACACCTCTTACCGGGTGCTCATCCTCAACGCGACGCCTCAGACCGGCGTGGTCGCCACCGTGCGCCAGGAGCTGATCGACCAGGGGTGGGCCGCGAGCGACGTGTTCGGCAGCGACGGCTCCACCTCCCCGTTCGACGAGACCACCGTGTTCTACGTCGAGAAGGCCGACGAGGCGGCGGCGCTCGGCGTGGCAGACGTGCTGGACGGCGCCCGCGTCGAGCAGAGCGATCACTACGCATCGATGGATGCCACCGGCGAGCCGCAGCTGACGGTCGTGATCGGCACGGACCACCTGGGCACCACCAGTCCCGCACCCGGCGACGGCGAGGAGACGCCTGCGAGCTGATCCTCGCTGGGCGAACGCGTGCTCCGCACGGCTTGCACTCTCATGGGTCGAGTGCCAGACTGGGTGTTAGCACTCGATCACCCTGAGTGCTAAATTCATCGCCTACGTCCGGGAGGGACGAAAGACTCATGGCAAAGATCATCGCTTTCGATGAGGAGGCCCGCCGCGGCCTCGAGCGCGGCCTGAACATCCTGGCCGACGCCGTCAAGGTGACCCTCGGCCCCCGCGGTCGCAACGTCGTGCTCGAGAAGAAGTGGGGCGCCCCCACGATCACGAACGACGGTGTGTCGATCGCCAAGGAGATCGAGCTCGACGACCCGTACGAGAAGATCGGTGCGGAGCTCGTCAAGGAGGTCGCCAAGAAGACCGACGACGTCGCCGGAGACGGCACCACCACCGCGACCGTCCTGGCGCAGGCGCTGGTCCGCGAGGGCCTGCGCAACGTCGCCGCCGGCGCCGACCCCATCTCGCTCAAGCGCGGCATCGAGAAGGCCGTCGCGGCGATCACCGAGGACCTGCTCGGCAGCGCCAAGGAGATCGAGTCGAAGGAGCAGATCGCGGCCACCGCCTCGATCTCGGCCGCCGACAACGAGATCGGCGAGCTGATCGCCGAGGCGATCGACAAGGTCGGCAAGGAGGGCGTCGTCACCGTCGAGGAGTCGCAGACCTTCGGCACCGAGCTCGAGCTCACCGAGGGCATGCGCTTCGACAAGGGCTACCTGAACCCCTACTTCGTCACGGACCCGGAGCGCCAGGAGGCTGTCTTCGAGGACCCGTACATCCTCATCGCCAACCAGAAGATCGGCAACATCAAGGACCTGCTGCCGGTCGTCGACAAGGTGATCCAGGATGGCAAGGAGCTCGTCATCATCGCCGAGGACGTCGAGGGCGAGGCTCTCGCGACGCTCGTGCTGAACAAGATCCGCGGCATCTTCAAGTCGGTCGCCGTCAAGGCTCCCGGCTTCGGCGACCGCCGCAAGGCGCAGCTGCAGGACATCGCGATCCTCACCGGCGGCCAGGTCATCACCGAGGAGGTCGGTCTCAAGCTCGAGAACACGACCCTCGACCTGCTGGGCCGTGCACGCAAGGTCATCGTCACCAAGGACGAGACCACGATCGTCGAGGGTGCGGGCGAGCAGTCCGCCATCGAGGGCCGCGTGACCCAGATCCGTCGTGAGATCGAGAACACCGACAGCGACTACGACCGCGAGAAGCTGCAGGAGCGCCTCGCCAAGCTCGCCGGCGGCGTGGCCGTCATCAAGGCGGGCGCGGCCACCGAGGTCGAGCTCAAGGAGCGCAAGCACCGCATCGAGGACGCCGTCCGCAACGCGAAGGCGGCCGTCGAGGAGGGCATCGTCCCCGGTGGTGGTGTCGCGCTGCTGCAGTCGGCCAAGGTGCTCGACAGCCTTCAGCTCGAGGGCGACGAGGCCACCGGTGCGAACATCGTTCGCGTCGCCACCGAGGCTCCGCTGAAGCAGATCGCCATCAACGCGGGCCTGGAGGCCGGCGTGGTCGCGCACAAGGTCGCCGAGCTCCCCGCGGGCCAGGGCCTGAACGCCGCGACCGGCGAGTACGGCGACATGTTCGCACAGGGCATCATCGACCCGGCCAAGGTCACCCGCTCGGCGCTGCAGAACGCGGCCTCGATCGCCGGCCTGTTCCTCACCACTGAGGCGGTCGTCGCCGACAAGCCCGAGAAGGCACCGGCCGCTCCGGCCGACCCGACCGGCGGCATGGACTTCTGACATGACTGGGCTCAATGCGACGCAGTCGCGTTGAGCCCAGGGCATGTCGAGGTTGAGCGAGCGCAGCGAGTCGAAACCCTGTGCCCGCATCGAGCCGCCCATCTCAGACAGAACGCCCCCTGCTTCGGCAGGGGGCGTTCTGCGCATCCGCTCAGCGGAACAGACTCGCGGAGTACTGATCCGCATCCGCGTACTGGCTGGCGGCCGAGCCCAGCGCGGTGCTGATGGAGGACAGCACCTGCTCGACGTGCAGCTGCGCTCCGCGCCACTGCTCGCTGCACTGCTGGAAGGCCAGCGACGCGGAGCCGGTCCACGACGACTGCAGCTGGGTCAGCTGGGCCATCAGGGCGGTGGACTCGCTCTGCAGCCGTTCCATGGTGGCGCGGGTGGCACCGTTGGCGGCATGGACCGCGTCGGTGTCGACGGTGTAGACGGACATGGGTTCTCCTCTCGACGGGTCTCCGACTCTACGAGCGGGGCGCAGGGCCCGAATGCCGGAATCCCGGCCGCTGTGGACAACTCGGCCGAATGCCGACCTGTGCACAGGAGTGGCGTCAGAGGTCGAGCCGGTCCAGCGGCTGCGTCTCCTCCAGCAGATGCTCGGGCGTCGACTGCGCGGGAGCCAGGGGCAGGGAGACGACGAACGTCGCCCCGCCGCCGGGTGTCTCGTCCACGTGCACCGAGCCGTGCAGCGTCTCCACGATCGACGCCACGATCGCCAGACCCAGGCCCGCTCCGCCGGTCTCGCGGGCGCGAGAGGTGTCGGCGCGCCAGAAGCGCTCGAAGATGTGCTCGCGGATCTGCGGCGGGATGCCCTCACCGTGGTCCACGACGGCGATCGTGCCCACGCCACGGCGCCGGTCCGCGCCGACGACGATCTCGATCGGGCCGTCGGGGGGCGAGAACCGCCGGGCGTTGCCGAGCAGGTTCGTGACGACCTGACGCACCTTGTTCTCCTCACCGAGCACGATCGGGGGAGTGCGGACCGGCGCGTCAGTGGCCTCGGTGAAGTCGATCGACGGCACCACCGGCGCCGGCCTCCCGCGCCGGCGCAGGCGGCTCAGAGGACCGGTGGCACGGGCGGACGGCGGGTTCGGCGCCGCGGCGGTGCCGAGGGAGGGCGCCGGACGCAGGCGCGGCGGATCCTGTGCGTCGGCGGTGGTGTCGATCACGGAGATCGTCCGTCCGGGGGAGGCCACGCGCAGGTCGAGAGCGGCGTCCCTGGCCACAGGGCGAAGGTCGATCGGCACGATCTCGAGCTGCTTCTCGCGATCCTCGTCCAGGCGCGCGAGCGCGAGCAGGTCCTCGACGAGGACCCCCATCCGGATCGCCTCCTTCTCGATGCGCTCCATGGCGCGGGCGGTGTCCTCCTCGCCGCTGATCGCCCCCATCCGGTACAGCTCCGCGTAGCCGCGCACACTGACCAGCGGCGTGCGCAGCTCGTGGCTGGCGTCGCCGATGAAGCGTCGCATGTTCTGCACCGTGCGGTCCCGCTGCGCGAGTGAGCGGTCCACACGGTCGAGCATCGTGTTGATGGCGGAGTTCAGGCGCCCGACCTCGGTGGTGGGCTCGAGATCGGTGAGGCGCTGACTGAAGTCGCCCGCGGCGATCGCCATCGCCGTGGACTCGACGTGACTGAGCCGGCGGAACGTCAGGGTGACCAGACCCCGGATCAGCAGAGCAGCGAGCAGGATCGTCACCAGCGCCACGGTGGTGTACACCGCGAAGTACGTGGCGACGATCTTGTCGGCCTCCTCCAGGGGAAGCGCCACCATCTGCACGTAGGTGACGCCGGCGATCTTCTGCAGCGACTGCGTGGATGCGGCCGCGGTGTACGACTGCCCGGTCGCCGTGGTCAGCGCGAGGGTGGCATCGCCCATCGCCTGCGCGGACTGCAGGCTGAGCGTGGCGGGGAACCGCGGCCGGTCCTCCACGCTCTGCCCGCCGGCCTGCGCGATCGGGTCGCCCGCCGTCGTGTAGAAGGCCACCACGAAGTCCGCCCTGGTCGGGGCATCCTCCCGCGGCTCGAAGGCGAGCTCGCCGTCGGCGACGGAGACGTCGAAGAAGCGCTCGGCCTGACCGGTGGTCGCCAGCGACGGCAGCTGCTGGTTGATGTTGTTGATCATCGCGCCGCGCAGGATCGGCACGGTGCCGATCCCGGCGATCACCAGGCCCAGGGCGAGGACGGCGACCGTGACTCCGGTCACCTTCGCGCGCAGGCTGATCCGCCGCCACCAGCGGGTGACGGAATCCGAGCCCTGCGTCATGGTGTGTTCGGGAAGGCCGCGCTCAGGCGGACTTGCCCACCTTGAGCATGTAGCCGAAGCCGCGCTTGGTCTGGATGAGCGACTCCTCGGTGTGCGGGTCGATCTTGCGGCGCAGGTAGGAGATGTAGCTCTCCACGATGCCGGCGTCGCCGTTGAAGTCGTACTCCCACACGTGATCGAGGATCTGCGCCTTCGACAGCACCCGGTTGGGGTTGAGCATCAGGTACTTCAGCAGCTTGAACTCGGTGGGGCTCAGCTCGATCGGCACCTTGTCGACGAACACGTCGTGGGTGTCCTGATCCATCGAGAGCTCGCCGGCGCGGATCAGCGCCTCCTCGTCGCCGTTCTGCATCGTGCGGCGCAGGATGGCCTGCGCGCGCGCGACGATCTCGTCCAGGGCGAACGGCTTGGTGACGTAGTCGTCGCCCCCCGCGTTGAGTCCTTCGATCTTGTCCTGGGTGTCGTCCTTCGCCGTGAGGAAGAGGATCGGGGCGGTGAAGCCGGCACCGCGCAGGCGCTTGGTCACGCTGAAGCCGTTCATATCGGGCAGCATGACGTCGAGGACGATCAGGTCCGGCTCCTCCTCGAGGACGGCCGAGATCGTGGCCGCCCCGTTGGCGACCGTCTTCACCTTGAAACCGGCGAAGCTGAGGCCCCGGGAGAGCAGGTCGCGGATGTTCGGCTCGTCGTCGACGACCAGGATGCGCGCATCAGTCATGACCCCATTATGGTGACTTCGCCCCTGCGCGGGCTGATTGTCTTCGGAGATGCGGTCTCGGACGGGGCCCGAGGCGAGGATCGGGACGACGCCCATCGCGATCTGAGAGGATCGGAGGATGCCCTCCGACACCGGCTCCGCGGCCTATCCGCCCCCTCCGCCGCCCGCTCCCCGTCCGCCGGTGGGCGCTCGGCCGCCGGCGGTCGCGATGCCGGCCATCGCCATGCAGTCCGGGACGGCCGCATCCGACGCGCTGGCGTTCCACCGTCTGGACCGCGCCCGCTCGCGTCCGCTGCGCTGGTGGCGGCCGCTGCTGGTCGCCGTCGTGGCGGTCGCCCTGTACCTCGTGATGCTGATCGCGATCTTCGTGCCCTTCGTGATCCTCTCGCTGATCATGCCGGAGCCCACCCCGGCCATGGAAGCACTCGCCCGCGGCGAGGTGCCCGGATTCGACGTGGCCGATCCGACCGGGTTCCTGCTGCTGGTCGTCCCGCTGATCCTGATGATCCCGGCACTGCTGGCCGCCTCGCGCATGGTGGGCGGCCGCGGCGCCGGCCTGCTGCTGTCCGTGGCCGGGCGGCTGCGCTGGGGGTGGCTCGGCCGCAGCCTGCTGGCGGCCGTCGCCGTGTACGCCGTGCAGACGGCGCTGTCACTGCTGCTCGAGGTCGCAAGCGGGGGCTCCGTCGCGGTCGACCTCTCCCAGCCCGGCCTTCTGCTGATGCTCGTCCTGATCGTGCTGCTGGTGCCGCTGCAGTCCGCGGCCGAGGAGTACGTGTTCCGCGGATTCCTCATGCAGGCGATCGGCACCTGGCTGCGGCATCCGCTCTTCCCGATCCTGCTGCCGATCCCGCTGTTCGTCTTCGGCCACCTCTACGACGTGTGGGGCCTGCTCAGCGTCGCGGTGTTCGCCGTGACCGCGGCCTGGCTGGTGTGGCGCACCGGAGGGCTGGAGGCCGCGATCGCCCTGCACGCGGTCAACAACGTCTCGGCGTTCGGCCTCGAGGCCCTCGGGCTCGCCGATGCGAACGCCACCACCGGCACCCCGATGGACGTGATCATCACGGCCGTCACCATGGCGGTCTACGTCGCCATCATCGAGGGGATGCAGCGGCGCAGCGGCCTGATGCGCACCCGCGTCGTCAGCGCTCCCGCCCCGACGCTCTCCGCGACGCTCTCCCCGCGGGGGTAGCATCCGAGCATGGACGAGTACGAGGGCGGCGACAGCGCCTGCTGGCTCTCGAGGGTCTGCCCGGAATGCGGTGCGCTGCTGGACGACCTCGCGGCCCCGTGCTGGCGGTGCGGGCTGAGGCCGGGGCAGGAGCCGGGCGACGCTTCGACGGGCTCAGCGACCCGGTGAGCGCGTGACTCAGGCGGCCAGATCCACGGCATCCATGATGGTGTAGCTGTACCCCTGCTCGGCGAGGAACCGCTGCCGGTTCTGCGCGTAGTCCTGGTCGACGGTGTCGCGCGCGATCAGCGTGTAGAAGCTCGCCGTGTGCCCGGACTGCTTGGGGCGCAGCAGGCGTCCCAGCCGCTGGGCCTCCTCCTGCCGGGATCCGAACGAACCGGACACCTGGATGGCGACGGATGCCTCGGGCAGGTCCACCGAGAAGTTCGCGACCTTCGAGACCACCAGCAGCGAGATCTCGCCCTCGCGGAACCGCCGGTACAGCTCCTCCCGCTCGTCCACCGGCGTGGCTCCCGTGATCTGCGGGGCATCCAGCGCCTGTGACAGCTCGTCAAGCTGGTCGAGGTACTGCCCGATCACCAGGATCCGCTCGCCCGGATGCCGGGCGATCAGCTCGCGCACCGCGGCGATCTTGGCGGGAGCGGATGCCGCCAGCCGGTACCGCTCGTCGTCGGTCGCGGCCGCGTACTCGAGACGGTCGCTCGGCGGCAGGTCCACGCGCACCTCGTAGCAGGCGGCGGGGGAGATGAAGCCCTGCGCCTCGATCTGCTTCCAGGGCGCGTCGAAGCGCTTGGGGCCGATCAGGCTGAACACGTCTCCCTCGCGGCCGTCCTCGCGCACCAGGGTCGCGGTCAGCCCGATGCGACGGCGCGCCTGCAGGTCGGCGGTGAGCTTGAACACGGGTGCGGGCAGCAGATGCACCTCGTCGTAGACGATGAGCCCCCAGTCCAGGGCATCCAGCAGCGCGAGATGCGCGTACTGGCCCTTCCGCTTGGCGGTGAGGATCTGATACGTCGCGATGGTGACCGGCTTGACCTCCTTGGCCTGCCCGGAGTATTCGCCGATCTCGTCGGGGGTGAGCGAGGTGCGCTTGAGCAGTTCGTCGCGCCACTGTCGCGCCGAGACGGTGTTGGTCACCAGGATCAGTGTGGTGGTGCCGGTGGCGGCCATGGCGCCGGCGCCGACGATGGTCTTGCCCGCGCCGCAGGGCAGCACCACGACGCCGGACCCCTCGCGGGCGAAGGCGTCCACGGCATCGTGCTGGTAGGGGCGCATCGCCCAGCCGTGCTCGTCGAGCTCGATCTCGTGCGGGGTGCCGGGCGTGTAGCCGGCGAGATCCTCGGCCGGCCAGCCGATCTTCAGCAGCTCCTGCTTGATCTGTCCGCGCGCCCATGCGTCGATCACGTAGCTGTCCGGCGAGGGATGCCCGATCAGCAGCGGCTGGATGCGCTTGCTGCCGGCGACCTGGGCCAGCACGGCGGGGTCGTCCGAGCGCAGGATCAGGGCCCCCTCGTCGTCGCGCTCGATCAGCAGGCGCCCGTACCGCTCGACCGTCTCGCGCAGGTCGACGGCCACCGAGGGGGGAACGGGGAAGCGCGACCAGCGGTCCAGCGTGCCCAGCATGTCGTCGGCCGTGTGTCCGGCAGCCCGTGCGTTCCACAGCCCCAGCCGGGTGATCCGGTAGGTGTGGATGTGCTCGGGGGCGCGCTCCAGCTCGGCGAAGATCGCCAGCTCGTGACGCGCGGATTCGGCGTCGGCGTGGGCGACCTCGAGCAGCACGGTGCGGTCGCTCTGGACGATCAGGGGGCCATCAGACATAGCAGACCAGTCTACCGGCGGCGGTGCGGTCAGGACCCGAGCACGCGGACCGAGCGGATGCTGCGCACGGGCAGCGTGCGCTCCACATCGGCAGCATGATCGCGCCCGCGCAGTCGGCCGCCGCCCATCCCGGAGGCCTCGAGCCGCAGCTCCCGGCTCGAGCCGTCCGGAAGCGCGACCTCGATCAGCACCAGTGCGCGGGCGCGGACCGCCGACTCCAGCTCGCGGTCCAGCCACGCGGCATCCGCATCCGGGCCCTGCCTCGAGCGCATCCGGGCCAGCAGCGTCCGGTACGCCTCGGGCTCGGCGGGGGCGCTCGGCGCTGGCCGGCGCCGGCTGGTGACGACGGACGCGCCGTCCCTGTCCACCAGCGTGGCCGGATACCGGGCGTCGGCCAGCGCCCAGGCGACCGTCTCCGCGGCGACCCGCGAGACCAGCCGGGCGCCCTCGCGCACCAGGCCGATCGGGCGCAGGTTGCGATCCACCTCGATCGCCTGCAGCAGATGCTCGTCCGCGGACGACACCGCGGTCCCGCCGGTGGCATCCGGCCCGACGCGCACGAGCCCGTGCCGTGCGGCGGCCTGGCCGACGAGATACTCCAGCGGCTGCGGCACGCCGGTGAGCGACAGCTCGTGCAGGAAGGTCAGGATGCCCTGCTCGGTCTCCCCCTCGATCAGCGCCCTGGCCACGGAGTCGGCCGTGAAGCGGTACGACGACACCTGAGCGCCGGGCTCGTGCTCGGTCATCCCGCGCAGCCGGTTCTCCAGCGCGGGCAGGAGGGGCCCCGGCGCGATCGCGGTGAGGTCGTTCTGCAGGAACAGCCGGTCGACCTCGGTCGGCAGCAGCGCCTGCAGCTCGGCGGTGCTCACGGCCTCCCCGAGGCGCAGCCGGCGGGCCCAGATCGGCTCGGTGCCGTCCGGGGCGCGCAGACCCAGCAGCACGGCCTGCGCGAGCAGTGCCTGCGCGCGCGGCGGCCAGGCGTCGTCCCAGGGGTGCGCGCGGGGCCACATCGGCATCGGCAGCCAGCCGCCGTCGGTGCGGATGCCGGGTTCCAGGGCGGCGCGGAACGACTCCGCCAGCGCCGCCCACCGCTCGGCGAACGACGAGGCCAGCCAGCTGTCCGCGGCGGCGGTCACGCGCAGCTCGCGGTCGACGGCACGAGCGAGGCCGGCCAGTTCCGCGAGCTCGCGCAGCCTGTCGGCGTCGACGTCGGCGCTGAACCGGCGCCGTTCCGAGGCGCTGAGCGCACCGGTCGCCACGAGCGCGAGCGGCGCGACGCGCGCGGCCCGCAGCAGGTCGGCGAGCAGGCCGGCCGTCGCGAACGCCTGCTCCGCAGCGCGGGCGGCCGCATCGGCGCTCGCCGCCGTCTCGCCCTCCTCGTCGACGGACGGCATGTCGCCGTGCGCGGCGACCGCGGCCGCCACCGGCGCGGGGACCGCGCCCCCGCTGTCGACGAAGCCCCGATCGGCCAGGAGGGCCAGCTCGGCGGCATCCGCCTCGCCGGCGACCGCCGCGATCAGGCTGCGGGCCTGGTTCCGGCTGAGCGCGGCGAGTCCGCGTTCGATCGAGGCCGGGTCGAGCAGCTGCTCGGCGGCGTCGAAGAAGTCATCCCACGGCGCATCCGCGCGCACGCCGCGGATGCGGAACAGGCGCGCCAGCTGCTCGTCGCTCGCCGCGGCCAGCCTGTCGGCCAGCGAACGCGCGTGAGTGCTCATCTGATCTAGGAGCGCTTGTTCGCGCGTCCCCTGCGGACGAAGGTGATGATCAGCAGCGTGATGATCATGACGAACGCCAGCGGCAGCCCGTACAGCGGCAGCGCCGCGACCACCGGCCACGCCCCGTGCCCGAACGCGCGCTGGTCCATTCCCGTCGCCGTGCCGATGATGATCGCGAAGAAGCAGATGATGGATGCCGCGGCCAGCGCCAGTGCCGTGTAGGCCAGGAATCGGTCGAGCCGGCCGACGGGCGTCTCGGGGGTGTCTTCGCGCTTGCTCATCACCGTCCAGCGTATCGCCTGGGCGGCGGTGCATGGAGCGCCGCGGGAGGGGAGCGGACCGGTAGGCTGGAGGGGTCGCGCCGCCGCACGACGATTCCGCAGTGACACTCAGCGAGGTTCTCCCATGCCCACCGGCAAGGTCAGGTTCTACGACGACGAGAAGGGGTTCGGCTTCATCGCCTCCGATGACGGTCAGGACGTCTTCCTGCACGCCTCGGCTCTTCCCGCGGGAGCCGTGGTGAAGAAGAACACCCGGGTCGAGTTCGGTCTCGCCGACGGGAGACGTGGACCGCAGGCGCTCTCGGTGCGGGTGCTGGACGCTCCGCCCGCGCGGGTGAAGGCCCCGCGCGCGAACGCCCACGACATGGCCGTGATCATCGAGGACCTCATGAAGATGCTCGACGACGCCAGCGGTGATCTGCGGCACGGCCGTCCCACCAGTCGCGCTCTTCCCGCGGTGCTCCGCAAGGTCGCTGATGACCTCGACGCCTGACGAACTCGCATCCGCGACGCGCGAGCTCGCCCTCGCCGCGCTGCACGAGATCACGCCGGCGAGCACGGTCGGCCCGGCCGCCGGTCACGCCGTCGACGAGAGCGGCGCCGTGTCGCTGCGCTTCGAGAACCGGTTGCCCGGATACCCCGGCTGGTACTGGACGGTGTCGGTGGCGCAGGTGGACGACGCCGAGCCGACCGTGCTCGAGGTCGAGCTGCTTCCCGGCGACAGCGCCCTGCTCGCCCCCGACTGGGTGCCGTGGGCCGAGCGGCTGGCCGAGTACCGTGCGCATCAGGCCGAGCTGGCCGAGCAGGCGGCCGCCGCGGGCACGGCCGACGAGGATGCGGATGCCGAGGACGACGACGATTCCGACGACGATTCCGACGATGACGACGACCACGATGTGAGCGACCTGCTGCACGCCGGCGACCTCGACGGCGTGGACATCGACGAACTCGACGCGGACAGCCACTCCGACGAGGAGGAGTGACCCCCACTCGCCGAAACCCCTCCTGATTGTCGAGACCCCTCATGAATCGCGCGATTCAGGAGGGGTCTCGACGGTGGTGAGGGGTTTCGGCGCTCAGTCCAGGCGCTCGAGCACGAACTCGATCGAGCGGATCAGCTGGCGCACATCGTCCGGCTCGATCGAGACGAACGTGGCGACGCGCAGCTGGTTGCGGCCGAGCTTGCGGTACGGCTCGGTGTCGACGATGCCGTTCGCACGCAGCGTCTTCGCGATCGCGGCCGCGTCAACGCCGTCGAAGTCGATCGTGACGACCACGGGGGAGCGGTGCGCAGGGTCGGCGACGAACGGGGTCGCGATCGCGGTGGACTCCGCCCAGTCGTAGAGCAGGCCGGACGACTCCGCGGTGCGAGCGGCCGCCCACTCCAGCCCGCCCTGACCGAGGATCCATTCCAGCTGGCTGTTCAGCAGGTGCAGTGTCGTCAGTGCGGGGGTGTTCAGCGTCTGGCTGAGCCGCGAGTTGTCCAGTGCGTTCTTCAGGCTGAGGAACTCCGGGATGTACCGGTCGGATGCCGCGATGCGCTCGATGCGCTCGATCGCCGCCGGCGACACGGCGGCGAACCACAGCCCGCCGTCGGATCCGAGGTTCTTCTGCGGGGCGAAGTAGTACACATCGGCCTGGGTGAGGTCCACGTCGATCCCGCCGGCCGCGCTGGTCGCGTCGATCACGGTGAGCGCACCGTCGGCGGCGACCCGCTGCACGGGCGCCGCGACGCCCGTCGAGGTCTCGTTGTGAGGCCAGGCGTACACGTCGACGCCGTCGACGATCTCCGGACCGACGAGCGAGCCGGGCTGCGCGCTGCGCACATCGGGCGCCTGCAGCCATGGCGCCGCGGACGCCTTGCCGAACTTGCCGCCGAACTCGCCGAACACCAGATTCTGGCTGCGCTGATCGATGAGGCCGAAGGCCGCCGCATCCCAGAACGCCGTCGAGCCGCCGTTGCCGAGGATGATCTCGTACCCCTCCGGCAGGCGGAACAGCGCCGAGAGGTTCTCGCGCACCCCGGCGACGAGGTTCTTCACCGGCGCCTGGCGATGCGACGTGCCCAGCAGACTCGATCCCGCCGAGACGAGCGCCTCCACCTGCGCGGGGCGCACTTTGGACGGACCGCAGCCGAAGCGTCCGTCGACGGGCAGGAGTTCTCGGGGGATCTCGATCGCCATGGCTCGATTGTAGGGCGCGCTCTCCCGCTTCCCGGTTCGCGTGACGGGCGATGACCGCTCGCCGAAAAGGTAGGCTTGCCTAAGAACCTGCGGAGGGCCAGCATGACCGACCTGATCGACACCACCGAGATGTATCTGCGCACCATCCTCGAGCTCGAGGAGGAGAACATCGTGCCGCTGCGCGCGCGCATCTCGGAGCGGCTGGGTCATTCCGGACCCACGGTCTCGCAGACCGTCGGGCGCATGGAGCGCGACGGCCTGGTCGTCGTCTCCGACGACCGCCGGCTGGAGCTGACGGACGCCGGTCGGCGCAAGGCGGTGGATGTCATGCGCAAGCACCGGCTCGCCGAGCGGCTCCTCTCCGATGTGATCGGCCTGGACTGGGCCTACGTGCACGAGGAGGCCTGCCGCTGGGAGCACGTGATGAGCGAGCAGGTGGAGCGCCGCCTGGTCGAGCTGCTCGGGCATCCGACCGAATCGCCGTACGGCAACCCGATTCCGGGACTGGACCAGCTGGGCGATGTGCCCTCGCGGTCGTTCGAGGACGGCGTGATCGGGCTGGTCAAGAAGCTGGATGCCGCCGGCGAGCCGATCGAGGGAACCGTGCGCCGTCTCGCCGAGCCCGCCCAGGTCGACCCCGAGCTGCTGGAGCAGCTCCGCGAGGCCGGCGTCGTGCCCGGCGCACGCGGTGACTACCGCTACAGCGAGGGATACGTCCTGATCCGGATGGAGGGGCGCGAAGAGGGTCTCGAGCTTCCCGTCGAACTGGCCTCGCACATCTTCCTCTTCGGCGGAGACGACTGAAGTCACCGATGCCCTCGGCGCGCCACCGGAGAATTGCCAGGTTCGGAGGGTGACAGAATCGTTATCTTCCGGTAACGTCTCTTGAGTCTCCGGTGAAGAAGCCCGCCGGGGATGATCACGAAGACCGCCTCCCAGGCTCGTCGCCTTCGTGAGAGAGTTCGCACAACGTGCCGTGTGACATACGTGCCCGAGAATCGACCATCGCCGACGAGCCTGCGCTACCCGAATGAGCGCGGAGGCGCAGGAGGACTCCCTTTTGGCCGAAGACATCGCCACGACCGACACCGTCCAGAACCCCGGCAGGATCGCGCGACGTCGCGCACCCCGCAGCACGAACCGCAACGGCGTGAAGCCCGTGCGCACGGTGGCGATCTTCGCCGCGGTGGGTGCCCTCGTCGCCGCGGTCGCACTGCCCGCGTACGCGGCGAACAACCTGGGCGGCGCGCAGGCGACCACCCTGCAGCAGATGGCCGTCGACGACGCGCAGTCCCTCGTCGTGGCATCCGAGGCCACCACGGCGCCGCTGGACCGGGGATCCTATTCCGCCACCACCCCGGAGGAGATCGCCAAGAAGAAGGCCGAAGAGGCCGCGAAGCAGCGAGCCGCAGCGGCCGCGCGCGCGGCATCCATGGGCTCGCGACTCAGCGCGGCCGACCTGCGACTGGTGGCACCCGGATCCGGTGAGGTGCGCTACCCGCTCGTGCCCGGTTCGTACTACGTGAGTCGCACGCTCGGCAGCGGCCACTCCGGTGCGGACATGGTCGAGAACGCCGGCAACCCGATCTTCGCCGCCGCAGGCGGTCGCGTGCGCGTCTCGTCGGAGGGCTATTACGGCTACGGAGTGGCGATCGTCATCGACTCGGTCGTCGGCGGGCAGCGCGTGTCCACCCTCTACGGTCACATGACGCACGGCACGCGTGCCGTCTCGTCCGGTCAGACGGTCAAGCCGGGGCAGTTCATCGGCAAGGTCGGCAACACCGGCCGCTCCTACGGCGCCCATCTGCACTTCGAGGTCAAGGTCAACGGTTCGCTCGTGGAGCCGATCTCCTGGCTCGGCGCGAACGCAGGCTGATCCGACACGCTCGCCGCGCGCGAGCGGTGCTCCCGGACGCTTCAGTCCGATGGGCTAGCCTGTACCCGTCGTCGTACGGGCGGGAGAAGCCGATGAAGCAGGTGCCGAGCATCCGAACCATGGATGCGATCGGTCGTCTGCTGCGCCGGCTCCGTCCGCAGGGACGGCTCGACACCGTCGAGCAGGGAAGGCGCGGTCGCTAGAGCGCGCCTTCTTCTCATCCCTGCGATCGCCTGCTGTCCGTGCGGCGTCGTGTGAATCGAGAGCGCCGGGAAGCCATCCCGGTCGGATCGAGAGGATGACGACGATGCGCACACTGGTTCTGAACGCCGGATACGAGCCCCTGACCGTGGTCTCGTTCCGAAGAGCGATGGTGCTCGTCATGAACGACAAGGCCAGCGTGATCGAGCATGTCGAGGGGGATCCGGTCCGCTCGGGCCGCAGCGTCTATGACCGCCCCGTGGTCATCCTGCTCACCAGGTACGTGCGCGTGCCGTCGTCGCGGCGGCTGCCGGTGACCAGACGGGGCGTGCTGCGCCGCGACGACCACCGCTGCGGGTACTGCGGACGCAGTGCGTCCACGATCGACCACGTGCTGCCGCGTTCGCGCGGTGGTGAGGACAGCTGGGAGAACCTGGTCGCGTGCTGCCTGAAGTGCAACAACGTCAAGAGCGACCGCACGCCGCAGGAGATGGGCTGGGAGCTGCGGATGACGCCGCGCCGCCCGCATGGCACTGCTTGGACCGTACGCGGCGGTGAGCGCGGGGATCCCCGCTGGGAGCCGTACCTGGCGCTGGCCGCGTAGCGCGGCCGGTTAGACTTGTCGGGCGCCTTCGTAGCTCAGTCGGATAGAGCAGCCCTCTCCTAAAGGGCAGGTCGCAGGTTCGAATCCTGTCGAGGGCACGACGACGAAGGAGGCCGCCCGGAGGGTGGCCTCCTTCGTCGTCTACGAGCGGCGCGTGGAGAGCCCGGTGGGGACGCGAGGGCACGACGAGCGGCCGGCTCCCCGAAGGACGCCGGCCGCTCGATCACGCAGAGATCAGTGCGCGGCGCGATACGCCTCCAGCACGTCCGCCGCGACCCGGCCGCGCTCGGACACCTTCAGGCCCTGGGACCTGGCCCATTCGCGGATCTCGCCGATCTCGGAGTTCCGCGCTGCGCGGCGACGCGGCGCGGAGCCGCGGGCGTTTCCGCCGGCCGAAGCACGACGTCCCGCATTGATGTAGGGAGCCAGCGCTTCGCGCAATTCCTCCGCGTGCGCATTCGTGAGATCGATCTCGTATGCGGTGCCATTGAGCGAGAAATGAACGGTCTCGCCTTCCCCGACCTCCAGCAGAGCGCCATCGATATCGTCAACCAGTTGATGCACAATTCGTCGAGCCATGCGACCAACAATATGGCGGATATTCCGTTCCGGCAAGAATGCGCCGCGGGTTTTCGTGCGGGAATTCAGCGCACGGCCGGATAAGAGGTCAGGGGAGAAGGCCTGCACGCCGTGCGCGAGCGACCGCCGCGTGTCGGGTGGATGCGTCGAGCTTCGACATGGCGCCGCCGAGGTAGGCCTTCACGGTGCCTTCGCGCAGGCCGAGCTGGGCGGCGATCTCCGCGTTGGTCGACCCCACGGCGGCACAGGCCAGAACGTCGAGCTCTCGGGGGGAGAGATGTGCGGTGGGGATCGCGCCGGTCGTGGTCGAGTGCGCCGGTTCGACGACTCCCATCAGACGGCGCTCGACGGCGGCGATGCGGTCGCGCAGCCCCGCATCCGTCAGCCCCGCGGCGATGCTGCGCAGCTCGGCGAAGCTCTCACGCAGCTCCTCGCGCGCCGGGGAGGCCAGGACGGGGACGGGGGATGCCTCCCGCAGCCGCCGCTCCACCTCGTCGCGGATGCGCAGCTCGTCCGCGATCCTCTGCGCCACGCTCATCGCCGGAGCAGTGGTCACCCCGCCCGCCTCGGACTGCTCCCACGCGCCGGCGTAGAGCACGCCGCGCGGCTTTCCCTCGACCACGATGGGCACGGCCAGCAGCGTGCGCAGACCCTCGCCGAGCACGAAGACGTCGTAGTCGTGCGTGATGTGCGGGGAGGAGCGGTAGTCGTTCGTCATCCGCGGGCGCAGCTCGATCATCGCCCGTCCGCCGAGCCCGCGCTCCGGACGCACCTGAAGGCCGTCCAGATGGCGGGTGCGATTCCCGACGATCGTGCTGACCGCCACCTCGCCGTCCTCGACCAGTCCGCCGAACGCGACGGGGAACCGGGTGCGCCGGGCCAGCTCGCGCACGCCGTCGGCGACGAGTTCCTCCGCGGTTCCGGTGTGGACGCTCATTCTGGACAGATACCAACTTTCGGGGGTGACGGCGTTGTCCGCCCGTTTCGTAGCGTCGAGGATACCACCCGCGTGGCGCCGTCACGCGGCTTCGAACATGCGGCAAGGAGGCCTCATGACAGATCGGATCGACGAAGAATCCGGCACAGGTATCGACTACATCTCCGTAGAGGAATCACAGCGATTCCAAGGATTGAAGCGGATGCAGCGGTCATTCATCTTCCCGCTCGCGGTGTTCTTCCTGCTCTGGTACTTCGCGTATGTGCTGCTCGCGGCTTTCGCCACGGATTTCATGAGCCAGCGGGTCTGGGGCGACGTGACCGTCGGGCTGCTCTTCGGCCTGGGTCAGTTCGTCACCACCTTCGCGATCACCATGTGGTACGTGTCATTCGCGAACAGGAAGCTCGACCCCGTGGCGAGCGAGATCCGCGAAGAACTCGAGAAGGCTGAGGCCGGCGCATGAATGCGACGATCCTGGCGGCGGAGACCGCCAAGAACGATCCCGTCCTGAACATCTCGATCTTCGCGGCCTTCGTCGCGGTGACGCTGTTCATCGTGATCCGCGCGAGCCGCAACAACAAGACCGCGGCCGATTACTACGCCGCCGGGCGGTCGTTCAGCGGAACGCAGAACGGATTCGCGATCGCCGGCGATTATCTGTCGGCGGCATCCTTCCTGGGCATCTGCGGTGCGATCGCGGTGAACGGCTACGACGGCTTCCTCTACTCGATCGGATTCCTGGTGGCGTGGCTGGTCGCCCTGCTGCTGGTCGCCGAGATGATGCGCAACACCGGCAAGTTCACCATGGCCGACGTGCTCTCCTTCCGTCTGAAGCAGCGCCCCGTGCGCATGGCGGCGGCACTGACGACGCTCGCGGTGTGCTTCTTCTACCTGCTGGCTCAGATGTCGGGTGCGGGCGCGCTGGTGTCCCTGCTGCTGGGCATCGACAGCAAGATCGGCCAGTCGCTGGTGATCGCGATCGTCGGCGTGCTGATGATCGTGTACGTGCTCATCGGCGGGATGAAGGGCACCACGTGGGTGCAGATCGTGAAGGCCGTGCTCCTGATCCTGGGTGCCATCGCCATGGCCGTCTGGGTGCTGGCGCTGAACGGCTTCAGCTTCAACGGGCTGCTCGAGACGGCGGTGGCCAAGGCCCCCGCCGGTGACAAGATCCTCGGTCCTGGGCTGAAGTACGGCGCCAACCCGCTGGACTTCCTGTCCCTGGGCATGGCGCTCGTGCTCGGCACGGCGGGTCTGCCGCACGTGCTGATGCGCTTCTACACGGTGCCGACGGCCAAGGAGGCGCGCCGCTCGGTGGTGTGGGCGATCTGGCTCATCGGCGGCTTCTACCTGCTGACGCTGGTGCTGGGCTACGGCGCTGCCGCGCTGGTCGGCCCCGAGGCCATCCAGAACGCCCCCGGCGGCGTGAACTCCGCGGCTCCGTTGCTGGCGCAGGCTCTGGGCGGTTCGCTGCTGATGGGCTTCATCTCGGCGGTCGCGTTCGCCACGATCCTCGCCGTCGTCGCGGGTCTGACCATCACCGCCGCCGCGTCGTTCTCGCACGACATCTACTCCAACGTGATCAAGCGCGGCAAGGACGGCACCGTAACCTCGACCGCGGCCGGTGAGGTCAGGGTCGCACGCCGCACCGTGATCGTGATCGGCATCCTCGCCATCATCGGCGGCATCGGCGCGCAGGGCCAGAACATCGCGTTCCTGGTGGCGCTGGCGTTCGCGATCGCGGCATCCGCGAACCTGCCGACGATCCTGTACTCGCTGTTCTGGAAGCGCTTCAACACGCGCGGCGCGGTGTGGAGCATGTACGGCGGTCTGATCGCCGCCGTGGGCCTCATCGTGATCTCGCCGGTGTTCTCCGGCAGCGAGACCTCGATGATCCCCGGGATCGACATCGCGATCTTCCCGCTCAGCAACCCCGGGATCATCTCGATCCCGCTGGGCTTCCTGCTCGGCTGGATCGGGACGGTGACCGCCAGGACCGCGGAGTCGCGGGCGCTCGCCGCCGAGATGGAGGTCCGCTCGCTCACCGGGTTCGGCGCCGAGAAGGCGGTCGAGCACTAATCCCCATGCCCCGCTCGGGTCGCTCCCCAGTGCGACCCGAGCATCCCCACCAGCGGAGCTCGGCGGCCTACACGCCGGGCTCCGCTCGTTCACGACCTCATCGCGACGTCGCGCTCGAGGTCGAGCAGATAGCGCTTGCGCTCCGGGTGGGCGCCGTAGTGGCCCGGCGTCCCGTCCGCGCGGATCACCCGGTGCACCGGCACGATGACGGAGAACGGCGTCAGGCGGCACGCCGTGCCCACGGCGCGGGCCGCGCCGGGACTGCCGGCGACGATCGCCACCTCGCCGTAGCTCATCGTCTCGCCCCACGGGATCTCGCAGACGGCCTGCAGTGCGGCGCGGGGGAAGCCGTCGATCAGCCGCCAGTCGAATCGCACCTGGTCGTCGAACCGGATCGGCTCGCCGTCGAAGTACGCGTCGAGCCAGCGCGCGAGCTCGTCGCCGACGCCGGGGGACTCCTCGGGCACTTCGCCGAGGCGTCTGCTGACGTCCTCCAGCAGCCAGGGCACGTTCAGATCGGCAGATTCCGTGATCTCGAAGCTCACGATGCCGGCGTCCGAGAACACCGCGAGCGCGTCGCCGAAGGGCGTCGGGATGAAGTCGTGACGAAAGCTCATGTCCCCATCTTCATGCGCGGCGGGACAGCGCGGCACCGCTGTCCCGCGATCGGTGGATAACTCCCCGGACCCGCCCATCTGTGCAGACAGGACGGGCGAGACGGCCGGCCACGAGCGCAATCCTCGGGAATCGGCCCGGGATACCGGCCCTCGCGCGTGTCGCGCTTAGGCTTTCAGATGTGTGGCGACGAGAGGCGAAGGGCGCCGAGGCAGCGGGAGAGGATGCCGCGATGAACCTCGGAGAGCTGAGCGACTCCTCCACCGGCGTCGACATCGCGCACGCCGCGGAATCCGGCCGTGCCTCGCTGCGCGCGGAGGCCGCCGATCTCGGCGGGCCCTCTCCGCTGGTGGCTTACGGTGACACGGCCGAGGCCGGCATCGACATCTCGAAGGCGCACCCCGGCAGCCTCCCGCAGTTCATCACCGGCCGCTCCACGCTGCTCTCGAACCTGTTCCGCGACGAGGTCGGGCTGCGCACGGCGCGGATGGCGGCCGAGCGCATCACGGCGCGCAACACCGAACTGCGCACGGTGCGGGGAATCGACGCGGTGCGACTGGCCGTCGGCATGGCGCGCTGGCGGATCGGCGGCGTCGCCTTCACCGCGCCCGTGCTGCTGAGGCCGCTGGCCATCCGGCGCCACCACGCCGACTTCGAGCTCAAGCTGCAGGGCGGCTTCGAGGTCAACCCCGAGCTGATCCGGGCCGCGCGCGACCATTTCGGCCTGACACTGGACCCCACCGGGCTGGCCGCGCTCGCCTACGACGGCGGCATCTTCAAGCCTCAGCCGGTCATCGATCAGCTGCGCGCGCTGACGCAGTCCATCGACACGTTCGCCGTCCATCCGCGCCTGGTGGTGTCGACCTTCGCCGACGTGGCCGGGGGCATGGCGCGCGACATGGTGAACCTCGACCACCCGGTGCTCAACGCGCTCAGCGGCCACGCCGCCGACAGGGAACGACTGTCCGCACGCGAGGAGATCCCCGCCGTGCACGGCCCCGATGATCGCGCCCCGGCGGCGGAGACGCTGCTGCTGGACGCGGATGCCGAGCAGGAGGAGGTGCTCGCGCGGATCGCGGCGGGGCACTCGCTGGTCGTCTCGACGCTGCCGGGAACCGGGGGCACTCAGACCGTCATCAACGCGCTCGGCGCGTTCGTGCGCGCCGGCAAGCGCGTGCTCGTCGTCTCGACGCGCCGTTCCACGCTGGATGGCGTTCGCCATCGCCTGAGCGGCATCGGCCTCGACGGCCTGGCCGTCTCGCCCGCCGCCGTGCGCCGCGACCTGATCCGCGCGATCACGCGCAGCGAGAAAGCGACCCAGCCCAAGGCCACGGAGGTCGACGAGGCGCTGGTCCGGTTGCGGACCGTGCTGCGGGACTACCGTGCCGCCTTCACCGAACCGGTCGGCCGCACCGGGGCATCCGTGCTCGACGCCACCCGTCAGCTGACCCGCCTCGCGTCACTGCCCGTGCCGCCGTCGACCGGCGCCCGCCTGTCGACCACCACGCTGGAAGGCCTCGCCGGCGACCGCAGCGAGGCGGCGCGCGCGCTCACCCGCGCCGCCAGGCTCGGCGAGTTCCGATTCGGGCCCGACGACTCGCCCTGGTACGGCGTCAGCTTCGAGAGCACCGAAGCGGCCCAGCACGCGCACGCGCTGGCCGGCGAGCTGCACGGCTCGGCCGTGCCGGCACTGCTGGAGCGCGGCTACGCGCTGATCGCGCAGACCAGCATGCGGCCCTTCAGCACGATCGACGAGCTGGGCGAGTACCTGCAGCTGCTGGGCGGCATCCGCGATTCGCTGGACCGCTTCAGTCCCACGGTCTTCGAGCGTCCTCTCGGCGAGCTGATCCAGGCGCACGGCTCCCGCCGCGACGCCCCGGGGCTGTCGTCGGCGAACCGGCGCAGGCTCAAGCGCCTCGCCCGCGAGTACGTGCGGCCCGGCGCGCAGGTGCCGGAGATGCACGAGGCGCTGCTGCGCATCCAGCACCAGCGCTCGCAGTGGCAGCGCTACGTCGACGCCGGCGTGGCGCCGCAGGTGCCCATCGGGCTCTCCGACGTGCACGCGGCGTGGCAGCGCGTCACCGCCCAGCTCGCCGAGCTGGATGCGGCGCTGGGACGCAAGGAGCCGCTCGCCGCGCTCCCGGTCGCGCGCCTGGTGCGCACCCTGTCCGGCCTGGCCGCCCGCAGCGCGGTGTTCGACAACCTCGTGGAGCGCACCCAGATCCGCGACGCGCTCACCGGACTCGGCCTGCGTCCGCTGCTGTCCGACCTGTCGGTGCGGCACGTGCCCGAGGAGCGGGTCGCCGATGAGCTCGAGTTCGCCTGGTGGCAGTCGCTGCTCGAGCGCGCGCTGCAGGACGACCGCTCTCTGCTCGGTGCGAACACGTCGGTGGTCGACCGCCTGGAGCGCGACTTCCGCCTGGTGGATGAGGCGCACACGGCCATGGCCGGTCCGCTGCTGGCGTGGAACCTGGCGAATCAGTGGCGCATCGCCGTGGTCGACGAGCCCGAGCAGGCGGCGAATCTGCGTCGTGCGCTGAAGGAGGGCGAAGCGACCACGGCCGAGATCGTGGCGGCGGCCCCCGACCTCGTCCGCGCGCTCGCGCCGGTGTGGATCGCGTCGCCGTACCAGGTTCCCGAGATCCCGGAATCGGTGGAGTTCGACGCCGTGCTGCTGGTGGATGCCGCAGCGGTGAACCTCACCGAGGCGACCCCCGCGATCCGCCGCGCGCGGCAGGTCGTCGCCTTCGGCGACCCGGTCACGCAGCGCCCCATGCCGTTCGCGGTCGCGACGGTGCCGGATCCGGAGTGGGAGCCGGAGGTGCCGTTCGACGACATGTCGGTGTTCGAGCGGCTCGCCGAGCTGTTCGAGGTGTGCACGCTGACGCGCAGCTACCGGGCCGGGGGAGAGGACCTCGCCGAGCTGATCAACGATGCGTTCTACGGCGGGGAGATCGTCTCGCTGCCGTGGGCGGGCTCCTATCTGGGTCGCGGCAGCCTCACCGTCGACTACGTCGAGGGCGGGGTCGGAAACCCCGATCCCGACTCGGGGGCGGTGGAGAGCACGGATGCCGAGGTCGCCCGGGTCGTGACGCTGGTGGTCGAGCACGCCATCAACCGCCCGGCGGAATCGCTCATGGTCGTGACCGCCAGCAGGCGTCACGCCGAGCGCGTGCGCGCGGCCGCGGCATCCGCGCTGGCGGGCCGCTCCGACGTCGCCGAGTTCGTCGGACGCGACACCGCGGAGCCGTTCGCCGTGCTCACCCTCGAGGAGTCGGTCGCGGAGAGCCGCGATCGGGTGATCTTCTCGCTCGGCTACGGACTGACCCGGCACGGCAGGGTGCTCAGCGACTTCGGCGACCTGTCGCACGAGGACGGCGAGCGGCTGCTCACCGTCGGCATGACGCGTGCGCGGCGCTCGATGGTGATCGTCTCCTGCATCCGCCCCTCCGCCTTCGACGAGGGACGGCTGGAGCACGGGGCGGCGACGCTGATGTCGATTCTCGGCGGCCTCGCGGCGCGGGGCCGGGACGCGCGGCTGGAGGACCTCGCCGATCCGCTCACGCTGGCACTGGCCCGCGAGCTGCGCCGGCTGGGGGCGTCGGTCGACGTCGACTACCGCGGCCTGCTGCCGCTGGTCGCGCAGCACGGCGGTCGCGCGGTCGTCATCGAGTCGGATCCGGAATCCCGCGACGAGTCGCTGCGCGAGAGTCTGCGCCTGCGTCCGCAGGTGCTGCGACGCCTGGGCTGGCACTACGTGCGCGTGCACGCCTTCGACCTGTACAGCGACCCCGCCACGGTCGCACGTCGCATCGCGACCGTGATCGGGATCGGCGAGGATGCCGTGCGCGCGGACGACGACACCCAGCCGCTCGACGTCGATGGGTGACCGGCGGCAGCATGTCGAGCGCGTGCCCGGGGCCCGGCGCGCGCGGCTGACGCGCGTGGAGGGCACGACGGCCGAGCCGCACGTGCGCGAGGAGCGTCATGCCGGCACGAAGGACGATCACGGCCCGAACGACGAGCGGATGCTGCGCGAGGTCCCGCCGCACTACTGAGCGCTGCGGATCTACAAGGCGACGCCGGCTCAGCGACCCGGGAATGAAGCAGGCTCAGGAACCCACTGGGTCCCTGAGCCTGTCGAAGGGCCGAGCGGTCAGCTCACGGAGTCCTTGCGCAGCGCATCGCGGATCTCGATGAGCAGCTCCTGCTCGGTCGGGAGGGTCTCCTCCTCGACCGCCGGGTTCTTCGCCGCCTGATGCTCCTTGTACTTGTTCATCGGCACGACGAACACGAAGTACACCACCAGGGCGACGGCGAGGAAGCTGATGACGGCGGAGATGAGCGCACCGATCGGGAAGGTGACCTCCTGGCCGTAGATTCCCATCATCTGGATGCCGATCTCGCCCGTCTTGCCCGCGTCGAAGAAGAGCGAGACGAGCGGGGTGATGATGGCGCTGACCACGGCGTTGACGATCGCCGTGAACGCGCCGCCGATGACGACCGCGACCGCCAGGTCGATGACATTGCCCTTGGTGATGAATTCCTTGAAGCCCTGGATCATTGCTCCCCCTGGGTTGTGCGGCCTCAGCTGGAGGCCGGGGCCTTCGCGGGTGCCGGGGTGGAGCCCGTCGAAGAATCCGACTTAGATGATGCCGGAGTTCCGGCGTCCTTGCCACTATTTCGCCGCGAGTCCGTGCGATAGAAGCCGGAGCCGTTGAAGGTGACGCCGACGGTGCCGTACTGCTTGCGCAGCGCGCCGCCGCACTCGGGGCAGATCGTCAGGGAGCTCTCCGAGAAGCTCTGCACGGCGTCGAAGCGGTGATCGCAGGCGGTGCAGGCGTAGGCATAGGTGGGCATGGCGGTTCCTGTTCAGTCGCGTGCAGGCGACAGGGTGATGATCCGGGTCGGAGTGACGATCCCGTCCACGGGCTGGTCGTGCAGTTCACGGGGCAGTGAATCGACCACCTCGGAATCATAGATCACCGCGTACACCGGAGGGCGCTTCTGCATCGAGCCGAGCGTCTTGTCGAAGTAGCCGCGCCCCCAGCCGAGCCGCGTGCCGGCGATGTCGATCGCCGCGGCGGGGATGATCATCAGGTCGACGTCGTTCACCGCGATCGGTCCCAGCACCTCGCCGGCCGGCTCGGGCAGGCCGAACAGCCCCTCGGAGATCTCGTCGCCCTCGCCGGCGACCGCCCAGTCGAGCAGTCCGTCCTCGCGCGTGATCGGCAGGAGCACGCGGATGCCCTGTGCGACGGCATCCTCGACGAACCGGTGCGTCCCCGGCTCGGTGACCGTGGACAGGAAGCACGAGATCGACCGGGCGCCGTGAGTGCGCACGAGCTCGAGCAGCTGCGCGGTGACCCCGTCGGCCGCGTCGTCGCGCTGCGCCTCGGACAGCAGCTGCCTGCGCTCCCGAAGCTCCGCGCGCAGCGCGCGCTTGTGCTGCTCCTCTTCTCCGGGCATGCTCCGATCATACGGCGGGCGCCGACATCAGCCGTCGGCGTCGGCTCCGCCGGTATGCTGACCGGATGAGCACGATCAAGGCGGTCATCCCTGCGGCGGGCCTGGGCACGCGCTTCCTGCCGGCGACGAAGGCGATGCCCAAGGAGATGCTCCCCGTGGTCGACAAGCCGGCCATCCAGTACGTCGTGGAAGAGGCCGTCAGCGCCGGGATCGACGACATCCTCGTCATCATCGGTCGCAACAAGAACGCCATCTCCGACCACTTCGACTCCGTGCCCGAGCTGGAGGTGCGCCTGCAGCAGAAGGGCGACCACGGGCGTCTGGAGCGGGTCATGAAGTCGAGCGACCTCGCCGACATCCACTTCGTCCGGCAGGGTGAGCCGAAGGGCCTCGGCCATGCGGTGCTGCGCGCGCGCACGCACGTCGGCGACAGCTCGTTCGCGGTGCTGCTCGGCGACGACCTCATCGACGAGCGCGACCCGCTGCTGGTCGACATGATCGCCGCGCACGAACGCACCGGCGCCGCCGTCATCGCGCTGATGGAGGTCGACCCGGAGCACATCCACCTGTACGGCGTGGCCGCGGTCGACGGCGCTGCCGAGGACGGCGTGGTGAAGGTGACCGGTCTCGTCGAGAAGCCGGAAGCGGAGCGGGCGCCCTCGAACCTGGCCGTGATCGGCCGCTACGTGCTGCCGGCATCCGTCTTCGCCGTGCTCGAGCGCACGCCACCGGGCAAGGGCGGGGAGATCCAGCTCACCGACGCCCTGCAGGAGCTCGCGACCGATGCCGACGGTCCCGGCGTCGTCGGCGTGGTGTTCGACGGGCGACGGTACGACACCGGTGACCGGCTCGACTACATCAAGGCGATCGTGCAGCTGGCGATCGACCGCGAGGATCTCGGCGCCGATCTGCGTCCGTGGCTGAAGGACTTCGCCGGCGGTCTCTAGCCGGCGCTCCGTCATGCCGCTGGAATCGCTCGATCAGATGCAGCACGGCCCGGTCGGCCTGCGGCTGATCCGTGCCAGGGACGCACGCACCGTGCAGCGCGAGCTGCTGTCGAATCGTGCCTGGCTGCAGCCCTGGGAGGCCACCGTCCCCGGCGGCATCGCCACCTTCGACATGCGCGTCAGCATCCGCCGGCTGCTGCAGCAGCATCGCGACGGCATCGGCTACCCGTTCGTCATGGAGTACGACGGCGAGATCGCCGGTCAGCTCAACATCTGGGGCGTCGCGCGGGGTTCGCTGTGCTCCGCCACGATCGGATACTGGGTCAGCGAGCGCTTCGCCGGCCGGGGCATCACGCCGACGGCCGTGGCGCTGGCCACCGACGCGAGCTTCGGCCGGTTCGGCCTGCACCGGATGGAGATCTGCATCCGTCCCGAGAACCGCGCGAGCCTGCGCGTGGTGCAGAAGCTCGGCTTCCGCTACGAGGGACTGCGCCGGCGCTACATCCACATCGACGGCGACTGGCGCGACCACCACGCGTTCGCGCTGGTCAAGGAGGACGTGCCCGAGGGCGTGCTCGCCCGCTGGGTGCGAGGTCGCGTCCCGTCGGATGCCGGCGCCGTGCCGCCGGATGCCGGTGCCCTGCCGGCGGATGACTGAGGCGCTCGCGCCGTTGGATTCGCGGCGACACGCGATCGCCGTGCCGCGTCGGTTCGGATGCGCTCGCTTACCGTTGTCTCTATGGACGGACCGGTGCTGAGTGGGGGCGTGATCGTCCTCGTCGCCGTGCTGCTGTGGGCGCTGTACTTCCTGCCCACGTGGCGCGGGCGGCATCAGTACTACGCCGCCGAGCGCAACGCCGTGCGCCTGAACCAGGCGCTGCGCGTCCTGGCAGAGACGAGCGAGACGCCGGACGAGGTGCGACTGGAGCTGACGGCGCGCACCGCGCTGCAGCAGCAGCGACTGGCCAAGCGCGTGCAGGCGCAGAAGGAGAGCGTCGAGCTCGAGCGGCTGCGTCAGGAGCTCGCGGCGACGCGGCGTGATCCGCTCGTGCGCCAGGCACGCGCCCGGCGCCGCGTGCGGGCATCGGCCGGCGTCGTCCTGGCCGTCGGTGCGGCCCTTCTGGGTGTCGGGATCTGGGATCTCGTGGCGGGCGGGAGCTGGATGCTCGCGGTCGCAGGCCTCGCCGTGGCCGTGCTGAGCACGAGCGTGCTGGTGCGGATGGCGCGGGTCGCCCGGCACGCGGAGCGCCGCACTGTGGACGCGCCCGTCGTCCGGACGACGGAGAGGGTGTCGCCGCCGCTGCACGACCAGGGCCCGGCCTCGTGGACGCCGCGGCCCCTGCCGCAGCCGATGGTCGAGGTGTCCGGCTCGCGTGCGCAGCAGGCGCGCGCGCAGCACGATGCGCAGGAGGAGCGCCGCCGCGCCGAGCGCCGTGCCGAGCTGCGACGTCGTGCCGAGGAGCTCGCTCCGCCCGCGCCGACGCCGCTGGCGCCCGTGGCGCGTGCGGAGCGGATGGAGCAGGCGGATGCCGCCGAGTCGCCGTACGCACGGATGGGCGTCGTCGACGATGCGGAGATCGAGGCGCACGTCCGCGAGCTGCTCGCACGTCGAGCCGCCGGCTGAGCGCGTGATAACCTAGGTGAGTCGCAAGGGCCTATGGCGCAGTTGGTAGCGCGCCTCGTTCGCATCGAGGAGGTCAGGGGTTCGAATCCCCTTAGGTCCACAGATCCGAGAGCCCCGGGCAAACGCCCGGGGCTCTCGTCGTACGCGCCGGGCTCGGCGGCCTCCCGCACGGTGCGACGCCGTTCAGCGCGACACGCCCGGGGCTGCGGTCTGATTTGCCCGGTGCGCCCGATCCTGCGTAAGTTATTACCTGTTCGCCCCAAGCGGTTGAGCGGAAGGCCTGAGGGCCTGGCTCCCCTCCAAGCAGCGAACCACCCACCTCGAGCTCCCTCACCTGTGAGAGAGCACGGGCCCCAGGCTCGAAGAGAGTGGTTGTCCCGCCGGGATCGTCGATTTGACAAGCCCGCCGAGACGGATAAGCTGGAGCGGTTGCCTCGGACACGAGGCGCGACTCCGGTCCTGATCCTCACGGCGCGTCGATTTGACAGCCGGGTCGGGGCAGATAAGA
>NZ_JAUZVD010000004.1:0-228596 GCF_031844385.1 Microbacterium sp. ARD32
CCACAGCCGGCAGATCCGGGACTGCAGAGCAGTCAGGCCGGAGCCGGAACCTCTAGCCTACATCAGCGATACCGCCGATGGAAGAAGAGGAGTTGTTCGCCTCTTGGAGGGGAGCCAGGCCCTCAGGCCTTCCGCTCAACCGCTTGGGGCGAACAGGTAATAATTTACGCGGATCCCCGTGGTCCGGCAAATCGTGACGGGATCCCGGGCGTGTCGTGCTCGTCGGGACAGCGTGCGTGGCCACCCGAACCGTGCGATCGGCGTTCGGGATCCGTGCGATCGCCGGACGGAGATCCGTAGGACCGGCGGATGGAGACGCTGTCGGACGGCCGCGTCCGCACGCGAAGTGACCACGCGAAGGGACTGGGATGAGCGCAGCGCTGCTCGGCAGGCTCTGCACCGAGCTGGGGCTGGATGCCGGCCGCGCGGTCACCGCCGCGCACTCCGCCGTGCCGCTGTCGTCGCGCCTCCCGGTCGGTGAACTGGCGTGGTCGAGCATCATGATCGCCGGCGGAGCCCTGGCATCCGATGCCTGGTCCTCCCCCGACCCCGGACGGGTGGCCGCCGCGTACGTGAGCGACCGCCACCTGCGGGTCGCCGGCACCGCACCGGAGGCCTTCGCGCCGCTGTCGGGATTCTGGCGCACGCGGGATGGCTGGGTGCGCACCCACGGGAACTACTCGCATCATGCGGCCGCGCTGCGCGCCGGTCTGGGACTCGCCGCGGGCGCGGAGGTCGCCGAAGTGAGGACGACGCTGGCGCGGATGGCGGCCGTGCAGGCCGCCGACGGCATCCGCGCGGCGGGCGGTGTCTGCGTCCCCGTCGCGCAGGAGCATCCGTCGGTCGACGCCGAACTGCGGCGGCATCCGCTCATCACGCTCTCCCGGATCGGCGACTCGCGCGCGCGGGCGCTCCCCCGCGGCGACGGCGCGACGCCGCTGGACGGTGTCCGGGTGCTCGATCTGACCCGGGTGCTGGCCGGCCCCGTTGCCACCCGAACCCTCGCGCTGGCCGGGGCCGCCGTGCTGCGCGTCGATCCGCCGGGGCGCCCGGAGATCGCCTGGCAGCACCTCGACACCGGGCACGGAAAGCGCTCCGCGCTGCTCGACGCGGGCGCCGACCGCGCACGCCTGGACGCTCTCGTCGCGGAAGCCGATGTCGTCGTGCTCGGCTATCGCCCGAGCGGGCTCGCCCGCCTGGGCCTCGACGCCCGCACGCTGACCGCGCGCAATCCGCAGCTGGTCGTCGCGCAGCTGAGCGCCTGGCCCGGAGCCGACAGCCCGCGCGGCTTCGACAGCATCGTGCAGGCCGACTGCGGGATCTCGTGGATCGAGTCCGCCGACGGCATCCACCCTGGCGCGCTTCCGGCGCAGGCCCTGGACCACTCCGCCGGCTACCTGCTCGCAGCGGGAATCGCGACCGCGCTGCGCCGCCGCGCTGCTTCGGGCGGCTCCTGGTACGTGCGCACCTCCCTGCGGCGCATCGCGGCCGAGCTGCTCGGGCTCTCCCGTTCCGCCGTCACGACGCCCGCCGGATCGAACGGCCCCGACTCCGTGCGCACGCAGGATTTCGACGTGGCCGGCATGCGCGTGACCACCGTGGCTCCGGCCGTGACGTGGCCCGGCGGTCCGGAGCTGTTCGCCGCTCCCCGCCCGTGGGGCGCCGATGCGCCGGAGTGGTGAGCGGATGCCGCGGTTCACGCGGCGTGCGCGGTTCACGCGGCGTGCGCGGTTCACGCGGCGTGCGCGGTTCACGCGGCGTGCGCTGGTCGACGCGTCGCGGTGAGCACGACCACCACGCACAGCACGAGCGTCATCGCGCCCCAGACGCCGCACGCCGGCGGAAGGGTGCGGTACGCGAACTGCTGCAGCGTGAGCGCCTGCCCCGGCGGCCCGAAGCGGACGAGACCGATGCTCCAGCCGGTGATCAGGGCGGTGGGAAGCGTGAGGTACCAGACCCAGCGCAGCGGCGTCGGCAGCATACGCGGACGCCGTGCGACCGGTCGCCGTCGCCCCCAGAGCACGCCGTACAACGCGAGCGCGAGAAGCCCGATCACGCCGGAGCCGCGCTGCAGCCACTTGTACCAGGGCAGCGGGCCCCACGGCTGCTGCAGCGCCGTCAGCGTGACCACTCCCCAGCGGCCCTCGTGCGTGAACATGTCCCAGGCGATGTGCGAGAGCACCCCGAGCACCAGCGACGCGGCCAGCAGCGCGCCGGCGACGGCGCGCGACTCACCGGACCGCGGTGTCACCAGCCCTCGGAGCGCCTGGCCATCCGACCGCAGCCATTCCCGCGGCATCCGCGCGGCGACGGCATCCGGTGCGAGCATGACCAGAGCGGGACGAAGCACGACCCGCCACAGCGTGAACAGCACCAGCGCGATCAGCGCGGTCCACACGACGTTCGCCGCCGAGTGCGTGAAGCCGTATGTGGGGCCGACGCCGCGCAGGAACAGCGGGAGATCCGGCGTCATCGCGCCGATCGCGATCGCCGCCGGCACCAGCGGCGTGCGCACGAACGGCAGCGCCACCAGCGCGTGGCTCGGGGTGAACGGCATCCGGACTCCTGGGGCGCTGCGGGGACGGCAGAGCCCCCAGCCTAAGCGGGCGTGACGGCGACCGGACTCAGTCGGCGGCGATCACGACGGGGATCGGCATCGTGCTCGTGTCGATGAGCGGGTTCTCGTCCTGCCCCTCGACGATCTCCCGTGCCTCCTGCGGAGTCTCGACGGTGGGGAACGAGCCGATCAGCGGGCGCTTGGCGGTCTCCTTCATCGACAGCAGCGCGACACCGCCGAGCGCGGCGAAGAACATGATGTAGAACGCGGGCATGTAGATGTTCCCGGTCCACTCGATCAGCGCCTGGCTGAACAGCGGCGTCGTGCCGCCGAACAGGGACACCGCCACGTTGTAGGCGATCGCCATCGCGCCGAATCGCGACGCGGTCGGGAACAGCGCGGGGAGGGCGGATGCCGAGATCGCGACGTAGAACGCGACGGGGATCGCCACCATGCCGAGGGCGATCATGACCGCCCATTCCCTGCCGATCTGCATCACGGTGAACGCGGGGACCATGAGCACGATCGTCGAGACCACGGCGATGCCGTACACGGGACGACGCCCGATGCGATCGGAGAGCCGGCCGATCAGCGGCAGGCACGCGCTCATGACGATCAGCACCGGAACGGTGGCGATGGCGGCCATCAGGTTGGACACGCCCACCTCCGTCTCGAGGTAGGTCGGCATGTAACTGGTGAGCGCGTAGCCGGCGGTGTTGGTCGCCGAGACCAGGGCGATGCCGATGAGCACCTCGCGCCAGTGATGGCGCAGGATGCCGAGGATCCCGTGGCGCGCCATCGGGTCGTCGGGATTCTCCTCGGTCAGCCCCGAGGCCTGCTCGGCCTCGTAAGCGGGCGTCTCCGGGATCTTCAGCCGGAACCAGATCGCCACGACGCCGAGCGGCACGGCGACGAGGAACGGGATGCGCCATCCGTAGTCCACCATGCCGGTGGGTCCGGAGAGCGACTCGACGATCCAGGTGGTCAGTCCGACGACGCTGGCGCCGGCGGCGAACCCGATGTACGAGCCGACGTCGAGGAACGAGGACCAGTACCCGCGCGAGCGGTCCGGCGAGAACTCCGAGACGTAGGTCGTCGCGCCGGCGTACTCGCCGCCCGTGGAGAAGCCCTGGATCATCTTCAGCAGGTACAGCGGGATGATCGCCCACAGCCCGATCTGCGCCGACGTCGGCAGCACGCCGATGAGCGCCGTCGCCGTCGCCATCATGGCCATGGTGAAGAAGAGCACGCGCTGACGGCCGATGCGGTCGCCCAGCGGCCCGAGCACCAGTCCGCCCAGCGGACGCACCAGGAACGAGATCGCGAAGCCGAGCAGGGTGATCAGCAGCCCGAGTCCGCCGGGGAGGTCGCCGGTGAACACCGTGGTGAGCGTGACGGCCAGGTAGCCGTAGACGCCGAAGTCGAACCACTCCATGAAGTTGCCGACGACGGTCCCCGAGATCGCGGTGCGCAGTCGGGACTTCTTGACGACGAGCACATCGCCGACGCGGAGGCGGCGCGGCGGCCGGCGCTTGGTCAGGGTCTTCTTGGGCACAGGATCACTCCTCGCTGCGGTCGGAATCGCATCGGGTCTCGGTGGAGCACGATGTTACTCCGCCGCCGATGCGCGGCCCGCAGCGCGTCCGGTGTGTGCTATACGGCTCGCTCCGCCCGGAACGACGCGGATCACGGCATCCACACGCCTGCGCGACACGCGCGGCGCCACCCGGGCGTGTCGCCGACGCCTCCCCCAGGCGGCAGCGTCAGCTGAGGAACACGCCCGCGAGGGTCTTCTTGCCCCGCCGCAGCACGCTGACGCCGCCCGGAAGCGAGCCCTGCACGGTCGCGGTGTCGTCCGCGACCCGCTCACCGTCCAGGCTGACGCCGCCCTGCGAGATCGCGCGTCGCGCCTCGGACGCGCTCGAGACGAGTCCGGTCGCCACCAGGGCCTCGGTGATCGCGGTTCCCGCGGCCACCGTGGTGTGCGGCAGCTCCTCCAGCGCGGTGCGCAGCGTCGCGGCGTCGAGGGCGGACAGATCACCCTGACCGAACAGAGCCTCGGATGCCGCGATCACGGCCTGCGTCGCCTCGACGCCGTGCACGGTCGCGCAGACCTCGAGCGCGAGCCGCTTCTGCGCGGCCCGCCGGAACGGCTCCGACTCCACCTGCGCTGCGTAGTCCTCGATCTCGGCGCGCGTCAGGAACGTGAACACCTTCAGCCGATCGATCACATCGGCATCCGCCGTGCCCAGCCAGAACTGGTACATGCGGTACGGGCTGCACATCTCGGCATCCAGCCAGATGGCGTTGCCCTCGCTCTTGCCGAACTTGGTGCCGTCGCTGTTGGTGATCAGCGGCGTGCCGATCGCGTGTGCGCTCGCACCCTCGACGCGGCGGATCAGGTCGGTGCCGCTGGTGAGGTTCCCCCACTGATCCGACCCGCCGGTCTGCAGCACGCAGCCGTACTGCCGGTACAGCTCGAGGAAGTCCATGCCCTGCAGGATCTGGTAGCTGAACTCGGTGTAGCTGATGCCGGCATCCGAATTCAGCCGCGCGGCGACGGCGTCCTTCTTCAGCATCGTTCCCACGCGGAAGTGCTTGCCGATCTCGCGCAGGAAGTCGATGGCGCTCAGCGGCGCCGTCCAGTCGAGGTTGTTCACCATGCGAGCGGCGTTGTCGCCCTCGAAGCTGAGGAAGCGCTCGACCTGGGCGCGCAGCCGGCCGACCCATTCCTCGACGGTCTCGCGCGTGTTCAGGGTGCGCTCGGCGGTCGGGCGGGGGTCGCCGATCAGGCCCGTGGAGCCGCCGACCAGGCCGAGCGGCCGGTGACCGGCCAGCTGCAGCCGCCGCAGCAGCAGCAGCTGCACGAGGTTGCCCAGGTGCAGGCTGGGCGCGGTCGGGTCGAAGCCGCAGTAATAGGTGATCGGGTCTCCGCCGAGAAGGGCGCGCAGCGCCTCCTGATCGGTGGACACGTGGACCAGCCCGCGCCACTGCAGCTCGTCCCAGACGTTCTCGAAGGCGGGATCGAGAGCGACGGCGCTGATGGTGAGCGGGGCGGTCGTCAGAGCGGAATTCGACACGCGCTCCAGATTATCAGCGCGGATCCGGTCAGCTGCGCGCCGCCCACCACACGAGGAAGGCGCCTGCGAGCGCGATCACCCAGCTGACCAGGCTGCCGACCAGGAAGTACTCGGCGCGAGCGCCGGTCTCACCGTCCTTGGAGATCTCCGGGAATCTCACGATGCCCTTCGCCGCGAGCATGGCGGCGAGCAGGGGGTATGCGGATGCCAGGGTGAGCGCGACGACCAGGAAGCGCTCCAGCGGTCCGATGAGCCGGCCGCCCTGGAAGCCCGTCGCCGCCGGCTGCGGCTGGCGCAGTCGCCCGCCGCGCAGCGCTCCCCCGAGGTCGGCCGGTCGCCAGGTCCCCTCGCGATCCAGAGCCGCCCGCACGACCAGGTTGGCCGACTCCGCCGCGAAGAGCGCGACACCTGATGCGAGCAGCACGACATCGAGCCCGAGGTCGCCCATCGGCGAGCGGACGACCCAGACGTCGTCGAGAAGTCCGTGCCGGGTGCTCGCCGGCAGCAGCGCGGTGGTCGCGAAGACGACGCCGGCGAGCACTGCGGCCGGCCAGAACGACGCCCTGCCCGTGGCATCAAGCGGCATGGTCCACATCCACACGCCGCACAGCACGCAGGCGATCACGGCCGGGATGAGAGCAGCGCTGCACGCTCCGAAGCCGATCACTGCGACGGCCAGCAGTGACAGCACCGCGATCCGGGCGCTCCGACGGCGCGCGAACCGACGCGCCAGGTCGGAGGCGCCGATGGAGACCAGCGCGAGACCGGCGAGGATCATGCTCCCGCTCCGTCCAGCAGAGCGAGCCCGTCCAGCAGAGCGTTCGCCCCGGAACTGTGCAGCGCCTTCGACACCGCGGGCTGCGTGATGCCCTCCTGCTCGGCCAGTACGCGCTGGGACAATCCGCCGAAGCGGCCGTAGGCGAGTCGACGCTCGCGCTCGCTCATGCGCGCGACGATCGCATCCCTGGCCAGCAGATACGCGTTGGATGATGTGATCACGGCGTCCATGACCTCAGTCTGGCCCGGGGCTCCGACGATCCAGGTGCGGGAGGTCGGCACTGCGCGCTGCTGACGCGAATGAGCCGCCTCGATCGCCTCTCGCGCCGCCCACCAGCCCGGCCCGTCGGAGAGCTGGCCGTGCTGGGAGTCGATCCGGCGGATCCCGCCCACCCCCAGGCCGAACCGGAACTCGACTCCGTCGGGCAGCGCCAGCTGCAGCAGCAGCAGCGATGCGAGCGCGTCGCCGAGCGTGCGGTAGACGCCCTGCTGCTCGTCGCCGACGGTCGGCCGCAGCGGGTCCTGCGCCCGCGGATGATCGCTCTCCACGCGGGCGATCGCGCCATCGAACACCTGCTGGGCCGAGACGCGATCGTCGAGCAGCCGGGAGCCGACGATGTCTGCGATCACTGCGATGACCATGCGATAACCGTATCACGAATTATTCGCGATTATGACTTGCTTGGTTATATATACGGGATATGCCTCACGCGGGGCCCGCCCTCAGAGACCGAGCGCGTGTGCTGCCGCCTGCGTACGCGACACCAGCTCCGCCCGCTGCTCGCCCACCCGCTCCGGAGCAGTGCCCCCTGCGCCGGAGCGCGCGGCGACCGAGCCCTCGATGGAGAGCACGTCGCGCACAGCGGGAGTGAGGTGCTCCGACACCGAGCTCAGCAGGGCGTCATCGGCATCCTCCAACCCGATGCCCCGCTCCTCGCACGCCCGTACCAGCGCCCCGGAGATCTCGTGGGCGTCACGGAACGGCACCCGCTGCTTGACGAGCCACTCGGCGACGTCCGTCGCCAGCGAGAAGCCCTGCGGAGCGAGCTGCGCCATCCGCTCGGTGTCGAAGCGCAGCGTCGCGATCATGCCCGCGAACGCCGGCAGCACCACCTCGAGCGTCTGCACCGAGTCGAACACCGGCTCCTTGTCCTCCTGCAGGTCGCGGTTGTACGCGAGCGGCAGGGCCTTGAGCGTGGCGAGCAGTCCGGTCAGGTTGCCGATCAGCCGTCCGGACTTGCCGCGGGCGAGCTCGGCGATGTCGGGGTTCTTCTTCTGCGGCATGATGCTGGAGCCCGTGGAGTAGGAGTCGTCGAGGGTGACGAAGCCGAACTCGCGGGTGTTCCAGAGGATGATCTCCTCCGACAGGCGGGAGAGGTCGATGCCCGTCATCGCCGCGATGAACGCGAACTCCGCCACCACGTCGCGGGCGGCCGTGCCGTCGAGCGAGTTCTCGGCGGGGCGGTCGAGTCCGAGTTCGCGCGCGACCAGCGCAGGGTCGAGGCCCAGCGTCGAACCGGCCAGCGCTCCCCCGCCGTAGGGCGAGACGCCGGCGCGGCGACGCCAGTCGACCAGGCGCTCCAGCTCGCGCACCAGCGGCCAGGCGTGCGCCTGCAGGTGGTGGGCGAGCAGCACCGGCTGCGCGTGCTGCAGATGCGTGCGGCCGGGGAGAATGGCATCCGGATGCGCCTCGGCCTGCGCGACCAGCGCATCGATCACGCGCAGCAGATCCCGGGCGATCACCCGGGCATGGTCGATCAGGTACATCCGCACGAGCGTCGCGATCTGGTCGTTGCGGCTGCGTCCGGCGCGCAGGCGCCCGCCCACCTCGGCGCCGACCTCGGCGATCAGCGCCTTCTCCAGCGCCCCGTGCACGTCCTCGTCGCCGGGATCGGGCAGCAGGGTGCCGTCGGCGATCCTCGCGGCCAGCGCGTCCAGGCCGGCGCGCATGATGCGCGCCTCTTCGGGCTCCAGGTACCCGGCGGCCTCCAGCGCCGTGGCGTGCGCGTGCGATCCGGCGATGTCATAGGGCGCGAGGATCCAGTCGAAGTGCGTCGACCGGCTCAGTTCGGCCAGCTCCGGTGACGGTCCGCCCGCGAAGCGGGCGCCCCAGAGCGCACCCTCGTTCGTGCCATGCGCGCCGCCGGTGCTCACGCCTCCGCCTCCTGCTTGCCGAGCAGCCACACCAGCAGCGCCTTCTGCGCGTGCAGTCGGTTCTCGGCCTCGTCCCAGACGACGCTCTGCGGTCCGTCGATGACCTCGGAGTCGACCTCGTAGCCGCGGTCGGCGGGCAGGCAGTGGATGAAGATCGCCTCGGGATCGGCGAGGGCCATGATCTCGGTGGTGACCTTGTAGCCGCCGAGGTCGCGCAGGCGCTCGATCTTCTCCTCCTCCTTGCCCATCGACACCCACGTGTCCGTGACGATGATGTCCGCTCCGAGCGCCGCCTCGCGCGGATCGGTGAGCAGTGTGACCGATCCGCCGCTGGAGGCCGCGCGCTTCTCGGCGGATGCCACCACGTCGGCACGCGGCGCGTACGCGTCGGGCGAGGTGATGCGCACGTGCATGCCGGCGGTGACCCCGGCCAGCAGATAGGAGTGCGCCATGTTGCTGCGGCCGTCGCCGTAGAACGTGAGCGTGAGGCCCGCGAGTTCGCCCTTGTGCTCGCGGATGGTGAGCAGGTCGGCCAGCAGCTGGCAGGGGTGGAAGTCGTCCGAGAGGGCGTTGATGACCGGAACGCGGGTGCCGCGCGCCATCTCCTCCAGGCCCGACTGCGCGTAGGTGCGCCACACGATCGCGGCGACCTGACGCTCCAGCACGCGGGCGGTGTCGGACGGTGTCTCCTTGCCGCCGAGCTGGCTGCTGGCGGTCGAGATGATCAGCGGCGACCCGCCGAGATCGGCGATGCCGACCGCGAAGGACACCCGGGTGCGCGTGGACGACTTGTCGAAGATCACCGCGACCGTCTGCGGGCCGGCGAGCACCTTGTTCGACCAGCGGTCCTTCTTCAGCTCGAGCGCGAGATCGAGCACCTCGTTCTGCTCGGCGGTGGTCAGGTCGTCGTCGCGAAGCAGATGGCGGGTCACGAGGGGTTCTCCTTGGATGCGGATGCGGATGCGGATGCGACGGCGTCGAGCGCCGCGCGGAACAGGGTGAGGAACTCCGCCACCTCGGCGTCGCCGATGGTGTAGGCGGGCGCGATGCGGATGATGTCCTCGGTGGGTGCGTTGACGATCAGGCCGCGCTCGTGCGCGGCGGCCCGCACCTCGGCGGCGACGGGCTCCGACAGGCGGATGCCGATGAGCAGACCGGCGCCGGTGGTCCCGGTCACGTACGGAAGCTCCGCGATCGCGGTGCGCAGCTGGGCGCCGCGCGCGTTGATGTTCTCGAGCAGACCGCTGTCCTCGATGTAGCCGAGGGTGGCGTTGGCGACAGCCGCCGCCAGCGGGTTCCCGCCGAACGTCGAGTTGTGCGTGCCGGGATAGAACAGGTCGCTGGCGGCGCCGAACGTGATGAGCGCACTCAGCGGGAAGCCCGCGGCGATGCTCTTGGCCAGCGTCACGGCATCCGGGACGATGCCCTCGCGCTGGAACGCGAACCACTCGCCGGTGCGACCGGACCCGGTCTGCACCTCGTCGAGGATCAGCAGCGCATCGTGCTCCGTGGTCAGTTCCCTGGCGCGGGTCAGGAATCCCGCGGGCAGCTCGATCACGCCCGCCTCGCCCTGGATCGGCTCGACGATCATGGCGGCCACTCCCCCGTCGGCGAACGCCGCCTCGAGGCTCTCGATCGAGTGGCCGATCGTCACCACGTCGGGCACGGCGGGCAGGAACGGATCCCGGTACTTCGCCTTGGGCGTGAGCGAGAGGGCGCCCATGGTGCGGCCGTGGAAGGCACCCTCCACCACGACGACCTTCGTGCGGCCGGTGGGGTTCCCGTGCAGGCGCGCCAGCTTGAACGCCATCTCGTTCGCCTCGCTGCCCGAGTTGGCCAGGAACACGCGGCCGGCGTCGCCGGTGCCGGCGAGGCGCTTCAGCCGGGCGGCGAGCTCGAGCTGCCCGGGGCTGGCGAAGTAGTTGGACACGTGCGCGAGAGTCGCCGCCTGCGTGGACACGGCCTCCACGAACACCGGATGGGCGTGCCCCAGGCAGTTCACGGCGATCCCGCCGAGGAAGTCGAGGTAGCGCCTGCCCTCGGCATCCCACACCGACGACCCCTCACCGCGCGTGAGCAGGGCGAACCGTCCGCCCAGGCTCATCAGATCGTGAGCGGCACCCTCTTTCCAGTCGCTCATGACGCAACCACTTCCGTTCCGATTCCCTTGCTGGTGAACAGTTCGACGAGCACCGAGTGCGGCACGCGTCCGTCGATGATGGCTGCGGCGTCCACGCCGCCCTGCACGGCGTCCAGGCACGCGCGCATCTTCGGGATCATGCCCGATTCCAGTGTCGGCAGCATCGCGGTCAGATCCTCGGCTGCGATGTGCGAGACCAGCGAATCGCGATCGGGCCAGTCGGCGTAGAGGCCGGGGACATCGGTCAGGATCACCAGCTTGCGCGCTCCGACCGCGGTCGCCAACGCCGCTGCCGCGGCATCCGCATTGACGTTCAGCGACTGCCCGGGGTGATCCAGGTCGGGCGCGATCGACGACACCACCGGGATGCGGCCGGCCGCCAGATGGTCGAGCACCGGCGTGGGGTCGACCTGAACGACATCGCCGACGCGGCCGAGATCGACCTCCTCGCCGTCGATGACGACGCCACGGCGACGCCCGCCGAACAGTCCGGCGTCCTCGCCGCTGAGCCCGGTCGCGATCGGACCGTGCGAGTTGATCTTGGCGACCAGCTGCGGGTTCACCTGTCCGGTGAGCACCATCCGCACCACGCTGATCGCCTCGGTGTTGGTGACGCGGTAGCCGCCCTTGAACTCGCTCGGGATGTCGAGCCGGTTCAGCATGCGGGAGATCTGCGGGCCGCCGCCGTGCACGACCACGGGCTGCACGCCGACGTAGCGCAGGTAGGCGATGTCCTGCGCGAACGCATCCTGCAGCTCGTCGCTGACCATGGCGTTGCCGCCGTACTTGACGACGACGATCTGGTCGCGGAACCTCTTCAGCCACGGCAGCGACTCGATCAGGGTGGCCGCCTTGCCTGCGGCCTCCTCGGGGGCGGTGTCCTGCAGGTCGGTCGTCATGAGGAGTAGGCGCTGTTCTCGTGCACGTAGTCGTGGGTCAGGTCGTTGGTCAGGATCGTCGCGGTCTGGTCGCCGTTCTTCAAGTCGATCAGCACGTGGGTCGCGCGGGGGGTCAGGTCGACGTCCTCACGGGGCCGATCCGGGCCGCCGTCCGAGCAGACCCGCACCCCGTTCATCGACACGTCCACGGCATAGGGGTTGAAGTTCGCGCTGGTGGTGCCGATCGCGGCGAGCACCCGCCCCCAGTTCGGGTCGTTGCCGAAGATCGCGGCCTTGAACAGATTGTTGCGGGCCACCGAGCGGCCGACCTCCACGGCATCCGCCTCGGTGGCCGCGTGCACGACCTCGATGGCGATGTCGTGACTGGCACCCTCGGCATCCGCCTGCAGCTTCTGCGCAAGGTCGAGGCACACCTCGGCGAGCGCGACGTCGAAGTCGTCCAGGTCGGGGCGGATGCCGCTGGCACCGCTCACGAGCAGCGTCACCTGGTCGTTGGTGGACATGCAGCCGTCGGAGTCGAGCCGGTCGAAGCTCACGCTCGTCGCGCGGCGCAGCGCGGCGTCGGCCTCGGCGGCCTCGAGGTCGGCATCCGTGGTGACCACCACGAGCATCGTGGCCAGGCCCGGCGCGAGCATGCCCGCTCCCTTGGCCATCGCCCCGATGGTCCAGCCGTCGCGCGCGACGGCCGCGGTCTTCGCGACCGTGTCGGTGGTCATGATGGCCTCGGCGGCGGCCTGACCGCCGTCGGCGGACAGCGACGCGATGCCCTGCACAACGCCGTCGAGCACCTTGCCGCGGAACACCTCGTCGCCGGTGCCGATCAGACCGGTGGAGCAGACCAGGATGTCACCCGCGCTCACTTCGAGCAGCTCAGCGGCCCTCTCGGCGGTGAGATGACTGGTCTGGAATCCGAAAGCACCGGTGAAGCAGTTCGCTCCGCCGGAGTTCAGCACGATCGCCTCGACCGTGCGGTCGGCGATGACCTGCTGCGACCACAGGATCGGGTTGGCCTTGGCGCGATTGCTGGTGAACACCGCGGCGCCCACCTTGCGGGGTCCGCGGTTGACGACCACCGCCACATCCGGCTTCCCGGTGCTCTTGAGCCCTGCGGCGACGCCGGCCGCTTCGAATCCCTGGGGCGCGGTGACGCTCACGGCGCTACTCCGTTCACGGTCAGAGCGCGGTCCTCGGGAAGGCCCAGCGCGAGGTTCATGGACTGCACGGCGGCACCGGCGGTCCCCTTGACGAGATTGTCCACCGCGGTGACCACGACCACGCGGTTCGCCGCGCGGTCGACGGCGATGCCCATCAGCGCGGTGTTGGCGCCGAGCACGTCGGCGGTGCGCGGGAAGACGCCCTCTGGCAGCAGCTGCACGAAGGTCTCCTCGGCGTAGGCGGACTCCCAGGCATCCCGGATCTGCGCGTCGGTGGCGCCCGCTGCGATCGGCGCCGTGGAGGTGGCGAGGATGCCCCGGGCCATCGGCACGATCACGGGGGTGAAGGAGATGCGGATGCCGTCGGGCGACGCACCGGATGCCGCGGCGAGCGCCTGCCGGATCTCGGGGATGTGCCGGTGGGTGCCGCCGACCGCGTACGGGTTGGCGGTGCCGAGCAGTTCGCTGCCGAGCAGATGCGGCTTCAGGCTCTTGCCCGCGCCGGAGGGCCCGACGGCCAGGACGCTGACGATGTCGCCGGGATCGATGACCCCCGCGGCGACGCCGGGCGCGAGACTGAGACTCACGGCGGATGCGTTGCAGCCGGGCGCTGCGATGCGCGTCGCGCCGCGCAGGCTGTCGCGCTGCTTGGCGCCGTTCACGAGGAGCTCGGGCACGCCGTACGTCCAGGGCTCGTGGAAGGCTCCGCCGTAGAAGGCGTCCCACGCGTCCGGCGAGGTGAGCCGGTGATCCGCGCCCGCGTCGATCACGAGGGGGGTCTCGCCGAGGGCATCCGTGTACTGGCCGGACTGGCCGTGCGGCAGCGCGAGGAAGACGACGTCGTGCCCGGCGAGGATCTCGGGCGTGGTCTCCTGCAGCGTCAGGTGCGCCAGCGAGCGCAGGTGCGGCTGATGCTGCACGAGCGGCTGACCGGCGCTGGAGTGCGCGGTGACGGTGCGGATCTCGATGTCGGGATGCGCGGCGAGCAGCCGCAGGATCTCGCCTCCCGCATAGCCTGATGCGCCGGAGACGGCGACGGAGTACGTCATGGTTCTACCTTAACGGTCGAGGTGCGCCCGGAACCCTGTGCGTCATGGGTCCCTGAGCCGGGGCCCCGCGGCCCGGAGGCTCGGAACGTCGCGAAGCGGCGTTCCGAGTGGGGCGTGGGGATCGAAGGGTGGACCGGGGCGGCGACACCGGCTCCGGCCTCGCACCATGACGGAACGGGCAGCGCGGGGTCGCCTAGAGTCGGCGGCCGACGCGGCGTCGGCGCACGGGGACGACACGCACAGGGACGACGCGCGGAACGGGCGTCGAGGCGAAGTGTGCGGCCGAAGGCATGACGCGACAGTAGCGCCGATTCCGCGGCATCCGCAAATCAGCGACGTCACACCGCCGACGGCCTCACCACGGCATCGGGCGGTCCGGCCCGCGACGGCTGTCGTCGGGCATGTGCGGCAGGTGCTCGCCGCCGGCGCGGATGCACAGCCAGCGCAGCTCGCCGGGGCTGTCCGGCAGTGCCCGCCAGGTGCGCCACACGCCCTGACCCACGCGCACGACCGTGCCCTCCTCCACGTCGACGACGTCGTCGTCCAGCCCCATCTGCCCCCGTCCGGCGAGGAAGACGTACAGCTCCTCGACCTTCTCGTGCACGTGCCAGTAGCCGGCCTCCTCGCCCGGGATCAGGGCGTTCGCCGTCATGCCGATGTACTGCATGGTCAGCTCGTGGTCCACGACCCGGCGGCCGTCGCGCGAGCGCGACTCGTCGAATCCGCCGTGGAACGCGCGCCAGTCCGGCATCGCCCCGATCTCGGTCACCTGATAGTCGCTCATCGTGTCTCCCTCTCATCCGACGCGCTCTCCGCGTCCTCCATCCGATGCACCCAACCGCGCCCGTCGCGGCGATACACCAGCCGCAGGTGATTGCGGTCTTGGGCGCCCTGCCAGAACTCGATGCGCTCGGGCACAACCCGCCAGAGCACCCAGTCCCCCGTCGCGATCCCGGCGCGGGCGGCCGGCGTGCGTGCGGCGAGGTCAGCCGCCGACTCCTCCGCAGTCGCCTCGCGCACGCCGCCGCGCACCCGCACGGCGCGGACCAGCGGCTGCCACCAGAGCGAGAGCGCCGCGACCGGATGCGCGGCGAGCTGGATGCCTTTCGCCGAGCTGCGACGGCCGGCGAAGGCCCATCCGGCATCGCCGAAATCCTTCAGGATCAGCGTCCGCGCATCCGGCAGCCCGTCGCGGCCCACGGTCGCCAGCGTCATCGCGTGCGGCTCGGCGACGCCGCGATCGACAGCATCCGTCAGCCAGTCCCGGAACAGCACGACCGGATCAGCCGGGGCCTGGGCGGGATCGAACATCGGGGCGCGCCCGGAGAGGGAGCGCAGGCTGCGCAGCCACGCGGCGTCGGTCATGTCCCCGAGCCTACGCAGTCGCCGCCGCATCCCGGTGCGGAATGCGGCGGCGATGCATGTGGATCAGTCGCGGATCGCGGCGCCGAACCGCTCGGCGGCGACCGCGACACCGGCCAGCTTCGCCTCCGTCGCCTCGGCGGCGGTGAGCGTGCGATCGGGTGCCCGGAAGCGCAGCGCGAAGCTGAGGCTCTTGCGCCCGGCCTCCACGCCGTCGCCGCGGTAGTCGTCGACGAGGGTCGCCGACTCGAGCAGGTCGCCGGCGCCGGCGACGAGCGCGTCTCGCACCTCGGATGCCGGAACCGCGGCATCCAGCACCAGCGAGACGTCCTGCGTGGCGGCCGGGAACGTCGAGAGCGATTCGGCGACCACCCGCTCCCCGGCCAGGCCGAGGAGGCGGTCGAGGTCGAGTTCGAGCACCACGGCCCGTCCGGGCAGGTCGGCATCCGCCGCGACCTGCGGATGCAGCTCGCCGACGTACCCGACCTCCTCGCCGCGCACGCTCAGGACGCCCGCGCGCCCCGGGTGCAGAGCGGCGCGCTGCGTCTGGGACACGTCGATGTCGACGCCCGCCGCGACCCCGATCACCTGCACCGCATGCAGGGCGTCGCCCAGGCTCGCCGGCTCCGCCGCCCGTCCGGGCTGGCGCGGCGCGACGTTGCCCGTCAGCACCACCCCGACGTGCCGCGGCTGCGGCGGGATGGACGCGTTCAGCTGCGCGAGGGTCGCGTCATCCGGGCGCTGCGCGAGCGGCGGCACGAAGTCCGTGCCGTAGGTGACGCCCTCCTCCGGCGTGAACACCAGCCCGGTCTCGAAGATCGCGAGGTCAACCAGACCGCGGGCGATGTTGCGGTGCGCGGTCTGCAGCAGTCCCGGCAGCAGTGAGCGCCGCAGGAAGGCGGACTGCCCGTCGAGCGGGTTGGCCAGGCGGATGCCGGGCAGGTGCGCGCCGCTCGCCGAGCCGTGCAGATCGTTCTGCTCCTCGGCCGTGAACGCGAACGACGGGGTCTCGACGAAGCCGGCCGCGGCCAGAGCATCCGCCACGCGCCGGCGGCCCTGCTGCAGCGGGGTGTAGCCGCGACCCGACGGCGGGGTGGGCAGCACCGAGGGGATGCGGTCGAGCCCGTGGATGCGCGCGACCTCCTCGACGAGGGTCCACTTGTCGGTCAGATCCGGGCGCCAGCTGGGCGGGGTGACGGACCAGCCGCCGCCCTCCTGGGTGGCTGAGCCCGTCGAAGCGACTTCCGCGCCGATCATCTCCAGTGCGCCGGTCACCTCGTCATCCGTGTAGTCGACGCCGACCACGCCCTGCGCGAAACCCGCCGGCAGCAGGATGGCATCCTGCGTGACGGAGGCGAACAGCGCGCCGCCCTCGTCGGTCAGCTCGCCACCGGTCAGCTCGACCATCAGGTCGGCGACGCGTCGCGCCGCGACGAACGGGATCAGCGGATCGACGCCGCGCTCGAAGCGCTTGGACGCCTCGCTGGGCAGCTTGTGACGCCGCGCCGATCGGGCGATCGTGACCGGATCGAACGTGGCCGCCTCGATGAGCACGTTGCGCGTGGTCGCACTCATCTCGGTGGTGCCGCCACCCATGACGCCTGCGAGGCCGATCGGGCCGGAGTCGTCGGTGATCAGCAGGTCCTCGGGGTGCAGCGCACGCTCCTGACCGTCGAGCGTCGTCATCCGCTCGCCCTCGATCGCACGGCGCACGACGATGCCGCCCTGCAGCTTGTCGAGGTCGTAGCCGTGGATCGGGTTGCCCAGCTCGAGCATCACGTAGTTGGTGATGTCGATCAGCACGCCCAGCGACCGCATCCCGGCCAGCACCAGCCGCGCGATCATCCACGGCGGGGTCGGGCGGCTCGGGTCGACGCCGCGCACGACGCGCGTGACGAACTCGCTCGCGCCGACGCTGCCCCGGATCGGCGCCGCATCCTGCACGGCGATGCGGAAGCCCTCGGTGGGCTGCTGCAGCTCGCCCCACGGGCGCGAGCCCGGGTCGCGGAAGACCGCGCCCGTGGCGTGCGAGTACTCGCGCGCCAGCCCGCGCAGCGAGAACGCGTAACCGCGGTCGGGTGTGACGTTCACCTCGACGGCGATGTCGTCCAGGTGCAGCAGGGCGATGGCATCCGCGCCCACCTCGGGATCCAGGCCCAGCGTGGAGAGCACGATGATGCCTTCGTGATCGTCGCCCAGGCCCAGCTCGCGCGCCGAGGCGATCATGCCGTCGGAGACGTGACCGTAGGTCTTGCGGGCCGCGATCGGGAACGGCCCGGGCAGCACGGCGCCGGGCAGGGTGACCACGACCTTGTCACCGGCGACGAAGTTGTGCGCACCGCAGACGATGCCGCGCACGCCGCCGTTCGCCTCGCCGACATCCACCTGGCACCAGTTGATGGTCTTGCCGTTCTTCTGCGGCTCGGGCTCCAGCGACAGCACCTGCCCGACGACGACCGGGCCGGAGATCTCGAAGCGGTGGATGTCCTCCTCTTCGAAGCCGACCGACACGAAGGACGCCAGCACGTCCTCCGGCGTGGCATCCGCCGCGACCTCGACGTACTCGCGCAGCCATGAGAGCGGAACGCGCATCACACCACCATCCCGAACTGCTCGCTGAAGCGCACATCGCCCTCGGCCATGTCACGCATGTCCTTCACGTCGCTGCGGAACATCACCGCGCGCTCCACGCCCATGCCGAACGCGAAGCCGCTGTACACCTCGGGGTCGATGCCCGCCGAGCGCAGCACGTTCGGGTTGACCATGCCGCATCCGCCCCACTCGATCCAGCGCGCTCCGCCCTTGAAGGTGGGGTGCCACAGGTCCAGCTCCGCCGAGGGCTCGGTGAACGGGAAGTAGTTCGTGCGGAACCGCGTCTTGGCGCCCTCGCCGAACATCTGCGTGGCCACGTGGTCGAGCGTGCCCTTCAGATGCGCCATCGTGATGCCCTTGTCGATCACCAGGCCCTCGAACTGCGTGAACACCGGAAGGTGCGTCGCGTCGAACTCGTCGGTGCGGTACACGCGACCGGGGCACAGCACGTAGATCGGCAGCTCGCGATCGAGCATCGACCGCACCTGCACCGGGCTGGTGTGCGTGCGCATCACCAGGTGCCGCGAGCTGGGGGCGACGTAGAACGTGTCCTGTTCCTGGCGCGCGGGGTGATCCTCGTCGAAGTTGAGCGCGTCGAAGTTGAACCACTCGTGCTCGAGCTCAGGCCCCTCCGCGATCTCCCAGCCCATGCCGACGAAGATGTCGCTGATCTGCTCCTGCATCAGGACGATCGGATGCCGGGCGCCGACACGCGCGTGCGAGGTGATCGCCGTGATGTCGACGCGCTCCGCCTCCAGGCGCGCGGCCGTCTCCGCCGCGGCGAGCTCGGTCTCCCTCGCGGCGAGCGCCTGGGACACCCTGCCCCTGCCCTGCCCGATCAGCTTTCCGAAGGCGGCCTTGTGCTCGGGAGCCACCTGACGCATCGAGGCGTTCAGCACGGCGAGCGGCGACCCTTCGCCGACGTGCGCGGCGCGGGCGGCCTTCAGCTGCGCGGTATCGGATGCCGCGGCGATCGCCGCCAGTGCGGCGTCGACGGCGGACTCCACCGCCTCCGGCGTGATCTGAGGTGATTCGGAAGACTCTGACACGAGAACCGAGTCTACCGGCGCACCGGCGCCGACCCCGCGCCGATGCCGCCGGCCGCGGCGGACCGCCTCAGACGACCAGGCCCAGCAGCATCACGCCGATCAGGCCGACCACCGAGACCGCGCACTCCATCAGGCTCCAGGTCTTGAACGTCTGCCCGACGGTGAGCCCGAAGTACTCCTTCACCAGCCAGAACCCGGCGTCGTTGACGTGCGAGAGGAACACCGACCCGGCGCCGATCGCGAGCACCATCAGGGCGACGTGCGTCGCACTGAGGTCCCCGGCCAGCGGTGCCATGATCCCGGCGGCGGTGATGGTGGCGACCGTGGCCGAGCCCGTCGCCAGCCGGATCACGACGGCGACCAGCCAGCCGGCCAGCAGCAGCGGCATCCCGGAGCCGGCGATGCCCGAGCCGATCACCTCGCCGACGCCGGAATCGACCAGCGTCTGCTTGAAGCCGCCGCCGGCGCCCACGATCAGCAGGATGGAGGCGATCGGCGCGAATGAGTCGCCGGTGATCTTCGCGACCTCGCCCGTCGATCGGCCGAGGGCCGTGCCCAGCACGACCATCGCGTACAGCGCGGTGATCAGCAGCGCCTGCAGCGGCGTGCCGATCCACACCAGGACCTGCCCGGCCACGTTGTCGTCGAGACCTATGGACTTCACCACCGTCATCAGCAGCATGAGGACGACCGGCAGCAGCACCACGGACAGCGCGGCGCCGAACGCCGGGCGACGCCCCTCGCGCTCGGTCACCGGGGCGAGCAGCTTGTCGGATGCCAGCACCGGCACCCAGCGCGCCATCGGCTTCGCCAGCACGGGACCGGCGATGATGACGGTCGGGATGGCGACCAGCAGCCCGAGGCCCAGGGTGAGCCCGAGGTCGGCGCTCAACGCGTCGATGGCGATGAGCGGGCCGGGGTGCGGGGGAACGAGTCCGTGCAGCGCCGACAGTCCTGCCAGCGCGGGGATGCCGATGAGGATGACGGGAAGCTTGGCGCGCTTGGCGACCAGCATGACGATCGGGATCAGCAGCACGACGCCGACCTCGAAGAAGAGCGGGATGCCGACGATGAACGCGGCGAGCGCCATGGCCCAGCCCAGGCGCTTGAGGGGCGTCTTGGACAGGATGGTGTCCACGATCTCGTCCGCCCCGCCGGATTCGGTGAGGAACCGGCCGATCACCGCGCCCAGCACGATGAGCACGCCGACGCCGCCGACCGTCTCGCCGACGCCTTTCGAGAACGAGGTGAAGGCGTGCTCGAACCCCATGTTCGCCGTGAGCGCCATCACCGCCGCGCCGAGCATCAGGGCGAAGAACGGATGCATCTTCACCCAGACGATCAGCACCACGATGAGCAGGATCGAGACGACGGCCGCGACGATCAGCTGCGGTGTGCCCGCTGTCGGGGTGACTTTGTCAGCGGCGAGCACCCCGTTCAGGAGCGGCGCCGCGTGTGCGAGCAGTTGCATTCTCGGACTCCTTCGCTGAGCCGGGCGGGGCGCCCGGAACGTAGCGGACACGATACTCCCGGGTAGGATCGGCGACGAGAGCGACTCACGAGCGGGAGAAGGCGGATCCATGGCCGAAGAATCGATTCCGACGACGCAGGCCATCCCCCTGGCATCCGCCCCGGCCCCGTACGTGCTGGCGATCGACATCGGCTCCGGATCGACCCGCGGCTGCCTGTACGACGCGTACGCGCGGCCGATCAAGAAGCATCTGGTCAAGGCGGATCACGCGTTCGTGGAATCCGCCGACGGCACCGCCGAGGTGGACGCCGACAGGATCGTCGAAGAGGTGGGCGAGGTCATCGACGGCGCCCTGAAGGGTGTCGATCCCGGCCTCGTCAAGGCGGTGGTGATGGACACGTTCGCCTCGTCGCTGGTGTGCGTGGATGCCGATGGCGACGCCCTGACGCCGTGCTTCACCTACGCGGATTCCCGCTCGGCCGAGCACCTGGCCCGGCTGCGGTCGCAGCTGGACGAGGACGAGGTGCATCAGCGCATCGGCGCCCGGCTGCACACCAGCTACCACCCGCCGCGCCTGCTGTGGCTGCAGGACGAGTTCCCCGACGTGTTCGCGAAGACCGAGAAGTTCCTCTCGCTGGGCGAGTACGTGTACGCGAAGCTGGCCGGCATCGAGGGCGCAGCGACCTCGACCATGGCGTGGGCCGGCATCCTGAACCGGCACACCTGCGAGCTCGACGACGAGCTGCTGCAGGCCGTGGGCGTCGACCGCAGCCGGTTCGCCCCCGTGATCGACCCCGCCGAGCCGATCACCGACGTCTCCGCCGATGCCGTCAAGCGCTGGCCGGCGCTGGAGGGCGCCGCGTGGTTCCCCGCCGTTCCCGACGGCTACGCCTCGAACCTGGGCGTCGGAGCGAGCTCCCCCGACACCGCGGCGATGTCGGCCGCGACCTCGGGAGCCATCCGGGTGATCGTCGACGGCACTCCCGACGTGCTGCCCTCCGGCCTGTGGGCCTACCGCGTCTCGCGCTCCCAGTCGATCGTCGGCGGTGCGCTGAACGATGTGGGCCGGGTGACGCTGTGGCTGCAGAACACGCTGGCGCCGCTGTCGTACGAGGAGATCGACGAGGTGTTCCGCGCGGCACCGGTGGAGGGGACGCCGCTGATGCTGCCGTTCCTGACCGGCGAGCGTGCGACGGGGTGGGCCGGCGATGCGCGCGCGGTGCTGACCGGCGTGTCGTCCGCGTCGGGGCCGCACGAGCTGTGGCGGGGTGCCGTCGAGGGCATCGCCGTCTCGTACGCGCGCGTGTTCGACCAGCTGCGCGAGGTCTCCCCCGGCATCGAGCGGGTGATCGCGTCGGGCGGTGTGACCGGCGCGTATCCGGGATTCATGAGCCCTGTCGCGCAGGCCCTGGGCTTCCCCGTGCAGGTGGTCGAGGTCAAGCGGGTGACGATGCGCGGCGCGGCTGCCCTGGCGCTCTCGGTGCTGGACGGAGAGCATCCGCTGGCCACCATTCCCGAGACCGACCTCACGACGCCGGATGCCGAGCAGAAGCCGTACTACGACGATCTGCGCGCCCGCTTCGAGGACGCCTACCAGGCTGTGATCGCCGGCTGACACACCGAGGGGGCATCCGAATCGGATGCCCCCAGGTGCCCCTCCGGTCTGAGTGCGGCGACGAGCTCAGAGACTCGTGCCGTCGAACTTCCCGCCTCCGCGCTGCATGGCGATGACTTCGGTGACCGTCCCATCGTGGATGCGCGGATCGTCACCCGCCGCCGGGGCGTACCCCTTCAGCTTGGGCGAGCGGCTGGTGCGCTTCTCGAGCCACTTCGCGACACCCGAGAGGATCAGGCACATCGCGATGTAGATCGCCCCGATGACGATCGCGGACTGCAGGATCGGTCGACTCGGGTGCGCGGTGAGCTGCTTGGCGTAGTACAGCAGCTCGGGATAGGTGATGATGAACCCGAGAGCGGTGTCCTTCAGCGTCACGACCAGCTGCGCCACGATCACGGGGAGCATGGCGCGCACCGCCTGCGGGAGCAGGATCAGCGTCATCACCCCGCTCTTGCGCAGCCCGATCGCGTAGCCGGCCTCCTTCTGGCCCTTGGGCAGCGACTCGATGCCGGCACGCAGGGCCTCGGAGAGCACCGAGCCGTTGTACACCGTCAGGCCGATGACGACCGCCCAGTACGGCTCCATCTTCACGCCGAGCTCCGGGAGGCCGTAATAGAGCAGCATCATCATGACCAGCACCGGCACCGCGCGGAACAGCTCGGTGATCACCGTGACGGGCACGCGCACCCAGGTGTGATCGGACAGCCGGCCGATGGCGAGGACGAATCCCAGCACAAGACTGAACACGGCGGCGGTGGCGAAGGCGCCGAGCGTCTTGCCGAGCGCCGTCGAGATGCCCACCCAGACGTTGGTGAACGTGAACACGTACCAGCGGTCGGCGTCGAACTGGCCTGTGACCGTGAAGCGGTAGACGACGAAGCCGATCACCGCGAGCACGAGGACGGCGGTGACGACCGCGATCAGACGGTTGCGGGCGATCGCCCGGGGGCCGGGCACGTCGTAGAGGACGGAAGTCATCGTGCGATCCTCCACTTCTTCTCCAGGTGCTGCTGAGCCCAGCTGAGCAGCATGACGAGGGCGATGAAGACGAGCGCCACCCACAGCAGCACTTCCATGGACGTGCCGGGCCGGTCGTGCGAGTCGTAGATCGTGGCGCGCAGTGCCGCGAGCTCGGCGACCGAGAACCCCGCGGCGATCGTGGTGTTCTTCAGCAGCGCGATGAAGACGCTCATCATGGGCGGCACCACCGAGCGGAACGCCTGCGGGAGCACGACCAGCGTCATCACCTGGCCGAACGGCAGCCCGATGGCGCGAGCGGCCTCGGCCTGTCCGACAGGGACGGTGCTGATGCCGGCGCGCAGCACCTCGGCGACATAGGTCGCCGTGTAGATGCCGATGGCCACGATGCCGAGGACGAGGTTCTGGTTCGGGAGCTTCCCCAGTCCCAGCTGCGGATATCCGAACACGAAGATGAAGAAGACCAGGGTCAGCGGAGTGTTCCGGATGAGGTTCACGTACACCGTGCCGACGCCCCGGGCGATGGGAACCGGCGACACGCGCATCGCGCCGACGATCGTCCCCAGGATCAGGGCGATCACGCCGCCGGCGAAGAACACCAGCAGCGTGTTGCCGACCGCCTGACCCCAGAGGTCGAGGTTGCCGAAGATGACGTCCATGCCGTCCTCCCTTCGTGTCGGCGGGCGGCCCCGGGAACGCGGGGCCACCCGCCAGTGATGAACGCGGTGGCGGTCAGTCGACCTCGGGCTGGTCGACCTTGATGCCCGACTTGCCCAGGTTCTTGTCGAAGATCTTCTGCCAGACGTCGTGACCGTCGGTGAAGAGCTTGTTGATGTGGTCCTTCAGGACGGTGTCGCCCTTGGGCAGACCGACGCCGTAGCGCTCCTCGGTGAACAGTCCGCCGACGATCTTGAGGTCGTCCGGGTGCTGTGCGGCGTAGCCGATGAGGATCGCCTGGTCGGTGGTGACCGCGTCGACCGAGCCGCTGAGGAGGTCCTCCACGCAACCGGAGTAGATGTCGTACTCCTTGGTCTTGATCTCGGGGTAGTTGGCCTTGATGTTCTGGATCGGCGTGGAGCCGGTCGCCGAGCAGACGGTCTTGCCGTTGAACGCCGACAGATCCTCCACATCGTCGATTCCGCTGTCCTTGCGGACCAGCAGGCCCTGGCCGGTGACGAAGTACGGGCCGGCGAAGTCGATGTCCTGCTTGCGCTTGTCGGTGATCGAGTAGGTGCCGACGTAGTAGTCGACGTCGCCGTTCTTGATCGCCTGCTCGCGGTTCGCCGAGGCGATCGGCTTGTAAGTGATCTGCTTCTCGTCGAAGCCGAGGGACGCCGCGATCCAGCGGGCGATGTCCACGTCGAAGCCGCTGCGCTCGTTGGTCGTCGGGTCGAGGTAGCCGAGACCGGGCTGGTCCTCCTTGACGCCGACGGTGACGCCGTCGGCCTTCTTCATCTTGTCGAACGTGGGGCTGCCATCGAGGCTGACGTCCTTGGCGACCTGCCAGATGGCGCCGCTGTCGCCGCCGTCGCCGTCACCTCCGGTGCCGCCGCCGGGCGAGGTCGGGCTGCCGCTGTTGCAGCCGGTCAGCGCCAGCAGCGCCGCCGCGGCGATGCCGATTCCTGCGAGTGCCTTGGTGCGTCGCATGATCTTCTCCTTCATTTGCTGTGGGTGCACGGGATCTCCGCGCGGGAAGGTCAGTGGGTGAGGAGCTTGGACAGGAAGTCCTTGGCGCGGTCGCTCCTCGGGTTCGTGAAGAACTCCTCGGGCGTCGCCTCCTCGACGATCTGCCCGTCGGCCATGAAGACCACGCGGTTCGCGGCCTTGCGGGCGAAGCCCATCTCGTGGGTGACGACGATCATCGTCATCCCCTCCTTGGCCAGGCCGATCATCACGTCGAGGACCTCGTTGATCATCTCCGGGTCCAGCGCGCTGGTCGGCTCGTCGAAGAGCATCACCTTCGGATGCATGGCCAGGGCGCGCGCGATCGCGACGCGCTGCTGCTGACCGCCGGAGAGCTGGGCGGGGAGCTTGGATGCCTGCTGCGCGACCCCCACGCGCTCCAGGAGGGCCATCGCCTCCTTCTCGGCATCCGCCTTCTTCACGCCGCGCACCTTGATGGGGCCGAGCGTCACGTTCTCGAGGATCGTCAGGTGCGCGAACAGATTGAACGATTGGAACACCATGCCGACCTCGGCGCGCAGGTTCGCGAGCCCCTTGCCCTCGGCGGGCAGCGGCTTGCCGTCGATGGAGATCGTGCCGCTGGTGATGGTCTCGAGGCGGTTGATCGTGCGGCACAGCGTGGACTTGCCCGATCCCGACGGGCCGATCACCACGACCACCTCGCCGCGGTCGACGGTGAGGTTGATGTCCTTCAGAGCGTGGAAGTCGCCGTAGTGCTTCTGCACGTTCTCGACGACGACCAGCGATTCGGCTGTGCTCATTGTGCCTCCATAGACCGGCCGGCCGACGGGAGCACATGATCGATCCGGGCTCCCCATCGAATCCGCTGAGCTTCAGACTATGCACCCGCGGGAGCGCGGGCCAGCCCCTTGAGTGTTTCTTGAGTGTGCGGCGCGGCGTCAGCGCCGGGCGTCACGGTAGTACTCCCGCGCGCCCGGATGCAGCGCAACCGGGTCCGTGAAGATCGCCAGCCTGCGATCGAGCATTGCCGCCGCCGGCACGTCGTGCGCGATCTCGCCGCGCGACGCGAACAGCTCCGCGAGCACGTCGTGGACGAGAGCATCAGGCACGTCCGCCGAGGTCACCAGGTAGTTCGGAACGGTCATCGCGACGGTCGATGCCCGGCTCCCGTACGTGCCGACCGGGAACTCCGCCGAGCGGTAGACGCCGTCGTGCGCGGCATCCGCCCTCTCCACCACCTCCGCGCCGATCGACAGCAGCCGGATGGGCAGCTGCCCGGCGAGCTTCTCGATCCCGGGCGTGGGGAGTCCGCCCACCCAGAAGAACGCGTCGACGCGCGAGTCCGTCAGGGCCGCGATCGAGGCGCCCAGGCCCAGCCCCGCATCGTGCACCTCGTCGGCTGCGACCGACGACGCCTCCAGCACGCGCCGCGCCACCACGCTCACTCCCGAACCGGTGCCGCCGAGCGAGATCGTCCGGCCGGCCAGATCGGCGATGGAGCGGATGCCGGAGTCCGCGCGCACGACCACGTGCACGTACTCGTCGTAGAGTCGCGCGGCGGTCCGGATCGGGAGCGGCGCGTCGAAATCGCCGGAGCCGGCGACGGCATCCGCCACGGCGTCGCTCTGCGCGAATCCGAGCTGCGCCCTTCCCTCCCCGATGAGGCGGAGGTTGTCCACCGAGCCGTTCGTCTCGATCACCTGCACATCCGCGCCGCGGTCACGGCGCAGCACCGCAGCCAGGTGCTCGCCGTAGTCGTAGTAGACGCCGGTCGCACCTCCCCCGGCGATGCGCAGCGGATGCTGCGCCCACGCCGGCTGCGCGGGCGCGCAGCCGGCCAGGCTGAGCAGCATCACGGCGGCGATGAGCACCGGCATCCACCGCTTCCGGGCGCTCATCGCTCCCCCGCCCCAGGAAGGTCGAACTTCACCCGCAGGCCGCCGCCCTCGGGCGAGTCCACGTGCAGGCGGCCGCCCACCGACCGCAGCAGATCCGTCGCGATCGCCAGGCCCAGCCCCGACCCCGGCACGTTCTGGTTGCGGGCGCTGCGCCAGAACCGGTCCGACGCCTGCTCCAGTTCCGCCGGCTCCAGGCCCGGACCGTGGTCGCGCACCGTGATGCGAGGCGCGTCGCCACCGCACGCCGACAGTTCGATCAGGCCGCCGGGCGGCGAGAACTTCACGGCGTTGTCGATCACGGCATCCAGAGCGCTCTCCACGATCGCCTCGTCCACACGGGAGATCGCGCGCGGAGGCCGTTGCACCGCGAAACGGAGTCCCTTACGCGCCGCGACATCGCGCCACGCCTCCGCACGGCGAGCGACCAGCGCGCTGAGATCGACGTCCTCGAAGTCGGAGTCGCGCACGGCACCGCGTGCGAAGCCGAGCAGGGTGTCGAGGATGCGCGTCATCCGCTGCCCCTCCTCGCGGATCTTCTCCACGTCGGCGGCGCCCGCCGTTCCCAGATCGGCGGCGAGCACCTCCACGCGCAGCAGCAGGGCGTTCAGCGGGTTGCGCAGCTCGTGCGAGGCGTTCAGTGCGAACTCCTGCTGCCGTGCCACCACCCGCTCGATCTCGTCGGCCATCCGGTTGAACATCAGGATCATCCTGTGCAGCTCGGCGGGCCCGGTGTCGTCGGCGATGCGGGCGTCCATGTCGCCGCGCTCCATCGCCTCCATCGCCTGATCCAGCCGTCGCACCGGCCGCAGCACCCAGCCCGCCAGCCGGAACACGACCAGCAGTCCGGCTGCGATCACCAGCGCCGCCACGGCGACGATCAGCAGCCACTGCCGACCGATCTCGGCGCGCGGCACGTCGACACTGGCCGACATGACGACGGCGCCGATCACGTCGCCGCCGTCGAACACAGGCTCCACCAGCGACAGGTCCGAGAACTGCCACGGCAGGGCGTTCTGCGGCAGCTCGCCGCGCCGACCCGACAGGGCGAGCCGGATCTGCGCCTCGATCTCGGGACCGTCGAACACCGGCTGCGCCGTGTCGGGCGCCCACGGACGTCCCGCGCGATCGACGATCACCACCCTGGTGCCGTACAGCTCGCGGTAGCGCTGCGCCTCACCGTCGAAGACCTCGGAGCGGCCGGCGAGCAGAGCCTGACGCGCCGTCGTCACGAAATAGCTGAGATCGCCCAGCTGCTCGGCGTAGAACTCCTGCTGCACGCTGCGCGCGGCGCTCCACGCGTACGCGCCGCCCAGCACCGTCAGCACGAGCACCAGCGGCACGAGGAAGACGACGATCAGCCTGCGGCGCACCGCTCAGCCCTCCAGCCGGTACCCGACGCCCCGGACGGTCTCGATGAGCGATGCCCGGCCGATCTTGCGGCGGATCGAGGCGACGTGCACCTCCAGCGAGCGCGCGAAGCTCTGCCAGTCGGTGTTCCACACCTCCCGGATCAGGCGATCCCGTGGGACGGCGACACCGGGGTAGCGGGCGAGCACCGCGATGATGTCGAACTCCTTGCGGGTCAGCTCGATCGGAGCGCCCTCCACCGACACGCGGCGGGCCACCAGATCGATCCGCACACCGTCGACGGTGATCACGGAGCGGTCGCCCGTCGCCTGGCCGTGCACGTCGAGCGGATGCAGGCGCCGGGTGACCGCCTCGATGCGGGCGAGCAGCTCGCGCACGTCGTAGGGCTTGACGACGAAGTCGTCGGCGCCGGCGCGCAGTCCGCGGATGCGCTCCTGCACATCGCTGCGCGCGGTCGCGATGATCACCGGCACACCGCTGCGCGCACGGATGCGACGACAGACGTCGACGCCGTCCATGTCGGGCAGGCCGAGATCCAGCAGCACCACCTCGGTGTCGGAGCCGATGAGGGCGAGCGCCTGTGCGCCGTCGGTGGCGCGCACGGTGGCGTACCCCGAGCGGTTCAGGAACGCCTGCAGCGCCTCGGCGACGCTGTCGTCGTCCTCGACGATCAGGATGCGCATCGGGTCCCGCTCATCCGCCCGCGCGCTGCGCGAAGGCGCTCTCGTACAGGCAGACGCTGGCGGCGGTGGCGAGGTTGAGCGATTCGGCGCGTCCGTAGATCGGCAGCTTCAGCGCCCGATCGGCGAGGGCGAGCATGTCGTCCTCCAGGCCGCGCGCCTCGTTGCCGAAGAGCCAGGCCGTCGGTCGCTCCAGCACGCCCTCGGCGCGCGCCTGCAGAAGATCGTCCCCCTTCACGTCGGCCGCGAGCACCTGCAGCCCTGCCGCGTGCGCGCGCGTCACGACATCGCTCAGCTCGCCGCCCACCGAGAACGGCAGGTGGAACAGCGAGCCGGTCGTCGAACGCACCACCTTCGGGTTGTACGGATCGACCGTGCGTCCGGTCAGCACCACGGCATCCGCTCCCGCCGCATCCGCCGCGCGGATGATGGTGCCGAGGTTCCCGGGATCGCGCACCTCCTCGCAGATCGCGATCAGCCGCGGCGAGGCGGCGAAGACGTCGCGCACCGACGTCGGCGTCTGACGGGCCACCGCGACGATCCCCTGCGGGGTGACGGTGTCGGCCATCGCCGCGACCACCTGCTCGGTGACGAACTCCACCTCGATGCCGTGCTCCGCGGCCAGCGCGCGCACGTCAGCGTGCTTCTCCCACGCGGTCGGCGTCGCGTACAGCTCGACGATCGCCTCGGAGAGGTAGTTCAGCGCCTCCCGCACCGACTGCGGACCCTCCAGCAGGAACATCGCCGCCTCGGCGCGCGCACTGCGCTTGGTCAGCTTGGCGACGGCACGGACTCGGGGCGAGCGGGGGTTCTCGAGCACGCTCTCAGTGTATCGGGGCCGGATACGACGAGACGGGCGCCTCCCCGGAGGGAGACGCCCGTCTGCGGTGTCGTTCGGCTCAGGCAGCGGCCTTGGGAGCGTTGACGTCCGAGGGCAGCGCCTTCTTGGCGACCTCGACCAGCGCGGTGAACGCGGCGGCGTCGGTCACGGCCAGGTCGGCCAGCATGCGGCGGTCCACCTGCACGCCCGCGAGGCCGAGGCCCTGGATGAAGCGGTTGTAGGTGATGCCGTTCTGGCGGGCGGCGGCGTTGATGCGCTGGATCCACAGACGACGGAAGTCGCCCTTGCGCTTGCGACGGTCGCGGTACGCGTAGACGAGGGAGTGTGTGACCTGCTCCTTCGCCTTGCGGTACAGACGCGAACGCTGACCGCGGTAGCCCGAGGCGCGCTCGAGGATGACGCGACGCTTCTTGTGCGCGTTGACCGCGCGCTTGACTCTAGCCATTTTCCTGTGTTCCTATTCGTGCGTTCGGGCGACGATCAGCCGCGGCCGAGAAGCTTGTTGGCGACCTTGGTGTCGGCCTTGGAGAGGACCTGGTCCTGGTTCAGGCGACGGGTCTGGCGGCTCGACTTGTGCTCGAGGTTGTGGCGCATGCCGGCCTGCTGCTTCTTCAGCTTTCCGCTGCCGGTGATCTTGAAGCGCTTCTTCGCACCCGAGTGGGTCTTCTGCTTCGGCATCTTCTCTTCCTTCGTGTGGCGCCCTGGCGGGCGACGGTGGGTTACCCGCGCGGGGCGGGAGTTCTGGGGCGGCTCAGGCCGCGGATTCGTCGTCCGCCGCGGATGCGGCGCTCGCGCCGTTCTTGGCGTCGCGGGCCGCCTGCTTGTTCGCGCTGCGGACGGCGTTCTGCTCGGCCTTGGCCTCGGACTTGTTCTTCAGGGGTGCGACGACCATGACCATGTTGCGCCCGTCGATCGTGGGGTTCGACTCGACCGTGCCGAACTCGGCCACGTCCTCGGCGAACTTGCGCAGCAGGCGCACACCCTGCTCGGGACGCGACTGCTCGCGACCGCGGAACAGGATCATGGCCTTGACCTTGTCGCCGGCCTTCAGGAAGCCCTCGGCGCGCTTGAGCTTGGTCGTGTAGTCGTGCGCCTCGATCTTCAGGCGGAAACGCACCTCCTTGAGGATGGTGTTCGCCTGGTTGCGGCGCGCTTCCTTCGCCTTCTGTGCGGCCTCGTACTTGAACTTGCCGTAATCCATGATCTTGACCACGGGCGGCTTGGAATTCGGGGCCACCTCGACCAGGTCGAGGTCTGCCTCCTGGGCCAGACGCAGTGCTGCCTCGATGCGGACAACACCGATCTGCTCACCCGCGGGGCCGACGAGGCGGACCTCGGGGACGCGGATGCGCTCATTGGTACGGGGATCGCTGATGCGGAGCTCCTTAGACGTGGTTTCGGCCACCGGGGTGCGGTCTGCATCCCGGGCGAAATCGAAGTCTCCCCACCCGCCGATGCGTTCAGAAGCACCGGCTTGTGACACCCTTTCCACCGGAGTCCGGCGGGGTGTGGAACCCGGTAGCCTGGAACGGCAAGCGCGGGTGGGAATGAATCCTCTTTCGTGTCGGAGCGAAAAGCTCCGAAGCCCGCAGAAGTCTACCAGAAAGCATCCCGAAGTGACGATTCCTGCCGACCACGCCGATGACCGCCACGAGCGCTGGGCTCAGCAGGAGCAAGCCGCGAACGCCGCCAGTCGCGACATCGCCGATGTTCCCGCCGTCGAGGTGATCACCACCACCGCCGTGCATCTGATGAGCGCCGCCGCCGTCAAGCTGGGCCTCGCCGATGACCCGGACTCCCAGCTCGACCTGGACGAGGCGCGCAAGCTCATCAACGCGTTGGCCGGCCTGATCACCGCCGGCGCCCCCGAGATCAGCAGCGCCCACGCCGGCCCGCTGCGTGATGGCCTCCGCTCCCTGCAGCTGGCCTTCCGCGAGTCCTCGCCCATCCAGGACCCGATCGGCAAGGGTCCGGGCGAGAAGTGGACAGGGCCGGTCAGCTGATCCTGGCGAGCGCTTCGCGCGGGGATGTGCGCTTCGCGCGGACGGACTCCCGGCATTCATCCGCTGATGGCGCACAAGTCCGCGACAGGCGTACGCGAACGGATGCTGCTGATCAAAGCTCTGCGCGGCCGAAGCGCGCAAGCAGGTGCACGTCGTCCAGCATGAGCGCACCGTACACCGGATCTGCAGAACTTCGGAGAGATCCGGCCGGGCTTCTCCGAGATCGCGCATCTCTCCGACGTTCCGCTGAGCCGGAAGCGGATTCGGATGCCGAACTCAGCCGGCGGAGCGGGTGAGCTTCACGGTCAGGGAGTCGACCAGCACGGCCATGCGGTCATCGGCGGCCCAGCGCTGCGCGAGGCGCGCGAGCACGGCATCCAGCGTCTCCCGGTCCAGGCCGTCGACCAGTTCGAGCGTGACGATCAGCTCGGGGCCGCGCATGCGGGCATCCGGGTCCCCCGCCGCGACGGAGACGTCGATGACCGCGAGCTCGTGCGCGATGCTCTCCCGCAGCGCGGTGAACACCTCCGGCGAGAGGTGGCTCGGCTCCCACGGCTCGTCGCGGGCGATCGCCCAGACCGCCGGACGACGCAGCACGAACTCGGTCTCGGATGCCGGGTCCAGCACGATCAGGTCGGTCTCCTCGTCGGCGGCCGACAGCGCGACCCGCACCGCCTCGACAGGGATCGGCCGGGCCTGAGGATCCCAGGCGCGCATGGTGTCGACGGAGGTGAACGCGGGCTGCACCCGGCGGCCGTCGGGGGCGGCGACCGTGACGATCGACAGCTCCTGGGTCTTGTCGACCTTCAGGCCGGTCGGGCCGACGGGTTCCTGAGCCTGACGAAGGGTGTCGCCCTTCTCGGCGACCAGTGGCACCAGCACGCGTGCCGGCCGCAACGCATCGACGACCTCGGCCTGCGAGCCGGTGCCGGCGCGGAAGCGCAGCAGCGCGTCCAGCAGCGCAGGGTCGGCGGAACCGTCGTCCGCGGCGCGCGCGTTCGGCTCGAAGCTCCGTCCGGCCCACGGGACGCCGGCAGAGTCAGCGCCGCCCGGTGCAACCTGCGAATCGGGATGAGCGCCGTGATCGCAGGCGTCGTCAGAAGCCGGCGGCATCCAGCGCCTCGACCAGCGTGAACTGCCCCGCGTACAGCGCCTTGCCCACGATGGCGCCCTCGACACCGAGCGGCACCAGCTCGCGCAGCGCCGCGATGTCGTCCAGGCTGGAGACCCCGCCCGAGGCGATCACCGGCTTCAGCGTGCGCGAGGTGATCTCGCGCAGGAGGTCGAGGTTCGGGCCGCGCAGCGTGCCGTCCTTGGTGACGTCGGTGACGACGTAGCGGCTGCAGCCGGCCTCCTCCAGCCGCTCCAGCACCTCCCAGATGTCGCCGCCCTCCTGCGTCCAGCCGCGGGCGGCCAGAGTGGTGCCGCGCACGTCGAGGCCGACCGCGACCGCCTCGCCGTAGCGGCCGATGACATCGGCCGCCCACTCGGGGTTCTCCAGCGCGGCGGTGCCCAGGTTGATGCGGTTGGCACCGGACTCCAGGGCCGCCTCGAGGCTGGCGTCGTCACGGATGCCGCCGGAGAGCTCGATGCTCACCCCGCGGTACTGCTTGATGACCTTGCGCAGGATGCCCGCGTTGTTGCCGCGCCCGAAGGCGGCGTCCAGATCGACGAGGTGGATCCACTGCGCACCCTGGTCGACCCATTCGCCTGCGGCGTCGACCGGGTCGCCGTAGCTGGTCTCGGTGCCGGCCTCACCCTGGGTGAGCCGCACCGCCTTGCCGCCCGCGACATCGACTGCCGGAAGCAGGATCAGCGAGGGGGACTGAGCGAAGTCGTTCATGACGTCCTTGATTCGGGTGGCGTCCGCGGTATGCGAGCACGAGAGAAGACACTAGTCGGCCCCCGTGCCCGGTTCAACACGGGGTGCGCCGCATGACGTTCAGGTGAGGGAGCCCACCCAGTTGCGCAGCAGGTGCACGCCCGCATCGCCCGACTTCTCGGGGTGGAATTGCGTGGCGGACAGCGGGCCGTTCTCGACAGCGGCGAGGAAGCGCTGCCCGTGCACGGCCCACGTCAGCGCCGGCTGCGGGAAGGGCGCCTCCACCTGGATGCGCCAGTCCGTGGCTGCGAACGAGTGCACGAAGTAGAACCGCTCCTGCTCGATCCCGCGGAAGAGCACGCTGCCCTCGCCGGCCTCGACGGTGTTCCAGCCCATGTGCGGCAGCACGGCGGCATCCAGCTCCTGCACCGTGCCCGGCCACTCCCCCAGGCCCTCGGCGTCCAGACCGCGCTCGAGGCCGCGCTCGAACATCACCTGCATGCCGACGCACACGCCCAGCACCGGACGGCCCCCGGCCAGACGGCGGTCGATGATCTCATCGCCGCCGTGCGCGCGCAGCGCGTCGACGACCGCGGCGAACGCCCCGACCCCGGGGACGAACAGGCCGTCGGCCTCCAGCGCGCGATCACGGTCGCCGGTGAGCTCCACGTCGGCACCGGCGGCGGCGAGTGCCTTGACCGCGGAGTGCACGTTGCCGGACTCGTAGTCGAAGACGACTACCCTCGGGGATCGCGTCACAGTGCGCCCTTGGTGGAGGGGATGCCGTCGATCAGCGGGTCGAGGGCCTTGGCCTGCCGGAACGCGCGTGCGAACGCCTTGAACTCCGCCTCGGCGATGTGGTGCGGATCGCGTCCGCCCAGCACGCGCACGTGCACCGTCAGCGCGGCGTTGAAGGTGATGGCCTCGAACACGTGCCGCACGAGCGAGCCCGTGAAGTGACCGCCGATCAGGTGCAGCTCGAAGCCGGCGGGCTCGCCCTCGTGCACCAGGAACGGGCGGCCGGAGATGTCGACCACGGCCTGGGCGAGCGCTTCGTCCAGCGGGACGAGCGCATCGCCGTACCGGGAGATGCCCGACTTGTCGCCGAGCGCCTCGCGGATCGCCTGCCCGAGCACGATCGAGATGTCCTCCACCGTGTGGTGCGCGTCGATGTGCGTGTCGCCGGTCGCGCGGACAGTCAGGTCGGTCAGGGAGTGCTTCGCGAACGCGGTGAGCATGTGATCGAAGAACGGCACCGAGGTGCTGATCTCGCTGCGGCCCGTGCCGTCGAGGTTCACCTCGACCTCGACCGTCGACTCGGACGTGCTGCGGGTGCGGCTGGCGATGCGGGACGCGGTCATGCTGGTGATCCTATCGACGCGAGTGCTTCCAGGAAGGCGGTGGTCTCGGCTTCGGTGCCGGCGGTGACGCGCAGGTGCCCGGGGATGCCGACGTCGCGGATGAGCACGCCGCGGTCGTAGAGCGCCCTCCAGAGCTCCTGCGGATCATCGACGCCGCCGAACAGCACGAAGTTGGACCACGACGGGTGCGGCGCGTACCCGAGCGCCTGCAGGGTCGCCGAGATGCGATCGCGCTGCTCGACGATCTCGTCGACCATGGCCAGCATCGTGGACGAGTTCCGCAGCGCGGCCGTGGCCGCCGCCTGCGTGAGGGCGCTCAGGTGGTACGGCAGGCGCACCAGGCGCAGCGCGTCGATGAACGTGGGGTCGGCGGCGAGATACCCGACCCGACCGCCGGCGAAGGCGAACGCCTTGCTCATGGTGCGGGAGACGGCCAGCCGCGCGCGACCGGGCAGCAGGCTGAGCGCGGAGGCCGCCTCTCTCGGCGCGAACTCCTGATACGCCTCATCGACCACCACGACACCGCGGGCGGCGTCGTAGACGGCCTCGATCACGTCCAGGCCGAGCGGCGTGCCGGTGGGGTTGTTGGGCGTGCACAGCAGCACGACGTCCGGGTCCGCGGCAGCCACCTGCGCCGCCGCGTCCTCGGGTGTGATCGTGTAGTCATCCTCGCGGGTGCCGGCGATCCACGCGGCACCGGTGCCCTGAGCGATCAGCGGATACATCGAATACGTCGGCGCGAAGCCGAACACCGAGCGCCCGGGGCCTGCGAACGCCTGCAGGATGTGCTGCAGCACCTCGTTCGAGCCGTTGCCGGCCCAGATCTGCTCCGCGCGGAGGTTGTGACCCAGGTAGGTCGCGAACGCCTCCCTCAGCTCGGTGAACTCGCGGTCGGGGTAGCGGTTGACGTCGCTCAGGGCGATGGCCACGTCGTCGAGGATGTCTGCGACGACCGCTTCGGGAACGGCATGCGTGTTCTCGTTGACGTTCAACGCCACCGGCAGCGGCACCTGAGGAGCACCGTACGGCGTGAGTCCGCGAAGATCGTCGCGGAGGGGCAGCTCGTCGAGAGAGGTCACTCTTCCCATGGTAGAGCGCGCAACGGCGGACTCACTCCGAAGTGACGCATCCCCCGTGGGCCGCTGTGCCTGTCGAAGCGTCAGTGCTCGTACTGCGCGGGGATGGCGATCTCGGCGCCGGCCTGGATCGCGCCCGTGCCGAGGTTGTTCAGCCGCATGATGTCGTCGATCACCTCGCGGGGGTCGATCCCGGGAGCCACCTCTGCCGCGATCGACCACAGCGTGTCACCCGGCAGCACCGTGACGCTCTCGAACGCGACTGGGGCGCTCTCCTCACCGGAGGCGAGTGCCGAGCCGCCGGCCAGGACCGAGAACGCGATGCCGGCGATCAGCGGAGCCGCAGCGAATCCCGCGAGCACACGACGCCCTCTCGCCGTCAGGCGCAGCCTGGTGCGGTGCGTCACACGGGACGACGCGCCGCCGGAGGCGCGAAGGATCGCGGGGCTCTGGATGCTGATCGTGCTCATGTGCGGCTCCTCTGTCTCTGCCCGCCTCGCGGCGGAAGCGTTCCAGCTTTCGCATCCGGCATCCGGCCGGGGATGCCGGATGCGAAGCTGTGTTCCGAATGTATCTTCGATATCGAACATCTGTCAAGCGTTCTTCGAAATCCGATCGGGAATCCGCCCGACACGCTCGAACGGATCTTCCGATCTCGGCCGTTTCTCGGATACGGTTTCGATATGGACAGCACACCACTGGCCACCGACATTCGAAGCGGACGACCGCACTGACGCGGATTCCGCACGACCCGCACGCACGAAGGAGCACCGATGAGCGAGACCCCCGCCCCCGCAGCCGAGGCGCCGCGCACGCGTCGGCGCAAGAGCCTGAGCGCGAAGCAGCTGGCCATCCTCGAGGTGATCCAGACCTCGATCGCCCGGCACGGCTATCCGCCGAGCATGCGCGAGATCGGCGATGCCGTCGGACTCAAGTCGCTCTCCAGCGTGACCCACCAGCTGGGCCAGCTCGAGCTGAGCGGCTACCTGCGCCGCGACCCGGGGAAGACCCGCGCGATGGAGGTGCTGATCGACCTGCCCGGCACGAGCGCCGAGAACCCGGCCGATGCCGCGCCGGCCGTCGGCGATGCGGCGCTGGTGCCGCTGGTCGGACAGATCGCGGCGGGCGTGCCGATCACCGCCGATCAGCAGGTGGAGGAGATATTCCCGCTCCCCCGCCAGCTGGTCGGCAAGGGCGATCTGTTCATGCTGAAGGTCAGCGGCGAGTCGATGATCGATGCCGCGATCTGCGACGGCGACTGGGTGGTCGTGCGCACGCAGAACAACGCCGAGAACGGCGAGATCGTCGCCGCGATGATCGACGGGGAGGCCACCGTGAAGACCTTCCGCCGCCGCGACGGCCACACCTGGCTGCTCCCCCGCAACTCCGCCTTCGAGCCGATCCTCGGCGACGAGGCCGTGGTGCTCGGCAAGGTCGTGGCGGTGCTGCGCGCCGTCTGATCCGCCGAAACCCCTCCTGATTGCCGAAACCCCTCCTGAATCGCGTGATTCAGGAGGGGTTTCGACGGTGCGGAGGGGTCTCGGCGAGAGAGCTCAGGCGGGGACGTTCACGTCCTCGCGCACGCGGCGCGTCGCCTCCACGATGTTGCGCAGCGACGCGACCGTCTCGTCGTAGCCGCGGGTCTTCAGTCCGCAGTCCGGGTTGACCCACAGCTGCCGCAGCGGCAGTTCGTCCACCGCGCGCCGCAGCAGCGCCTCGACCTCTGCCACGCTCGGCACGCGCGGCGAGTGGATGTCGTAGACGCCGGGTCCGATGCCGTGGTCGAAGCCCTGCGCGGCGATGTCGGCGACGACCTCCATGCGGCTGCGGGCCGCTTCGATGGAGGTGACGTCGGCGTCCAGCGCCCGGATCGCATCGATCACGACGCCGAACTCCGAGTAGCAGAGGTGGGTGTGGATCTGGGTGGCCGCCGCCGCCCCGCCCGTGGCCAGGCGGAACGAGTTGACCGACCAGTCCAGGTACGCCGCCTGGTCCGCCCGCTTCAGCGGCAGCAGCTCGCGCAGCGCCGGCTCGTCGACCTGGATGATGGCGATGCCCGCCGCCTCGAGATCGGCGATCTCATCGCGCAGCGCGAGCGCGACCTGATCGGCCGTCTCGCCCAGGGGTTGGTCGTCGCGGACGAACGACCAGGCCAGGATCGTGACGGGACCGGTGAGCATGCCCTTGACGTGCTTGGCGCTGAGCGACTGCGCGTACGCGGCCCAGGAGACCGTGATCGGCGCGGGGCGCGACACGTCGCCCCACAGGATCGAGGGACGCGTGGCGCGCGAGCCGTACGACTGCACCCAGCCGTTCTCGGTGACGGCGAATCCGTCCAGGTGCTCGGCGAAGTACTGCACCATGTCGTTCCGCTCGGCCTCGCCGTGCACCAGCACGTCGAGCCCCAGATCCTCCTGCAGCGCGACGACGCGGTCGATCTCGGCGCGCAGGAAGGCCTCGTAGTCGTCCTGCGGCACCTCGCCGCGGCTGAACTGCGCACGGGCGCGGCGGATGTCGGCGGTCTGCGGGAACGATCCGATCGTGGTCAGCGGCAGCGCCGGAAGATCCAGCGCGAGCTGCGCGGCCTCGCGGTCGGCGTACGGAACGCGCGAGAAGTCGGTCGTGTCCAGCACCCGGTCCCGCACCGCCCCGTCCCGCACACCAGGGGCGTCATGACGGTCTGCGAGCGCCGCGGTCGCGGCATCCAGCTCCGCCGCGATCGCCGCGCGCCCCTCCGCCAGACCTCGGGCGAGCGTCACGACCTGCTCCACCTTCTGATCGGCGAAGGCCAGCCACGACACCAGGCGCGCGTCGAGCCGGGACTCGTCCTGCACGTCGTGCGGCACGTGCAGGAGCGATGTGGAGGTGGAGGCCGAGACGTGCTCGGCGCCCAGCGCGCGCAGCCGCTCGAGCTTGTCGAAGGCGGCGGCCAGGTCGCCGCGCCAGATGTTGTGACCGTCGATCACTCCGCCGACCAGCACCTTCCCGCCGAGTTCGGGCAGGGATGCCGGGACCTCTCCGCGCACCAGGTCGATGCCGATCGCCTCGATGGGCGCGGCCGCGAGCACGTCGAGAGTGCCGCCCAGCGACGCGTAGGGCGCGGCGACGAGGACGGCCGGCCGCTCGGCCGCGGCGCCCAGCACTGCGAGAGCGCGCTGCGCGGCATCCGCCAGCTGAGCGCTGTCCGCCGGCAGCGACTCGCTGACCAGCGCGGGCTCGTCCAGCTGCACCCACTCGGCCCCGGCGTCCTTCAGCTTCGTCAGCAGCTCGGCGTACACGGCGACCACGTCGTCCAGGCGGGAGAGGGGATCGAAGCCCTCGGGCGCCGCATCCGACGCCTTGGCGAGCGCCAGCAGCGTGACAGGGCCGACGATCACCGGACGCGTGCGGAACCCGGCCGCCGCGGCCTCGGCGACCTCGCGCACCAGCCGGTCGCTGGAGAGCGAGAACGTCGTCTCCGGGCCGATCTCGGGCACCAGGTAGTGGTAGTTCGAGTCGAACCACTTGGTCATCTCCAGGGGTGCGCGGTCCCCTTCGCCGCGGGCGACGGTGAAGTACGCCGGCAGGCCGATGGCGCCGTCGGCGTCGCGCAGGTCGTCGAAGCGCGCCGGGATCGCGCCGACCGCGACGGCGGCATCCAGAACCTGGTCGTAGTACGACGACGCCTCCGGGATCGAGGAGTCATCGCGTCCCAGCCCCAGCTCCGCCAGGCGCTCGCGGTTGGCGGCGCGCAGCTCTGCGGCCGCGTTCTCGAGCTGCTGCTCGTCGATGCGTCCGGCCCAGAACGCCTCGACGGCCCTCTTCAGCTCGCGGCGACGTCCGATCCTGGGGTAGCCGAGGATCGTCCCGGCGGGGAAAGCGGTCATGGTGTTTCCTTTACTTCACTTCGTGGCTTGATGCAGACATCGGTCGGCCAGGACGCCGGCCCGGACGAGGACGTCGAGCACGGTCTCGTGCTGGTTGAAGGCGTACAGGTGCACGCCGGGCGCGCCCCCGGCGACCACCTCGCGAGCGAGGTCGGCCGCCCATTCGACGCCGACGCGCCGCCGGCCCTCGGCGGTGGGCTCCACCTCGAGCGCGATGGACAGCTCTCCGGGCAGCTCCTCGCCGGTGAGCTCGAGCACGCGCGCCAGCCGGGCGGGCGAGGTGATCGGCATGATCCCGGGGAGGATCGGGATGGTCACGCCGGCGCTGCGGGCGCGCTCGACGAAGGCGAGGTAATGGTCGGCGTGGAAGAACAGCTGCGTGATCGCGAGGGTGGCTCCCGCCGCCTGCTTGGCGAGCAGCGCGTCGACGTGCTGGCTGCTGTAGGCGGAGCGCGGATGCCCGTTCGGGAACGCCGCCACGGCGATGCTCACCTTCCGGCGCGGCGCGACGCGCACGGCGCCGGGGTTGCCGGGGACCTGGGACTCCTCGTACGGGGCGCGCTCGGCCTGCACGCGGTCGATCAGCTGCACCAGCTGGGCTGAGCTCTCCAAGTCGCCGAGGAACGGCTCGCCCTCGGCGCGACCGGCGGGCGGATCGCCGCGCAGCGCGAGGAAGCTGAGGATGCCGGCATCCAGGAACTCCCGGATCAGTCGCGCAGCGCCCGCGTAGGTGTTGCCGACGCAGGTGAGGTGCGCGAGCGGCTCGACGTCGGTGTGCGCGCGGATGTACCGCAGCACCTCGAGGGAGCGGCCGCCGGTGGATCCGCCGGCGCCGTACGTGACGGACAGGAAGTCGGGTCCCGCGGCGGCGAGCCGATCGATCGTGTCCTGCAGCGCCTGCGCGCTGGCGGGTGAGCGCGGCGGGTACAGCTCGAAGGAGAACGGCACGCGGGTCATCGACGTCCTCCTCGCTGATCGTGGGGCCGGTCGGTCCGAGCCCGTCTCAGCACGGTAGAACGGGCGCGCGCCCGGCTGCACACTGTGTGACGCCGTGTGTCAGCGACCGGCTCCGCGCACCGGCTGGATAGGCTCGATCCATGACTGCGCCCTACGGTTCCTGGCCGTCGCCCTTCTCCGCCGCGGACGTCTCCGCAGCGGCTCCGCGGATCGACGGGGCCCGCTTCGTCGGCGACGAGATCTGGTGGGGCGAATCGGTTCCGTCCCAGGGCGGCCGGGTCACGGTGCGCAGCTCGACGGACGCCGAGATCCTGCCGCAGCCGTGGAACGCGCGCTCCCGCGTGCACGAGTACGGCGGCGGCGCGTGGACCGCGGATGCCGAGGGCACGCTGTACTTCGTGAACGCCGCCGACCAGCGCGTGCACCGGATGCCCCGCGGTGGCGTCCCCGAACCGCTGACGGCGGCCGGTCCGCATCACGGCGGTCTGACCCTGCAGCAGGGGCGTCTGTTCGCGGTGCGCGAGGATCTGCGCGGCGAGCAGCACTGGCGCGGCATCGTGGAGATCCCGACGGACGGGTCGGCGGCAGACGACGACTCGCCCGCGTGGGTGTCGTCGTACGGCTCGGGCTTCTACGCCCACCCGTCCCTGTCGCCGGATGGAACGCGCTTGGCCTATGCGCAGTGGACCGAGCAGCGGATGCCGTGGGATGTCGCCCGGATCGCGATCACGCATCTCGAATCCGGATCGCAGACGCCTGTCCCCTGCCGTGCGGCCGTGCAGCCCGAGTGGCTCTCCGACGACGAGGTGCTGTACGCCGACGACGGAACGGGGCGCTGGAACCTGTGGCTGGCCCGGATCGCCGAGGACACCCCTCCGCCCGCGCCGACGCCGCCCGCCGTAGCGGAGCCGTACGTCCTGGCGGACGCCGACACCGGTGGCGGGCTGTGGGTGCTCGGCAACCGCTGGTACGGCGTGCTGGAGGACGGACGGATCACGGCAGTGCGCACGAACGGCGCGGATGCCGTGGTGCTGATCGACCCGGCATCCGGAACCGAGCGCGTCCTCGACGTCCCCGTCACGGCCGAGACGAGCATCGACGACGTCTCCGGCTCCCGCGTGCTGATCTCGGGTGCGGGCGCCGCGGTCTCGCGCGGGCTGTGGTGCGTGGACGTCGATTCCGGTGACGTGGTCGCGATCCGCGGCGGCGAGCCGGTCGACCCCGCCTGGGTCCCGGTGGCGCGCCCGGTCACCTTCGACGGTCCGCACGGACCTGTGCACGCTTTCGACTACCGTCCGACGCACCCGGAGGCGATCGCGCCCGACGGCGAGCTGCCGCCGTACATCGTCATGGTGCACGGCGGCCCCACCTCGCACGTGGCGGGTGCGGCATCCGAGGCATACGCCTACTGGACCAGCCGCGGCATCGGCGTGCTCGACGTGAACTACGGCGGATCGACCGGCTACGGGCGGGCCTACCGCAAGCGGCTGGACGGGCAGTGGGGCGTCGTCGACGTCGACGACGTCATCGCCGCCGCGCGCGGCCTGGCCGATGCCGGACTCGCCGACCCCGGCCGGATCGCGATCAAGGGCGGGTCGGCCGGCGGCTGGACCGTGCTCAGCGCCCTCGTGCGCGGTGGCGCGTTCGCCGCCGGGATCAGTCGGTACGGCGTCGCCGACCTGCGGATGCTGGCATCCGACACCCACGACTTCGAGAAGCACTACCTCGACGGTCTCGTCGGCCCGCTCCCCGAAGCCGAGGACGTCTACGTCGAGCGGTCGCCGCTCACCCACGCCGAGCGCATCGACGTGCCCGTCCTGCTGCTGCAGGGTGCGGACGACCGAGTCGTGCCGCCGTCGCAGTCCGAGGCGATCCGCGATGCGCTCGCCGCCCGCGGCATCCCGCACGAGTACATGCTGTTCGAGGGCGAGGGCCACGGCTTCCGCCGGGCGGAGACGATCATCTCCTCGCTGGAGACGGAGCTGCGCTTCCTGGGCGCCGCGTTCGGCTTCACGCCCGCCTGAGTCGGCGGGTCACTCCCCCACGCGGTTGCGCAGGCGCATCGCGCGCTCTGCCTCGCGGGTGTCCTGGCGTTCGCGCAGCGTCTGGCGCTTGTCGTACTCGCGCTTGCCCTTGGCCAGGGCGATCTCCACCTTCGCCCGCCCGTCGGAGAAGTACAGCTTGAGCGGGATCAGCGTGTAGCCGCCCGCCGAGACGGCATGCTCGAGCTTGCGGATCTCGTCGCGGTGCAGCAGCAGCTTGCGGATGCGCTTGGCCGAGTGGTTGGTCCAGTGCCCCTGCGAGTACTCCGGGATGTGCACGGCGTCGAGGAACGCCTCACCGCCCTTGATGTACGCGTAGCCGTCGCTGAGGTTCGCCCGCCCCTGGCGCAGCGACTTCACCTCGGTGCCGGTCAGCACCAGGCCGGCCTCGTACGACTTCTCGAGGTTGTAGTCGTGGCGCGCGCGACGGTTGGTCGCGATGACCTTCTCACCGCGTTCCCTGGGCATGGTCTCTCCTGTGTCTGCAGGCCCGTTCGGGCCGACGGATCAGTCTAGCTCAGGTGCGCAGCCAGCGCCGGATGGCGAAGCCGGCCGACAGCGCCGAGAGCACGATGCCGATGCCGATCAGCACGGGGACGACGAACACGGCATCCTGCATGCCCACCAGCGGACGCATGAAGGGCACCCGGTCGGCCAGATACCCCTCCACGCCGAAGTGGACGCCGGCGAGCACCGCGGCGCTGGCGAGCGCGGAGCCGAGGAACGCGGCGAACACGCCCTCCAGCACGAACGGCGTCTGGATCGAGCTGTTCGAGGCGCCCACCAGCCGCATGATGCCGATCTCCTTGCGGCGCGCGTACGCCGACAGCCGGATCGTGGTGGCGATCAGCAGCACCGCGGCGATGAGCATGAGCGCGGCCACCCCGACGGCGATGTAGGTCGCCACAGTCAGCGCCGAGAACAGCGGGTCCAGCAGCTTGCGCTGATCCTTGACCGCGTCGACGCCCGCCTCGCCGGTGAACGCCTCGGTGATCACGTCGGACTGCTGCGGATCCTTCATCGTGATGCGGAAGTCCACCGAGGTGTTCTCCACGCCGATCACGCTGGCCTGCTCGTCGCCGAGCTGATCGACGATGTCCTGGTAGGCGTCCTCCTTGGTCTGGAAGCGCACCTCGCTGATCAGCGGCGCGAGCGCGTCGCCCTCGAGCGACTGCTTGACCTTGTCGATCTGCTCCTGGCTCGCCTCTCCCCCGACGCACGACGGCGCGGTCGACAGCGGGGAGCACATGTAGACCGTGACCTCGGCCTTCTCGCCCCAGTACGCGCGCATCGTGCTGATCTGGGTCTGCATGAGGATCGCGGCGCCCACGAAGGTGAGCGAGACGAAGGTGACCAGCACCACCGAGATGACCATGGAGAGGTTGCGGCGCAGGCCCAGCAGCGCCTCTCCGACGATGAGTCCGAAGTTCACGAGGTCGGCCCCACTTCCTCGTCGTCGCCGTCCGAGAGGCCGAGTCGGTCGGCCACCCCCAGCTCGTCGACCTGCACGTCCGGGATCACGATCGGGTTCGTGCGCGGCGTCCGCGCCGCGGCATCCGACTCCGGTGCCGGCGCGGCATCCGATTCCGGTGCCGACGCCGCCTCCGGCGCGGGCTCCGACGCCTCCTCCTGCGCCGGTTCTGCGACGACCGGCGCGGTGACGCTCTGGCGCTGCACCTCCTGCACGGCGGTCAGCGCGGCCGCGGCCGCCGCGCCGCGCACCGCCTCCGGGCGCAGGCGCGGGATGCTGGAGGTGTCGCCGTAGCCGCCGCCCCGCTCGTCGCGCACCAGTTCGCCGCCCTTGAGCTCGATCACACGGCGCTGCATCTGGTCGACGAATCCGGCCTCGTGGGTGGCCATCAGCACGGTCGTGCCGCCGGCGTTGATGCGGGCGAGCAGCCGCATGATGTCGACCGAGGTGGCCGGGTCGAGGTTGCCGGTCGGCTCGTCGGCCAGCAGCACCTTGGGCCGGTTCACGATCGCGCGGGCGATCGCCACACGCTGCTGCTCACCACCGGAGAGCTCGTGCGGCATCCGCTTGGCCTTGCCGTCCAGACCGACCAGCGCGAGCGCCTCGGGCACAGCCTGCTGGATGAAGCCGCGGGACGAGCCGATCACCTGCAGCGAGAACGCGACGTTCTGATAGACGGTCTTGGTGGACAGCAGCCGGAAGTCCTGGAACACCGAGCCGATGTGCCGCCGGAAGTACGGCACTTTGCGGTTGGCGAGCGAGCGCAGGTCGCGGCCGAGCACGGCGACGCGGCCCGCGCTGGGCACGTCCTCGCGAAGGATGAGCCGCAGGCAGCTGGACTTGCCGGAGCCGGAGGCTCCGACCAGGAACACGAACTCCCCGGCCTCGACGTTAAAGTCGACTTCGGAGAGGGCGGGGCGCTTGGTGCCGCGGTAGCGCTTGGTGACGTTCTCGAACCGGATCATGGCCTTATGAGCCTAAGCGCGGCCCACCGCGGGACGCCCAGCGACACTCGGGCTGTCGCGCTCCTGCTGCCGATCAGTCCTCTTCCTTGCGCTTGCGCCAGCGGATCCCTGCCGAGATGAAGTCGTCGAGGTCGCCGTCGAACACGGATGCCGGGTTGCCGGACTCGTGGCCGGTGCGCAGATCCTTGACCAGCTGCTGCCCATAGAGGAAGTAGGAGCGCATCTGGTCGCCCCAGCTGGCGGTGATGTTGCCGGCCAGCTCCTTCTTCTTCGCCGCCTCCTCCTCCTTCTGCAGCAGCAGCAGGCGGGTCTGCAGCACGCGCATGGCGGCGGCGCGGTTCTGGATCTGCGACTTCTCGTTCTGCATCGAGACGACGATGCCCGTGGGCAGGTGCGTGATGCGCACGGCGGAGTCGGTGGTGTTGACCGACTGGCCGCCGGGGCCCGAGGAGCGGAAGACGTCGACCCGGATGTCGTTCTCGGGGATGTCGACCTCGGTGGCCTCCTCCATGAGCGGGATCACCTCGACGGCCGCGAACGAGGTCTGGCGCTTGTCGGCCGACCCGAACGGGCTGATGCGGGCCAGGCGGTGCGTGCCGGCCTCGACCGAGAGCGTGCCGAACGCGTAGGGGGCGGTGACCTCGAAGGTGGTCGACTTGATGCCGGCGCCCTCCGCGTACGAGGTGTCCATCACCTTGACGGGATAGCCGTGCTGCTCGGCCCAGCGCAGGTACATGCGCATGAGCATCTCGGCGAAGTCGGTGGCGTCGTCGCCGCCGGCGCCCGAGCGGATCGTGATGATCGCGTTGCGGTCGTCGTACTCGCCGTCCAGCAGGGTCTGCACCTCGAGCTGGTTGATGGTGTCGGTGAGCGAGGCGAGCTCCTTGCGGGCCTCCTCGGCAGAGTCCTCGTCCTCCATCTCGTTGGCGAGCTCGATGAGCACGTCCAGATCGTCGAGGCGGCGCTCGACGTCGGTGACGCGCTTGAGGTCGGCCTGCTTGTGACTGAGCGCGCTGGTGACCTTCTGCGCCTTCTCGGGGTCGTCCCAGAGGTCGGGCGCGCCGGCCTCTTCGCTGAGCCGTGCGATGTCGGCGTTGAGGGAATCGACGTCGACGACCTCGCGGATGTCGCCGAAGGTGTGTCGCAGGGCCTGGATGTCGGCGGAGAGATCGAGTTCGAACATGGCAGTTCAGCCTATCGCGCCGCGCCCGCGGTTTCGCGCCGCGGGATCGGGCGCATGGCATACCGTGAACGTGTGGGCGACAGCGCGGGCACGGTTCTCAGGCAGTTCGGGCCGATGGTCTACCTGCCCACGGTGCTGTTCGCACTCGGCGAGGGCGCGGTCATCCCGCTGATCCCGGTGCTGGCGACCCAACTCGGCGCCGACGTGCCGCTGGCGGCGCTGGTCGCCGCAGCGCTCGTGATCGGCCAGCTGTGCGGCAACATCCCCTCGGGCTGGCTGGTCGCGAGGATCGGCGAGCGGTTCACGATGGTCTACGCCGGTGTCGCGGCGATCGTCGCCGGCGTCGGGATGCTGCTGGCGGACTCGCTCGCGCTGTTCACCGCGGCGGTGTTCCTGCTGGGCTTCTGCGCGGCGGCGTTCGGACTGGCCAGGCACGCATTCATGACCACGCGCGTTCCGACCCGATTCCGGGCGCGGGCGCTGTCGCTGCTGGGCGGATGCTTTCGCCTGGGCGTGTTCGTGGGGCCGTTCATCGCTGCGGGTCTGATCCAGCTCACCGGCTCGGAGCTGTCGACGGTGTGGTTCCTGATCGGCTGCACGGCGGCGCTCGTGGTGCTGGTGCTGCTCGGCCCCGATCCGGAGCGCACGGTGCCCGTGCTGCTGAAGCCCACAGGCGCCGCCGTCGCCGAGGACACCGGCGAGGTGGTGACCGGCTCGATTCCCGTGGCCGATCGGCGCGGCGTGCTCGGCACCATGTGGGCGTACCGCGCGGTGCTCTCGCGCCTGGGCGTCTCGGCCGCGTGCCTGTCGGCGGTGCGGGCGGCGCGCCAGGTGGTGCTGCCGCTGTGGGGCGTGTCGCTGGGGCTGGACGCTTCGACGATCGCTCTGGTCGTGGGCGTTTCGGGTGCGATCGACTTCGCCCTGTTCTACGCGAGCGGCCAGGTGATGGACCGCTTCGGCCGCATCTGGGCCGCGATGCCCGCCCTGCTGCTGATGGGGCTGGGGTTCGCGGCGCTGTCGTTCACCCACGACCTCGACGCGGCGATGCTCTGGTACGGGCTGCTGTCGGCGGTGCTCGGGGTGGGCAACGGCCTCTCCAGCGGCATCCTGCTCACCTTCGGCGCGGATCTGGCTCCCGAGCGCGATCCGGCGGCGTTCCTGGGCTCGTGGCGCACGCTGACGGATGCCGGAGGCGCGGCCGCCCCGGTGCTGGTCTCGGCGATCACCGCGGCCGTGTCGCTGTCGCTGGCCACGGGCGTGATGGGTGTGGTGGCGCTGATCGGCGCGGCCGGCTTCCTGCGCTGGACCCGGAGGTATCTGCCGCGGGTACCGCGGGACTGAGCGCGTCCGCGTCCGACCTCGATCCTCAGCGCAGCGCCGTGCGGGTGGTCGCGGTGGATTCCAGCCGCACGCCGTCGGGTACGAACGGGGAGATGAGCGGCGGGTGCCACACCGTGGCGACGCTGACCCGCGCCGAGACGCCGTCGGGCGTGTCCGCCGAGAGCAGGTCCGCTTTCGGCGCGACGGCGTCGATCACGGCATCCGCCTGCTCGCTGACCTGCGCATCGGTGAGCTCGGCATGCACGTCGCCCTCGGCGAGCTCGAGCGTGAACCCGTCCGCGCCGGCGAGCGAGGCGGCGTCGGCGAGCGAGTCGAGGCGCTTCTGGGCGATGTACAGGTCGGTGGCGCACGTGCACACGATCACCACCGCGATCGCCAGCAGCACGTAGCCGAGGATCAGCGGCAGGATGCTGCCGTCCTCATCATTCCCGAGCAGCCGCAGACGCCGCCCGAGCGCGCGTCGCCGGCTCATCCTCTCCCCCACAGCCTGGACACCTTCTGCGCCGCTTCGGCCTGCACGGGGATCGCGGCGATCCTGTCCAGCCCGAACAGCGGTGGCATGAACGGAAGGCTCACCCGCGTGGCGACCGTGACGATGACGGTGCTCCCCGCGGCCGGGCAGGTCGCCGCGGCCGGGCGGCAGGTGACGTGCACCTCGACAGCGTCCTGATCCATGCCGTACTCGCGGATCACGCTTCTGAGCACGGCGTCGCCGCGAGCACTGGCCGCATCCGCGTCCGGCGCCTGGCCGATGACGCGGGCAGTGTGCCTGGCCGCCGCCTCGGCGCCGAGCGTCTGCTCCTGCACCGCACCGAGCGTGAGCACGAGATACACCAGGGGCACCAGCAGCAGCACGCCGACCGTGATGAACTCCAGCGCCGCCGAGCCGCGCTCGTCGGAGAGCACGCCGCCCTCATCCCTCGTCGAACGACTCCACCGGGGCACGCGCCTCCACCTCCATTCCTCCTGGCACGCCGATCAGCCCGAGCAGCGGCAGCGAGGTGCGCACGCGCACGACGACGCTCTCGTGGCCGAGGCTGTGGTCCCGACCGACCGAGACGGCGCCCGCGTAGTCGGCGCCCACGGCACGCGAGATCACGGTACGAGTGCGCGCTGCCCCCTCGCCGAGCGTGGTGTCGGCGAGTGCGGCGTAGTGCGCCCCCTCGACAGCAGCGTCGTGCACGACGTTGCGCACGTACACGGCGAGCGCGATCTGCAGCACCGACAGCACCAGTGCGGTGAGCAGCGCGCCGACGAGCACGAACTCGACGGGGCTGGACCCGCGCTCGTCGGCGGCCGGTGCGGTGGCGCGCATGGCGCTCAGATGCCGGACACCTTCGCGATCGCGTCCTGGAACAGGTCGACCAGCGCAGGGCCGGCGACCGCCCAGATCACCACCACGAGCGCAGCCGTCATCAACGTCACCAGCACCCAGCCGGGCACGTCGCCGGTCTCATCGGCGGCCAGCTCGCGGCTCGCGTCCCCCCAGCTCTTCACCTTGAACGGTCGTCTCAGTGTGGACATCATCTCTCCTCTTCCCCAGCTCTCATCGGTTCGGCATGGTCTCATCGGTTCGGCATGGTCTCATCGGTTCGGCGTCTGTCATCGCTGCCCTCATCCCAGGCCCAGCCGCAGGATGAACAGACCCGGGTAGATCGCGAACAGCACGCTGAGCGGGAGGATCAGGAACACCAGCGGCAGCAGCATCAGGATCTCCTTCTGCCCGGCCTGCTCGATCAGCACGCGCTTCGCCTCGTCCCTGGCATCCGCCGCCTGCGAGTGCAGCACGGCGGCCAGCGGCGCGCCGTGCTCGAGTGCGGCGATGATCTGATCCACTGCCCGCGAGAGCCCCGGCAGCTGCAGGCGGGTGGCCGTCTCGCCGAGCGCGTCCGCGAGCGGTGAACCGGTGTGCACGGCCAGCACCGCATGCCCCAGCTCCTCGGTGAGCTCGCCGGTGCCGATGCCGGAGACCCGCCGGAGCGCATCGAGCAGCGACTCCCCTGCCGACAGGCACAGCGCGATGAACTCCAGCGTCGTCGGCAGCTCGTCCGCCAGCCGGGCACGACGCGCCTTGGCGCGACCCGTGAGCTGCATGTCGTAGCCGATCGCCGCACCGGCGGCAGCCAGCAGCGGAAGCAGCACGGCCGGCGGCGACATGCGCCCGGCGACGGCGAGCACGATCACCAGCAGCGCGCCGCCGACCAGCCCTGCCAGGCCCCATGCCAGCTGCCGCCCGCGGAAGGATGCCGGTGCCTGGCTCGATCCGGCCTGCGCCAGGCGGCGGGCGAGCGCGTCGCCGCCGCCCAGCATCCGCTCGAAGGAGGCGCGGACGCGCTCCCAGGCCGTGCGCCCCTGCACGGGCAGCACGCCCACCCGCGGCAGGAGGCCTGCGGGCATCGCCTCGTCGGCGATCACGTCGCGCAGATACGGCGCGATGCGCCGATCCAAGGGCTGGGCTCCCCAGCGCGGCAGCGCGGAGAGCACCCCGAGGATGCCGAGCGCGAACGCTCCGCCGAGCAGCACGGCGAGCGCGAGGTCGCTGATGCCGTTCACCCGAACCACCTCTCCGGCTCGGCGAGTCGCCCGATCCGCAGCATGATCCGGTAGGCGATCACCGATACCGCGGCGCCGGCCACGATCACCACCACGCCGGCCGCACTGGCATAGGCCGCGCGTCCCTCCGGCCGCATCACCAGCAGCCCGAGGATCACCCAGGGCGCGACGGATCCCAGCACGGCCGCACCGCGGATCCATGACTGCCGGGCCTCGACCTCGCCCCGCAGCGCGGCGTCGGCCCGCACCGACGCGGACAGAGCGCGCAGCACGCCGGTGAGCTCGGTGCCGCCGACCTGCCTGGCCATCCGCAGGGTCTCGATGATGCGATCGGCGATGGGATCCGCCAGCGTCGTCTTCAGCCGGTCGAGGCTGGTCTCGAAGCGACCGGTGGCGTGCAGGTCGCGCGCGAACACCGCGAAGGCGGGGCGCACGGCCGGCGGCGCCGACTCGGCCAGACTCGACACCGCATCCGGCAGCGACAGCCCGACGCGGATGGCCGCGACCAGCAGGTCGCACACGTCGGGCCACATCTGCCGCCGCGCCTTGCGCAGCCGCAGCCGGCGGCCCCGCAGGTAGAGCACGGGAGCGGATGCCGCGGCCAGCCCCGCCAGCAGTGCGAGCACGGGAAGTCCGGTCAGCAGCCAGGCGACGGCGGCAGCCACCAGCGCGAGGGCGATCATCGTGACGACCAGGGTGCGCGTGGCGGCGCGCGCGAGCCCCGCCTCCTCGAGCAGTCGACGCAGCCGGCCGCGCGCGGGCGGGCGCGGTTCCCGCTCTCGCGGCGGCCACAGCCAGGGGGATGCGCACAGCAGCAGCCCCGCGCCCAGCAGCGCGCCGATGAGCAGCGTCATGCCACACCCTCAGCCCGATACACGGACGCTGTGCGGATGCGGCCGTCGACGACCTCGCCGGTCGGCGCCACCACCTCGGCGACGCGACGCGACCCGTCGGATGCCCGGCTGCAGTGCACGACGTAGGAGATGGAGGTCGCGAGAGCCGGTGCGACGAACGCGCGGTCGATGTTGCGGCCGGCCAGCAGCGGCAGCAGCGCGAGCTTCTCGAGCGCCTCGTCGGCCGAGTTCGCGTGGATCGTGCCCGCCGAGGGCACGCCGGTGTTCAGCGCGAGCACCAGGTCGAGGGCCTCCGCGTCGCGCACCTCGCCGACGACGATGCGATCGGGTCGCATGCGCAGCGCCTCCTTCACGAGGCGGCGCAGGGTGATCTCGCCGGTGCCCTCCAGGCTCGCCTGGCGTCCCTGCAGCGCGACCACGTCCGGTCCGTCGACGGCGAGCTCGAAGGTCTCCTCGACCGTGATGATGCGCTGCGCGGCCGCGACGGATGCCAGCAGCGCCCCGAGCAGCGTGGTCTTGCCCGCGTGGGTGGCGCCCGAGACGATGATGCTGCCCCCGTCGAGCAGCGCTCGGCGCAGGAGGTCGGCGATGTGCGCGGGCACGGATCCCTGCGCCACCAGCGACTCGAGCGTGCGATGCCGCTTCAGGAACTTCCTGATGTTCACCGCCCAGGAGCCCCTCACGACATCGGCGATGGCGACGTGAAGTCGCGACCCGTCCGGCAGCGACGCATCCACGAACGGCTGGCTGACGTCCACGCGACGGCCGGTGGACTGCAGCATCCGCTCGACCAGATCGCGCACGGTGGCGTCCGTCAGGTGCATGTCGACGCGCTCGGTCGTGCCGTCGCGGGCGATGAAGACGCGGTCGGGCCCGTTCAGCCAGATCTCCTCGATCTCGGGGTCGTCCAGCAGCGGCTGGAGAACTCCGAATCCGGACACCGAGGCCAGCACGTCGCGGATCAGCGCGGCTTCGTCGTCGATGATCGCCTCACCGCGCTGCAGTGCCAGATCGTTGTGGCGTCGGACCTCGGTCTGGGCGATGTGCCGGGCCTCGGCCGGGTGCGACGACGGATCGGTGTGCTCCAGGCGCAGACGTCGCCGCACGCGCTCGGCGACGACGAGGGACGGATGACTCACGCGGGCATCATGACAGAATTCCGTCCGCCGCCGTCAAAGTTATCCACAGGGCGATGCTCGGCAGATGTACGGGAATCCATAGCGATGCGATCAGTAGACTTGCTGATGCGCGGGAGTGGTGGAATCGGTAGACACGCAGGATTTAGGTTCCTGTGCCCCTGGGCGTGTGGGTTCAAGTCCCATCTCCCGCACGCTTCCCCGCACTCCCTCAGCGCCGAATTCCGACCGATGGGATCATCCCTTGCTTCACTCGCTCATCCAGGCTCCGACCTCGTTCATGCCCGACTGGCTGGACCCGGCGCACATCATCGACGTCGCCGGCCCCTGGGCACTGCTGGTCGTCTGCTTCATCATCTTCGCCGAGACCGGCCTGCTGATCGGCTTCCTGCTGCCCGGTGACACGCTGCTGGTCATCTCGGGCCTGCTGACGCACACCAGCGACGTGTTCGGCGTGAACATCTGGGTGGTCGCGCTGCTGATCGCGCTGGCCGCTTTCGTCGGCGGCGAAGTGGGGTACCTGATCGGCCACAAGGGCGGCCCAGCGGTCTTCGAGCGCAAGGAGTCCGGTCTGTTCAGCCGCAAGAACGTGGACCGCACGAACGCGTTCTTCGAGCGCTTCGGCGGCATCACGGTCATCCTGGCCCGGTTCATCCCCGTGGTGCGCACCTTCGCCCCGGTCGCCGCCGGCGTGGGCCACATGCCGTGGAAGCGGTACTCGCTCTACAACCTCATCGGGGCGGTCCTGTGGGGCTTCGGCCTGACGATGTTCGGGTACGTCATCGCCTACATCCCGTGGGTCCGCGACCTGGTCGTGGACTACATCGACCTGATCCTGCTGGCCGCCGTCGCCGGGACCGCCCTGATCACGCTGGGGCACTACCTGTACGAGCGGTTCAAGGTGAGGCGCGAGGCCGCCGAGCCGGTGCCCGCCACGACCACACTGCAGCTGGATGCCGAGGTCTTCGACCGCGCGCCGGATCTCGACGGCGACGGCAGGCACTGATCCCCGCGCCCCCGCAGTCGCCGCTCCGCGTCGCCCGGAGCCTCCGGGGCGCGTGGGCCCGCCCGGTGATGGATGTCTCCTCGTGACCCGAACCATCACCATCCGGATCAGCCGGCCTTCTTGCGTCCGCCGGACTTCCGGCCGGATTCCTTCTTCTCGGCATCCTTCCCACCGGCCCGCGCGGCCTTCGACCTCTCCACGCTGGCGCGCAGCGCCTCCATCAGGTCGATGACCTCGCCGCCGGCGCCCTCGCCGTCGTCGGCGAACGTCTCGGACACGTCGAAGGTCTCTCCCGCCTCGATCTTCGCGTCGATGAGCGTGCGCAGCTCCTTCTGGTACTCGTCGACGAACGACTCCGGTTCGAAGTCGCTGGAGTAGCTGTCCACCAGCGACGAGGCCATCTCCAGCTCCTTCTTGCTGATCCTCACGTCCTCGTCCAGAGCGGGGAACGCGGCCTCGCGCACCTCGTCCGCCCACAGCAGGGTCTGCAGCACCAGCACGTCGCCGCGCACCCGCAGCGCCGCGAGCCGGGTCTTCTGCCGCAGGGTGAATCGCACGATCGCGGTGCGGTCGGTCTGCTCGAGGGTCTTGCGCAGCAGCACGTAGGCCTTCGGCGACTTGGAGTCGGGCTCGAGGTAGTACGCCCGGTCCAGGGTGAGCAGATCGATCTGCTCGCTCGGCACGAACTCCACCACGTCGATCTCGCGGCTCTTCTCCGCGGGCAGGGCCGCGAGGTCCTTCTTGGTGAGCACCACCGTCTGCCCGTCGTCGTCCACGTAGGCGCGATCGATGTCGGAGTACGCGACGGGCTTGCCGTCCAGTTCGCACACCCGCTGGTAGCGGATGCGGCCGCCGTCCTCGTCGTGCACCTGATGCAGCGAGATGTCGTGGTCCTCGGTCGCGGAGTACACCTTCACCGGCACGTTCACCAGGCCGAAGGTCACCGCGCCCTTCCAGATGCTCCTCATCCCACCAGTATCACCAGTCACACCCGTTCCGGCCAGGGGCTTGCGTCCGTGCGGCTAACCTGTCCCCATGGCAGCGAGCGGGCAGGTCGTGCAGGTCGATGGCCGGCGTCTGCGCGTGACGAACCTCGACAAGGTCGTCTACCCCGAGACCGGCACGACCAAGGGCGAGATCCTCGGCTACGTCTCACAGGTCGCGCCTGCCATGCTGCCGCACCTGCGCGGGCGGCCGGTCACGCGCAAGCGCTGGGTCGACGGGGTGGGAACCGCGGATGCCCCGGCCGAGAGCTTCTTCGCCAAGCAGCTCGAGCAGGGCGCGCCCGACTGGGTGCGCCGGATGCCGATCGAGCACTCCGACGGCCCCAAGGACTACCCGCTCGCCGACGACGCGGCCACGCTGGTGTGGTTCGCGCAGCTGGCGGCGCTCGAGCTGCACGTGCCCCAGTGGCGCTTCACGCAGTCCGGCGGCCGGGGCCGGCCGGACCGGCTGGTGCTGGATCTGGATCCGGGTCCGGGCGTGGGCCTTCCGGAGTGCGCGACGGTCGCCCGGATCGCGCGCGGCATCCTCTCGGGCATGGGCCTGGACCCGATGCCGGTGACCAGCGGCAGCAAGGGCATCCACCTGTATGCGCGGCTGCCCACGGCCGAGGACGGCGGCGGGCTGCAGACCAGCGACGAGGTGTCGGCCGTCGCGAAGGAGCTGGCGCGGCTGATCGAGGCCGACCACCCCGATCTGGCCACGCGCACGATGGCGAAGTCGGCCCGCAGCGGCAAGGTGTTCATCGACTGGAGTCAGAACAACGCCGCCAAGACCACGATCGCCCCCTATTCGCTGCGCGGGCGCGCCCGGCCGTGGGTGGCGGCGCCGCGAACCTGGGAAGAGCTGGAGGATCCCGAGCTCCGCCAGCTGGAGCTGCACGAGGTGCTGGAGCGGGTGGATGCCGGCATCGACCCGCTCGCCGGCCTCGCACCGCCGAGCACCGCGCTGACCTCGTACCTGGCCAAGCGCGACGCGGCCAGGACGCCGGAGCCCATACCGCGCGCAGCGGCCGCCGCGGGCGCGGGTGCGCCGAGATTCGTCATCCAGGAGCACCACGCCCGGCGCCTGCACTACGACCTGCGCATCGAGCGCGACGGCGTGCTGATCAGCTGGGCGGTGCCCAAGGGCGTTCCCGAGACCGCCGACCGCAACCACCTGGCGGTGATGACGGAGCCGCATCCGCTGGAGTACCTCTCCTTCGAGGGCGAGATCCCGCGCGGCGAGTACGGCGCCGGGTCGATGACGGTCTGGGACACCGGCACCGTGGCGCTGGAGAAGTGGCGGGATGACGAGGTGATCGGCACGTTCACCGGGCGCGCGGGCGGCCGGCTCGGCTCGGTGCGGCTGGCGCTGATCCGCACTGAGGGCGAGGGCGAGAAGTCGCAATGGCTGCTGCACCGCATGATCCCCCCGCCCCCCTCCAGCCGCCGCTCCGCGTCGGCCGGAGCCTCCGGGGCGCGTGGGCCCGCCTCACAGAAGGTCGACGACGGCGAGGCTACAACGGCCGGATCTCCCACCTCCTACTCGCCGATGCTCGCGGAGTCCGGCTCCCGCGGCGTCGCGGGACGGATCGGCGCCGACGCCTGGGCGGAGATCAAGTGGGACGGCATCCGCGCCATCGGCATCTGGGCCGACGGCCGCTTCGCACTGCAGGCCCGGAGCGGCACCGACATCACCGCCCGCTACCCCGAGCTCACCGCCGACGGCGCACCGCACCTGCCGGCGTCCGACGCCGTCGTCGATGGCGAGATCGTCGCCTTCGACGCGCAGGGCAGGCCCAGCTTCCACCGTCTGCAGAACCGGATGCACCTCACGCGCGGCCGCGACATCGAGCGCGAGGTCGTGCGCACGCCGATCACCTACATGCTGTTCGACCTGCTGCGCCTGGACGGTCACGACCTCACCGGGATGCCGCTGCGCCAGCGGCGCGAGCTGCTCGAGCACCTGGCCTCCGACCTCGACGCTCCGGTGCAGGTTCCTCCGGTCTTCGACGACCTCGACGCGGCCGTGGAGCTGAGCAGGCAGCAGGACCTGGAGGGCGTCGTGGCCAAGGACCCCGACTCCGTCTACCGTCCGGGCGCGCGGAGCCCCTCGTGGCTCAAGCTGAAGAACACGCACACGCAGGAGGTGGTGATCATCGGCATCCGACCGGGCAGGGGCGACCGCACCGGCACCATCGGCTCGCTGCTGCTGGCCGTGCCCGACCACGACGGCTCCCTGCGGTACGTGGGCAGGACCGGTACCGGCTTCACCGACCGGATCCTGCGAGACCTGCTCGCGCGGCTGGAGCCGCTGCGCGTCGACGAGCCGCCCGTGGAGGGCGTGCCGCGACCGGATGCGCGCGACGCGGAGTGGGTGCGGCCCGAGCTGGTCGGCGAGGTGGAGTTCTCGGAGTGGACCCCCGCCGGCATCCTGCGCCACTCCCGCTGGCGCGGGCTGCGGCCGGACAAGTCTCCTGCGGAGGTGCGGCGGGAGTCGTGACGCGGCGGGCACCCGCGTCAGGCGTGCACGGCTTCGCAGTCGTCGTGGTCCGCGGGCTCCAGCTGGAAGGTGGAGTGGTCGACATCGAAGTGGTCGGCCAGGCACGCCTGCAGCTGGGCCAGCAGCTCGGCGGAGCGCCCGGAGGCGAACAGCGCCGTCTCGACGGTCACGTGGGCCGTGAACACGGGCGCGCCGCGGGTGAGCTGCCACACGTGCACGTCGTGCACATCGACGACGCCCGGGTACCGCTTCAGATGGTCGCGGATCTCGATCACCGACATGCCCATCGGCGCCGACTCGGCGAGCACCGAGAACACCTCGCGCAGCAGCGAGATCGCGCGCGGCAGGATCATCGCAGCGATGACCAGGGAGGCGATCGCATCAGCCGGCATCCAGCCGGTGGTGACGATCACGACGGCGGCGATGATGACCATGACCGAGCCGATCAGGTCGCCCATGACCTCCAGGTAGGCACCGCGCACGTTGATGCTCGTGCGCTGGGCGCGGCTCAGCAGCCACATCGAGATGGCGTTCGCGACCATGCCGACGGCGGCGACGACGAGCATCAGGGTCCCGCCGACCTCGACCACACCGGGATCCATCAGCCGCTGGATGCCCTGGATCGCGACGACCACCATCAGCACGCTGAGGATGACCGCGTTGATCAGCGCGCCGAACACCTCCGCGCGCTGGTACCCGAACGTGCGACGGTCATCGGCGGGGCGGGCGGCGACGGCAGTGGCGATCAGCGCGATGACCAGCGCCGACGCATCGGTGAACATGTGCGCGGCGTCGGCGAGCAGCGCCAGGGAACCGGAGAGGATCGCACCCACGACCTGCACGACCATCACGACGACCGTCAGCGACAGCGACACGGTCAGCAGACGCCGGTGGCCGGCATCGCGGATGCCGCCCGGCGCGGGTGCGTGATCGTGCATGTCTCCAGGCTAGGCCGGAAAGCCGCCGTGCAGCGCCGCTTCGAGCTAGTCGGGAACGGTAACGATTCTCACTGGCGGGTCCGGATGCTACAGCTCGGCCAGCAGCGGGATCAGCGCCTGGAAGGCGCGGGCGCGATGCGACTGGGACTGCTTCTCGGCATCCGTGAACTGGCCGACGGTGCGCTCGGGCGCCGCGTCCTGGCCGTCCGGGATGAAGATCGGGTCGTAGCCGAAGCCGCCCTCCCCCGAAGCCTGATGCGCGAGACGGCCCGGCCAGATGCCGGCCACCGTCTGCTCGGAGCCGTCCGGCGTCACCAGGGCGATCGTGGAGTGGAACTGCGCGGCGCGGTGCGGGTCGGCGACGTCGCGCAGCTGATCCAGGAGCAGCTCGAGGTTCGCCGTGGCATCCTTCTTCTGTCCGGCCCAGTACGCCGAGAACACCCCGGGCGAGCCTCCGAGAACGTCCACGCAGATGCCGGAGTCGTCGGCGAGCGCCGGCAGCCCCGTGTGCGCGGCGGCCGCGCGCGCCTTGATCAGCGCGTTCTGCGCGAACGTCACGCCGTCCTCGACCGGCTCGGGGCCGTCGTAGCCGACGATCTCGAGATCGGGGCGCGCGGCCGCGACGATCTGCTGGAACTCGGCGACCTTGTGCGGGTTGTGCGTGGCGAGGACGACGCGCATCACGCGTCCGCTCCGGAACCGGCCAACCCGCCGACTGCCAGAGCCGCCAGCTGAAGCTCCGTCAGCGACGCGCAGCCGTTCACGCCCAGCTCGAGCAGGGCATCCAGCTCGCGCTTGTCGAAGGGCGCGCCCTCGGCGGTTCCCTGCACCTCGACGAACAGCCCGCGGCCGGTCACGACCACGTTCATGTCGGTCTCGGCGCGCACGTCCTCGACGTATGCCAGATCGAGCATGGGCTCGCCGTCGATGATCCCCACCGAGACCGCGGCGACGGAATCCCGCAGCGGGGTGGAGTTCCTGCCGATGAACTTCTTCTCGCGACCCCACTCGATGGCATCCGCCAGCGCCACGTACGCGCCGGTGATCGCGGCGGTGCGGGTGCCCCCGTCGGCCTGCAGCACGTCGCAGTCGATCACGATGGTGTTCTCGCCGAGCGCCTTGGTATCGACCACGGCGCGCAGCGCGCGGCCGATCAGCCGGGAGATCTCGTGCGTGCGACCACCGATGCGGCCCTTCACGCTCTCCCGGTCGTTGCGCGAGTTGGTGGCCCGGGGCAGCATCGCGTACTCGGCGGTCACCCAGCCCCTGCCCTTGCCCGTCAGCCAGCGCGGCACGCCGTTGGTGAACGATGCCGTGCACAGCACCTTCGTGCCGCCGAAGCTGATCAGCGCCGAGCCCTCGGCGTTGGCGGACCAGCCGCGCTCGATGGTCACCTCGCGGAGCTGGTCGGTGCGGCGTCCGTCTGCGCGCGTGGTCTCAGGCATCGTTCTCCTCCAGGGAAAGGTCGGGCAGCGTGATCACGCCGGTCTGCACGAGCTGCACGTCGCGCACCTCGCGGCCCATCAGCCGGTTGGCGAGCACCGTGAAATCGTCTGTCGAGTCTCCGGTGGCCTCGTAGGTGTAGGTCGCCACGGCGTCGGCGGGGGCGAGCTGGTCGCGGCGCACGAGCTGCCGGTACACGTCGGCGGCGGTCTCGTCGTCGCTGGAGACCAGCGAGACGCCGTCGCCCATCACGTAGCTGATCGCGCCCCGCAGGAACGGGTAGTGCGTGCATCCCAGCACCAGGGTGTCCACGCCCGCGGCGCGCAGCGGCGAGAGGTAGTCCTCGGCGACCGCGAGCACCTCCGGAGTGCCGGTGATGCCCGCCTCGACGAACTCGACGAAGCGCGGACACGCCGCCGTGAACACCTCGAGGCGCTCGTTCACCTCGAGCAGGTCCTGATAGGCGCGGGAGCCGATCGTGCCCACGGTGCCGATCACGCCGATGCGGCTGTTGCGGGTCGTCGAGACCGCACGCCGCACGGCCGGGCCGATCACCTCGACCACGGGGACGCTGTAGCGCTCGCGCGCGTCGCGCAGCATGGCGGCGGATGCCGTGTTGCAGGCGATCACGAGCATCTTCACCCCCTGATCGACGAGCGTGTCGAGCACCTCGAGGCTGTACCGGCGCACGTCGGCGATGGGCTTGGGACCGTAGGGCGAGTGGGCGGTGTCGCCGATGTAGACGAGCGATTCCTGCGGCAGCTGAGCGCGGATGGCCCTGGCGACTGTCAGCCCGCCGACTCCGGAGTCGAAGATGCCGATGGGCGCGTCGTTCATGATGTCCAAGCCTAGTCGGCCGCTAGTCCGCCGGGTCGGCAGCCGAGCGCGAAGCCAGCGCAGCCAGCGCTACGCGCAGGTGCCCGTCGGCTGCCGCGAGCGCCTCTCGCACCGCCGCAGGATCCGCTCCGGACGACACGATCCCGACCGCGAGCTTGACCGACCCGTCCGCTGCGGCGAGCGCCCGCGTGGCCTCGTCCGGGCTGCATCCGGTGGCGGAGATGACGATGCGCTCGGCGCGGGCACGCAGCTTCTCGTTGGTGGAGCGCACGTCGACCATGAGATTGCCGTAGACCTTGCCCAGCTGCACCATCGCGAGTGTCGAGAGCATGTTCAGCACGAGCTTCTGCGCCGTGCCGGAGTTCAGCCGGGTGGAGCCGGCCACGATCTCGGGCGCCGCCTCGGCCTCTATCGCGATGTCTGCATCCGCCGACATCTGCGCCGACCGGTTGCCTGCGAGCGAGATCGCAAGCGCGCCGCGTTCGCGGGCGGTCTGGAGGGCGCCGATCACGTACGGCGTGCGACCGGATGCCGAGATGCCGACCACGCTGTCCAGCGGGCCCGTCTCCAGTTCGACGATCGCGGCAGCACCGGCCGCAGCGTCGTCCTCGGCACCCTCCACGGCGGATCGCAGTGCGGTGTCGCCGCCGGCGATCACGCCGACGACGAGCCCGGGATCGGCGCCGAAGGTCGGCGGGACCTCACTGGCGTCGAGCACACCGAGCCGGCCCGGCGAGCCGGCGCCGATGTAGATCAGGCGGCCACCCCGCCGCATCCGCTCGACGATCCCGTCCACGGCCCGGGCGATGCTCTTCTCCGCCTCGGCGACTGCGTCGACCGCACGGTGCCCGTGCTCGGCCATCAGGCGCACCTGCGCGCGCGTGTCGAGCGTGTCGAGTTCGGCGAAGCGCGGATCCACGCGCTCGGTCGCGAACGTCTCGAGGGTGGATCGCAGCTCTGCACGGTCGGTCATGACGGTTCCTCTTCTGTCGCTTCTGCTGCGGTTCCGGCCCGCTCCCGTGCGGAATCGGCGGGCGGGTTCAGCAGCGCTCTTCGTGCGGCGCGGGCCGCGAGCAGGCTCGCCGCGGAAGCCGTGACGGTGGGGCCGGGGTCGGGAACGGCCAGTCCGACATTGACGGCCACCGTGCCGGGCACGGCGGAGCGGATCCTGTCGAGCACCGCCCGCTGCGCGGCATCCGCGTCGATGCGGTCCACGAGCACCACGCTCTGGCACTCGCCCGCGGCCAGGATCGCGGCCTCGATCTCCGCACCCGCCGCGCGGTCCGCGTCGAGACGGACCACCCGGCCACCCGCCGCGAGCGCCAGCGCGACATGCGAGCCCGCACTGTCGACGGCGAGGCTGGATGCCCGGCGCAGGTCGATCACGGTGGTCGGCGCATCGTCGAACGGCGCGAACGCGCCGTCGATCCGCAGTGCACGGTCGGCGATGGCATCCGCGTCGAAGGGGACGCCGGCGACCTCGCCACGGGCGCGGACGGTCGCAGCCATCGCCGCGACCCGGCGTGCGGCTTCCTCGACCCGGGCGCGCGGCAGCTCTCCGGAGCGGATCGCCGCGACGACGGCATCCCGTGCCTCCCGGTAATCGCGCTCGTCCTGGTCGGGACGCATCGCCGCGCCGGGGTTGGTGGGGTTCCCGACGCAGAGCAGGTCGGCTCCCGCGGCGAGCGCGCGCACCGCTCCCCCGCCGATGCCGACGCTCTCGCGGATCGCGGCCATGTCGAGCGCGTCCGTGATGATGACGCCGTCGAAGCCGGCCCGCAGGCGCCCGAGCACGACCGGGTCGAGGGTGGCGGGAGCGTCACCCCAGTGCTGCGCGGCGATGTGCGCGGTCATGATCGCGTGCACGCCGGCGTCGATGGCGGCGGTGAACGGCGGCAGGTGCACGCGCTCGATCTCGTCCTGGCTGAGCGTGATTCGCGGCAGGTCGTGGTGCGAGTCGGTGTGCGTGTCTCCATGGCCGGGATAGTGCTTGGCGCAGGCGGCGACGCCGGCGGACTGGATGCCGCGGACGGCGGCGGCCACGTGCCTGGACACGAGTGCGGTGTCGGAGCCGAAGGCGCGCACGCCGATGACCGGATTGCGCGGGTCGGTGTTCACGTCGGCGACGGGCGCGAGCACGACGTCCGCGCCGATCGCGTCGACCCGGCGGCCGATCTCGAAGCCCGCGGCCCGGGTGGCCTCGACGTCGTCCAGCGCCCCGAGCTCCGCTGCTCCCGGAATGGTGGAGCCCGTCGCAGTCTCGAGCCGGGTGACGCTGCCGCCCTCCTCATCGATCCCGATGAGCGCCTGCGGCGCCAGCCGGTGGATGTCGGCGCTCAGCGCCGCGGTGCCACCGCCGAGGTTCTGTGCGAAGAGGACGACGCCGGCGAGTCCGTCCCGCAGGGCATCCGCGAGCCAGCCGGGAACCGTGCTGCCGAGGAATCCGGGCCAGAGCACGGCGTTGGCGAGTCGTTCCAGTTCGTCGGGCACGATCATCAGTATTCCTGATTCCGCGCACCTGCACAGCGCGAGGACCCGGCGTCGGCAGGATGGGATGCGACGCGCGGAATACACTGAGCGGATGAGCTCCGCGTTCCTCACCGACCGCTATGAACTGACCATGCTCGCCGCCTCGCTGCGCGACGGCACGGCCGGCCGGCCCTCTGTGTTCGAGCTGTTCTCGCGGCGGCTCGCTGGCGGCCGCCGGTTCGGCGTGGTGGCCGGCACCGGGCGGCTGCTGCAGCTGCTGAGGGAGTTCCGCTTCGACGACGACGAGCTGCGCTTCCTGCGCGACAACGATGTGGTGGATGCCGAGGCGATCCGCTACCTGGAGCGCTACCGGTTCACCGGGACGATCCTCGGCTACCGCGAGGGCGAGCTCTACTTCCCGGGCTCACCCGTGCTGACCGTGGAGGGCTCCTTCGCGGATGCCGTGGTGCTGGAGACCCTGGCGCTCAGCGTGCTCAATCACGACTCCGCCGTCGCCACCGCGGCCTCGCGGATGAGCATCGCCGCCGGGGAGCGTCCCCTGGCCGAGATGGGCTCGCGCCGGGCGGCCGAGCACTCCGCCGTGGCTGCGGCACGCGCGGCCTTCATCGCCGGGTTCGGCGCCACCAGCAACCTCGAGGCGGGCCGGCGATGGGGCATCCCCACGATGGGGACGGCCGCGCACTCCTGGACCCTGCTGCACGACAGCGAGGAGGACGCGTTCCGCGCACAGGTGCAGAGCCTGGGCGTCGGCACGACGCTGCTGGTGGACACCTACGACATCCGCACCGGCGTGGAGACGGCGATCCGCGTGGCCGGCCGCGAGCTCGGCGGCGTGCGGCTGGACTCCGGCGACCTGCCCATCGTCGCCGCCGAGGTGCGCGCGCAGCTGGACGATCTCGGCGCCACGGGCACGAGGATCACCGTCACCAGCGACCTCGACGAGTACGCCATCGCGGCGCTCGCCGCCTCACCGGTCGACGCGTACGGCGTCGGCACCTCGGTGGTCACCGGGTCGGGGTATCCGACCGCGGGGATGGTCTACAAGCTGGTCGCCCGCCAGGACGCGGCAGGCGGCTGGGTGGCGGTGGCCAAGGCATCCGCCGACAAGGCCTCCCGAGGCGGCCGCAAGGCGGCGTTCCGCTCGCTCGAGGACGGCGTCGCCGTGGCCGAGACGATCTCGGTCGCCGACGGGTTCGAGCCGGTCGACGTCGCCGGGTCCCACCCCGGCGCGCGGGCCGTGCAGGTGGTGCTCGTCGACAACGGCGAGATCGACACCGCGCACGAGGGCCCCGACGGCACCGCCGCCGCGCGCGAGCACCATCTGCGCGTGCGAGAGGAACTGCCGCTGCGGGCGCTCGCGCTCAGCAAGTCCGACCCGGCGATCCCGACGGTCTTCACCGAGCAGGAGTGAGGGTCAGCCGACCATCTTCTCGTAGATCTCCTTGCACGTCGGGCAGATCGGGAACTTCTCCGGGTCGCGTCCCGGTGTCCACTTCTTGCCGCAGAGTGCCCGCACCGGCTTGCCGGTGATGGCGGACTCGAGGATCTTGTCCTTCTTCACGTAGTGCGAGAAGCGCTCATGGTCGCCGGGCTCGAGATTCTCCTCGCGGAGGAGCTCTTCGAGTTCACGATCAAGCGTTGCCACGCCACCCTGATCGGGGCTGTCCAGCGGAGTACTCATGTGGCGATTCTAGCGGCCGGCACCACCCGCAGGACCGGTTCCCCGGTCGGCCGACGCGGGCGGGGATCAGGTCGTCTCGACGAACTCCATCAGTCGCGTGCCCCCGCGCTCGAAGATGGCCCCGCCGATGGCCGCTCCCCCGAACAGCACCAGCACCCCCGTGATGATTCCCGTCCAGAACGTGGCGGGTGCGTGGCGGTCGCCATCGACGACGGTGAGCACGAACAGCCACAGCGTCGGCAGGCTGACCACGAGAGCGGCGAGGAACGTGCCTGCCGCGCCGAAGGATCCGTGCGACGAGGAGCGCTGCGGCTGCTGGAACGGGCTGTCACCCGGGCGCGAGACCGCGTACGGTGCCACGACCGAGGCGATGCTGGACATGCCGAGGCCGCCGAGCAGCAGAGCGGATGCCACCCCGACGAGCGGCAGCAGCAGTTGCCACTCGCCGGTGAACGCAAGCGTGACCGAGACGGCGATCGCGAGCACCGGGATCGAGACGAGCATGACGGGGACCAGCCGTCCCAGGCGGTCGGGCAGGCCCCGCACGCCACTGGCGATGTGGATCCACAGTGCCGTGGAGTCGTAGGCGACATCGTTGTGCGGCAGCCAGCCGAAGAAGAGCGCCATCAGCGGCACCGGCACGAGCGCCGCAGCCCAGGGCGGGACGCCGGCGATCATCAGCGGGAACACCGTGAGCACGCCGGCGACCGGCACGATCAGCACGTTCACGATGTACCGCCGGTCGCGCATCCAGTACACCAGGCTGCGCGCGGCCACCGCCCCGAAAGCCGTGGTCGGCAGCGTCGAGAACCATCCGAGCCCGGATCGCTCCCGCGTGGCGTAGGGACGCTCGGTGGTGGACAGCATCCGCCGGACCAGGTGCCCCCACAGCGCGAGCAGGGCGGCCAGCGTCAGCAGCGCGACCAGCCCGCTGGTCCACGCCGCGCCGGTCTCGCCCGCCGCCAGGCGGAACAGGAAGGCCTGCGGCGCGGCCAGCGGCGTGTAGCCGACGAACGCGGTCACCGCGGCGGCAGCAGGCGGCACGTGCCCGTCCCACCGCATCGAGGCGAAGTAGGCGGCGACCGGGAACGCGATGGCGATGATCGGGATCGTGAACAGCACGGTCAGCTCGCGAGAGCGGCGCTCGGGCAGGACGATCGCGCTGATCGCCATCCCGATGCGCGCGACGAGCGCCGTGGAGAGCACGCTCACCAGCGCAGCCGCGACCGCGGCCGGCCAGGGGACCGATGCGACCGTCGTCACGGCGACCGCGAACACGACGTGCACGGCGACGAGGGCCATGCTCGGCACGCTGACCAGCGACGCGAGCGCGAGGATCCACGGCATCCGCTTCAGGTCGACGCCGAACGGCGCGAATCTGCGCGGGTCCAGCTGATCCTGCGCCCCGACGAGGATCGGCCCCAGGAAGAACGCGACGAACACCGACGCCCCTCCCAGCACGATCACAGTGCGCGCGGTGGGCAGCGGCGCGCTTCCCAGCCCCAGCACCGCGACGCAGACGGCGACCGTGACCGCAGCGGTGGCCAGCAGCGCGAGCACCCCGCGCACCGCCCGTTGCGGGCGCAGCGCGCCGGCGAGCAGCCGCAGCCTCAGCCCGAGAACGTGTGCAACCACTCCAGGCCCTCCACTTCGCCACCCGTGCCGGAGAGCTCGACGAACCTCGCCGCCAGGGTCTGGCCGGCGCGCACCTCGTCCACGGTGCCCTCGGCCAGCACGTCGCCGCCCACGATCACGGCGACCCGCGAGCACACCTGCTCGACCAGGTCCATGCCGTGGCTGGAGAGGATGACGGTGCCGCCGTGCGCCACATAGGACCGCAGGATGTCGAGGATCACGCCCGAGGAGACCGGATCGACCGCCTCGAACGGCTCGTCGAGCACGAGCACCCGGGGCGAGTGGATCAGCGCACCCGCGAGCATGATCTTCTTGGTCATCCCCGCGGAGTAGTCCGACACGACGCGGCCGAGCGCCTCGGTGAGATCGAACGCGCGGGCCAGGTCGGCGACGCGCTTCTCGATCACGGCGCGCTTCAGTCCGCGCAGCTGGCCGTAGTAATGCAGCAGCTGACGCCCGGTGAGCCTGTCGAACGTGCGCAGCCGGTCGGGAAGCACCCCCATCACCCGCTTCGCGTCGAGCGGGCGCGCCTTCTGATCGATGCCGCAGATGTGCACGGAGCCCGCGTCGGCGCGCAGCAGCCCGGCGATGATCGACAGCGTGGTGGTCTTGCCCGCGCCGTTCGGCCCGACCAGCCCGTAGAACGAGCCGGCGGGCACGGTCAGGTCGATGCCGTCGACGGCGTTCGAGTCACCGAAGCGCTTGACCAGACCGCGTATGCGGATCGCGTCGGCGGCGGGTTCGGAATCCGCGGGCGGACCGGCGACCACGACGGCATCGGGTTCGGCGGGATCGGGGTCAGCGGGATCGGGGTCGGGCTCGGCGGGATCGCGTGCGGCATCCGCCTCCTCCGCCGATGCGGGCTCGGTCTCCGGCGTCGTTTCGGGGGCGGTCTCCGGCGTCGGCTCGGCCGTGAGCACCGGTTCGGGAGCAGCCTCGGGAGTCGGCTCGGCCTCGGGGGCCGGCTCGGTCGCGGCCACCGGCTCGGGAACGGCCTCGGGCGCCGGCGGGTCGGTGCGGGGGCTTTCCTCGGCGGCGGGCCGCAGCACCGGCTCCACGACGTCGGGAGGCGTCGACGTCTTCGGCAGCGCGGGGATGTAGGCGATGAGTTCGTCGGATGCCGAACGCTGCGCGGCGTTCGCAGCTGCGGATGCGGCGGGCTTCCTCGGTGCCGCGGGCTTCTTCGCGGTTGACGGCGTCTTCGGCGCTGCAGGCTTCCTCGCCGACGCCGTCTTCTCGGTCACTGCCTTCGTGGTAGCTGTCTTCGTCGTCGTCGTCTTCGCGGTTGCGGGCTTCTTCGCCCCAGCCGGCTTCGCCGTCGCCGTCTTCGCGGCGGCCGTCTTCGCGGCGGCCGTCTTCGCGGTCGCCGGCTTTTTGGCTGCCGGGGATCCGGCAGCGCTCGCCGACGTGGGCGCGGTCGTCCTCTTCGCGGCGGGTTCACGCGAGTTCTTGGCCGCGCCGGCATCCGCCGCGGCCTTCTTCACGGCGGCGGTCTTCGACGCGTTCGCCGCCGCGGCCTGCTTCGCTCCGGTGCTCTTGGACGCACTCGCCGCAGCCGCAGCCTTCTTCGCCGCCGTGGTCTTGGCCGCCGCAGACCTGGCGGCCGCCGATTTCGCACCCGTCGACTTCGTGCCGGTCTTCGTGCTCGCGGCGGGCGCAGCCGTCTCCTCCGCCTTCCCCGACCGGGCGGTGTCGTCGCGGTCATCGCCTGAGTCGAGAGCAGCTGTCACGGGTACTACGGTATCAAGCCAACGGTCCCCCGACCGAGGCTCTGACACGGGCTGAAACCCGCTTTGCAGACCCGCAGATGAACCTGAGTGGCAGGTGTGCGATCGATCACGAAACGGCAACGGCATCCGGGCTGCCGGAGCTCTCCCAGGTGCGATCAGTACCATGGCTCTGGCACGAAGAGGTGTCCCGTCGATGAATCGACAGTGAACACAAGCTCTTTTAGGAGAAATCGTGACTCTTCAGACCGTCATCCTCGCAGCGGGCATGGGCTCGCGCCTCGGCCGTGCTCTGCCGAAGCCGCTCACCGAGCTCAGCGACGGACGCACCATCATGCAGCAGCAGCACGACAACATCCGCGCCGTGTTCGGGCGTGACGCCCGGATCACCGCCGTGGTCGGCTACCGCGCGGAGACCATCATCGAGGCGTTCCCGTCGGCGAAGTACGTGCACAACGAGCGCTACGACGTCACCAACACCTCCAAGAGCCTGCTGCGTGCGCTGAACGCCACGGGCAGGGGCGGGGTGCTGTGGATGAACGGCGACGTCGTCTTCGACCCGCGCATCCTGGGCCGGGCGATCGAGTTCATCGAGCGCGACCAGTCCTTCGTCACCGTCAACACCTCCAAGGTGAGCGACGAGGAGGTCAAGTACACCGTGACCGCCGAGGGCTTCATCAAGGAGCTGTCGAAGACGGTCAAGGGCGGACTCGGCGAGGCCGTCGGCATCAACTACATCTCCTCGACCGACAAGGCCGCGTTCATTCGCCAGCTGCAGCGCGTCGACGACCAGGACTACTTCGAGCGCGGTCTCGAGCTCGCGATCGCCGAGAACGGCCTGCTGCTCGAGCCGATGGATGTCTCTGACCTGTACGCGGTCGAGATCGACTTCGCCGAGGACCTGGAGCGCGCGAACCTCTTCGTGTGATCCCGTCGCACGAGACGCACACGAATGCCGTCGCCCCCCGGGGCGGCGGCATTCGGCTTTCTCGCGGATGCTGTGCATAGGATCACCCCATGCCTGAGAAGGTCCACAAGCTCCACATCGTGCCGGACGCGCCGCCGCCTGCACCGGCGCCGGAGTCGCGCTCGTTCTCGACGCGCGGGCTGGATCGCGTCCTGTCCGTGCAGCGCCCACTCGTCGTGGCTCACCTGCGCAGCATCCGACTCCGCCACCCGACTGCCACTCCGCAGGACATCATCAAGATCCTCGAGACGCGCTACCTCGCCGCCGTGACGACGGGCGGAGCCGCCGTCGGAGCCGCCGCCGTCGTCCCCGGCGTCGGAACCGGCATCACCCTGGCGCTCTCGGGCGCGGAGACCGTCGGCTTCATGGAGTCGACGGCGCTGTTCGCCCAGTCGGTCGCCGAGGTGCACGGCATCGCGGTGCAGGACCCGGAGCGCGCGCGAGCACTGGTGATGGCGCTGATGCTCGGCAAGGAGGGCATCGATCTCGTCTCGCAGCTGACGCGGCAGGCCGCCGGCAAGGGTGGCACGCGGGCGTCGTACTGGGGCGAACTCGTCACGAAGTCGCTGCCGCGCGCCGCGGTCGGACCGCTGGTTGACCGGCTGAAGTCGGAGTTCATCCGGCAGTTCGCCTCGCGGGGCAGCGCGTCGTTCCTGGGAAAGGCGCTGCCGTTCGGCGTCGGCGCTGCCGTCGGCGGTGCGGGGAACCACCTTCTGGGCAGACGCGTGCTGAGCAGTTCGCGCCGCGCCTTCGGGTTCCCTCCGCCTTGGCTTCCGCCCGAGCTGGAGCCGGTCGCCGGCAGCGAGAGGCTGGAGAGGCGGATGCTGCACGGCGCCCGCCTGATCGGCGCGAACGTCGCGTCCCGGACCGCGGATGCCACGGCCAGGACCGCTCGCGCGGTCAGGGGTGCGACGCAGAGGGTCGGCCGGCGTCGATCCGGGGACAGCGAGGGCACCGAGCTCGATGCTCCCTCCACATCCGCCGACTGACGACGAGTTCTCCACAGCCCGAGGGCCGCGGCCTCACCTGGCCGCTTCGGCGTCGGAAGCCGTCCTTAGCTTGGCCGGATGCTGCACTCGATCGACACCACCCAGTCGCCTCCGCCGACCGCCTACTGCGTGCCGTGGGTGATCACCCGACGCGATCGCACGCATCCGGTGGTGATGAACGCGGGCCGCGAGCCGGTGGACTTCGTCAAGGTGATGCGCAGCGACGCCCAGGACGGCCGGCTGGTCGACCTGTGGGGTCAGGTGCTGCCCACCGAGACCATCGAGCTGTGCCTGTGCGATTCCGACGTCGATGACCTGGTCGTCACGATCGCCTGGTTCCGCCAGCACGACGGCCTGGAGTACGTGTGGCGCTTCGTCGTGTGACGGGTTCGGCGATCACGCCTCTCCCTCGCGCCGCCTCAGTTCCCGGCGGAAGTCAGCCTCGGAGTAGGGCGTCTTGACGTCCTTCGGCAGGTCGGCAGCGGTCAGCCCGCTGACGAAGACCTCCGGCTTCTGCTCCAACGCCGTCGCCAGCTGGATCAAGGCGAACAGCGTGGGGTTGCCCTCGCCTGCCTCGATCCGCGCCAGGTGCGACGAGTTCAGTCCCGATCGCTCCGAGAGCGTCTGCCGGCTCATCGAGTTCTTCTCGCGGAGCCTGCGCACCAGCATCCCGAGCTTCTCGGATGCCTGTGAGCGCGATGCATTCATCCGTCAAGCATCCAAGCCCTGATGTTTCCGTAGGCGCTCGCGAAGGCGACAGCTTGCATGAGCTGCTCTTTTAGGAGATGGTTAAGCCGTTCTGCCCGCTCGAGCGCCTCCCCTGACGGCTCGCGAGGCGACATCGGCTGGAAGGGCGCTATCGGTGAGCAGTCTCGGAACCTTCGTGTGGCAGATCGCGGATCAGCTCCGGGGCCCGTTCAAACCGCATCAGTACGGCGACGTCATCCTCCCGATGACGATCCTGCGGCGTCTCGACGGTGTGATGTCTGCCCACCGCGACGTCATCGATGAGGTTCTGGAGAGCACCGACAGCGAGGACCTGCGCGACGTCCGCATCCGTCAGAAGACGGGGCTCGGCTTCTACAACTCCTCCCCGTGGACCTTCACCCGGCTGCTCGGCGACCCCGAAGGCCTGCAGGCGAACCTGATCGACTACATCTCCGGCTTCTCGAAGAGCATCGACGTGTTCGACCGGTTCAAGTTCGACGACCAGATCGAGGCCCTCGCCGAGAGCAACCGGCTGCTGATCGTCGTGCAGCGCTTCGCCGAGGTCGACCTCTCCCCCGAGGCGCTGCCGAACGCCGCCATGGGCGACCTCTTCGAGGAGCTGATCCGCAAGTTCGCCGAGGCGTCCAATGAGACGGCCGGTGAGCACTTCACTCCGCGCGATGCCATTCGGCTGATCGTCGATCTGCTGTTCGCCGGCGACGACTCCGGTCTCACGGCGAAGGGCGCTGTGCGCTCCATCTATGACCCGACGGCGGGCACGGGCGGGATGCTGTCGGTCGCGGAGGAGCGGCTGCTGGAGATGAATCCGGATGCCAAGCTGCGTCTGTACGGGCAGGAGATCAATCCGCAGTCGTACGCGATCTGCAAGAGCGACATGATCGCGAAGGGCCAGGACGCCACCAACATCCGCCTCGGCAACACGCTGTCGGACGACCTGTTCGCGGGGCAGACCTTCGACTACTGCCTGTCGAACCCGCCTTACGGAGTGGACTGGAAGGCCTCTCAGGCTGCGGTGAAGGCGCACATCCAGGAGACCGGCGAGCGCAGTCGCTTCCCGGGCGGACTGCCGCCGATCAGTGACGGGCAGATGCTGTTCCTGCAGCACATCGCCACGAAGATGCGTCCTGTCCACGAGGGTGGTGGGCGTGCGGGAATCGTGCTGAACGGCTCGCCACTGTTCACGGGTGGTGCGGAGTCCGGGCCGAGCGAGATCCGCCGGTGGCTGCTGGAGCACGACCTGGTCGATGCGATCGTCGCCCTGCCGACGAACATGTTCTACAACACCGGCATCGCCACCTACGTGTGGCTGCTCGACAACCAGAAGCCGGCCGATCGCATCGGCACCGTGCAGCTGATCGACGGAACCGGGTTCTGGAGCAAGCTGCGAAAGAACCTCGGTCAGAAGAACCGCGAGGTGGCGACGACGGACCGCGCCGAGATCGCCCGGCTGTACGCCGAGCACACCGAGCAGAAGCACTCCAAGATCTTCCCGACGGATGCCTTCGGCTACTGGACCATCACTGTCGAGCGCCCGCTGCGCGATGAGGCGGGCGCGATCGTCACGGATCGCAAGGGCAACCCGAAACCGGACTCCAAGCTCCGGGACACCGAGAACGTCCCGTTCACGTGGGGTGGGAACGAGGAGGGAGCGGATGCCCGGGATGCCGTGATCCAGGCGTACTTCGAGGCCGAGGTGCTCCCCCATGTTCCGGATGCCTGGGTCGATGCCGCCAAGACGAAGGTCGGCTACGAGATCCCCTTCACCCGCCACTTCTACGAGTACGTCCCTCCGCGCCCGCTCGAGGAGATCGACGCCGAGCTCAACCAGCTCGTCGGCGAGATCATGGAGTTGCTGCGCGAGGTGGAGCGTTGAGTTGGCCGTTCGAGCACCTCCCACACACCTGGCGGATGCTCCCAATCTCGAGTTGCTTCGAGGAGCGTAATGAGACAGTCAGTGACGCCGACTTCGAGCCGCTCTCCGTCACGAAGAACGGTGTCGTGCCGCGTCTCGAAAATGTCGCGCTCACAAACTCGACCGACAATCGAAAGCTCGTCAGACGCGGCGACTTCGTCATCAATTCACGCTCGGATCGCAAGGGTTCGAGCGGCATTTCACCACTTGACGGGAGTGTCTCCGTTGTCTACACGGTGTTGACGCCCCGCTACGTCATCTCGGCACGTTACGCACATCATCTGCTTCGAAGTACAGCGTTCCAGGAAGAGTTCTACCGCTGGGGCAGCGGTATCGTCGCTGACCTATGGTCCACTCGATATTCGACGATGAAGTCGATCTCGATCCCAGTCCCACCTCAATCTGAGCAAAAGGTGATCGCCGACTACCTCGACCGCGAAACCGCTCAGATCGACAAGCTCATCGCGAAGCAGGAACAGCTCATCGCCACCCTCCGCGAGCGCCGCGTTGCCGCGATCTCCGCCGCTGTCACACCGAACTTCGGAGAATCAGGTGCCGATGATTGGTTCGGGTCTGCGCCAGACGGCTGGCGCATCGCGAGTCTGAAACAGCACTTCGAGATTGCACTGGGGAAGATGATCAACGGAAACACATTGTCCGGAGATGAGGAGCAAGCTCCATACCTCGCTGCTGGATCCATCCAGCCAGACCACCTGGTCGCCGACGCAACGAAGACAATGCCTTTCACACCTTCCGAGTTGGCCAAGTACTCGCTGCTATGCGATGACATCGTCGTTGTCGAGGGCGGTGCGGGATATGGTCGTAGCCACCGACTGACAAGAGATCTCCCCGGGTGGGGGTTCCAGAATCACGTCGCACGCCTGCGCAGTAGCTCAGCACTGGTCAGCTCCCGCTTCGCCACTTATGTACTCAAAGCGTGTGTAGCGAGCGGGTACGTCGAAGCCAACAACCGAACAGCCACCTTGCCTTCGCTCTCACGCGACGTCCTCGGAGCCATCCGCTTCATTTACCCAGCGACAGATGAGCAGCAGAGGATCTGCGACGCCCTGGACCAGCGACTCGCTGCCAGCGACGCCCTCATCGCCAAGGCCGAGCGCTTCATCGAACTCTCGAAGGAGCGCCGCGCGGCGCTGATCACAGCGGCGGTCACCGGTCAGCTGGAGATCCCTGCCTGACGCATTTCGTCACTTCGACTCGCTCCGCTCGCTCAGTGACCGGGGGTGGTGTTCCCCCGAAGACGCGTGAGGGCGGAGGGATCGTCGCGTGAGCGAGCATCGGGGAGGAGCGAAGCGGAAGGGCCCCCGCTCTGCGAGCGAAGCGACGATCCCGCAGCCCGCCACCAGAGCACGTTTCGTCACTTCGACTCGCTGCGCTCGCTCAGCGCATTTCGTCACTTCGACTCGCTGCGCTCGCTCAGTACACCGCTCGCTGCGCTCGCTCAATGACCGGGGTGGTGTTCCCCCGAAGATACGTGAGGGCGGAGGGATCGTCGCGTGAGCGAGCATCGGGGTGGCGCGCCAGCGCCGGGGCCCCCGCTCTGCGAGCGAAGGGACGATCCCGCAGCCCGCCAACGCAGGGTGCATTTCGTCTCGCTTCGCTCGCTCAATGACCGGGTGGTGGGGGCGCGCTCGATGACCGGATGGCAACTACGTGAATGCGAAGTCCGGCAGCGACAGACGCGGGACGCGCCAGCGCTGGAGTGGGTCCCACCAGGAGGGGCCGCGGATCTCGGGCAGCCCGTCATTCATTCGGATCTCCCACCCGGCGTGATCCAGTGACCGGTGGTGCCACCAGCACAGCGGCACGCCGTTGTCTGTGCTGGTCGGCCCGCCGCGCGCATACTCGACGACGTGGTGGATCTCGCACCAGGACGCGGGGACGTGGCAGCCCGGGATGAGGCATTCCTTGTCGCGGAGGGTGATCGCGCGACGCTGGTACACGTCGAAGATGCGGTCGGTGATGGTCATCCCGACGATCCGCCCCTTCTCGGTGAACACGCGTTGCAGAGCACCGGTGCAGCCGGTGTGACGGGCGACGGCACCGCTGACGGGCCCGTCGACGCCCGGGATGCGGGCCCACGAGTCGTCATCGAAGTCGATGTGCACGACCAGCGTCGGTGCGGCACCGCCCAGCGAGGGCATATCAGCGTGGCGCGCGGCGATCCCGAGGGCCGCGGCCAGCGCGTCGTGCTGCTTCTGCCCGTGCGTGCGCGTGTCGAGCACGCTGCGCAGGTCGCTGTTGAACTCGTCTTCGACGGCATCCACGTCATCGTCGGACGGCCGGAACGCAACGCCCTCCGGAATCGGCGGCCCGTCGGTCTTGGGATTGAGCTGCGCGTCGAGCAGCAGCTGCAACTGGGCGTAGGTCTCGGGCAGCAGGTTGCCGCGCATCGGGTACACGCCATCGCGCATCCGCCCGATCGTCAGGTACCGCTTGCGCATCGCACGCGCCTCGACAGGCTCGGCACCATCCGGGTCGAGCCGCACGGCGATCTCGTGCGCGAGCGCCTTCAACTCCTCCGGAGTCGGGGCCGGAGTCACATCGGACTCCGCCTCGACGTCGCCACCCACCGTGTATCCGTGCGCCACGTCGGCGAGGAGTGCATCAGCCTTCCAGCGGTCTACGGAGCCGATCCGATCTCCGGCCGACTCGATCGGGCCCGTTGCAGCCAGCAGGCCCGTGACCCCGATCGCGCCGTCGAGCAGTGCCTGCCGCAGGGCAGGCCACTTCGCCGGCACGAATTCTCCTGACGTGAGATCCGTGTCGCGACGCGTGAGCCTGCCCGCCTTCGCCACCTGCGCGGCTGTGCGCGAATCGACCCGAAGAGTGCGCTGCAGCAGCTCGTTCATACTGCGGCATCCGGCGCTGTTGGGAACATCCACCGGGTCGGACGTCGCCACCGCCTCGACGACGACAGCCTCCACCCTCCTCAGCACTTCACCGGCAGCGTTCAGCACCGAGAGCCGCTCGGAATCCGACAGCGTCGAAAGCGCATCCGCACCCAGCACCAGATCGAGGTCGGAGGCGACCCGATCGAGGACGGCGACGGTGCTGTTCATGCTTCTATTCAACAGGGGACCACCGACACTTCGACTCGCTGGCGCTCGCTCAGTGCATCGCATTGGGAGCTCGTGATCGAGGCTGGTCAGAGATTCTTTTCAGAGAAGCCAATCCTCCATCTGGCATGTCTGCGAGCGCGGAGGGATCGTCGCGTGAGCGAGCATCGGGGTGGCGCGCCAGCGCCGGGGTTGAGGCCGTGGTTCCTGAGCGAGCGAAGCGAGTCGAAGGGCTGCGAGCGAAGCGACGATCCCGCAGCCGGCCACCGCACGAAACGAGATCTCTCATCTATGCGCCATGCTTACATGCATGGGCATTCAGCACGAGGAAGCATTCGAACGTGAGATCTGCGAGCATCTCGCGGCGAACGGCTGGATCTACGAGCCCGAGAACACGCACGGCTACGACAAGGCGCGCGCGCTCTTCCCCGAGGACGTCTTCGCCTGGCTGCAGCAGACGCAGCCCGAGGAATGGGCGAAGGTCGTGGGGCCCACGGCATCCGCTCCGGAACAGGAGAAGGCGAAGCAGCAGCTGCTCGACCGGCTCGTGAAGACCCTGGACCTCCCCCTCGACTCCGGCGGCGGCACGCTCAACGTGCTGCGCCGCGGGTTCAAGAAGACGCCGGCGACCTTCCGCATGTGCGCCTTCAGGCCGGCCACCACACTGAACGCGCAGGCTCAGCAGGACTACCACGCCGTCCGGCTGCGTGTCGTCCGGCAGGTCTACTACTCCACCAAGCACACCGGCTCCATCGACCTCGTGCTGTTCGCCAACGGCATCCCGGTCGCGACGCTCGAGCTCAAGACCGACAACATGCAGAAGCTCGACGATGCGATCGCTCAGTACCGCCACGCGCGCGACCCGAGGGGCGAGCCGCTGCTCGGCTTCGCCAACCGCGCTCTCGTGCACTTCGCCGTCTCCACCGACGAGGTCGCGATGACCACCCGCCTCGCCGGCGCCGCAACGCGATTCCTGCCGTTCAACCTCGGAAACGATCAGGGCGCCGGCAACCCCGTGAACCCGGGCGGGGCAGCATCGTCCTATCTGTGGGAGCGCGTGCTGCAGCGGGATGCCTGGCTGAACATCCTGGGCCGGCTGCTGCACATCGAGAAATCGCAGTCCACCGACCCGATCACGGGCGAGGTGACGAAGCGCACCGCCCTGCTGTTCCCGCGCTTCCACCAGTGGGAGCTCGTCACCGAGCTGCTCGAGACCGCGCGTCAGGAGGGTCCCGGCCACCGCTACCTGGTGCAGCACTCCGCAGGCTCCGGAAAGACGAACTCGATCGCCTGGCTCGCGCACGGCCTCTCCAACCTGCACGACGACGTGAACCACAAGGTGTTCGACTCCGTCATCGTCATCACCGACCGCACGGTGCTGGACGACCAGCTGCAGAAGGCCATCAAGCAGATCGAAGGCGTCGACGGCACGGTCGCGACCATCAACGCCGACGAGGTGCGCAAGGCCGGGGAAGGCTCCAAGTCGGGCCTGCTCGCCAAGACCCTTCTCTCCGGCAAGCACATCATCATCGTCACCCTGCAGACCTTCCCCTATGCGCTGAAGGCGATCCAGGAGAACGCCGGCCTCGCCGGCCGCAGCTTCGCGATCATCGCCGACGAGGCGCACTCGTCGCAGACCGGAGAAGCGTCCAAGAAGCTCCGTGAGGTGCTCACGACCGACGAGCAGGCGGCTCTCGACGACGGCGGAGAGGTGGATGCCGAGTCGCTCCTCGCCGCGCAGATGACCGCCCGCGCCGACTCGCCGAACCTCTCCTTCTTCGCCTTCACGGCGACGCCGAAGCCGAAGACGCTGGAGCTGTTCGGCAGGCCGGATGCCGACGGCATCCCCCGCGCATTCCACGTCTACTCCATGCGCCAGGCGATCGAGGAGGGCTACATCCTCGACGTGCTGCGCAACTACACCACGTACTCCACGGCGTTCCAGCTCGCGGAGAGGACCCGCCGTCATCTGCAGCTCGTCGACGAGGTGGACGAGGGCGAGGCGGTCAAGGGACTCATGCGGTGGGTGTCCCTGCATCCGACCAACATCGCGCAGAAGGTGCAGATCATCGTCGAGCACTACCGCGCCAACGTGCGGCACCTGCTCGACGGGCATGCCAAGGCGATGGTGGTCACCGCCTCCCGCGAGCACGCGATCCGCTACAAGGAGGCGATCGACGCATACATCGCCTCGAAGAAGTACCCGCTCGCGACGCTGATCGCGTTCTCCGGCACGATGACCGCCGAGCAGGTGCCGGGCGTGGCCTTCAAGGGCGTCGAGCCGCCCTACTCCGAGGCGAACCTCAACGCGGGGCTGCGCGGGCGCAGCATCCCCACCGCATTCGCCTCGGACGACTTCCAGATCCTCATCGTCGCCAACAAGTACCAGACCGGCTTCGATCAGCCGCTGCTTTGCGCCATGTACGTGGACAAGCGGCTCGACGGGGTCACGGCCGTGCAGACGCTGTCGAGACTGAATCGCACCTACGCCGCGGGCGGGAAGGACACGACGTACATCCTCGACTTCGTGAACGACCCGGATGAGATCCTCGAGACGTTCCGCCAGTATCACCGCACCGCCGAGCTCAGTGAGACCAGCGACCCGGATCAGGTGCACGATCTGCAGTCGAAGCTGGATGCCGAGGGCATCTACACGGATGCTGAGATCGAGGCGTTCGCTCACGCGTTCCTCGCCACCTCGACACCGCCCGAGCACGGCGCGCACACGGCCCCGCTGAAGGCCGCGGCCGACCGCTTCAACGCGCGGTACGCCGCAGCCGTGGCATCCGGATCGAAGGCGGAGCAGGACGAGCTGGACATGTTCCGCAAGGACGTCGGCACGTTCATCCGGTTCTACGACTTCCTCTCGCAGATCTTCGACTACGCCGACACCGGGTTGGAGAAGCGCTCGCTGTACCTGCGGCTGCTGCTCCCCCGCCTGACCGGAAGGGTCGCGATCGAGCCGATCGACTTCTCGTCCGTGGAGCTGACGCACATCAAGCAGACCCGGCGCGGTGATCATGACCTGGATCTGGATGTCGGCGAGTCGAGCCCCATGGATCCTGCAGGAGCCGGCGGCACCGGAACCGCGCGCGACCCACGCCTCGCACGCCTGGCGGACATCCTCGCGCGCATCAACGAGCTGTTCGCCGACGAGGACTTCAGCCAGTCGGGCGTGCAGAGCTGGGCTGAGGGCGTCGTGACAGTGCTGGTCGAGAACCCGCAGCTGCGCACCCAGGCGGCTGCGAACACGCGCAAGCAGTTCGTGGAGTCGCCCGACCTCAACGACGCGGTGACGGATGCCGTGCTCAGCAACCAGGACACCAACAACCGCCTGGTGCAGTACTACCTCGCCCACCCCGAGATGCGCGGGAAGCTCGTGCAACTGCTCGGCGCACTGGTGCACGAGAACGTGCAGGGCGGGGAGGACGAGCAGAAGCGGGCCTGACGGGGTCCTGTGGATAACTTCTGCGGGCGTCAGGTTGTTCGGGTTACCGTGTCCGGGTGACTGTCACGACCACCACTCTCCGTGCGCTCGGTGCGCTGTCTGCCGGGATGCTCGCGCTGGGGATGCTCGCGTCGTGCACGCCGGCGCCGGAACCCACACCCACCAAGACCGCACTGTTCGCCAGCGACGAGGAGGCCTTCGCCGCCGCGGAGGAAACCTACCAGGCCTACTCGGATGCGGCCAACGCAGCCGACTACGCCGACCCTGCAACATTTGAGCCAGTGTACGACTGGCTTACAGGTACCGCGTTGGGAGCGGAGAAGAAGGCTTTGAGTCTGTACCACGCAGAGCGGCTCACGAAAACCGGCGATGCCACTTTCGATACGTTCTCACCGCTTTCAGCATCCAGTGATGAGGTCGTCGTCCAATTGTGTATCGACGTGTCGCAGGTGGATCTCCTACGCGAAGGCGGTGACTCCGCGGTTCCGAAGGGACGATTGCCACGGGTGGGTCGGATGGTGACGTTCTCGCCAGGATCGACGCGGACAGGCTTGCGCATCGAATCGAACCATGAGACGAAGGACGACTTCTCGTGCTGAGAAATCTCCTCCTGGGAGCGGTGGTAGCAGTCACCGTCCTTGCAATTCCGCAGGTCGCTTGCGCCGATGAGTCAGGAGAGGAACTTGGCGCACAGACCATCGCCGCGGCATTGGATCCGAACACCAAGACAACGAACGTCAAGGGAACCAGGACGGTACCTGGTGAGTCTGGAAACCATCCCCGTTCCGACCAAAGCACGCACAAGGCCAGCACGGACGCCGACCACGATGAGTCGCTGGCTGTGCCAGATGCTCCGCTGATGGATTCAGCGTGGTCGCCCGGTGAGGGGGCGCCGCGGGTGCCGTTGGAGCGGCTGTGCCTGGAGTGGACGAGTCTGCCCGATCACTGCATCCGCCCCGACACCGACGACCCCGACCGCGACCCCGAGCAGGAGGATCCGGCCGATCCGGGATTCCCGACGGTCACGATCACCGACCTGGCCTCCTTCGCCCCGGCGCCCGCCACACTGACCGGGGAACCCCACAACCTCGGCGTGGCGGGCCTGCCCACCAACTTCATCGTCGACGCCGACGTGCACACCCGAGACGGGGAACTGTTCGGCTACCCGATCACCGCCCGCTTCACCCCGGCATCCTTCACCTTCGACTACGGCGACACCACGACAGCGACGACCACCACCCCCGGCACCACCTGGAAGAACCTGCACGTGCCGCAGTTCACCCCCACCGACACCAGCCACGTCTACGCCGAACGCGGCACCTACACCACCACCGCCCACACCACCTACACCGCCGAGATCGACCTCGGCACCGGCTGGAACCCCGTCCCCGGCACCCTCACCATCCCCGGACCCGAACAGAACATCCGCATCTACGAAGCCCACACCGCCCTCGTCGCCCACACCTGCAACGAAGACCCCACCGCACCCGGCTGCCCCACCCGATGACACATCTCCGCCAAAGGAACGCCCGACCCGTTGTAGCCGACATCCAACGTCGCGGCGAGGCCCACCGATAGGGTGGAATCCGTGACGGACACGCCTGACCTCTCGACCACGGCCGCGAAGATCGCGGACCTCCGCGCTCGCTTCGACGAAGCAGTCGTCGAGCCGGAGAAGATCGCCAAGCAGAAGCAGCACGCCAAGGGCAAGATGACGGCCCGAGAGCGCATCGAGCTGCTCGTCGACAACGGGAGCTTCGTCGAGTTCGACGAGTACGTGCGACACCGCACCACCGCCTTCGGCATGGACCGCAACCGCCCGTACGGCGACTCCGTCGTGACCGGCATCGGCACCATCAACGGGCGCACGGTCGCGGTCTACTCGCAGGACTTCACCACCTTCGGCGGCTCCCTCGGCGAGGTCTCGGGCGACAAGATCATCAAGATCATGGAGTTCGCGCTCACCAGCGGCATGCCGGTGGTCGGCATCCTCGACTCCGGCGGCGCCCGCATCCAGGAGGGCGTGCTGGCACTGAGCAAGTACGGCGAGATCTTCAAGATGAACACCCGCTCCTCGGGCGTCATCCCGCAGATCTCCATCATCATGGGCCCCGCCGCCGGCGGCGCCGTGTACGGCCCCGCCCTGACCGATTTCGTCATCATGGTCGACAAGACCAGCCAGATGTTCGTCACCGGCCCCGACGTGATCAAGACCGTCACCGGCGAGGACGTCGGCATGGAAGAGCTCGGCGGCGCCCACACGCACAACACGCGCTCGGGCGTGGCTCACTATCTCGCATCCGATGAGGACGACGCCATCGACTACGCCCGCACCCTGCTCAGCTTCCTCCCCGACAACAACATGGCCGAGCTGCCCGGCTACGCCACGGAATTCGAGTGGGAGACGACGGATGCCGATCAGCGACTGAACGCGATCATCCCCGACTCCCCCAACCAGCCCTACGACATGCACACCGTGATCGAGCACGTCGTCGACGCCGGCGACTTCCTCGAGGTGCAGCCGCTGTTCGCGCCGAACATCCTGATCGGCTTCGGCCGGGTCGAGGGCCGGTCGGTGGGCATCATCGCCAACCAGCCCTCGCAGATGGCGGGCACGCTGAACATCGAGGCCGGCGAGAAGGCCAGCCGCTTCGTGCGTTTCTGCGACGCGTTCTCCATCCCGATCGTCACCCTCGTCGACGTTCCCGGATACCTCCCCGGTACCGATCAGGAGTGGACCGGCGTCATCCGCCGCGGCGCGAAGCTCATCTACGCGTACGCCGAGGCCACCGTCCCGCTGGTGACCGTCATCCTTCGCAAGGCCTACGGCGGCGCCTACATCGTCATGGGCTCCAAGCAGCTGGGCGCCGACGTCAACCTCGCCTGGCCGACGGCCGAGATCGCCGTGATGGGCGGTCAGGGCGCCGTGAACATCCTCTATCGCAACGAGATCAAGAAGGCCGAGGAGAGCGGCGAGGACGTCGCCGCCGTGCGTGCCCGCCTGGCCAACGAGTACACCTACAGCGTGACGTCGCCGTTCCTCGCCGCCGAGCGCGGCGAGATCGACGGCATCATCGAGCCGGCGAGCACCCGGGTGTCGATCGCGAAGTCGCTGCGCGCGCTCAGGGGCAAGCGGGCCGAGCTGCCGCCCAAGAAGCACGGGAACATCCCGCTGTGATCGACCCCGAAGAGACCCCGCGCGTGCGGGTCATCCGCGGCACGCCGAGCGAGGAGGAGCTCGCCGCCCTCATCGCGGTCGTGAGCGACGCATACGTACGGGAGACCGCTGAGGCCGTCGCCGATGTGCCCGAGGTCTCGGTGTGGGAGCGCACGCAGCGCGGGCTGCGCAGACCGCTGCGTCGGGACATCCCCTGGGGTCGCTTCTCTGGCTGAACGGCCAGTCCGGCTGTCGACCTTCGTCTCAGAACCGTCGATTTTGTCCCCCGAAATACCTACAGACAGACGGGTTGACACCGGACAGACTGGTATCGACGCTTCGCGTTAGGCGGCTGCTCTGCCACAGGGTAGGCAGACGCAGTACCGCCCCCTGCGGACAGTTTTCGGGTAGCTGTTCCGCACTGGCGAGGGGCGGGCGGCTTCGCCGCCCCTCGCCCACTCTCCTCCTCGGAGACGTCAGCCCGGCTCGGATCCGGGATCCGCGTCGCGGCGGATCTCGTGCCACAGCTCCACGGCGTCATCGTCGTGCGCGCCCCCGGCCGCGCGCCCCACGACCGTCACCGCGATCCGATCGTCTCTCCCGGCCCGGATGATGACCCGGTTCGCTCGGGCACTGGCGAGCACGCCCGCCAGCTCGTCGCGGATCTCCCCCAGCCGTCGCGGGTCCAGGTCGTCCAGACCGCCCTCGTCGAACACTGTCACCAGCGTGCCGCGGCGGCGGGCGTCCGCGATGGCCTGACGCACCGCGTCGTTGAGCAGCACCGCGCCGCGGAGCTCGTCGCGCAGCGTCCCCTCGGCCAGCCGCGCGTCCAGCTTCTCCTGCTCGCTCAGCACTCCCCGCGCCGCGACGGTGCGCGAGAGCACCGGACCCGCGATGGCGAGGGCGCGCTGCGCGCGCACACGACGCTCGCGCTGGCGCACCAGCTGCGTCGCCTGCCACGCCGAGACGGATCGCTGCACGTCGGTCAGGCGCTCGGTGTCGCGCACCGCCCGCTCCCAGAACAGCACCAGCAGCTGCGCCACCACCACCCAGGTGATCGAGCCGACCAGACCGAGACGGAAGGCGCCGCCGACGCCGAGATACGCCGAAGCCGAGACGATCAGCACCGCGAGAGAGGTCCATCCCACGATCGGGCGCTGCCGCACGATGCACACCACCGCCAGCAGGCCGGTCGCCCCGATGTACCAGGTCGCGAAGGGCGCGGTGCGCATGTCCGGCTCCAGCCCCAGGCTGGCCAGTGCGGGCACGGCGGCACTGGCCATCAGCGCCAGGGCCGCCGCGCCCCACGGCATCCGCACCGTCCCCGCCGCCGCGGCGAGCACCGCGGTGAGCGTCGCCGCCAGGTACAGCACGATCCCGCCGACCATCAGCAGCGGCGCCGTGGGCTGCTCGATCCACCAGATCGCTCGCGCGCAGAAGTACAGCGCGAAACCCAGCACGAGCGCCGTCATCATGCTGCGGACCGTGCGCCTCATGACGGCTCCCAGCTCAGCTCGACGACGGTGCCGCCGGCGTTCGAGGTGACGCGGGAGGACCCCGCCACCGCGGCCATGCGCGCGACAATGGATGCCCGGATGCCCAGCCGGTCCTCGCCGATCTCGTTCGGATCGAAGCCGGGACCGGCGTCCACGACCGTCAGCGTCAACCGGTCCGGCTGGGGCGATTCCACGACCACGTGCAGTCCGCGCCCTCCGGCATGGATGAGCGCGTTCCCGATCGCCTGCCTGGCGGCCAGCACCAGCGCACGCGCCGCCTTCCCCGGGATCTCCGCGGGCACGCCGCGCTGCTCGACCACGGCATCCGCCCCCTGCTCCGACAGCGTGCGCCGCAGCTCGGCGACCACCTGCGCGCGCCGCACCGGCTCGTCGCTGCCCTCACGGGCGATCGACGCCTCGGTGTTGGCCAGGCGGGTCAGCGCCTCGCGCGCCATCCCGACGGCGAGCGTGCGCTCGCGCTCGCTCGACGCCCGCTCCGCCGCGATCAGGGCCGCCAGCACGCTGTCGTGCATGAGCGCCGCCATCGCGACGCGCTCCTCCTCCGAAGCGGATGCCGCGGCCGCGGCCGCGTAGGTGTCGACGGCCTGCGCCCGCGCATCGTCCACCCCGGTTGCGACCTGCCGGAAGATCCACGCCAGCGTCACGATGACCGTGCCGAGGATGATCGTGAACGACACGTCGAACGCCGTCGTGATCCAGAACCCCCGTGTGAAGTCTCCCTGCGCGAGCCGCACGTAGCCGTAGACGAGCGGTACGCCCAGCGCCCAGGTGAACTGCAGCCGCGGAGGGAACGCGAGCATCGCCGCGACCACGCCGATGTTCACCAGGAAGAAGATCCACGGCTGCTCCGCCGGCTCCTGCACCGAGCGGTCGACCACCGCGGGCCAGAGCATCAGCGCCAGCACGTACACCACCGCGAACGTCCCGCCGGCCTGCGTGACCCATCTTCCGCTCACGCAGGCGACGATCATCCAGAGCAGCGGCAGGAACACCAGGATCATGATCGCCAGGTGCGGCGCATCCGGGGTGATCAGGCGGGTGATTGCACTGAGCAGCGCCTGGATCCCCAGCGCCGTCGATCCGATGGCCGCGACGATCGCCAGGATGCGGTCCATGCGCCGGCCCGTGAAGCGCTCCATGCCGAGCCCGACCTCGCCGGGTGTGGGCAGACTGCTCCATGCCTCGCGGATGCTGCGCGCATCACCGGGCACTCGTCAGCCCGTCCGGCGCGACGATGCCGTCCTCCACCGCCCGGCGCAGCAGGTCGACCTTGGTGGGCGCGGGCCGACCCACTTCCACGTACTTCACCCGGATGCGGGTGATGTTCTCCTTCGCGGTCGAATAGGCCACCCCGAGCCGGTCGGCCACCGCCTTCAGCGGCAGCCCGGTCGCGTACAGCCTGAGCACATCGCGTTCCCGGGTGGACAGCTGCGCGTCGGCGAACTCACGATCGCCGTCGACGGCGCTCGCCCACTCCACGTTGTTGAGCGCCTCGCCGCGAGCGACGGTGCGGATCGCATCCAGCACGTCATCGAGCGCGGAGGACTTGCTGACGACGCCCGCCGCCCCGGCGACCAGCGCCTCCCGCACGGATGCCGGACGATCGGCGACGCTGTGGATGACCACGCTCGCTCCGTCGGCCACGAGCGTCGCGACGTTCTCGGTGACGGTGGTGCCATCGCCGAGCGTCAGATCGAGCACGACGACGTCCACCGGCGGCGAGGCCGAGACCGCACGCCACTCGAGGTACTCCTTGACGGTGCCGCCGGAGAAGACGACATCCTGCTCCCCGTCGCGCAGGCAGGCTGCCTCCAGGCCCAGACGAACCGACTCGTGGTCGTCGATGAGTGCGACGGTGCTCATGTCGTCAGCCTACCGAGTGCGCACCGCCGCGACCGTCCATCACCGCAGCGACCGTCCGCACCCGCGACCGTCAGCACCCGTGCTCAGCGCCGCGCGGCCGGGCGCAGCAGGGCGACGGACTCGAAGTGGTGCGAGTGCGGGAACAGGTCGAAGGCCCGCAGGCCCGCCACCTCCCAGCCGTGGTCGCGGAACGTGCCGAGGTCGCGCGCCAGGGCGATCGGATCGCAGGCGACGTACACGACGGACTCCGGGCGCAGCGCGGTCACCGCCTCGACGACCTGGCGCCCGGCACCGGACCGCGGCGGGTCGAGCACGACCGCGCCCGCACGCGAGCCCGCGGGCGCGGAGGCCAGGAAGCGGTCCACCCGCGCGGTGACGGCGGTGACATCCGCGTCGGCGAGATTCGCCCGCGCATGCGCCGTGGCACGGGCATCCGATTCCACGGTGACGATGTCGGTGGCGCCGAGACCTGCGAGCGTGGCGGAGAACAGACCGACCCCGCCGTAGAGGTCGTAGTGCGTGGCATCCGGGTCGACCTGCCCGTCCAGGAGCGCGCGCACCGTCGAATCGAGCACCGTGGCGGCGAGCGGATGCACCTGCCAGAATCCGTCGGCGTCGAGCTGGAACTCGCGCCCGCCGGCGCGCTCCACGATCGTCTCCGGTCGCGTCCGCCGCGGCGGGCGCCCGCCCCGGCGAGAGCGGTCCGTCCGCTCGGGCCGTCGAAGCATCCGCGCCGTGCCGTCGGACGGCTCGACGAACGCGACGCGGCCGGGCCCGGCCCCGCGCAGCTCCGCGGCAGCCGCGGCCAGTGCGGGACGGGCGAGCGGCAGGGCGGCCACCTCGATCACGCGACGGCTGCGCGCGGCGTAGGGGCCGATGCGGCCGGCGTCGTCGACATGCAGTGTCATCCGCGTGCGCCAGCCGGTGCCGTCGGAGTCGTCGACGCCCTCGACCTCGGGGGCGACGATACCCGGCCCGGCGAACTTGTCCAGCCCCTCCTGCAGCACCCGTCGCTTGAGCGCTCGCTGCTGATCGAGCGCGATGTGCCCGAGATCGGCGCCGCCGACCCGGTTCTCGGGCGCGCGGGACAGGTCGGCCTCGGCCCAGACGTGCGGCCTGCGATGCGGCGAGGCCTCGAGCACCTCGAGCGTCTCGGCGCGCCAGAACCTGCGCGCGTCAGCGGTCTCGCCCGGCTGGTCGGTGATCCGCACCCGCACCCGCTCCCCGGGGACCGCGTCGGGAACGAAGACGACGCGGCCCTCGTGACGCGCGATGAAGGTTCCGCCGTGCGCGATCCCCGTGATGTCGAGATCGAGGAGGGGCTGCGAGGAGGTCATCGTCCCAGGATCCCACACCGGCCGCACCGTATCGTGGGAGCATGCGCGTCTGCCTGGCATCCACCTCCCCCGCCCGACTCATGCTGCTGCGGCAGGCGGGCATCGAGCCGCTCACCCTGGCGCCCGACGTCGACGAGGACGCCGTCGCCGCCGAGGCCGAGGCGCAGCGCGGTGGGGCTCTCGCCCCCGCCGAGCTCGTCCTGCTGCTGGCCAGGGCGAAGGCCGCCGACGTCGCCCGCCGGATCGCCGCGCAGCATCCGGACTTCGACGGCATCGTGATCGGCGGGGACTCCATGTTCGCGCTCGGCGGGGAGGTCTACGGCAAACCGCACCGGCCCGAGGTCGCGCGCGAGCGCTGGCGGCTGATGCGGGGCGAGACCGGCGTGCTGCACTCGGGTCACTCCGTGTTCCGCATCGCCCCCGGAGTCGAGCCGGTCGAGGCCGCGGCGGTCGCCGAGGCGAGCGTCACGTTCGCCGCCGACGTGACGGATGCCGAGATCGACGCCTACATCGGCACCGGCGAACCCCTGCTGGTCGCCGGCGCGTTCACCGTCGACAGCCTCGGCGGTCCCTTCATCACGCGCGTGGTCGGGGACCCCTCCACGGTGGTGGGGATGTCGCTGTCGACGCTGCGTCGCCTGGCGATCGAACTCGGTGTGGAATGGACGGATCTCTGGGCGCCGCGCTGACGCCGATTGCGCGGAATCGACTGCGCAATCGCGAATATCTTGTGGAGGGTCGTCAAAGGAACCGGTCCCGCAGTCGCTAGGCTGAAACCCATGCCTGACATCGCCAAGGTCCTCATCGCAAACCGCGGCGAGATCGCCGTACGCATCATCCGTGCCGCCCGGGACTCCGGGATCTCCTCCGTCGCCGTGTACGCCGACCAGGACCGCGACGCGATGCACGCGCGACTCGCCGACGAAGCGTACGCGCTCGACGGCGCCACCAGCGCGGAGACCTACCTGCAGATCGGCAAGATCCTCTCCGTCGCCCGCCGTTCCGGCGCGGATGCCGTGCACCCCGGCTACGGCTTCCTGGCCGAGAACGCCGAGTTCGCGCGCGCCGTGATCGACGCCGGTCTGATCTGGATCGGCCCCTCCCCCGAGGCGATCGAGGCGCTGGGCGACAAGGTGACCGCGCGGCACGTCGCCGAGAAGGTCGGCGCCCCGCTCGCGCCCGGCACGCCCGGTCCGGTTGAGACCGCCGACGAGGTCGTGGCGTTTGCCGAGCAGGTCGGCCTGCCGATCGCGATCAAGGCCGCCTACGGCGGCGGCGGACGCGGGCTGAAGGTCGCCCGTGAGCTCGACGAGGTCGCCGAGCTGTTCGAGTCGGCCACCCGCGAGGCGGTCGCGGCATTCGGGCGCGGCGAGTGCTTCGTCGAGAAGTACCTCGACAAGCCGCGGCACGTCGAGACGCAGTGCCTGGCCGATGCGGCCGGCAACGTGGTGGTCATCTCCACGCGCGACTGCTCGCTGCAGCGCCGGCACCAGAAGCTGGTCGAGGAGGCGCCGGCACCGTTCCTGACCGACGAGCAGAATGCGCAGCTGTACACGGCGTCGAAGGCGATCCTCAAGGAGGTCGGCTACGTGGGCGCGGGAACCTGCGAGTTCCTGATCGGCGCCGACGGCACGGTCTCCTTCCTCGAGGTGAACACCCGGCTCCAGGTCGAGCACCCGGTGTCCGAGGAGGTCACGGGGATCGATCTGGTGCGCGAGCAGTTCCGCATCGCCGCCGGCGGCACGCTCGACTACGACGACCCGAAGCCGGTCGGGCACTCGTTCGAGTTCCGCATCAACGGCGAGGACCCGGGGCGGGGATTCCTGCCCCAGCCGGGCCCGATCAAGGTGTTCAAGACCTTCGGCGGCCCCGGCGTGCGACTCGACTCCGGAGTGACCGCCGGTGATACCGTCTCGGGCGCGTTCGACTCGCTGCTGGCCAAGCTCATCGTCACCGGACGCGATCGCGCTGAGGCGCTCGAGCGCGCCCGCCGCACCCTGGACGAGTTCGAGGTGGCAGGCATGCCCACCGCACTGCCGTTCCATCGCAAGGTCGTGCGCGATCCCGCCTTCACCGCCGACGACGGCGTCTTCGGCGTGTACACGCGCTGGATCGAGACCGAGTTCGTCAACGACATCCCCGCCTGGGACGGCGAGCTGGAGGATCCGGCATCCGCGCCGGGACGCCACACCGTCGTCGTCGAGGTGGGCGGCCGCCGCCTGGAGGTGAGCCTGCCCGACCACGTGACCGCACCGGTCGCGGGCACCGCCGGCCGCCCCGCCGCAGTGCCGCCGTCACGCCGCACGCATGCCAGCACCGCCAACGCGGGCGCCTCCGGCGACGCCGTGAAGTCGCCGATGCAGGCCACCGTCGTCAAGGTCGCCGTCGAGGAGGGGCAGCAGGTCGTCAAGGGCGACCTCGTGGTCGTGCTCGAGGCCATGAAGATGGAGCAGCCGCTGCAGGCGCACAAGGACGGCGTCATCGGCAACATCAGCGCCTCCGCCGGCACCACGGTCTCCGCCGGGCATCAGCTGCTGACCATCAGCTGAGCCCGCCGGGGTCTCACAGCAGGCCGGTCAGTCGCGCAGCTAGCCGATGTTGACCAGGTGCATCGCGCGCGTGGCGTCGGTGATGCTCGAGGACAGCGACGGATACGCGGCGAACACGCGCGAGACCTGATCGACGGTGAGTCTGCGCTCGGCGGCCACCGCCAGCGGGAAGATGAGCTCGGATGCCTTGGGCGCGACGACCACGGCCCCGATGACGGTTCCCGACCCCTTGCGGGCGATCACCTTCACGAAGCCGTCCTTGATGCCCATCATCTTGGCACGGGGGTTCGCCGCCAGCGGCAGCTTGTAGGCGATGCCGTCGGCGGCCCCGCTCTCGATGTCATGCTCCGAGAAGCCCACGGTCGCGATCTCGGGCGCGGTGAAGATGTTGGCGGTGATCTTGCGCTGCTCCAGCGGGATGACGATGTCGCCCAGTGCGTGGAACACCGCCGTGCGCCCCTGCATGGACGCCACGGATGCCAGCGGGAAGAAGTTCGTGCAGTCGCCCGCCGCGTAGATGTTGGAGACGGCGGTGCGCGCCACCCGGTTCACGCGGATGTGCCCGGAGTCGGTGAGCTCGACGCCGGCCTCCTCCAGGCCGATGCCGCGGGTGTTCGGGATGGAGCCGACGGCCATCAGGCAGTGGCTGCCCTCGACCGTCCGTCCGTCCGACAGGGTGACCAGCACCCCGTCGTCGGTGCGCTCGACCTTCTCGGCACGCGACTTGGACAGCACGCGCATTCCGCCGCGCTTGAACACCTTCTCCAGCACCTGGGCCGCGTCCACGTCCTCTCCGGGGAGCACCTGGTCGCGACTGGAGATCAGCGTGACCTTCGCACCGAGGTTCATGTACGCCGAGGCGAACTCGGCACCCGTGACGCCCGAGCCGACCACGATGAGGTGCTCCGGCAGCGCCTGCATGTCGTACAGCTGCGTCCAGGTGAGGATGCGCTGGCCGTCGGGCTTGGCGGAGTCGAGCTCACGCGGGGATGCGCCCACCGACACGACCACGGTGTCGGCCTCCACGCGGTCGAAGTCGGTGCCGCCGGGGCCGGTGGCCACCACGATCGCGTTGGGGCCCTCGAGGCGGCCGTGACCGGAGAGGATCCGCACCCCGGCCTGCAGCAGGGTGGCGCGCATGTCCTCGGACTGCTGTCCGGCCAGCGCCAGCAGCCGCTTGTTGACGGCCGCGAGGTTGATGGCGATCTCCGGTTTGAGCGGCTTGCCGTCGGCGCCCTTGGCGTAGAACTGCACACCCAGGTCGCTGGCCTCCGAGATGGCGACGGCGGCATCGGCCGTGGCGATCAGGCTCTTGGACGGCACCACATCGGTGAGCACGGCCGACCCTCCCACGCCGACGCGTTCGACCAGGGTCACCTCCGCTCCCAGCTGGGCGGCGGCGAGCGCTGCTTCGTAGCCGCCGGGGCCGCCGCCGAGGACGGCCACGCTCTGCCGGTTCGCGAAGGAAGTCTGAGACATGTACTCCATTCTCTCGCACTGGCACAGTCCCCCGCACATTCCTAGAGTGGACTCATGCAAGACACTCTCACGCACCCCCTCGAAGCGGCTGCGGCGGACCCGTTCGAGGTCGCCCGAGCCGCAGCCGCCGACATCGCTCGGCTGACCGGGGTCGACCACCACGACATCGCGCTCACCCTCGGCTCCGGCTGGGGCAAGGCCGCCGAGCTGATCGGCGAGACCGTCGCCACGATCCCGGCCACCGAGGTGACCGGCTTCTCCAAGCCGGCACTGGAGGGCCATGTCGGCACACTGCGCAGCATCCGCACGCCCGCCGGGCGGAACGTGCTCGTGATCGGCGCGCGCACGCACTACTACGAGGGGCACGGTGTGCGCCGGGTCGTGCACTCGGTCCGGACGGCCGCCGCCACCGGGGCGAAGATCATGGTGCTCACCAACGGAGCAGGAGGCATCCGCGAGACGTGGAGGCCAGGGCAGCCGGTGCTCATCAGCGACCACATCAACCTCACCGCGGACTCGCCGCTGGAGGGCGCCACCTTCATCGACCTGACCGATCTGTACTCGGCACGTCTTCGCGACCTGGCCCGCAGCATCGACCCGACGCTGGACGAGGGCGTGTACACGCAGTTCCGCGGCCCGCACTACGAGACCCCGGCCGAGGTGCAGATGGCCAAGACCATCGGCGGTCACATCGTCGGCATGTCCACCGCGCTCGAGGCCATCGCCGCCCGCGAGGCCGGGATGGAGGTGCTGGGCCTCTCGCTCATCACGAACCTCGCCGCCGGCATCCAGCAGACGCCGCTCAGCCATGCCGAGGTCATCGAGGCCGGCATGCAGGCCGAGCCCGTCATCTCCGCGCTGCTGGCGCGCGTGATCGAGGCGCTGTGAGCGCCGCGCAGGACGAGCGGCTCGCGCAGGCGCGCGCCTGGCTGCGTCAGGATCCGGATGCCGAGACACGCGACGAGCTCGGCGGCATCATCACCCGTGCGGCGGCCGGCGATGCCGCCGCCCTCGCCGATCTCGACGACCGGTTCTCGACCCGACTCGCGTTCGGCACCGCGGGGCTCCGCGGGGCGCTCGGCGCCGGCAGCAACCGGATGAACCGGGTTCTGGTCGCCCAGGCAGCGGCCGGTTTCGCCGGCTACCTGCTGCAGCGCACGAGCGGTGTGCCCACGGTGGTGATCGGCTACGACGGGCGCCGCAACTCGCGCCGCTTCGCACTGGACTCCGCTGAGCTGTTCGCCGGTGCCGGGCTGCGTGCCATTCTGCTCCCCCGGCTGCTGCCGACGCCCGTGCTCGCCTTCGCGGTGCGCCACCTCGGTGCGGATGCCGGCGTCATGGTCACCGCCAGCCACAACCCGCCCGATGACAACGGCTACAAGGTGTACCTGGGCGGCGCAGATGCCGGATCGCAGATCGTGTCCCCCGCCGACGTCGAGATCGCCGCGCACATCCAGCGCGTCGCCGATGCCGGGGATGTGAGCCTGCTGCCCCGCTCGGAGGCGTACGAGACCGCGGGCGAGGACCTCGTCGACGCGTACGTCGCCGCGACCGCGGAGGTGGCCCGCGCCCCGTTCGGCGTGCAGGAGATGCGCTGGGTGTACACCGCCATGCACGGGGTGGGCTGGGAGACCTTCTCCCGGGTGATCAGGGCCGCGGGCTACCCCGCCCCGCGGGTGGTGGACGAGCAGCGCGACCCCGATCCGTCCTTCCGCACGGTCTCCTTCCCCAACCCCGAGGAGCCCGGCGCGATGGACTTGGCGTTCGCGCGAGCGCGTGCGGTGGATGCCGAGCTCGTCATCGCGAACGACCCGGATGCCGACCGCCTCGCGGTGGCGATCCCCGACCCCGGCGCGGAGGGCGGCTGGCGCCGTCTGACGGGCAACGAGGTCGGGCTGCTGCTGGGCTGGCTGGCCGCACGCGAGGCGCGGCGTGAGCCGGGCGCGTCGCTGGCGTGCTCGCTGGTCTCCTCCCCCGGCCTGGGCGCGATCGCCGCGAAGCACGGACTGGACTTCCACGAGACGCTCACCGGCTTCAAGTGGATCTCCCGAGTCCCGGGCCTGGTATTCGGGTTCGAGGAGGCACTGGGGTACCTCGTCAATCCCGGCACGGTGCGCGACAAGGACGGCATCTCGGCCGCCGTCGCGCTGCTGGGGATGGCGGCGGATGCCCGGGTGCGCGGCACCACGCTCGCCGGGCTGCTCGAGGAGCTGGGCGGCGAGATCGGCCATTTCGCCAGCGGTCAGGTGTCGGTGCGGGTGGATGATCTGTCGATCATCGCCGAGACGATGATCTCACTGCGCGCCGAGCCGCCGGCATCCTTCGGCTCCCGGGCCGTCGCCACGGCCGACGACCTCTCCCGCGGCGAGTCCGGCATGCCCGCGGGCGACGTGCTGCGCTACCGCCTCGCGGACGGATCGCGCGTGATCGTGCGTCCCAGCGGCACCGAGCCCAAGCTCAAGGTGTACATCGATGCGCGCGCCGACTCCCCGTCCGCGGCGGCGAGCGCCGTGGCGGAGCTGGAGAGCGCGGTGCGGGAGCTGCTCGCGGAGCGGGGATGACGCTGCGCAGGCGGGTCACGGTCGGCGTCGACGCGGGCGCGCACGCGCGTCCGGTGGCCGAGCTGGCCCGCCTGGCGCTGGCGCACGGATCGCCGGTCGTGCTGACCACGCGCGCGGGCGAGGCCGCCGACCTGACCAGCGTTCTCGCGGTGATGGACCTGGCGATCGGCTCGGGCGACGAGGTCGTCTTCGAGGTGGCTGACTCGCCGGGAGCGGCGGCGCTGCTGGACGCGCTGGAGGCCGTGCTCAGCCGTCGATGACGGCGACGAGCTCGTCGAGGAACGCATCGAAGCCGGTCGCGCGCCGCACGATGCGCTGAACGCTCTCGCGCTCGCTGAACACCTCGACCAGCTGCTCGAACACGGTCTGGAACGCGTCCCGGTCGCCCTCGCTGAAGGCGGCGAGCGCGACCACCTGCACGCGGCCGCCGCCCCACGCCACCGAGCCGTCGGCGATCCCGATGGCGATCGCGGTGCGCCGGGCGGTCATCTGCAGCGCGTGCGGCACGGCCAGGGCGTCGGTGAAGGCGGTCGACGACATCCGCTCACGCAGGATCGTGTTCTCGATGTAGTCGTCGTCGATGAGGCCGGCGGATCGGAGCATGCCCCCCAGCATCCGGATGATCGCCTCCTCGCCGGCATCCGGAACCGGCACGAGGAAGGTGTCGGCCGAGAAGTACCGCTGCAGCTCTTCGCGGAGGCGGCTGAGCCGGCGTGCACGCCGGATCCGCGCAGCGGCCTGCTGCACGCGCTCGATGTCCGCCTCGGCCAGGAACGGGGTGATCCGCACCACCCGCTCGTCCGGCCCCGCCGCGGGGATGGTGCTCAGCACCAGATCGGTGTCCAAGCCCTCCCAGTCCGGATCCACGCTGGTCTCGACGCGCACGACCTCGATCAGCCGGCCCAGCGAGCGGTCCACGCTGGATCGGAGCAGCTCCTGCAGCTCGCGGTAGCCGGGGCACACGATCGTGGCGGTGAGAATGGCATCGGCGGCCCTGCTGCGTTCCAGCCGGCCGCCGACGTGCATGGCGATGTAGGCGATCTCGTCCTCCTGCAGCGGCACGCCCAGCCTCTCGTGCAGGCCGCTGGCGATCGAGACGGCCACGTCGAAGATCATCGGGTAGGACGACTTCAGCGACTGCGTCAGCGGATTGCGCGTCCAGGCCTGCTCCTGCGACCTGCGCAGAAGGTTCTGCACGTGCAGCGCGAGACGGACGATGAAGGCGTCGTCGGCCAGGTCCACCTGGTACTCGCGAGCGGCCTGCTCGATCTCGGCGCGCACGGCGTGCTCCACCTCGGCCTCGACGGTGTGCGGTGTGCGCACCTGCCGCCGCTCCCCCGGCGTCACCACGCGGGTGAGCACCAGGTTGGCGAGGTGCTCGCGGTCGCCGTCGCCCAGCGCGACCCCGAAATGCTGCTCGGCCAGACCCGCGATGGTCGCGCCGACGGCCGCGACGGCCTCGGTGGCGCGATCGGCCCCTACCGCGAGCGCACGCCCGGCCGCCACCCGCTCCGCCGCGATCGTGATGTGCAGCAGCACGTCGCTGATCGCGAGCTCGTTCACGTAGTAGCCCAGCTCGCCCAGTTCCCGCACCAGCGCGGCCTTGAACGGGCCCACGGCCTCCGCGGGGACGGCTTCGGGCGCGAGAGCGCGCTGCAGGGCCTCGGGACGCAGCGGTCCGGCATCCATCTCGTCCTGCGCGAGCCGGCTGAGCAGCCGGCGCAGCGCCTGCTCGTCGCCGCGCAGCCGCACGCGATCCCGGTCGCGCTCCAGCGCGACCCTCCCGCCTTCGAGCAGCGTGCGCACCCGCACCAGATCGTTCTCCAGCGTGGTGTCGCTCACGTGCATCGCCAGCGCGGTGTCGTAGACGTCGATGCCCTCCGCGTGGTCGACCAGTGCGCGGATCAGCCGATGCAGCCGTGCCCGTGGCGAGCCCTCCACCTCCGGCGTGCCCGCGGCCGCGGCGGCGACCGCGCCCGCGCCCGCGCGATACCCGGCCGGACCGGACTCGACGGCGCCCGCTGTGCGTCCGTTCAGTGCGGAGACGTAGGAGCGGATGCTGCGCGGGGTCACGCCCAGCTGATCGGCGAGACTCGACGCCGTCACCCAGGAGTCCTCCCGCCGCAGCACGGCGAGCAGCTGGTTCTGACGCTGCCGCGACATCCGCCCGCCTCCCTCGCCGAGATGTTCCCGCCCCGGTCTCCATGATGCCAGCACGCGGACGGTCGGGGGCGGAAGGCCGCGTTCCGCGGGGGCGGAAACAACCCTGCTGGAAGAACGCTGTGAGTCCACGGAACACTGAAGGCGGAAAGGGAGATCGATGCGGATTCTCGTGGTGTGCGGCGCCGGCGCATCCAGCACGTTCGTCGCCCGCCGTCTGGCGCGCTCCGCATCCGAGGCGGGCCTCGACTGGAGCACTGAGGCGGGCACGGAGCGCACGGCGATGACCACGCCCGGCGTCGATCTGGTGCTCATCGGAGCGCATCTCGCCGATCGCGTCGACGACATCCGCTCCGCGCTCTCCGGCCGGGCCGGCGTCGCCGTCCTCCCCGAGACCGCATTCACCGACATCGACGGCAGCGCGACGCTGCAGTTCGTCCGCGACGCGATGGTCGCGCCGCATGACCGGAAGGAAACACCATGACCTCCTCCTCCCGCACGGTCCGGGTCGGATCATCGCACGGGCTGCACGCCCGCCCGGCGAAGCTGTTCGCGCAGAAGGCGAAGGACGCCGGCATCCCGGTGACCATCGCCAAGGACTCCGGCAAGCCGGTCAACGCCGCCAGCATCCTTGCCGTCGTGGCTCTCGGCATCGACTTCGGCGACCACGTCGTGCTCACCGCCGACGGCGAGAACGCCGAGGCCGTGCTCGACACCCTCGCCGAGGTGCTCACCACGGATCACGACGAGTCGGCATGAGCACCCTGCGCGGAGTGGGGATCGGCCAGGGCGCGGCCACCGGCCCCGTGGTGCGGATGACCGAGGCGCTGCCCGCACCCGAGAAGCAGCCCAGTGACGCGGGAGCGGATGCCGAGCGCGCCCGCGTGCGCGACGCCGTCGCCGCCGTCGCCGCCGACCTGCAGCAGCGCGCGGATGCCGCGGGCGGCTCGGCCCAGGAGGTGCTCGAGGCGCAGGCGATGATCGCCGAGGACCCGACGCTGATGGACGAGGTCGACACCCGCATCGACGAGGGCAGCACCGCGGAATGGGCCGTGCACGATGCCTTCGCCGGCTTCCGCGCCACCCTCGAGGCGGTCGGCGGGTATCTCGGCGAGCGCGCCGCCGACCTGGAGGACATCGCTCAGCGCGTGCTCGCGCAGCTGAACGGCGTCGCCGCTCCCGGCGTGCCCGACCCCGGGCATCCGTTCGTGCTCGTCGCCCGCGATCTCGCACCAGCCGACACCGCGCTGCTGAACCTGGACCAGGTGCAGGCGCTGATCACCTCGGACGGCGGCCCCACCTCGCACACCGCGATTCTCGCCAGGGAGAAGGGGATCGTCGCGGTCGTGGGCGTCGCGGATGCCGCCTCGCTCGCCGACGGCACCACGGTGATCGTGGATGCCGCCGCCGGCACCGTGAACGACGCGCCCACGGACGCCGAGCTCGCCTCGGTGGCCGAGCGGATCGCCGCGCGTGCCGCTGAGGACTCCGCCCCCGCCGCACCGGGGGCTCTCGCCGACGGCACCGCGATCGCCCTGCTCGCGAATCTCGGCAAGCCCGGCGACGCCGCCGACGCCGTGGCGCGCGGAGCGGAGGGGGTTGGCCTGTTCCGCACCGAGTTCCTGTTCCTCTCGGCCGCGCAGGCACCGACCATCGAGCAGCAGCGGGCGACGTACATCGAGCTGCTGCAGGAGTTCCCGGGCAGGAAGGTCGTGGTGCGGATGCTGGATGCCGGCGCCGACAAGCCGCTCGCCTTCCTCAACGACGCCCACGAGGACAACCCGGCTCTGGGTCTTCGGGGGCTTCGGGCGCTGCGCGCGAGCGAGGACATCCTCCGCGAGCAGCTCACCGCGCTCGCCGAGGCGGATGCCGCCACCTCGGCGGACCTGTGGGTCATGGCGCCGATGGTGACCACCGTCGAGGAGACCGCGTACTTCACCACCTTGGCAAAGGAGTACGGGCTGAAGACCGCCGGGGTCATGGTAGAGGTTCCCGCCAGCGCGCTGCTGGCCGACCGGGTGCTCGCGCACGCCGACTTCGCATCCATCGGCACCAACGACCTCACCCAGTACACGATGGCCGCCGACCGGCTGCTCGGCTCGGTGGCGTCGTTCCAGGATCCCTGGCACCCGGCCGTGCTGCGACTGGTGCGCGAGGTCGGCGACGCCGGCGCCCGCACCGGCAAGCCCGTCGGCATATGCGGCGAGGCCGCCGCCGATCCGCTGCTGGCGGTGGTGCTGGTCGGCCTGGGCGCGACGAGCCTGTCGATGGCGCCCGCCGCCCTGTCCGACGTGCGCCGCTCGATCGCCGCGCACTCCCTCGACGCCGCCCGGCGCATCGCCGAAGCCGCGCTGTCCGCCGACGACGCCGCCGGCGCGCGTGAGGCCGCCCAGGCGGCAGCATCTGCTCACTGACCCTCTCACCCGATACCAGAAAGAGAACACACCATGACGACGACGTCACCCGCAGCGACCACGGGCGGAGCCCGCGTTCGCGTGCAGAGATTCGGCACATTCCTGTCCGGCATGATCATGCCGAACATCGCCGCCTTCATCGCCTGGGGCATCATCACCGCCCTGTTCATCGACAAGGGCTGGGTCGGCAACGACGGCCCCATCGAGGCATGGCGCTGGGCGAACTCCGCGATCCTCGGTGGAGGAACCATCGGCGATGTCGATTACAAGGGTCTGGTCGGCCCGATCATCAACTATCTGCTCCCGCTGCTGATCGCCTTCACCGGCGGCCGCATGGTGCATGGGCACCGCGGTGGCGTGGTCGGCGCGGTCGCGGCATTCGGCGTGATCATCGGTGCGGACGGCACCGTGATGTTCCTGGGTGCCATGATCGCAGGACCCCTCACCGCGCTCATCCTGAAGTGGGTCGAGAAGCCCTGGCAGGGCAAGATCAAGCCGGGCTTCGAGATGCTCGTGGACAACTTCTCGGCGGGCTTCGTGGCCTTCTTCGCCTCGCTGGCCGCGTTCTTCTGGCTGGCCCCCCTCATGAAATGGGTCACCGACGTGCTCGGTGGCGCCGTGGGCTGGCTCGTCGAGACGCACCTGCTTCCGTTGGCGAGCATCATCGTCGAGCCGGCGAAGGTGCTGTTCCTGAACAATGCCATCAACCACGGTGTGTTCACGCCACTGGGCTCCGAGCAGTCCTCGCAGACCGGCAAGAGCCTGCTGTTCCTGATCGAGGCCAACCCCGGCCCCGGTCTGGGCCTGCTGATGGCGATCACCGTGTTCGGTGTGGGCGCCGCTCGCGCCACGGCGCCGGGAGCGGCCATCATCCAGTTCCTCGGCGGAATCCACGAGGTCTACTTCCCGTACGTGCTGGCCAAGCCCGCCCTCATCATCGGCCTGATCGCCGGTGGCGCAACCGGTGTGCTGACGAACGTGATCTTCCAGTCCGGCCTGGTCGCCCCCGCCGCCCCCGGCTCGATCTTCGCCGTGCTGTTCCAGATCGCTCCGGGAAGCCACCTCGGCGTGCTGCTGTCGGTGATCCTCGCAGCCGCGGTGACTTTCGTCGTATGCATGCCGATCCTGCTTGCCAGCCGTCGACGCGACCTCGCCGCCGAGGGCGGGGATGCCGCCTTCACCGCCGCCATCGCGCAGACCGAGGCCAACAAGGGCAAGAAGTCCAGTGTGCTGGGCACCCTGGGCGGCGCCGGAACCGCGACGCTCACCCGGCACGTGGAGAGCATCGTGTTCGCGTGCGACGCGGGCATGGGCTCCTCCGCCATGGGAGCGAGCGTGCTGCGCAACAAGATCAAGCAGGCCGGAATCACCGGGGTGACCGTTGTCAACCAGGCGATCGCCAACCTCGACGGCACCGCCGATCTGGTGATCACCCAGCAGCAGCTCACCGATCGGGCCAGGGCCAAGTCGCCGGACTCGATGCACGTCTCCGTCGACAACTTCATGAACTCGCCGAAGTATGACGAGGTCGTCGAGCTGGTGCGGTCGCAGCAGACAGAGGAGGCCGGTGATCAGCCGGCCACGGCTCCCGAGGCGCAGGCCGCGCCGGCGGCATCCGGCATCCTCACCCCCGACCGGGTGCGCATCCACTCCGGATCCGCCACGCGTGACGAGGCGCTGAAGGAGGCCGCGGACGCTCTCGTGGCGGCAGGCGCCGTCACGCCCGACTACCTGCAGGCCATGCAGGACCGCGAACAAACGGTGTCCACGTTCATGGGCAACGGCCTGGCCATCCCGCACGGCACCAACGATGCGAAGGATGCCGTGCTCGGCTCGGCGCTGAGCGTGGTCCGCTACGACGGCGGCGTGGACTGGGACGGCGATCGCGCCACGTTCGTGATCGGCATCGCGGGCAAGGACGGCGATCACCTGCAGATCCTGTCGCAGATCGCCGAACTGTTCTCCGACGAGAACGACGTGGCACGGCTGAACGCCGCCGCCACGCCCGAGGAGCTGTTCCAGCTGCTGTCGGCGGTGAACGAGGCATGAAAGCGGTCCACTTCGGCGCCGGCAACATCGGCCGCGGCTTCGTCGGATTGCTGCTGCACCAGGGCGGCTACGAACTGGTGTTCTCCGACGTCGCGGCCGGGCTGGTCGACGCGATCAACGCGGCCGACAGCTACACGGTGCACGAGGTGGGCGACGGCGGCTCCGACACGGTGGTCACCGGCTTCCGCGCGATCAACAGCGCCGAGGACCCGGAGGGCCTCATCGCCGAGATCGCGGATGCCGAGGTGGTGAGCACCGCGGTCGGGCCCACGGTGCTGCGCTTCGTCGCCGCGCCGATCGTCGCCGCGCTGCGCCGGCGGGACCCGGCGGCCGCGCCGCTGCAGGTCATGGCGTGCGAGAACGCGATCGGCGCCACCGACCTGCTTCGCGACGAGATCGTCGCCCGTGCCGGCGAGGAGTGGGGAGCCCTCGCCGGCCGGGCGGTGTTCGCCAACACCGCCGTGGACCGCATCGTGCCCGGTCAGCCCGAAGGAGGCGGCATCGACGTCACGGTCGAGCCGTTCTTCGAGTGGGCGATCGAGCGCAGGCCGTTCGGCGAGAACGTGCCGAGCATCCCGGGTGCGCACTTCGTGGACGACCTGGCGCCCTACATCGAGCGCAAGCTGTTCACGGTGAACACGGGGCATGCCGCGACGGCCTACCTGGGGGCACAGGCGGGGATCGAGCGGATCTCGGATGCGCTGGCGGACCCCGGAATCGCCGAGGCCGTGGCAGCCGCCCTGCAGGAGACCTCGGCACTGCTGGCGCTGAAGCACGGCCTGCCCCCGGAGGAGCTGGCCGAGTACCGCGCCACGATCCTGCGCCGCTTCGCGAATCCCGCTCTGCCTGACACGGTGTGGCGAGTCGGACGCCAGCCGTTGCGCAAGCTATCCAGGCACGAGCGGTTCATCGGACCGGCGGCCGAGGCGGTCGAGAGCGGCCTGAGCGCAGACGCACTGCTGGTCGCGGTCGGCGCCGCGCTCGCCTTCGACGATCCGGCGGACGAGCAATCCGTCCAGCTGCAGCGGCGCCTGCGGGAGGAGGAGGCCGCGCAGCTGGCCACCGAAGTCACCGGGCTGGATGCCGGGCATCCGCTCCTCCCGACCGTCCGCGCGCTCTTCGCCGCTCGCGCCGCCGAGGTGTCCGCAGACCATCGGAGTTGACAGTACCCGGGCCCGTTGGAGCATTCAGGCTCGCTGGGGGCGTCTAGGCTCGCTGGGGGCGCCAGACCGACGGCGCCCCGGGGGCCGCATGCTCGTTCTCATTGCCATCGCGACGGTGATCGCCGCTGTCGTACAGCGCGTCACAGGCCTCGCCTTCGTGCTGGTGCTGATCGGACCCATCGTCATCGCCTACGGCCCCGTGCAGGGCGTCACCGTGGCGGTGCTTCTCGCGATCATCGCCTCGCTGTTCGCCGTCCCCAGCGCGTGGCGCGACGTCGACTGGCCGCGCACGCTGTGGCTGCTGGCCGCCGGCCTCGCAGCTGCTCCGCTCGGCGCTCTCACTGCGGCCGCGCTGCCCCAGACCGCCCTGCTGTTCCTCATCGGCGCGATGGGAGTCCTCGCTCTCAGCGCGCAGCGACTCGGCCGCATCGCGCGGCACGTGCGCGGCCGCCCCGGCGCGATCGGCGCCGGTGCACTGGCCGGATTCATGCACGCATCGAGCGGGCTGTCCGGCCCGGCACTGGCATCCTTCGCGCTCGGCGACGACTGGCCGCAGCGGCGTTTCGCGGCGAGCGCGCAGATCGTGTTCCTCGGCTACGGGACGGTGTCGGTGGCGCTGCGGGGTCTGCCGCACACTCCGTTGCCCGAACTGGCCGTGCTCGCGCTCTGCACGGCGGGCGGCATGGTGCTGGGGGCTTTCGCTGCACGCCGCGTGCCGCAGACGCTGGCCCGCAGGGTGATGCTGCTGTGCGCCTGGGCCGGCACGCTGGTGATCCTCACCCGTGCGACTGCGTCCCTCCTGGGGTGAGCCCCGGTTCCGCGAAGTGCGCTCGCACCGGCTACGATCGAGACGACCCGGGGGGACCATCGATCGAGCACAGTGCCGTGCGGGAGTGAAATGACGCGATACGCCGTGATCGGCGCCGGACCCTCCGGCCTGTCCGCCGCACGCGCGCTGCAGCAGCACGGGATCCCCGTCGATGGCTATGAGGCATCCTCCGGCGTCGGCGGGCTGTGGGATATCGACAACCCGCGCAGCACCATGTACGAGTCGGCGCACTTGATCTCGTCGCGCACCACCACCCAGTTCTCCGAGTTCCCGATGGAGTCGCAAGTCGACTACCCCGGCCACCGGGCGCTCAAGGCCTACTTCGACTCCTTCGCCGACGCATTCGGGCTGCGCGAGCTGTTCCGTTTCGACAGCGCGGTCACCCGTGTCGAGCCCGCCGACGCGGGCGGCTGGATGCTGTCCGCCGAGGGCACGGAGCCGCGACGGTACGACGGCGTCATCCTCGCCAACGGGACGCTCGCCGAGCCGAACCGGCCCTCCTTCGCGGGTGCGTTCGCGGGCGAGATCATGCACACCAGCGACTACAAGCACCCGCGACAACTGGCCGGCAGGCGGGTGCTCATCATCGGCGCGGGGAACTCCGGCTGCGACATCGCCGTCGATGCCGTCCACCATGCGGCATCCGTCGAGATGAGCGTGCGCCGCGGCTACTACTTCGTGCCGCGGTACATCTTCGGCAGGCCCAGCGATACCCTCAACCAGGGGCGCCCCCTGCCGGCGCGCCTGAAGCAGTTCATCGACACGCGCGTGCTGCGGGCCTTCACCGGCGACCCGGTGCGCTTCGGATTCCCGAAGCCCGACTACCGCATCTACGAGTCGCACCCGATCGTGAACACGCTGGTGCTGAACCACCTGGGTCAGGGCGACCTGCGCATCCGCGCCGACGTCGACCGATTCGACGGAAGCGCCGTGCGCTTCCGGGACGGATCCTCCGACCAGTACGACCTGATCCTGCTCGCCACTGGCTACACGCTGGACTACCCGTTCGTGGACCGGGAGCACCTGCACTGGGATCGAGCGTCGCCGAGCCTGTTCCTGAACGTGTTCCCTCCCTCGTTCAACGGACTCTTCGTGATGGGCATGGTCGAGGCATCCGGACTCGGCTGGCAGGGCCGGTTCGAGCAGGCGAAGATGCTGGCCGCCTATCTCGCGGCCGACGATGCGAGGGCCGCGGCGTTCCGTGCCCGCGTCGCGAAGAGCCCCTGGCCGGACACCACCGGCGGCTACCACTACCTGGGCCTGGACAGGATGTCGTACTACGTCAACAAGGACGCCTACCGCTCCGCGGTGCGCGCCGCCACCCGCAGCCTGGAGGCGTGATGGACTTCGACCAGCTCACCCTCAATTTCACCCCCGGCACGCTGATGATCCTGAACGTCGTGCTCGGGCTGATCATGTTCGGCATCGCCCTGGACACGAAGCCCGGCGATTTCAAGGTCGTCCTGCGGCATCCGCGGCCGTTCGTGATCGCGATCCTCGCGCAGCTGCTGGTGCTGCCTGCGGTCACCTTCGGGCTGACGCTGATCCTGCCGGTGAGCGCGTCGATGGCGCTCGGCATGATCCTGGTGGCCTGCTGCCCGCCCGGCAACATCTCGCAGGTGCTCACGCACCGCTCCGGCGGGAACGTGGCGCTGTCGGTCTCGATGACGGCGGTCGGCAACCTGCTCTACATCTTCGCCATGCCCCTGAGTATCGCGTTCTGGGGATCGCTGCACCCCACCGGCCGTGTGCTGTTGCATGCGGTGGCGCTGGATCCTTGGAAGATGCTGCTGGAGATCGTGCTGATCATCGGCCTGCCGTTCGCGGCCGGCCTGCTGCTGCGCGTCCGCCTCCCCCGCTTCGCGCGGCGCGTGCAACCGTTCGTGCGATGGTTCAGCCTGCTCGCCCTGGTCGGGTTCATCGTCGGCGCCCTGGCGGGCAACTGGGCGGTGTTCCTCAGCGTGATCGGAGCGGTGCTGGTGGTGGTCGCGATCCATGATGCGGTGGCGCTGGCGATCGGCTACTCCACCGCCGCGGTCGGGGGCCTCGGCACGCCGGAGCGCAAGGCCATGACCTTCGAGGTCGGCATCCGCAACTCCGGGCTCGGTCTGGGCCTGATCTTCGCGTTCTTCAACGGGCTCGGCGGCATGGCCGTGGTGGCCGGCTGGTGGGGCGTTTGGGACATCATCGCCGGGCTCGCGCTGGCCGGGCTCTGGGCGATGCGCACCAAGCGCCGCACCGGTTCGGCGCGCGGAGACGCCTCCCGCCGCGCCACGGAGCCGGACGCCGCTGAGGCGGCCGCCGCGTGAGCCGGGTGCTGGTCACCGGCGGCTCCGGATTCCTCGGCTCGCATGTCACGGCGCTGCTCGCAGAGCATCCGTCGGTGGAGGTCGTCGTCAGCGGCGACCTGCGCGACTCCGCCGTTCCCGGGGTGGTCTCCGAGCGCGTCGACGTGACGGATGCCGCGGGCATCGCGCCCGTGCTGCGACGGCACCGCATCGACACGGTCGTGCACCTGGCCGCCATCGTGAACCCGGGGCGCGACGTCGCCCTGGAGTACCGCGTCGACGTCGACGGCAGCCGGAACGTGCTGGATGCCTGCCTCGACGCCGGCGTGCGCCGCCTCGTGGTCTCCAGCTCGGGCGCGGCCTACGGGTATCACGCAGACAATCCCGAGTGGCTCGACGAGGGCGACCCCGTTCGCGGCAACGACGAGTTCCCCTACTCGCGGCACAAGCGGATCGTGGAGGAGATGCTCGCGGGAGCGCGGGCCGAGCATCCGGAGCTCGAGCAGGTGATCTTCCGGATCGGGACGATCCTCGGTCCCACCGTGCGCAACCAGATCACCGCGCTGTGGGACGGCAGGCGGCTGCTGCGCGTGGCCGGCTCCGACTCGCCCTTCGTGTTCGTGTGGGTCGACGACGTCGCGGGCGCCATGGTGCGAGCCGCGACCGACGGCCCGGCCGGTGTCTTCAACGTCGCCGGCGACGGCCGCATGACGGTGCCGGAGATCGCCGCGCGACTCGGAAAGCGGATGCTGAGCGTCCCCGCCTGGGTGCTGGGTGCCGCGCTCGCGGTCGGGCACGCCCTCCGGCTGACCGAGCACGGTCCGGAGAAGGTGCGCTTCCTGCGCCACCGGCCGGTGCTGGCGAATCGGCGCCTGAAGCAGGAGTTCGGCTACACGCCTGCCCGCACCTCGCGGGAGGCGTTCGAGGAGTATCTGCGCACACATCCCGGCGTCGCGCGCTGACGCGGGAGCCCGGGTTCAGGCCAGGATCGGGTCCAGCAGCGGATGCAGGTGGCGGGAGCGCAGCACGGCGGATGCCGAGCGGGCTCCGGCCGCGAGGGCGTCGGGCACCGCCGCGCCGTGCAGCACGGCATCCAGCACACCGGCGAGGAACGCGTCACCGGCGCCGTTGGTGTCGACGACCTCGACGGGCACCGCCGCGACCCGATGGACCTCGCCTGCGGCATCGACCGCGACGGCGCCCTCCGCGCCGAGCGTGCAGACCGCGAGCGTCGCTCCTGCGCCGATGCGCGACCGCAGGAAGGCGACGGGATCTTCCAGGCGGTCGGCGTTGCAGAACACCGCATCGGCCGCCGCGAGGAACGGGCGGTGGAACTCCGCCTCGCCGTCGTAGTCGTGCACGTCCACCCAGATCGGGCGGCCGGTGCGCTGCGCGAGAGGAAGGAGGCGCAGCGGCTCCGCGGCGAGGTCCAGGATGATCGCCTCGGCGGCGGCCATCTCGATCTCGATCGCGGCGTCCCCGGCGCCGTCGGTCGCAGCGGCGCCGGACAGATAGAGCGAGACCCGCTCCCCCGTCCTGGTCATCAGGTTCAGATGCCGCTCGGTGGTCGGCGACTCCGCCCAGCGCGTCGCGACACCGGCCCGCTCCAGTGCCTCCCGCACGCGACGCCCCGGCTCATCCTCCGCCGTGACGGCGTACAGCAGCGTCTCGCGCCCGAGCGCCGTGAGGCTGAGCGCCTTGCCCGCACTCGTGCCGCCGAGGGTCTCCCAGGAGTCCTCGGCGAACTGCATGTGCGGCACGGGCTCGGGCAGCCGGTCCAGCACGACCAGCCGGTTCCAGGAGGCGGGGCCGGCGATGAAGACGGAGCTCATGCCGCGCTCACCGCTCGAAGCCCTCGCCGATCATCTCCACCAGCTCCTCGCGCTCCTCGACCGGAAGGAACGCGGCGGACGCGGCGTTGAACTGGAACTCCTCCAGGTCGTCCAGGTCGTAGTCGAACGCGTCGACGAGGAGCGCCAGCTCGCGGGTGAGCGACGTGCCGCTCATCGTGCGGTTGTCGGTGTTGACGGTCACGGAGAAGCCCAGCTGGTACAGCAGGTCGAAGGGGTGGTCGGCGAACTCGTCGCCCCACGGCGCGATCGCGCCGGTCTGCAGGTTGGACGACGGCGAGAGCTCCAGCGGGATCTCGCGGTCGCGCACCCAGCGCGCCAGATCGCCGAACTGCACCTGCACGTCGTCGCCCTCGCGCTCGACGATCTGCAGGTCCTCTGCGATGCGCACTCCGTGGCCCAGCCGCAGCGCACGCCCGTCGATGAGCGCCGAGCGGATGGAGCCGGGGCCCGCCGCCTCACCGGCGTGCACCGTGACCGGCATGAACTCGGATGCCAGGTAGTCGAAGGCCTCGCGGTGACGCGACGCGGGGAACCCGTCCTCGGGACCGGCGATGTCGAAGGCGACGACGCCGCGCTCGCGGAAGCGCACCGCCAGCTCGGCGATCTCGCGGGTCCGCCCCTCCTGCCGCATGGCGGAGAGGATCTGACCGACGCGGATGCTGCGGCCTGCGGCATCCGCGTCGTCCTCGCCCTGCTCGATGCCGGCCTGCACCGCCTGCACGGCGGCGTCCAGGCTCAGACCGCCTGCCAGGTGCTGCTCCGGGGCCCAGCGCACCTCGCCGTACACGACGCCGTCCGCGGCGAGGTCGGCGACGAACTCCCGGGCGACGCGGGTCAGCGCGCGCTCGGTCTGCAGCACCGAGGTGACCAGGTCGAAGGTCTTCAGGTACTGGGGCAGCGAGCCCGTGCCGCACTGCTGGTCGAACCAGCGCCGCAGGCCCTTGGCGTCGGTCGCGGGAGCCGCGACCCCCGCCTCGTCCGCGAGCCCGAGGATGGTGCCGATGCGCACGCCCCCGTCGAGGTGGTCGTGCAGCGACACCTTCGGCAGCGCCCGCAGGGACCGGCCCTGCACCGTCAGATCGCCGTTCTGGTCGATGGTCATCGAAGTCTCTCCGTGGGGGTCAGGCGGTGATGCGCTCGCGCACGATGGGCTGCGAGGCGGGGGCCGTCTGGCCGACCTCGTAGGCGCCGTCGAGCGCCTGCAGCGCGCGGGCGAAGCGGGCGTCGTCGTCGGCCGAGAGCGTGAACAGCGTCTGCCCCGCCGTCACGCGGTCGCCGGGCTTGACGGCCAGATCGATGCCGGCGGCATGGATCACCGGGTCCTCCGCGCGGGCGCGCCCCGCGCCCAGACGCCAGGCGGCGATCCCGAAGGGCAGCGCGTCCATCCGGGTCACGACGCCGTCGACGGCGGCACGCACCACATGGGTCTCCCGCGCGGTGGGCAGCGCCGCGTCGGGGTCCCCGTCCTGCGCGCGGATCATCGCCTTCCAGGAATCCATGGCGCGGCCGCCGTCGAGGGCCCGCTCCACGTCGGCATCCGGCTGCCCCGCCAGGGCGAGCATCTCACGGGCCAGCGCGAGAGTCAGCTCGCGCACATCGGCGGGCCCGCCGCCGGCGAGCACCTCCACCGACTCGCGCACCTCGTTGGCGTTGCCGATGGCGAGCCCCAGCGGCGTGTTCATGTCCGTCAGCAGCGCGGTGGTCGCCACCCCGGAGTCCGTGCCGAGCGCCACCATGGTGCGCGCCAGCTCACGGGCGCGGTCGATGTCCTGCATGAAGGCGCCGCTCCCGAACTTCACGTCCAGCACCAGGGCGTCCGTGCCCTCGGCGATCTTCTTCGACATGATGCTCGAAGCGATCAGCGGGATCGCCTCGACCGTGCCGGTGACGTCGCGCAGCGCGTACAGCTTCTTGTCCGCGGGGGCGAGGCCGGAGCCCGCCGCGCAGATCACCGCTCCCACGTCGCCCTTCATCTGGGCGAACATCGCCTCGTTGCTCAGCGCCGCGCGCCAGCCGGGGATCGACTCGAGCTTGTCGAGGGTGCCGCCGGTGTGGCCGAGGCCCCGTCCGCTCAGCTGCGGCACGGCCACCCCGAAGGATGCCACCAGGGGCGCCAGCGGAAGCGTGATCTTGTCGCCCACCCCACCGGTGGAGTGCTTGTCGACGGTGCGCTTGCCGAGGGCGGCGAAGCTCATCCGCTCCCCCGTCGCGATCATCGCATCGGTCATCACGCGGATCTCGCCGCGCTCCATGCCGCGCTGCAGCACAGCCATCGCGAACGACGCCATCTGGGCATCCGACACATAGCCGCGGGTGTAGGCGTCGATCATCCAGCGCAGCGGCGCCTCGGCAACCGCGCCGCCGTCGCGCTTGGTGCGGATGACGTCGACGGCGTCGAACGGCTCGATGGAGGCGGTCATCTGGCGTCCTCCAGGTCCCGCGGCCCGAACGCGTCGGGCAGCACCTCGTCGATCGTGCGGATGCCCGAGACGGTCTCCAGCAGCATCTCCGGGCTCGAGTGCTCGAACAGCAGCTGGCGGCAGCGGCCGCACGGCATGATCGTCTCGCCGTCGTTGTTCACGCACACGAACGCCACCAGGCGCCCGCCGCCGGACATGTGCAGGTCGCCGACCAGCGCGCACTCCGCGCACAGCCCGACGCCGTAGGAGGCGTTCTCCACGTTGCATCCCGCGACGATCCTGCCGTCGTCGACGAGCGCCGCGGCGCCCACCCGATACCGCGAGTACGGCGCGTACGCCCTCTTCATCGCGTCGGTGGCGACCTGACGCAGGTCGTCCCAGTCGATGTCGGTCATCTCTCTCCTCTGACTGCGGCCTAGGCCTTGATGTACGGCTCGCCGTCGGCCGCCGGCGGGCGGGAGCGTCCGACCAGGCCGGCCACGGCGAAGATCGTCACGATGTACGGCAGCATCAGCATGAACTGGCTGGGCACCGGCGAGCCGATCACGCTCAGCACGCTCTGCAGGTTGGTGGCGAAGCCGAACAGCAGTGCGGCCAGGGTCGCCTTGATCGGATCCCACTTCCCGAAGATCACTGCGGCCAGGGCGATGAAGCCGGCGCCGGCGGTCATCTCCGAGTTGAACCGGGGCACCGAGACCAGCGTGTAGAACGCGCCGCCCATGCCGGCGATGGCGCCGGCGATGAGCACGTTCATGTAGCGGGTGCGCGCGACGTTGATGCCGACGGTGTCCGCGGCCTGCGGGTGCTCGCCGACCGCGCGCATGCGCAGACCCCAGCGGGTGCGGTACATGCCGTACCAGACCACGAAGACGATCACGTACATCAGGTAGACGACGATCGTCTGACGGAAGAGGATCGGGCCGATCACCGGGATCTCGCTGAGACCCGGGATGGCGAGCCGCTTGAACGGCTCGACCGTGTTCAGCGTGGCCTGGTTCGGCGCCAGCACCTGACGGAACAGGAAGCTCGTGATGCCGATGACCAGCACGTTCAGCACGACGCCGACGATGACCTGGTCCACGTAGTAGGTGATGGCGAACACGCCCAGCACCAGCGCCACCAGCACACCCGCGACCATGGCCGCGACCAGGCCCGCCCACGGCGTTCCCGTGATGGAGGCGACGATCGCGGCGCAGAACGCGCCGGCCAGCAGCTGAGCCTCGATCGCGATGTTCACGACGCCCGCGCGCTCGCCGATCACGCCGCCCAGGGCTCCGAAGATCAGCGGCGTCGCCAGCGCCAGCGCCCCGCTGAGCAGGCTGATCATCGGCAGCGTCCCGGTGCTGCCGGCGGCCGCCCAGGCGAGGAAGCCGAAGATCAGCGCGATCGCGTAGATCGCGATCAGCCACAGCGGGGTGGCGCGGCGCCGCGCGGCCCACACGAACGAGATCACGGTCACGATCAGGGCGATCAGCACGCACAGCAGCGCGGCCGCCGTCCCGGGCACGACGATGTCGGGAACGCGGATGGCATCCGATCCCGCGGCGAACCGGAACGTGGCCTCCCCGGAGCGCGGCACGAGCAGCGGCAGCAGCGCCACCAGGACGGTGATCACGGCGAGGATGATCGGCGTCTTCCAGGAGACGACGGCGATGGTGCGGGGCTGGGCCTCGAGGGTCTGGGCGCTCATGCCGCCACCTCCTTCCTCGCGGCGCGCCGCTGTCGGCGGGATGCCCGACCGGGCTGCGGCACGCCGAACATCGCACGCACCAGCGGCGGAGCCGCGATGAACAGCACGATCAGGGACTGCACGACCAGCACGATCTCGATGGGGACGCCCTGCGAGGCCTGCATGGTGAAGCCGCCGGTCTTGAACGCGCCGAACAGGAGCCCGGCGAACAGGATGCCGATCGGCCGCGAGCGGCCCAGCAGCGCGACGGTGATGGCGTCGAACCCGATTCCGGCGTCGATGCCGCCGCTGAAGCCACCGGGCTCGGTGCCGAGCGCCTGGCTCACGCCGGCCAGGCCCACCAGAGCACCGGCGATGACCATGACCAGGAAGTACATCCGCCCGACGGAGATGCCCGCGGTGCGCGCTGCCGCGGGGTTCTCGCCCACCGCACGGAAGCGGAAGCCGAGGTTGGAGCGCTCCAGCAGCCACCAGGTGACCGCGACGGCGATCAGGGCGAACACGAACCCGAGATGCAGCTTGTACATCGGCCCGAGGATCTGCGGCAGCACTGCGCTGTCTGGCATCGGCGCGGTCTTCGGGTTGTTGGAGCCCGGCGCCTGCAGCAGGCCCTGCGTCGCCAGCATCCACGCCAGCAGGTAGAAGGCGATGTGATTGAGCATGATCGTCACGATCACCTCGTGCGCACCCGTGCGCGCCTTCAGCAGACCCGCGATTCCGCCCCAGATCGCACCGGCGATCAGGCCGGCCACGAGCGCGGCGAGCATGTGCAGCGGGAACGGCAGGTCCCACGTCGTCGCGACGTAGCCGGCAGCCGCTGCGGCCATCAGCATCTGCCCCTGGCCGCCGATGTTGAACAGCCCGGCGCGGAAGGCCAGGCCCACGCCGAGTCCGGCGGCGATCAGAGGGGTGGCGAACTTGAGGGTCTCCGTGAACGGACGGATGCCGATGGCGAACGAGTCGGCGTTGAAGTTGTAGATCGAGCCGCGGAACAGCGCCGCATAGGCGCCGCCCACCGCGCTGCCGATCGCGCCGAACGTGTCGCCGGGTCGCTGGAAGAAGTAGCCGGCGGCGGTCTGCACGTCGGTGTCGGTCAGCGCGATCATGATCGATCCGACGATGATCGCGGCCACCACCGCCAGAAGTGACACCAGTGCGTTACCGGATGCCACGCGCGTCCATGCCTCGCGCCAGCGCGATGGCCCCGGCGTCTTCTCGGGCACCGGGGGAACCGGCGCCTGCGTCTGGGCGGCGGTCATGCCTGCGCTCCTTCATTCACGGTGCCGGCCTCGCTCACGACGCCGGCCATCATCAGCCCGAGCTGCTCGCGCGGGGTGTCGCCGGGCACGATGCCGACGATCCTGCCGCGGTACATCACCAGGATCCGGTCGGCGAGGGCGGTGACCTCGTCGAGCTCCGTCGAGATCACGATCACCGGCACGCCTGCGTCGCGGGTCTCGATGATCCTCTTGTGGATGAACTCGATCGAGCCGACGTCGACGCCGCGGGTGGGCTGTGCGGCGACGAACAGCGACAGGTCGCGGCTGAGCTCCCGGGCCAGCACCACCTTCTGCTGGTTGCCGCCGGACAGCCGTCCTGCGGGCTGCGACGGCCCCTGAGTGCGGATGTCGAACTCGGTGATCTTCTCGCGCGCGAACCGGTCCAGCACGCCCAGCTGCAGCGCACCCGCCTTCACGAACGGGGCGCCGTTGGAGCGGTCCAGCATGAGGTTCTCGGCGATCGAGAACTCCTTCACCAGGCCGTCCACGCCGCGATCCTCCGGGACGAAGCCGACGCCCGCGTCGAGGATGTGCCGCACGCTGCGGCCGACGAGCTCCTGCCCGTTGAGGCGGATGCTGCCGCGCACGCGGTCCTGCAGCCCCATCAGGGCCTCCGTGAGCTCGGTCTGGCCGTTGCCCTGCACACCGGCGATGGCGAGTACCTCGCCGCCTCGCACCTCGAACGACGCGTCGTCGACGAGCACGGTGCCGGTGGCGTCGGTCACGGTGAGCCCATCGACGACCACGGCGTTGCCGGTGTACTGCGGCGTGCCCTTGCTCACGGTCAGCTCGACGGCGCGACCGACCATCAGCGAGGCGAGTTCGGTGTTCGACGCGGTCGGCTCTGCTTCGCCGACGACCTTGCCCAGTCGGATCACGGTGATCCGGTCCGCCACCTCGCGCACTTCGCGCAGCTTGTGGGTGATGAAGACGATCGCGGTGCCCTGCTCCTTGAGCCGGCGCATCGTCGCCATCAGCTCGTCGGTCTCCTGCGGGGTCAGCACGGCGGTCGGCTCGTCGAAGACGAGGATGTTCGCGTCGCGCGAGAGCGCCTTGATGATCTCGACGCGCTGCTGCACGCCGACCGGGAGATCCTCGACCACGGCATCCGGATCGACGTCGAATCCGAAGCGCTCGGAGATCTCGGTGACCTGACGTCGAGCGGCGGCCAGATCGAGCCTGCCGCCGAAGGAGGTCTTCTCGTGGCCCAGCATCACGTTCTCCGCGACGGTGAAGACCGGCACCAGCATGAAGTGCTGATGGACCATGCCGATCCCCGCGTTCATCGCGTCGCCGGGGCCGTCGAAGTGCTGCACCACGTCATCGATGAGGATCTGCCCCTCATCGGCCTGGTACAGCCCGTACAGCACGTTCATCAGCGTGGACTTGCCGGCGCCGTTCTCACCCAGCAGGGAGTGGATCTCCCCCGGGTTCACGACCAGATCGATGTGATCGTTGGCCGTCAGTGCGCCGAACCTCTTCGTTATGCCGCGCAGCTCGAGCTTCATGTGTTCGATCCTATTCGTGACGCGTCGTCTGGGCCGAGGGTCGCCCGGGCAGACGACAGCGGGGAGGCCGAGCGCCGGCCTCCCCGCTGCGGTTCATCCTCAGTCGAGGTAGGACGTGACGGTGATCTTGCCGTCGATGATGTCCTGCTTGATCTGGTCGACCTTCTTGACGAGCTCGCCGTCGACCTTGCCCTCGAAGTTGTGCAGCGGCGCGATTCCGACGCCGCCGTTCTCGAGCGTGCCGATGTACGGCTCGCCGGTGAACTCGCCGTCCGCAGCGGACTTGACGGCCTCGTAGGTCGACTTGTCCATCTCCTTGAGCACCGAGGTCAGCACGTAGTCGGCCGTGGTCGGGTCGGTGTTGAACAGGTCGGCGTCAGCGCCGATCAGAGCGATGTCCTTGCCGGAGTCCTTGATGGCCTGCAGACCGGACTGGTAGATCGGACCGCCGACGGGCAGGAGCACGTCCACGCCCTGGTCGATGATGTTGGTCGCTACCGTCTTGGCATCCTGGTTGGCCTCGAATCCGCCCGTGAACGAACCGGTCTTGCCGTCCCAGCCGACCACGGCGACGCTCTTGCCGTTCTCCTTGTTGAAGTAGTCGACGCCCTGCTTGAAGCCGTCCATGAAGATCGTCACGGTCGGGAACTCCATGCCGCCGAAGGTGCCGACCTTGCCGGTCTTGGAGTAGCCGGCCGACAGGTAGCCCGCCATGAACGCGGCCTCGGCCGTGTTGTAGAGCAGCGGCTTGACGTTGTCGGGCTTGGCGTCGCCACCGGCGTCATCGATCAGGATGAAGTCGGTGTCGGGGTTCGCGTTGGCGGCATCCACCGTCGCGGCCGAGAGCGCGAAGCCGACGGTCACGATGGCGTTGCAGCCCTCGGAGACCATGTTCTCGACGTTCGGCGCGTACTCGGTCTCGGCGTTGGACTGCGCCTCCTTGAGCTTCACGCCGATCTCGTCGGCGGCCTTCTCCGCACCCTCGAAGGACAGCTGGTTGAACGACTTGTCGTCGAAGCCGCCCTGGTCCGAGACGATGCAGGTCTGGAAGTCGGCCGCCGGCTTGTCGCCGCCGTCACTGCCCGGCTTCTCGGTCGTGGGCGCCTGGCCGCAGCCGGCGAGTGCGAGGATGACGCCGGCTGCGAGGGTCGCACCGAGCATCTTCTTGGATGTAGAGATGGGCACTGTTGCCTCCCCATGAGATCGTTGCCGCGGATATCGCGGGTCGATCCAAGTTACCCACGGTTACGTTCCTGCGCACGCTCGGGCACCCGGCGCTGGCGAATGGTTACAATTCCGCAATGCGAACCGGGCATCGCGCTTGGCTGACGCCTACGACCGGGCTCACAGCACGTCACCGCGTCCGGTCAGCTTGAGCGACTCCACGACGCCCTTCACGCGCTGCGCGTGCTCGACCGTGGTGACCAGCAGCGCGTCCTCGGTGTCGACCACGACGATGTCCTCGACGCCGACCAGGCTGATCACCCGGGAGGTCTGACTGACCAGGATGCCGCTGGCGGCGTCCGAGAGCACCCGGGCCTTCGGACCGAGTACGGCCAGGTCGTTCTTGCGGCCATGCGTGATGAGCTTGGTGAGCGAGGCGAAGTCGCCCACGTCGTCCCAGTCGAAGTGCCCGGGGATCACCGCGAGGCGACCGCGCGCGGCGGCCGGCTCGGCGACCGCGTAGTCGATGGCGATCTTCTTCAGCCGCGGCCAGAGGCGGTCCACGGCGGGCCCGCGACGATCTCGGTCGTCCCACGCCTCCGCCAGCTCCAGCAGCCCGGCGTGCAGCTCGGGCTCGTTCGCGGCGAGCTCGTCCAGCAGCACGCTCGCCCTGGAGATGAACATGCCCGCGTTCCACAGGTAGTCGCGATCGGCGATGTACTCCTTCGCGGTGGCGAGGTCCGGCTTCTCCACGAAGCGCTCCACCAGAGTGGCCTCCGGAGCCCCCTCGACCACGATCTCCCCGGCCCGCTTGATGTAGCCGAACCCGACGGAGGGCTCGGTGGGCGGGATGCCGATGGTGACGATGTACCCCTGCCGCGCCACCTGCACGGCCTGCTGCACCGCCCATTCGAAGACCTGGGTCCCGCGGATGACGTGATCGGCGCTGAACGAGCCGATGATCACGTCCGGATCCCGGCGGTGCAGCACAGCCGCGGCGAGCCCGATGGCCGCCGCCGACTCGCGGGGCTCGGATTCCAGGAAGACATTCGCATCCGGGATGCCGGGGAGCTGATCCTCGACGGCCGCACGGTGCGCGCGCCCGGTCACGACCGCGATCCGCTCGGGCCCTGCGAGGGGCGCGAGCCGGTCCCAGGTGTCGCGCAGCAGCGAGTGGCCCGAGCCGGTCAGGTCGTGCAGGAACTTCGGCGCGTCCGCGCGCGACAGCGGCCACAGCCGACTGCCGATGCCACCCGCCGGGATCACTGCGTAGAAGTCATCGATTCTCCCCATGGACCCAACCTATCGGTGCCCGCCCGCGACCACCGGGTGACGGCGCGCTAAGGGTCCCCTTCGTCGCACCCAGCGTTCTGACAGGAATAGGATGGGGGAGGTCGGGCGTGCCCGGATGCACGGACCCGACGTCACGATCGAGCAGGGAGGACGACGTGTCCACGAGCACGCGCTTGACACCGTCGATATCGGAGACCACCTCGAAGTCGCCACGCGGAACCCTCTACCGGGGCCGCGAGGGGATGTGGTCCTGGGTGCTGCACCGCATCACCGGCGTCGCCATCTTCTTCTTCCTGCTCGTGCACGTGCTCGACACCGCGCTCATCCGCGTCTCGCCCGAGGCCTACGACGCCGTGATCGGCACGTACAAGCTGCCGATCATGACCTTCGGCGAGATCGTCCTCGTCGCGGGCATCGTGTTCCACGCGATGAACGGGCTGCGCATCATCCTGGTCGACTTCTGGTCCAAGGGCGCGAAGTACCAGCGCCAGCTCTTCTGGATCGTGATCGGGGTGTGGGTCGTGCTCGTCGGCGGCTTCGCCGCCCGCCACCTGATGCTCGCGTTCGGAGGGTCCCACTGATGTCCACCCAGACCGCCGCCCCCGCAGCCGCATCCGTCGCGCGACGCCCCCGCCGCTCCAACCTCGAGAAGATCGGCTGGCTGTTCATGCGCGGCTCCGGCGTGATCCTGATCGTGCTGATCTTCGGCCACCTGTACATCAACCTGATGGACGGCGAAGGCATCCACGCCATCGACTTCGCGTTCGTCGCGGGCAAGTACGCCACGCCGTTCTGGCAGTGGTGGGATGTCGCGATGCTGTGGCTCGCCCTCATCCACGGCGCCAACGGCATGCGCACGATCGTGAACGACTACGTCACCCATGCCGGCGCGCGCAAGGCCCTGGTGTGGGCCCTCGGCCTGGCCGCGGCTCTCCTGATCATCCTGGGCACCCTCGTGGTGTTCACATTCGACCCCTGCAACGGCGTGCTCGAGAACGGCGCCATGTGGGAGACCTGCCAGGCCCTGGGCAAGTAAGACGAGAAGGCAGAACACACAGTGACTACTCAGACCTCCGAGTCCGTCGTCCGCGATGGCATCCACTACCACGAGTTCGACATCGTCATCGTCGGCGCCGGCGGTGCCGGGATGCGGGCCGCGATCGAGGCGGGACCGCACGCGCGCACAGCGGTGATCACCAAGCTGTACCCCACCCGGTCGCACACCGGTGCGGCGCAGGGCGGCATGGCGGCGGCGCTCGCCAACGTCGAGGACGACAACTGGGAGTGGCACACCTACGACACCGTCAAGGGCGGGGACTACCTGGTCGATCAGGATGCCGCGGAGATCCTGGCCAAGGAGGCCATCGACGCGGTCATCGACCTGGAGAACATGGGTCTGCCGTTCAACCGCACGCCCGAGGGCAAGATCGATCAGCGTCGCTTCGGCGGCCACACCTCCGAGCACGGCAAGGCCGCAGTGCGCCGCGCCTGCTACGCGGCCGACCGCACGGGTCACATGATCCTGCAGACGCTGTTCCAGAACTGCGTCAAGCTGGGCATCAACTTCTTCAACGAGTTCTACGTGCTCGACCTGATCACGGTCTCCGACGAGGCGGGTGCGACGCAGGTCGCCGGCGTGGTGGCCTACGACCTGGCCACCGGCGAGCTGCACGTCTTCCATTCGAAGGCGATCATCTTCGCGACCGGCGGCTTCGGCAAGATCTTCAAGACCACCTCCAACGCCCACACCCTCACCGGCGACGGCGTCGGCATCGTGTGGCGCAAGGGCCTGCCGCTGGAGGACCTGGAGTTCTTCCAGTTCCACCCGACGGGACTGGCCGGGCTCGGCATCCTCCTCACCGAGGGCGCCCGCGGCGAGGGCGCGATCCTGCGCAACGCCTCGGGCGAGCGCTTCATGGAGCGCTACGCCCCCACCATCAAGGACCTCGCGCCTCGCGACATCGTCGCGCGCAGCATGGTGCAGGAGGTGCTCGAGGGCCGTGGCGCCGGGCCGCACAAAGACTACGTGCTGCTGGACTGCACGCACCTGGGTGCCGAGGTGCTGGAGACCAAGCTCCCCGACATCACCGAGTTCGCCCGCACCTACCTGGGCGTGGACCCCGTCGTCGAGCCGGTGCCGGTCATGCCGACCGCGCACTACGCGATGGGCGGCATCCCGACCAACAACAACGCCGAGGTGCTGCAGACCAACGACACGATCGTGGCCGGGCTCTACGCGGCCGGCGAGTGCGCGTGCGTCTCGGTGCATGGCTCGAACCGCCTGGGCACCAACTCGCTGCTGGACATCAACGTGTTCGGCAAGCGCGCCGGCCGCAACGCCGTGGAGTACGTCAGGAGCGCCGAGTTCGTGCCGCTTCCCGACAGCCCCGCCGACTTCGTGCGGGACATGGTCGAGGGCCTGCGCAGCAACCAGGGCACCGAGCGCATCGCCGTGCTGCGCAAGAAGCTGCAGGACGAGATGGACAAGGGCGCGCAGGTGTTCCGCACCGACGAGTCGCTGACCCACGTGCTCGGCGTGATCGAGGAGCTGCGCGAGCGCTACAAGAACATCCACGTCGACGACAAGGGCAAGCGGTTCAACACTGATCTGCTCGAGGCCGTCGAGCTGGGCTTCCTGCTCGACATCGCCGAGGTCGTCGTGTACGCCGCCCGCAACCGCAAGGAGAGCCGCGGCGGGCACATGCGCGACGACTACCCCAAGCGCGACGACGAGAACTACATGGTGCACACGATGGCGTACCTCGTCGGCGACCCGCACTCCTCGGACGCCACCGACCACATCAGGCTGGACTGGAAGCCCGTGGTGTTCACCAAGGACGACAAGGGCGAGTTGAAGTACCCGCCGCTGGAGAGGAAGTACTGAGCATGTCGAACGCCGTCGCAGAGGCTCCGGTCAACGATTCGGGTGTGCAGTCGTTCCTCGTCACGTTCATCGTGCGCCGCTTCGATCCCGAGAAGGATGCCGAGCCGCACTGGGTGGACTACGACGTCGAGCTGTACGCGACCGACCGCGTGCTGGACGCACTGCACAAGATCAAGTGGGAGGTCGACGGGTCGCTGGCCTTCCGCCGCTCCTGCGCGCACGGCGTGTGCGGGTCGGACGCCATGCGCATCAACGGCCGCAACCGCCTGGCGTGCAAGACGCTGATCAAGGACCTGGACATCTCCAAGCCGATCTACGTCGAGGCGATCAAGGGGCTGCCGCTGGAGAAGGACCTCATCGTCGACATGGAGCCGTTCTTCGCCTCCTACCGCGAGGTGCAGCCGTTCCTGATCGCCAACTCCGCTCCCCCGAAGGACAAGGAGCGCATCCAGTCGATCGCCGACCGCGAGATCTTCGACGACACGACCAAGTGCATCCTGTGCGCGGCCTGCACCTCGTCCTGCCCGGTGTTCTGGACCGACGGCCAGTACTTCGGCCCGGCCGCGATCGTCAACGCGCACCGCTTCATCTTCGACTCGCGTGACGACGCCGCCGATGTGCGCCTGGACATCCTCAACGACAAGGAGGGCGTGTGGCGCTGCCGCACCACCTTCAACTGCACCGAGGCGTGCCCTCGAGGCATCGAGGTCACCAAGGCGATCGCCGAGGTCAAGCAGGCCGTGCTGCGCGGCGGGCGCTGAACGATCCGAGCACCGCATGCGCGCCCGACTGAGTGATTCAGCCGGGCGCGCCGCCGTTCTGGTGCGGCGCGCCGCCGCCCTGTTCCCGGTGCGCGTCTGGCGCCGGTTCCTGCAGCGCAACGGCACCCTGCTCTCGGCGGGCATGGCGTACCAGGGAGTGTTCGCGCTGTTCGCCCTGCTCTACGTCGCCTTCGCCTCGGCGGGCGTGTGGCTGGGAGGCAGCACCTCTGCCGTGCAGGCGCTCATCCGGGCCGCCAACAGCTACCTGCCCGGCATCATCAGCGAGCACGGCATCGCCGACCCGGATGAGGTGCAGCAGATCGTCGGTCAGGCGGGCGCGGCGTTCACCACCACCGGTCTGATCGCCGTCGCCGTCGCCATCTGGACCGCCACCGGCGCGGTGACCTTCACGCGGCGGGCCGTCCGCGACATCTTCGGTCTGCCGCCTGCGCAGCCCGGCTTCGTGCTGCTCAAGCTGCGCGATGCGCTCGGCGCACTCGGCTTCGCCGCCTCGCTGCTGCTGGGTGCGCTGCTCAGCCTCTTCGGCGTGTGGGCGCTGACCCGGCTCGTGGAGCTGGCGGGGTGGGATCTTCCCAGCGGATCGATCCGCAGCATCGTGTCGGCTGGCTCGGTGATCGTCATCATCGCGATCGACACCACGGCCATCGCCCTGCTGGTGCACTTCCTCATCGGCACGACTCTGCCCTGGCGGACCATCTGGCCGGGCGCGCTGGTCGGGGGCGCCACGGTGACGATGCTTCAGCTCGGCATCGGACTGATCTTCGCCCGCTCCCCCGGCAACCCGCTGCTGGCGACGTTCGCGGTCATGGTGGCGCTGCTGCTGTGGTGCCGCCTGGTGGCCGCTGTGGTCCTGCTGTCGGCGACGTGGATCGCGGTGCGCGCCACCGATCGCGGCGAGCTGCGGCCACCGGCACCGCGGGCGGGGAGTGTCGGCGCTGGTCATTAGGCTGGAGACATGCCCCATCTGCGTATCGCCTCTGTCAACGTCAACGGGATCCGCGCGGCGGTGCGCAACGGCATGCACGGCTGGCTGAATGCCGCGGACGTCGACATCCTGACCCTGCAGGAGGTCCGCGCGCAGGACGAGCACCTCGAGGACGCGTTCCCGGGGTGGCACAGGCTGCACGATGCGGCGACGGCGAAGGGCCGTGCCGGTGTGGCGGTCCTCAGCCGGGTGCCGGCACAGGCATCGCGCACGGCGTTCGGGCCCGAGGAGTTCGATTCCGCCGGTCGCTGGCTGGAGGCGGACTTCGACCTGGACGGGGCGCCCCTGACCGTGGTGAGCGCGTACGTGCACTCCGGCGAGGCCGACACGCCCAAGCAGCTCGAGAAGTGGAAGTTCCTCGATGCGATGGGCGAGCGCATGGCGCAGCTCGGCGCCGACGGCGCCCTCGCACTGGTCACCGGGGACCTGAACGTCGGGCATCGTCCCCTCGACATCCTGAACTGGAAGGGCAACGTGAAGAAAGCCGGGTTCCTCGCTCGCGAGCGCGCCTACTTCGATCGGTTCCTCGGTGCCGCAGGCGAGCCCGTCCACGGCCAGGAGGGCACCGGCCGCGGCATGGTCGGGCAGCTGAGCGACACCCGCCCGTACGCCGCCGAGGGCGGCGGCACGGGACTCGGCTGGGTCGATGTGGGACGCGCGGCGCATGGCGAGGTGGCCGGACCGTACACCTGGTGGTCGATGCGGGGCCAGGCCTTCGACAACGACAGCGGCTGGCGCATCGACTACCATCTGGCCACGCCGGCGCTCGCTCTGCGCGCCGCCGGCTATCAGGTCGCGCGGGCCGCCAGCTACGCCCAGCGCTGGAGCGACCACGCGCCGGTGATCGTCGATTACACCTACTGAACAATAGAATCGAACAGTGACCCAGAAACCACGCCTCTACTCCGGAATGCAGCCCTCCGCCGACTCTCTCCAGGCCGGCAACTACATCGGGGCGCTCCTGCAGTGGCGTGAGCTGCAGTCCTCCTTCGACGCGTTCTTCTCCGTCGTCGATCTGCACGCGATCACGGTGCCGCAGGATCCTGCTGAGCTGCGCGAGAAGACCCGCCGCACGGCGGCGCAGTACATCGCGGCGGGCATCGAGCCGTCGAAGTCGACGCTCTACGTGCAGTCCCACGTGCGCGCGCACGCCGAGCTCGCCTGGGTGCTCAGCACCATCACCGGTTTCGGCGAGGCGGGACGGATGACGCAGTTCAAGGACAAGTCGGCACGCTTCGGCACCGACGCCACATCGGTGGGACTGTTCACGTACCCGGTGCTCATGGCGGCGGACATCCTGCTCTACCAGACCGAGCTCGTGCCGGTGGGCGACGATCAGAAGCAGCACGTCGAGCTCACGCGCGACCTCGCTGAGCGCTTCAACAAGCGCTTCGGTTCGACGTTCACGATCCCCCGGCCCGTGATCCAGAAGGACACCGCCCGCATCTACGATCTGCAGAACCCGACGTCGAAGATGTCGAAGTCCGCCGACAGCGACGCCGGCGTGCTGTGGCTGCTGGATGACCCGGCCACGTCGGCGAAGAAGATCATGCGCGCCGTCACCGACACCGAGGGCTCCGTGCGCTACGACCGCGAGACCAAGCCGGGCGTCTCGAACCTGCTCACCATCTACGCGGCGCTCACAGGGCGTCAGGTCGGGTCGATCGAGGACGAGTACGCCGGGCGCGGCTACGGCGATTTCAAGAAGGGTCTCGCCGAGGTCGTCGTGAACGAGTTCGGGCCGGTGCGCGAGCGAGCGAACGCCCTGCTCGACGACCCCGCCGAGCTCGACCGGCTGCTGGCCGCGAATGCCGCCAGAGCCGACGAGGCGGCCGACGCGACCCTCGCCGACGTCTACGACAAGGTCGGTCTGCTCCGACGCGTCTGAGCGCGCACCGGCGAGATCAGGAGGGTTCCGTGACTGACGCCTTTCCGCCCCCAATTCCGCCGAAGGCACCGGCTGCCCCGCCGGGCGCGTACACCGTACCCGTCGGCGGCTACGCGACGTCCGCGGGCGCGTACCAGGTGCCGCCCGAGGCCGCGGCGTCTCGAGGCACCGGCCTCATCGCACTGCTGCTCGCGGGCCTGGCATCCGTCGCCGCGCCGATCGCCGCCGGCATCCTCGGCCTGAGCATCGGGAAGCGAGCCCCCATCGAGACCGTGATCTCCGCCCCCGACGGCATCGTCTGGTCCGCGCTGACGCCGGTGCGCACGCTGGTGCTCTGGCTGGAGATCGCGTTCTGGTCGGGCACCGTGCTCGGGATCCTCGCGCTGACCCTGGGCATCGTCGCGATCGTGCGGCGCCGTGGCCGTCCGGCCGGAATCAGTGCGATCGTGGGGGCGATCGCCGGTCCGATCGTGTTCATCGGCCTCGTCTGGCTGCTCTACGGGCTGGGCGGCAGCGCCTGACCACGATTCGCCGGAGGGCGAGTCACCCTCGCGAGTGGTGATGCTGCTGGGCGGCGAGCAGCCCCTCGTCGACGAGCTGCTCCACGGCATCCGCGACGTCCGAGAGGAAGATCGGCAGGGTCTGCTGCTCGGCGGACCCGAACGCGGCGAGCACCCAGGCCGCGGGATCCTGACGGCCGGGCGGACGGCCGATCCCGGCGCGCACCCGCAGGAACTCCGGGGTGCCGAGGGCGCGTGCGATGTCGCGGACGCCGTTGTGTCCGCCGTGGCCGCCGCCGATCTTGAGCCGGATGCTGTCGAAGGGGATGTCGAGCTCGTCGTGGATCACCACGAGGTGATCGGGCTCGACGGAGTAGAAGCGCGCGAGCGCCGCGACCGGCGCGCCGGAGACGTTCATGAACGAGTTGAGCTTGGCCAGCACGAGCTTCTCGCCGCCCGGGCGCAGCCAGGTCTCCACGACCCGAGCGCCCGCCTTGTGCTCGCGGAACTGCTCGCCGCGGCGCCCGGCCAGCTCGTCCACGACCAGCTGGCCGACGTTGTGGCGGGTCGCCGCATAGCGCGGCCCGGGATTGCCCAGTCCGACGATCAGCCAGGTGGCCACGATGCTCGTCTCCCTCGAATGTGAAGAGGGGGACGCGATCGCTCGCGTCCCCCCCTCTGATCAGCGGCGGATCACTCCGCGGCGGCCTCCTCGGCAGGAGCCTCGGCAGCGGCCTCTGCAGCGTCCTCCTCGTCGCCCTCGGCGATCTCGGCGGCCGGCACGGAGACGGCGAGCAGCAGCAGGTCGGCGTCGTCGAGCAGCGCGGCGCCCTTGGGCAGCGTGACATCGCCCGCGGTGATGCGCGCGCCCTCCTCCAGGCCCTCCACCGAGACCTCGACGTGCTCGGGGATGTGGGTGGCCTCGACCTCGAGCTTCACGGTCGCGACATCCACCGTGACGATCGTGCCCGAGAACGACTCGCCGGTGACGATGACCGGCACCTCGACGTGGACCTTCTCACCCTTCTTGACGACCAGCAGGTCGATGTGCTCGATGATCTGGCGCACCGGGTCCTTCTGCACGTCCTTGACCAGGGTCAGCTGGCCCTTGCCCTCGATCTCGAGGTCGAGCAGCGCGTTGGCGCGACGGATGATCAGCGACACCTGGTGGCCGGGCAGCGCGACGTGCACGGGCTCGGTGCCGTGACCGTAGATGACCGCGGGGATCTTGCCCTCGGCGCGCAGGCGACGGGCGAAGCCCTTGCCGAAGCTGGTGCGAAGGTCGGCGTGGACCTTGTTGTCGTCGGACATGATGTTCTCCTTCAGACGCACGAGCTGATCGTGCGGTGGTCGTGGGTTTCGGCGCCTCGAGCGCGGACACGAAGAAGAGAGAAAGCAGTACTCGCATCGCCGCGTCGATCACGGATGCACGCGGAACGGCATCCCTCGCCGAGGAACGTCTCCATGGTACCCGAATCCTGGATAGGCTGTGTGCATGTCGGTTGCCGCAGTCATCACCCACGTCCTGTTCTGGCTCATCGGCGGGATCGCCGTCCTCGGGGGCGTCGGCGCGTTCGCCGCGATGTTCTCGATGGGCCGCACGGGCTACCGCAAGGACTGAGCCGTCACACGCGCCCGCCTCGTCGTCCGCTCCCGGTACGCTGTAGCCGTCTCTGCACCCGCGATCGAGGAGCCTTCCGTGCCCGAAGCATCAGCCAACATCGGAGTCGTCGGACTCGCCGTCATGGGGTCCAACCTGGCCCGCAACCTCGCCAGCCGCGAGGGAAACACGGTGGCGGTGCTCAACCGCAGCCGCGCGAAGACCGACGAGCTGCTCGCCGCGCATCCGGAGGCGGGTTTCGTGCCCGCGTTCTCGTACGAGGAGTTCGCCGCGAGCCTGCAGAAGCCGCGCACTGCGATCATCATGGTCAAGGCCGGCGGCCCGACGGACGCCGTGATCGACGAGCTCGTGAAGGTGTTCGAGCCGGGCGACATCATCGTCGACGGGGGCAACGCGTACTTCCCCGACACCATCCGCCGCGAGAAGGCCGTCCGCGACACCGGCATCAACTACGTCGGCGCCGGGATCTCGGGCGGCGAGGAGGGCGCGCTGCTCGGCCCGAGCATCATGCCCGGCGGATCCGACGAGTCATGGGTCACTCTGGGTCCGATCCTGAAGAGCATCGCCGCCGTCGCGGAGGGCGAGCCGTGCGTGACGCACATCGGACACGACGGTGCCGGGCACTTCGTGAAGATGGTGCACAACGGCATCGAGTACGCCGACATGCAGCTGATCGCCGAGGCGTACGATCTGATCCGCCGCGGCACCGGGAAGACCCCGGCGCAGATCGCCGACATCTTCGCCGAATGGAACCGCGGCGAGCTGGAGTCCTACCTGATCGAGATCACCGCCGAGGTGCTGCGGCAGGTCGACGCCGAGACCGGTCAGCCGCTGGTGGACGTGATCCTCGACCAGGCGGGCGCCAAGGGCACCGGGGCCTGGACGGTGCAGACCGCTCTCGCCCTCGGCGTGCCCGTCTCGGGCATCGCGGAGGCCACCTTCGCCCGGTCGCTGTCCTCGCACCCCGAGCAGCGTGCCGTCGCGGCCGGTCTGCCCGGCCCGGAGGACGCGTTCGAGGTCGAGGACGAGGCGGCGTTCATCGAGGACGTGCGCCTGGCGCTGTACGCGTCGAAGATCGTCGCCTACTCGCAGGGGTTCGACGAGATCCGCGCCGGAGCCGCGGAGTACGGCTGGTCGATCGACCTCGGTGCGGTCGCGAAGATCTGGCGCGGCGGCTGCATCATCCGCGCGCAGTTCCTGAACCGCATCTCGGATGCCTATGCCTCCACCCCCGACCTGCCCGTGCTGATGACCGCGCCGTACTTCGCCGAGGTCTTCACCCGAGCGCAGTCGGCATGGCGCCGCGTCGTCGTGGCGGCCGCACAGGCCGGCATCCCCGCCCCGGCGTTCTCCTCGTCGCTGTCGTACTACGACGGCATCCGCGCCGACCGCCTGCCGGCGGCGCTCGTGCAGGGTCAGCGCGACTTCTTCGGAGCGCACACCTACAAGCGGGTCGACAGGGAAGGCACCTTCCACACCCTGTGGTCGGGCGATCGCAGCGAGATCGAGGCCGAGGACACGCACTGAGCCTGAGACCGTGAGAACGGGGTCGGATGCCGGTCGGCGTCCGACCCCGTCCCACCTCAGACGATGTTGTGGTTGCGCCGGAACAGGTTGCGCGGGTCCCAGCGCGCCTTCACCTCTCTCAGCCGCGCATGAGCGGCTGAGGTGAACATGCCGGGAACCCGCTGCGGTTCATCGACCGACACGAAGTTGCCGTACTCGGCGAGGCTCCCCTCCTGCATGGCCGCCCAGTCGGCCGCGATCGCGTCCCTGCCCGCATCATCGAGCAGGCCGGGGACATCGAAGCCGCCGGCCATGATGAACCAGGTCGCGTCACGCCCGGGGAATGCCGTGCTCTCCTGCGGCACCGCGCCGAATGCGCCGCCCAAGGACCGCATGAAGACCACCGACGAGGGATGCGCTGCGCGAAAGGCCACCAGGCGGTCGATCAGCTCGTCGTCCAGCTGGGCGAACAGTCCGTTGCCGCCGACGAATCCGGGCGACTGCTGATCGGGATCCGCCGGTGGCATCTCCGCCAGGATGTCGCGGTACGCGGGCGTCGTGATCCGGGCCGTCACGCCCTCGACGTCGTGCACCGCGGCCAGTGCTTCCCGCAGCCGGTGCTCGTCGTCGCCTGCCCAGACGGCGACGAGGCTCGCACCCGCGGGGGCGCTGGGGTCCATCGGCGGAACGTCCATGTACGTGACGGTCAGCTCGCGGGGCGCATCGCGCATGGCATCCCGCATGGCCCGCAGCAGAGCGGCCGGCTCGACTGCTCCCGTGTACTCCGCGTGCACGATGGACGGCAGCCGGTGCGCGGCGAAGTCGAATCGCGTCACGACGCCGAAGTTGCCGCCGCCCCCGCGCAGCGCCCAGAAGAGGTCGGGATGCTGCGTCGCCGAGGTCTCGACCACCTCGCCGTCAGCGGTCACGACCTGCGCTCCGATCAGCTGGTCGGCGGCAAGTCCCCGCAGGCGCGTCATCCAGCCGATGCCACCGCCCAGCGTGAGGCCGCCGACGCCCACGGATGCCGTGTCGCCCGAGCTGATCGCCAGCCCCTCCCGGCCGAGCCGCTCGGCGACCGCGCCCCAGGTCGCCCCGCCTCCCACGCTCACGGTCGTGCCGTCGATGCGGATGTCCGACATCGCCGACAGCTCGATGCGCATCCCGTCATCCGGTCTGTGCGACCAGAGCCCGTGACCGCCGGCCACGACAGTGATGCCGAGTCCGTCTCGCCCGGCCCGGCCGATCGCCTCGACGACGTCGTCGACGGAGCTCGGTGTGATGATCAGCTGTTCTGTCATCCTTCAGACGATAGATGTCGCCACCGACATCCGGAACGGGCGCCCTGCGTCGACCAGGATCACAGCATCCGCATAGCGAACGCAATGGATTCTCGGCGACAGCAAGCGCACAATGGGGGCATGAGCACCGAGCATCCCGACCTGCGCCGTCCCGACGGAGCACCGCTGCGCATCCTCGCCGTCGATGACGAGCCGATGCTCACCGATCTGCTCGCGATGGCCCTGCGCATGGAGGGCTGGGAGGTGCGTACCGCCGGCTCAGGACTCGAGGCGCTCCAGGTGGCGCACGAGTTCGAGCCTGACGCGCTCGTGCTGGACGTCATGATGCCCGACCTGGACGGCATGGGGGTGCTGCGCCGGCTGCGCGACGCCGGCAACCTCGTGCCGGTGGTGTTCCTCACTGCCAAGGACTCGGTCGGCGACCGCATCGCGGGACTCACCGCCGGAGGCGACGACTACGTGACCAAGCCGTTCAGCCTGGAGGAGGTCATCGCCCGCCTGCGCGCGGTGATCCGCCGCTCCGGGCAGGGCCGCGCCGACGAGGAGCAGTCCATCCTGCGCGTGGCCGATCTGTCGCTGAACGAGGACAGCCATGAGGTGATGCGCGGCGACGACGAGATCGAGCTGACCGCCACCGAGTTCGAGCTGCTGCGGTTCCTGATGCGCAACGAGCGGCGCGTGCTCTCGAAGGCGCAGATCCTCGATCGGGTGTGGAGCTACGACTTCGGCGGCAAGTCCTCGGTCGTGGAGCTGTACATCTCGTACCTGCGCAAGAAGATCGACGTCGGGCGCACGCCCCTGCTGCACACCGTGCGCGGCGTCGGCTACATGATCAAGTCACCGCAGTAGCGTGTCCGTGTTCGCTCGCCCGGTGAGCCTGCAGGCGCGGCTGATGGCCGCCGTGATCGGGTTCGTCTCCCTCATTCTCGTCGTGGTGGCGATCATCACCAGCGCGACCCTCGGCAAGACGCTGGAGGACCGGCTGCAGGAGCAGCTGACCAGCTACTCCGCCGGGATCAAGCGCTGGGTCGCGGATGCGGAGCCGCTGGCTGCGGTCACCGGATCACCGCTGACGGCGGAGCGAGTGCTCACCGGCCAGCGCGTGCCGGCCGGCCTCCTTCTGGCGGTGCAACCCGCGAACGGGAGCGCGTCGGGCGTGGTCGTGACCGCCGATGGCGGCAGGAGCCTGCGCAGCGGCGATCTGTTCGAGCTCACGCAGGCCCTGCACGACACCGGCACCGCGACCGTCTCGCTCTCCGGCGGCTCCTATCTGGTGACCATCGCGCAGACCGGCAACGGCACGATCGTGGTGACCGGGCTGTCGCGCTCCGAGATCCAGCAGACACTCGGCACGCTGTTCACGGTGATCGCCCTCGCGACGCTCGGCGGTCTGCTGCTGCTGGCGCTGACGACGGCGCTGACGATCAGCATGGGGCTGCGTCCGCTGCGCGCCGTGGCGGCGACCGCCACGCGGGTCGCCGGTCAGCAGCTCGACCGCGGTGAGGTGAGCATCACCGAGCGCGTGCCCGATTACGAGGCCGATCCACGTACGGAAGTGGGCCGGGTCGGGGTCGCGCTGAACACCCTGCTCGACCACGTGGACTCCTCGCTCGCCGCCCGTCAGCGCAACGAGGACCGGATGCGACGGTTCGTCGCCGACGCGAGCCATGAGCTGCGCACGCCGCTGGCATCCATCCGGGGATACTCCGAGCTGTCGCTCAAGGCGCTCGGCCAGGCGAGGGGGGCGGATGCCGACCGGGCCGCCGGCACGCTGGAGAGCACCACCTCGGCGCTGGAGCGCATCCAGGCGCAGTCGCTGCGCATGACCCGGCTCGTCGAGGATCTGCTGCTGCTGGCGCGCCTGGACGAGGGCCGCGAGCTCGTGAAGCGGCCCGTCGACCTGACGCAGCTGGCCGTCGAGGCCCTCAGCGATGCGCAGCCGACGGGCCTGGATCACGCCTGGGAGCTGGACGTTCCCGCACAGCCGGTCACGCTGTCGGGCGACGCCGGCCGCCTGCACCAGGTGCTCGCGAATCTGCTCGCCAACGCGCGCACGCACACCCCGGCGGGAACCACGATCACGCTGGCGCTGACGACCGAACCGGGCGCCGCCGTGCTGCGCGTGCACGATGACGGACCCGGTATCGACCCCGCGGTGCGCGAGGAGCTGTTCGCCCGCTTCGCCCGCGGCGACGCCTCGCGGGCCCGCCGCACCGGCGGAACCGGTCTGGGCCTGGCCATCGCGAAGGCGATCACGGAGGGACACGGCGGTGCGATCGGCGTGACGAGCGAGCCCGGTGACACCACGTTCACCGTGCGGCTGCCGCTGCCCGCGGCCGAGCCGGACACCGCGCCCGAGCCGGACACCGGCCCGGATCCGAAGCCGGAGTCGGAGCCCACCGCTCCCCCGCCGTCCGGTCAGTAACCGGCGAACGCGTCGGTCGTCAGGCTGCGCGCCTTCTGCAGCGCCGGCGCGAGATCGGCGATCAGTCGCGGTGGCCCGGAGATGAACGCGTGCCGCGCGGCGATGTCGGGCACCACGCGCTCCAGGCCCTCGGCATCCAGCCGCACGCCCTGCGCCCAGGTCCAGCTTTCGGCGAGCCCCGCCGGCTCGTCGCGCGTGAACACCACGCCGCGCACGCCGGTGGCCTCCAGCTCGTCGCGGAAGGCGAGCTCGGCCGCCTCGGATGCCACGTAGATCAGCACGACGTCGCGATCGACGCCCTGGGCGCGCAGCTGCCGCAGCTGCGAGACGAACGGAGTCACGCCGATGCCGGCGGCCACCATCAGCACGGGCGCCCCGCCCCGAGGCAGCACGAAGTCTCCCCAGGTTCCCGTCACCGCGAGCACGGCACCCGGCTCCGCCGCGGCCAGCGCGCGCTTGTAGCTGGAGGGATGCTTCTGATCGCCGTTCTTGTAGGCGATGCGCAGCGTCGGGAGATCGGCGGGCGCGGAGAGGATGCTGAACTCGCGGCGCGTACCGCGGGCATCCGGTCGTCGGTGCGGCACGTCCAGCTCCAGATACTGCCCGGGCAGGAACCCCAGCCGCCCCTTGGCGCGGAACGTCAGCTCCTGCGCAGTCGGAGTGACCATACGCCGCTTCTCGAGCACCAGTCGCACAGACCCGCGCACCGCGAAGGCGAAAGCCAGCAGATTGCCGATCAGCAGCGCACGCTCCTGACCGAACGTGAACAGATCGCCGACCGCGATGGGCCATCCGGCGAGCAGGCCCACCAGTGCCGCCACGCTGAACTGCTGCCAGCGCCGCGGCGGAAGCGTGAGCGGCTCGGAGAGCATGAAGGCGCCCAGGAACAGCGCCGGGGAGTGTGCGAGGGCGAAGAGCACAGCATCCGCTATCGCGATCCCGGTGCCGGCGGCACTCGCCTGCATGGCCTGACGCACCACCGATACGCCGACGACGACCAGCAGGAACACCAGCACGACGCGCACCTTCTCGGTGCGCCACAGCACCAGCAGGCCGAGCACGGCGACCGCCACGGCCAGTGCCGGGGTGCCGACCCACCACGACGAGAACGAGCCGAACCCGAACACGGTCACCACCGTCGCGCCGAAGGCCGCCGGATTCAGGATGTGCCTGCCGCGCCACGCGATGAGGTACTTCGACAGGCTCGCGAGCGCGCCGGCCAGCGCGTTGCCCAGCAGCCCGGAGGGTGCCAGTGAGGGCTGCAGCACGAACAGCAGGATCAGCGCCGTCAGCAGCGAGGACTCCGCGCGCCACGGCAGCCGCAGCACCCGCTGGGCGACGGCGTCGACCCCGCAGATCACGACCGCCAGCACCGCGAACGAGGCGAGAATCTCGCCGGCGCCCGGACCCACCAGCGGAGTGAACGAGAAGCCGAGCGCGAGCAGGGCGAGGGCGATCAGTGCGAAGAACACCAGGCGGTACATCGATATCGCGCCGAGCACGGCCAGCACGCGCTGGCGCAGCGCGGTGAGGGTTGAGATCACCGTTCCACTCTCTCACTGCCCGCGCGGCTCGGGACGCGCCGCAGCGGTGTCATCACTCCTGCAGGCCGCCGCCGAGCACCGACAGCGACGCCGCCTGCGCCTCGCGCCCGCGTTCCCCGCGGTGCACCGCGAAGCGCTCCACCAGCTGCTCGATCACCAGCAGGATGCCGGCGCGGGACGTGTGGATCAGCTCGTCCTGGAAGCTCTCGTTCACCGGGGGCACCACTAGGCTCACATCCGCAGCCTCGGCCACGGGAGATCGTGCGAACGACGTGATGGCGGCGATGCGCGCGCCGCCGGTCCTGGCGGCATCCATCCCCGCCAGCGTCGCGCGGCTCGCGCCCGACCCGGAGATCACCAGGCACAGCGAGCCCTCCCCCAGCTGCCGTGCCGAGATCTGCTGCGACAGCGCGTCCATGAGGAGTTCCGCCGAGCGCCCGACGGAGTTCAGGCGCAGCACCAGATCCAGGCCGAGGGCGCTGGAGAGACCGTTGGCGATCACGAGCACACGGTGCGAGGTGTCAAGCAGCCGCACCAGCTCCTGCACGTCGGTCTCGGCGAGCGCCGCGACCGCCCCGCTGATCCTGGCCGCGAACCGCGCCGCTCCTGCGCGCATCGCGCCGACCATCGTGCCGTCCGCGTCGTCGGCATCCGCCGGGTCATGCGCCGTCTCCTGAGCGATCTCCTGCGCGAGCGCCACCCTCAGCTGCGGGTACCCCTCGTACCCCAGGGACTGCACGGCGCGGATCACGGTCGTGCGCCCGACGCCGACGGCGTCGGCCAGTTCCTGCGCGGTGCGCTCCACGGTGCCGCTGCGGTCGGCGACGATCGCCTCGGCCACCCGCCGTTCGCCGCGCTGCAGCGAAGGCGCCATCGCGGCGATGCGCACCAGCGGCGGCGCGTCAGACGATCCGTGCCAGCTCACGCGTGCGAGCCCCTTCCATGATCCGGCGGCGCACCGCACCCGAGATCGCGTCGATGCCCATCGTCGTGACGACGATGACGATCAGCAGCATTCCCACCGTGTCCCATTCGCGGAACTGGGTGTAGTTCGAGAGCATACTGCCGATGCCGCCGGCGCCGACCATGCCCAGGATCGCGGAGGTGCGGATGTTGATCTCGAAGCGGTACAGCGCGAACGACATCAGCGCCGGTGCGACGGCCGGCCACAGCGCCCAGCGCGTCACCTCCGCCGTCGTGCCGCCGGCGGCCCGCACCGCCTCGGAGGCGCCCTCCTGGGCCGACTCCACGGTCTCGTACACCCACTTGCCCTGCGTGCCGATGCCGGCGACCCCCAGCGCGAGCATGCCGGTGAACGGAGTGAGCCCGGTGACGGTCAGCAGCACCAGGGCGATGATCACCTCGGGAACGGCGCGGATCACGGCGAACACCGCGCGCAGCAGCCCGCGCAGCCACAGCGGGCCCACGCCGCTGGCGGCGAGGATGCCGAGCGGAATGGAGAAGAACACGCACAGGATGGCGCCGAGCCACGCCATCGACACCGAGCGCCACATCTCCAGCAGCGCGCGGGGCAGCTTCTCCCAGTTCGGCTCCGAGAACATCAGCAGCAGGTACTTCAAGACGTTGCCGGGGATCTTCGGCACGTCCTCCCACGAGATGCGCAGTCCCCCTGCCGCGGCCAGCACGATGAGGGCGGCGACGACGGCGATGACGGTGGGCCACAGGCGGGACGGATGCCTGGGCACGGCGAGCGAGGTCATGCCAGCCTCCTTCGCAGGGCGTTGGAGGTGACCTCGATGAGCACGACGACCACGAGGATCTCCAGGATGATCACCGAGACGTCGCCGTAGGCGTAGAAGCCGCGGCGCTCGTCCAGGATGCGGCCGATGCCGCCGGCGCCGACGAAGCCGAGGATGGCGGAGATGCGCACGTTCAGCTCGAGCACGTACAGCCACTGGTTCGCGAACAGCGGCATGGTCTGCGGCAGCGCGGTGGTGCGGTTGATCTGGAACTGGGTGCCGCCGGCGGCCCTGCCGGCCTCCATGTAGCCGTGGTCGGCGGAGTCGATGGCCTCGGAGACGAGCTTGACGATGATGCCCAGATCGAACAGCACGAGCGTGATCAGACCGGGCAGCACGCCGACGCCCACCATCGCGACGAGCACCGATGCGTAGACAAGGTCGGGCACCGAGCGCACGATGTTGATCGCGGTGCGCACGATGCCCCGCCCGATGCCGTTCGGGTTGGTGGGGCGCGCAGCCCACAGCGTGAGCGGCACCGAGAGCGCGGCCGAGACGACCGCGCCCACCAGTGCCATCTGCAGCGTCTCGAGCATCGGCGCGACGGTGCGCGGCAGGAACGCGAAGTTCGGCTGCATCATCTGCTGCAGCTTGCGCGCACCGTGGTGCCAGTTCTTCGCGACCGCGGCGAGATCGATGTCCACGCCGCCGATCGCGGGGATGCAGGTGGCGACGGTCAGCGCGATCAGCACGAGGGCGATCAGCGCGACGCGCAGCGTGCTGCGCGGCTTGGGCGGCAGACTCCTGCCGGCCGAGACGGCGGACGCGGCCGGGGCGATGCCGGTCATCCGGCCTCTCCCATGCGGTCGCGCACCTGGATCGGCCGGCCGTAGATCTGCTCGAAGTCGGCGTCGGTGGCCTCCTGGGCGGGGCCGTCGTAGACGACCTCCCCGGCGCGCAGCCCGATCATGCGAGTGGTGTACTGCCGGGCCAGATCCATCAGGTGGATGTTCACCATCACGGTCAGGCCGCGCTCGGCGTTGATCCGCCGCAGGTCACTCATCACGCTGTGGGCGGTGGGCGGGTCCAGGGACGCGACCGGCTCGTCGGCCAGCATGATGCTGGGCTCCTGGGTGAGCGCGCGGGCGATCGCAACGCGCTGCTTCTGACCGCCGGAGAGCGCGCCACCGCGCGCCCAGACCTTCTCGAGCATCCCCACCGACTCGAGGGCCGACAGCGCCAGCTCGCGGTCCTGCGCGGCCGGGAGGCCGAGCAGGTTGCGCCAGGCCGGCGCGTGCGCGAACCGGCCCACCAGCACGTTGTGCAGCACGTCCGTGCGCTCGGCGAGGTTGAACCCCTGGAAGATCATCCCGATGTGGCCGCGCACACGGCGCAGCTCGCGCCCGCGCAGCGAGGTGACCTCGTACGGGCCCACGGAGACGGTGCCTCCGGTGGCCCGCACGAGGCCGTTGATCGTGCGGATGAGGGTGGATTTGCCGGAGCCGGACAGCCCGACCACCGACACCATCTCACCCGCCTCGATGCGCAGGGACACGTCCTTCAGCGCCCGCGTGCCGTTCGGGTAGGTGACCGAGACGTCGTCGAGTTCGACGTGCCAGGACGTGTCCATGCGTGGGTGCCTTCCGGTCAGTTGGCGAACTTCTGGAGGATCTCGCCGTAGCGGTCGATCTCGTCCTGGTTCGTCTCGGCGGTCCAGTCGGTGAGGCTGACCAGATCGGTCATGACCTGCTTGGCCTCGTCGGAGGAGTCGACGTAGCCGTCCATGAGGTCGGTGAGCTCGGCGACCAGGTCATCCGGCAGCGAGCTGCTCACGGCGACGCCGCCGTTGGGGATCATGTCGGTGTAGGCGAACGCCACCACCTTGTCGGCCACGTCCGGCGCCTCCTTGAGCACGCTGGAGCGGGCGTCCCAGAACCCGAACGACACCTCGGCGTCGCCGTTGTAGACGGCCAGCACGGCGTTGTTGTTGCCCTCGACCGGGACCTGGGTGATGTCGGCGTCGGTGTCGATGCCGGCATCCTGCATCGCGACGACCGGGTACTGGTAGCCGGCGGGCGAGGTGGCCGCCTGCAGCGCCACCTTGGTGCCCTTGTCGATCTTCTTCAGCGCCTTCAGTCCCCCGGGACCGGTGCCGGTGGCCTTCTCGCCGGCGGTCTCGATGCCGTTGCAGTAGGAGAGCTCGACGTCGTTGGCAGCGTAGGTGGCCTTCACGGGCGCGTCGGCGCAGTACTTGTCGGGGTTGCTGGTGAATCCGACCGACGCGTACGAGCTGGCGCCGAAGCGCACATCGCGCAGGATCAGCTTCGCGTCGTACTGGTTGATGGCGTTGTAGAGCGACCCGGCGTCGGTGATGATGACCTGCGCCTGGTCGGCGCCGAGCGCCTCGACGGTGGCGGCGTAGTTGTCTGCGACCACGCCCTTGACCTCGATGCCGAGCTCGTCGCTGAGGTAGCCGGTCAGCGGGGTGAGCGCCTCGGCCAGGTCGGCGTTCTCGGTGGAGGGCACCAGCGAGATGGTGATCTCGTCGGGCCAGGCGCCGTCGGAGGATCCGTCGGCGGTGGTGTCGCCGCCGGCGCAGCCGGCGAGGATCAGGACGGATGCGGTGGCGATGCCGACCGCGGCGATGGTCTTGCGCATGTGCATGAGTGCCTTTCGAAGCTGGTCTTGCGTTGTCGGGATCAGGAGGCGGGGTCCGGGGCGCGCAGCGCGTCGTCCGCCCAGCGGCGGATGTCCGGCACGAGCTCGGACAGCGCGGCGGCGCGGAAGGTGGGCTGCTCGGGCGAGGTCGCCGCGGTCGCCCCCACCAGTGCGGTGTCGGCGCCCAGCTCGTGAGCGGGCGCGAGGTCGTTGACGAAGATGTCGCCGATCGAGAGCACGGGCCCGTGCTCGAGCGCTTCGGTCACCAGCGCGCCGAGCCCGGCGGGCTTGCCCACCACGAAGTGCGTGGCGGTGAAGCGGTCGGCGATCCCCCACTCCACCAGCAGCGCCGGGATGCCGTCCTCGGGCGCGTTCGTGGCGAGCACCACCCGCACGCGCGGGTCCAGCTCGGCGAGCAGCTCGGCGAGGCCCTCGGCGGCCTGCACGGGGGCATCCGCCGTGCCTAGCCTGGTGCGGCTGTGCGCGTAGGCCGCGCTCAACGTCGCCTCATCCACGCCGTCGGTGCGCGCCAGGGTGCCGACCACGTCGTAGCCGTCGCGGAAGCTCGAGGATCCGCGGTCGTAGTCGGCCAGGGCGGTGCCCACTCGCTCCAGGTAGTCCGCGCCCGCGCTCTCGGCGGCGAAGCGGGCGAACGCCCGCACCGGTCCGTCGCCGACGGCGACCGTGCCGTCGAAGTCGAAGATGATGGTGGGGTTCACGCGCACTCCTCTGTGATGGACATCACGTCCAAGATTAGAGGTAGTTCGTGGACAATGCGTCTACTTCGGGTGAACAGCCGGTGACGGGGCCTGGGGAGGGGCCGCGTTCCAGCGCCAGCGGACGTCGGCGCGGTAGTCCGCGACCACCGCCTCGGGGTCTCCCGACATCGGGAAGACGGTGATCAGCCGCCACGCGCCGGCGGTGCGCGCCCCGTAGATCAGTGCGGTCGCGCCGGATCGGGCGGCGGATCCAGGTGCGCGGTCGTGCTCGGGGCCGGCGAGCACCACGCGGGTGGGGACGCCGTCGACCGCGGCATCCGCACGACCGCGAACCGAGACGGGCGGTTCGGCGAGCAGCGGCAGCGCCACGGCCGTCACCCGCTGCAGGGGCGTCGAGTGCTCATCGCCCCACAGCCGGAAGGCGTGCGGCGGCTGACCGAGCGTCGTCGCGAGCCCGCCGTCCTGCCAGCGGTCGCGCTTGTAGCCGTAGGGCGTCAGCACGGTGGAGAACCAGTACCCGTACACGTGGATCAGCCCGGCGCTGCCCACGGGGAAGCGCGCCGGGATGCCCGCGATCGCATGCAGCCGCGCGAACAGGTCCTCGTCGATGACCGCCGCGCCGGTGTTCTCGTCGATCACCGTGGAGCGACCCCAGTCGTCGAAGCGTCCGTGCGCGGCATCCGCGGAGACGAACTCCGCCACCTCGTCGAACGCCGGGACCCCGCTCACCTGCGCGGGCGGATGCGGCTCAGGCCGCACCGTTGAACATGCTGGTGACCGAGCCGTCCTCGAACACCTGCTTGATCGCCGTCGCGAGCAGCGGGGCGATCGGGAGGACGACCAGCTCGTCCCAGCGACGGGACGCCGCCAGCGGGACGGTGTCGGTGACCACGACCTGGTCGATCGCCTCGTCCTGCAGACGCACCGAGGCGGGGTCGCTGAAGATCGCGTGCGTGGCGGCGACGATCACCTTGCGCGCACCGTTGGCCTTCAGCGCCTGCGCCGCCTTGACGATCGTGCCGCCGGTGTCGATCATGTCGTCGACGAGCAGGCAGGTGCGATCACTCACGGTGCCGACGATCTCGTGCACCGAGACCTGGTTGGCGACCTTGGGGTCGCGGCGCTTGTGGATGATCGCCAGCGGGGCGTTCAGGCTGTCCGACCAGGTGTCGGCCACGCGCACCCGGCCCATGTCGGGCGAGACGATCGTGAGCGTCGCCCTGTCCTCGGCCGTCAGGCTCTCCTCGAAATGCCGCAGCAGCACGGGCTTGGCGAACAGGTGGTCCACGGGCCCGTCGAAGAACCCCTGTATCTGCGCGGCGTGCAGGTCCACGCTCATCACGCGGTCCGCGCCGGCGACCTTGAGCATGTCGGCGACCAGGCGCGCGCTGATCGGCTCGCGTCCGCGGCCCTTCTTGTCCTGACGCGCGTACGGGTAGTACGGGGCGACGACGGTGATGCGCTTGGCGGATGCGCGCTTGGCGGCGTCCAGCATGATCAGCGTCTCCATCAGCCACTCGTTGATCGGCTCGCCGAAGGACTGCACGATGAACAGGTCGCAGCCGCGGATCGACACCTCGAAGCGCGCGTAGATCTCACCCGAGGCGAAGGTGCGGTGCTCGACGGGAGCCATCTCCTGGCCCAGCGCGGCCGCGACGGCCGCCGTCAGCTCGGGATGCGAGCGACCGCCGGCGACGACCAGCCGCTTCTTGGTCTTGGCGATCAGTCCCGGGGCGACCCCGTTCTCGCGATCCAGCGCCACCGTCTTCTTCTTGTGCCCCATCCGAGCCGCCCTATTCCGCCGATCGTTCCCGCACGGCCGCATCCGCCGCGCCGGTTCCTGCCCTGTTCTTCTCGACCCACCCCTCGATGTTGCGCTGAGGGGCGACGCTCATCGCCAGCGAGCCCGCCGGGACGTCCTTGCGGACGACCGCGCCGGCACCGGTCTTCGCACCTGCCCCCAGCCTAACGGGCGCGACCAGCACCGTGTGCGAGCCGGTGTGCACCTCGTCGCCGATCTCGGTGCGGTGCTTGTTCACATCGTCGTAGTTCGCCGTGATGGTGCTCGCCCCGAGGTTCACGTGCCGTCCGATCGTGGCGTCCCCCACATAGGACAGGTGCGGGACCTTGCTGCCCTCGCCGATCTGCGCGTTCTTCGTCTCGACGTACGCCCCGATCTTGCCGCCCTCGCCGAGCACCGTGCCGGGTCGCAGGAACGAGAACGGACCCACCGTCGCCCGCGCGCCGATCACCGCGAGGTTCGCATCGGTGCGCTTGACGACGGCGTCCTCGCCGACCTCGCAGTCCACGAGGGTGGTGTCCGGGCCGATCGTCGCACCCGCGGCGATCACCGTGGCGCGCAGGATCTGGGTGTTGGGCAGGATGGTGACGTCCTCGGCGAGCTTCGCGTCGTCGTCGATCCAGGTGGTCGCCGGATCGACGACGGTCACCCCCTCGCGCTGCCAGCGCCGCACGATGCGGGCGTTGAGCAGCGAGCCGACGACGGCGAGCTGGGCGCGATCGTTGACGCCGTAGGTGACGGTGACGTCGGAGACGACGGATGCCGCGACCCGGTCGCCGTCGCGGCGCAGCAGCCCCGGCACGTCGGTGAGATACATCTCGCCCTGCGCGTTGTCGACGCCGACCTCCGGCAGGTAGCGGCGCAGCGTCTCGGCGCGGAAGACGTACATGCCGGCATTGATCTCGCGCACGGCGGCCTCGTCCGCGCTGGCGTCCTTCTGCTCGACGATGCGGTCCACGCCGCCGTCGGCGTCGCGGATGACGCGCCCGTAGCCGGTCGGGTCGTCGACGACGGCCGTCATCAGCGTGGCCGGGGCACCCACCGCCCGGTGCTCGCGGAGGAGTCCCGCGAGCGTGCCGGCGTCGGCCAGCGGGCAGTCACCGGAGAGCACGAGCACGTCGCCGCCGAACTCGGCCGGCAGAGCATCCAGGGCGACCTGCACGGCCCTGCCCGTGCCCGGGACCTCGTCCTGATCGACGAACACGGCATCGGGATGGTCGGCGGCGAGCGCGGAGACGACCTGATCGCGCTCGTGGCGCACGACCACCTCGATGTGCTGCGCTCCCAGCGCGCGGACGGTGTTGAGCACGTGGCCGACCAGTGGTCGTCCCGCGATCTCGTGCAGCACCTTCGGCCGGCGCGACCGCATGCGGGTGCCCTGTCCTGCGGCGAGGACGATGATGGCGAGATCGTCGAAGGTCGAGATGTTGTTCTCCGTCATGCTCCGCCGCCAGGATTCGAACCTGAACCTCACAGCTCCAAAGGCTGTCGTGCTGCCGTTACACCACGGCGGACCACGGCCGCCGGAGGGCGGAACCGCGTGATAAGTCTGCCACGGGATAATGGACACCATGAGCGAGGTGGATGAGGTCGATCGGATCGTCAGCGCGTGGAACGCGCAGCGTCCCGACCTGGACTTCTCCCCGCTCGAGGTGCTCTCCCGCATGGACCGCCTGTCCCGCCATCTCGATCGGGCGCGGCGCGAGGTGTTCCACCGCAGCGACATCGAGCCGTGGGAGTGGGACGTGCTCTCCGCGCTGCGCCGGGCGGGCGCGCCGTTCCGGCTCTCGCCGAAGCAGCTGCTGCAGCAGACGCTGGTGACCAGCGGCACCATGACCAACCGCATCGACCGGCTGGTCGGTCGCAGGTTCGTGCGACGCGAGGCCGACCCCGGCGACGGCCGCAGCGTGCTGGTGATCCTCACCGACGACGGGCGGGTGCGGGTGGATGCCGCGATCACGCGCCTCGTGGATGCCGAGGCCGAGCTGCTGCAGGCGCTGCCGCGCGCGGACCGCGACCGCCTGGCCGGGCTCCTGCGCAAGCTGAGCCTCAGCTTCGACGTCTGAGCGGGTGAGCTGATGGCGATGGCATCCCCGCTGCCCGTGCGCGACGGCGTCGGCGCCACCCGTCTGCACGTGCCGCTGACAGGTGAATGGCCCACGATCTCGGCGTACATGGCCGAGCGGTTCTTCCATCTCGACCCGGAGCGTCTTCTGGTGCGCTTCGACCGGGGCGAGATCGTCGCGCGCGACGGATCGTCGCTCACGCGCGAGACCCCGCTGGGCGCCCACGAGTTCGTCTGGTACTATCGCGAGCCGCCGGTGGAGACGCACATCCCGTTCGAGATCGAGGTGCTGCATCGGGACCGCGATCTCGTGGTCGCCGACAAGCCGCACTTCCTGCCCACCACGCCGGGCGGCAAGTACCTGCAGAACTCCGCGCTGGTCCGGCTGCGGAACCTGCTGGGCATCCCCGAGCTGACGCCGATCCACCGGCTCGATCGCGCGACCGCGGGGCTGCTGATGTTCTCGGTGCGTCCGGCGACCCGAGGGGCGTACCAGCTGCTGTTCGAGCAGCGGCGGGTCGAGAAGGTGTACGAGGCGGTGTCGCCCCTGCCCGCCGACTGGGATGCGGCATCTCCCGCCCTGGCGGGGCGGCCCTTCCCGATCGTGTTCCGCAACCATATCGAGAAGCTGCGCGCGCACGTGTGCGTGCGGGTGGATGCCGAGCGCGCGCCGAACTCGGAGACGCTCATCGAGCTCGTCGCCGCCGACGAACGCGTGCTGCACACCCGGCTGCGCCCGCACTCGGGCCGGATGCACCAGCTGCGCGTGCATCTGGCCGCGCTCGGCGCCGGCATCCTGAACGACGGCTTCTACCCCGACCTGCTCCCCGAGGCTCCGGACGACTTCGCGCGCCCGCTGCAGCTGCTGGCGCGCGAGCTGCGGTTCCTCGATCCGGTCACGGGGGCGCCCCGCGAGTTCGTCACCCGCCGGGTGCTGCAGGAGGCGCCTACCGGCGCATGACCACGCGCGCCAGCCTGGTGCCGAGCAGCTGCACGAGGTGCACGAACACCACGATCAGGACGATCGCCGCCCACATCACCACCGGCTCGAACTGACGGAAGCCGTAGATCTGGGCGAACGCGCCGAGCCCGCCGCCGCCGATCATCCCGGCCATGGCGGTCATGTCGATCAGCGCCACGACGATGAACGTGTAGCCGAGGATCAGCGGGCCGAGTGCCTCGGGGATCACGACGGTGCACAGGATCCGCCACGGTCCCGCCCCCATGGCGCGCGCCGCCTCGATGACGCCGGGCGAGACCGAGACGAGGTGCTGCTCCACGATGCGGCCGACCGCGAACGACGCCGCCAGTCCGATCGCGAACGCGCCGGCGGTGGTGCCGATGCCCGAGCCGACGACGGCCCGGGTGAGCGGCATCGCCACCGCGATGAAGAGCACGAACGGAATCGGCCGGAAGAAGTTCACCACCAGGCCGAGCAGCCCGCCGATGACGCGGTTCGGCAGCAGGCCGCCGCCACGCGTGACATACAGTCCCATGCCGATGAGCGTGCCCAGCACGCCCGCCATGATCAGCGCGAACGTCGTCATGTAGAGGGTCTCGACGGCCGACTTCCAGAACTCCGGCCCCAGCTCGATCAGGCGGTCCATCAGCGCGCTCCCTCGATCTCGGTGGCCGTGGCGTGTCGGCCGATCGAGGCCAGTGCGGCGTCGATCGCCGCATCCGCTCCCCGGATGGCCAGCGTGAGATGGCCGAACGCGCGACCCCGGATGTCGTTGATCCCGCCGTAGACGAGCTCGAACTCCAGACCGGCCTGCGCCAGGTCGAGGAGCACCTGCGACTGGGACGAGTCGCCGTCGCGGAACGAGAAGGTCACCAGCCGGCCGGCGTGCCGCTCGCGCAGCGCCGCCGCCTCGGCGGGCGACGGCACCCCCTTGATGACGGTGCCGACGAAGCGCTGCGAGGCCGGATGCCGCGGGCGGGAGAACACCTCGAACACGTCGCCCTGCTCGATGACACGGCCCTTCTCCATCACTGCCACCTTGGTGGCGATCGTCTGGATGACGTCCATCTCATGCGTGATGATGACGATCGTGACCCCCTGCTCGCGGTTGACGCGGCCCAGCAGGTCGAGCACCTCGTGCGTGGTCTGCGGGTCCAGTGCGCTGGTCGCCTCGTCGGCGAGCAGGATGCGCGGCCGGGTGGCCAGGGCGCGGGCGATGCCGACGCGCTGCTTCTGCCCACCGGAGAGCTGGTCCGGGTAGGCCCGCGCGCGCTCGCTCAGGCCGACGAAGGCGAGCAGCTCCGCGACGCGCGCGGCGATGTCGGCCCTGGACCATCCGGCGAGCTTCAGCGGATAGGCGACGTTGGCGGCGACCGTCTTCGACGAGAACAGGTTGAACTGCTGGAAGATCATGCCGATGCCGCTGCGCACTCGTCGCAGCTCCCGCTCGCCGAGCGCCGTGATGTCCGTCCCGTCCACGTGGATGGAGCCGCCGCTGGCGGGCTCGAGCGCGTTGATCAGCCGGACGAGCGTGGACTTGCCCGCGCCGGAGTAGCCGATGATGCCGAAGACGTCACCCTGCTCGATGTCGAGGGTGACGTCCTCGACCGCCGTCACCGGCTCGGCGGCCCGGCCGGCGGCCGGGTAGCTCTTGGTGACGCCGGCGAGGCTCACGATGGGCATGTGTTCTCCGGGGTCGCGCGAGGTCACTTCTCGTCGATGACGGTGTTCTCGAGCACGTCCTTCAGCGACTTCTGCAGGTCGGCGGCCGGCGTCTTCAGCAGCACCGCGGTGTTGCCGGACGACTCCTGCAGCCCCTTCTGCACGGCGGGGTCGGTCTGGAAGATCTCGACGAGCTTGTTGTAGGTGGGGTCGTCGACGTCGTCCGCCCGGGCGGCGAAGATGTTCACGTACGGCAGCGCGTTGGGATCGGACGGGTCGTCCTGCGCGATCGCGTCCTCGAAGGAGAGTCCGGCGTCCTCGACGAAGTCGTTGTTGATGATCGCGGCGGCCACGTCGGGCAGCGCGGTCGGGATGAGCGCCGCCTCCAGTGCGGTGACCTTGACCTTCGAGTTCGCGGTGTCGACGTCGGCGAGGTCGCTGACGATCGTGCCGCCGCTCTTCAGCTCGACGAGACCGGCCGACTGCAGCACGAGCAGCGCCCGCGCCTGGTTCGAGGCGTCGTCCGGAACCGCCACGGTCTCACCCTTGGGGATGTCCTTCACGTCGTCGTACTTCTTGGAGTACAGGCCGAGCGGGTAGATCGCGGTGGCGCCGATCGGCTGCAGGTCCTCACCGGAGGCCTTGTCGTACTGGGCGAGGTACACGATGTGCTGGAACTGGTTCAGATCGAGGTCCCCCTCGGTCAGCGCGGGGTTGGGCTGCTCGTAGGAGCCGAAGTCGACCAGTTCCACGTCGATGCCCTCCTTCTTCGCGGCGGCGACGAAGGCGGGCCACTGCGCGTCGCCCTTGCCGACGACGCCGATCTTGACGGTCTCGGTCTTCGAGTCGGCGGAGCCGGGGTCGGATGCCGGATTCGAGGCGCAGCCGGTCAGGGAGGCGATCAGCGCAGCTGCCGCGACGGCAGCGGCGGCGAGGGTGGTGGTGCGGCGGGACATGGTCGGGTCTCTTCCTCTCGTGGGGGACGTCAGAACGCTACGTGCCCGCCCCGCGCGCCCGGCAATCGGCCCGTCACATTACGTCACAGCATCCTGTCTGCCGCTATTGTTCGCCGCGCCGGCCCGCGGTGCCGAGCACCTCCAGGATCGCGTCGACGACCGCTCGCGGCTGCTCCTGCGGGATCAGGTGCCCCGAGCCCGCCACGATCTCGACGCGTCCGTGCGGGTGTCCGGAGAGGGCGGCCGCGGCATCCGCGTTGAACCGCTCGCGGAAGCGCCGTGCCGCCGCTCCCTTCTCGGCCCGCCCGCCCTGGAGGGCGATGACCGGGACCGGGGGAAGGCCATCCGCCTCCCAGCGCCGCAGGGACGGCCCCGACGCCAGCACCTCGGCCATCTCGCGGATGCCGGTGCGCATCGCGCGCACCGACGCGTAGTCCCTGGTCAGGATCGCCATGTCCTCGTCGCCGAGCTCGGGGGCGGGCCCGTGCGGAAGCACCATCCGGATCACGCGGGAGGCGCCGCCGAACCTCACCATCAGCGAGGTCAGGCGGAAGGATGCCCGCCCCAGGGTCACCTGCGTGCGGGTGACCGTCGTGGCGGCCAGCGATGCATCGACGAGCACGATTCCCGCCGCGCGCTCCGGATGGCTGCGCAGGAATGCGCGGATGATCGGGCCGCCCCAGCTGTGCGCCACCAGCACGAGGGGTCCGTGCTCGCCGCTCGCCGCCAGCATGGCGTCGAGGTCGTCCGCCATCCGCTGGAGCGTGCGCGGGTGCGGATCGTCGTCGCTGCCGCCGTAGCCGGACCTGTCGTACGAGAGGGTGCGGGCGCGGGCGCCGACCGCCCGCTGCACGGCGAGCCACTCGGCGGCCGGTGCGCTCATGCCCGCCTCGAACACCACCAGCGGGCCCTGCCCCCGGCCCGAGCGCAGGGTGCGCAGGCGCCGTCCGTCCGGCAGCTGCGCGAAGTGCTCGGTCAGGCCCGTCCCCGGGTCGAGCGAGCGTGGGTCCGCGAGGTCGTCTCGGCTCATCATCCGTCTCTCATTCCTCCCAGGCGGCGGGGTGGACGAGGTGCCACTCCTGCGCGGCCTCGATCTGCGCCGCCAGGCGCAGCAGCAGCACGTCCGAGCGGGGACGGCCCACGATCTGAGCCGACAGCGGAAGCCCCGTCGTGGTGAATCCGGCGGGCAGCGCGATCGCGGGCTGACCGGTGAGGTTCGCCCACGGCGTGGGGCACGACCAGTCCAGCATTCTGTCGAGGACGGCATCCATCCCCTGTGCCAGGAAGTGGCCGATCCGCACCGGCGGAGCGGCCGTGACGGGTGTGAGTGCGACATCCATCTCGTCGAACGCCGCGAGGAACGCGCTGGCGTAGCCCGCCAGGCGCGCCTGCGCGACCATCAGGTCCGCGGCGGAGAGCGCCTGGGCGCGCTGCATCAGGAACCGCGTCAGCTCGGTGTAGCCGACCCATCGCTCCTCGGGGGCCGTCATGCCGGCGGAGGTCGCCACCGCGCAGGTCAGCCACGTGCGCAGCGCGTCGACGACGGCGGGGTCGAGGCGAGCGGGGATGCCGATCTCGCGGACCTCGTGCCCCGCAGCGCGCAGCACGTCACCTGTGCGCCGGATCGCTGCGGTCAGTTCCTGGCCCTCGTCCACTCCGTCCAGCCCGGTATCGGTCCACATCCCGATCACGAGCGGACGCTCCGGCGGACGGGAGAGCGACGCCGTCAGGCTCTCCTCCGCCTCCCAGCCGTAGAGGTCGCCGGCCCAGGGCCGCGCCATCGCCTCCAGGAGCATCGCGGCGTCCTCCACGGTCCTGGCCAGCGGCCCCTCGGTGCCCATCGCCATGAAGGTCGAGGCGGGCGCGATGCTCACCAGCCCGCGGCTGGGCTTGACGCCCACCAGATTGCACGTGGCGGCCGGTGTGCGGATGGACCCCGCGCTGTCGCTGCCGTGCGCGAACGGGAGCAGGCCCGCGGACACGGCGGTCGCCGCGCCGCCGGACGAACCGCTCGAGTAGCGCGAGGTGTCGTAGGGAGTGACAGCCGCGTGACCGGTGACGTAGTCCTCGGTGTAGCAGGTGGAGCCGAGCTCCGACGTGCTGGTCTTGCCGACGAGCACCGCCCCGGCACTGCGCAGCAGCCCCACCGTCCAGGAATCACGCGGCGGGACGACGTCGGCGAGCGCCGGCGACCCGGCCGTGGTCCGGATGCCCGCCGTGGCGTGCAGATCCTTCACGCCCAGGGGCAGGCCGGTCAGCGGGCCGCCCTCACCCGCGTCGAGCAGCCCGTCGGCACGGTCCGCCTCGGCCAGAGCGCTCTCCGGCACGACCGTGACGAAGGCGCCGAGCGGTCCCGCGAGCCGTTCGATCCGCTCGAGGTAGTGCGAGGTCAGCTCGCGCGAACTGACCTCGCGAGTGCGCAGCGCCCGGCGCTGCTCCGCCGCGGAGAGATCGTGCAGGGCGCTCATCGCGTCACCCGCGCGCCCATGAGGCCGTGGACGATGTCGGCCAGGGCATCCAGCTCGTCGAGCGTCATCACCTGCCGTCCGACCAGCCGGCGATGCATCAGCGGCCCTTCGAGAAGGTCTCCCAGCATCGCGGGCTCGGGCATGTCGACGAGTTCGCCCCGGCGGACCGCGCGCACGATGGCGTCGCGCAGGGGCTGGGCTCGCCGCAGCGTCATGGTGCGGAACGTCCGCTCCGCCTCGGCGTCGAGGTCAGCCAGCACCCCGATCGCCACATCGACCCAGTCGGCGGACCACGACTGCCACAGCGCGCCGAGGTAGGCGCGGATGTCTCCGCGCAGGGACCCGGTGTCGAACTCGGGCACGCCGGGCAGATGCGCCGCCATGGCAGCGGTGACCAGCTGCGCCTTGCTGTCCCATCTCCGGTAGATGTCCGTGCGGTGCGCACCGGCGCGCTCGGCGACCCGGGCGAACGAGAGGGTGTCGTACCCGGACGCCGTCACGACCTCCCAGGCGGCCGCCAGCAGCCGCTGCTCCAGCTCAGCATCACGAGCGCGTCCCATTCCGGCCTCCTCGCACAGAACTACATCATGTAGCGGATCACTCTACGACCCGGGCGCCGGCAACCGCAACAGTTCAGGAACTGGGTCTTGTGCTCCGGTGACCTCGGCCCTAGTTTTAGGCTACATGCCGTAGCCCAAAGCGACCGACGTCGTCGTCTGTCCCCGCGGTTCCACCACGACCGAGGCCGTCCGGCCGCAGAAGGATGTGCACACATGACCACCGTCGACGGGGCGCCCACCGCCGTGCGCCCCACTCCCCGAAGGACGCGAACCGGCGCCCTCGTCCTGCTGGTGCTGACCTCCGCGCTGCTGCTGATGGACACCAGCCTCATCAGTCTGCTCATCGAGCCGATGCGTCGCGATCTGCGGTTCTCCGACGCCGAGCTCGGCCTGCTGCAGGGAGCCTTCCCGACCATCGCCTTCGCGGTCTGCGCCCTGCCGATCGGTCTGCTCGTGGACCGCTTCAGCCGGGCGAGGATGATCCTCATCGCGCTGATCGCCTGGGCGCTCGCGCTCGTGCTGATCGTGATCGCCCCCGGTTTCGCACTGCTCGCGGTCGCGAAAGTGCTGATCGGCTGCGTGCAGGCGGTGCTCATCACCGCCCCGTTCAGCCTGGCCGCCGACCTGACCGAGCGACGGCGGCGCAGCACCGCCGTCGCCGCGCTGACGATCGGGCAGTCCCTGGGCGCCGCGCTGGGCTTCGTCCTGGGCGGCGTGGTCTTCACCGCCATGTCCGCCGTGATCGACACCGAGCCCTGGCGGGTCACCGTGCTGATCTTCGCCGCGGCCGGCGTGCTCCTGATCCCCTTCTTCATCCGGTTCCGGGAGCCGGAGCGCACCGAGACCGACGCCGGCACGCGCAGCACCCGCGCTCTCTTCAGCGAGCTGCGCCGTCACGCGCCGGTCCTGTGGCCGCTGTTCATCGGCTACGCCTTCGCGCAGGTCGGGGCATCGCTGCTGCAGGTGTGGGCCGCGCCCGCGCTGATGCGCCGCTACGGGCTGAGCGAGCTCGTGGTCGGCAACATGGTCGGCGTGGTGATGTTCGTCGGCGGGATCGTCGGCGCCGTTCTCGCCGGCTGGGTCATCGAGCTGCTGCGGCGCCGGAACCGACGCGGAGCGGTCGCGATCGGCTTGGCCGCGGTCGTCCTCGGCGCCGCGGGTTCGATGGCGCTGATGCCCACGGGCGCGGGCGGGGCGGCCGTGTTCGGGATCGGCGTGGCGGCGAGCGCGTTCATCGGCACCGGCGTGCCCGCGTTCCTCATGCTGTACCTGCCCAATGAGCTGCGCGGTCTCGCCGGCGGCGCGCTCGTCCTCTTCGGCGTCGGGCCAGGCGCCACCATCGGCCCGAGTGCGGTCGCCGCCATCTCCGGCGCGCTTCCCGGCGCGCAGGGGCTCGCACAGGCGATGGCGCTGACCGGCGTCTGCGCCGGTGTGCTGTCGTTCGCCTTCTTCGCGCTGCTCTCCCGGTTCACCGGCGCGGCGGCGAGCGGTTCCGCGCCACCGCGGCTCAGCCCAGCTGCTCGGTGAGCTCGAACCAGCGCAGCTCGAGCTCCGCCACCTCGTCCTGCTGCGCCTGGATCGCCTTCATCCGCTCGCCCAGTCCGGCGTAATCGGACTGATCGTGATCGGCGAGAGCGTGCTTGGCCCGATCGACCTGGTCGTTCAGCTTCTGCATCCGCCGCTCCAGCGAGGCGAGTTCCTTCTCAGCCGCGCGTAGTTCGGCGCCGGAGAGGGCGGGGGCGGATGCCGTTCGCCCGCCGCGTTCCGCCTCGTCGCTGCGCTCCTCGCTCGACGAGCGGGAGGTGCTCTGCGCCGCTCGCAGCCTCAGATACTCGTCGACTCCACCCGGCAGATGCCGGAGCCGGCCGCCCATCACCGCGTACTGCTGATCCGTGACCCGCTCCAGGAAGTACCGGTCGTGGCTCACCACCAGCAGCGTTCCCGGCCAGGAGTCCAGCAGGTCCTCGATCGCGGCGAGCATGTCGGTGTCCATGTCGTTGGTGGGCTCGTCCAGGATGAGGACGTTCGGCTGATCGAGCAGCACCAGCAGCAGCTGCAGCCGGCGCTGCTGGCCGCCGGAGAGCTCCTTCACCCGGGTGGAGAGCTGGGCGGAGCTGAACCCGAGCCGCTCAAGGAGCTGCCCCGGGGTGAGGTCCTGCGCCTTGGAGCCGGCGCCGAAGGTGTAGGAGGTGCGCAGGCCTTCGATGACCGTGCGCACCGGGTCGTCCCAGTGCTGCTCGAGCTCGGAGGTTCGCTGGGTGAGCGTGCGCACCTGCACGGTCTTGCCGCGCTTGACCCGACCGCTGGAGGGCACGGTGGTGCCGGCGACGAGCCCGAGCAGCGTGGACTTGCCCGCGCCGTTCACACCGAGGATTCCGGTGCGCTCCCCCGGCGCGATGCGCCACTCCACATCCTTCAGCACCTCGTGGCCGTCGTAGGCGACACCGGCGTCGAGCAGGTCGACCACGTCCTTGCCGAGCCGTGAGACGGCCAGCGACTGCAGCTCGGTCTTGTTGCGGATCTCCGGAACGTCCTCGATCAGGGTGTTGGCGGCCTCGATGCGGAACTTGGGCTTGCTGGTGCGCGCGGGCGCACCGCGGCGCAGCCAGGCGAGCTCCTTGCGGGCGAGGTTCTGACGTTTCGCTTCGGATGCCGCTGCCATCCGGTCGCGCTCGACGCGCTGCAGGATGTACGCCGCGTACCCGCCCTCGAAGGGCTCGACGATCCGGTCGTGCACCTCCCAGGTGGCGGTGCACACCTCGTCCAGGAACCAGCGGTCATGGGTGACCACCAGCAGCGCCCCGGCATTGCGCGCCCAACGGGTCTTCAGATGTCCCGCGAGCCAGGTGATCGCCTCGACGTCCAGGTGGTTGGTGGGCTCGTCCAGCACGAGGACGTCCCAGTCGCCGGTCAGCAGCGCCGCCAGCGCCACGCGCCGACGCTGCCCGCCCGAGAGCGAGGCGACGGATGCCTCCCAGTCGAGGTCCGCGAGCAGCCCCGCGATCACGTCCCGCACCTTCGCGTCGCCGGCCCATTCGTGCTCGGGGGCGTCGCCGACCACCGCCGTGCCGACGGTGAGCGCGTCGTCGAGCGTGTCGGCCTGGTCGAGCACACCGATGGTCGTGCCGCCGCGCACCGTCACCCGGCCGCCGTCCGGGTCGAGACGCCCCGCCAGCATCGCGATCAGGCTCGATTTGCCGTCGCCGTTCCGGCCGACGATGCCGATGCGGTCGCCCTCCTCGATGCCGAGGGTGACCGAGTCGAAGACGACGCGGGTGGGGTATTCGAGGTGCAGGCCTTCGGCCCCGAGAAGATGCGCCATATCCCCTCACTCTACCGAGCGGGCGGGTGGGTTCACGGACAGGTCAGCCCGCGAACGCGCAGTGCATCATCACGGCCGTCGCATCGGTGGCGCCGGACTTCGCCGTGGGGTCCGCGGTCTGGAAGCCGAAGAACTTCACCCCGTCCCTCGTGAGAAGGGTCGCACTCGGCAGTTCGTACACCGCGACCTCTTCACCGGCCTCGAACACCGTGGGGGCAGCTGCCGCCGGGGCGGCGCGCCCCTCGACCGTGTCGTCGAGGATGCCGTCGAGCCAGTCCGAGCGCGGGCAGACGCCTCCCCATGCCGCAATCGGTACGGTCTGGATCGGATATGCCACGCCGTCGATCACGTCGACGGATACGTCACGCACCTGTGCGCCGGTGCCGCCGTCGGCGCAGTCGCGGTCCTCGTCGGTATGCGGCATCCAGAGCGTCTGCTCGATCCGGAACCCGGGATCGGCTGCGGCGACCGAGTGGACGGCATCGCCGCACCGGGTCGTGCGGGCGATCGGATACAGCACCTGCGTCGCCACGGTGTCGTCACCGGCACCGAGCCAGATGTACCACAACTCCAGGAGGCCGTTGCCGTCGTGCTGCGAGACGGGCACCGCGAGATCGACGACGCCATCGCCGTCAGCATCGCCCTCGACCCCTGTCCCGATCTCGTAGGTGCGACCCGAATCGTCGGTGGCCGTCCCCTCGTGAAACTCGACGGTGAACGGCTCGAGGAGGCCATCGGGCGCGAAGGACCACTCGGCATCGGCGATGTGTGCCCGGATGTCCTCGCCCGAGAGAGCGGTGCTCTCGGGCGACGGAGCGCCACCGTCCGGTGACGCCGGTGTTCGCGACGGTGACACCGCCGTCGAGCAGGCGCTGAGCAGCAGCATCGCACCGGCGACGGCGACGGTCACGACAGGGCGGTGGCGCATCATCGGTTCCCTCCGGCTCCGGGCATCCGCCCCCGGATCGGGGCGCCACACGTCGGAACGCATCTCGCGATCACGTTCTCACGGTACGAGAGCCGACGCAACGGGCATGAGGGAGGACACAGGATCCCCACGGAGCTGCAGCTCGCGCATCCGATCGGCGGACTCCTGGCGCCGGTGAGAGGATGTTCGGCATGTCGGATGTTCTCAATGACCTCCTCACACACCTCGGCGCGACCCCGATGGATCTGATCGGCGTCGTGCTCGCCGCCGTGGGGATCTACATCGCGTTCCTGCTGCTGGTGCGGCTCTTCGGGCCGCGCTCACTGCACGGCATGTCCACCTTCGACGCGATCCTGGTGATCATGTTCGGCTCCGTCGCGGCGCGCGTGATCCTCGGGTACACGCCGACCCTGGCCTCCGGCGTCGTGGGGCTGGCTACGCTGTTCCTCCTCGAGGCGGCGTTCGGACAGGTCCGCGCGACCGCACGCGGCACGCGCCTGCTCAACGCGCGGCCCGTGCTCGTCCTGGCCGACGGCGCTCCGCTGTCGGCGGCGATGAAACGCATGCATCTGACGGAGACGGAACTGAACTCCGCCCTCCGCCGCGCGGGAGTCCGCGCCCGTACCGAAGTAGCCTGTGCGATCTTCGAGCCCAACGGGCATCTCAGCATCATCCGCTACGGCGAGCTCATCGACCCAGGTCTCCTCCACGACGTGATCGGGAGGGAGCACATCCCGACGGCGCTTCTGCGACCCGCGCGCTGAGCCCTCGCAGCATCACCGGATGCGGCCGCGCCGACGCACCACGCTCTGCAGGGTGTCGCGCACCGGCGCGCCCAGCACCAGCCCGAGTGAGGCGCCGGATGCCAGCGCCAGGCCGATCGCGCCGGCGTGGAACAGTTCCGAGAAGCCCTGGATCAGCTGCACGGTGTCGCCCTCCGCCCCCACGATCGCGAGCAGGCCCCGGTAGACGACCGAGCCCGGCACCATGGGCACGATCGCGGCCGTGGTCACCGCGATCGACGGCACGTGCAGACGATGCGCCATGAGGGTGCCGATGAAACTGGCGGCCAGCGCACCCAGGGCGCTGGCCAGCGGCACGCCGATGTCGCCGGCGACGGCCGCGCTGAATCCGGCCCAGGCGATGCCGCCCAGCAGCGCGGAGACCAGGATGGTGCGAGCGGTGGCGCCGTTCCACACGGCGACGGTGACGGCGATCAGCACCACTCCCGCCATCTGCATGGCGGCGGGGCCGAGCGTCGGCGGATCGGTGGACAGCGGGAAGCCGGCGCCGAGACGGCGGGCCAGGGCGACGCCGCCGACGATGCCGATGACGACGCCGAGCGTGAGCAGCGCCAGGTCGAGAATGCGCCCGCCGGCGGTCAGCGCGAAGCCGTCGATGGCATCCTGCGCCGCCGCGACCACCGACATGCCGGCGAGCATCAGTACGATCCCGGCCGCCACGATGAGTCCGGGGCTGGCGTCCTCGAACACCGCGACGCCGTGTGTGCGCAGCACGTTGGTCACCGCGGCGAAGGCCGTCACCACGAGCGCCCCCGCCGCCTGCGAGAAGAAGAACGGCAGGTGCATCCGGCCCGTCCAGCGCTGCACCAGCGCGGCGCCGCACGCCGCGAGCAGCGCCACCAGGGTGGTCAGCCACGACGCCCCGTAGAGCAGGCAGACGCCGACTGCGAGCAGCCCCTGCGCCGCCACGATCACCGCGGGGCGATAGCGGAACGGCGTGCGGCGGACGACGTGGAAGCGCAGACGCGCCTCGGTCAGGTCGAGCCCGGCTTCGATGTCCGCCACGAGCGCCTGCAGCTGCTGCAGCTTGGCATGGTCGGGCACGGGAGCGCGCACGACGCGGATGAGCGTGAAGGGCAGGTCGGATTCCCCGCCGTGGTACGAGACGGCGATCGAGTTGAACGTGATGTCCACGTGCACCGGGCGGATGCCGAACGCGGCCGTGACCCTGGTGGCCGAGAGCACGACCTCGTTGGCCGCCGCCCCGACGGCGATGAGGGCCTCGGCGATCCGCATCGCCAGCTCGATGACTCTGCGGGCGTGCATCTCGTCGATCGAGAGGATCGCCTCTGTCATCGGACGCGAGGACGCATCGACGTGGATCGCCTCGGCCAGGCGCACACGCCAGCCCTTCCGTGCAGCCATCACCCCATCTTCACAGCACCTCCGGTGCCGGCTCAACCTCGCCCGCGGTGGTCGCGGCGCGGTCCGAGCGCTGCCGCCGAGATTCTAGCGGCAGCGCTCCCGGGGTCTGATCGCCCGCCGTCGGCGCCCTGTCCACGGCTCGTGACCGCTTCTGCGAGCGCCTGCCGATCCGCACTCGTGATGCCGACCAGTCATTTGACACATTGATCTCAGCACGGACGCTGCTCTGAGCACCATAGACTGGAATTCGGTTGATCGATTCGATCAATCACAGTTCGCGACCCGAAGTGATGGTGATCGATATGGCCGACCTCGACGACACCGACCGGCGCATCCTGACCGTGCTCGATTCCGATCCGCGCCGGCCGGTGGCGCTGATCGCTCAGGATCTCGGCCTGGCCCGAGGCACGGTGCACGCCAGGGTCGCGCGTCTGGAGTCGAGCGGCTGGCTGCGCGCGAACAGCTCCCGGGTGCTGCCGGCGGCGCTCGGTCGCGGCGTCTCCGCATCGATCCAGGTCGAGCTGGACCAGCACAAGATCAGCGCGGCGATCGACGCGCTCAGTCGCGTTCCGGAGGTGCTGGAGTGCTTCGCCCCGGCGGGAGACACCGACCTGCTGCTGCGCGTGGTCGCCACCGACCCGGATGACCTGTACCGCGTCGCGGAGGTAGTGCGCCTGTGCCCCGGCATCCTGCGCACGTCCACCAGCCTGTTCCTGCGCGAGGTGATCCCGTACCGCGTCAGCGAGCTGCTGAAGGCGCCCGTGCGATAGAGGTCACCCCATCAGCTGCGCGCCGGGGACCGCCCCGTGCACGTGCAGCGCCTGGCGCCCCGTGGCGCGCAGCTCTTCCTGCACCGCGCGCGCGGCCTCGGGGCCCGCGCACAGAAAGGCGATGGTCGGCCCGGAGCCGGAGACGATGCCCGTGAGGGCGCCCATCCGCACCCCGTCGGCGAGCGCCAGCTCGAGATCGGGGCGGTCCGCCACCGCGGCGGGCTCCAGATCGTTCATCATCACGGGGGCGAGCTCGGCGGGGTCGCCCGCGCGCAGCGCCTGCAGCACCGCGGGCGGCACCTCGAGCAGTTCGGTGGCGTCGTCGGCGAGCGCCCGACCCCGCATGCGCATCCGGTCGAGCCGGCCGTAGATCTCGGGCGTCGACAGTCCCTGCTCGCTCAGCACCAGCACCCAGTCGAAGCGGCCGCGCGCGAGCGCCGGGGTGAGCACGTCGCCGCGCCCCGTGCCGATGGCGGTGCCGCCGTGCAGCGCGAACGGCACGTCGGCCCCCAGCCGCGCCGCGAGCTCGTGGAGCCGGCGCGACCCGAGCTCGGTGCCCCACAGCGCATCGCAGGCGACCAGCGCGGCTGCCGCATCCGCCGACCCGCCGCCCATGCCGCCGGCGACAGGCACGCCCTTGCGGATGTCCAGGTGCACGCCCTGGTCGACGTCGGCGGTCTGCGCGAGCAGCCGGGCGGCGCGCAGCGCGAGGTTGCGGTCGTCCAGCGGCACCTCGGATACGTCGACGTCCCCCACCACCGAGATGGAGAAGCCGTCGGATGCCGTGGCGTAGACGTCCTCGTACAGGGACACCGCCTGGAACACGGTGGCCAGCGAGTGGTAGCCGTCCTCGTGGCGCGCGCCGACGCCCAGGTGCACGTTGATCTTGCCGGGGGCGCGCACGTGCACGGCATCCGAATGACGGGCGAAGCTCACGTCGACTCCCTTCGGCCGCTCGGGGGTCCGCCGAGCGGATCACGGTCACAGATCGGAGGAGACCGACCAGAGGTTCACATCCACGCCGTGCGCGATCGCGTCGATCGCGTCGAGCTCCTCATCCGAGAGCGCGGGACCGCTGACCGCGGCGATGTTCTCGTCGAGCTGCTCGGGCCGCGAGGCGCCGATCAGCGCCGAGACCACCACCGGATCGCGCAGAGTCCACTGCAGCGCCAGCTGCGCCAGGGTCTGCCCACGGGCCTCGGCGATGTCGTTCAGACCGCGCAGCACGGCCAGCGCCTGCTCGTCGAGGGGCTTCTGCGACAGCGAGCCGCGCTGCTGCGCCCGCTGGGCCGTGCCGTCAGCGAGGTACTTGCTGGTCAGCAGTCCCTGCGCCAGCGGAGTGAAGGCGATCGCGCCGAGACCCTCTGCCCGCAGAGTGTCGGTGAGCTCGTCCTCCATCCAGCGGTTCAGGATCGAGTACGAGGGCTGATGGATCACGAGCGGGGTGCCCAGATCGCGTGCCACGGCGAGCGCCGCTCTGGTGCGCTCCGCGCTGTACGACGAGATCCCGACGTACAGCGCCTTGCCCTGCCGCACCAGGGTGTCCAGCGCACCGATCGTCTCCTCCACGGGAGTGTCGGGGTCGACGCGGTGGGAGTAGAAGATGTCGACGTAGTCGAGTCCCATCCGCTTCAGCGACGCCTCGGCGCTGGCCAGGATGTACTTGCGGCTGCCGAGATCGCCATGAGGCCCCGGCCACATGTCCCAGCCCGCCTTCGACGAGATGATCAGCTCGTCACGGTACGGGGCGAGGTCCTCGGCCAGGATGCGGCCGAAGTTCTTCTCCGCCGACCCGTGAGGCGGGCCGTAGTTGTTGGCGAGGTCGAAGTGGGTGATGCCGCTGTCGAACGCGTGCCGCAGCAGGGTGCGCTGATCGTCCATCGGGATGTTGTCACCGAAGTTCCACCACAGGCCGAGCGAGATCGGCGGCAGGTAGAGGCCGGAGGCGCCGACCTGACGGTACTCGAAGCGCTGATAGCGGTCCGCCGCGGCGGCATAGGGCCGGTGGATGTCGGGGACGTCGGGGCTGAAGCGCGGAACGGTCACTCCGTCAGGCTAGCCGTCCTGCCGACGCGGCGCGACGCGCCCGATGCGGTGATAGTCCTCGACGGTGAGATCCTCACCGCGGGCGGTGGGTTCGACGCCGGCCCGCTGCAGAGCCTCGGATGCCGCAGAAGAGCCGCCGAACAGGCCGGACAGCGCCTGGCGCAGCATCTTGCGGCGCTGGTTGAACGCGGCATCCACGATCTCGAAGGTGCGCCTGCGCTCGGTCTCGTCGCCGCGCGGCTCCGGTGCGCGCTGAAAGCCCACCAGCAGGCTGTCCACGTTCGGCACCGGCCAGAACACCTGCCGCGACACGGTGCCGCGCAGGTTCCACGGGCCGTACCAGGCGGCCTTCACGCTGGGCGCGCCGTAGATCTTCGAGCCGGGCTTCGCCGCCAGCCGCTCCGCGACCTCGGCCTGCACCATGACCACGCCGCGCTGCAGCTGCGGGAAGGTCTCCAGAAGATGCAGCAGCACCGGCACGGAGACGTTGTACGGCAGGTTGGCGACGAGCACGGTCGGGTCGCCGGGCAGCTCGGTCACGCGCATCGCATCGGCATCCACCACCGTCAGCGCGCCGTCAGGGACGCCGCGCTCGACGGCGGTCCGCGGCAGCCGATCGGCCAGACGGTGGTCGATCTCCACGGCGGTGACGGATGCTCCGGTCTCCAGGATGGCGAGGGTCAGCGACCCCAGCCCCGGCCCGATCTCCACCACCCGCTCCCCCGGCTGCACGTCGGCGGCCTGCACGATCTTGCGCACCGTGTTGGCGTCGACGACGAAGTTCTGCCCGAGCTTCTTGGTGGGCGTCACATCGAGTTCGGCGGCCAGGCGGCGGATCTCGGTGGCGCCGAGCAGGGAGACGGTCATGCATCCATTCTCCCGTATGTCCGCGCCGCGCCTTAGGATCATGCGAGTGACCGCACTCGGAGAGCTCATCGCGCCGCGGCGCATGGGCCGTGACTTCCGCTGGCTGCTGGCGTCGTCGTGGACCAGCAACATCGGCGACGGCGTGGCGCTGGCGGCGGCGCCGCTGCTGATCGCCTCGATGACGTCCTCACCGATCCTGGTGGCCTCGGGCGCGGTGCTGCAGTTCCTGCCGTGGCTGCTGTTCGGGCTGCACGCCGGAGCCATCGCCGACCGCTTCGACCGGCGCCGGCTCGTCATGCTGGCCAACGCCGCGCGTGCCGTGGTGCTGACAGCGCTGGTCGTCTTCCTCGTCACCGGCACGGCGAGCATCTGGATCGTGCTCGCCGTCGCCTTCCTGTACGGCACGGCCGAGGTGTTCGTCGACACCACGGCCAGCACCCTGCTGCCCATGCTCGTGCGGCCCGCCGACCTCGGACTCGGCAACGCGCGACTGCAGGCGGGATACCTGGTCGCGAACCAGTTCGCCGGTCCCCCGCTGGGAGCGTTCCTCTTCGCGGCCGGTGCAGCGTGGCCGTTCCTGCTCGAGGTCCTGTGCGTCGTGCTCGCGATCGTGCTCGTCTCGCGCATGGCCGCGACGCCCGTCCCGGCCCGTGCCCGGGCGGAGGCGGAGCGCAGGCCTGCCGTGCACAACGACATCGCCGAGGGCATCCGCTGGCTGTGGCGCAACCCGCCGGTGCGGATGCTGGTGCTGATCATCCTCACGTTCAACATCACGTGGGCCGCGCCCTGGGGCGTGCTGGTGCTGTACGCCACCGATCACCTGCACATGGGCGCGGTCGGCTTCGGAGCGCTCACCACGGCGTCCGCGGCGGGCGGCCTGCTCGCCACCCTCAGCTTCGGCAAGCTGGAGCGGCACATCTCGTTCGCGACGATGATGCGCGTCTGCCTGTCGCTGGAGGTGCTCATGCACCTGGCGTTCGCGCTCACCACCGCCGGCTGGCTGGCCCTGATCATCATGGGGGTGTTCGGCTTCTACGCCTTCGTGTGGGGCACGATCTCGACCACTGTCCGCCAGCGTCTGGTGCCGCAGGAGCTGCAGGGGCGCATCGCCTCCGTGAACGCGGTCGGCCTGTTCGGCGGCATGGTGATCGGGCAGGCGCTCGGCGGGGTGATCGCCCAGGTGTGGGGGCTCACCGCGCCGTGGTGGTTCGCGTTCGCCGGTGCCGCGCTCACGCTGCTGTTCGTGTGGCGGCCGATCTCGCACATCGTCAGTGCCAAGCGCGTGCTGGAGGACGAGCACGGCGATGCGGCGGGGACGGCCGACGCGGCTCAGTAGCGCCGCAGGCGCGCCTCCAGCCCGTTGCGCACCGCCGGCCACTCGTGCGGCAGGATCGAGTACGCGACAGTGTCGCGCAGCGAACCGTCCGGCATGATGCGGTGATTGCGCAGGATGCCGTCGAGCTTGGCGCCCAGTCGTTCGATCGCCGCCCGGGACTGCCGGTTGTGGAAGTGCGTCATGAGCGCGACGGCGATGGCATCGCACTGCTCGAACGCGTGCGTCAGCATCAGCTTCTTCATCGCCGGATTCACGTGGGTGCCCTGCGCGCCGGTGCCCAGCCAGGTGTAGCCGATCTCGACGCGCCGGTTGGGCTGATCGATGCTGCAGAACGTGGTCATGCCGACCAGCTCGTCGCGGTCGAGGCGCCGCACGGCGAACGGATTCATCGTGCCCGCATCGCGCATCGCCAGGCGCCGCTCGATCTCGGCTGGAACGTGCTCGGGCTCCGGTACGAACGTGTACCAGGTGCCCTCGATGCCCTCGGCCGCCGCTGCGAGTCCCTCCGCGTGCGCACTGCTCAGCGGCTCCAGGCGGACGAACTCGTTCTGCAGGGTGATCTCATCGAGAAAGCGCACCCCGTCAGCGTATCGCCGCGCGGCCACGCGCTCAGTCGAATGAGCCGTAGACCGCCACCGTGTTCGCGGCCAGCTGCGCGCACAGCTCGTCGAGGTCGACGTCGAGCTCTGCAGCCATGAACCGCACCGTGATCGGCACCAGGTACGGAGCGTTGGGCCGGCCGCGCAGCGGCGCCGGCGTCAGGAACGGGGCGTCCGTCTCGACGAGGATGCGCTCCGGCGATGTCACGTGCAGCGCGTCCCGCAGGTTCTGCGCGTTCTTGAACGTGACGTTGCCGGCGAAGGACAGCCAGTACCCGGCATCCGCCGCGATCCTCGCCATCGCCTCGTCGCCGGAGAAGCAGTGGAACACGGTGCGCTCGGGCGCGCCCACCCGCGTGAGGGTCTCGAGCACGTCGTCGTGGGCGTCGCGATCGTGGATCTGCATCGCGATGCCGTGCTTCTTCGCCAGCGCGATGTGCGCCTCGAACGACTCGTGCTGCGCGGGGCGCCCGGCCTCGTCGGTGCGGAAGTAGTCCAGCCCGGTCTCGCCGATCGCCCGGGTGCGCGGATGCGCGGCGAGCTCGTCGATCACCGCGATCGCCTCGTCCAGGCGCCCCGCCTGCGCGTAGGTGGGCGCGTCGTTGGGATGGATCGCGACAGCCGCCAGCACGCGGGGATCGGATGCCGCAGCATCCACCGCCCAGCGCGACGACTCGATGTCGCCCGACGCCTGCACGACGCCGGCGATCCCGACCGCCTGCGCGCGGTCCAGCTGCTCGACAAGGCTCAGCCCGGGCGCACCGGAGGCGACCCCCGGCCCATCGGTGATCTCCAGATGGCAGTGGTTGTCGTACACCGGGACGCTGAGCGGCTCGGGCGGAGCCGGGTAGCTCAGATCCTTGCGTCCCTTCGTGGAGCGCTCGCGCACGTAGGTGTCGGCCATGTTCCTCGGGTCCGCGTCAGGCGGTCTGCTCCACGCGCGGGAACAGCGGCGCCAGTGACGACACCGTCGTACCGGGCTCGAGCGCTCCCCAGGCTCCGGCCTCGCGGATCGGCTGCGCCGCGAGCGCTCCCAGCGAGCCCTCGACGCCCAGGGCGTCCCACAGCTTCGCGGTGGACTGCGGCATCACCGGCGACAGCAGCACCGCGAGCGCGCGCAGCCCCTCCGCACAGGTGTAGAGCACCGTGCCCAGGCGCTCGCGCTGCTCCTCGCGCGCCAGCACCCACGGCTCGTTGTCCGTGATGTAGCCGTTCAGCTCGCCGACGATGGTCCAGATCGCGTGGATGGCCTCGTCGATGCGGAAGTGCTCGATCGCGGCATCCGCCTTCGTCACGGCATCCGCGACCGTCTTCTGGATCGCCAGATCCGCCTCGGTGTACTCCGATGCCGCGGGCACGACGCCGTCGAAGTACTTCTGGATCATCGCGATCGTGCGGGAGGCGAGGTTGCCGAAGCCGTTGGCGAGCTCGGCCTGGTAGCGGGCCGAGAGGTCCTCCCACGAGAACGAGCCGTCCTGACCGAACGCGATCGCCGAGAGGAAGTAGAACCGGTAGGCGTCCGAGCCGAACACGTCGGTGATCTCGGTGGGGGCGATGCCGGTGAGCTTGGACTTGGACATCTTCTCGCCCCCGACCAGCAGCCAGCCGTGCGCGAACACGCCCTTGGGCACGTCCAGGCCCGCGGCCATCAGCATCGCCGGCCAGATGACGGCGTGGAAGCGCAGGATGTCCTTGCCGACCACGTGGTACCCGGGCCAGCGGCGCTCGAACTGCCCCTGGTCGGCGCCGTACCCGATCGCCGTGATGTAGTTCAGCAGCGCGTCGACCCACACGTAGATGACGTGCGAGGTGTCCCACGGCAGCGGGATGCCCCAGTCGAACGTGGAGCGCGAGATCGACAGGTCCTTCAGTCCCTGGCTGACGAAGGAGACCACCTCGTTGCGCGCCGAGTCGGGGCGCACGAAGTCGGGCTCGGTCTTGTACAGCTCGAGCAGACGGTCCTGGAACTCGCTGAGCTTGAAGAAGTAGTTCTTCTCCTGCAGCAGCTCCAGCGGCTTCGAGTGGATCGCGCACACCTTCAGACCCTCGAAGGGACCGGTGCCGTCGACGATCTCGGACTCGGGCTTGAACTCCTCACAGCCCACGCAGTACAGCGCCTCGTACTCGCCGGCGTAGATGTAGCCCGCGTCGTACAGCTTCTGGAAGAACACCTGCACGTTCTTCTCGTGCCGCTCCTGCGTGGTGCGGATGAAGTCGTCGTTGGCGACGTCGAGGGTCTTCAGCAGCGGGAACCAGCTCTCGCCGACCAGCCTGTCCACCCACTCCTGAGGGGTGACCCCGTTCGCCGCAGCGGCACGGAGCATCTTCTGGCCGTGCTCGTCGGTGCCGGTCAGCATCCACGCGTCATCACCGGCCTGACGGTGCCAGCGTGCCAGCGTGTCGACGGCGACGGACGTGTAGCCGTGGCCGATGTGCGGCACGTCGCTGGGGTAGTAGATCGGCGTGGTGATGTAGAAGGACTCGCCTGCGGGCATGCTCTCGATTCTAGGCGGGAACACCAAGAAGTTTGGCCGCGTGACCAGGGTGCGCAGACGGTCGGGCGGACGTTCCCTTCGCTCGCAGAGTGGGGCCCCTCCGCTTCGCTCCTCCCCAATGCTCGCTCCGGGAACGTCCGCCCCACCTCTCCGTGGGGATCGTGGCGTCAGCGTTGATGGGCCCGGCGGCTGATGGGTTGAGTGAGGGAGAAGTGCTTGGCGGTCTCAGAGCCGGGCGGCGGTGAGGGAGCCGTGCGGACGGGAGCTGGGCTCGTCGGGGGTGCGGGCTCGGCGCTCCGAGGAGACGACGGTGAAGCCGGCCTGCTCCAGCAGCGTTCGCACGGCATCCGGTGTCCAGAAGTACGCCGTGGTGACGGCGTGCGGGAAGGGCTCGCGCGCAGTGCCGTCGAAGAAGCCGATCAGGATGCTGCCACCCGGGGCGAGCACGCGGGCGAACTCGTCGAGGATGGCGAGCAGATCCTCGGGTGGCGTGTGGATCAGCGAGTACCAGGCGAGGATGCCGCCGAGCGACGCGTCGGGCAGCGGCAGCTCCGCGAAGGATCCGTGCAGGAACTCGAGGTGCGGAGCTCGCGCACGGGCATGCGCGATGAACTGATCCGACAGGTCGATGCCGAGCACGTCCTGGCCGTGATCGTGCAGGAAACGGGTCCACAGCCCGGGCCCGCACCCGGCATCCAGGATGCGCCCCTGCACAGCATCCGCCCATGCGCTGATCTCGTCGCGATCGGGCTCCGCGAGCTGATCCACCTCGCCGATCCGCGCGATGTACTCCGCGGCTCGCGCGTCGTAGGCGGCGCCGATCCCGAGAGTCATCGGGCGGCGAGGGCCTGCTGGTAGAGGTCGCGGGAGGAGAGGCCGGTGGCGGCGGCGACCTCGGCGCAGGCGTCCTTCAGGCGGGTGCCGGATGCCACGAGCGCCTGCACCTGAGCGAGGGCGTCCTCCGCCGAGACGGCGGCGGGCTCCGCGCCGGAGACCACCACGACGATCTCGCCCTTCACCCCCTGCTCGGCCCATGCCGCGAGCTCGGATGCCGTGCCGCGACGCACCTCCTCGTAGAGCTTGGTCAGCTCGCGGCACACCGCGATGCGCCGCTCGTCACCGAAGGCTGCGCCCATATCTGCCAGCGACGACGCCAGGCGCGACGGCGACTCGAAGAACACCATGGTGCGGGGCTCGGATGCCAGCATCCGCAGCGCCTGCCGCCGCTCCCCCGGTCTGCGCGGCAGGAATCCCTCGAAGGTGAACCGGTCGGTCGGCAAGCCTGATATGGCGAGCGCCATGAGCACCGCGCTCGGGCCGGGGATCGCCGTGACGGTCACCCCGCGCTCGACAGCGGCCGCGACCAGGCCGTAACCGGGATCGCTGACGGCCGGCATTCCGGCGTCGCTGACCACGACGACATCCTGATCCTCCGCGAGTGCGGCGAGCTCGGCGGCCTTGTGCTTCTCGTTGTGATCGTGCAGCGCGATCAGCCGCGGGCGGTTCTCGATCTTCAGCGCCTGCAGCAGCCGCTGCGTGGTGCGGGTGTCCTCCGCCGCGACGACCTCGGCGTTCTCGAGCACCTCGATCAGCCGACGCGACGCGTCGCCGAGATTGCCGATCGGGGTGGCGGCGAGGATGATCACCCGTCCAGCCTATGCGGGCCGGCCGGCCGGATTGCCTAGGCTGAGCAGGTGACATCGCCCGCATCCCTGCTGCCGCCGCTGGATGTTCGCGCGACGCTCTGGGAGCGCATGCGCGCCCGCGCGACGGCCGATCCGGCGACGGCGCGGATGCTGGGCTGGCTCGCGCCGGCGCTGGTCACCCTGCTGGCCGGACTGCTGCGGCTGGTGAACCTGGGGCATCCGCACCAGATCATGTTCGACGAGACCTACTACGTGAAGGACGCCTGGTCACTGTGGAACCTGGGGTACGAGGCCAAGTGGGACGACGACGCCAATGCCCGGCTGCTGACGGGCGACGACTCGGCGATGCAGACCACGGCGTCGTTCGTGGTGCATCCGCCGCTGGGCAAGTGGATCATCGCGCTCGGGATCGCGGCGTTCGGCCCCGGCTCCAGCTTCGGCTGGCGGGTGACGACCGCGGTCCTGGGCACACTGACCGTGCTGCTGGTCTATCTGGTCGCACTGCTGCTGACCCGGTCGCGCACGATCGGCGTGATCGCGAGCGGCCTGCTCGCCATCGACGGGCTCGGGATCGTGATGAGCCGGATCGCCCTGCTGGACGGCATCCTCACCTTCTTCATCCTGCTGGGCGTGCTGTTCGTGCTGCTGGACCGCCGGCGCACGATGCCGCTGCTCGCGGCGATCGGCGCGGAGCGTGGTCCCGACGACCCGCCGCCGATGGTCGGCCCGGTGCTCTGGTCGCGGCCGTGGCTGATCGCGGCAGGAGTCACCTTCGGCGCGTCGGCCGCCGTGAAGTGGTCGGGCCTGTACGCGCTGGCCGTCTTCGGTCTGTACGTCGTGATCACCGACGCGCTGGCGCGGCGACGCGCCGGAATCGCGCTGTGGCCCACGGATGCCGTGTTCCGGCAGGGGCCGGTGTCGTTCCTGCTCTCAGTGGGACCGGCGCTGCTGGTCTACCTGGTCTCGTGGACGGGGTGGTTCGTCACCGCGGGCGGGTACGACCGGCAGGTGGACGCGAATCCGCTGACCGCACTGTGGAAGTACCACGAGGCGATCCTGAGCTTCCACACCAGCCTGGTGAGCTCGCACCCCTATGCGAGCCCGGCCTGGCAGTGGCCGCTGCTGCTGCGGCCGACGGCGATCTGGGTGGGCGACCAGCCGACCGGATGCGGAACCGACCACTGCATCGCCGTGATCTCTTCGGTGCCCAATCCGCTGATCTGGTACGCGAGCATGGCTGCGGCCGTGTACTTGCTGTACCGATTCGTGCGCGGGCTCATCGACCGTTCGCCGGTCGGACCGGCGCTCACGTTCCCGCTGGTGGGCCTGATCGCCACCTACGTGCCGTGGCTGCTGGTCGGCAACCGCACGATCTTCCAGTTCTACACGATCGTGATGGTGCCGTTCCTGGTCATCGGGCTGGCGGTCGCGCTGCGCGAGCTGGCGGGCGGCAGGCAGGCACCCCTGCATCGGCGTCAAGCCGGACAGCGCACCGTGGTGGTGTACCTGGACATGGCCGTGCTGGTGTCGGTCTTCTACTACCCGGTGTGGACGGGCATGAGCGTGCCCTACGACTTCTGGCTCATCCACAACTGGCTGCCGGGCTGGATCTGATCGCATGCCCGCGCCCCACGGCTTCGAGCACCTCGTTCGCGGCGACGAGGTCGTGATCCTGCATCACGGCATCCGCGCTGCCACCCTGCGGGGTGCGAAGGCGGCCGACTTCCTGGCGCGGATCGACGCCGAGGACCCGCAGCAGCTCATGGCGCGCCTCACCGGGAACTACCGCCGAGGGAACGAGCGCGCCGCCCGCCGGCATCCGCGCAACCAGCGCTGACCGCCGAACCGCTGGACCGCACCTGGACTCAGTGCGCGACCGGCGCCCGATCTGCCGCGCGGTGCCCCTCATCCAGATGCGGCCGCTTCCCCAGCATCCGGCCGATGCCCAGCACCGCACCGACGACGACCAGCCCCACGACGAGCCCGGCCACGGCCGAGACCGCGGTGTCGCCGATCCAGGCGATCACGCCGCCCATCGGTGCGAGCAGGTCGTCCACGCCGTGCAGCAGCTCGGTCGGGGCGTGCAGGCCCACCTCTCCGAGGTTCGCGATCACGAGGTGGCCGCCGACCCACAGCATCGCGACCGTGCCGATCACGCTGATGACGCGGAACACCGCCGGCATCGACCGCGCGATCCGGGCACCCGCGTGCCGTACCCGACGCGTCGTGCTCTTGGCCATGCCGAGCCCGACGTCGTCGAGCTTCACCAGCAGCGCCACCGCGCCGTACACCACGCCGGTCATGATCGCGGCGATCACGGCGAGTGCACCCAGCGTCTGCCACAGGCCCAGCGCGGGATCCAGGTTCGCCAGCGAGATGAGCATGATCTCGGTGGACAGGATCAGGTCGGTGCGGATCGCTCCCCACACCAGCCGGTTCTCGTCGCGCTCGCCCTCCTCGGCATGCCCGTGACCGAAGCCGAACCACTCCAGCACCTTCTCGGCGCCCTCGAAGCACAGATAGGTGCCACCGAGGACCAGCAGGTAGGGCAGCACCCAGGGTGCGAACGCGGTGAGCAGCAGCGCGATGGGGATGATCACGATGAACTTGTTCGCGATCGACCCGAGCGCGATCTTGCCGACCACAGGCAGTTCCCGCGCCGGTGTGAGCCCCTGCACGTACTGCGGGGTGACGGCCGCGTCGTCGATCACCACGCCTGCCGCCTTCGCGGATGCCTTCACGGCGGCGCTGAGGATGTCGTCGACGACGGCGAGCAGGCCTACGGACATGCGGTCCCCCCGGGGATCGTGCGGGTGGCCGGCTGACGCGCCGGTTCGACTGGCAAGGCTACCCGGTCGGCGGATGCTGTTGCCGCAGCGGCGCGATCAGACCGATCCCCAGCTCGCGCGGATCGCGCCCAGCGCCTGCTCCAGGGTGAGGCCGGAGGATGCTGCCACGTACACCCGCGCCGCGGCCTGCACCGCATCGGGATAGGCGTGCCCGGCACGCACCCGCGTGCCGCGCGCGCGACTGGTCTCGACGAGCCCCTCCTCCTCCAGCAGCGCGTATGCCTTGGCCACGGTGCCTGCGGCCACCCGCAGGTCGCCCGCCAGCTGACGGATCGACGGGAGGCGGTGACCGTCGGCGAGTTCGCCGGATCGGATGCCGTCGGCCAGCTGCGAGCGGATCTGCTCGAACGGCGCCAGCGCCGCCGACGGGTCGACGGTGATCATCGCACCGGCTCCGGGATGCGCTCCAGCTTCTCGCCGATCGTGCAGGCGGTGAGCACGGCCAGGGTGACGCTGACGACGCTGAGCACGAGGAGCAGCGTCCCGAAGATCGTGAGAATGTCGGCGGTGACACCCCACACGGCTGCGGCGTCTTCGACGAGGGCGTTGCGCATCGTCAGACCTGCGACCAGTGCGATGCCGCCGAGAGAGAGGAGGATGGCACCCGAGGCGAGCTGGAGCACCACTGCAGCAGACGCCCGGCGCCACGTTCGATCGGCGTCGACATCGTCAGGGTGCGGGAATGCTGCGGTCGACCCGATCCGATGCAGTGCGAGCACCAGTGCCCCCAGCAGCACGACCAGCGCGATCAGCGCGGGGATGCCGTAGAACCACCCGGGGTACGGCGAGGCCATCGACGCCTGGTCGGGCTGTTCGAAGCGGATGGCGCGCGAACGCCCCTGGTCATCCGCAGCCGCGGTGACACCGCAGAAGACCACCACTGCGGCGAAGAGCACGACGAGCTCGACGCAGGCGCGCAGCCAGCGCGCGGGGATGGCGGTGATCCAGGATCGTCGCGTGAGCCCAGCCGAGCGCAACTCGTCGGCTCCGAGCGCGGCCGTGCCCGGCGGCGTCGCCGCGTAGAACAGCAGACCGGCGGTGGCCGCGACGAGCGGAGCGATCGCCAGGGGCGCGCCCAGCAGCGAGGGCAGCGTGACAGCAGCCACCGCCCCGGCGAGGAACACGAGCAGCGAGAAGGCCACGGCCACGACCGCGCGCCGTCTGGCGGCAGTGATCACCGGGAGGATGCGCGCGGACAGCACGACCGGTTGCGGACGCCGGGCGAGGCGCCACACCAGGAACATCGCCGCGGCGATGACCGCGCCGCACAGGATCACCGCACCACCGAACATGAGACCACCTTTCGTGTACCACTGCGACGGTACACGAATCTTGCGCGTGTATCAAGTCACCGACACACGGCATCCTCCGGGGCAGCCGAGAAGAGGAGAACCGCCGAGAAAAGGAGGAAAGACGCACCACCCGTCCTCTTCTGGGAGATTCTCCTCTTCTCAGCCGGCGACCGCTCAGCGCGCGGCTGCGAGAGCCCGCGGATCCGACGTCGGCAGGCGGCAGACGAAGTCGCGGCAGTCGTAGGCAACGCCCTCGGCGGCGTCCTTACCCTCGAACAGCGTGAATCCGGCATCCGCGAACGCCTTCGCCTGCGCGGGCGAGACCACGGCGACCACGTCGGCGTCAGCCTCACGCGCGGCATCCGCCAGGGCGCCGTCGCGGGCGCCGACCACGGCGACGATCTGGCGCGGCGGCAGCGCCAGCCCGGCTGCGGTCCGCAGCAGTGCGCCGTAGGCGATCGGATGCTGCAGCGCACGCCCCGCGACGCCGGCGACCAGCTGTTCCGCGCGTGTACGGTGCGACTCCCCCGCACCCAGTCGCCACGCCGACAGGTGGGCGGATGCCAGCGCCGCCGGCCCGGAGGGCAGATCACCGTCACCGTCGTCAGCGCCGCGGACGATGGCCTGCGCGGCGAGAACCGGGTCGATCTCCGGTTCGGAACCCAGCACCTCCAGGGCCTTCGTCGCCCACGACGCGTCGCCGGTCGCGAGCGCCAGAGCGAACAGACCCTCGGCCAGCAGTCCGAGGTCGGCCGCCGTGGCGACAGCGGCCGCGGCCTCACCGTCGAGCGAGGAGCGCACCAGTTCCCCCGCCTCGGACCGGTTCGCCGTCAGCACGTGCCCGGCTGCAGCTGCGGCGGCCTCGATCCAATGCGGCTCATCCAGCGCCGCCCCCGCCCGCGCCAGCGCACCGATCGCGAGCCCGTTCCACCCTGTGAGCACCTTGCCGTCGACGGCCGGCGGCTCCAGCTGCGCCCGTCCCTCGGCATCCTGCCGGTAGTACCCGCCCTCACTGCGCTGCCCGTCGATCCACGACTCCGAGTCCTGCGCGGCGCCGAACGCTCCACCCTCGCGTCGCAGCACGGTCAGCAGGAAGCCGGCCACTCCCCTGGCCACGTCGACGCGTCCGGCATCCAGCGCCACCTTGAGCAGCTGGGCGTTGTCGGTCAGCATGCGCTCGTAGTGCGGCACCGTCCAATCCCGCTGAGTGGCGTAGCGGAAGAATCCGCCATCGACCGGATCGCGCAGCTCGGAACCGGCCATGGCCGCAAGCGCCCGCTCTGCGGCATCCGCTGCGCGTGCCGCGCGATGCTGCAGGAACCGCAGCGTCGTCGCCATCGGGAACTTCGGCGCGCCGCCGAAGCCGCCGTACGCCTGGTCCTCGTGCTCGATGATCGTCTCGGCCGCCGCGCGCAGCGCGCCGGCGTCCGGCAGCCGCGACTCCGGGGCGACGGCCGCGGCCCTGAGCGCATCGACGACCGCATCCGCCGACGCGAGCACCTCGTCGTGCCGGTTGGTCCAGGCATCGCGCACGGCGCTCAGCACGTCGCGGAACGCGGGCGTCTGGCCGCGCGCCTCGGGCGGCCAGTACGTGCCGGCGTAGAACGCCGCTCCCTGCGGCGTGGTGAACACGGTCAGCGGCCAGCCGAGGTTCCGGGTGAAAGCGGATGCCGCGGCCATGAACGCCGCATCCACCTCCGGATGCTCCTCGCGGTCGATCTTCACGGCGACGAAGCCCTCGTTGATCTGCGCCGCCGTGACGTCGTCCGAGAACGACTCCCGCGCCATCACATGGCACCAGTGGCAGGTCGAGTAGCCGATCGAGATCATCAGCGGCACATCACGCCGGGTCGCCTCATCGAACGCCTCCTGCGTCCACGGCCACCAGTCGACAGGGTTGTCCGCATGCGCGCGCAGGTAGGGACTGAGGGTCTGGGCGAGCCGGTTGGTCATGGCACCCACGGTACGCCGGAGGACGTCGACCGGCAGGGACGGAGAGCGCCCCGCCGGGATCAGAATGCGGCGAGCGCCCGCGGGTCGGTGACCGGTGCGTAGCCGACCAGCGGCAGGGCGCGTTCGGCGGCGAGCGCGATGCGAGAGACGATGTGCTCGGACACGATCTCGTACCCCGCGAAGTCGGTGTTGCTCGCATACACCCCCAGCGGCAGCGTCAGCGCCTGGAAGAACGCGAACAGCGGGCGCAGCTGGTGCTCGATGATCAGGGCGTGCCGCTCCCCGCCGCCGGTGGCAGCCAGCAGCACCGGCTTGCCCACCAGCGCGTACTGCCCGATGAAGTCGAACAGGTGCTTGAACAGGCCGGTGAAGGATGCCCGGTAGACGGGGCTGCCGACGATCAGCAGGTCGGCCTCCTCGATCGCGCGCAGCTGCTCCTCGACGGCCGGCGGCAGGTCATCGCGCCGCAGTGCACCGGCGAGGCCGGGGCCGATGTCGGTGAGCTCGATCACACGCACGTCGACGTCGATCCGCTCCGCCACGGCGCCGGCGATCGCGCGCAGCAGAGCCGTGGTCTTGCTGGGCTCGTGCAGGGAACCGGAGACGGCGACGACGCGATAGCGGGAGGACATGCCTCTGACGCTAGTGAGCGCGACGCCCCCGCGTCACGGACGGTGACACGGGGCGTCATGCTGAGCGAAACACGGCGACACGAAGCCGCCGGCGGTGTCGGTCAGTTCACGTCGTTGGGGTGCGAACCCACGCGTCCGGACCCGTCCTGCGGGTCCAGAGCGTCGATCGCAGCCATCTGCGCGTCGTCGAGGTCGAAATCGAACACGTCGAGGTTCTCGCGGATGCGCTCTGCGTGCACCGACTTCGGGAACACGATGAAGCCCTTCTGCAGGTGCCAGCGCAGCACGACCTGGGCCGGGGTGCGACCGGTGGCGGCCGCGGCGGAGGCGACGGCCTCGGTGCCGAACAGGTCGTACTTGCCCTGTCCCAGCGGGCCCCACGACTCGATGCGCACGTCGTGCGCTGCGGCCCAGTCGGTGATCTCACGCTGCTGGTAGGCGGGGTGCAGCTCGATCTGGTTCACCGCGGGGACGACACCGGTCGCGGAGACGATGCGCTCCAGGTGCGGGACGAGGTGGTTCGAGACCCCGATCGAGCGGGCGAGGCCCCGCTCGCGGATGCCGATCATCTTCTCCCACGCGTGCACGTAGTCGTCCTTCGCGGGGGTCGGCCAGTGCACCAGATACAGGTCGACCTGCTCGAGTCCGAGTCGGTCCAGGCTCTCGGCGATGGCCTTGTCGGGCTCGTCGCCCTGATGGCGGTCGTTCCACAGCTTCGTGGTGACGAACAGCTCGGAGCGGGCGATGCCGCTCTTCGCGATCGCCGCACCCACGCCCTCCTCGTTGCCGTAGATCGCCGCCGTGTCGATGTGCCGGTAGCCGGCCTCGAGCGCCTCGCTCACCGCGCGCTCGGCCTCATCGGCCGGGACCAGGAAGACACCGTAGCCGAGCTGGGGGATGCTGTTGCCGTCATTGAATTCAACAGTGGGAGTGGTCATGGGTCCCAGCGTAGAGGCCGGTGGCGACAGGTGGCCTCTTCGCGAGGCGATAAACTGGAGGGCTATGTCCTCACCCGTGATCTCCTATCCGCCGGAGCTGCCCGTCAGTGCCGCGCGCGAGGAGATCGCCCACGCGATCCGCGACCATCAGGTGGTGATCGTCGCGGGCGCGACGGGGTCAGGCAAGACCACGCAGCTGCCGAAGATCTGCCTCGAGCTGGGCCGCAAGCGCATCGCGCACACGCAGCCGCGGCGGCTCGCAGCCCGCACCATCGCCGAGCGCGTGGCGGAGGAGCTGCACGTGGAGCTGGGCGAGCTGGTCGGCTACAAGGTGCGGTTCACCGATCAGGTGTCGGACGCCACCCGGATCGCGCTGATGACCGACGGCATCCTGCTGAACGAGATCCACCGCGATCGACTGCTGCGCCGCTACGACACGATCATCATCGACGAGGCGCACGAACGGTCGCTGAACGTCGACTTCCTGCTCGGCTATCTGCGCCGCATCCTGCCCGAGCGCCCGGATCTGAAGCTGATCATCACCTCGGCCACCATCGACCCTGAGAGCTTCGCGGCGCACTTCGCCTCGCCCGGTGGCGATCCGGCGCCCATCGTCGAGGTCTCCGGACGCACCTACCCGGTCGAGATCCGGTACCGGCCGCTGGGGGACGACGCCACAACTCCGGAGAAATCCGACGAAACCAGCGGAAACCGGGCCGCGACGCGGGGTTCGGCCAAGAATCTCCGGAGTTCTGGCGCGAGCGGCGCGGAGCCCGAGGACGAAGTCACGGCCATCGTCGCCGCGTTGCGGGAACTGGACCGTGAGGCGCCGGGCGACGTGCTGGTGTTCCTGCCCGGTGAAGCCGAGATCCGGGATGCGGCCGAGGCCGTTCGCGGCGCGTACCGCTCCGCCTCCGCCCCCGTCGAGGTGCTGCCGCTGTACGGGCGACTGTCCGCGGCAGAGCAGCACCGGGTGTTCGAGCGCTCGAAGGTTGCGGGCCTGCGCCGCCGGGTCGTGCTCGCCACGAACGTGGCCGAGACGAGTCTGACTGTGCCCGGCATCAAATACGTGATCGACGCCGGCACGGCCCGCATCTCGCGGTACAGCACCCGCTCCAAGGTGCAGCGCCTGCCGATCGAGGCCGTCTCGCAGGCCTCGGCGAACCAGCGCTCCGGTCGTGCGGGCCGCACCAGCGACGGCATCGCGATCCGCCTGTACGGCGAGGACGACTTCGAGAAGCGTCCGGAGTTCACCGAACCGGAGATCCTGCGCACGTCTCTCGCATCAGTGGTGCTGCAGATGCTCTCCCTGGGCTTCGGCGACATCGCCGAGTTCCCCTTCCTCACTCCCCCGGACTCGCGCGGCGTGAAGGCCGCCCTCGACCTGCTCACCGAGATCGGGGCGGTGGATGCCGCACGCGGCGCACAGCCGCGTCTCACGAGGATCGGTCGCGAGATCTCCCGGATGCCGATGGATCCTCGATTCGCGCGGATGCTGGTCGCGGGCGCCGCGGCGGGGCCCGGCGTGCTGCACGATGTGCTGCCGATCGTCGCCGGCCTGTCGATCCAAGATGTGCGCGAGCGGCCCTCTGCCGATGCGTCGCAGTCGGTACGGGACGAGGCCGACCGCTCGCACGCCCGCTTCGTCGACCCGACCAGCGACTTCCTGACGCTGCTTAACCTGTGGAACCATCTGCGCGAGCAGCAGAAGGCGCTCGGCTCCAGCGCGTTCCGGCGGATGTGCCGCAGCGAGCATCTGAACTATGTGCGCGTGCGGGAGTGGTTCGACGTGCACCGTCAGCTGCGCACGCTCGTCAAGGGGCAGAAGCGTGGCGACGACGTCTCGTCGCGCTCCGCTCGCTCAACGACCGGGGATGCGAGCGGAGCGGGCGCCACCGATGCCGACGCGATCCACCGCGCGATCCTCGCCGGCCTGCTCTCGCAGATCGGCGTCCTCGACGAGCGGACGGCGGGCGTTTCGTCTCGCTCCGCTCGCTCAGCGACCGGTTCCGACAAGAAGCGCCGCGTCGCGGAGTATCGCGGCGCTCGCGGCATCCGCTTCTCGATCTTCCCCGGCTCGGCTCTGCGCAAGAAGGCGCCGCAGGCCGTGATGGCGGCTGAGATCGTGGAGACCTCGCGCACGTTCGCGCGCACGGTCGCGGCGATCGACCCCGCCTGGGCGGAGTCCCTCGCCGGCGACCTCGCCAAGCGTCAGGTCACTGAGCCGCACTGGTCGAAGGACGCCGGAGCTGCCGTCGCCTTCGAGAAGGTGACGCTGTTCGGGGTGGAGATCATCCCCCGACGCCGCGTGCAGTTCGCGCGCATCGACCGCGCCGGCGCCCGCGAGCTGTTCCTGCGGCACGCGCTGGTCGAGGGCGAATGGGATCCGTCCCGGATCGACAAGCGGGTCAGCGCGTTCTGGCGGGCCAACGCCGAGCTGCGCCGCCGCCTGGAGAAGCTCGAGGAGCGTGAGCGCCGCCGCGACATCCTCGCCGGGGACGAGACCGTGTTCACCTTCTACGACCAGCGCATCCCGCACGAGGTGTTCGACGTGCGCTCCTTCGAGAAGTGGTGGCGTAACGCATTGACGTCCACGCCGAAGCTCCTCGTCATGCGCGAGAGCGACCTGCTCGAGGACGAAGACCGCGCCGACCAGTCCGAGTTCCCCACCCGCTGGACGCAGGGCGACCAGGTGCTGGGCCTGGCGTATCGCTTCGAGCCCGGCGCCGAGGACGACGGCGTCAGCGTGGTGCTGCCGCTCGCGCTGCTGCAGCAGGTGCGCGACACCGGTTTCGACTGGCAGGTGCCGGGACTGCGCTCCGAGCTCATCACCGCCCTGCTGCGCGCGCTGCCCAAGACGATTCGCCGCCACGTCGTGCCCGCGGCGGACTGGGCCGAGAGGTTCGGCGAGCAGCTCGCCGACGACGGCCCCGAGAACCATGCAGGTGCTCCCGAGCGTTCCCTCAAGCAGGCGCTGGCCAGGCTGATCCAGCCGATCGCGAACCAGCCGGTCTCGGCATCCGACTTCGACGACGCGCGCGTGCCGGGTCACCTGCTCATGAACTTCCGCGCGGTGGATGAACGCGGCCGCGTGGCAGCATCCGACCGCGATCTGCCGACTCTGCAGCGACGGCTGTCCGACCGGTCACGGCAGAGCGTCGCGCGCTCGATCGCCCAGAGCGCCCGTGATGAGAATGGGTCCCTGAGCCCGGGCCCACGCGCTCCGGAGGCTCCGAACGACGCGAAGCGGCGGTCGGAGTGGGGCGTGGGGACGAAGGGTCGCATGCCCGCTGCGCTCAGCGGGTCCCTGAGCGCGACGAAGGGCCCCTCGTCAATCGAGCAGGACGGCCTCACCGACTGGACCTTCGGCGACCTGCCCGACGTGCTCGACACGAAGGTGGCCGGCGGCGTGGTCCGCGGTTACCCCGCCATCGTCGACCGCGGCTCGTCGGTGTCGGTGCGACTGGAGGCGACGGCGGATGCCGCAGCGTCGGCGACCCGGGACGGCGTGCTGCGCCTGGTGCTGCTGACCGTGCCCACCCCCGCGTCGTACGTGCAGAACCACCTGACCTCCGCCGAGAAGCTGGCGCTCGCCGCGTCGCCGTACCAGAACGTGGCTGCGCTGATCGAGGACGCCCGCACGGCGGTCGTGCGCGGGCTCGTCGAGAGCGAGGTGCCCGGTGGACTCATCCGCACCGAGGCGGAGTTCCGGCGGGTGCGGGATGCCGTGAACGCCGCCCTCGTGGACAGCCTGTTCGCATGCGTGTCGCTTGTCGCGCGCATCCTGGCCAAGAGCCGCGACGTGGAGCGCGGCATCAAGTCGCAGAACTCGCTCGCGCTGCTCGGCCCCCTGAACGACATCCGCTCCCAGCTGAGCGGACTCATCCGCCCCGGCTTCATCTCGGCCACAGGCGTGGAGCGGCTCGCGCACCTGACCCGCTACCTGGACGGGATGCTGGACCGGCTGAAGACGCTCGCGAACGAGCCGGGCAAGGACCGCGCCCGCATGACGGAGTACGAGCGGACGGCCAAGGCGTTCGAAGATGCCGGCGGCGTGATCCCGCCCGCATCCGGCACTCCCGACGTCCTCATCGAGGTGCGCTGGCTGCTGGAGGAGTACCGGATCAGCGTGTTCGCGCAGCGACTCGGCACCGCGCAGCCCGTCTCGCCGCAGCGCATCATGAAGGCGCTCTCGGCTCTCCCGGCTCGTTGAGCGAGCGAAGCGAGACGAAACGCCATCACCGACGGGACCGGGTTAGCCTGGCATCATGGCTCGCGCGATCGTCCACACCGAAATCGGCTCCCCCGACGTCCTCCGCCTGGTGGAGGTGCCCGACCCCGTCGCCGGCCCCGGCGAGGTGGTCGTGCGGATCGAGGCCGCGGGAGTGAATCCCGTCGACATCAAGCAGCGCTCCGGGGTCCGTCCTCTCCCGCCGATCACCGAACCGCGCCATGTCGGCTTCGACGGCGCCGGCACGATCACCGCGGTCGGCGAGGGCGTGAGCGGGTTCGCGGTCGGCGACAGGGTCGCGATCGGCGACACCCGCGGCACGTACGCGACGGACCTGGCCGTGCCGGTGCAGAACCTCACCCGGCTGCTGGACGGCGTGACCTCAGCAGAGGGCGCGGCCCTCGCGATCCCGGCCGGCACCGCGTACCAGTCACTGCGCTCGCTGGGCGTGCGCAAGGGCGATACCCTGCTGATCCATGCCGGGTCGGGCGCGGTCGGGCAGGCCGCCGTCCAGTTCGCGGTGCTGTGGGGTGCCACCGTCATCGCCACGGCCAGCCCCGCCCGGCACGAGCAGGTGCGCGCGCTCGGCGCGACGCCGGTCGCCTACGGCGACGGCCTGCTCGAGCGCGTGCGCGAGGCCGCTCCGCAGGGCGTCACGGTGGCGCTGGACTGCGCGGGCACCGACGAGGCGATCCAGACCTCTCTCGCGCTGGTCTCCGACCGATCGAGGATCGCGACGATCGTGCGGGGGCCGGATGCCGCGGAGTTGGGCATCGAGGCGTACTCCGGCGGCAGCCCCGAGCCGCTCACCGAGGAGCAGCTCGCCTGGCGCCGCGAGGCCGTCGGCGTGACCGTCAACCTCATCGAAGCGGGCGACTTCCAGGTGGAGCTGGGACCGGAGCTGCCCCTCGCCGAGGCCGCGCGCGCCCACGAGCTGATCGAGCAGCACGCAGCCGACGGCAAGATCATCCTCGTCCCCTGAAGGAGCCGTCGCCCGCACGCGCGCCCGCACCACCGCCCGTCTATGTGGCGCAAAGCGCCCAGATTCCCGCGAGAACAGGGCCCGTTCGCGCCACATAGACGGGAAGGTCAGGCGGCGGCGCGAGCCTCGTCGCGCAGGCGGGCGCCCTCCCGCAGCAGCGGAATGAGCTCTTTGCCCCAATCGCGCACGTCGCCGAGCGGATCGAAGCCGCGGATCAGGAAGCGTGTCACACCCAGGTCGTAGTACTTCAGCAGCGCCTCCGCGACCTGCGCGGGAGTTCCCACCGGAGCGGTCGAGTTGCCCGCGGGCCCCATGAGCTTGGTGATGCCCAGCCAGAGTCTCTCGTCGTGCACGTCTCCCCGCTGCGCATGCTGCTGCAGCAGGTCCGCCGAGACCGAGCGCTGCTCGCTGCGGCGGGGGCTCGCGAAGCGCAGCGTCTCTCCCGTGGCTGCGCGCGCCTTCAGCTCCGCTGCCTCCGCGTAGATGCGGTCGGCCTTCGCCCACGCCTCCTCCTCGGTGTCCGCGATGATCGGCCGCGTCGAGAGACTGAAGTCGATGTGCCGTCCCGCCTTCGCGGCGGCCGCGGTGATGACGCTGATGTGCTCCGCCACGTCGGCGAGAGGCTCGCCGAACAGCATGTACACGTCCGCGCTTCGCGCACCGACCTCCACCGCACCATCGGACAGGCCGCCGAAGAAGATGGGGATGCCCGCCCCGGTGGCGGGCTTGACCGCCGAGAACGCCCCCTCGAAGCGATAGAAGTCGCCGGAGTGGTCGAACGGCTCCGCCGAGGTGAGTGTGCGACGCAGCACGTCGATGAACTCGCCGGTGCGACGATACCGGTCGGCCTTCTCGCTGAAGTCGCCGTCGCGCCGCTGATCCGACTCGCTGCCGCCGGAGATGTGGTGAATGGCGACGCGGCCGCCGCCGCTGAGGTGGTCGAGCGTCGCGAGCTTGCGCGCCACGATGGTGGGGGCGACGAACCCGGGACGATGCGCGATCAGCACCTTCAGCGTGTCCGTGGCGTGCAGCGCGGCGGATGCCACAGCGAAGCCGTCCGGAGAACTGGCGCTGTAGCCGATCAGGATCCGGTCGAATCCGGCTTCCTCGTGCGCGCGGGAGAACTCCTTCACGTACGCGGGGTCGACCACGGGGCCGTCCACCGCCCTCGTCTCCGAGCCTGCGGTCGTGGCGATCATTCCGAGCAGTTCGATGGGCATGTCAGCTCCTTGCGATGGGTGCGGGACGGTTGGGATAGCGGACGTCGATCACGGGGACCGACTCGATGAGACGCCGGGTGTACGGATGCTGCGGCTTGGCGACGACCTGTGCGGTCGGGCCGTTCTCCACGATGCGGCCGTGATGCAGCACGACCAGGCGATCGCTCAGGGCGGCGAGCGACCCGATGTCGTGCGAGATGACCAGCATCCCGAGCTCCTGGCCGCGCGCGCGCCGGAGTGCGATCAGAGACTGCACCACCCGATCACGGCTGGCTGCGTCGAGGGCGCTGACCGGCTCGTCGAGCACGAGCAGACGCGGCTGCACGACCAGTGCCCTGGCGATGGCGACCCGCTGCCGCTGCCCGCCGCTGAGCCCGGCGGGCAGCCGCTCGAGCAGCTCGGCATCCAGATCCACCGCCTGCACGGCCGCGTCGAAGCGCTCCTTCGCAGCCGCCGCCGGCACGCCGGCGATGCGCAGGCCCTCCGCGATCGAGTCGGTGACGCGCACGCCGGGGTCCAGCGACCGCAGGGGATCCTGGAACACGTACTGCACGGCTCCTGCGCGCCTCCAGCGTCGCAGACCGGCGCCCCGCAGCCGCGTGATGTCCTCACCGCCCACGAGAACGCGCCCCTGCGCGACCTCCACGGTGCGCAGCACCGTCTTGGCCAGCGTGGTCTTCCCCGATCCCGATTCACCCACCACGCCGACCACCTGGCCCGCGCGCAGCGACAGCGAGAGTCCGTCCAGCACGCGCACGGAGCCGTAGTCGACCGCGAGATCCTTCACCTCGAGCACGGGTGGCCGCTCTGCTGTCATCGCAGGAACCTCTCCAGTCCGTAAGCGGTGTGCGCGGCGAGCAGCGAGCGCGTGTACGCATGCGCCGGGGCGCGCAGCACGCGAGAAGTGGCGCCGCCCTCCACCACGCGTCCGTCCCGGAACACCAGCACCCGCTCGCACACCTGCGCCACGACCGCCAGGTCGTGCGAGACGATGATCAGTGCCAGCTCACGCTCGCGACGCAGCCGGGCCAGGAGGTCGAGCAGCTCAGCCTGCACGGTCACATCCAGCGCCGTCGTCGCCTCGTCGGCGATGAGCACGGCAGGGTCGGCGGCGAGCGCCATGGCGATCAGCACGCGTTGCAGCATCCCTCCGGACAGCTCGGCGACGTGCTGCTGCAGCACCAGATCGACGCGTCGGATGCCGAGGTCGTCGAGCAGTTCGCGTGCGCGCTGCGGTGCTTTCGCCTTCGGCACTCCGGCCGTCACGCGCAGCACCTCCTGCAGCTGACGTCCGACCGGGATCGCGGGGTTCAGGTACGAGGCCGGGTCCTGGAACACCGCGCCGATCCGGGTGCCGCGCACCGACCGCCAATCGCGCTCGGATGCCGAGGTCAGCTCGCGCCCGTCGACGCGCACGGTGCCGCTGCGCACCGACAGACCCGGCGGGAGGATGCCCAGCAGCGCACGGCAGGTGAGGGTCTTGCCGCTTCCGGACTCGCCCACGACGCCCAGTGCCTCCCCCGGGCGAACGGACAGCGAGACCCCGTGCACCAGCTCGGTGCCGTCTGCGGCGGCGATCACCAGCCGGTCCACGCCCGCGACGGCGGAGCGGACGGCCGATCCCTCGTCGAACGACGGCGACAGCGGAGCGCGATTCCAGGAGGATCGTGCCTCGGCGACAGCGGCGTGGGTCCGCCGACCTTCGGACGCGGGCGTGTCCTTCAGCCCGATGCTCGGTTCGATGTGCAGGTCAGGCATGAACGGTCTCCTTCCGCACGGCACGCCGTCCTCGCGCGCGGCTCCGGGGTGCGCCGGAGCGATCGCGCACGGCATCGGCGAGCAGGTTGAGCGCCGCCACCGTCAGCACGATCGCGAGTGCGGGGGCGAGTGGCCCGGCCGGCCGCTGGGCCAGGTAGCCCAGATCGCTGGCCAGCATCCCGCCCCAGGTCGGCGCGGGCGGTTGCACGCCGATGCCGAGGAACGTCAGCGAGGCGACCGCGAGCAGCGCGGAGCCGAGGGCGCTGATCCCCGTGACCACCAGTGTCGGCGCCACCTGCCGCCAGACGTGACGCCGCAGCACCCACCAGCTCGAACCGCCCAGCAGCATCGCCGCTTCGACGTACTGCGCGTCACGCACGCGCAGCGTGGCCGCACGTGAGACGCGGAAGAACCCGGGGGCGATCAGCAGACCGATCGCGGTGGTCGCCTGGACGAGTCCGTTGCCGAGCAGGGCCGCGAAGACGATGGCGAACAGGATGAACGGCAGCGCGAGCAGGGCGTCCACGACCCGCAGCGCCAGCCATTCGCCGGCGCGCGGCGCGAAGGCGCTGAGAGCTCCGGGAAGCGCGCCGACCAGCAGCCCGATCAGCGCCGCGGCCAGCGCGCTCAGCAGCGACGCCGGCGCCCCGGCGAGCAGCCGGGACAGCACGTCGCGGCCCAGGTAGTCGGTGCCGAGCAGATGCGCTGGGGTCGGTCCGCTCAGCGCGCGGGCGGTGTCCTGACCAAGCGGGTCGTGCGGGGCGAGCGCGGGCCCCGCCACGGCGAGCACCGCCACCGCGGCGACCAGCACGAGCGCCAGGCGGACGGTCCAGCCGGCAGCGGACGACGGCGAGCGGCTCATGCGGCGCTCCGTCCCGTGCCGGTGCTGCGCCGGATGACGAGGTTGATCACGACACCCGAGACGACGACGACGGCGATGGCCACCAGCAGCACGCCCTGCACCACGGGCACGTCGCCCTGCAGCGCCGAGGTGTTCGCGAGACGTCCCAGCCCCGGCATCCCGAAGATCACCTCGGTGATCACCGCGCCGCCGACCAGCCGCGGCACGTGCACGCCCAGCGCACTGAGCGCGGGTGCGGTGGCGTTCGGCAGCGCGTGGCCGAAGACGACGCGCAGCGGGCTCAGTCCGTGCACGCGCGCACCGATCACGTAGTTCTCGGCGAGCGCGCCCACCAGCGAGGTGCGCAGCTGCCGTGCGATGTCGGCGCCGGCATCCAGGCTCAGCGCGAGCGACGGGAGCACCAGGCAGGTCAGCCACGCTCCGGCGTCCTTCGTCGGCGGCACGTACCCCGCCACCGGGAACAGCGGGATGGCGTGGCCGAACAGCAGGATCAGACCGATGGCGACGACGAACGCCGGCACGGTGGTGGCGACGCTGCTCAGCAGCGTGACCACCCGGTCGATGATGCCCCCGCGGTCCACCGCCGCCGCGATGCCGAGGGCGGAGCCGCCCGCCAGCGCGCACAGCGTGGCACCCGTGGCGATCGACAGGCTCACCGGGAACGCCTGGGCGATGCTCGCCGACACCGGGATCGTTGTGAACCAGCTCGTACCCAGGTCGCCGGTGAGCGCCGACCCGAACCAGTCGAGGTAGCGCACCAGGAAGGGGCGGTCCAGGCCGAAGACGTGGTTGAGCCGGTCGATGTCCGCCTGGGTGGCGACCTCACCCAGCGCGACGGCGGCCGGGTTGGAACCGGACGCCGCGCCCAGCGCGAAGGTCGCGAACGTCGCCAGCACGAACACGGTCGCCGCCGTGCCGATCGTGGCGAGCACACGCCCGGCCGTGGTGAGCAGCGGATGCGGTGCGCGCGCGGCGCGCGCGTCCGGCGGCGATGCCGACCCAGCTGCCGGCTCCGCCCCGATGCTCGACTCCGTGACGACGGTCACGTTCAGTCCTGCACCTTCACGTCTTCCCAGCGCTGCACGTCGAGCCAGTGCCGGATTCCCGTGACGGTCGTCGGGTGGGCGAGGATGCGGGGCCAGCTGAACAGGAACGTGTTCGGTTGCAGCGTGACACCCAGCTCGACGGCGTGCCGGATGCGCTCGGTGTACTCCGGGGAGTCGATCGGCGTCGCGCGGGCCGCGTCGATCGCCTCGGTGAGCGCGGGAGGCGTCTGGCGGCCGAGGTTCATCAGCCCCTCCGGCCCGTAGAGCACCTCGAGCGCCTGGAGCGGGGACTGCCGCCCCGAGAAGCTGTCCAGCACGAACGGATGGGTGCGCTGCACGTAGTTCTGCGAGATGCCGGCGACCGGAAGCACCGTCAGCTTCACATCGATCCCGGCCTTCGCCCACTGCGCCTGCAGCACCTCGGCCAATGCCGTGTCATCCTCGCTCAGCGCGAGTTCGAGCTCGAGACCGTCGGGATGCCCGGCCTCGGCGAGAAGCCGCTTCGCCGCCTCGATGTCGTAGGGCAGCAGATCATCCAGATTCTCATCGTGCGCGGAGTACCCGTCCGGGAAGGGTTGCCAGTTCGGCGTCCCCCGTCCGAAGTAGGCGGCCTTGATCAGCGCGTCACGGTCGGTGGCGCGGCTGATCGCCTGCAGCACCCGCTGGTCGTCGAACGGCGCCACGGTGCTGTTCACGTCCAGCGCACGCACAGTGAGCGCCTTGATCTCCTCGACCTCCAGGCCGGCGCTCTCGGCGGCCTGCGCCTGCGAAGGCGGGATGATCGCGACATCCCACTGTCCGGTCTGCACGCCGGCGACGACGGTGGCGTCGTCGGTGACGGGAACAACGTGGAACTCGTCGATGAAGATGTGATCCGCGTTCCAGTAGTGGTCGTTCTTCTCCAGGTCGGCGCGCGCGTTGGGCACGTACTCGGTCAGCGCGAACGGCCCGGAGCCGGCGGGCTGCGTGGCCAGAGAGGCCACATCGTCGAAAGCGGCGGGGTTCACGATGAACCCGGTCTTACCCGCGAACAGATAGGGCACCTGGTAGTCGGCCTGGTCCAGGTGCACCGTCACCGTGCTGGCGTCGTCCACATCGACTGAGGTCACGATGCCCAGCTGCCCGGCGAGGGTGGAGTTCTCCTGGTCGCGGCCTCGCTCGAGGTTCTCCTTGACGGCCTCCGCGTCGAGCGGCGACCCGTCGCTGAACTCGGCGTCGTCGCGCAGATGGAAGGTGATCGCTGTGCCGTCGGCGCTGTAGTCCCAGCTCTCGGCGATGCCGGGCACGACCTCGCCCTCCTCGTCGAGCTGAGTGAGCCCGTCGTAGACCAGGGCCAGCGCGTGCGTGTCCCAGCCCGCGGTCGAGGTGACCGGGTCCCAGCTGGTCGGGAGCCGCCAGCCCCAGGTGAGCGACGCGGCGTCGGCCGGCGACGATGCCCCGGCAGACGCGCTGCAGCCGGCCATGGCGAGGGTCGCGACGGTCAGCACGGCAAGGGCGGGGAGTCGGGGGTGAGAGGTCATGGCAGTGAAGTTAGGAGCGCAGCGCCGGGGTTCACAAGCGATCTGAAGCGCGAGGTCACGAGACGCAACAGTTCGACACATCCGCGGCGCACCGGCACGCGGACGCCGAAGATGAAGCACATGACTTCCGACCCCACCGCCGTCTTCGCCCCCGCCGCCCGCGTTCGGGGGACGCTCGCGATGGTCGCGGGGCGTGATGAGACGGCGGCCGTCTACCAGCGCTTCGGCGCACGCCTGAGCGCCGACGGCTACGCGGTCGGCGTGTTCGAGGTGGCGGATGCCGCGGCCGCCACCGCCTGGCTCAGCCGGCAGCCCGACGCACCGCGCGTGCTGGTCGGTTCGGACACCGGCGCCTCCGCCGTGCTGGCGGCGCTGACGCAGGACGATGTCGCCGACGCGGCGATCGTGGCCGGAGTCGTGCTCGACGTGGAGCGGGCCCCGACGGATGCCGAGCGCACCGCGTGCCCGGTGCACCTGGGCGTGCTCGAGGAGCAGCACAGCGGAGACTCCTCTCGGCTCGCTGACGCCGACGGCCGGAGTCCTGATCCGGTCGAGGCACTCCCGGCCCTCGCGGACCTCGCGGCCATCGCGGTGCCCGTACTGGCCGTGCACGGCGGAGCCGACCAGGTCTCCCCGTTCCCGCAGGCGGCGAGCGCGCTCGCGGCGATCGCCGACGTCGAGGTGATCGAGACGGTCGGCGGCCTGCACGACGCGCTCAACGATGCGAGCCACCGCAGCGTGGCCGCGAGCATCGTGCTGTGGCTCGAGCGCCTGCGCGCCGGCGACGTGCATGCGCCCGTCGTGCGTCCGGCCGCGCGTGCCGTTGAGGAGAGAGCGTCATGACTGAGCGCGGCTTCGCCACTCCCACCACCGAGCGCGGCTTCGCCACTCCCGCCACCGAGCGCGGCTTCGCCACGACGCAGGTGCAGGCCGGATACACCGCCGGCCTGCCCTCGTCCAGCGCCGTCCCTCCCATCCACCAGACCGCCGCCTATGAGTTCTCCTCGCTGCAGGAGGCGGCCGACCTGTTCGCGCTGCGCAAGGCGGGCATCATCTACAGCCGCAACGCCAACCCCACCCAGCAGATCCTCGAAGAGCGCGTGGCGGCTCTCGAGGGCGGCGCGAGCGCGGTCGCCGTGGCGTCCGGGCAGGCGGCGGTGGCGGTCACCCTGCTCGCGCTCGCCGGCCGGGGCGGGCACATCGTCGCCGCCGACCAGCTGTACGGCGGCACGGTCGACCTGCTCCAGGAGACCTTCGCCGACTTCGGCATCCCGGTCACGTTCGTCGATCAGGATGACGCGGATGCCTGGCGCGCGGCCATCACGCCGCGCACCAGGGCGCTGTTCGCCGAGACCGTCGCGAACCCGGTGGCGCAGGTGCTCGACATCCGCCTGGTCGCCGACATCGCGCACGAGGCCGGCGTGCCGCTGGTGGTGGACAGCACGGTCGGCACGCCCGCGCTGATCCGGCCCGGCGAGCACGGCGCCGATTTCGTGGTGCATTCCGCGACGAAGTTCCTCTCCGGCCACGGCTCGTCGCTGGGCGGGGTGGTCATCGACCAGGGCAGCTTCGATTTCGGCACGGAGCCGGACCGCTGGCCGCAGTTCACCGCGCCCTACCAGCGCTTCGGCGACCTGGTGCTGTGGGAGCGCTTCGGGCAGGGGCAGGCGTTCGCGGCGCTGGTCAAGTCGAAGTACGTGCACGACCTCGGGCCGTCGTTGTCGCCGTTCAACGCCTGGCAGATCCTGCAGGGCATCGAGACGCTCGACCTGCGGGTCACCCGTCAGGCGGCGAGCGCGCTGGCCATCGCGCAGCACCTGGCGCAGCATCCGGCGGTCTCCCGGGTGAACCACCCTGGCCTGGACGACAGCCCCTGGCACGCTCTCGCGCAGCGCTATCTGTCCAAGGGCGTCCCCTCGGTCTTCTCCTTCGACGTCGCAGGACCCGAGTACGACGCCGCGGCGCGCGTCGCCCGGCTGACCGACGAGCTGACGGTGTTCCGGCTGGTCGCGAACCTGGGAGACGCGCGCAGTCTGGTCGCGCATCCGGCATCCATGACCCACTCTCATCTCACCCCCGCTCAGCGCACGGCGGCGGGCATCTCGCTGAACACCGTGCGGCTCTCCGTCGGCATCGAGGATCCGGCAGACCTCATCGCCGACCTCGACCGCGCGCTCGCGCTGATCTGACCACGCCCCAGGAGGACCACTATGACCATCGAGCTCGGATACTGGACGCCCGTCTATGGCGGATTCCTGCGCAACGTGCGCGACGAGGGGCGGATGGCCGCTACCTGGGAGTACATCCGCGAGGTCTCGGTGCAGGCCGATCGCCTCGGCTTCCACACCACGCTGGTGCCCGAGCTGTACCTGAACGACCGCAAGGGCACGGATGCCCCGAGCCTGGAGGCGTGGTCGCTGTCGGCCGCCATCCTGGCCGTCACCGAGCGTCTGCGCGTGATGACCGCGGTGCGACCCGGATTCCACCTGCCGGCGGTGCTCGCCAAGACCGTCTCGACGCTGGACAGCATCGCCCCGGGCCGCGTCGCGCTGAACGTCGTGGCGGCGTGGTGGGCTGAGGAGGCGCGTCAGTTCGGCGGGGTCTTCCCCGCGCACGACGCCCGCTACGCGCAGGCGACCGAGTTCGTGAACGTGCTGAACGGACTGTGGGAGCGCACGCCGTTCTCGTTCAGCGGCGACCACTACGAGTTCGAGGACACGGTCGTCGAGCCCAAGCCGTCCTCGCATCCGGTGATCTTCGCCGGCGGCGAGAGCGAATCCGGCCGCGAGGCGATCGCCGGCTTCGCCGACGCCTATGTGATGCACGGCGGCACGCTCGAGGAGGTGCGCGCGAACGTCGCCGACATGACTGCGCGGTCCGAGCGGCTGCACGGTCGTCCCGTCGCGGAGTTCGGCATGCCCGCCTACGTGATCGTCCGCGACACCGAGGCCGAGGCCCGGCGCGAGCTGGACCGCATCACGACCGTCGATCCCGGCTCCCCCGGCTACGCGTCCTTCGAGCAGTTCCGGCAGAACTCCCACCTGTCCCTCGAGCTGTCCCGCAGGGAGTACTCCGTGGGCACGCGCGGCCTGCGGCCGAATCTGGTGGGTACCGCCGAGCAGGTGGCGGAGCGCATCCACGAGTACGCGGACGCGGGCATCAGTCTTCTCCTGATCCAGGCGTCGCCGCTGGATGAGGAGCTGGCGCGCATCGCGGAGCAGGTGCTCCCCCTGGTGCGGGAACGCAATCTCACCGCTGTCTGAGCACGCGCCCGATACGCTGGTGCCCATGACCGGACTTCGCTGGGGCATCCTCGCCACGGGCGGCATCGCCGCCGCTTTCGCATCCGACCTGCGCACCGCGGGGCTCGACCTGGTCGCGGTGGGCTCGCGATCCCAGGCGTCGGCCGAGGCGTTCGCCGAGCGGTTCGGCATCGCCCGCGCCCACGCATCCTACGAGGCGCTCGTCGCCGATCCCGACGTCGACATCGTCTACGTCGCGACCCCGCACCCGATGCACCACGCGAACGCCCGCCTGGCGCTCGAGCACGGCAAGCACGTGCTCGTCGAGAAGTCGTTCACCGTGACCCGAGGCCAGGCGGAGGAGCTGCAGCGCCTCGCGGCCGAGAAGGGGCTGCTGGTCATGGAGGCCATGTGGACCCGCTACCTGCCGCACATGGTGCGTCTGCGCGAGATCGTCGCCGAGGGCACCCTCGGCGAGCTCCGCGCGGTGATGGCCGACCACACGCAGCACCTGCCCAGCGATCCCGCGCACCGCATCAACGCCCTCGAGCTCGGCGGTGGCGCGCTGCTCGACCTGGGGATCTACCCGATCTCGTTCATCTGGGACGTGCTGGGCGAGCCGGTCAGCATCCAGGCATCCGCTCGCCTGCTCGAGACCGGAGCGGATGCCGAGGTCGCGACCGTGATGACGCATGCCGGCGGCGCCGTCTCCACCAGCCTCTCCTCCTCGCGCGCCGTCGGTCCGAACTCCGCGACGGTGATCGGCAGCGAGGCCCGGATCGAGATCGACCGGATCTGGTACGCCGCCACCTCGTTCCGGGTGATCGCCGGCGACGGCACCGTGCTGGAGCAGTACCGGTCCGAGATCGAGGGGCGCGGGATGCAGTATCAGGCGCTCGCGGCCGAGGATGCCGTCGCGAACGGCGACCCCGCCGGCGAGCACCTGGCGCTGCCGGTCGCCGAATCGGTGGCGATCATGGGGACGCTGGACGAGATCCGCCGGCAGATCGGTCTCGCCTATCCGGGCATCGACGCCGCCGAGGAGGCATGAGCATGGCTGAGGCCACCGGGCGCGTCGCCGTCTACCTCGACTTCGACAACATCGTCATCTCCTGGTACGACCGCGTGCATGGCCGCAACGCGTACGGCAAGGACCGCAAGCGCATCACGGACGACCCGCACGACGCCGAGGTGGCGGAGCGGCTCAAGCAGGCGATGGTCGAAGTGGGCGGCATCATCGACTACGCCTCCTCGTTCGGCACGCTCGTGCTCACGCGCGCGTACGCGGACTGGTCCTCGCCGGTGAACGCCGAGTACCGGTCGCAGCTGGTCGCCCGCGCCGTCGACCTCGTGCAGCTGTTCCCGGCCGCGGCGTACGCGAAGAACGGCGCCGACATCCGTCTGGCGGTGGATGCCGTGGAGGACATGTTCCGCCTGCCCGACCTCACCCACGTGGTCGTGGTCGCCGGTGACAGCGACTACGTGCCCCTCGCGCAGCGCTGCAAGAGACTCGGACGGTACGTGATCGGCGTGGGGGTGGCCGGATCCACCGCCAAGTCGCTGGCCGCGGCGTGCGACGAGTTCGCCTCGTACGACTCCCTGCCCGGAGTGGTGCGCGCGACGAACAAGGAGACGCCGGAGGGCGATCAGGCGAAGGACACCCGAGGCAAGGGCGACCAGAAGCCGGCGGCCACCCGCCGGGCCAAGGCCGCCGCCAAGCCCGACGAGCAGGCCGACGCGACCGCGCTGCTGGAGCGCGCCCTGCAGCTGGGCCACGACAAGGCGGATGCCGACGAGTGGCTGCACGCGTCGGCGGTCAAGACGCAGCTGCGCCGCATGGACCCGTCCTTCAGCGAGAGGTCGCTCGGCTACCGCTCGTTCAACGACTTCCTGCGCTCGCGCGACGACATCGCGGAGCTGTCCGAGAACGGACACGAGCGGCTCGTGCGCCTGCGCGAGCGCTGATCTCCGCGCCGGCTCGGAGCGAGCCGGATCATCGCCCTGTGCCACTGGCAGCGGGCCCCTGAGCCGGTCGGTGGTCTCTCCGCATCCAGGTTTTTGAACACGTTCAGTTCTCTGTTACGCTGACGCAGCGGGCTTCGAAGGGCGGCATCATGGGCGGCGGTCGGGTGGTCATCGGCGGGGCGACCGGGTTCATCGGCGCACAGCTGCGGCGACGGCATCTCGCTGCAGGCAGGGAGGTCGTCACGATCTCCCGCTCGGGGGCCGATCTCACGTGGTCCGATCAGTCCGGCATCGACGCAGCCGTCGACGGCGCGGGCCTGGTGGTGGGACTGGCCGGCAAGAGCGTGAACTGCCGGTACACGCGCGCGAACCGTGCCCTGATCCTGTCCTCTCGACAGGACACCACGGCGGCGCTGAGCGGCGCGATCTCGCGGGCCTCCGCTCCGCCCGCGCTGTGGGTCAACTCATCGACGGCCACCATCTACCGCCATGCCGACGATCGCCCGCAGACCGAGTCCACCGGCGAGATCGGCACCGGATTCTCAGTCGAGGTCGCGAAGGCCTGGGAACGTGCCCTGTTCGCGGAGGAGCTGCCCGCGACCAGGCGGGTCGCGCTGCGCACGGCGATCGTGCTGGGCGACGGCGGAGTGCTGCCGACGCTGCGGCGGCTCGCCCGCCTCGGGCTGGGCGGCTCGCAGCTGGACGGGCGGTGGCCTGCCTCCCGCGCGCGCCGCGCGGCGGGCACCGCGCACGCACCCGGCGCGCGGGGCGGCCGGCAGCGTTTCAGCTGGATCCACGTGGACGATGTGGTCGGCATCATCGACTTCCTCGAGCAGCATCCTGAACTGGACGGTCCCGTCAACGCCGCCAGCCCGAACCCGGTCGACAACCGCACCTTCATGGCCGCGGTGCGCCGCGCACTGGGCGTGCGGTTCGGTCCGCCGACGCCGCGCTGGATGCTGGAGCTCGGCGCGCTCGGGATCCGCACCGAGACGGAGTTGATCCTGAAGAGCCGGTGGGTGCTGCCGGAGCGGCTCACCGCCGCCGGGTACGTGTTCGCGCACCCGGATCTGGACGAGGCGCTGCGCGCCTCCGGTCTCTGACCCGCTGCTCCCCGGCCCGCTGACCCGCTGCTCCCCGGCCCGCTGCCCCGCTACTCCTCCTGGGTCCCTGAGCCTGTCGAAGGGCGCCCGTTCCTGCGCTTGGCGATCTCGGCGCGCAGCCGCTCCTCCTCGATCTCCCGCTCCAGATCGGCGAGCTGCTGCTCGGTGGTGCGGGTGTCCGCGGGAGCAGCCGGAGCCGGCGCGTGCGGCGGGTACCCGGCCTGTCGGCGCGCGGGCCGCTGCAGGCTGATCCCGCCCTCGGGATACTCCCGTCCGATGCCGAACCACAGCACGCTGCCGACGAAGGGCAGCAGGATGACCAGCAGCAGCCACACGAACTTGGGCATGTACCGCACCTGTGAATCGTCACGCCGGATGATGTCCACCAGCGCGAACACCATCAGCACCAGGACGAGCAGCGAGATCACGTACCCCATGCACTCAGAGTAGACGACGCCGGATGGCCCGGCGACCGCCGCTCAGCCGGTCCCTTCGCTCACTCCGCGCCGGTGGCGATCGCCCGTCCCGGCGTGTTCGACCAGGCGCTCCACGATCCGGGATACACGGTCACCTCGCGCCCGGCGAGGGCCCCGGCGAGCGCCAGCTGCGCGGCCGTGATGCCCGAGCCGCAGTATGCCGCGATCGGCATGCTCCCGTCGGCACCGACCTCGTCGAACGCCGCAGCGATGTCGCCGGCGGGCAGGAAGCGCCCGTCCGTGGCGAGCACACGCGAGATCGGCAGATTGCGGGCGCCGGGGATGTGCCCGGGGATGGGATCCATCGGCTCGGTCTCGCCGCGATAGCGCTCACCGGCCCGTGCGTCCAGCAGAACGCCCGCCTGCGGCCAGGCCGCGGCGCCCTCCGTGTCGATGGTTCCCGTCGAGCCGGGCGCACCGAGCACGACATCCCCCGGTGCGGGGTCGACGGCCCCGGTGGCCACCTCTCCGCCCGCGGCCACCCAGGCCGGCCAGCCGCCGTCCAGCACGCGCACGTCGGACAGGCCGGCCCGGCGCAGCGCCCACCAGGCGCGCGACGCCGACAGCATCCGGTGATCGTCGTACACCACCACCGGCGTGCCCGCGCGAATGCCCCAGCGCCGGGCGGCGGCCGCCAGTGCGCCGTCGTCCGGCAGCGGATGCCGCCCGTCGCTCGGCTCGCCGGGCCGGGACAGCTCCCGCTCGACGTCGATGAAGACGGCCCCGGGGATGTGACCGGACAGGTACTGCTCGCGCCCGTCGTCGCGACCGAGCTGCCAGCGGGCGTCGAGCACGTGCACGTCGGCCAGCCGCCGCTGCAGCTCCGTCACGTCGATGAGAGGGTTCACGATGCGCTCACGGCACGATGTGCCCGGCCGTGCGGAACAGCTCGTACCACTCCGAACGCGACAGCTCGACGTCGGCTCCGGCCGCCGCGTCCGCCACGCGCTGCGGCGTGGTGGTGCCCAGCACCACCTGCATGTGCGCGGGATGCCGGGTGATCCAGGCCGTCGCGATCGCGATCGGCTCGACGCCGTGCGCGGCCGCGAGCCGGTCGATCACGGCGTTCAGCTCGGCGTATCTCTCGTTCCCGAGGAACACGCCGTCGAAGAACCCCGCCTGGAAAGGCGACCACGCCTGGATCGTGATCCCGTTGATGCGGCAGTACTCCACGATGCCGCCGCCGTCGCGCATGATGCTCTGCTCCTCGCCCGACATGTTCGCCGCGACGCCCTGGGCGATGATCGGCGAGTGCGTGATCGACAGCTGCAGCTGGTTGGCGATCAGCGGCTGGGTGACGGCCGTGCGCAGCAGATCGATCTGACGCGGCGTGTGGTTGGAGACGCCGAAGGCGCGCACCTTGCCGGCGGCGGACAGCTCATCGAAGGCGCGGGCGACCTCTTCGGGCTCGACCAGCGCGTCGGGGCGGTGCAGCAGCAGCACATCGAGGTAGGAGGTTTGCAGGGCCTTCAGCGATCCCTCCACCTGAGCCACGATGTGCTCGTACGAGAAGTCGAACATCTGGTCCTGCGGCACGATGCCGCACTTGGTCTGCAGGGTGATCTCCGCGCGCTCGGCGGGGCTGAGCTGCAGTGCCGAGGCGAAGCGGTCCTCGCAGACGTGCATGGCACCGCCGTAGATGTCGGCGTGATCGAAGAAGTCGATCCCGGCCGTTCGGGCGGTGTCGTACAGCTCGCGCACCTCGGCATCCGTCTTGTCCGGGATGCGCATCATGCCGGCGATGACCGCCGGCGCGGTTCCGGTTCCGAACGGGACTGACTTCATGCGGTTCCTCCAGGGCTCGATGCCAACGCTACCCCGCGGCGCGCGCGAGCGGGTATCCCGTGGCGTCGGCGAAACGCCAGGAGCGGATGCCCGGATCCGGCGCTAACGTTGCATGCATGACCGCTCCGATCGATGCGACGACCACTTCCGCCTGGGCAGAGCTCACCGCGCAGAGCGAGGGCTTCTCCCCCGATCTGCGCGGGTGGTTCGCCGACGACCCGCGCCGTGTCGAGCGACTGTCGCTGCCCCTGGCCGATCTGCACGTCGACCTGTCGAAGAATCTGATCACCGACGAGATCCTCGCCGCTCTGGTCCGGCTGGCGGAGCAGACCGGGGTCGCCGAGCGGTACGCGGCCATGCTGGCCGGCGAGCACATCAACACCACCGAGGACCGGGCGGTGCTGCACACGGCGCTGCGTCGACCCGCGGACGCGTCGCCCGAGCTGGTGGTGGACGGTCAGGATGTCGACGCCGACGTGCAGTCGGTGCTCTCGGAGCTGTCGGCCTTCGCCGAGCGCGTGCGGACGGGAGACTGGCTCGGCGTCACCGGCAAGAAGGTCACACATGTCGTGAACATCGGCATCGGCGGGTCCGATCTCGGTCCGGTCATGGTGTACGAGGCGCTGAAGCCGTACGCGGACGCGGGCATCCAGGCGCGCTTCGTGTCGAACATCGACCCCACCGACCTGGCGCAGACGACCGCCGATCTCGATCCCGAGACCACGCTGTTCATCGTCGCCTCCAAGACGTTCACGACGCTCGAGACGCTCACCAACGCGCGCCTCGCGCGCGATTGGCTGTGGTCGGGACTCGCGGCATCCGGTGCGATCGCCGACGACGACGCCAGTCGCACGGATGCCGTGGCGCACCACTTCGTGGCGGTCTCGACCGCCCTGGACAAGGTGGCCGACTTCGGGATCGACCCCGACAACGCGTTCGGGTTCTGGGACTGGGTGGGCGGTCGCTACTCGGTCGACTCCGCCATCGGGCTGTCGCTGGCGGTCGTGTTCGGGCCGGAGCGGTTCCGCGAGCTGCTCGCCGGCTTCCACGCCGTCGACGAGCACGTGCGCACCACGCCGCTGGAGCGGAACGTGCCGGTGCTGATGGGGCTGCTGAACGTCTGGTACTCCAACTTCCTCGGTGCGCAGACCCACGCCGTGCTGCCCTACGCGCAGCAGCTGAGTCGCTTCGCCGCATACCTGCAGCAGCTGACCATGGAGTCCAACGGCAAGTCCGTCCGATGGGACGGCTCCCCGGTCACGACCACCACCGGCGAAGTGTTCTGGGGCGAGCCGGGCACCAACGGCCAACACGCGTTCTATCAGCTGATCCACCAGGGCACCCGCCTCATCCCCGCCGATTTCATCGCCTTCGTCAACCCCGCGTACCCGCTGCAGGACGACGGGCGAGACGTGCACGGGCTGTTCCTGGCGAACTTCCTCGCGCAGACCAAGGCGCTGGCCTTCGGCAAGACCGCGGAGGAGGTGGAAGCCGAGGGCACCACCGGTGCGCTCGTGGCGGCACGGACCTTCCCGGGCAACCGGCCGACGACGTCGATCTTCGCGCCCGCGCTGACTCCCGCCGTGCTCGGGCAGCTGATCGCCCTGTACGAGCACATCACGTTCACGCAGGGCGTGATCTGGGGCATCAACTCCTTCGACCAGTGGGGCGTGGAGCTGGGCAAGCAGCTCGCACTGCAGATCGCTCCGGCGATCGAGGGCGATGCGGATGCCGTGACCGCGCAGGACGCCTCCACGAAGGCGCTGCTGGCGTACTACCAGGCCCACCGCAGGCGCTGACGGCGCCGAGCGCGCATCCCGACCCATCGCCGGCGCGAAGGGGTCACCCGCTCGTGTGAGTGTGGATGCGGGCGCCGGCCTCGTTGAAGATGCTGATCGCCTGGGCAGGACGCCCGCCGACGGCGAACATGGCGTGGGGCGTGCGCGTGTCGAACTCCGCGGCCTCGCCTCGTCCGAGCGTCAGCTCCTGCTCGCCCAGACGAAGACGCAGTCTTCCGGTGAGCACGTACAGCCATTCGTACCCGTCGTGCACGCGCGGCTCCGGCATCTCCGCGCCTGCCGGATAGGTGATCCGGTAGGTGCTGATCGGCGCGTGCTCCGGGGCGAGCGGGGCGATGATCATTCCGTCGCGGCGGATGGCGGGGCGCCGCACGCGCGGGTCGGACTGCTCCGCCGGCACGAGGTCGTCCAGGCGGATGCCGAGACGTCTGGTCAACGGCAGCAGCAGCTCCAGGCTCGCCTGCCGCTTGCCCGACTCCAGCCGCGACAGCGTGCTCGCCGACATCCCCGCGCTCGAGGCGAGATCCTCCAGCCGCATTCCCCTGGACTGGCGCACGGCACGCAGCCGTGCGCCGATCTGCTCCCGCTCGTCGGACATGTGGGCCTCCACTTGCTGATACCGCAAATCAGATTGCTAGATCTCCATTGTGCCGCAGATGATGGTGGCATGGGACGGAAGGTATGGGACGCGATCATCGTCGGTGGCGGGCCGGCAGGGCTGTCGGCCGCGCTGATGCTCGGTCGTGCGCGACGACGGGTGCTGGTGATCGATGCGGGAAGCCCGCGCAACCGGTTCGCCTCGCACATGCACGGTGTGCTCGGCCACGAGGGCGCCGCCCCCGGCGAGCTTCTCGAGCGCGGACGCGCCGAGGCGGCCGGCTACGGCGTCGAGATCGTGACCGGATCGGTCACCGCCGTCGAACGCGCTGAGAACGGCCTGCACGTCACCGCGGACGACGGCGTCGTGCGATTCGCGCGTGCCGTGATCGCCGCCGCGGGACTTCGTGACGAGCTGCCGGGCGTCCCCGGGCTCGCCGAGCGCTGGGGCGCGACCGTGCTGCACTGCCCGTACTGCCATGGCTGGGAGGTGCGCGACCAGCACCTCGGGGTGCTGACCACCTCGCCGATGGCGCTGCATCAGGCCGAGCTCGTGCGGCAGTGGAGCGAGCGCGTGACCGTCTTCGCCCACGGTCTGGGGGATCTCGCCCCCGAGACCGCTCAGCGGCTCCGAGCCCGCGGCATCCGCCTCGAGCACGTAGCGGTGACCGAGGTCGTCGGAGACGGCACCGCCATCGCCGCCGTGCGTCTCGACGACGGCCGCGAGGTGCAGGTGGACGCCATCTTCACTGCGGGCGAGCCGCGCGCTCACGAGCACTTCCTGACCCCGCTGGAACTGGCGCACGAGGACACGCCGTTCGGCCCGGTGCTCGCCGTGGACCAGATGGGCAGGACCAGCGACCAGCGGGTCTGGGCGGTCGGCAATGTCGCGAGTCCGTTCGCCAGCGTGCCGCAGTCGATCGGCGCCGGCTCCTCCACCGGTGCAGCCGTCAATGCGGCGCTGGTCACCTGGGACTTCGATGACGCGGTCGCCGGCTCGGCAGCGGGCGCCGACGAAGGCTCCGTGTGGCCGCAGGTGGCACCGGCCGAGTTCTGGGAGGACAGGTATGCGGCATCGGAGAGGGTCTGGTCGGGGAGAGTGAACCGCATCCTCGCCGAGGTCGCCGTCGAGCTCGCTCCTGGGCGCGCTCTCGACCTGGGCTGCGGAGAGGGCGCCGACGTCATCTGGCTCGCCCAGCACGGCTGGAAGGCCACGGGCGTCGACATCTCGTCGATGGCGATCACGCGTGCCATCGCCACCGCCGAGGAGCTCGGCGTCGATGGTCGCGCCCGCTTCCTCACGGCGGATATCGCAGAGCCGCCCGTCGGTGAATACGACCTCGTCAGCGTCAGCTACCTGCACTCGCCCACCACACTCGACCGCGAGGAGATCCTGCGGCGCGCGACCGCGCTGGTGGCCCCGGGCGGGCATCTGCTGATCACCGCGCATACCGGGTTCCCGGAAGGGGTCGAGGTCCCTGCCGGGCATCAGCACCGCTTCCCGACCCCCGAGGAGGAGCTCGCGCAGCTCGAACTGGATCCGCAGCGATGGGACGTCATCCGCGCGGAGGCATCGCCGCGCGAGGAGCCGGGGCTTCCCGGCGACGGCGTCGTGCTCGTCCGGCGACGCTGACTCCTGCGGGACCAGGGCGGTGACGCCTAGCGCATCGCCCTGGCATCCGGAACCCCCTCTGCTGCCGGCGCCGACGTGCGTACGGTACGAGCATGGACGAACAGCTGAGCGCACTCCTGATCAACTGCACCCTCAAGCCGTCTCCGGCCGGATCGAGCACCCACGTGCTCGGCGAGCAGGTGCTGACCGCGCTGGCCGAGCACAGCGTGACGGCCGACCGCATCCGCGCCGTCGACCATCGCATCCTCCCCGGCGTGCAGACCGACATGGGCGACGGCGACGAGTGGCCGCAGCTGCGCGACCGCGTGCTCGCGGCCGACATCGTCGTCTTCGCCACGCCGACCTGGCTGGGGCAGCACTCGAGCGTCGCGCAGGGCGTGCTCGAGAGGCTGGATGCCGAGCTGTCCGAGACCGACGACCAGGGGCGGCCGATCCTCTTCGACAAGGTGGCGCTGGCCGTGGTGGTGGGCAACGAGGACGGCGCGCACCACATCTCGGCGGTCCTGTTCCAGGCGCTGAACGACGTGGGATTCACGATCCCTGCGCAGGGGTCGATCTACTGGAACGGCGAGGCGATGCAGTCCACCGACTACAAGGATCTGCCGCAGACGCCGGAGAAGGTCGCGCAGGCCACGTCGACCGCGGCGGGGAACGCCGCCCACCTGGCACGGCTCCTCAAGCGAGCCGGATACGCGGCCGGCTGAGCGCACAGGATGTCATGCGCACGACGACGGAGACCATTCACGATCACCTGGGCGCACGTCTGAGCGCGGGCGCGGAAGCCGATCTGCACAACTACGATGCCGACATCGTCATGCTCACCGGATCGGGCATCTATCGGGGGCACGACGGCGTGAAGGCCTGCGCTGCGGAACTGGATCGACTGCTCGGAACGGCGGTCTTCGTCTACCGCGAGACACTCATCGACGGCGATTACGGCTTCCTGGAGTGGACGGCCGAAGCGGATGGGAGGCGGGTCCTGGACGGGGCTGACAGCTTCGTGGTGCGAGACGGGCGGATCGTGCTGCAGACGATCCACTACACCGTCATCAGCGGCTGAGCCCGCTGCGGCGCGGCTGCCTCCGAGATGGCACGTGCGGCCCTTCGGCTGCGCGGCGGGCGATCACCCGCCGCGGGGGCCGTGTCCCTTCCCGGAGTCGTTGCCCGGCCCCTTGTTCGGGTTCGGCTTCTTGCCCGAACCGCCGTTGCCGCCCGTGTCGCCGGCCGGCCCCTTGTTCGGGTTCGGCTTCTTGCCCGAACCGCCGTTGCCGCCCGTGTCGCCGGCCGGCCCCTTGTTCGGGTTCGTGGGCGCCGAACCGCCGGTCTTCGCCTGCCCTGCCGCCTGCCGGGTGCCCGCTGCGGTCTCGGCCTCGGGTGCGGGTTGCACGCCGGGCGCCGCGGCGGGCGCCGTGGGAGTCGGGGTGTCCAGCATCCTGGTGACCGGGTGGGCCGGTTCGGGCGTCGCCGTCGGCGCCTGCCAGAGCCCGGCCAGCACGAGGAGCGTCACGGCCACCGCGGCGAGTCCCGCGGCAGCCGTCGAACGCAGCCGGTTCCGATTCGCCGGCGCGACCGTCGTCCCGGTCGCGACCGGGTACTCCTTCGTCCGCTCCGCGGTGCCGGCCGCTTCGCGGGAGCGGCCGGCCGGTGCAGGGTCGTCCGAACGGGGGGAGGATGCCCGGCCGCCGCCGTCCTCCGATGCGCTGGTCTCGAGCGTCGCCGCCTCCGCCGCCACCTCCCGGGCGGTCGGCCGCTCCTCCGGCTCCGTCCGGGTCATGCGCTCCAGCAGCGCCCTCCACTCGTCGTCGAACGAGTCCGGGATCTCCGGCCGCTCGGTCAGCCGCCGCAGCGCCGTGTGCACTCCTCCCGTCACCGGGAACGCCGGCTCCCCGCTCAGCGCCTCGATCAGGACCAGACCCAGCGCGTAGATGTCCACGGCCGTCGTGAGCTCCGCACCGCGCACCTGCTCCGGCGCCATGTACGCCGCCGTGCCGACGGCCACGCCGGGAGAGGTGCGCCGGGCGTCATCCACGCGGAACGCGATGCCGAAGTCGGTGAGCTTCGCGACCGGGTGCTCGCCGGGCTCGTCCGGCTGGGCGATCAGGATGTTCGACGGCTTGACGTCACGGTGGATGACGCCCGCTCCGTGCACGACGCGCAGGCCGTCGGCGACGTCATGAAGCAGCGACGCCGCCTCAGCATCCGGCAGCGCACCTCCGCGCAGCCGGGAGGCGAGCGACAGACCCTCGACGTACTCCATCGCGAGGTACTGCGGCTGCCCAGGTTCGAGCTGCGCGTCGTAGAGCGTCACCAGTGACGGATGCGTGAGGTTCGCCAGCACGGCGGTCTCGGTGCGCACGCGCTGCAGTGAGACCGGCGCCTCGTCCGACTGCGTCAGCAGTTTGATCGCCACCGGCCTGCCCAGGATCAGATCCTCCGCGCGGTACACCGCTGAGGTCGCGCCTCTCCCCACGCATGCTCCCAGCCGGTAACGGCTGTCCAGCAGCGACTGGGTCTGCTCAGCGGGGTCCTGGTCGCCGACGACGGGCATCGATCACTCCTGAATCCTGCGGCTCGGGTACCGCACGACTCCTGAATCTAGGAGCGGCCGGAGCCGCGGTCACCCGCCTTGACGATGCCGACGCGATCTGCAAGCGCGGCGGCGTCGCGCGGGATCAGCGGCGACCGAACTGCGCTGCGGCCGGGCAGTCGAAGGGATCGCGGGCGGCGAGGCCCACGCGATTGAGATGACGGATCACGATGCCGTAGGAGCGCAGTAGCGTCGTCTCGGTGTACGGCACATCGTTGGCAGCGCAGTAGTCCCGGACGATCTCGCGGGCGCGGGAGAGGTTCAGGCGCGACATGCTCGGGAACAGATGGTGCTCCACCTGGTAGTTCAGACCGCCGAGCAGCACGGTCGCCCACCAGCCACCGGTCACGTTGCGCGACGTGCGCACCTGCTTCGAGAAGAAGTCCAGGCGGGCGTCGGGAGCGATGATCGGCATCCCCTTGTGATTCGGGGCGAACGACGCGCCCATGTACACGCCGAACACGGCCACCATCACGCCGAAGAACGCGAACGCCATCCCCAGCGGGAGGATCAGGAACAGCGGTGTCAGGATCAGGGCGAAGCGCGCGGTGATCAGGCCCAGCTCGGTCCAGCGCCCCTTCACGTTCTTCTGCGTGAGCAGGTGGGTCAGGCTCAGCCGGTGCAGGTTCAGCCCTTCCAGCGTCAGCAGCGGGAAGAACAGCCACCCCTGCCGCCGGGTGATCCAGCGGACGAGCCCGCGCGAGCGTGCGGCGTCCTTCTCCAGGAATGAGATGGTGTCGACCTCGATGTCGGGATCCTTGCCGACCATGTTGGGGTTTCCATGGTGCTTGGTGTGCTTCGAGTCCCACCACGAGTAGCTCATCCCGACCACGCCCGCGAGAATCCGGGCGAGGCGGAAGTTGGACGGGCCGTCGGCGAGGACCTGACGGTGGGCGGCCTCGTGGGCGAGGAAGGCGACCTGGGTGAAGAGGATGCCGAGGGCCGCGGCGATCAGCAGCTGGAACCAGCTGTGCCCCAGCAGGATGAAGCCGGTCACGCATCCGCCCAGGGCGACGAGGAGCGCTGCACCCACCAGCGAGTAGAACACCGGGGTGCGGCGCAGCAGCCCGGTCTCGCGGACGACGTGCATCACGTCCTTGTAGGCGCGGGTCATCGGCGGGAAATCGGCGTTGCCGGAGTACGTCTGGCGGATCGCACCCTGGGTGCCTGCGCGGGTCGTCGTGGTCGTCTCGAGCCGGGTGAGGGAGATGGTGTGTCCTGACGGTCGAAGCCCTTGAGCCGTGGAAGCCAAGGGCGGATGCCGATCGCTGTCCCCAGCGTACGCAGGGTCGCATGCGGCAGGACGTATACGTTGCGCCAGGCGGCGCCCGAGTCGCGATACGCCTCGTCTAGAGGGCGCGGACTCCCTTGCGCACACTGTCGAGCACACGCTGCCCGATCACCGCGAAGGCTTCGCCATCGGCGCCCGCGTCCACGGCCCACCCCTCGTATGTTTCGGAGATGATGAAGACGCACAGCCGGGCGGCGAGTCGCGCATCGGAGCGGAGATCGCTGCGACGCGCGAACGCCTGAGCGACGTCCTCGACGAGGTGGGCCGACTTGAGCGCTTCGCGTTCGCGCAGATCGGAGTGCGCCTCGATGACGGCGCGGCGGCGCACCGCGACGCTGCGATAGTCCGGCGTGAACACCCGGTCATCGAGATCGTCGACCACCCGAGCGACGACGTCGAATGGTCGCATCCCCGCGGGCGCGCCGGCGATCGCCCCGGTGAGCACCTCCGACATCAGGTCCTCACCGAACAGCACCTCCCGCTTGCTGGCGAAGTGCCGGAAGAACGTGCTCTTCGCGAGACCCGCGCGCTGAGCGATGTCGGTCACGCTCGTCTCGGCGTAGCCGTGCTCGGCGAACAGCTCGATCGCTGCTTCCGCCACCGAAGTCCTTGACATCCAGCAGGTCGTCGAGCCGCACGCCGGAACGGGCGAAGTGCGCGTGCGCACCACGTTCGTGGGGCTGAACCCCATGGACTGGATGTTCTCGTCGTCGCCGGAGACCGCCGCGATGTTCGGGATATCCCTTCCGGCGCGCTTCGCGACCGATTTCGCGGGCGTCATCGATGAGATCGGCGACGACAGTGCCGGTTTCGCTGTGGGCGACCGCGTCTACGGTTCGGCGATCGGCCGGGCTGCGGCGGACCACATCATCATCGACCCGGCAGGCGCCGACGTCCTGCGCCGCACGCCGCAGGAGATCGATGATGCGACAGCCAGCACGCTCGCCGTCGCCGGCATGACCGCCTCGGCCGCGCTGGACGCGGCGGGCGTCGGTGCCGGCGACACGGTGCTGATCGGCGGAGCCGCAGGTGGCGTGGGCATCTTCGCGGGGCAGCTCGCGAGACTCGCGGGCGCCCGGGTCATCGGCACAGCCTCGACAGGCACCTTCGGGTTCCTCGAGGAGCTGGGCGTCGAGCCCGTCGCCTACGGCCCCGGGCTCGCGGAGCGGATCCGCCTGCGCGCACCGGGAGGGATCACCGCGGCCGCCGACCTGTTCGGCACCGAGGCGGCTGAGGTCGCGCTCGCCCTCGGCGTCGCCCCGTCGAGGATCTCGACCGTCGCCGCCGGCGGCGACGCGCCCGCCGGGGTACGCACCACAGGTGCATTCGACGCCGACAAGGGCGCCCTCGAGCGGATCACCGACGCGATCGTCGCCGGCGAGCTGACCGTACCGATCGCGCGCATCTTCGAGTTGAGCGACGTTCGCGAGGCTGTCGCACTGCAGGCGAGCAGGCGGGTCCACGGCAAGATCACCCTCCGCATGTGACGGCCGCCGGCCGGCGCGATCGCACGCCGTGCCCTCACTCGGTCAGCGCATGAAGGGATCGAAGATCGACGTCACCGCCGCCGCCGCGCGTTCGGCGTCGCCGCCCACGACGGCCTCGACGAGCTCGCGGTGGTTGCGGTGAGCGGCATCCTCGTCCTCGCTCCGCTCGTCGCGCATGTGCACCGCGAACACCGCGAGCATGCTCGCGTACAGCTCGGCGAAGAGAGGGTTGTGCGTCGCCGCGACGATCGCGCTGTGGAGCGCGAGGTCCGCCCTCGCCCGCTCGTCCGGTTCGTCGGCCTCCCAGCTCGCCTGACGCTGCGCGCACAGCTCGCGCAGCAGCCGCGCATCGCTCTCGGTGCGGTTGCGTGCGGCAAGGGATGCTGCCGCGCTGTCGAGGACGAGTCTCAGCTCGAGGTAGTGCTCGCGGCTGCCTCCCGCGAGCTGACGCTCCAATGACGTGCTCAGCTCGGAGGAGGAGATCACGAACGTGCCTCTCCCCTGCTCGCGCCGCAGCAGTCCGGCATGCACCAGCGACTGCACCGCCTCTCGAATCGTGTTGCGTCCCACCCCGAACTCCGACACGAGAGCCGGTTCGGTGGGGATCCGCTCGCCGACGGGCCATCGCCCGGACACGATCGCTTCGCGAAAGCGCTCTGCCGCTTGATCGACGAGGCCGGCTCGACGCATCGGCGCAGATGTGCCAGACTCATCAAGATTCATCCCATGATCCTATCACTCGACTTCGATGGAGACCCGCGTGAGCATCGCCTTCCCGCCGACCGCCTCCCCCTACCGCCGGCAGGCGCTCTGGGCTGGAGCGGCCATAGCCGTGACTGCCGTCAACCTTCGCACAGCGGTGACCGGCTTCACACCCCTGCTCGAGGTCATCGGCGACGACCTCGGATACGGCCTGACGCTGGCAGGCGTGCTCGGCACCGTACCCGCGGCATCCTTCGCAGCGTTCGGCTTCCTCGCCCCGCACGTGACGCGGCGGTTCGGGCTCGAGCGGACGGCGGCGGTCGCACTGTCGCTGACAGCCGTCGCCCTGCTGCTCCGCGCACTCTCCCCGGGCCCGCTCTCCCTGGTGATCTCAACCGTGCTCGCCCTGGCGGGCATCGGTGCCACGAATGTCGTGATCGTCCCTCTCGTGAAGGCGTGGTTCCCGCAGCGGATCGCGCTGTGGACGTCGCTCTACCTGATCCTCATGCAGGCCGGCCAGTTCATCTCACCGCTCTTGGCGATCCCGATCGCCCAGGCCGCCGGCTGGCGCAGCTCCGTGGGAATGTGGGCGGCGCCTGCCGCGGTGGCCGGCGCGGTCTGGTTCGTCCTGATGTCGAAGCTTCCCGCTGATCACCACGCCCCCTCCGCCGTGCCGGCGCACGCCGACCGAGTCCGCGTCGGCAGATCCGCCACCGTCTGGGGCCTGGTCGTGCTGTTCGGGGCGATGTCGATGTCGAACTACGGCATCATCACCTGGGTGCCGTCCGTGCTCACCGACGCCGGCGCCGATGCGGCACTGGGCGGGACGATGGTGGCGCTCTACTCGGTGTGGGGCGTCGCTGCCGCCTTCACGGTGCCGCAGCTGGCGACGCGCCTGACGAACCCGTTCATCGTCGTCGTCGGCTGTGCGCTCTTCCTGGTGTGCGGCTATCTCGGACTGCTGCTGTCTCCACTGGGCGGCACCGTGGCCTGGATCTGCGCGCTGGGGATCGGCGTCAGCACTTTCCCGCTCTGCATGACCCTCATCAACCGCCGGACGAGGACTCCGCAGACCGCCGCAGCGGTGTCCGGCTTCGTGCAGGGCATCGGCTACGGGCTGGCGTGCCTCGCACCCATCGGGCTCGGACTTCTCCGCGAGGCGACCGGATCCTGGTCGGTGCCGCTCCTCGCCCTCGCGGCGACTGCGGTCCCCGGAGTGGTGGCCGGCTGGTACGCCTGCCGTCCCCGCTTCGTCGAGGACGAGGTGCGGCGCAGCGGTGCCGCAGCAGCGTTCAGCCGCGGCTGACGTCAGACCTGGCGGCGGCCGACGCCCCGGGATGTCGTGCTCCACAGCGCCCAGACGACGAGCACCGGCTGCAGCAGCAGGCGCACGAATCGACGACGGTCGGTGTCCAGCAGCGGAGCCGAGCGCCCGGTTCGCCACTGGTGCACGTTGCCGGGAAGCACCGCGACGAAGAACAGGGCGACGACCCCGCCCACGCGCCGGCGTTCTCCGGGGAGCATGAGCAGCGCAGCGGCGAGCATCAGCTCGACGACTCCGGATGCGATGACGATCCCGTCCTTGTCCAGGCGCAGCACACGCACCGCCCAGTCCGGAACGGTGATGCGGAATCCCCGCCTGCCCCAGCTGAGATGACCGGCGCCCGCCGTGCCGAGCAGGGCGGCGAGCCCCCAGCGGGCGGCGGTCCTGAGGCGCGACGTCCTCTGCACGACGCGAGCGATCAGAAGTCCCAGTTATCGCCGGACGGTGAGAGCCTCGGGACGGCCAGCCCTTGTCTGTGCTGGCGAGAAGGCTCGGAACCAGGGCGGCTTGCGCAACCTCATCCACGGTTCGTGCCCTCAGCGTGCCACTCGCGACGAAGGGCCGTCGGCTCCTCGCCTGCAAGCGGGCGACACGCCTTGATTCTACGCTCCGTGAGCTTCGCTCTCACAGGACCGCGGCGCGGATACCGTCAGCTCCAGCAGCACGCTAGATCCATGAGGCCGGCCTGTTCGAGCGGGACGAGCCCGTCATCGAGTTGACGCAGACGCGTGTACAGATCGCGCATAGCCTGCCGGTCCGGCAGATGCACCGTGCCGGCCGCGTTCTTGAGCACTGTGCGTGTGCTGAGGAGCCTCAAGTGGCCGACATGGCGCCCGGCTTCACGAAGGCGTGCGGGTGGAGGACTTGTCGAAGATCACCGCCTGCTCGGCGGGGTGATGCTGTCGTCGCGGAGGAAATGACGCGTCACGATGCGGCCTTCTCGTCGTCTTCCAGGCGCTTACCCATGTTGACTGCTTCGTATGCCGAGTACCCGAGGCTCTCGTAGAACGCGATGACGCCGGTGTTGTCGGGACGCACCTGAAGCTGGACCTTGGGACAGCCGAGCGCGGCGAGCATCGACTCCGCCCGGCGGACCAGCTCCTTGCCCAGTCCCGTCCCCCGATGCGAGCCGGCGACGGCGAGATAGTGGATCCATCCCCGATGACCGTCGTACCCGATCATGGCGGTACCGACCACCTGATCTGCGCCGTCTTCGGCGACGAGGAACATCTCCGGTTGCGTCGTCGTCTTGCGCCGGATGTCCTTGACGGGGTCGTTCCAGGGTCTGGTGAGCCCGGCCTCCTTCCACAGCGCAACGACGGCGTCGGTGTCTGCGCCCGTGAATGAGCGAATGTGAGCCATGTGCGGTTCCTCCAGCTCGGAACGACTCTCGTGATGCTGATGTGCGTGATGTCCAGGGGCAAGCTAATCAGCTTGTCGACTCGCTGATCGGATCTGGGCGCCCTCGCCAGGAGGCTTCGGCGGCCTTCAGCCGCTTCCACGCGGCCGGGCACGCCGCTGCATGCGGCATTGCAGGACCCGACATCGGCGCCCTCTTGGAGGCTCTCGAGGATCGCCCGACCGCTTCCGTCCCATGCCGCCGGGTTTATTGTGCGCGTGATGGGCCGCCGCGTTCTCAGAGCAGTGGCATGATCATCGCCACCAGGACGAGACACAGAAGCCCGATGTAGGCAGAGGCGTGCACCCGGTCGGGGATGCGCGGCGGTCGGCGGCGCAGGACCACGATGACCGGGATCGCTCCGAGGAAGAGGAACGCGGCGGCTCCGATGTCGACGATCCCGACGGCGAACACCGCACCCTGCAGGTTCGTCGTGTGCCGTGCGAGGAGGAACACGGCCGCGGCGGGAATGCTGATGGCGAGGGTCAGCGGATTCGCGAGAGTTGCGGCGTGCCCCATCGGCAGGCCGGCGCGGCGCAGGAGCGGGACGGTCATGACGCTGCCGCCGACGCCGAGGAACGATGCGACCGCGCCGATGGGTGCGCCCAGTCCGGTCGGGATCGCTCTCCGCGCAGGGTCACGGACAGTGGTGGCCGGGCGGAGGAAACCAGGACGGGCGAGCGTGTCGATGATCGTGATCGCGACGTAGATCGCGAAGCCCCAGGAGCTCACCCCCGCCGGCACGACCAACGCGGCCACAGAGCCGAGGAACCCGCCGATCGCGAGCAGGACGAGGAGCGTCCGGCGGTCTCCGAGACGGGCGAGGATCGGCCGGGGTGTCGCGGCGGTGGCGACGGCGGCGTTCGCGACCATGACGACCGCGGATGTCGCCACCGCGACGGTGCCCGCCATGGGGCCGAGCGAGGCGTCAACCCAGACGATGACGGGGACGGTGACGAACCCGCCGCCGAAACCGAACAAGACGGTGGTCAGGCCGGTGAGGACACCAATGAGGACGAGGACGAGGACGGTCACTGAACCCATCTCAGCGCGTGCTTGCCAAGCATGCATTCGAGCACGCGGCATAGATGATCGAGTTCCGGCCAATAGGCTGGTCGGGTGCGGAACGTGACGCTTGCAGAGGTCGATGCGCTGCCCGTGCCGGTGCTGCCGATCGCCACGGCCTACCCGCCCGATCATCTGCTGGGGTGGCATGAGCATCGGCGAGCGCAGTTCCTCTATGCAGCGACGGGGACGATGCTCGTCGAGACCGGCCACGGGGCGTGGACCGTTCCGGGAGAACGGGCGGTGCTGATTCCGCCGGGCACGCGGCATCAGGTGCGGATGCTCGATGTGGAGACGAACAGCCTCTACGTCGATCCCGCGAGCGTCCCGTGGTGGCCGCCCGAGTGCCGGGTGGTCGAGGTCGGCTCGCTCGTGCGGGAGCTGCTGCTGGCCGCGTCCCACGTCGATGTCCGCGATGGCCTGGGCGGCCGGGACGAGGCGTTGCTGACGCTGCTTCTGCACGAAGCGTCCCGGCTCGCCGAGGTGCCGCTGCGCATCCCGATCCCGCGCGGGATGCCGTTTGCCGCCTTGTGCCGCCGATATCTCTCGGATCCGGATCTCGCGGTCGGCAATGCGGAATGGTCCCGTGAGGCGGGGATGAGCGAGCGGACCTTCACGCGCCGGTTCCGCGACGCTGCCGGGATGAGTCCGGCCGCCTGGCGGTCGCGCGCTCGGCTCCTCGCGGCGGTCCCGTTGCTGCGACACCAAAGCGTCACCGAAGTGGCCGCCCGACTCGGGTACGCGACGCCGGCGGCGTTCTCCTACGCCTTCACACGAGTCTTCGGCATCGCACCATCACGACTGCATAGCTGACCCGCTCAGCACAGCAGCGGCCTTCACCGCTCGCGCTGATGCCTTCGATCGCGGCCAGCAGAGACGGCCACGATGACCTGGACGAGCGCGAGCGCGCCGATCAGGGCCAGGGACCCGCGCCAGGTGCCGGTGTGCTCGGCAAGGTACCCGGTGACGATCAGACCGATGGCGGCGAGGAGGTAGCCGAGGGACTGCGCCATGCCGGACAGCTGTGTGGTCTCGTGGTGGCTGCGTCCGCGGAGGCTGATCAGCGAGAGCGCGACGACGAGAGAGGCTCCGGTCCCGAGGCCGGCGATCACGGCCCAGACCGCGCCGAGCGCGGGAGCGAGCAGGAGGCCGGTGACGCCGATGACCATCGGGACGCTCGCGGTGACGGTGGCCGCGGTCTGGCTCCCCGGGCGGCGCATCAGGCGTGGGATGGCGAGGCCTGCGGCGACGCCGACGATCTGGTAGAGGAACAGGTGGACGCCTGCCTGCTCGGGTGAGATGCCGGTGGAGGTCTCGATCGTGGGGAGCCAGGTGACCATCACGTAGAACGTGGTGGACTGCAGACCCATGAACGCGGTCACCAGCCACGCCGTCCGCTGCCTCCACACGCTCGCGATCGGGTGGCCGATGGTCGTGCTGGTCGTCTGCTTCGGTCCACCTGCTCATGCACGCGGAATCCAGAGCACGGCGACGACGAGCGCGGGGATCGCCCAGAACGCCAAGGATCCCCGCCACCCGGCGCTGTTCGCCAGCGGCACGGCGACGGCGGATGCGACCGAGGCCGCGATGGTGATGCACGCGGAGTACACACCGGTGGCGAGGGAGACATGGCCGGCGCAGTCGCGTTTGACGATCGTGGGGACGAGGACGTTGCCGACGGCGATCGCGCACCCCACGATCATCGTGCCGGCCCAGAGTCCGACGCTTCCGGTGTAGGAGCGGATCAGCACCCCAGCCGCGAGGACGACCAGCGCGGCCAGCAGGCAGCGTTCCATGCCGAACCGCCTCGCGGGATGCTGCACCAGCGGGGAGACGAGCGCAAACGCCAGCAACGGCAACGCCCCCAGCAGCCCCTGCATGCCCTCGTTCACACGAAGGTCCTCACCGATCTGCGGCAGCAACGGCCCGACCGAGGTCAGTGCCGGTCGGAGGTTGAGCGGGACCAGGAAGATCAGCGCGACCAGCACGGGCACCCACCACCGTGACGCACCCTCCCGCGTCGATGCCGTGTCCCCGCCCATCTCCCGCGCATCGCCACGTGCAACCGACGAGATCACCGGGGTCCTGGTCCGCGACGACCTGTCCTCCACGCTCATGCACGTGCTCGACGCGCGAGCAGGCCTGGAGGCGGCCACTGCACGCCTCGCGGCGCGGCACGCGACCCCGGAGGCGATCGCAGCAGTCTCGAACGCGCTCGACGCACGCGATCGGGCTCATGACGCGGGCGATCTGGCCGAGTACGCGCACGCCGACGCGCAGTTCCACCGCGCCGTGGTGCACGCCAGCGGCAACCCGTTGCTCATCCGACTGCATGCCGCCGTCGGCGAGGCACTGGACGAATCCATCCGCGACACCTCGGCCCTGCCCGAAGATCCCCAGGTCGGCCGTGCGCACCACCGGCTGCTCGACGCGATCCAGAACCATCGGCCAGAGGCGGCGGCAACGATCGCCTACGAGCTGATCGAGTCCGTGAAGAACAGCGTCGACGAACCTCGCCGCTGACGCCCGACCAGTCCGCACGTCGCGCGATCGTCCCCCTTGAAGCGAACCGACCGCCCGCTGATGATCCTGGCCTCGCAGTGGCTCCCGCGCTGCCCCTCTATCGTGAACGATCCGCCAACGCGGTGAGCTGCGAGCGGACCGCCGTGGTGACGCGTTCGACATCATCGGTCGCGAGAAGGTCCAGCAGCGCCCCGCGGAGCACCGCAAGCACCGCCGTAGCGCGGCTCCTCGCGGCCGAGTCGATGTCGCTCGCCGCATCCCCGACGTTCGCGAACACGTCGAGCCAATCGTCGACCGTGGCGCGGGCAAAGCCCGCCCAGGGCCCGTCGGGCTGGACGAGGGAACGCGCATAGGCCTCTGCCCAGAGCTTCAGGAGCGCCCTGTGCTCGTCCGCGGCGAGCCATGCCCACGTCTGCTCGGCGAGGCGCACGAGCTCGCCCGACCCGCCCGCTTCGGCGCGGCGCACCCGATCCAGGAACTCCAGCTCCTCGGAGCGAGCACGAGCCAGCAGCATCCGGATCAGCCCCTCCTTGCTGCCGAACAGATACAGCAGCACGCGCGGGCTCGACCCGATCGCTGCGGCGAGCGGTCGCAACGACATCTCCCCTAAGCCGTGGCGAAGCACGTACTCGTAGGCAGCCTCGAGGAGTTCCGTCTTGCGCGCCGACGGGTTGCCGTCTTCACTGCTCACCCTGCTATCGTAGCCCCCACTGAAACGAATGTTTCAGTTCACGTGTGGAACGACACGCAGAGGAGGACCGATGACGAACAGGCAGCAGCAGGCGGACGAGCGCGCTTCGTCCGAGCATGGACGAGTGGCCATTCGCCGCCTCGAGCAGCCCGGCGATCTCGGATGGGTCATCCAGACGCATGGCGAGGTCTACGCCCGTGAATACGGCTGGGACACCAGCTTCGAAACGCTCGTCGCGCAGATCGTCGCCGACTTCGCCAGCGGTCACGATCCCGACCATGAAGCCGCGTGGATCGCCGAACTCGACGGACGACGCGCCGGATGCATCTTCTGCGTCGCAGGCGAGGACGACACCGCCAAGCTCCGCATCCTGCTCGTCGATCCGAGCGCGCGCGGTCACGGCCTCGGGGCACGACTCGTCCGCACCTGTCTCGACTTCGCCCGCGACGTCGGATACCGGCGGATGACGCTCTGGACCAACGACGTGCTGACCTCCGCCCGCCGCATCTACCAGGCAACCGGGTTCACGCTCGTCGACGAAGAACCCCACCACAGCTTCGGCCACGACCTCGTCGGGCAGACCTGGACCCGCGACCTCTGAGCGTTCCGACGCCGCCCCTCACGCCTGTTCACCGGGAGGCACCAACGGTCGCATGCCGCCGCGGCTGAGTCCTGGGCGCAACCGCCCGCAGGCACGCGCCACCTTCCGCTATCGAGGCTCTCTCGCAGGGATAATCGTCTGCTGTGACAGATTTTGAGGCGTTGATCGAGGCTGGTTCCTCCGCCGACGTGTCCGGGTGGGATTTCTCCTGGCTGGACGGGCGGGCGACCGAGGAGCGTCCCGCCTGGGGCTACGCCCGGCAGCTCGCCGATCGACTCGGGCGGGCATCGGCGTCGCTGGACATCCAGACCGGCGGCGGAGAGGTGCTCGCCGAGGCGGAGGTCTTTCCCGCGACCGCGGTGGCCACGGAGTCGTGGCCACCGAACGTCGCGAAGGCCACTCGGCTGTTGCATCCGCGAGGTGTCGTCGTCGTGGCCGCCCCTGACCAGCCCCCGCTGCCGTTCGCCGACGAGGCGTTCGACCTGGTCACCAGCCGGCACCCCGCGACGATCTGGTGGGAGGAGATCGCCCGCCTCCTCCGGCCGGGCGGCCATTACTTCGCCCAGCACGTAGGCCCGGCGAGCGCCTTCGAGCTGATCGAGTTCTTCCTCGGCCCGCAGCCGGAAGCTCGCCGCGGACGCCACCCCGACGACGAGGCGGCCGCTGCCGAGGCCGCGGGGCTGGAGATCCTCGACCTGCACACCGCGAAGCTGCGGATCGAGATCCACGACGTCGCCTCCGTGGTGTACCTGCTGCGGAAGGTGATCTGGTGGGTGCCGGGATTCACCGTGGAGAAGCACCGCGACCGGCTCCGGGACCTCCACGACCTCATCCAGCAGAACGGCCCCTTCATCGCGCATTCGACCCGCCACCTGATCGAGGCCAGGCGACCGCTGGCGTAGACCGGCTCGAGCCGCCGGGAACGGTGAGGATCGCGCCGAGCACGTGCACGGCGAGGAGGGATCCCGTCAGGGCACGATCCGCGTTCCCGTGACCTGCGTGCGCGGCAGGCGGCCGGCGCGGGAGACGCCGGTCATCTCGTCGCCGGCGATGGTGACGTCGAAGTCGAGGTTCAGGCGCATGGGCTTGCTGACCCGCTGACGCCAGCGCACGCGCTCCGCCCCCTCCTCCCCGATCTCGACGGCGATGTCCTCTAGCGGCACGGTCTCGGCCTTGCTGCGGGCCTCGCCGCGGATGCCGCTCGAGTCGCGGGTGAAGGTGTAGACGGCGGTGATCGTACCGATCGGGGTCTTCATCGACACGTCCCAGGTCCCGATGACGCTCATGCGGCGACCTCCGCGTCGCGGCCTGCGGCGCGCCAGACGGTGCCACGCCGCTCGTACTCGAACAGCGCCTCCACCGCGAGCGCGATCCGCGGCCCGAACTCCCGCTCCAGCAGGTACAGCGCCAGGTCGAGCCCGGAGGTGACGCCGCCGGCGGTGACGAGGTCGCCGTCGTCGACGACGCGCGCCCGGACCGGGGTCGCGCCGGTCGCCTCGAGCACGTCCATCCCGAGCACGTGCGTGACGACGTTCCGTCCCTCCAGCAGGCCACCCATCGCGAGCGCGAGCGACCCGCCGCACACCGTCGCGACGAGGACGTCCGGATCGGCCATCGCCTCCGCGATCATCCCGGTCGCCGCCGTCGCGGCGAAGCGGGCCAGGAGCACCGGGATCGTCTCGACGCCCTCGTCCGGGTCGCCGTCGACGGGCCCGGAGGCGCCGGGCACGACGATGATGCCGGGGCGGTGCGGGTCGAGGGCCGCGGTCGCCTCCAGCGCGAGGCCGCGCGTGCCGGACACGACCCGGCGCGGCCCCTCGGCGCTCACGAGCTCCACATCGAGGCCGCCGCCGAGGGCGTCGCTCCCCGCGGCGAGCACCTCGAACGGGGCGATCACGTCGAGGGGGTCGAACCCGTCGAACAGCACGATCTGAACGCCTCTGCGCATCTGCACTCCTTCTGGTCGCTGCGGAGCCGATCCGGCTCCCTCATCGAGTCTTCTGCGCGCTCCCGCTCCTGGCGAGCGGCCTTCGAGCCAGGTATCTCCTGAATCTAGCCATCTGCTGGATCGCCGCCGCCAGCTCGGTAGGGTCTGGCTATGCATACCGTCGCCGCCCTCGCACTGCCGGATGTGATCGCCTTCGATCTGGCCACTGCGGTCGAGGTCTTCGGGCGTGCGAGCCTGCCCGATGGGCGCCCCGCCTACCGGGTGATCGTCGCCGGCACCTCGCCCACGGTCGACGCCGGTCCGCTGCAGATCACGACACACGCGGGCCTCGACGCGCTGACGCAGGCGGACACGATCATCGTCCCGGGCCGCAACGACGCCGCCGCTCCCCTGCCGGACGGCCTGGCCGATGCGCTCCGCGCGGCCGCGGAGGACGGCACGCGGATCGCGTCGATCTGCGTCGGCGCGTTCACCCTCGCGTCGGCCGGGCTGCTCGATGGCATGCGCGCCACGACGCACTGGCTCGCCACCGGCCTCCTCGCCCGCCGATACCCCGGGATCGTCGTGGAAGCGGACGTGCTCTACACCGACAACGGGCGCATCCTTACCTCCGCAGGAGCAGCCGCCGGGCTGGATCTGTGCCTGCACATGATCCGCCGCGACTTCGGCGCCGCCGTCGCCGCCCACGCCTCCCGACTCGCCGTCGCGCCCCTGCACCGCATGGGCGGGCAGGCGCAGTTCATCGTCCGCAACCCGCCGACCTACCGCACCGCTTCGCTCGAGGACGTCCTCATCTGGGTCGAAGAGAACGCCCACCGCCGGCTGACGCTCAGCGACGTCGCCGATGCTGCGCACATGAGCGTCCGCACCCTCACCAGGCGCTTCCATCAGGAGACCGGCCAGGCCCCGATGGAATGGGTCGCAGGCGTCCGCATCCGCCACGCGCAGGAACTGCTGGAGACGACCGACCACGGCGTCGACCGCATCGCCCTCCAGACGGGCTTCTCCAGCCCGAGCAACTTCCGCGCCCAGTTCCGCCGCGCCGTCGGCGTCACCCCGAGCGAGTACCGGACGACGTTCGGCGGCCGTCCGCTCCCGCAGGAGATCCGATTCGAGCCATCTGAAAGCCACGGCAACGCTGTTACCGTGGCCCCATGACGCTCGCCGACGAGGGCACTCTGGAGACACAGCCCGGGAAGCAGGACGAGGTCACGGCGATCCCGACGCGCCACAATCCGGGCTCGCCGCTCGGGAACTGGCGGACGGAGCGGAGAAAATGCGCGTGGATCGAGTCGTTCCGAATCTCACCGTGACCCACCTGCGGCAGGCGGTCGCCGAGCATTCCGAGGCGCTCGACCTGCGGATCCTCATGGACCACGGCTGGATCGTGACGCTCGGAGACGAAGACGGGCACCAGCTCAGTCTGATGACGCGCGACGCCTCCGCGCCTGTCAACCCCGACGTCTCCGTCTTCGTCGACGACGTCCGCGCCGCACTCGCTCGCGCCGAGGCGTTGGGGCTGGAGATCGTGCACCCGCTGACCGAGGAGCCCTGGGGCGTCACACGCTTCTTCTACCGCGCCTCAGACGGCCGGGTAATCAACGTCGGCATGCACACGGAACCGCGCAGGTCTCCCCTTCGCTGAGTCGCCCTTCCCCGCCGCTCGGGTGCTCATCCCCGGCGGGTCATGCTGCCCAGGTCCAGGTTGTTGGTCGGTTCGTCAAGTACGAGAAGCTGATGCGCGGGTTCAGCGAGGAGGAGCGTCGCGAGGGCGACGCGGAAACGCTCGCCGCCGGAGAGATCGGCCACCCGGCGATGAACGGCATCCGCCCGGAAGAGGAAGCGAGCGAGATTCGCGCGGAGGTCCCCCTCCAGCGCACGGGGCGCTGCGGCGCGTACCGTGTCGAGGATGCTTCGGTCCTCGTTCAAATGGTCGAGCCGCTGAGGCAGGTAGCCGATGCGATCCGTGAACCCCGTCGCCCGCGCTGCTGCGTCGCTGACGCTCTGCGGGTGGACCAGAGTGCGGAGAAGGCGCGTCGACAGCGGCACGCTGCCTCGCGCATGGGCAGGAACCAACGGGGCCTTTGCCTCGGGGGCGACGTTGTCCCGGAGATGTCCTTCGAGGCGCTTGAGCATGATCGCCGGGATGCTGAGCGACCGCTTGCCGGCGTCGCTCTTGAGTTTGCCCGTGTAGTCGCCGCTGTTGGCGCTCAGCTGCCGGCGCACGTGCAGTATTGCGCTGCCGTCCGGGTGCCATTCGATATCGCGACGCTGTAATCCCAAGCACTCGCCGCGACGGAGCTGGCACCAGGCGGCGAACAGCATCATGATCGCCCACGGCTGCGGGACTGCCTCGTAGAGAGCCTCGACCTGCTCTGGGGTCGCCACGTCGTCGAGCTCATCCCGGTCCGCGTCGTGTCGAACGGGTTCCTGCTTCGGGACGGAGATGTTCGGCGCGGACGGGATGACTCCATCGCGAGCGGCCTGGCGCAGGATCATCATGAGCACGACGAGCACCGGCCGTGTGACCCCGTTGAACTTGGACTTCGGGTTCAGCGGGGAGGGGATCGCGTCGAGCCGGTTGGTCATGACGCGGATGCGTGCTTCGTCGATCGCCCTCACCGGGGTGTCACCGAACTCGGGGATCACGTAGCCGTCGACCTTGCTCTTATAGGAGCGCACCGTTCCGAGCGCGCGCTTCTTGCCGCTGCGGTTCGGCTGCGTGCGGATCAGCTCGATCCACCGGTTCGCGTACTCGGCGAACCCGATCGACCGAGCCTGCTCCGCTCCGGCCTCGGCGCGGAGACGAGCGGCGCGCGCCTCAGGCGGCTCCCACTCGCCCCGGGCAATCTGCGTGTGCACCGAGGCCAACCACGTGCGCGCATCGGTCTTCGTGAAGAACGTCAGCGGCTTGTCATCGTCGGTGCGGGCCGTATAGGTATTCCCATCGGGTCCGGGGTACCGGACTTGCCAGCGGCCCGAGGGGAGCTTCCGCAGCCTGCCCCACGCCTCGCGCTTGCCCGCGTTGTTCTCCTTCTTCGTCGTGCTCATCATGCCCTCCGGTGGACGCTCGTGGACCGGAGCGGGCGGCCGTGCCCCTCCGTGCCCCTCTCTCCCGAGGGAGAGAAGAATCCGCGAGATCCTGCGGGTTCTCGGCCCGTCTCGAAGCTGCGGAGGGCACGAAGGGGCACGACATCAAGGGCACGCCGATCCCGAATTCCGCTTGGCGTGTCGCCCCGCCTCCACTGAGCAGGTACGCGCGTGCCCCCGGCGTGCCCCATCGGGCGGCTACTGGTGTTCATTCTTGTCCTCCTCTGTCTGGTGAGAGAAGGCACGAAAAGAGGCCCGGAGCTGCGATAAACCGCAGTTCCGGGCCTCTCACCAGCCCCTTTCAGGGCCGAGCTAGGACAAGGGGCTCAGAAGTCCCAGTCGTCGTCCTCGGTGGCCTCGGCCTTGCCGATGACGTACGACGAGCCCGACCCCGAGAAGAAGTCGTGGTTCTCGTCGGAGTTCGGCGACAGGGCAGAGAGGATCGCCGGGTTCACGTTGGTGACCGTGGACGGGAACATCGCCTCGTAGCCCAGGTTCATCAGGGCCTTGTTGGCGTTGTAGTGCAGGAACTTCTTCACGTCCTCGGTCAGACCGACGCCGTCGTAGAGATCCTGCGTGTACTGCACCTCGTTGTCGTAGAGCTCGTACAGCAGCGAGAAGGTGTAGTCCTTCAGTTCGTCACGGCGCTCCGGCGTCTCGGTCTCGAGCCCGCGCTGATACTTGTAGCCGATGTAGTAGCCGTGCACCGCCTCGTCTCGGATGATCAGGCGGATCAGATCGGCCGTGTTCGTCAGCTTCGCCTTGGACGACCAGTAGATCGGCAGGTAGAAGCCCGAGTAGAACAGGAACGACTCCAGCAGCGTGGAGGCCACCTTGCGCTTGAGCGGATCGTCACCACGGTAGTACTCCATGATGATCTGCGCCTTCTTCTGCAGATTCTGGTTCTCGGTGGACCACCGGAACGCCTCATCGATCTCCTTCGTCGACGCGAGGGTCGAGAAGATCGACGAGTAGCTCTTCGCGTGCACCGACTCCATGAAGGCGATGTTGGTGTACACCGCCTCCTCGTGCGGGGTCAGCGCATCCGGGATCAGCGAGACGGCACCGACCGTGCCCTGGATGGTGTCCAGCAGCGTCAGCCCGGTGAACACGCGCATGGTGAGCAGCTGCTCGTCGGCGGTGAGCGTGTTCCACGACTGCACGTCGTTCGACAGCGGCACCTTCTCAGGCAGCCAGAAGTTGCCCGTGAGGCGGTTCCAGACCTCGAGGTCCTTGTCGTCCTCGATGCGGTTCCAGTTGATCGCATCCACGTGGCTGACCAGCTGCAGCTTCGGAGAGGGAGTCATGTTCTCATCATTCCTGTTCTAGAAAAATCCCCGGTCAGTGCGTCAGAGCATGCAGCTGACGCACTCGGACATGTCGGTCCCCTCGAGGGCCATCTGCCGCAGGCGGATGTAGTAGATCGTCTTGATGCCCTTGCGCCAGGCGTAGATCTGGGCCTTGTTGATGTCACGCGTGGTGGCGGTGTCCTTGAAGAACAGCGTCAGCGACAGGCCCTGGTCGACGTGCTGGGTGGCTGCGGCGTACGTGTCGATGACCTTCTCGTAGCCGATCTCGTACGCGTCCTGGTAGTACTCCAGGTTGTCGTTCGTCATGAACGGCGCCGGGTAGTACACGCGGCCGAGCTTGCCCTCCTTGCGGATCTCGACCTTCGAGGCGATCGGATGGATCGACGAGGTGGAGTTGTTGATGTAGGAGATCGAGCCGGTCGGCGGCACGGCCTGCAGGTTCTGGTTGTAGATGCCGTGCTTCTGGATGCTGTCCTTCAGCTCGACCCAGTCGGCCTGCGTCGGGATGCTGTGGCCGGCGAAGAGCTCCTTGACCTTCTCGGTCTCGGGTGCCCACGCGCGCTCGATGTACTTGTCGAAGAACTCCCCCGACGCGTAGGTGGAATCCGCGAACCCGTCGAAGGTCTCGCCGCGCTCGATCGCCAGCCGGTTCGACGCGCGCAGCGCGTGGAACAGCACGGTGTAGAAGTAGATGTTCGTGAAGTCGATGCCCTCTTCGGACCCGTAGAACACGTGCTCGCGGGCGAGGTAGCCGTGCAGGTTCATCTGCCCCAGGCCGATCGCGTGCGAGCGGTCGTTGCCGTCCTCGATGGAGCGCACCGAGCTGATGTGGCTCTGCGTGCTCACCGCGGTGAGGGCTCGGATCGCGGTCTCCACGGTCTTCCCCAGGTCATCGGCGTCCATCGCCAGCGCGATGTTCATGGAACCGAGGTTGCAGGAGATGTCCTTGCCGATCTGGTCGTACGACAGGTCGGTGCGATACGTGGTCGGGGTGTTCACCTGCAGGATCTCGCTGCACAGGTTGGACATGTTGATGCGGCCCTTGATCGGGTTGGCCTTGTTCACCGTGTCCTCGAACATGATGTACGGGTAGCCCGACTCGAACTGGATCTCGGCGATGGTCTGGAAGAACTCGCGCGCGTTGATCTTGGTCTTCTTGATGCGCGCGTCGTCGACCATCTCGTAGTACTTCTCACTGACGGAGATGTCGCCGAAGGGCACGCCGTAGACCTTCTCGACGTCGTACGGCGAGAACAGGTACATGTCCTCGCCCTTCTTGGCGAGCTCGAAGGTGATGTCGGGGACGACGACGCCCAGCGAGAGCGTCTTGATGCGGATCTTCTCGTCGGCGTTCTCGCGCTTGGTGTCGAGGAACCGCATGATGTCGGGGTGGTGCGCCGAGAGGTAGACGGCGCCGGCGCCCTGGCGGGCACCGAGCTGGTTGGCGTAGCTGAAGCTGTCTTCGAGCAGCTTCATGACCGGGATGATGCCGGATGACTGATTCTCGATCTGCTTGATCGGAGCACCGGATTCGCGGATGTTGCTCAGCAGCAGCGCCACGCCGCCGCCGCGCTTGGACAGCTGCAGCGAAGAGTTGATGCCGCGGGCGATCGACTCCATGTTGTCCTCGATGCGCAGCAGGAAGCAGCTGACGAGCTCGCCGCGCTGCGCCTTGCCCGCGTTGAGGAAGGTGGGGGTGGCCGGCTGGAAGCGGCCGGAGATGATCTCGTCGACCAGGTCGGTGGCCACCTGCTCGTCGCCCTCCGCCAGCGCGAGGGCGGTCATCACGACGCGGTCCTCGAAGCGCTCCAGGTAGCGCTTGCCGTCGAAGGTCTTCAGCGTGTAGCTGGTGTAGTACTTGAACGCGCCCAGGAACGTCTCGAAGCGGAACTTCTTGGAGTAGGCGAAGTCGTTGAGCTTCTGGATGAACTCGAACGAGTACTGGTCGATGACCGCGGCCTCGTAGTACTCCTTCTCTACCAGGTAGTCCAGACGCTCCTTGAGGGAGTGGAAGAACACGGTGTTCTGGTTGACATGCTGCAGGAAGTACTCCCGAGCGGCGCGCTTGTCGGCGTCGAACTGGATCTTCCCGTTCGCGTCGTACAGATTCAGCATCGCGTTCAGCGCGTGATAGTCGAGCCCCTCGTACGCGGGGTTGACCTTGAACTCCACCTGATCCGTCACTGCCTGCTCTTCAACTGCGGTGTCCACCATCGTTCCAATCCGTCGCTCACGCGATCGACATCATCCGGCGTGCCGAATACCTCCAGCCGGTACAAGTGCGGCACTTGACACTTGCGGCTCACGATCTCTCCGGCGAGGCAGAAGGACTCACCGAAGTTCGTATTGCCCGCGGAGATGACTCCACGGATCAGGCTGCGGTTGTGCTCATCGTTGAGAAACCGGATCACCTGCTTGGGAACGGCGCCCTTCTCCTCGCCGCGTCCCTGCCCGCCCCCGTAGGTGGGGGTGACGAGCACGTAGGGCTCGTCCACGACGACCGGCTCATCGCCTCGGTGCAACGGGATGCGGCGGGCGGGGAGCCCGAGCTTCTCGATGAAACGCGCGGTGTTGCCCGAGATGCTCGAGAAGTAGACCAGGAGCGGCGCTGCGGTCGCGACTGCGCTCATGATCCACCTCCTCGGTTCCCGATCCTGTCGAAGGGCTGCCTGCGAAGGGCTTACGCCAGGCGAGCGGCGAGCTCGTCGATCTTGTCGGGGCGGAAGCCCGACCAGTGCCCCTCGTCGGTGACGACGACCGGCGCCTGCATGTAGCCGAGCGCCTTGACCTGCTCGAGCGCCGATGCGTCCTCGGAGAGGTCGTGGATCTCGTACTCGATGCCCTTGGCGTCGAGCGCGCGATAGGTGGCGTTGCACTGCACGCAGGAAGGCTTGGTGTAGACCGTGATCGACATGAATTTCCCCTCGGATCTCAGCTGTTGCCCGGCAGACCCCCGCCGGGACTTCAATACTACATATGGGGACGGACATTGCGACCGACCACTAGGGATAGTAGTTACATCCGTGTAGTTTTCCACCGCTCTCCCCATGTACAACACAGGTTGTCCACCGTTTCTTCCACAGCCGGGAGCCCGCGCCGAGGGCCCGCGAACCGCGTGTTCCCGCGGTCCGCGGGACCGGAGATCGGATTCATCCACAGGACGCACGCTACGCCCGGCCGCCGACATCCGATTTCCTGTGGAGAGCGCTCCTCGGCGTGTCGCGGCGTGTCGCGGCATCCACCCGCTCGCGCACCCGCGTGCGGCCCGGATAGTGTTCTCTGGTGGCGGGATATCGGGACCTTCTGCGCACACCGGGAGTCGGGCGGATGATCGCCGCTCAGCTGGTGGCGCGCTTCCCCAACGGCATGATGAGCCTGGCGATCCTGATGCATGTCGAGCAGCAGTCCGGCTCCTATGCCGCGGCCGGCGTCGTGCTCGCCGCTGCGTCCGTCGGGCAGGCGATCGCGGGCCCGGTCACCAGCCGCTGGATGGGGGCCTGGGGCATGCGGCGCGTGCTCACCCTCACGCTCTGCGTGTGCGTGGCGTCCGTGCTGTGCCTCGCGCTGCTGCCGCTGAGCATCCCCGGCTACATGGCGTTCGCGCTGCTCGCCGGGCTGTCCACCCCGCCGGTGCAGTCCGCGGTGCGCACCATCTACCCCAAGCTCGTCAACGCCGCCCAGCTCACCCCGCTGTTCTCGCTGGATGCCTCCCTGCAGGAGATCATCTGGATCGTCGCGCCCGTGCTGATCACGATCGTCTCGACGCAGGTCGGCACCGTGCCGGGACTGCTGCTGGTGGCGCTCATCCTCGCCGGCGGCGGAGCGTGGTTCATCCTCTCCCCCGAGGTCGGCCGGGTGCGCATCCCGCGCAGCCGGCGCGCCTTCGGCCGCGTGGTGCTCAAGCCGCCCGTGCTGATGGCCACCGTGATCGGCTTCCTGCTGATCGGCGCGTGCTCGGCCGTGGAGGTGGGCGTCGTGGCCACCTTCGGCCACGGCGGGCTGGAGGCAGGCCTGGTGCTCGCGGTGTTCTCCGCCGGCAGCCTGGCCGGCGGCCTGGCGTTCGGCCACATCCCCATCGGCCCGTGGGCCATGGCCAGGCGGCTGCTGATCGTCACGATCGGGCTGACGCTCACGATGATCTCCCTGAACGTCTTCTGGCTCGGCGGCACGCTGCTGCTGGCGGGCATCGGCATCGCGCCGGCGCTGGCGGTGCTGTTCGCCATCACCACGGCGAGCGTGAAGTTCAGCGAGACGGCGGAGGCGTTCGGCTGGGCCGGCACCGGCCAGCTGATCGGCGCCGCCGCGGGCTCGGCGATCGCCGGCATCCTGATCGACGCGAACGGCCCTGCCGGTGCGTACCTGGCGGCGGTGCTGTTCGTCGTGACGGGTCTGGCCGTGGCGGTGCTGTTCGTGCGCGCCCTCCCCGACCTGCGCGACCGCGACCCCAGCCCGCACCCCGACACGGCCACGCTCCCCATCCCGACCATCCGCCGCTGAGCACGCGCCGGCGTGCGCGGGGCGGCATAGGCTGGGCGCGTGAGCACCTTCGACCCCGCAGCGCACCTTCCCGACGACCTGCTGGAGCGCATCCGCGAGCGCGCCGCCGTGCACGACCGCGAGAACACGTTCCCGCAGCAGGATCTGGACGAGCTGCGGGATGCCGGATATCTGGCCATCCTGGTGCCGGCCGAGCTCGGCGGCGGTGGTCTCGGTCTCGAGCAGGCCGCGCTGCTGCAGCAGCGACTGGCCACGGCATCCGCCGCCACCGCCCTCGCGATCAACATGCACCTGGTGTGGACCGGCGTCGCGAAGGTGTTCAGCGACCGAGGCGTGCCCGGGCTGGAGTTCGTGCAGCGCGGCGCCGTGGCGGGCGACGTCTTCGCGTTCGGCATCAGCGAGGGCGGCAACGACCTGGTGCTGTTCGGCAGCGACACGGATGCCGCGCCTCAGCCCGACGGCGGGTACGCCTTCACCGGCACCAAGATCTTCACCTCGCTCGCGCCGGTGTGGACCAGGCTCGGACTGCACGGCCTGGACACGACCAGTGCGGATGCTCCGAAGCTGGTCTTCGCGTTCATCGATCGCACGGATGCCGTCGTCACGAGCGACGACTGGGACACCCTGGGCATGCGGGGCACCCAGAGCCGGACCACGCGCCTGAACGGGGCGGTCGCCACACCGGAGCACGTGGTGCGGCGCATCGACCCTGGTCCGAACCCGGATCCGATCGTGTTCGGCATCTTCAGCGTGTTCGAGCTGCTGCTGGCATCCGTGTACACCGGCATCGCCCGGCGCGCACTCGACCTCGCCGTCGAGACCGCCCAGCAGCGGCGGTCCAAGCGGACCGGGACGACGTATGCTCAGGATCCCGACATCCGCTGGCGGGTCGCCGGGATGGGCCTGGTCTACGACGCGCTGCCCCCGCAGATCTCCGCGCTCGCCCGCGACGTGGACGAGCTGGCAGACCACGGACCGCGCTGGTTCACGCTGCTCTCCGGCGTCAAGCACCGGGCCGTGGTGATGGCCAAGCAGGTCGTCGACGAGGCGATGCTGGTCGCGGGCGGCGGATCGTACTTCTCCTCCCAGGAGCTGTCGCGGATCTACCGCGACGTGCTGGCAGGAATGTTCCACCCCTCCGATCCGGAGTCGGCGCACGCCACCGCCGCGACCGCCTGGCTCGGCCCGCTCGAGGCCTAGCCCCAAGGACCTGGGCCCCTGAGCCTGTCGAAGGGTCGCGCCCTACTTGCGGTCGAACTCGAAGGCCTTCAGCAGCTCGGCGACGGCCTGGTCGCGCTCGTCGCCGCCCTCCTCGAACATGTGCGTCACGTGCGTGCGCAGGTGGTTCTCCAGCAGCAGGCGGTTCAGCGACTCCAGTGAGCGCTGCACGGCACGCGACTGCGTGATGATGTCCATGCAGTACTCCTCGTTCTCGATCATCCGCGCGATGCCGCGCAGCTGCCCCTCGAGGATGCTGGTGCGGTGCAGAGCACGCTTCTTGATGTCATCGATCACCCTACGAGCGTAGCCTCCGTGGCATCCCCGCGGTTCCGCCCTGGGTCGCTGAGCCCGTCGAAGCGTCGCCCTGCTCGCACTGGGTCGCTGGCAACCGCCCGTGAAAGGATGTCCCCATGTCCCGCACCCCGATGGCGCTGCTGTCCCCCGCCGATCAGGAGAGGCTCCGCGGTCTGCGGCGGATGAAGGCGGTCGCGCTGGGTGCGTTGATCTTCATGGCGGTGGTCTTCGTGATCGCCTTCGCCCTCGAGCACCGGTACCCGTGGCTGGCGTATGTGCGCGCCGCGACGGAGGGCGGAATGGTCGGCGCCCTGGCGGACTGGTTCGCGGTGACCGCGCTGTTCCGGCATCCGCTGGGCGCGCCCATTCCGCACACCGCGATCATCCCCCACCGCAAGGACGAGATCGGGCGCTCGCTGGGCGAGTTCGTGGAGACGAACTTCCTCTCCGGCGACGTCGTGCGCGAGAAGCTGTCGCGCACGGCGCTCTCGCAGCGGCTGGGCGAGTGGCTGGCCGCCCCTTCGCTGGGCCCAGCGACCCCGAGCCACGCGGAGCGGGTGTCCGCCGAGGCCGCGACGGCGGCATCCGCCGTGCTGCGCGCGCTGAGTGACGACGACGTGCAGGAGCTGATCGCCGACCTCGCCCGCGAGCACCTCGTGGAGCCCGACTGGGCGCCGTCGGCAGGCGGCTGGCTGGAGCGGATCGTCGAGGCGGATGCTCACCGCGGCGCGGTGGATCTGGCCGTGGACAGCATCACCGGCTGGCTCCATGCCAACGCGCACACCTTCCAGGGCCTCGTCTCACGCCGCCTTCCCGGCTGGGTGCCAAGGCTGGCGCACCGCTTCGTCGACGAGACGGTGTACCACGAGGCCGTGCGCTTCGCCGAAGCGGTGCAGGCCGACCCTCACCATCCGGCGCGGGCCGCGCTCGACGGGTACTTGGCTCGCCTGGCCGACCGCCTGCAGCACGACCCCGACATGCGCGAGCGCTTCGAGGGTGCGAAGGCCGCCGTGTTCGACAGCCCCCGCGTGGTGGCCCTGGCCGCCCAGGCCTGGGAGACCGCCAAGAACGGCCTGCTCGCCGCCCTCGCGGATCCGGAGAGCGGGCTGCGCCGCCGCGCGGCATCCGCGGTCGCGGAGATCGGACAGCGCCTGGCCACCGAGCCGGTCCTGCAGGCGCGTGTGGACGGCTGGGTCACCGATGCGGCCGTGTTCCTGGTGGATCGGTACCGGCACGACATCGCCTCGATCATCACCGACACGGTGGAGAAGTGGGACGCCGCCGAGACGACTGAGAAGATCGAGCTGATGGTCGGACGCGACCTGCAGTACATCCGGCTGAACGGCACCGTTGTCGGAGCGCTGGCGGGGCTGGCGATCTTCGCCGTCGCGCACGCCGTCATCCCCGCGGGCTGATCGGGGGCTGATCGGGGGGCTCACCCGCCAGCGCCTCGGGGATCGCCACGTCACCGTCGTTGAACCGGATCGTGCGGCCGATCGTGGCCGGCTCGACCAGGGCCTGCGCGACGACCAGCGCCACGTTCTTCCTGGACACCTCGCCCGAGGTCTGCGCCGCCGCGTCGATGCGGCCGGTTCCCTCGCCCAGTGTCAGCCGGCTCGGACCGAGCACCGTCCACTCCAGCGACGTCGCCCGAAGATATTCGTCAGCGGCGGCCTTCGCCTCGGCGTAGGCGTGGAACGGGTCGGATTCCGGGATGCCGTGGTCCGGCGACGAGCCGAAGTACGACACCATCACGTAGCGAGCCGCACCGGCATCCTTCGCGGCATCCATCGACCGCACGGCGGCCTCGAAGTCCACGGCGCGGGTGCGCGCCGGGCTGCCGCCTCCTGCTCCGGCCGACCAGACGACGGCGTCGTGCCCGGCGATCAGCTCGGCGAGCGCCGGCCGATCCTCGTGCTCCACGTCGAAGACAGCGGGCGTCGCACCGGCCGCGCGCACGTCGTCGGCGTGCGCGGGGTTGCGGATGACGGAGGTGACCTCGTCCCCGCGTGCGACGAGAACCGGGGCGAGCAGCAGCGCGACCTTTCCGTGGCCGCCGACGATGAGAATCCGAGCCATGTGCCCACGCTACTCGTGTGGAGGGGTCAGCGGGTCGCCAGGCCGGCCAGCAGCTCGAGCACGCAGAGCGCCGCCAGCCGCACGGTGCGGCCGTCCTCGGCATCCGCGGTGGCGTCGACCTCGGCCAGGTCGGCGCTGACGATCCGCTCGTCGACGGCCAGCGCGCGCACGAGCGCACGCAGCTCCCAGGCCGCGAACCCGCCCGGAACGCTCGCCGGGCATCCGGGCACGGCGGCTCGATCGGCGGCGTCGACGTCGATGTCGAGGTGGATGCGGGAGCCGGCGCCGGCGGTCTGCAGCGCCTCGGCCACGACGTCGTCGACGCCGCGCCGGCGCACCTCGTCGATCGTGATGACGCGGATGCCCCACTCCGCAGCGCGCCGCGCATAGGCCGCGGAGTTGGCGAAGTCGGAGATCCCGAGCTGCACGATCCGCGTCGGGTCGATGCGCTCCCCCGGCGGCGCGTCCTGCACCAGCCGGCGCACGGGCGACCCGTTGGACACGCCGTCGCGCAGATCGTAGTGCGCGTCGATCGTGATCAGGCCGTCGGCGCCGGCGCCGCGCGCCACCGGATAGGTGAGCGAGTTGTCACCGCCGAGCGCGACGATCAGCCGGGCGTCCGTCGCCAGCTCGCGCACCCGGTCCACGGCGCGCTGCACGCCCTCATCGCCGTCGGGCTCGTGCACGTCGCCGGCGTCGGCGATGCGCAGGGCCTGGTTCAGGTCGATCGCGGGAGGTCCGATCAGGGCCGGGCTGTACCGCGCGAGAGCCGCGCGGACCGCCGCGGGGGTGGCGTGCGCGCCGGTGCTCGAGATCGAGGTGCGCCAGGTGGGGACGCCCAGCACCACGGCATCCGTCGTCTGCCCCGGCACGGGCGCCGGCCACGATCCGGCCCGAGGCCAGAGCTCGTCGTGCGGAAGCGCCATCTCTTCGTCCTCTCCGGCGTCAGCGGACCGCGACGCCGTCCTTCCACACCTGCTTCACCAGCGGCACACCGGGACGGTAGGCCAGATGCACGGCCGTGGGTGCGTCCAGGAGCACCAGGTCGGCGCGCTTGCCTGGCGCGATCACGCCGATGTCGTCGCGCCGCAGCGCCGCCGCTCCCCCGGCAGTGGCAGCGCGCACCGCCTCTGCGGTGGTCATCCCCATCTCGCGCACCGCGAGCGCGATGCAGAACGGCATCGACGACGTGAAGCTCGACCCCGGGTTCGTGTCGCACGCGATCGCGACGGTCACGCCGGCGTCGATCAGCCGGCGTGCGTCGGGGTACGGATGCCGGGTGGAGAACTCCACGCCGGGCAGCACGGTGAGCACGGTGTCGGAGGCGGCGAGCGCTGCGACGTCCTCGTCGGTCAGGTAGGTGCCGTGGTCGACGGATGCCGCCCCCAGTTCGATCGCGAGCCGCACGCCCTCGCCGGGCCCGAGCTGACTGGCGTGCACGCGCGCCTGCAGGCCGCGGGCGATGCCCGCTTCGAGCACCCGCCGCGACTGCGCCGCGGTGAAGGCGCCGGCCTCGCAGAACACGTCGATCCACTTGGCGTGCGGGGCGCAGGCATCCAGCATCTCGCCGACCACCAGGTCGACGTACTCGTCGCCGCGTCCGGCGTACTCGGCCGGCACGACGTGCGCGCCGAGGAAGGTGACCTCGGGCGTGACCTCGGCGGCCAGGCGCACCAGGCGCGCCTCCGTGGCGACATCCAGTCCGTACCCGCTCTTGATCTCGACGGTCGTGGTGCCCTGCGCGCGCATCTCGTCGACGAAGCCGCGCAGTCGGGTGCGCAGCTTGTCATCGCTCGCGTCGCGCGTCGCGGCGACGGTGGAGCGGATGCCGCCGGCGGCGTACTTCTCGCCGGCCATCCGCGCCTCGAACTCCCCTGCGCGGTCACCGCCGAAGACGATGTGGCTGTGGCTGTCCACGAACCCTGGGATGACCGCCCCACCGTCGGCGTCCACCACCTCCAGCCCGTCTACGTGGCGCGTGCGGCCCTGATTCGCGCTCGACAGGGGCGCCACGCGCCACATAGACGGGTCGGAGGAGGGGCCGACCCATGCGATGCGGCCGTCGTCGATGAGCACAGCGGCATCGTGCAGCGCGGCGCCGGGGTCGCCGTCGACACCGACGTTGGTCGTCAACTCCCCGATGTTGGTGATCAGCGTGGCGCTCACAGCATCGGCACCTTCAGTCCGCGTTCGCGCGCGACATCCTTCGCGTGCTCGTACCCGGCGTCCACGTGGCGCATCACACCGGTGCCGGGGTCGTTGGTCAGCACGCGCTCCAGTTTCTGCGCGGCCAGTTCCGTGCCGTCGGCGACGGTGACCTGCCCGGCGTGGATGCTGCGGCCGATGCCCACGCCCCCGCCATGGTGCAGCGAGACCCAGCTCGCACCGGATGCCGTGTTGAGCAGGGCGTTCAGCAGCGGCCAGTCGGCGATCGCATCGGAGCCGTCCTTCATGGCCTCCGTCTCGCGATACGGGCTGGCGACCGACCCCGAGTCCAGGTGATCGCGGCCGATCACGATCGGCGCGGAGAGCTCGCCCGAGGCGACCATCTCGTTGAACTTCAGCCCCGCCAGGTGGCGCTCCTGGTAGCCGAGCCAGCAGATGCGGGCGGGAAGCCCCTCGAAGTGCACGGTCTCGCCGGCCTTGGCCAGCCAGCGGTGCAGCGCCGTGTCCTCGGGGAACAGCTCCGCGATGGCCCGGTCGGTCCTGTAGATGTCCTCGGGGTCGCCGGAGAGCGCCGCCCAGCGGAACGGGCCGCGCCCTTCTTCGAACTGCGGTCGGATGTAGGCGGGCACGAAGCCGGGGAACGCGAACGCGCGCTCGGCACCGCCCAGCATCGCCTCGGCGCGCAGCGAGTTGCCGTAGTCGAAGACCGCGGCGCCGGCATCCTGGAACGCCACCATGGCGTTCACGTGCGCGGCCATCGACTCACGGGCGCGCCGAGTGAACCCCTCGGGGTCGCGCTCCGCCTCGGCCTTCCAGTCGGCGACGGACACCCCGACCGGCAGGTACGCCAGCGGGTCGTGCGCGCTGGTCTGGTCGGTGACGACGTCGATCGCCAGCTCGCCCGCCTGCTGTCTGCGCAGCAGTTCGGGGAAGACCTCCGCGGCGTTGCCGACGATGCCGACCGAGAGCGCGTCACCGGCATCCTTCGCCGCCACCGCACGCGCGACGGCCGTGTCGAGGTCGGTGTGGTACTCGTCCAGATAGCCGTGCTCCACACGGCGCGACAGGCGCGACTCGTCGACGTCGACGATCAGCACGGCCCCCTCGTTGAGGGTCACGGCCAGCGGCTGCGCGCCGCCCATGCCGCCGGCCCCGCCGGTGAGCGACAGGGTGCCCTTGAGCGAGTCCCGTCCCAGCGAGCGCGCGACTGCGGCGAAGGTCTCGTAGGTGCCCTGGAGGATGCCCTGCGTGCCGATGTAGATCCACGAGCCGGCCGTCATCTGGCCGTACATCATCAGGCCCAGCGACTCGAGTCGGCGGAACTCCGGCCAGGTGGCCCAGTCGCCGACCAGGTTGGAGTTGGCGATCAGCACCCGCGGCGCCCACTCGTGGGTGCGGAACACGCCCACCGGCTTGCCGGACTGCACCAGCAGGGTCTCGTCGGGCTCGAGCTCGTCCAGTGTGCGCACGATCGCGTCATACGCCTCCCAGCTGCGGGCAGCCCTGCCGGTGCCTCCGTAGACGACGAGATCCTCGGGATGCTCGGCGACCTCGGCGTCGAGGTTGTTCATCAGCATCCGTTTGGCGGCCTCGGCGCCCCAGCTCTTGGCGGTGCGCTGGTTGCCGCGCGGGGCGCGGATGGAGCGGGCCGGGTCGTGGACGGTGTGTTCAGACATGCGCGTGCTCCTTCGCAGTGCGGAGGACGGCGCCCGAGCGGACGAGCTCGGTGACGGCCTCCATGTCGGGTGAGAGGAAGTGATCCGGGCCGGGGCCTGCGGCCACCGTGCGCACCAGGTCGCGCACAGCACCGGTGGCGGGTCCAGCGGCCAGCGGCGCGCGCAGATCGAGGGCGCGCGAGCCGGTGAGGATCTCGATCGCGAGCACGCGCGCCAGTCCGTCGATCGCCCGGCGCAGCTTGCGAGCGGCCGCCCACCCCATCGACACGTGGTCCTCCTGCATGGCCGAGGAGGGGATGGAGTCGACGGACGCCGGCACCGCGAGCCGCTTGAGCTCGGAGACGATGCCGGCGGCCGCGTACTGCGCGATCATCAGGCCGGAGTCGACCCCCACCTCATGTGCGAGGAACGGTGGAAGGCCGTGACTGCGAGCGGGGTCGAGCGCGCGGTCGGTGCGACGCTCGGAGACCGAGGCGACGTCGGCGACCGAGATGGCCAGGAAGTCGAGCACAGCCGCGACGGGCGCGCCGTGGAAGTTGCCGTTGGACTCGATGCGGCCGTCGGAGGTCACGACCGGGTTGTCGATGACCGAGGCCAGCTCGCGCTCGGCGATCGTCGTCGCGTGCGCCATGGTGTCACGCGCCGCACCGTGCACCTGCGGCGAGCAGCGCAGCGAGTACGCGTCCTGCACCCGGCCGTCCTCGGGTCCCTTGTGGCTGGCGACCATGGGCGAGGAACTCAGGAAGGCGCGCAGGTTGGCCGAGGATGCCGCCTGTCCCGCCTGCGGGCGCAGGGCCATCAGGTCGGCCGCGAACACGGCATCCGTCCCCAGCTGCGACTCGACCGACATCGCGGCCGCCAGGTCGGCGGTGGTGACGAGCGTCTCCAGGTCGTGCAGCGCCAGCACCAGCATCCCGAGCATCCCGTCGGTGCCGTTGATCAGCGCCAGCCCCTCCTTCTCCACCAGCACCAGCGGCTCGATGCCCGCCGCGGCGAGGGCGTCCGCGGCCGGCATCGTCTGCTCAGCCACCCGCACCTCGCCCTCCCCCATCGCCGCCAGCGCGACGTGCGCGAGGGGCGCCAGGTCGCCGGAGCAGCCCAGCGACCCGTACTCGCGCACGATGGGGGCGATGCCGGCATTGAGCATCGCCGCGTACGCGTCGACCACCAGCGGGCGAACGCCGGTGTGGCCGGATGCCAGGGTCTGCAGGCGCAGCAGCTGCAGGGCGCGCACCACCTCGGTCTCCACTTCGGCTCCGGTGCCCGCGGCGTGCGAGCGGATCAGGCTCAGCTGCAGCTGCCGACGGCGCTCCGGAGCGATGAAGGTGGTGGCCAGCGCCCCGAAACCGGTGGACACCCCGTAGTGCGGATTCGGGTCGGCCGCCATCCCGTCGATCACGGCGCGGGCCGCGGCCACGCGCTCGCGCGCCGAGTCGGCGATGATCACCGGAGCGGCGTGGCGCGCGACGGCGACGACGTCGGCGGGCGTGAGGGGATGCTCGCCGACGGTCACGGTGGAGATCTGCTGCATGCTCACAGTCCACACCGTCGGCGGGCTGCGCGGGAGGGCCTCATGAGACACTGTGTCTGTGATCCCAGACGAAGCGCACGCGGCAGCGCGCGGCCGACGCCCCCAGGTGCCCGCCGCCGATCAGACGCTGCGGATCCTGCGGCATCTGGCGCGACGACCCGCTCCGATCGCGGCATCCGCTCTCGCACGCGACCTGGGCATTCCCCGTTCCACCGTGTACCACCTGCTGGCCACGCTCGAGGAGCACGGCTTCGTCGTGCATCTTCCGCAGGACCGGCGCTGGGGACTGGGCACGAGCGCCTTCGAGCTGGCCGGCGGGTACGCGCGGCAGGAGCCGCTGGCACGGCTGGGCCGACCGCTCGTCGCCGCACTGGCCGACCGGGTCGGAGAGAGCGCGCACCTGGCGGTGATGAGCGGGCGCGACGTGCTGTACATCGTGGAGGAGCGCGCGGCGCGACGCCCCGCGCTGGTGACGGACGTCGGCGTGCGACTGCCCGCGCATCTGACCGCGACGGGGCGCGCCATGCTGGCGGCTCTCCCCCGCGCGCAGGTACGGGCGCTGTATCCGGATGCCGCGGCGTTCACCGACCGCACCGGACAGGGGCCGGCGCGTCCCGCCGAACTGCGCGAGGCGCTGCGCACCGTGCGCCTGGCCGGCGTCGCGACCGAGGACGGCGAGGTCACACCCGGATTCCGGTCGGTCGCGGCGGTCGTGCGGGATCACGCCGGCTGGCCGGCGGCCGCGGTGGCCGTGACCTGGCAGAGCGATCGGCCCGGCGCACCGGCCGAGGTCGTGCAGGAGGTGGCGCGGATGCTGGAGGGCCGCCTCGCCTAGCACCACGGGTCCATCACCCGCCCGGAGCGGAAGAGGGGCGCCATGCGCCGGTCCACACCGAGCATGACGCCCCTCTGATCACGAGCTGAAGTCAGCCGTTCGCACCCTTGCGCGGCTTGATGAAGGACTCCGGCTCGCGCTTGGCGCGCTTCTCGGCCCTCTTCTCCTTGAGTGAGAGCTTCGGTGCCTTCTTTCCTGCTCGTGACTGCGGTGTCTTACCGGACATGCGACTCGCTTCCCCTCTTTCGGCTGGCGGGTGGGTGACCTCTGACCATAGCCCGAACCAGGGGGAAGTCAAATCGGCAGGCGTTAACGCAAAAGAGCCACCCAGCGATGGGTGGCTCTTTCACAGA
>NZ_JAUZVD010000005.1:0-40071 GCF_031844385.1 Microbacterium sp. ARD32
GCAGGGTCACATGTGATCACCCCCGGGGGGCGGGCGCCCCGCCGCCACCGCGACCACACAGCGAAGGAGCCGCAGTGGCTTTAGCATCCGACCTCGACGAGCAGCCTGATGCGGTGCGCGAGCCCGTGCTGTCGATCCGAGGCATCTCGAAGGGCTTCGGCGCCGTCAGGGCGCTGACCGACATCGACCTCGACGTCTATGCGGGAGAGGTCGTCGCCCTCGTCGGCGACAACGGCGCCGGAAAGTCGACGCTGGTGAAGATCCTCGCCGGCGTGCATCCCGCCGACAGCGGCATCATCACGTTCAACGGCGCGCAGGTCTCGATCCCGTCGCCGACCGAGTCGCGGGAGCTGGGCATCGCCACGGTCTTCCAGGATCTGGCGCTCTGCGACAATCTCGATGTCGTCGCCAACCTGTTCCTCGGCCGCGAGCGCGGTGGGCTCCTGGTCGACGAGGAGCTCATGGAGGAGCAGGCCTGGTCGCTGCTGCGCCAGCTCTCGGCGAAGATCCCGTCGGTGCGCATCGCCGTCGCCTCCCTCTCGGGCGGCCAGCGCCAGACGGTCGCGATCGCGCGGTCGCTGATCGGCGAGCCGCGCATCGTGATCCTCGACGAGCCGACCGCGGCGCTCGGCGTCGCGCAGACCGCCGAGGTGCTCAACCTCATCGAGCGCCTGCGTGAGCGCGGGCTCGGCGTCATCCTGATCAGCCACAACATGGCCGACGTGCAGGCCGTCGCCGACCGCGTCGTGGTGCTCCGGCTCGGCCGCAACAACGGCGTGTTCCGCACCGCCGATGTCAGCTACGAGGACATCGTCGCCGCGATCACCGGCGCCACCGACAACCCCGTCAGCAGCCGCGGTGCCGCGCAGCCGAGCGAGAAGGGCGCAGAATGAGCGACCAGACGAAGGACAACTCCGCGCCCACGACGAGGGCCACCGACCTGCAGGACGAGCGGGTGATGCGCGGCGAGGGCCTGCGCGGCGTGCTCAGCGGCTTCGGCATCCGGGTGCGCACCGGCGACCTCGGGTCTCTGCCGGTCTTCCTGGGGCTCGTCGTCATCTGGATCGTGTTCCAGATCCTCAACCCCCGGTTCCTGTCGGCGACGAACCTCGTCGACCTGACCCTGCAGTGCGCGGCGCTCGGCGTGATCGCGCTCGGCGTCGTGGTGGTGCTGCTGGTCGCCCAGATCGACCTGTCGATCGGATCGCTCGCCGGGCTGTCCTCGGCGATCCTCGGTGTGGCGTTCATCAGCTGGCACTGGCCCATCTGGCTGTCGATCGTCTTCGCGCTGGTGGTCGGCGCGGCGATCGGGTTCCTGTACGGCTTCCTGTTCACCCGCTTCGGCGTGCCGACGTTCGTGGTCACCCTGGCAGGGCTGATGGGCTTCCTCGGTCTGCAGCTGTGGGTGCTGGGCCCGACCGGCACCATCAACCTGCCGTACAACTCCTGGATCGTGCAGTTCGCGACCACCTGGTTCCTGCCGCCGTGGCTGGCGTACACGATCGCCGGAGTGGTCGTGCTGGCGATCGTCTTCAACGACGTCACCAAGGCGCGCCGCCGGGCGAAGTCCGGACTGTCCAACGGGCCGACCTCGCTGATCGTCATCAAGGCGGTCGCCATCGCCGTCGTCGCGTTCGCGGCGATCACGTGGCTGGCGACCAACCGCGGCGTCGCGGTCTCGTTCCTGCTGTTCATCATCCTGGTCGCCGTCATGGCGACGATGCTGACCCGCACCCGCTGGGGGCGCTGGATCTACGCGGTCGGCGGCAACGAGGAGGCCGCGCGTCGCGCCGGCATCAACGTGAAGGCCATCTACATCTCGGCGCTGATGGTCGGCACCGTGCTGGCGACGCTCGGCGGACTGATGCTGGCGGCGCGACTGACGGCCGCGAGCATCTCGACCGGCGGCGGCACCACCAACCTGGTCGCGATCGCGGCCGCGGTGATCGGCGGCACCAGCCTGTTCGGCGGACGTGGATCGGCCTGGTCGGCACTGCTGGGAATCTTCGTCATCCAGTCCATCGACAACGGCCTCACGCTGCTGAGCCTGGATTCGTCGGTGCGGTTCATGGTCACCGGAGCCGTGCTGCTCCTCGCCGTGATCATCGACTCGCTCTCGCGCAGGTCGCGGGCGCAGCACGGCCAAGCCTGACGGAGGGCGGATGGATGCGGCCGGCGGGCCGGCCTCGGGGTCGGTCGCCGGCCGCACTCGTATGCGGGCAGTAGCCTTTTCCCATGGACGCGAGCATCTTCTTCGTCATCGTGGCCGCGGTCGCCGTTGCGGCGGTCGCCCGATGGAAGGGATGGCCGGCGCCGCTGCTGGTGACCGTCGTCGCGCTCGCGGCCGCGTTCCTGCCCTTCGTGCCGAATCCCTCGATCGACGGGCATGTGCTGCTGAACATCGTGCTGCCGCCGCTGCTGTACTCGGCCGCGCTGGACGTGTCGTTCGTGAGCTTCTCGCGTGCGATACCGCAGATCCGCCGGCTCGGGATCGGGCTGGTGCTGGTGACCACGGTGGTGGTCGGCCTGGTGGCGTGGTGGCTGCTTCCCGAGCTGGGGCTGTTCGGGGCGCTGCTGCTGGGCGCGATCGTCGCGCCGCCGGATGCCGTGTCCGCGGCGGCCATCGGCCGCAAGCTCGGGCTGCCCAGGCGCATCATGACCGTGCTCTCGGGCGAGAGCCTGATCAACGACGCCACCTCGCTGACGCTGTACCGGGTCTTCGCCGCGGCGGTCATCGCAGGACCTGCGGCCTTCAACATCTGGGCGACCGTCGGGCAGTTCCTGCTGGCGGTCATCGTCGGCGTGCTGGTGGGTCTGGTGTTCGGGCTGCTCACGCACCTGCTGCGCATGCGCAGCGACGACCCGGTGATCAACGGCACGGTGGGCCTGCTCGCGCCCTTCGGCGCCTACGCGATCGCCGAGCAGCTGCACGGCTCGGGCGTGATCGCGGTGGTGGCGATGGGACTGTACGTCGGCTTCAACGCGCCGCGCACGAGCTACACGACGCGGCAGCAGGAGGCACCGCTGTGGCTGAGCGCGGACTTCCTGCTCGAGTCGTTCGTGTTCGCGTACATCGGCCTGCAGCTGCCGCGCGTGATCGCCGATCTGAACGACGGCGAGATGGGGCCGGTGATCGGGCTGGCGGCGGTGGTGCTGCTGGTCGTGCTGCTGGTGCGGCCGCTGTTCGTCTACCCCGCCAACGCGTGGGGGCAGTGGTGGAGCCGGATGCGGCTGCGCAAGTGGGAGCAGATGAAGGAGCGCGGTGCGAGGCCGCCCGTGGCCGTGGGGCGCGGAAGCCGACATCCGCTCACCGAGGAGCAGCTGCGACAGCGGCTCAGCGAGACGATGCTGTCGTGGCGCGACAACGCCGTGATCTCGTGGGCCGGGATGCGCGGCGTGGTGACCCTGGCGACCGCGCTGGCCGCGGCAGACCTGGCGGGCATGGACGATCAGGCCTCGCACGCGCTGGTCGTTGTCGCGTTCGTGGTGACGGTGGGAACGCTGCTGCTGCAGGGGCTCACCCTGCCGTGGCTGATCCGCGCGCTGAAGGTGGTCGACGACCGTGAGGCGCAGGAGGATGCCCGTCAGCTGGCCGCGGTGCGCGAGCGCAGCCGCGAGGCGGGCAAGGCCTACCTGCGCGACATGAGGCGGGTGTGGGAGGAGAAGTACGGCGCCGGGTCGCTGGGAGCGTTCGACGGGTTCGCGAAGCGGCTGATCCGGGTGGAGTCGGATGCCGAGACCGCGCAGATCGACCTGAGCCCGCGGCCCACGTACGAGCAGTTCGTGACGATGTCGAAGGGGTGGCTGTCGGTGCGCCGGCAGCTGCTGCTGGAGGAGCGCGACGCGGGCAACCTGAGCGAGGAGGTCATGCACGAGCTGATCGCCGCGATGGATGCCGAGGAGCTGGCGCTCGACACGCGCGCGGCGACGCGCCCGCAGTCCCGGGCGTGAGAGTCGAGGTTCTGAGGCCTACCTCGGTGAAGAGGTGATGCGGCTCGACGCGTCACTCAGTCGCCGAGCAGGGCGTCAGGCCCACCGTCCTCGAGCGACCGCGCAGCGGACACGTAGGCTTCGACGAACTCGGCTGAAGCGCTCAGCACGCGCAGCGACGGCACGGCGGTGAGGAAGGTCTCGGGGGTGTCGCAGGCCGCCCTCATCAGCGCATCCGCCGACTCATCGTCGAGCGCGAAGCGGCCCAGCGAGGCCTGTCTGGCGTACTCGCGCCAGCTGGCGACGAGTTGTGCTCCGGCACGCGGAATCGAACCGGTGGCGATGCGGTCGATGAGCGTCGGGACGACGAACTTCGGCATCCGGTTGGAGGCGTCGGTGCTCAGCCGGGCCAGGGTGTCGGCGATGGCGGGATTGGTGAAGCGTCGGAAGAGCTCGTCGATGTATCCGGGCAGATCGAACCCTTCTGGCGCGGTGAGGGTGGGCGCCGCGTCGCGCTCCATGTAGTCGCGCACGAAAGCGGCGAGTCGGGTGTCGTTCAGCGCGTCGTGCACGTAGACATGCCCGGCGAGCTGCCCGACGTACGCGATCGCCTGATGCCCGCCATTGAGGAGCCGGATCTTGATCGCTTCGTAGGCATGCACATCGGCGACCACGGTCGCGCCGGCAGCCGCGTAGTCCGGACGACCGGCCGGGAAGTCGTCTTCGATCACCCACTGCTCGAATGACTCTGAGGCGACCGGCCAGGCGTCGTGGACGCCGAGGCGCTCGTGGATGCGGTCGATGTCCGCATCCACGGTGACCGGGGTGATGCGATCGACCATGGTGGACGGGAAGGCGACGTTTCCCCCGATCCAGTCGGCGAGGTCCCCGTCGACCAGACGTGCGACAGCCTCGACGCTGCGCCGGGCGACCGTCCCGTTCTCGGGCACGTTGTCACACGACAGCACGGTGAACGCGGGGATGCCCCGGCGCCGGCGCTCGCGAAGCGCGGCGACGATCCAGCCGAATGCGGTGAGCGGATGCGACAGCCCGGTGGAGGTCTCCTGCGCGACGCGTGGGTCGTCCGCAGCGCGCTTGCCCTCAGAGGGATCATCGACGTAGCCGCCCTCAGTGATGGTCAGCGAGACGATGCGCACATCGGGTTCGACGAGTTGCGCGAGCACCGCGTCGGGGTCGTCCGGAGCGTGCAGGAATCGGCGGATCGACCCGATCACGTCGATCTCGTCGGTGCCGTCCGGGTGGCGCAGGGTGAGCGTGTAGAGCCCGTCCTGCTCGTTCAGCGCGTCTCGCATGCGGGCGTCGCGCTCGAGCAGGCCGATGCCGCAGATGCCCCAGTCGCCGGAGCCCCCGGCACGGAGCAGGCGCTCGATGTACATCGCCTGGTGCGCGCGATGGAAGTTGCCCACGCCGAAGTGCACGATGCCGACGCGGACACCGTCATGGGCCGACGGTCGCGAGATCTCGGCGGGGAGGTCTGTCACTGATGCTCTGCTCAGTCGTTCCACGGTTCTCGTCCCTTCAGCGATCGACGGCGAACGCGTCGACGTGGCGGTCGATGTTGTCATCATGATCATCGGGATCGACGTTGTCGAAATCGACGATGGCGCCCTGTTCGATGAGTGCGGCGCGCAGTTGCGCGACGTCGACGTCGGGAATGGCGACGTCATGCGCGAGGGCGAGCGCCGCTGCGGTACCTGCGCCCTGTCCCATCGCCATGCACGTCGCCATGACCCGCACCGAGCCGAATCCGGGACCGTCTGCGCTCAGGCACCGTCCGGCGGTGACGACGTTCACGCTGCCCCGCGGCACGAGGCATCGGAAAGGCACGTTGTACGGACGGCGCAGCAGAACGAACTCGTTCTGGTCGATGCTGTCGGTCTGATGGATGTCGATGGTGTGAGCGCCCTTCGCGATCGTGTCGGGGAACGCCTTGGGGTGCAGCACGTCGTCCTGCGTGAGCTCATACAGCCCCACGATGTGGTGCGTCTCGCGCACGCCGGTCTGGATACCGGACTTCGCCAGCCAGGCGTCCCGGAACTCAGGGAACTCGCGCCGCAGGATCTCTATGAGCGCGTGCATCTTCTCGCGCAGGCTGGTCTCTGTGCGGGTGAACCACTCCGGGTCGCTCGCATCGGTGGGCTCACGCAGCACGTTGATGCTCACCATGCCATCGCGGAAGAAGCGGTTGATCCAGGGGCCGCCGAACAGCGGCACCTCGCCGGCGGCGTGGAGTTCCGCAAGACGTGTGCGGATGGATTCGGAGACGGGCAGGATGCCATCCACGGCATCCCCGAAGACGTACGTGAGGGCATCTGTGTCGACGCCACCCAGCTGGAACCACAGCGTCGCCGGCTGCAGCACGTCGCCCTTGGTGGTCGGGAGGCCGGCGGCACGGACGACGTCGGCGTCTCCGGTGCAGTCGATGACGGTGCGACATGCGTAGGCCACTCGGCCGGCCTTGTTCTGCACGATGATGTGGCTGACTCGCCCGTCTTCGGCCACGACGTCCGAGAACCAGCTGTGGAAGAGCAGCGTGACCCCGCTCTCGAGCAGCATCCGCTGAGCGGCGAGCTTCATGATCTCGTCGTTGATGGGCCAGTTGCCGCTGTCGCGCTCGATCTCGGCGCCGCCGAGCTCGGCGGCACGCTGCATGAGCTCGAGAGGGATGCCGCCGATGTGCTGCTGGCCAGCAACGCGGAACTCGCTGATCGGCGTGACCAGGGCGCTCGTCGACATGCCGCCGACGAAGCCGTAGCGCTCGATCAGCAGAGTGCGGGCACCGCCGCGAGATGCGGCGATGGCGGCGATGACTCCGGCCGGCCCCCCGCCGGCGACGATGACATCGAAGTCGCCGACGACGGGAGTCGCTCTCGACGGCTCCGTCACCTGCGCCGCGCTCTTCTCTCTTGCCATATTCGGCCTCCAACGATCCGTGAGGGTGGTGGCGCAAGTATATTGATTTACTTACGTGAAGGCCAGCGCGCATTCGAGTTGTGCACCGCTGTATCTCGGTGCGATCTCGATCATTGACCGCTCACAAGTAGTTCGTTATACTCGCGGCAATGGGCACCTGGGCATCCTGCGGCCCGCATGCATCAAGGAGGATAGAAATGCGTTCCAGCACCCGAGTACCGCTCGCCGTCACAGCATTCGCGGCCGCAAGCCTGGTGGTCGCCTGCAGTGCGGCAACTCCGGACGCCGACACATCATCAGACGCGGATGACGTCGCGCTGCGGATGACCATCTGGTCTGCGAACCCCGATCATGTCTCGGCCTTCGAGACGCTCGGGGCCGAGTTCGCGGAGCAGAACCCCCGCGTCAAGAGCGTGAAGATCGAGAGCTTCAACCTCGCCGAGCTCGACACGCTCGTCACGACGCAGATCTCGGCCGGCGACGCCCCTGACGTCAGCTGGCTCCCCGTCGAGAGCAGCGCCGAGTACATCAAGGCCGGTGCGCTCATCGACCTGCGCGACACGATCGAGGCGACGGATGGCTTCGACTTCGATGACTTCATCCCGTCGCTTCTCGAGCGGTGGGAGGTCGACGACGCCGTCTACGGCATCCCGTTCTCGACCGGTCCGCTGATCATGTACTACAACAAGGACCTCTACAAGCAGGCCGGGGTCAAGGATCCGGGCCAGCTCATGGCCGATGGCGATTGGACCTGGGACTCCTTCCGGCAGACGTCCAAGGACCTCAAGGATGCTCTTGGCATCCCGGGCTACGCGCTCAACGACTTCGATTTCAAGAACTGGACGCGTCTGCTGCCCTACCTCAACGCCTACGGCGCCTCTCCGTGGAACGACGAGGCGACGGAGTGCACCATCGATGCGCCCGAGGCCGTCGATGCGCTCTCGGTCTTCCACGGCATGACCTTCGACGACGGCTCGATGCCGGTGCCCGGTCAGCAGGTCGACTTCTGGGGCGGCGGCGTCGCTGCGACCTCGGCGTTCCTCGGCTCCGCGGCGAACCTCGGCGATGTGACCTTCGACTGGGGCATCGCCCCGACACCCGCAGGTCCCGCCGGCGACGTCGTCGCGACCGGACAGGCATCGATCGTCGCGTTCGCCGCCGGGAACCACACGAAGGAAGCCGCCGAGCTCGTCGCCTTCCTCGGTTCGAAGGACGCGATGGCGAAGTACTCCGGATTCTTCCCCCCGATCCGCGAGAGCGTGCTCACCCCTGAGGTTCTCACGCAGAACTCCGATGTCCTCACGCCGGAGGCCGTGGTTCCGATCATCGACGGCATCAAGGAGAACGGCAAGGTGTTCCCCGTCACCGAGAGCAACGCGGCCGTCACCGACGCGCTGAACTCTTCACTCGACGAGTACTTCTACCAGCCCGGAGCCGATGTGAAGCAGGCGCTCACGAGCGTCTGCAAGAACGTCGCACCGCTCCTTCCCTGACGCGGAGCAGCACGCCATATGAAGACAACGCAGCAGCGTGCTGCCGCTTCGGCGCCCGGTGAGATCCGGGCGCCGAAGCGCGGCAGATACGCACCCAGCAGCAGGCGCAACTCGCTCCAAGCCGGTCGCAACCTGTTCGGCTATGCACTGCTCGCGCCGCAGACGCTCGGCATGCTCGTGGTCGGGATCGTCGCGATCGGCGGTGTGGTGCAGCTCAGCCTGACGCGCGTGAATGTCCTGGCCGGGACCAGTGACTTCGTCGGCATCGACAACTACACCCGCATCTTCGGCGATCCCGCCATGGGGGTCGTGCTGTCGAACACGTTCTTCTTCGTGGTGGTGCTGAGCGTCGGCGGCACGGTGCTGGCGCTCGCTCTCGCGCTGCTGCTGAACCAGAAGCTGGCGGGGATCAATTTCTTCCGCGCCGCGATCTTCGTCCCGGCGCTCGTCACGACCGTCGCCTGGACTCTGGTCTGGGGCTTCATCCTCCAGCCCGGCGGTCTGCTGGATGGCATCGTCGGCCTCGTCGGGGCAGGTCCCCTCCCATGGCTTCGCGGCGAGTGGCTGACTCTGGCGGTCTTTGCCGTCATCCAGCTCACGAAGAACGTCGGCATCAACATGATGATCTTCCTCGCGGCGCTGCAGGCTGTGCCGCAGGAGCTGCTCGACGCGGCTCACGTCGACGGGGCAGGCCGCTGGACCCGCTTCCGCCACGTGGTCCTGCCGCAGATCTCGTCGGCGATCATCATGGTCTTCATGCTGATGGTGAGCGGGTCGTTCAAGGTCTTTGAGCTCGTGCTGCTGCTCACCAACGGCGGGCCGGGGGTGCAGACATCCGTGCTCGCCTTTGAGATCTACCGACAGGCCTTCCGTCTCAACGACATCGGATACGCGTCGGCGCTCTCGGTGTTCCTGTTCGTGCTCGTGATCGCCCTGATCGGCATCATCTGGCAGTTCCGCAAGAGGATGGTGTTCCATGAGTCGGAGTGACGTGCTGCGTTCGCGGGCCGTGCGCCGCATCCCGATGTATCTGCTGCTCAGCGTCATCGCGCTGCTGTTCATCGGTCCGGTGCTGTGGATGGTCAGCGGATCGTTCAAGTCGATCGGCGAGATCCTGCAGTACCCGCCGAAGATCTTCCCCGAGGTCTTCCGGTGGGAGAACTATGCGCAGGTGTTCTCGCTGCAGCCGTTCGGTCGGCAGATCCTCAACTCGGCGCTGCTGATGGTGCTGATCTGCGCCCTCACGCTGCTGTTGGCGGTTCCCGCCGGGTACGCGCTCGCCCGAGTCCGGCCGGCGGGCGCCGCGATCTTCTTCCTGATCCTGCTGAGCGGTGTCTTCATCCCGCCGGAGGCGGTGATCATCCCGCTGTTCCGCGCTGCAGCCGACATCGGCTGGGTCGACACGTTCTACCCGCTGGTGATCTTCACCTCCGTGCTGTCCACGGGGCCGGTCGCGATGTTCATCATGCGCCAGGCTTTCCTCACGCTCCCCGCGGAGTTCGAGGAGGCGGCCACCATCGACGGCTCCAGCCGCATCCGCACCATGCTGCAGATCTTCCTTCCGCTTGTGCGTCCGTCGATCGCGTCGGCGGTCGTCTTCACGGCGTGGTTCAGCTGGAACCAGTTCCTCGAGCCGCTCGTCTACCTGCGCTCGCAGGCGATGCTGACCGTTCCCGTGGCGCTCACCCTGTTCGAGGATCCGCTGGCGGGGCCGCGATGGAACGTGCAGATGGCGGCGACCACGCTGTCGGTGCTGCCGGTGCTGATCATCTTCCTGCTGGCACAGAAGCACGTCGTCTCCGGCCTCACCGCCGGCGGGCTCAAGTCATAGACGGCGACGCGCGGAAAGGAACCCCATGCCCGCCACCTTCTCGGGTCCGCTTCGGCTCAACTATCTGCAGTACTCAGTGACGTCTACTCGGCAGCAGCTGGAGACCGTCATCCGGGTGCTCGAGCCAGATGACCTCGGCGGCGTGGAGCGACCCAGGGTCGTGTACCTGCTGCCCTCGACGCCCGAGCTCAGCCACCGCTCGGGAGACGGGCTGGACGAGGCTCTGCGGCACGACCTGCACAACAGGCACGGGCTGGTGTTCGTCGCGCCGACCTACTCGGACTGGCCGTGGATGACCGACCTCCCTGACCAGGCGATGTTCCAGCAGCTGATGTACTTCGTCGATGAGGTCGTGCCGTTCATCGACAGCCGCTATCCGTCGCTGCCGCGCCTGCTGGCCGGCTACAGCAAGGGCGGATCGGCCGCACTGCAGATCCTGCTGCGGCATCCGGAGCTGTTCGCCGCGGCTGCCGCGTTCGACTCACCCGTGATGAAGACGCGCCCCGACCAATGGGAGATGCCGTACTTCTGGCCGAATCCCGAGCATTTCGAGGATTTCGCCATTCCCCACCTGCTGCGCACGCGCGGCACCGAGCTCGGAGACGCACCTCGAATCGGACTGTTCGGATACGGCAACTTCGGCAGGGATGCCCCGGAGTGGAGCCACGATCATCTGTCAGAGGCGCACGAGCTGCTGAATGAACTCGGCATCCCGCACGTGTACGACAATTCGCGGTACCGAGCCCATCGCTGGGATTCGGGGTGGCTGCCCGAGGCTGTCGGTGCGCTCGCCCGCATCACGCAGCGCGGGGGCTCGGACTCTTAGCGCGGGTCCTCGTCAGCCGGTCGCGCGCTCGAGGCGCGGTGGACGATCCGCGTCGCGGGGGAGTCGAGGATGACCTCGCCCTCGCCCCGGTCGCGGATCTGCTCGAGCAGCATCTCGACGGCCACCCGGCCGAGGTCGCCCAGCGGCATGGCTGCGACGGTGAGCGCAGGACTCAGGTGGGGCGCGAACCAGGTGTCGTGGATGCTGACCAGCGACACGTCGTGGCCGACACGCAGCCCGGCCGCGATGAGCCCGGCGTGCACGCCGAGCGCGCTGGTGGTCGAGACCACGACGAGGCCGGTGACGGCTGCCCTGTTGCCGAAGTGCCGCTCGGTTACCGCTCGTGCGGTGTCGGCCTCCCACCCGCCGTCGATCGGAGGATGCGATGACAGGCCGGCTTCGACCATCGCCGTGAGGTAGCCCTGGTAGCGACGCTCGGACGACGAGCCCTCAGCGCCCACGAAGGCAATGCGAGAGTGCCCGAGTTCGATCAGATGGCGCGTTGCGAGGGCTGCGGCTCCGGCATCGTCGAGCCGCACCGTGCGGAAACCGGGGAGCGGGTCGGCGTTGAACAGCACGGTCGGCATCGTGTTGGCGACCTGAAGCGAGGAGTGGGCCTGCGCGTAGCCGCCCTGGATGAGCAGGCCGTCGACTCTCCTGCCCTGAGCGAGGCGCCGCAGGGCATCCGGGTTCGCAGCGAGCTCGGACGCGTTCAGGAGCACGAGTGAGTACCCCGCCGCGGTCGCGGCCGCTTCTGCGTTCTCGACCATCTGTGCGTAGATCGGGTCGGTGACGTGGTAGAGCGCGAAGCCGAGCAGGCCGGTCTGCGAACTGCGCAGGGCGCGTGCCGAAGCGTGCGGCGTGTACTGCAGCATCTCGATCGCCGACTCGACCCGCTTGCGGGTCTCGTCGCGGATCTTGAGCCTCGGGTCGTCGTTGATCAGGCGCGACACGAGCCCGGGAGACACTCCCGCGAGCTTCGCGACCTCCGATAGGCGCGCACTCTTCGTCACGTGCGTCTCCTCGCCAGCGTCATCGAGTGAAGGGCTCAAGTAATTTGATTTACAGCCATCTTCCCACATTCGAGCGTGCGAAGAGGTGTGGATCGCCTCCAGGAAAGACGCGAGACTCGGTTGGTACGGAGTCGGTGTGCATCCAGCTTGGGGTGCGCCGGAGTATCACGTTATATCGTTGCGGCTCTCGCCAGTCACGCGCGCCGACGCGAGCTCGACCGGGAGAACGCCGGAGCGCCCGACCCCTCGTGAGGGCCGGGCGCTCTTCGTGATGCGGGTGGTCAGCTCGCGGTGACGGGCTCCTTGCCGGCGGTCGGCTCGGCGGCATCCGCGTCGTCGTCGACGTCCTCTGCGAACGGCAGGCCGTTGCGCGGGGCGTTGTAGAGGTCGAGGTCGATGATGCCCTCGCGCTTGGCGACGATGGTCGGGACCAGCGCCTGACCGGCGACGTTGACCGCGGTGCGGCCCATGTCGAGGATCGGGTCGATCGCCAGCAGCAGGCCGACGCCCTCCAGCGGCAGGCCCAGGGTCGAGAGCGTGAGGGTCAGCATCACGGTGGCGCCGGTGGTGCCGGCGGTCGCGGCCGAGCCGAAGACCGACACGATCACGATCAGCAGGTACTGCACCACGCTCAGCTCCACGCCGAAGAACTGGGCGACGAAGATCGCGGCGATGGCCGGGTAGATGGCGGCGCAGCCGTCCATCTTGGTGGTGGCACCCAGCGGCACGGCGAACGAGGCGTAGCTGCGGGGCACACCGAGGTTGCGCTCGGCGACGCGCTCGGTCAGCGGCAGGGTGCCGATCGACGAGCGGCTCACGAAGCCCAGCTGCACGGCGGGCCAGACGCCCGAGAAGTACTGCTTGATCGAGAGGCCGTGCGTCTTGACGAGGATCGGGTAGACGACGAAGACGACCAGGGCCAGCCCGACGTAGATCGCGCCGGCGAACCAGGCGAGCGAGGTGAGCTTGTCCCAGCCGTACTTGACGACGGCGGCGCCGATCAGACCGAAGGTACCGAGCGGGGCGATGCGGATGATCCACCACAGCACGCGCTGGATCACCTTCAGCAGCGACTCGGTGAAGACCAGGAACGGCTCGGCCTTCTTGCCGGCCTTGAGGGCTGCGATGCCGATGACGGTGGCGACGACGATCACCTGCAGGATGTTGAAGCTGACACCCGAGCTGACGATCTGGGCATCCGCGTCGAACGAGCTCGACACGGTCAGGCCGAGGAAGTTCTGCGGGATCAGGCCGATCAGGAAGTTCCACCACGTGCCGACCGTGTGCGGCTCGCCGGTCTGCAGGCCATCGCCGGCCTTGGCGCCGGGCTGGATGACCAGGCCCAGGACGATGCCGATCGACACGGCGATGAACGCCGTGATCGCGAACCACAGCAGCGTCTGTCCGGCCAGGCGCGCCGCGTTCTGCACACGCCGCAGGTTGGAGATGCTCGCGACGATCGCGGTGAAGATCAGGGGGACGACCGCGGCCTTCAGCAGGGTGACGTAGGCGCTTCCGATCGTGTCGAGCGTCGCGAACAGGGGTGTCTTGTTGTCACCGTTCGCACCTCCTGCCACGGCGAGGAGGCCAGCCCCGATGCCGAGGATGAGGGCGGCGATGATCTGGAACCCGAAAGAGGTCAGCAGCCTGCGGACCGGGCCTCGGGTGTCTGGCGCCTTCTGCGCGCGTGCGGTGGTTGTCACGGGATCTCCATGTGCTCTCGGCGTGCAACCTGCGCGCCGTCGATCCCCAACGCTAGGACCCGCCGTCGCATTCCGCCCCCGTTGTGACACTGCGTGACGTCACAGACCCCCGCCCCGCCCCCGGGGCGCTGAACCTGTCGAAGCGTCGCCCCTCGCTCACCCGCCCCCGGTCATTGAGCGAGCGAAGCGAGACGAAATGCGTTGAGCGAGCGCTAGCGAGCCGAAACGCCCCTCGGTCACCGCGCGTCCCGTCCACGCCCCCGGTCATTGAGCGGGCGAAGCGAGACGAAATGCGTTGAGCGATCGCCAGCGAGCCGAAACGACCCGCCCCGCCCCCGCCTCAGCCCCGGCGCCACCCGTCCGATGCCGACGTCGGGAACATCTCCACGGTGACGCCGTCGAGCAGCTCGCTCGGGGCGACCTTGAGCGCATCGGCGATGCGGATGAGCGTCGGGATGCCCATCAGCGCGCGCCCGTTCTCGTAGCCGCGGATGTTCGACGACTCGATGCGCGTCAGGTGTGCGAGGTCGTCCTGCGTGAGTCCGCGCCTCTTCCGCTCATCTGCGAGCAGCTCGCCGATATCGACCGGCAGCTCTACGCGAAGTACGATCTCAGCCCCCAGGACATCGACTTCATCGAGACTCACGTCAAGCCGATGGCGTGACAAGTCGCCTTCCTGAAGGAGTCAGGCCCGCATGATCGCCTCGATGGGAATCGTCGACGATCGGTCTCCCAGGGACGCGCTGAAACGCGCTCCTGGTGGCTGGCGGCTGAGCTTGTCCGACGACTTCCCCGTTTCGTCGTCACGAGATGCATCCCGTGGCGGGACGTACGACGTGCTGGCGATCTCCCGGGAGACGACCTCTTGCTTGGACGTTGGGAGCCGGCACCGCCCGTCCCCTCTCGCCGGGTCTGCTGGTGTCCCCCGCCTCTGCCAGTATTCAACGTGTAGTCACGATCCTGAATGACGACATCGCCACCGACGCAAAGGAGACCACGGTATGGGCCGCACTGTCGATCTCATCATCCGTACCGACGACGCCGCCGCGCGCCCCTCACTGGAGGAGGTCCTGGAGCGAGGCGCTGCCCAGTGAGCACTGACCGTCTGACCGTCGACCAGTGCAAGGCGCTGGCCGACGCCTACCTCGCCGCTCATCGCCCTGGCGAAAGCATCCTTCCCGAGGCGTGGGCCGACGCCGGGGCCGTCGTGTTCGGCTACGGCGATGCCGAGTTCCCCGACCTCCGGCCGGTCGGCAACGGACCCCTGTGGGTCTCGCGCGCCGATGGCGATGTGCGCCTCCTGGGCAGCTTGGAGGAGCGCGACCGCGTCCAGGCCATGACTGAGCTGCCCACGTGGTACGCCGAGACAGCCGAGGGCTTCGTCGGCTGGGCGGCGGACCTGGCCGGTGACGCCGCAGCCGTCGCCCGCATCCGGCACTTCCTGGACGACCGTACCGGCGGCACATTGTCCGTGACGCCAACCGGTCCCGAGGTGGCCCGCGATCCAGCCGACGAGCTCGCGGTGCTCGTGGCCATCTCCAAGGTCTACCAGGAAGTAGAATTCGGCGACGACCTGCCGGACCTCACGTTCGGCGCGCCACCGGACGCAGTCTTCTAGTCATCGAGCATGGCCTCCGGCCCGCTGCCAGCACGGGTGTCGCCGCCAGCTCGTCTGAATCGTCCGCCACTTCGTTATCATCCTGTGACCGGGCTGTCCCCGGAGTCGCTCGCTCATCTCTCCGAATGTCGGTGGCCAGTCCGATGATGAAGTATGGCAACTTTCACCGACATCGCGGCGCTGATCCCCACCCTGCGTGGGCAGCTCCGCGGCGCCGATGACGTAGACCTTGCGCAGGCGTCGATGATGCTGATGACGGATGACGACGTCGTGCGCGTGCTTGAGGAGACCGCTGGCCTGGCTAGACAGGTCGAGCAGATACAGGTCGCGGCGGCTGGAGTGATCGCACTCCGGTCCAAGCGCGAGCAGGGGCATTTGGGCCTGTCGGCTTCGCGCGGTCATCGCTCCGCAGCCGCTCTCGTCCAGGACGTCACGGCGTCGACCAAAGCGGATGCGAGTCGCAAGGTACGGGTGGGAGAAGCGCTGTTCGACGACTCCGACTCGGGTCCGTCCGATGACGAGGCCGAGAACGAGCAGTCTCGCGACGAGCGTCCCGCCCCTGTTCCCTGGTTCCAGCCGCTTCGGGATGCGCTGCGTGACGGCCGCCTCACTTCGGCGCAGTTCGACGCGATCCGGCGCGGGTTGGGAGAACCGCCCGAGATCGACGTGGATGCCATGGATGCTGCGGCCCGCGCGCAGGCGGAGGCAGAGGTGCGAAGCGCCTGGGCACGCGCGGCGGAGCACCTGATCGACGAGGCCTCCGAACGCACTGTCGAAGAACTGTGGCAGCAGGCGCGCACGATTCGTGACCTGCTCGACCCGGAAGGTGCGGAGACGCGATTCCTGGAGCGGTTCGAGAAGCGCTCATTCCGCACCTACCGTGGGCAGGACGGACAGAAGCGCGCGAGCATCGTGCTCGACGACGAAGGGGATCTGTTCCTGGAGACGATGCTTGCTGCCGCGCTGCGGCCACGCCGAGGCGGTCCGCGGTTCGTGGACTCCGAAGAGAAGCAGCAGGCCGAATCACTCGCCGGTGACCCACGCACCAACGACCAGCTCGCCTACGACCTGGTCATGGACGTCCTGCGGGCAGGAGCCCTCGCCGACGCCGAGAGCGTGTTCGGCACGCGGCAGGCCGGGGTGCGACTCGTCCAGACGGTGGATGCCGCCGGAGACCGTGCCCCGGTCGCGCACAGCGAGGACCATCTGATCTCGGTCCCGGGAGCCGTCGCAGACCAGCACCTCTGCGACAGCGGGTTCGTGCCGGTGACGGTCGATTCGTGCGGCAAGCCGCTAGACGTCGGCCGGGAGCAGCGGCTCTTCACGCCCAGGCAGCGCATCGCGCTCGCGATCCGAGACGGCGGATGCCGCTGGAGGGGCTGCGATCGACCACCCTCCTACTGCGAGGCGCATCACATTGATGAATGGCAGCGTGATCAGGGTCGAACGGATGTCGACCGTGGCATTCTGCTGTGCCGCTTCCACCATATGGAGCTGCATCACGGCGGCTGGCGGATCAGCCGCGACGGAGACGGAGACTTCGGCCTCCACCACCCCTCGGGGGAGAAGTCTGCCCTGCGCGACCGGGCCGCGCTCGCCTACGCATTCGGTGACATCGACCCGCCACCGAAACGGTTCCGGCCGGTAGCGTAGACCGCTGGTTGCCGAGATGCAGAGAAGATCACCTGGCGGAGGAACTGCTGCGGGTGGCGGTCTGCGTGCGCCGGACGCAGAAGTTGGCGGGAAGCGAAGCTGTCCGAACATCGCGATATGTCGACATCACTGGCGCTACGCAAGCACCAGCAGCTCGCCCACCTCGCAGTCCAGCGCATCGCAGATCGCCCGCAGGGTGGAATAGCGGATCGCCCGCGCGCGGTCGTTCTTCAGCACCGACAGGTTCACGATGCTCACGCCCACCCGTGCGCTCAGCTCGGTGAGCGTCATGCCGCGCTCGGCGAGCAGTTCGTCGAGCCGGCAGTGGATGCCGGTCAGTTCGTCCTCCGTGTCGGCCGGGCTCATGCCAGGCCGTCCGAGTCGCGCTGCCGGCCGTGCGTCAAGAGGTGCATCAGACGAGTCCTTCCATGTCCTTCTGCATCCGCTGGCCCACCTCGAAGGCGGCCGCGACCAGGGCGAGCGCGATGCCCCACCCGATGGGGCTCAGGTCGAGCTGCACCAGGAACGTCCAGAACGGGTCGGAGACCGGGGCCGGCAGGGCCTTCACCGCTTCGGCGCGTGCGATGCCGCCCAGCAGCGGACCCACCATCCCCGCGATGATCAGTCCGAGGCCCGCGGTCGCCAGCACCGGCACCATCGACTTGCGGAACGCGCGCTGGCGGATCAGCGAGAAGCCCAGCCACCACAGCGTCGCGCAGACGAGCACCGTCGACAGCGCCGGCAGCATCGTCTCGCCCACCAGCAGCCAGCGGATGCCGGCATCCAGCTGCGTGAACGACGCCGACGCCTCGGTGAACTCCGCGGAGGCCAGCCCCGCGGCATCCGCAGCGCCGGGCATCGGCACGTCGTGCACGGGCAGATCCAGCGCGACCGGCGAGCCGAAGATCTCGACCACCCGGCTGATCGCGGCGGTCAGCACCGCGAATCCGATGCTCACCGCCCCTGTGGCGATGAGGGCGAGCGTCACCGCGTCGAGCCTGGACATCCTGCCGCTCGTGCTGTTCATCGTCGATGCCTCCTTATCGAGAATCGTTGTTATCGACTTTCGTTAACATAACGATTGTCGATAAGTGTGTCAACAGTGTTCCGCGGCATCCCCGGGGGCGACGCTTCGATCCCCACGCCCCACTCCGCACAGCGCTCCGCGCTGCCCGGAGCCTCGGGGGCGCGTGGGCCCGGCTCAGCGACCCAAGTGAGGGGGGCTCAGCGACCAAAGTCGGCGGGCGGCTCAGTGGCCCATCTGGAGCCATGACGGTATGCCGACGGCGAACACGGCCGCTCGGCCCTGCTCCGGTCGTTACGCTCGATGTACACGGCACCACTGCCGGTTCGCCCCGTGCGAAAGGAAGTCACAGCATGTTCGAGAGATTCACCGACCGAGCCCGTCGTGTGGTCGTCCTCGCCCAGGAAGAGGCGAAGATGCTCAACCACAACTACATCGGCACCGAGCACATCCTGCTCGGCCTCATCCACGAGGGTGAGGGCGTCGCAGCCAAGGCGCTCGAGAGTCTGGGCATCTCCCTCGACGCGGTGCGCGAGCAGGTGCAGGACATCATCGGCCAGGGTCAGCAGCAGCCGACCGGCCACATCCCCTTCACCCCGCGCGCCAAGAAGGTGCTCGAGCTGTCGCTGCGCGAGGCGCTGCAGCTGGGCCACAACTACATCGGCACCGAGCACATCCTGCTCGGGCTCATCCGCGAGGGCGAGGGCGTCGCCGCACAGGTGCTCGTCAAGCTCGGCGCCGACCTGAACAAGGTGCGCCAGCAGGTCATCCAGCTGCTCTCCGGCGCCCCCGGCGGGCGCGAGGCGGCCGCCGTCGGCGCGCAGGCGAACGATGGCCCGGCATCCGCTCAGGGCGGCTCGCAGGTGCTCGACCAGTTCGGCCGCAACCTCACCCAGGCCGCCCGCGACGGCAAGCTCGACCCGGTGATCGGCCGTGAGAAGGAGGCCGAGCGGGTCATGCAGATCCTCTCGCGCCGCTCCAAGAACAACCCCGTCCTGATCGGCGAGCCCGGCGTCGGCAAGACCGCCGTCGTCGAGGGCCTGGCCCAGGCGATCGTCAAGGGCAACGTGCCCGAGACGCTCAAAGACAAGCAGCTGTACTCCCTCGACCTCGGCTCGCTCATCGCCGGCTCCCGCTACCGCGGCGACTTCGAGGAGCGCCTGAAGAAGGTCACCAAGGAGATCCGCACCCGCGGCGACATCATCGTCTTCATCGACGAGATCCACACGCTGGTCGGTGCGGGCGCCGCCGAGGGCGCGATCGACGCCGCCAGCATCCTCAAGCCCCTGCTCGCCCGTGGCGAGCTGCAGACGATCGGCGCGACCACGCTGGACGAGTACCGCAAGTACTTCGAGAAGGATGCTGCGCTCGAGCGCCGCTTCCAGCCCGTCCAGGTGAACGAGCCCACGCTGCCGCACGCCATCAACATCCTCAAGGGCCTGCGCGACCACTACGAGGCGTTCCACAAGGTGCAGATCACCGACGGCGCGATCGTCGCGGCGGCCAACCTCGCCGACCGCTACGTCAGCGACCGCTTCCTGCCCGACAAGGCCATCGACCTGATCGACGAGGCCGGCGCCCGCCTGCGCCTCTCGATCCTGTCCTCGCCGCCGGAGCTGCGCGAGTTCGACGAGCGGATCGCCAAGGTCCGTCAGGACAAGGAAGTGGCCAGCGAGGAGCAGGACTTCGAGAAGGCCGCCTCGCTGCGCGACCAGGAGAAGGAGCTGCTCGGCGAGCGGCTGCGCCTGGAGAAGCAGTGGCGCTCGGGCGAGGTCTCCAGCCCGGCCGTCGTGGACGAGGGCCTGATCGCCGAGGTGCTCGCCCAGGCCACCGGCATCCCGGTCTTCAAGCTCACCGAGGAGGAGTCCAGCCGCCTCGTGTTCATGGAGAGGGCGCTGCACCAGCGCGTCATCGGTCAGGAAGAGGCCATCGCGGCGCTCTCGCGCACGATCCGTCGTCAGCGTGCGGGCCTGAAGGACCCGAAGCGCCCCTCGGGCTCGTTCATCTTCGCCGGCCCGACCGGCGTCGGAAAGACCGAGCTGGCCAAGGCGCTCGCCGAGTTCCTGTTCGACGACGAGGCCGCGCTGATCTCGCTCGACATGTCGGAGTTCGGCGAGAAGCACACCGTCTCGCGGCTGTTCGGAGCCCCTCCCGGGTTCGTCGGCTTCGAAGAAGGCGGCCAGCTCACCGAGAAGGTGCGCCGCAAGCCGTTCTCGGTGGTGCTGTTCGATGAGATCGAGAAGGCCCACCCCGACATCTTCAACTCGCTGCTGCAGATCCTCGAAGAGGGGCGCCTGACCGACGGTCAGGGCCGCGTGGTCGACTTCAAGAACACCGTGATCATCATGACGACCAACCTCGGCTCGTCGGCGATCGCCGGTGGTCCGGTCGGCTTCCAGGTGGAGGGCAACTCGCAGACCACGTACGAGCGGATGAAGGGCAAGGTCGACGAGGAGCTCAAGCGCCACTTCAAGCCCGAGTTCCTGAACCGTCTGGACGACGTCATCGTCTTCCCGCAGCTGAACAAGGACGAGCTGCGCCAGATCGTGGGGCTGTTCACCAAGCAGCTGGCCGATCGTCTGCTCGACCGCGACATGACGGTGGAGCTGTCGGATGCCGCGAAGGACAAGCTCATCGACATCGGCTTCGACCCGTCGCTGGGCGCCCGGCCGCTGCGCCGCGCCATGCAGCGCGAGGTGGAGGACCAGCTGAGCGAGAAGATCCTGCACGGCGAGCTGAACAGCGGCGACCACGTGAAGGTCGATGTCGTCGACGGCACCTTCACCTTCGACGCCGGCCCGCGCGGTGAGAAGGTCGCGGTCGGCGTCAACACCAGCCCGACGATCTCGGCCACGCCCGACCTCGCGGCCGGCTGACCGGTTCGTCACGGATTCAAGGGCTCGGATGCTGCGGCATCCGAGCCCTTTCGTGTTACTGCCGCGCTGCGCGGGCTGTGCTGGCGTGCTTCGCGGGTCCCGAATGGTGGTCTCGGGCACGGGGATGCCGCAGAACGGGACCCGCGAAGCGGGGAGAGGTGCGGGTCCAGCGGTGCGACGCGACTCAGCCGGCGACGAGGAACCAGATGATGCCGGCGGCGCTCGCCGCCGCAGTGGCGAACGGGCCGATGATGTTGCCCAGCGGGGTGCCCAGGCCGGCCGCGCGCGCCCGCAGAGCGATCACGCCGTCGACCGCCTGCACCAGCAGCATCGCGAAGGCGATCGCGAGCAGCCATCCGTCGAACCGGCCGCACAGTGCCACCACCGCGAGCCCGAACAGTGCCAGGCTGCGTGCCGTCGTGTACTGGGCGATCACGCGTTTCTTCGGCTCCGCCGTGCGCATCTCGACGGCCGAGAAGTACAGGCTGGGAACCGTGCTGATCAGGGTGATGATCGCCAGCACCAGGTACGGAACGCTCATATCCGGACCATAGCGAACCCCGACTGCGCGCGGAAGACCGACATCGCGGGTCCGGAATGGTGGGCTCGGGGGCGGGGACGCCGCAGAACGGGACCCGCGAAGCGGGGGAGTCCGGAGTGCGGGCGCACGGGGCTGGGGCGCGCGGGGTTCTAGGCTGGACGGGTGAGCGACTACACCGTGCGGGCGGCGCGCGCCGCCGACATCAGAGGCATCCATGCACTGCTGGAGCCGCTGGTCGAGCGACGCATCCTGCTCGGCAAGGATCTTGCGATCCTGTACGGCGCCGTGCAGGAGTTCGTCGTCGCCGAGGTGGACGGCCGGCTGGTCGGATGCGGCGCGCTTCACGTCATGTGGGAGGATCTCGGCGAGGTGCGCACGCTGCTGGTGCGCGACGAGTTCCTGCACCTGGGCATCGGCCGCGCGATCGTCGAGGAGCTGGAGCTGCGCGCCCGCGAGCTGGGTCTGACCCGGCTGTTCTGCCTCACGTTCGAGACGGGATTCTTCACCCGCCGCGGGTTCGAGCCGATCGGCGAGCATATCGTCGACCCCGACGTGTACTCGCAGCTGCTGCGCAGCGGCGACGCCGGCGTGGAGGAGTTCCTCGACCTGGCGCATGTCAAACCCAACACGCTCGGCAACACCAGGATGATCAAGCACCTCGTCTAGCCTGGAAGCATGCCCCGCCAGTCCGCCGCCGTCTATCGCCGTCGCAGACTCGCCGTCATCCTGGTGCTGATCCTCGTCGTCGTCGCGGTCGCCGGAGGAGTGTGGCTGGCCGTCGCCCAGCCGTGGAAGACGGATGCTGCGCCGGCGGCATCCGCACCGCCGACGGATGCCGCGACACCCGGCGCCACCGATGGCGCGACTGACCCCGACGGCACCACCGACGCGCCGAGTCCCGACCCGTCGTCGACTCCCGGGATCGTCGCCTGCGAGGCCGGCGACGTCGAGGTGAAGGCCGTGACGGATGCCGAGACCTACGCCGCAGGCGTGTTGCCGAAGCTGTCGATCACGCTCACCAGCACCTCCGATCGCGACTGCACGATGGATGTCGGCTCGGCGACGCAGAAGTTCACCGTCACCAGCGGCAAGGACGTGTGGTGGAGCTCCACCGACTGCCAGAGCGAGCCGAGCAATCAGATCGCCACGCTCAAGGCCGGCACGACCGTCAGCACCAAGACGCCGGTCGTCTGGGATCGCACCCGCTCGGATCCGAAGACCTGCGACCAGAAGAACCGGGCGCGCGCACCCGGCGGCGGGGCCTCGTATCACGTGGCCGTCTCCATCGGCGGTTTCGACAGCGCCACCACCAAGCAGATCTTCTTGAAGTGATCCCGCGTGGCCCCGCGCCCCGAACCGGCGCGCCGCGCACCCGGATTTTGGGATACCATTGACGCTATGGTTCTCGGAACCAGGCGGCAAACCATCCCCAGTGGTGTCGATCTCAGCGTCCCCAGCGCTTCGACAATCGCCGCGGTGAGAGCCAGAGGGTCCTCTCGAAGCACTCCAGTCCCCAATGGAGCAGTCGAGAGGACCCCACTCTCTTAAGCTGGAGTCATGGCGAAGAAGAGGTCAGGCGCGAAGCGCCCCGCCCCCCAGGATTTCCGGTCCGAGGCTCTCGCTCAGGCGCTCGAGAAGCAGGACATGGCGGCCGTGGCCCTCGCCCTGCGCAACGGCAACACGGTCGTGCCGCTGATCACGCCGGGCCCGCGGGACAACCCGCTGGACGGCGGTGAGGTGTGGACCTATCGTGATCCGAACACCGGCGACGTGGCGCTGCTGCTGTTCAGCGACGCCACGCACAAGCCGGCGAACCTCCCGCCCGGCGTCGGCGTCTACTCACCCGCCTGGCTGAAGTCGTTCCTGACCACCCACCGCGACACCATCACCACCGTGTTCCTCGACATCGCGGGCCCGCACCCGATGCAGGCTCCCCCAGCGGAGCTGCTGAAGGCACTGGACGCCTGACCGGACGGCGGTCCTTCGATCCCCACGGGACCCAGGGGCCGGGGCGCAGGGGCGCGCCTCAGAACGGCGGGACATCCCCCGAGGCGCCGCGCTGCGTCCCGCGCGCGCGCACGTCGTCCAGCGCGGAGCGCAGGGTCTTCGACCGGTCGTCGACCACCTGCCGGTAGCCCAGCCGGGCCGCCTCGCTGCGGCGGTGCGCCGCCTGCGTGACCGGGCGGATCTCGCCGGCCAGGGACAGCTCGCCGACTGCTGCGATCGTGCGCGGCACCGAGTTCTGCGTGATCGCCCCGGCCACCGCGACGGCGATCGCCAGATCGGCGGCCGGCTCGGTGAAGCGCACCCCGCCCACGGTGGACACGTACACGTCGAGCTTGGACGTCTCGATGCCGGCGCGCCGCTCCAGGATCGCGAGCACCATCGCCACGCGTGAGGAGTCCAGTCCGTGCACCACCCGGCGGGGGTTCGGGGCGTTCGACACGATCGTCAGCGCCTGCACCTCCACCGGCAGCACCCGCCGGCCCTCCATCGCGATCGCGACGCAGGTGCCCGGTTCGGCGGTGCCCTGCGACAGGAACAGCCCGCTCGGGTCGGGTACCTCGGCGATGCCCGCGCCGGTCATCTCGAAGCATCCGACCTCGTCCGTCGGACCGAAGCGGTTCTTCAGCGCCCGGATGAACCGCAGCGCCGTCTGCCGGTCGCCCTCGAAGTGGCAGACCACGTCGACCAGATGCTCCAGCACGCGCGGGCCGGCGACCGTGCCGTCTTTGGTGACGTGCCCGACGATGATCACCGGCAGCCCCCGATCCTTCGCGACGCGGATCAGCGTGGCGGCGACCTCGCGCACCTGGCTGGGCTGGCCGGCGGCACCGTCGATCAGCCCGGATGCCACGGTCTGCACCGAGTCGACGATGACCAGTTCCGGCTTCACCTCATCGATGTGCCCGAGGATCGTGGCGAGGTCGGTCTCGCTGGCCAGGTACAGCTCGTCGTGCAGGGCGCCGGTGCGCTCCGCCCGCAGTCGCACCTGGGCGGGGGACTCCTCGGCGCTCGCGTACAGCACGCGCCGCCCCGACCTGGCCGTGGAGGCCGCCACCTCCAGCAGCAGCGTCGACTTGCCGACGCCGGGCTCGCCGCTGAGCAGGATCGCCGCACCCGGCACGATGCCGCCGCCGAGCACCCGGTCGAACTCGCCGACACCGCTCGAGCGCCGCGGGGCGTCGGCTGTGGTGATCTGCGTGATCGGGCGGGCGGCGCGGCCGGCGGGCGGAGCCACGGCATCCGTCTGCCGCACGATCCCGGTCTTCGATCCCCGCTCCTGCACGGTGCCCCACTGCTGGCACTCGCCGCAGCGGCCCACCCATTTGGCCGTCGTCCAGCCGCACTCCGTGCAGACGAAGGCGGGCGGTGCGGGTCGACGGGTGGTTGCCATACGGCAAGGCTAACCGCGGCATCCGACGTCGCCCGATCCGCGACGCCGTGATGACGCGGCAGCGGCGCGCATCACACCGACATCCTCCGCCCGCTGACAGCCCGCGTGGGTACCATATGACGCATGACCAACAGTGCGACCGGTGAGCGATGAGCGGCTTCGGCACGCTGACCTCTCCTGCGGAGAGCCTGCGCGAGCAGGTGGAGGAGCAGCTCGCCTCCCGCATCGTGTCCGGTGAGATCCCGCCGGGACAGGTGCTCACGGTGCCCACGCTGGCCGGCGACTTCGGCATCAGCGCCACGCCGGTGCGCGAGGCGATGCTCAACCTCGCTCGGCGCGGCTTCCTGCGCCCGCTCCGCAACCGCGGCTTCGCCGTCACGGAGGTCTCCGCCGACGAGCTGCGCGAGCTGACCGAGGTGCGGATGCTGCTGGAGGCGCCGCCCATGCGCGCCGTGGCCGGCTCGCTCGACGAGGCGACGGTCGCATCGCTGCGCGCCACCGCCGATCGGATCGTGACCGCAGCCAGCGCCGCGCAGTTCGACGAGTACCTCGCAGCCGACACCGAGTTCCACCTGCGCATCCTGGAGTGCACAGGCAACCGCAGGCTCGTGGAGACCGTGCGGGAGCTGCGTCAGCAGACCCGCCTGGTGGGGCTGGTGCGGCTGGCCGAGACGGATGCCCTGATCTCGACGTCGCTCGAGCACGCCGAGCTCGTCGATCTGCTGGTCGCCGGCCGGGGGGAGGATGCCGAGGCTCTGATGCGCAGGCACCTTCACCACGTCGGCGGGGTGTGGAGCGGCCGCGACGAGGACGAACAGGATGTCTGAGCCGTTCCAGGGTCACGGTACGGTCTCGAAGGGTTCCGCTGGGTACTCGACCTGAGTAATGTGTCACGTGCTATTCGGTGGCCATGCAATGAGGCATCCAGGAGGACCAGCACATGCACACCCGCACCCCGCGCATCCGACGCGCACTGTCCATCGCCGCAGCAGCCGGCGCCATCATCATCACCGCGGGCTGCTCGGGCGGCCTCGCCGGCGGAGACGGCGGCGACTCGGGCAGCAGCGACGGCCCCATCAAGATCGGCATGCTCGCCCCGTTCTCGGGCAGCGAGTCGGCCTTCGGCGACTACATGAAGAACGGCGCCCAGCTCGCCGTCGACGAGATCAACGATGACGGCGGCATCGACGGGCGCGAGCTCGAGCTGCTCGTGGAGGACGGCGCGTGCGACGCCACCACCGCCGTCGCGGCGGCCAACAAGCTCGTGACGAACGGCATCGTGGCATCCGTCGGCGGCTACTGCTCGGGTGCGACCCTGCCCACCCTGCCGATCTTCGACGAGGCGAAGATCCCGATGGTGATCCCGGCCGCCAACTCCAACGAGCTGGTCAGCCAGCACCTGCCCGGCGTCTTCCTCATCAACGGCACCGGCACGCAGCAGGCCCAGGCGGCCGTGAAGTACGCCCAGAAGAGCGGTGCGAAGGTGGTCGCCACCATCGACGACGCGACCTCGTACTCGGCCGACCTGGCGAAGTCCTTCGGCGAGCAGGCCGAGGATGCCGGCCTGACCGTCAAGTTCCAGGCCACCGTCACCCCGGGCGAGAACGACTACTCGGCCGTCGCCACGCAGCTGGCCAAGGAGAAGCCCGACCTCGTCTACTGGACCGGCTACTACCAGGAGGGCGGCCTGATCGTGCGTCAGGCGACGGATGCCGGCTACGAGGGCGCGTTCCTCGTCGGCGACGGCTCGGTCGACGCGAAGTTCGCCGAGATCGCCGGCAAGGGCTACACCGAGCACGTGCTGGGCACCTTCACCCAGACGCCCGACATGATCCAGGGTGCGGACAGCTGGATCGCCGACTATGAGAAGCTGGCCGGCGGCAAGCCCGGCCCGTACTCCACGCAGTCGTACGACGCCGTGCGCGTGGTCGCGCAGGCGATGACGGATGCCAAGGGCACCGACTTCGACGACGTGGTGGCGGCCATCGAGGGCCTGAAGGACTTCAAGACGTTCGCCGGCCCGCTGACCTTCACCGACGACCACACGCTGTCGGGCGGCGGCTTCGTGATCGTCGGCATCGATCCGGCATCCGGGAACTTCGTCCTCAAGGACGACCTCCAGGGCTGATCGGTCGGACGGGGGCGGCGCGAGAGCCGCCCCCGTTCCCGGTCGATGCACCTTCAACGCGGAAGGACACCCCCGCAGTGATGCAACTCATCTGGAACGGTCTGATCGTCGGATCGTTCTACGCCCTCGTCGCACTCGGCTACAGCATGGTCTACGGGATCATCAAGCTGCTGAACTTCGCCCATGGCGACATCTACATGCTCGGCGCCTTCGCCGGCTTCGCGACGCTGTCGGCCTTCGGAATCTCGAACGAGTCATCGATCCCGCTGCTGCTGGTGATCATGCTGCTCTCGATGGTGACCACCGGCCTGATCGGCGTCGGCATCGAGCGCATCGCCTACCGGCCGCTGCGCAAGAGCCCGCGGCTGGCGGTGCTGATCACCGCGATCGGCGTCTCGTTCACCCTCGAGTACGCCACCCGCCAGATCTTCGGTCCCAATCCGGAGGCCTTCCCCGTGCGGCTGGAATCGAGCGGCTTCGACTTCGCCGGCATGCGGATCACCGCCGCGCAGATCGTGCTGGTGGTGATCGCGGCCGCGCTCATGCTCGTGCTGGCGCACATCGTCGAGCGCACGCGCTCGGGCCGTGCGATGCGTGCGATCGCCCTGGATCCGCAGGGCGCGCAGCTGATGGGCATCAATGTCAACCGCGTGATCGCGACGGTGTTCTTCATCGGATCGGCGCTCGCGGGCGCCGCCGGTGTGATGGCCGGCGCGTACTACGGGTCGATCGACTTCCTGATGGGCTTCATCATCGGCCTGAAGGCGTTCACCGCCGCCGTGATCGGCGGCATCGGCAACCTGTACGGAGCCATGCTGGGCGGGCTGCTGCTGGGTCTGCTGGAGTCGTTCGGCTCGGCATGGTTCGGCGGCGAGTGGCGCGACGTGTTCTCCTTCGCCTTCCTGATCCTGTTCCTCACGTTCAAGCCGACCGGGCTGCTCGGCGCCCGCGTCGTCGAGAGGATGTGACATGTCCCGTACACAGACTCGAGCGGATGCCGCGCTGCGCGCGCCGTCGCCGCTCTTGGACCGCCCTGCCGCGCCCGGCGGCGTGCTCAACTCCAACAAGGGGTTCCTGAGGGCGCTCGGCCTGGTGGCCGTGGTGGTGCTCGCGCTGCTGCCGTTCCTGGACGCCTCGCGCTACACGATGTCGATCGCGACCAGCGCCCTGATCTACGTGATGCTCGCGATGGGCCTGAACGTGGTGGTCGGCTACGCCGGACTGCTCGATCTCGGCTACATCGCCTTCTTCGCGGTGGGCGCCTACACCTCGGGCATCTTCACCACCGTGCTCGGCTGGCCGATGTGGGCGGCGCTGCCGATGACGATCGTGGCCTGCATCGTGGCGGGCATCATCGTCGGCGCCCCGACCCTGCGGCTGCGCAGCGACTACCTCGCGATCGTCACGCTCGGCTTCGGCGAGATCATCCGCATCACCGCCAACAACCTCAAGATCACCGGCGGGCCCTCCGGCATCCACGGCATCCCGACCTGGTCGTTCGGCGGCTGGAGCTTCGCCGACGGGTTCACCGTGGCCGGCATCCAGTTCCCGCAGCGGGTGGTGTTCTACTACTTCGTGGTGATCGTGGTCGTGCTGGTGGGCGTGATCGGCGCCGGGCGCCTGGCCAAGGGCAAGATGGGCCGGGCCTGGAAGGCCGTCCGCGACGACGAGGACGCCGCCGAGGCCATGGGCATCAACACGTACATCGCCAAGATCACCGCCTACATCATCGGCGCGGTCTGGGCCGGCGTCGCCGGTCAGCTGATGGCCACGCACCTGTCGGCTATCAGCCCGAACAGCTTCCAGTTCCTGTACTCGGCGCTGATCCTGATGGCCGTCGTGCTCGGCGGGATGGGCTCGACCCCGGGCGTGATCATCGGCGCGCTGTTCGTGTCGCTGGCTCCCGAGCTGCTGCGCGACTTCGCCGAGTGGAGGTTCCTGATCTTCGGCATCCTGCTCGTGGTGGCCATGCTGTTCCGGCCCGCCGGGCTGTGGCCGTCGACCGCCATCCTGCCGTGGCTGAAGAAGCTCAAGCCGGTGCCGCCGCCGACGGCGGGCTTCGTGGCCGTGCCCTCCGAATCCGGCAACGAGGATCTGGAGACCGTGGAAGGGGAGGAGGCCCGATGAGCGCGCTGCTGGACGTGAGGGACCTGCGCCTGCAGTTCGGCGGCGTGAAGGCCGTCGACGGACTGAGCTTCCGGGTCGAGGCGGGGGAGATCCTCGCCGTGATCGGACCGAACGGCGCCGGCAAGACCAGCGCGTTCAACTGCATCTCCGGGTTCTACCTGCCCACCTCCGGCTCGGTCGTCTTCGACGGCAAGGACATCGTGCGCGAGGTGCCGTCGTTCTGGCGCCGGCTGCGGCTGGTCGACCTGCTGCAGAGCTTCGGCTTCTACCGGGTGCTGCCCTCGCGGGTCACCAAGTGGGGCATGGCGCGCACGTTCCAGAACCTGCGGCTGTTCCGCGAGCTGAGTGTGCTCGACAACGTCAAGACCGCCATGCACGCCAACGTGCGCGAGGGGTTCTGGGCCACGCTGCTGCACACGCCCGGCTACCGGCGGGCCGAGGAGGAGTGCGCCGAGCAGGCCCGCGGCTGGCTGGACTTCGTCGGCTTCACCGGCGACGAGAACCTCTACGTCACGCAGCTTCCCTACGGCGAGCAGCGCCGCGTCGAGATCGCCCGCGCGCTCGCGACCGCACCCAAGCTGCTGCTGCTGGACGAGCCGGCGGCCGGGCTGAACTTCAACGAGAAGCAGGCCCTCATGCAGCTGATCCGCCGCATCCGGGATCTGGGCGTCGCCGTCGTGCTGATCGAGCACGACATGGGGCTGATCATGAATCTCGCCGAGCGGATCGTGGTGCTCAACTACGGCAAGGAGATCGCCGTGGGCAGCCCCGAGCAGATCAAGAACGACCCGGTGGTGATCGAGGCGTACCTGGGCGTGGAGGACGAACCTCTGGATGAGACCAGGCTGCAGACCGGCACCGTCGACCTGTCGCTGCTGAACGAGCCGCGACCGGAGAGCTCCAGAAAGGGGAGGCGCTCATGAGCACGCTGACCGTCGACGCCGCCGACGTGTACTACGGCCGCGTGCACGCGCTGCGCCGGCTGAGCTTCGAGGTGGGCGAGGGCGAGATCGTCTGCCTGCTCGGCAACAACGGCGCCGGCAAGTCCACCACCATGAACATGCTCTCCGGGCTCGTGCGCCCGAAGTCGGGCGCGGTGCGCTGGGGCGACATGGATCTCACCACGGCCAAGCCGTGGGACATCGTCTCGGCGGGGCTCATCCACGTGCCCGAGGGGCGGCGGATCTTCTCCACCATGACCGTGCACGAGAACCTGCTGCTGGGCGGCTACACGGTGCGCGACCAGAAGCTGATCGCGCAGCGCGTGGACCAGGTGTACCAGCTGATGCCGCGGCTCGCGGAGCGGCGCAAGCAGCAGGGCGGCACCCTCTCGGGCGGCGAGCAGCAGATGGTCGCCATCGGCCGCGCCATCGTGGGAGGCCCGAAGCTGCTGCTGCTGGACGAGCCCTCGATGGGCCTCGCGCCGCTGGTGGTCAAGCAGGTGATGGAGACGATCCAGGCGGTCAACGCGCAGGGCGCCACCGTGCTGCTGGTGGAGCAGAACGCGCGGGCGGCGCTGAAGATCGCCGACCGGGCGTACGTCGTCGAGACCGGTCAGACCACCATGGAGGGTCCGGCCGCGGAGCTCGCGGCGGATGCCAGGGTGATCGACGCCTACCTGGGCGGCTGAGCCGCCCGCCGAGCTCGGGATGCGCCACCCGCGAGGGCTGGTGCATCCCGCTCGCCGCAGGGTAATATGTCACACGGTACACACATTCTCGGACGTGAAGACGGTTCCGGAAGGAGGAGCGGATGCGGGTCATCGTCATCGGCGCGGGCGCCGTCGGCGCCGCCTGTGCGCTCGCCCTCACCGAGGCCGGCGCCGAGGTGATCGTGCTGGAGCGCACCGGCGTCGCCGCCGAGACCTCCAGCCGCTGCGAGGGGAACATCCTCGTCTCCGACAAGCAGCCCGGCGCCGAGGCGCTGATGGCCATCGAGGCCGGCCAGGCGTGGCGCGAGCTGGCCGAGCGACTGGATGCCGATCGCGTGCCCGGGCAGCCCGCCACCGAGTTCGAGGCGAAGGGCGGCGTGGTCGTGGCGTTCGCGGGCGGGGCATCCGCTCTGCTGCGCTTCGCCGAGACCCAGCGCGAGATCGGCATCCGCGCCGACGTGCTCGATGAGCGGGCGCTGCGCGCGGCCGAGCCGCACCTGTCGCCCGAGGTCGCGCTGGGCGTGCACTACCCCGACGACGCGCAGGTGCAGCCGAGCCTGGCCACCCAGGCCATGCTCGCCCGCGCCCGCCACCTGGGTGCGCAGCTGCGCATCACGGAGGTCGTCGGCGGCATCGTCGAGGGCGACCGCGTGCGCGGCGTGCAGACCACGGCCGGCCGCATCGACGCCGACGCGGTCGTGAACTGCGCCGGCCCCTGGGCGGGGGAGGCCGCGGCCCTGTTCGGGGCGATGCTCGACATCCGTCCTCGCCGCGGCACGATCCTGGTGACCGCGCCCATGCCGCAGCGTGTGTTCCACAAGGTGTACGACGCCGACTACGTCGGCGCGGTCGGGTCGGCGGATGCCGCGCTGCAGACCTCGACGGTCGTGGAGTCCACCCCCGGCGGCACGGTGCTGATCGGCTCGAGCCGCGAACGCGTGGGGTTCTCATCCGAGGGGCTGCTGGAGCCGCTCGCGGAGATCGCGGCCAAGGCCACCCGGCTCTTCCCGTTCCTGCGCGACACGATGCTGCTGCGCACCTACTTCGGCTTCCGCCCGTATGCGCCGGATCATCTGCCGGCGATCGGAGCGGATGCCCACGTCGCCGGCCTGTTCCACGCCGCCGGCCACGAGGGGGCGGGCATCGGGCTGGCGCCGACCACCGGCGCGCTCATCGCGCACGCCGTGCTCGGCGCTCCCGCGCCGCTCGACCCCGCGCCGTTCCTGCCCTCCCGACCGTCCCTGCAGGGGGTGCCCGCATGAGCAGCATCCGGATCAGCTTCGGCGGGGAGGTGCTCGACGGACGCGAGGGGCAGAGCATCGCCGGCATCCTGCTCGCCCACGGCCAGCGCACCTGGCGCACCGCCGCCGGCGCCGAGCGCGGCATCTTCTGCGGCATCGGCATCTGCCAGGACTGCGTGGTCACCGTGAACGGCACCGAGGGCGTCCGCGCCTGCCAGCGCACCGCGTGCGAGGGCGACGTCGTCGAGCGGGAGGCGCGGCCATGATGCGCATCGTCGTGATCGGCGCGGGGCCGGCGGGGCTCGCCGCGGCGGCATCCGCCTCTCAGGCCGGCGCCGACGTCGTGATCGTCGACGAGGGCGAGCGCCCCGGCGGGCAGTTCTGGCGGCACCACCCCGGCTTCACCGACGCGCGCCTGCAGCACCAGCTGGGCCGGTTCGCCGATCTGCAGCGGGCGCTGGAGGGCGTGCGGATGCTGTCATCGGCGAGCGTCTGGCGGGTCGAGGCGGGCGCGCCGCTGCGCGTGCACGCCCTGGTCGGCCCGGTCGATGCGCCACAGCGGCAGGGCGAGACGCTCGAGGCGGATGCCGTGGTGCTGGCCACCGGCGCGCACGACCGCGTGCTGCCCGTGCCGGGCTGGACGCTCCCGGGCGTCACCTCGGCCGGTGCCGTGCAGGCGCTCGCCAAGCGCGACGGCATCGCGCTCGGCGCCCGCACCGTCGTCGCCGGAGCCGGGCCCTTCCTGCTTCCGGTGGCGCAGAGCGTCGCGATCCTGGGCGGCGAGGTCGCGGAGGTCGTCGAGGCGGCATCCGCCGGGATGATCGCACGCGGCTGGGGCACGCGCCCGTGGGAGATGGCCGCCGCCGCGGGCAAGGCCGGCGAGCTCGTCTCGTACCTGTCCACCCTGACCGCCACCCGCACGCCCTACCGGCTCGGCAGCGCCGTCACGCGCATCCACGGCACGAGCTGCGTCGAGGCCGTCACCGTGCAGCGCATCGACCGCGACTGGCGGCCGATCGACGGCACCTCCCGCACCGTCGAGTGCGATGCGGTCGCGCTCGGCCACGGGTTCACACCCCGCCTGGAGGCGGCGATCCAGTTCGGCTGCGAGCTCACCGGCGACCGCTTCGTGCGCGTCGACTCCCAGCAGCGCACCAGCATCCCCGGCGTGCACGCCGCCGGCGAGATCACCGGCATCGGCGGGGCGGATGCCGCGCTCGCCGAGGGCGCGATCGCCGGCCTCGCAGCCGCGGGCGTCCCCGAAGCCGACCTGCGCTACCGGATGCCGCTGCGATCCCGCCGCCGGATGCGGGCCTTCGCCGAGCGCCTGAAGACCCACGGCATCCGCCCGGGCTGGACCGCCTGGCTGGACGACGACACGATCGTGTGCCGCTGCGAGGCGACCACCCGCGCCGCGCTGCTCGAGTACGCCGACGCGTCTGCGCGCGGCCTGCGCCTGGCCACCCGCGCCGGACTCGGTCCCTGTCAGGGCCGCACCTGCGGCCGCAGCGTCGAGGACATCGCCGGCGCGGCGCACGGCATCGGCTTCGACCGCCGCCCCGTCCTGTCGTCGGTGCGCATCGGCGAGCTCGCCGCGCTCCGTTCATCCACCCCCACACCCCTTCAGAAGGAGAGATCTCATGACTGAGAAGAGCATGGACCTCGGCGGCGTCGTCGTCGCCACCACCCTCGCGTTCAAGGAAGACGCATCGGCACCGGCGGGCCTCGCGGTCGACTACGACAGGTTCGGCGAGCACGTCGACTTCCTGATGTCGAACGGATGCCGCGGCGTCGGCCCGAACGGCTCGCTGGGCGAGTACTCCTCGCTCACCGACGAGGAGCGCCGCAAGGTGATCCAGGTCGCCGTGGATGCGGTCGACGGCCGCGGCATCGTGATCGCCGGCGCGCACGGCGTGGGCAGCCACCAGGCGCGCCGGTGGGCCGAGTACGCCCAGGAGGACGGCGCCGACGGCGTGCTGCTGCTGCCGCCGATCGTCTACCGCGCCAACGAGGGCGAGGTCATCGCGCACTACGAGGAGGTCGCCAAGGTCGGCCTGCCGATCATGGCGTACAACAACCCGTTCGACACCAAGGTCGACCTGGTGCCCTCGCTGGTCGCCAAGCTGGCCGAGATTCCCGAGGTCGTCGCGATCAAGGAGTTCTCCGGCGACGTGCGCCGCGTCTACGAGATCAAGGAGCTGTGCGACATCGACGTGATCGCCGGTGCCGACGATGTGCTCTTCGAGCTGATGGTCAACGGCGCCGTGGGCTGGTTCGCCGGCTACCCGAATGCGTTTCCGCGCGAGGCCGTCGAGCTTTACAACCTCTGCGCCGACGGCAAGTGGCACGAGGCCAAAGCGCTGTACGAGCAGCTGGTCGCCGTGTTCCGGTGGGACTCGAAGACCGAGTTCGTGCAGGCCATCAAGCTGTCGATGGACATCTGCGGCAACTCCTACGGCGGCCCGACCCGCCCGCCGCGCCACCCGCTGAGCGACGAGCAGCACGCTCAGGTCACCGCCGACACCGAGCGCGCGCTGGCTGCTCTCGCAGCTCGCAAGGCCGCGGTCGCCTGACGCATGTGATGATTCTGGGAGGGGATGCCGCAGGCCGGCGTCCCCTCCCTCCCCACTTTCCACTTGGAGGCAGCTGATGCGCGCTCGCCGCACCGTCCAGGCAGTCGACTCGCACACCGAGGGCATGCCGACCCGCGTCGTCACCGGTGGCGTCGGCCGCATCCCCGGCGCGACCATGAACGACCGCCGGCTCTACGCCATCGAGCACCTCGACGGGCTGCGCGGGTTCCTCATGAACGAGCCGCGCGGCCATGCATCCATGTCCGGTGCGCTGCTGCAGCCGCCGGCACGGGACGATGCCGACTGGGGCGTCGTCTTCATCGAGGCATCCGGGTTCCTGCCGATGTGCGGCCACGGCACCATCGGCGTCGCGACCGTGCTGGTGGAGACCGGGATGGTCGAGGTGACCGAACCGGTCACCGAGATCCGCCTCGACGTGCCCGCAGGGCTCGTGATCGCCCGCGTGCGGGTCGAGGACGGCCGTGCCGTCGACGTCACGATCGAGAACGTGCCGAGCTTCGTGGACCGGCTCGACTCGCGCATCCACGTGCCCGGCATCGGCGAGATCACCTACTCGGTCGCGTTCGGCGGCAACTACTACGCGCTGGTCGGACTCGACCAGGTGGGGCTGCCGTTCGATCGCGCGCGGCAGGGGGACATCCTGGCCGCGGGACTGAAGATCATGGATGCCATCAACGAGCAGGCCCCGCCCGTGCATCCGCTGCTCGAGGGTGCGAACCACGTGCATCACGTCGAGTTCATCGCACCGGGATCGGACGCCGTGCGCTCGCGGCACGCGATGGCCATCCACCCCGGCTGGTTCGACCGCTCGCCATGCGGCACCGGCACCAGTGCGCGGATGGCCGAGCTGCACGCGCGCGGCGAGCTGGCGCTGGAGAGCGACTTCGTGAACGAGTCGTTCATCGGCACCGCCTTCACGGGACGGCTCGTGGGGGAGGCGACCGTGGGCTCCCTGCCCGCCGTCATCCCGACCATCACCGGACGGGCCTGGGTGACCGGGCTCGGCCAGTACCTGCTCGACGAGCACGACCCCTTCCCCGAGGGGTTCGTGTTCTGATGGGCGGCGCTTCAGGCGGATGCTGTGCGCAGAGCACGCACGGGACCCGCGACTGACAAGATTGATCGAGACCAAGAGGAGACCGACGTGACCGAGAACCAGAGCATCGCAGACGTCGCCGCGGCAGCATCCGCCGCCGCCCGCCCGTTCGCCCGCACCACTCCGCGCGAGCGCGCTGCGGCCCTGGTGGCCGTGGCCGATGCGCTGGATGCCGCGGCCGGCGAGCTCATCCCGATCGCGATGCGCGAGACGGGCCTGGCCGAGGCGCGCCTGACCGGCGAGCTGCGGCGCACCTCGTGGCAGCTGCGCCTGTTCGCCGACACGATCGTCGACGGCGGCTACCTCGACGCCCGCATCGACCTCGCCGACCCGGAGTACGTCATCGGCCCGCGGCCCGACGTGCGGCGGGTGCTGGAGCCGGTCGGCCCCGTGCTGAACTTCGCCGCCTCGAACTTCCCGTTCGCGTTCTCGGTGGCCGGCGGCGACTCCGCCGCAGCGCTCGCCGCGGGCTGCCCGGTGGTCGTGAAGGCGCACTCCGGGCATCCCGAGCTCTCCCGCGCCACCGCCGAGGTCGTCGTCGACGCACTGCGCGGGGCCGGGATGCCCGAGGGCACGTTCCAGCTGATCGAGGGCCAGGAGAACGGCGTCGCGCTGCTGAAGGACGAGCGCATCCGCGCCGGCGCGTTCACCGGGTCGACGCATGTCGGACGGATGCTGGCCGACATCGCCGCCGCACGGCCCGTGCCGATTCCGTTCTACGGCGAACTGGGCAGCGTGAACCCCGTCTACGCGACCTATGCGGATGCCGCGCTGCTGGACGGCTTCGTCGCCTCGGTGTCGGGTTCGGCGGGGCAGCTGTGCACCAAGCCCGGGTTCCTGTTCGTGCCGGCGGACGCCGACCTGTCGTCCGTGGGACAGGCGGCGTCCGCGGTGGCCGAGCACCGGCTGCTGAACCCCGGGATCGGCCGCGCGTTCTCGCAGCGGCGCTCCGACGTGCTCCGGGCGTCCGGTGTGCAGGTGCTCTCCGAAGGCGAGGTGCGCGCGGACGACGACGGCCAGACCTTCGCGACGCCAACCGTCGTGGCCGTCGATGTCGACACGCTGCTCGCCGACCGCGAGGCGCTGCTGGACGAGTCATTCGGGCCGCTGTCGGTGATCGTGCGGTACTCCGACCGCGCTGCGCTGCCGGCGCTGCACGCGGAGCTCTTCCCCGGCAACCTCACATCGACCCTGCACGCGCGGGACTCGGAGCTGGCGGACGGTTCGCTCGCCGATCTCGTCGACGCGCTCGCCGAGACCAGTGGACGCGTGCTGTTCGGCGGCTGGCCCACCGGAGTGTCGGTGACGCCGGCCATGCAGCACGGTGGCCCCTACCCGGCGACCACGAGCGATGGCACCAGCGTCGGCACCGCCGCGCTCACGCGCTTTCTGCGCGGCGTCGCCTACCAGGGCGCCCCGCAGGAGCTGCTGCCCGCGCCGCTGCAGGATGCGAACCCCTGGGGTGTGCCGCAGGCCATCAGCCGTGCCGGTGGCTCGACCTCGTGGGGTGCCTCCGCGCGCTGAGCGGCGCGGGCGCTGAGCGGCGCGGATCGTGTTCGCGGGGCCCGGATGGCCGGCTCAACCCCGGGGAAGGGCATCATATGGGACCCGCGAACCGAGGTGCGCGGTGTGTGCGGGTGCGAGGTCAGCGCAGGCTGAAGCCGTCGCGGAGCGGGTCGCCCTCGTCGAGCTCGAAGGTCGAGATGCCGACGCGGTGCGCCATTCCGCTGACCTCCGGGATGACGCCGAGAGAGGTGCGCTCGGCGATCCGCGCCAGGAAGCGCGTGCCGATGATCGAGTCGTGCGTCAGCACCTCGGCATCCGCCAGCTCGCCGGTCGCGGCGAGCAACGCGACCCGGGCGGCGGTGCCGGAGCCGCACGGGCTGCGGTCCACCTCGCCGTCGGCGAAGACCGTGACGTTGCGCTGGTGCGGGCCGTCGGCGGTGCGGCCGAGGTCGTCGAACAGGATGGTGCCGTAGACGCCGCTCAGCCGGGCATCCGGCAACTGCGCCGACGGATGCTCGTTGAGCGCCCACTTGATCTCGCGGCCGATCGCGATGAGGTCGGTCGTGTCCGACGGGACGACCGATAATCCCACGGCGGATGCCGGGAGCGTGGCGTACACGGCACCGCCGAACACCAGGTCGACGACGACCTCTCCGCGGGAGGTGCGCAGCGGGATGCCGCGCTCGAGCACGCGGGATTCGACGTTGCGGAACACGATGTCCTCGATGCGTCCGCGGCTCTGGCGCACGCGCGCCTGCACGCGTCCGCTGGGAACGTCGATCGTCACGACGGTCTCGCCGTCGGGATCGGAGGGCACCCGGCCGGTGCGGACGGCCCACGCGCCGAGCGCGATGGTGCCGTGCCCGCAGGCCGTGGAGAAGCCGTCCTTGTGCCAGAACAGCACGCCGAAGTCGGCGCCCGCGTCATCCGGCGGAGTGATGAACCCGCCGTACATGTCGTCGTGGCCGCGCGGCTCCAGGCAGAGGAAGCGGCGGACGCCGTCGGCTGCGCCGCTGATCGCCTCGACTCTCCGCTCGGCGACGGTCGCCCCGTGCGTGGGGACGTCCTGCACGATGCGGAACGGCTCGCCGGCGGTGTGCCAGTCCTCGGTGCTCCAGTGCATGCGGGATCCTCTCGGGGGCGGGATGGCCGGTTCAGACGGCCAGACGGGCCACGGCGAGATCCTGCCAGCCCATGCCGCAGGTCTTCACGATGCGCGGCCGGTCGGTGACGGGGGCGACCGCGCCGGTGAACAGCTCGTGCATGGTGACCACGTCGTCAGCGCGCAGCGTGCCCGCCTCGACGGCGCGGATCACGTCACCCGCCTCGGCCGCGGCCACCCGCCGGCTCTCGACGACCACCTGCGAACGGCCGACGAGCATCGGATCGAGCTCGGCCTTCTGCGGCTCGTGCGAGCCGATCGCGACGATGGTCGCATCATCGCGCACCTGGTCGGAGGGAAAGAGGGGATCGGATGCCGTGGTCGCGCACACGATCAGATCGGCCGTGCTCACGGCATCCGGGGTTCCGACGCTGATCTCGGCGTCCGGTGCGTACCTGCGCGACTCCTGCACGGCCGCCTCGGCGCGGCCGGCGTCGCGGCCGATCAGCCGGATGCTGCGCAGCGGACGGATGGCCTGCAGCGCCTCGACGTGGCGGACGGCCTGCGGACCGGTGCCGAAGATGACGGCGTCGCCCGCGTCCGGGCCGGCGAGCACGTCGACGCAGGCGACGGCGACGGCCGGGGTGCGCAGGCTGGTGAGGGCGGTGCCGTCGAGGATCGCGGTGGGCGCGAGGGTGGTGCCGTCGAGCAGGATGTAGACGCCCTGGATGCGCTCAAGCCCACGTGCCGGATTGCCGGGGGCGACGGTCGCGAACTTCTGGCCGACGCCGCCGTCGACGGCGGCGGGCATGAGCAGGAGCTGTCCGTTCGGCACGTCGAGGATGCCCCGGGGGAGGTCGCCCTCGGGGTCGAAACCGGCACGGAGGACGCGCTGAAGCTCGGCGATCGCGGCGGACATGCTGACGCGCTCGGCGATGGCCCGGGCGCCTACGAGGGCGAGGGCGTCGATGACGTCGGACATGCCTCGAGCCTAGCCGGGTAATATGTCACGCGCTAGTTCGGATGCCTGTGATCCGATTCGCGCGCGGGGCGCGGGGTGTCGTAAGCTGGACGACGGTGACGTGTCCGAGCGGCCGAAGGTGCAACTCTCGAAAAGTTGTGTGGAGTAACCCTCCACCGTGGGTTCAAATCCCACCGTCACCGCACTTGAGGCGCATATTTCCGTCGAGAAGTCAAATTCCGCGGAAATATGCGCCTCTCTCGTTGTCATCGGCGGTGTCGCGCCAGAACTTGTGTTGACATTTTGTGTTGACACGGCCCGTTTAGGCCCGTCACGATGATGATGATGACTCCTCCTGACGGTCTCACGACGCCTCCCGTAGCGCCTGAACCAACCCTTGAATCGGCTTCAAACGACCGCAAGAAGCATGCGCGCAAGAACCCGAAAGCGTGGCGGCGACCCAACGGTGAGGGTTCTGTCTTCCCTGTGACGGTCACCCTCAAAAGCGGCCGACCGACGACGTACTACCGCGGAACGAAGCAGATCCTCATTGGTGAGAAGAAGCATCGAGTAACGGTTCAGGCCACGAGCTATCAGGCAGCACGGGAGCGCCTTGAGGAGAAGGTGCTGGCTCTACGGGTTGCCTACGGGCTTGAGTCCATTGACAAGATGCCTACGCCGCCCGAGTACGAGCTTCTTACGGTCGAGAAGTGTATGTACGACTGGCTTGAAGAGAAGAACAGCAACGGCGACCTCAAGCCCGCGAGCTACCGCATGTATGACGCTCGCATCCGGAACCATATCTTGCCGGTCTTCGGGACTCAGC
>NZ_JAUZVD010000006.1:0-5444 GCF_031844385.1 Microbacterium sp. ARD32
AGAAGTCCGGCGGTGTCCTACTCTCCCACAGGGTCCCCCCTGCAGTACCATCGGCGCTGTGAGGCTTAGCTTCCGGGTTCGGAATGTGACCGGGCGTTTCCCTCACGCTATGGCCGCCGAAACACTATTGACGTTTCAGGCAACACAACAACATTCGTGTGTGTTGTCGGTTCCCGACCGTACGTCGAGAACCACAAAGTGGACGCGTGCACCTCGCAGAGGAAGGTGTTATCAAGTCATCGGCTTATTAGTACCAGTCAGCTGCACACGTTGCCGTGCTTCCACATCTGGCCTATCAACCCAGTCGTCTGGCTGGGAGCCTCTCGGGCCGAAGCCCATGGAAGTCTCATCTTGAGGCCGGCTTCCCGCTTAGATGCTTTCAGCGGTTATCCATCCCGAACGTAGCTAACCAGCGGTGCTCCTGGCGGAACAACTGGCACACCAGAGGTTCGTCCAACCCGGTCCTCTCGTACTAGGGTCAGATCCTCTCAAACTTCCTACGCGCGCAGCGGATAGGGACCGAACTGTCTCACGACGTTCTAAACCCAGCTCGCGTACCGCTTTAATGGGCGAACAGCCCAACCCTTGGGACCTACTCCAGCCCCAGGATGCGACGAGCCGACATCGAGGTGCCAAACCATGCCGTCGATATGGACTCTTGGGCAAGATCAGCCTGTTATCCCCGAGGTACCTTTTATCCGTTGAGCGACAGCGCTTCCACAAGCCACTGCCGGATCACTAGTCCCGACTTTCGTCCCTGCTCGACCTGTCAGTCTCACAGTCAAGCTCCCTTGTGCACTTACACTCGCCACCTGATTGCCAACCAGGTTGAGGGAACCTTTGGGCGCCTCCGTTACTCTTTGGGAGGCAACCGCCCCAGTTAAACTACCCACCAGGCACTGTCCCTGAACCGGATCACGGTTCGAAGTTAGATATCCAGAGTGACCAGAGTGGTATTTCAACAATGACTCCACGAATACTGGCGTATCCGCTTCACAGTCTCCCACCTATCCTACACAAGCCACACCGAACACCAATACCAAGCTGTAGTAAAGGTCACGGGGTCTTTCCGTCCTGCTGCGCGTAACGAGCATCTTTACTCGTAATGCAATTTCGCCGAGTTCGCGGTTGAGACAGTTGGGAAGTCGTTACGCCATTCGTGCAGGTCGGAACTTACCCGACAAGGAATTTCGCTACCTTAGGATGGTTATAGTTACCACCGCCGTTTACTGGGGCTTAAATTCTCAGCTTCGCCTTGCGGCTAACCGGTCCTCTTAACCTTCCAGCACCGGGCAGGCGTCAGTCCGTATACATCGACTTGCGTCTTCGCACGGACCTGTGTTTTTAGTAAACAGTCGCTACCCACTAGTCTCTGCGGCCACCACGCCCTTTTCCACGCAAGGTGGTATAAGCGGATGGCCCCCCTTCTCCCGAAGTTACGGGGGCATTTTGCCGAGTTCCTTAACCACGATTCTCTCGATCTCCTTGGTATTCTCTACCTGACCACCTGAGTCGGTTTGGGGTACGGGCGGCTTGAACCTCGCGTCGATGCTTTTCTCGGCAGCATAGGATCACCCACTTTTCATCCGCATCGCGTCTCAGCCATCATGACTCCCGGATTTGCCTAGGAGTCGGCCTACACGCTTGCACCAGGACAACCATCGCCTGGCTTGGGCTACCTTCCTGCGTCACACCTGTTAATACGCTAGCCGCACCAGCATAGGGTCGTGTGCTCCACCACCCGGTGGACCCCGAAGGGTCCGGTGGGCGGCTTCGGACACTTAGCATCACTGGATTGACTGGGGCGGTTCTTCGCCGGTACGGGAATATCAACCCGTTGTCCATCGACTACGCCTGTCGGCCTCGCCTTAGGTCCCGACTTACCCAGGGAAGATTAGCTTGACCCTGGAACCCTTGGTCTTCCGGAGGACGTGTTTCTCACACGTCTTTCGCTACTCATGCCTGCATTCTCACTCGTGTGGCGTCCACGGCTGGGTCACCCCGCCGCTTCACTCGCCACACGACGCTCTCCTACCCATCAACACGGCTGGACCACGAAGGCCTACCAAAAATGTCAATGCCACAACTTCGGTGGCGTGCTTGAGCCCCGTTACATTGTCGGCGCGGAATCACTTGACCAGTGAGCTATTACGCACTCTTTCAAGGGTGGCTGCTTCTAAGCCAACCTCCTGGTTGTCTAAGCAACTCCACATCCTTTTCCACTTAGCACGCGCTTTGGGACCTTAGATGGTGGTCTGGGTTGTTTCCCTCTCGACTATGAAGCTTATCCCCCACAGTCTCACTGCTGCGCTCTCACTTACCGGCATTCGGAGTTTGGCTGACGTCAGTAACCTGGTGAGGCCCATCGGCCATCCAGTAGCTCTACCTCCGGCAAGAAACACGCAACGCTGCACCTAAATGCATTTCGGAGAGAACCAGCTATCACGAAGTTTGATTGGCCTTTCACCCCTATCCACAGCTCATCCCCTCAGTTTTCAACCTAAGTGGGTTCGGCCCTCCACGACGTCTTACCGTCGCTTCAGCCTGGCCATGGATAGATCACTTCGCTTCGGGTCTAGGACATGCGACTGAATCGCCCTATTCAGACTCGCTTTCGCTACGGCTGCCCCACACGGGTTAACCTCGCCACATATCACTAACTCGCAGGCTCATTCTTCAAAAGGCACGCTGTCACCCCTGCTAGGGAGGCTCCAACGGTTTGTAAGCAAACGGTTTCAGGTACTATTTCACTCCCCTCCCGGGGTACTTTTCACCTTTCCCTCACGGTACTTGTCCGCTATCGGTCATCTGGGAGTATTTAGGCTTATCAGGTGGTCCTGACAGATTCACACGGGATTTCACGGGCCCCGTGCTACTTGGGATACTCTTCACGCTGCGCACAACATTTCGACTACGGGGCTGGCACCCACTACGGCCCGCCTTTCAAGACGGTTCGTCTATGCAGTCGCATCACGTCGACCATCCGGCAGGATGATCAGAAAAGTCCCGCAACCCCGGGCATGCAACGCCTGCCGGCTATCACACACACCCGGTTTAGCCTCATCCGCTTTCGCTCGCCACTACTCACGGAATCACTATTGTTTTCTCTTCCTGTGGGTACTGAGATGTTTCACTTCCCCACGTTCCCTCTACCCGCCCTATATATTCAGACGGGAGTCACCAGGTCGCACAAACGCCTGGCGGGGTTTCCCCATTCGGAGACCCTCGGATCACAGTGTGCTTATCCACTCCCCGAGGCTTATCGCAGATTGCTACGTCCTTCTTCGGCTCCAGATGCCAAGGCATCCACCGTTTGCTCTTAAAGACTTGAAATCACATGAGATGAACCGGATCCAGGAAAAGATCCGGCTCGGTTTTCTTTAAGATGCTCGCGTCCACTGTGTAGTTCTCAAAGTACGGGCGGTCCCCCACCCCCATCACCAACCGGCAACAGAAGCAAGGGCCACGAGGTTCGGTTCGACCCAACGGCCGGCCCGGTCCCTCAGGACCCAACAGCGTGCAGCCGCCCGCACACATCCCCCACCGTTCCAGATCCGAAGACCGTACTAACTGGAGTCAGCTGCGCTGACGGCATGTCAAATGTTCCACCCATGAGCTCCCGTCACACACATCCGGTGTGAATCGGGCTCTGTCAGAACCGAAGTCCTGCAGTGCTCCTTAGAAAGGAGGTGATCCAGCCGCACCTTCCGGTACGGCTACCTTGTTACGACTTAGTCCTAATTACCAATCCCACCTTCGACGGCTCCCTCCACAAGGGTTAGGCCACCGGCTTCAGGTGTTACCGACTTTCATGACTTGACGGGCGGTGTGTACAAGACCCGGGAACGTATTCACCGCAGCGTTGCTGATCTGCGATTACTAGCGACTCCGACTTCATGAGGTCGAGTTGCAGACCTCAATCCGAACTGGGACCGGCTTTTTGGGATTCGCTCCACCTTACGGTATCGCAGCCCATTGTACCGGCCATTGTAGCATGCGTGAAGCCCAAGACATAAGGGGCATGATGATTTGACGTCATCCCCACCTTCCTCCGAGTTGACCCCGGCAGTATCCCATGAGTTCCCACCATAACGTGCTGGCAACATAGAACGAGGGTTGCGCTCGTTGCGGGACTTAACCCAACATCTCACGACACGAGCTGACGACAACCATGCACCACCTGTTCACGAGTGTCCAAAGAGTTGACCATTTCTGGCCCGTTCTCGTGTATGTCAAGCCTTGGTAAGGTTCTTCGCGTTGCATCGAATTAATCCGCATGCTCCGCCGCTTGTGCGGGTCCCCGTCAATTCCTTTGAGTTTTAGCCTTGCGGCCGTACTCCCCAGGCGGGGAACTTAATGCGTTAGCTGCGTCACGGAATCCGTGGAAAGGACCCCACAACTAGTTCCCAACGTTTACGGGGTGGACTACCAGGGTATCTAAGCCTGTTTGCTCCCCACCCTTTCGCTCCTCAGCGTCAGTTACGGCCCAGAGATCTGCCTTCGCCATCGGTGTTCCTCCTGATATCTGCGCATTCCACCGCTACACCAGGAATTCCAATCTCCCCTACCGCACTCTAGTCTGCCCGTACCCACTGCAAGCCCGAAGTTGAGCCTCGGGATTTCACAGCAGACGCGACAAACCGCCTACGAGCTCTTTACGCCCAATAATTCCGGATAACGCTTGCACCCTACGTATTACCGCGGCTGCTGGCACGTAGTTAGCCGGTGCTTTTTCTGCAGGTACCGTCACTCTCGCTTCTTCCCTGCTAAAAGAGGTTTACAACCCGAAGGCCGTCATCCCTCACGCGGCGTTGCTGCATCAGGCTTCCGCCCATTGTGCAATATTCCCCACTGCTGCCTCCCGTAGGAGTCTGGGCCGTGTCTCAGTCCCAGTGTGGCCGGTCACCCTCTCAGGCCGGCTACCCGTCGACGCCTTGGTGAGCCATTACCTCACCAACAAGCTGATAGGCCGCGAGCCCATCCCCAACCGAAAAATCTTTCCACCCACACACCATGCGGTGATAGGACATATCCAGTATTAGACGCCGTTTCCAGCGCTTATCCCAGAGTCAGGGGCAGGTTGCTCACGTGTTACTCACCCGTTCGCCACTAATCCACCAGAGCAAGCTCCAGCTTCATCGTTCGACTTGCATGTGTTAAGCACGCCGCCAGCGTTCATCCTGAGCCAGGATCAAACTCTCCGTAAAAAACAGATGCACACCCACACCGGGAAAAACGATGCAGGCAGCGAGTTCAATCATGACCAAAAGAGACGAACATCATTGCTGACATTCATATAAATTGATCCAAAGGAATTCTCAACCAACCCCACAGGGCTGGACGAGGATAATTTGGCATTTGACAAGTGCACGCTGTTGAGTTCTCAAGGATCGGACGCACCCACACACCCACCACAAAGCAGGACGCGCAAGGCAACTTCACAA
>NZ_JAUZVD010000007.1:0-1282 GCF_031844385.1 Microbacterium sp. ARD32
CGGGCGTGAGGAACGAATCGGTGACAACTGATCGTTAGTGCCGGGAGGCGCTAACGGGGAGGATGTCATCATGCCCGGTCCCTATCCCAGAGAGTTCCGCGAAGACGTTGTCGCGGTCGCTCGCAGCCGCGAGAGCGGCGTCACCATCAAACAGATCGCCACCGACTTCGGCATCAGTGAAGCAACCCTGCAGAACTGGCTCCGCCAGGCCGATGTCGAAGACGGCAATCGACCTGGCCAGACCGCGGCGGACGCGGCCGAGGCTCGGGAGCTGAAGAAACGGATCCGGTTGCTGGAGCAGGAGAACGAGGTCCTCCGCCGTGCGGCGGCGTATCTGTCGCAGGCGAACCTGCGCCTTGGCGGCTCCCCAAAATGACGTACCCGCTCGTTGCTGAGCTCGCCGAAGCGGGGATTCCCGTGACGGTGTCGTGTCGGGTCCTCAAGCTCGCAAGACAGCCCTACTACCGGTAGAGAGGCGCCCCTGTCCGGGACGCGGACGTGCTCCGCGCGTATCGGATCAACGCGCTGCATGACGCGCATCACGACGACCCGACGTTCGGGTATCGATACCTTGCCGACGAAGCCCGTCGGGCGGGGTGGCGGATGAGCCGGCGGACGGCGTGGAAGCTGTGCTCGCAGGCCGGGATCCTCTCGTCCGCGCAGCGCCGGCGACGTGGGAAGGGCAAGAAGGCCGGGCCGCCGGTGTTCGACGATCACGTGCAGCGGGTATTCCGCGCCGATGCCCCGAATCGGCTGTGGCTCACGGACATCACGGAGCATCGGACGAGCGAAGGCAAGCTGTACTGCTGCGCGATCAAGGATGTGTTCTCCAACCGCATAGTCGGCTACTCGATCAGCGACCGGATGACCGCGAAGCTCGCCGTCGATGCCGTCCGCAACGCCGTCTCTCGTCGCGGTGAGGTCGCCGGGTGCATCCTGCACGCTGACCGGGGCAGCCAGTTCCGCAGCAGGGCGATGGCCCGCGAGCTGCGCCGTCATGACATGGTCGGATCGATGGGTCGCGTCGGCGCCGCCGGAGACAACGCCGCCATGGAGTCGTTCTGGTCGCTGCTGCAGACGAACGTCCTCAACCAGCAGCGGTGGACGACCCGGCAGGAACTCCGGCTCGCGATTGTCGTGTGGATCGAGCGGAAGTATCACCGCCAGCGCGCCCAGGACACCCTCGGCGGCTTGACGCCCATCGAGTTCGAAGCCAAACTAGCCGAGCCGCTCACACTGGCGGCCTAAACCGAACCTGTCACCAGTTCGTTCCTCACGCCCG